>CAVWUM010000003.1:0-22623 GCA_963758205.1 Schleiferiaceae bacterium
GTTACCTACATCACCCGGGCCGCAGCTATCACGAACATAAAACTGATAAGTAGAACCTGGGGTCAGCCTGTAATCACCTTTGTAGGAGTAAGGTTGGCAGTAACCCTTGTACCGGTGCCTAAGGTAAAACCAGTGGAACCATATTGAATGTTCCAATTTGTAGCCCCACCTGTAACCCAACCGAGGTAGCGGAGGTTGTGGTGAGATTAGTTGCAGCCAACACGGTGGGCAAAAAGCATGTGGGTGGCGAAAACGTGAGAACCCGCCCATTTGTTGGACCTGAAAGGTTATTAAAGTCCACATTAGATGTAGTTGAAGTTCCTCTTACCAGCGATGCAAAACTTCCATCCAGGGTAATGTAGTTGGTAGTTGTGCTACCTTTTAAACCAATAATTGGATCTCCAACAATGGTAGAGGCAGTCTTCATTTTACCATAGGCGAATTGAATAGTATTGGAGGCTTCATTTAATATTACTTGAAAGTTTAGGGTATCGCTATCATAACCTCCGGTAGTAGAAGTCCATCTTTTAAAGTTGCTCCATTGCACCACCAGCATTTGATTAGGAGTGGTTCCAAGGGTTTCAATGCGAATTTGAGAACCCGCACGGGCGATAAGATCTCGTGCAAAGGGTGCCTGAACCTGAATAGAGCTTCCGCTAATAGGACTGGAAGTAGCAGGAACACTTACGGTAGATACTCCTAGGTTAATCCATCCATTGGCATTAATACCTACTTTATCGTAAACCACACCACCAAAAGTAAAATTAAAGCCGATAGGAAATCCTGGTCCGGCAGTGGTAGTGCCACCTAACGGAGTAGCAGGATCTACAAATCTTTGATCATCTGTTGAGGCATCACCTAAAACTGTACCCCCCGTAATTGGAGTATAAGTACCATTGCTCGTGCTATATTGGTAAGCCGAGACTTGAGCTTGCAGTGCTAAAAAAGGGATTAGCAGACAGCTCAAAAAGAAGAATAAATTTCTTTTCATCGGAAAAAGGGGTTATTTAAAAATTAACCGAATGTAGATTTTTATTGCATCCGAAAATCACTTTTTTGTAATCGATGACTGTCGCGATCGTATTACATTTATTTTCAATGTGATTATTTTTAGCTGTATGTGTTAAAGTTTTAATTCTTTGATAAAGACATAAAAAAAGGGCTGCTTCTTTCGAAGCAGCCCCTTGAATGAAAGTTACCTATTAACTACATTTTGGTGATTCGGTGAACCTCAATTCCTTCATCAGTAATTATTTTCAGGTTATAAACACCATCTGCAAACCTGCCAATATTGATCGGTAGCTGTCCATCAAGTTCAGCCTTTTCGCTCATCAATAATTTGCCGCTGGTAGAATACAACTCAATTGTTACCGGTTGGGCACCAGCCTCTGAGGTGCGGATGTTTGTGGTTCCTCAGGAGTTGAGGTTCCATCGAACGTTTCGAGGAATGGAGCAACAAATACCGCACAGCTTGTGGTAAAGCTTGAGCAGAAGGTCAGACTCACATTTCCAACGCCACAACTATCTGTTACACAGAAATCATAGCTGGTCGAAGCTAAAAGACCGGTCAACGTAATGGTATCATTGGTTGTGGTTACCTGTGTACCTGTACCCGGTGTAAATCCTGTCGGGCCATATTCTATAATAGAAGTTGCTCCGGTTGAACCTTTAGTCCAGAAAACATGCAGTGTTTTGAGTGATGTTAAATGATCCCAAAGCAGATGGGTTTGGACAGGCCGGTAAAACACAGGAAGAGGTAAAGCTGAACAGCGTATCTCCTGCAGACAGGCCAAGTGTGGCACTATGGTTTCCGGCAATATTGCTTTGCAGGATCAATTAGCCTCACACCAATCTCCTCCGGGAATCCTCCAGGTGTACTTATTGTAACAACAGTATTCAGGTTATCACAAAGCTGAATTGGAACAACCAAGAGTGTATCATTCTGTCCTCCATTTATTACCGGATAAGTGAGAACCTGAACAGGAACACCTCCCTGCCATACCGTTACATCACCGGCATTCCATGCATCACCATAAGAGTCTCTCAACTCAGCAAGGTAAGTACATGTATTTGATGGCGCGCATGCTCCTGTACTAAAGGCAAATGGACCTACCCAAACTGAAACATCACCAACGGCGCAGTATCCCGTACGTAATACTCGTAAGCAGTAGCGGCAGTCAGTCCTGTTATAGATACTGTATCATTCGTGGTGTTTGTGCATCATACCAGTACCCAGTGTAAATCCGGCTGGACCGTATTGTACATTGGCATTGGCAGCACCACCAGTAGTCCAAAAAAGATCAGCTGAGGTATCGGCTACATTGGTAGCTCCCAGCGCATTGTAGGTGCAGGGCAGCTTGGCGCATCGCGGAACTCCACATCATCAATTAGAATGTCATTGTAGAACGGGCTACCAGTAGAATTCTCAGCAACGGTAAATCTGACCTTCACTTTACCCATTATTGTATAAGAGCTCAAGTTGACAGAACTTCAAACCATCCGGCTCCAAGGTTACTTTGATTAGAATAAACAGTATCCCATGCCGCTCCATCATAAAATTCAACATCCAGGGTGTTATTTCCTGCATCATCAACATTATTACTAAAAACGAAGAATCGTAATTGAGGTGCAAGAAGTCCGGTAATATCAATTGCCGGTGATTCCAGCGTGCTTATCTGTAATGGCCCGGTCGGTGTAGAACCATCAATCCAAGCATAGTTGCCGCTATTTCCGGTATGGTCTCCCGCCACGGCAGCTCCATAGGCTGCTGTTGTAGAGTACCTCCAGGATTCACTTCCGCTCTCAGTCCAACAGGCTGGAGTAGTAACACCATCGAAAGTTTCAAGGAATGGAGCAGTTATACTTCCACACGGATCTGAAACCTCAAAGTTGTCAAAAAAGATATCATTATCCTCAGGGTCGTCAACTGTACCCTCGCTTGCCCAAACACCAAACATTACTATGCTACCGTATAGGCCGATAGGCTAATAACCTCATGGTTACCACCAACGGCAGTTACATAGCTTGAATCATATGTGGCAAGAACTGTCCAGGTGGCTCCTGTATCGACACTGATAAGGAACTGTACGGTATCATCTGATCCTAAAGTTCCGGGGGTTGTGGTTGAGTTCCAGTTGTACACTGCAAAGTCAAACTCTGCATTCCAGGCGGCTCCACTTAAATCGTACAGTGGGCTCAGTATCCAGTCCTGATCGCCTGTATTGTACATGTTGATTTTAGTAGCGCCACTGCTGCCTGCATTCAGGTATCCATCAGCTGTCCAGGCTCCGGTGCCCAATGTTGTGGGGCCGGTAGCTGGCGTACCGCCATCTCCTTCATCCCAGCAGTTGGGTGGAAAACCTGTACTGAAATCCTCTAAGCTTGGGGGTATAATTACACCACAAAGGGTGCTGAATACAAATGGTCCAGACCAGGTGCTCACATCGCCTACAGCGCAGCTATCTCGTACGTAGAATTCATACGTTGCAGATGCACCTAAACCTGTAAGGGCCACAGTATCATTTGTGGCGTTCATCATTGTTCCGGTACCGGGTGTAAAACCAGCAGTACCGTACTCCACATTCCAGTTTGTGGCTCCACCTGTTGTCCAGTAAATATCTGCACTGTTAGAAGTGATATTATTGGCTCCCAATGCTGATGGTGGGAAACAGGTTGGGGCTTCTGCTATAGAAACATCATCTATCGCATTGTCTCCATAAAAGTCTGAGCCACTTCCGCCACTTTCAGCTCTGAATCTAACTCTTACTTTATCTGTATTGTAAACTGCTGTGGTTAAATCAAAACCAAACAGCTCCCAACCTGATGTAGCTTGTGTGATACTGTCAAATACTACCCAGTTGGTTCCGTCATACGTTTCTATATAGGTGAGGTTGGGTGGGCTGTAACCCGATCCGCACATCCAATAATAAAAACTAAGATATGGAACTGTTAAGGCAGAAATATCAACCATCGGCATTTCAAGAATTACCGCATCATCACCACCTGATTGGTCCATCCAGGCATATGAACCTGAGTTACCTGTATGGTCGCTGGCAGCGGTACAGAATACACTATTGGTGCTTCCTGTAAATGACCATGGGCCACCTGATGTAGCTGACTGACCCCAGCAATTTGGTGTTGAGCTCCCATCAAAGGTTTCCATAAATGGAGCAACAAAGTTTCCACAAGGATCAGATACCTCAAAGTTGTCAACGAAGATATCATTGTCCTCAGGGTCATCAACCGTTCCTTCAGATGCCCAGAATGCGAACATTACAATGTTTCCGGTGTAGGCTGAAAGATTGATAAGCTCATGGTTACCACCAACGGCAGTTACATAGCTTGAATCATATGTAGCAAGAACTGTCCAGGTAGCTCCTGTATCAACACTGATAAGGAACTGTACGGTATCATCTGATCCTAAAGTTCCGGGGGTTGTGGTTGAATTCCAGTTGTACACCGCAAAGTCAAACTCTGCATTCCAGGCGGCTCCACTTAAATCGTACAGTGGGCTCAGTATCCAGTCCTGATCGCCTGTATTGTACATGTTGATTTTAGTAGCACCACTGCTGCCTGCATTCAGGTATCCATCAGCTGTCCAGGCTCCGGTACCCAATGTTGCGGGGCCGGTAGCTGGCGTACCGCCATCTCCTTCATCCCAGCAGTTGGGTGGAAAACCTGTACTGAAATCCTCTAAGCTTGGGGGTATAATTACACCACAAAGGGTGCTGAATACAAATGGTCCAGACCAGGTGCTCACATCGCCTACAGCGCAGCTATCTCGTACGTAGAATTCATACGTTGCAGATGCACCTAAACCTGTAAGGGCCACAGTATCATTTGTGGCGTTCATCATTGTTCCGGTACCGGGTGTAAAACCAGCAGTACCGTACTCCACATTCCAGTTTGTGGCTCCACCTGTTGTCCAGTAAATATCTGCACTGTTAGAAGTGATATTATTGGCTCCCAATGCTGATGGTGGGAAACAGGTTGGGGCTTCTGCTATAGAAACATCATCTATCGCATTGTCTCCATAAAAGTCTGAGCCACTTCCGCCACTTTCAGCTCTGAATCTAACTCTTACTTTATCTGTATTGTAAACTGCTGTGGTTAAATCAAAACCAAACAGCTCCCAACCTGATGTAGCTTGTGTGATACTGTCAAATACTACCCAGTTGGTTCCGTCATACGTTTCTATATAGGTGAGGTTGGGTGGGCTGTAACCCGATCCGCACATCCAATAATAAAAACTAAGATATGGAACTGTTAAGGCAGAAATATCAACCATCGGCATTTCAAGAATTACCGCATCATCACCACCTGATTGGTCCATCCAGGCATATGAACCTGAGTTACCTGTATGGTCGCTGGCAGCGGTACAGAATACACTATTGGTGCTTCCTGTAAATGACCATGGGCCACCTGATGTAGCTGACTGACCCCAGCAAAGCGGTGTTGAGTTTCCATCAAAGGTTTCCATAAATGGAGCTGCAATGCTATTACAGGCCAACGTACAAGTATAAACCTCAACAAGGTCTATGGCAAGGTCTCCGGTAAAGGTGCTACCTCTAACATATTCAAATTGAATATAGATAGTTTGACCCATGTAAGAATCAAGGTTTACCCCTACGTTTTGGTATGGATCAAGCTCATCTGTTTGTAGTTGCCCTGGGCCATAAGAAAACTCATTAGTGAAAGGACCCGTAGCTGAAGTAGAAACTCCAACGTTAAGGACGCCAATACTTGCGCCATAAGCATGCAGCCAAAAAGAAAGTTCGGCCGCATTTAGTGCTGAGGTTAAATCAATAGCTGGCGATACCATACGCATTGTATCCGGGCCACCGGTAGAAGTTTCAGCAAAGATGTAGTGGCTTCCGCTATGTGGCCCACTCGGCCCTGTGCTACCTGAGCCGGTAGTATTATTATCATACAACCATGATCCGTTTCCAGAAGCAATATCCCCTGTAAAGGAAGTCGAATTATCAAATTCTTCGGTAAAAACTGTGTCAAGGGCTGTTCCTACACCACATGATAAGTTTCTTGGTCCGGCAAGTGTAGTATTAAATGTTGCAGGCCCGGCCCATGGTGAAAGCCCATTGATGGCTCCGCAATCGTTCTGAATGTAAAAGTCATAGGCTGTATTTGAATTCAGACCAGTAATTGTATAAAAAGTATCAACGATACCAGTAATAGAGTTACCCATACCCTGAGTAAATCCGGCAGTGTCATATTCTATAATATAGGTGGATCCGGTGCCGGGCTTCCAGGCCACTATGGCACTTTGATCAAATGCTGTAATAAGGGTTAAACCCGATGATGGAAGACAGCTTGGCGGGGCAAACTCATCTGCACCGATATCTGGTGTAGTAGCCGAACGCATTTCTCCATCAATATCCATTGTAATACCTGAATAAGGAGTACCGGCATTGTTTAAGGTTGGAGAAGAAATGTGCAAATCATCTGGCGCAGCAAATAATGGCGCATCACTAATCGAATTCTGATCAAAGGTAGGAACGGCCAGCTGATAAGCTGCTAAATCCGCATAGTTAGAATTATTCACACGTGCCAGCGTAGTACCGGTAGCATACATGTTATTATAGTCGGATGAAGCAACATACCCCAAGGTAACAGCCCCGCTTGATACTTCAATCGCATAACCACCACCTGTATTTACCACGTTATTATTCATCAGGTTAATAAACCCGTAAGTACCCGAGGTACTACTATTCAGATAAATACCACGGCCGGCAGTTGTACTACCTGCGGTAACGTTAATTGAGTTAAATACAATATCTGTATAGTAATTATTAAATGGGTAGATACCATACGTAGTTCCTGTATTGCCCTGGCAGCTAATCATATTATTAGCTATTAGGTTGGGGCTTGATGAACTGGCATCACAATAGTAGTTGTATATACCGTAGTTAGTAGATGTACCGTAAATACTGATTGTATTTCCTGAAACTGTGGAAAAATCTCCATAATAATTATACACCCCATAGCCGGTGCTGAAGGGAGCCAGACTATTCTGAGTAATAGTATTACCGTTAATGTTCAGGTTTTCCTGGTAATAAGAATACACACCCATATAGTAGAAGTCAGTAATCATGTTACTGTCAATGGTATTATTCATACCATAATTGGCGCTATTTCCATAAATGTACACACCGTAGCTACCGTTAGTAATAGTGTTTCCACGGATTGTGGTATTGGTTATCGTATCCTCAATAGCAGTACCGTTATATATTACCGCCATAAAATTGGAAGTAGAAGTGGTAGCTACGCCATTAAGGATGTTATCTTCAATAGTTACATGGTTACATGCCCCATATAATTCTATGGCTCTTCCGTATGAAGTACCTGTGGGGGTAAGGGTTAGCCCTTTAACCGTAAGGTTGGACGCTCCATTTAATTGCATTACGAAGTTATCAGTACTACCAGTACCACCATACGTAACTTCAACGGGCATTGTATTAGCAGGGTCTGGCTGAATTATAACTGTATTAGTTGATGAAGCTCCAGGTATGCTCGACATGGCAAACTGTTCAGAGTAAGTGCCCTGCGCCACATTAATTGTTACCGGACCTCCTACACCGCAAGCGCTTAGTTCAGCAGCAGCGTCACCAAAACTGTTAAAGTTTGTTCCGCCAGTTGGCGATGCACTATTTATGGTATATGATCCACTCATTACTACTGCACAAGGCGTGGTAAATGATACAGGACCTACCCAACTGCTTGAGTTGGTTGCACAACTGTCTTTTACATACACATCGTAGGTAGTATTAGGCATCAATCCTGTAAGGCTGGTCGAAGTAGTAGCCACATAAGATTGCATTCCCGTACCCAGTGTAAAACCAGTGGTGCCATATTCTACAAGTGAATTTGGTGCACCACCTGAGGTCCAGCTTGCCGTTGCGGTTGTTGGCGTTGTAGCTGAAGCCGATAATGCCGTTGGTGGAATACATGCACCCGGAGGCAGGTAAGTAAATTCATAGTACTCATTATCTGTGGCAGCACTTCCTCCTGGCCCTAATTGGATGTTGGGTGAACCACCCGGTCCATTTAAAGGAGTAAAAACATCATACGCTGTGGTTCCATTTATTTGTATTCCTACGGTTGCCGAAATAGAAGTAGGTGAAGATGCATAGCTGCCATCAACAACATAAATCTTATTTGAAGTCTCCTCAAGTACAACTGCGAAATAATTAAATGAAGATGTGCTTAGATAATATGAAAAATTTAAGATCCATAATTGTCTATTCGGAGCCGTCCCTTCAACTATTGCCCAAACATTATCATTAGTTCCAAGGCTGCTTGCCATATCATCCCAAAAATAGGCGATGGTGTTGTTTGGCAAGTTCACATTAGGCAAGGCCGAGTTTGAATTTAGGGAGGCAGAAACAGTCATTCCGGTATTGGTGGTATCAAAAGTCAAAAGACCATTTTTACTTACCATAAGGTGAGTAACTGCACTTCCGTAAAAATCAAATGAAAATGGTATGGCGTAAGGGTCTGACCATACATTAGTGGAAGAACTTCCATTGTTGTAAGCCTGAATGTTTGTCCCTCCGGTTGAGGTTGCATCTGAGGCCGTTCTCAGGCCCCCGGGGTTTCCGACATCCAATGCCGAATTGGTTATGGTGTATGCCTGCCCATAGGACCATGACGGCCATAGACAGCAAACCATCCCCAAAAATAAATAGGGTATGAATTTTCTCATAGTAATTAGTATGTGTTTAATTATAGTTTAGGAAAAACCGAAGTGGAATATAGTATTTCCTATGCATAAGCAATAAATCACTATGAGAAAAAGTCAAATTTCTATCGTATCATATTTAATATCAATGTGTTAAATTCTTACGATTTTGAACCCCATGTTTTGTAAATTTTATCTTGCATTTGTCTAGGCTCAATTAGTTTGCGAAGCGGCTCACACTCCTTTAAGGTTTCAAAACAGTCTTTCGGGAGCCGTTGGTATAGTTCGGTTCCCTTGGTTTTCCAGGCAATCATTTCGTCACTTACCTCCTTTATCACCTTTGCGGGATTCCCTACAACCAAACTTCTGCGCGGAATTTTTGTCTCGGCTTTAATAAATGACAATGCTCCAACTATTGATTCCTCACCCAATTCTACATTATCCATCAATACGGCATTCATTCCTACAAGACAATTCCTACCTACATTGGCGCCATGTATAATGGCACCATGCCCAATGTGTGCACCTTCATGTAGTGTTAATGATACACCCGGAAAAATGTGAATCACACAGTTCTCCTGCACATTGCATCCGTCCTCAATAACTATTCGGCCCCAATCGCCACGTATGGCGGCCCCCGGACCTACATATACATTCTTACCAATTATTACATCCCCAATTACCGAGGCGGTTTTATGTATAAACGAGCTCTCATCTATTACGGGCTTTATACCCTGAAATTCATATATCATGTGTAAGTATATTGATTATCTATGCGATTGAAAAGTGCTTTTGATCAAAGCCCTCTCTGATTGTCTGTATTAAGGCTAAGGTTTTCATCGCCCGGCTTATAGGGCAAATACGTTATAAAAAACTGTAGCATTTCATCTGTAGTGCGCATGCTGCCATCTCTTTCACTCACTACAGCCGGGGGATTGTTGGGATTATACTTGTTATCCTCAGTATTATTAAAAGTGGCTACTACTTTTATGGTACTTCCGGCAGGCACAATTACCGGCTTGGGATAGGTATAAAAGTACTGCCACCTGAAATCCCATTTATCTATTTTTATTAGCCTGATTGTATCACCCCCCGGAGCTAAAGCAAAAGCCCTAAAAGTTTTGCCCAATAGGTGCATATGCGGGTTTACAGTTAACACACTCATTTTATGAGGTACATAGTAATTTATCTCAAATTCCTTAATCTCATTTGGGGGGATCACCAGGGGAGGCTCAACCGGAGCTACACCTAAAGTGCCAAGATGAAGTTCTTTTAATGGGCGCTCAGGTGGGTTATCCATAAAATACAAATTGAAGTAGCTGCTATCGGAGGCATTAACCGGGCTGGGCCCCACATGTAAATCCTTTACATAAAGGGCGAATTTTTCGGATACCTTCCAGCCTCCGATTCCTTCAGGATACAGCGTACCCCCTACACCCGGAAGATAATTTACCACCGATGGGGTGAGTGTTGGAAAGCTTCCGTCATCCTGCTGAAAGCCCATTTGATAAGCCAGCGTTCTTGCGGGAATGGAATCATGCTCAATGTGGCTATAGCCCTGGTGCATATCACTCATCCGCTCAGGGTTAAAATTTACTAAATGACCATTCATGTGATGGACGAGCTTACGGTTATCGGGCACAAATTCAATAGCACGCAGGTACCTTTCTCCGTCAAGCTCTATTGGTATTTTAAGGGCAAAAAACCTGTCTCGGTTATCTCCAGGGATGGAAAGCCTTGAGATAACACCTATACTAGTATCGGGTTTTCTGGCAATGAAATATGGGTTTACGGTTGGCGGCTCTCTTAGTTCCGATGAATCCCCGAAAGGAGCTCCTGCTTCCGCCCATTTTTGGAGCGCCTCAACTTCTTCTTTCGTAATAGTAGGTTCATGTAAAAAGGTGGTATAACTCCTATCAGCCGGCCACGGGGGCATGTAACCCTTGCGGGTAACTTTAGCAATGGTTTTGCTCTTCCTGGCTGCCTGCCGGTAATCCAGTAATGAAAAAGGCCCCGCCCCTTTTGGATTGTGGCATTTAGCACAATGGGTGTTTAAAATGTTTGCTACCCTATTTGTATAAGTTACATCCACAATCGTTTCCTTTGACTCGGCCCCGGTATTACAGGCGTTGATTAGTAAAACTGAGGCTAGCAAAAAAAGGCTTGCGGTGAATATTTGGCCGATAAATTTCAAGTATTCTTTCAATATCACGATAGTAGCTTTATTACTCTAATATACAGCCAACCGCCACGGTTTTGCTTACTGCCGGTTTGTTGCCTTTGGCTATGGCAGAAAGTGCGTTTCTTAAATAATGCTCATCCGGAGTCTGCCTTTTTCCGCCTTCCCTTACCGCCCAATTATTAATAGCACCCTGGTAAAGGATATCCCCATTTGGGCCGATCACAAATACTTTGGGAACCACAGTAGCATCAAGGCTTTTTGCCATTTTCAGCTCCGGATCCAGTTTTATAAGGTAGGGAGTGGGGTAATGTAAAATGAAGTATTCGTATTCATCACGCTCATAAAGCCTCCCGCTAAAAAATGCCGTGAAGCAAAAATCTGCGTATTCTTCATCTGTTACTATATCGGCAAGGGTTTTTGTTTGGTTTTGCGAAAGTGGGCAATCCGGCTGCAAGAAGAAATAAACCTGTGCTTTGCAGTTTTCAGGATTATCATAATCCTTAAAAATCTCCATTTGATCGGCAACGTCAAGTGGTGCGGATTTCTGACAAGCCATTGATCCAAAAACCAGTAGCAGAAGAATTTTGTGGCGCATGCCTCAAATTTACAAAGGCAAGGCTAATGACTATTTATATTTATCGTTTAGCCCTATACCTTTTTCTATAAGCTCCAGGCTTTTCTTCAGACGCCTTTGGCGGGTGGCCTGCTGCTTTGCCGATTCAATGTATTCGGCATATTCGCGCTTTTTATAATCTGGGAGGGTACTATATCCTTCAGCGGCCTTCGCATTTTCGTCCATTGCCAGCGCCTGATCAAGCATTTCACTCCTTATATCTTTTTTATCAGATACGCCCATTCCTTCAACTTCCTCTCCGCTATCGTTTTTAGCAATGGCCTGCAGCGTAAGGTTTCGCAGACCCTCTTCATCCAAATCATCCATACCCGCCAAAACATACTTGCGCATGCTTTTGGTAGTTTCGGCAGTAGCTTCCAACAAGTTTTTTGGGTCATCCAATAATGCACCCTTATGAAACCAAACGGCCGTAAACTTTTTAAAGGCCACCATGCTCATCATTAATCCCTTGTACTCAAAAGAAGGTGTACCCCACTTTATCTTTTCGGTGATCTCGGGTGATGTAGCTAAAACAATTTCCCGTACACGGGTAAGTATTGGGTGGGCAAAGTTGCCCTCCAGTTTCTTTAGGTATTCATCTACATTTTTTGGTTTAGCCATTTCGGTAGATATTTAGGCTCTCTCAATAACCACAGCATATCCTTGTCCCACGCCAATACACATGGTGCAAAGGGCATATCTTTTTCCAGTTTCCTGGAGTTGAATGGCGGCCGTTTGCAATAGTCTTGCTCCACTCATGCCAAGAGGATGGCCCAGGGCAATGGCACCTCCGTTAGGGTTGATGCGGGGGTCATTATCATCTATTCCCATTTTGCGGGTACAGGCCAAAACCTGTGCGGCAAAGGCCTCGTTCAACTCCAAAATATCCATTTGATCTAACGTAAGTCCGGCTTTCTTCAAAGCAATTTCCGAAGCATATACCGGACCTATGCCCATAATGCGCGGCTCAACACCTGCTACACCCATAGAAACAATGCGGGCCATTGGCTTTAGGTTGTTCTTTTTAGCTCCATCTTCAGAGGCTACCAAAATGGCTGCCGCCCCATCATTAAGTCCTGAAGCATTACCCGCTGTTACCGAACCTCCTTCTTTTTTGAAAGCCGCACGCAATTTCCCCAATACTTCAAGAGTGGTTCCTGGTCTTACAAATTCATCCTTATCAAAAATAATGGGTTCTTTTTTCCTTTGCGGGATGCTTACTGTTGCAATCTCTTTGGCAAGGCGGCCATTGTTTTGCGCGGCAGTAGCTTTCATCTGGCTCCAATAGGCAAACTTATCCTGATCTTCGCGGCTTATGCCAAATTGATCCACAAGGTTTTCGGCAGTTTCACCCATGGCATCAGTGCCAAATTTTTTAAACATTTCGGGATTAACAAACCTCCAGCCAAAGCTGCTATCGTACATTTTAGAATCTGTACCGTAGGCCTTACTTGGTTTACTCATTACGTAGGGCGCGCGCGTCATGTGCTCCATTCCCCCCGAAATAAAGAGGTCGCCATCACCATTGCGCACAGCACGCATAGCCTGGGCGGTAGCACTCATACCTGAGGCACAAAGGCGGTTTACAGTTTCACCGGGAACGGTAAAAGGCAGGCCCGCTAATAGCAGCGACATACGTGCAACATTACGGTTATCCTCACCGGCCTGGTTGGCACAGCCCATAATTACATCGGCTATCATTTCCTGGTCTATACCCGGGTTGCGGTTTATCAACTCCTTAATTACATGCGCACCCATGTCATCTGCCCTTACGGCAGATAGCGTTCCTCCAAAACTTCCTATAGGTGTGCGTATTCCGTCAATTATGTAAGCTTCTTTCATTTCTTAGTATTTATGCCATTATTATGAAATGGACAACTGTCTCATTTCACTTGTAATCTTTTCTTTTACTGCTTCCCACTCAATGGGTTCTATCATTTCAGGCTCAAGATCCTCCTCGGCATCTTCAAAATAAAGCAGGCTTTTTTAAACCATTATTTTTGAGTGGTTACTATATTTTTCCTCAAAGAGAGAAATCATTTCCGGCATAGCAAAATGCCTTAGGAGAAAAAATATATTAACAAAATCCTTCTTACTTCCACGGCCACAAATTGCATTGATCTTCATTGCGGCAATATCCTTCAATCCCCCTATGCTCAGGTTTTCAAACTCAACCGCTTCCTGCAACCAGGGGTAGTTATGCCTTATCAAATCAAACTTTACCCCATCTAAGGTTGCTAACATTCCGCCTTTCCATTTCTGATTTACCGTAACCTCAAAATTCTCGTTAAGGACTTCCAGAATACGATCAGGGAATACAGGGGTCTCGAAAAAAAGTCAAGGTCGATGGACTTGCGGTGGTTTAGATGTAAGGCCAGAGTTGTACCTCCAACCAGCCGATATCCCTGTAAAAAATTAAGTTCGTTCAACTTAAAAAGCACCTCTTTGGTATCAGGATATAGACTGGAAAAATGCATCACTTCAAGTTATAGTAAAGCTTAAAGAAGTTCTCGGACTTAGGATCCTGCCATTTGATACGTGGTATCTCGGCTTTAAGGCGCTCATGCCCATAGTATCGCTCTACCTCCTTCCACTCTTCCATGGTACCCCTATGCATTACCCTTGAGATAACCGCCCTGGCATTCTTTTCCCAATTAATATTCTCCGGGTTTGTATCCCAAAAAAGAGAGGATCTCAGCTTTGGTGTAATATCGGCTTCTGAGTTACTCATTATAGTTGCTATTAAAAATAGTTAGCTCCACTCTTTCTTCGTTCTATACACAGTTCCTTTAAAAAGGGCTACAACTTCTTTATTTTGGTTGGTAATCTTTATATCATAAATAGCTGTTGCGTTGGTAATGTTCAGCTCGGTAGCTTCTGCCGTAAGCACATCATTAATATGAACGGGCCTGGTGTGTGAAATGGAGGTTTCAATACTTACCGCCTGCCTGCCATGGCTGTTGCTGGCAAAGGCCAGAGCACTATCGGCTAAAGAATAGGTAATTCCGCCATGCGCTATTTTAAATCCATTGATCATTTCTTCCCGAACGGTCATTTGCAACCTACAATAGCCCGGTCGATCTTCCAGCCTTTCAATGCCCAGCCACTGGCTGAAGGCATCACCATTATACATTTTATCTACAATGGCTTTTGGCTCCATTACTTTTTGGTCATTTCAAGGGATACAGAACGTTCGATGATGGCGATTACTGTGTCGAGTATTAGAATAAACTCGGGATTGAGGCCCGGTTCTTCTTCCTGTTCCTGAATTTTGAAAAGAGCGCGGTTTCGCAGATCTTCAAAAACCATTGGGCTGTCTGCTACCTCTTTAAGGTCTTGCTGGGTAAGTATCTCAGTTTCTTCAGCGGTTTTTTCATAGCTATCCACTCGCTCCTGTATTACCTCTTCCACCATTTGGTGAGGTACCATTTCCACCGGTATTCCGGCTGAAACGAATGCGTTTATCAATATTACTGCTGAGTCCACCAGTGCCTCATGTTCAGGGTCAGTAAAGTCATCCGCCAGGTTGGTGATAAACCCCATAAGTACAGGCTGGTCTTCCAGAACCTGCACTATCATCTGCCCTTTTTCCTCATCAGTCATCGCTTCAAAATCCGCAATGGCAATGGCTACAAAATCTTTCTTTGGTTGTATCATCCGGCAAATTTAATTTTTTGAAATCCGAAGGGTTGTAAAAAAATGCTAAAATCGAAACTGTAAATGCAAGACAAACTCTTAAATCTAATAGTCAAAAGCTCCAAAACCCGTTAGTGTAAACCTTTTTATGGTTTTGACTTTTCTGTTTTTCAATTTCGAATTTCTTGGGTTTTAGGATTTCGAGTTTAGAATTCACAACGTTTCCTCCGGCCTTACCTTCTTCACAAAAAAGTCCTCCAGTTCACGCAATGTTTCTGAGGTGGTTTGTATATCCTTCACTACTTGCCCATGGTCGAGAATAACTATGCGCTGACAGAACTCTGTAACATGGCCCAAATCATGACTTGAAATAAGCATAGTGATATCTGTTTCCTGATCGAGCTTTTTAAGCTGATCGCGCAATTGGTATTGGGTAGATGGGTCGAGGTTGGCAAATGGCTCATCCAGCACCAGTACATCCGGGTTTCCGATCAACGCTCCGACTATTCCCACCTTTTTTTGGTTTCCTTTACTAAGATCACGGATGTACTTTTTACGCCCTCTGATTTCTCCTTTAAAAAAGTCTTCATAAGGGGTGAGGAAGGTATCCAACTCACCGTTGCCAATATTGTGAAGTTTACCAATAAAGGCAAAATATTCATCCGGGGTCAGATAATCTATCAGAAAGCCTTCATCAATAAAGCTGCCTGTGTGCTTTTTCCAGTCTTCACTTTTGGCTACAGGAGTTCCGTTTATGGAAACGCTGCCAGTGTCAGGCTCAATAAGATCGAGCAGGCAGCGGTATAAGGTGGTTTTTCCGGCACCGTTGTTTCCCACCAAACCAAAGGATTGCCCAGCTTGGAGGCTAAGTTCAGGAATGTCTAAAACGGTTTCACCGTTGTATGACTTTTTGAGATTTGAGATTGTGATTATACTCATCGCGAAGTGTATTTTGTAGGTTGTATGCTGACTTTGTAGGTTAGTTGTTATTCAATTGCGGTATTGATGTTTGCTCGAGGCTTTAAATTTTACTTTTAAGCCCGCTATGCTTCTCTAAAACCCTGCGCATTCCTGTATTTCTTTTCTTTAAAGTTTTTAATGATTTCCTTGAACCAGTAGCGACTGAAGGCCAAACTGATAAGCCCCGCTACTGCCAAGGCGGCTAATCCATAATAGGGTTTACCAAAAACATTAAATCCCATAAATATTAAAATGGGTAGTAGAAGCAAAGGGATAACAATGGCAAACTGCACCACACTCGTACCCTGGTAATTAAAGGCCGAGCCTTTACTCAGGTCTATTCTCTTTTTTTGATAGGTACTGGCAAAAAGCAGTACAAAGCTGTTTACACCAATGTTGTAAATAAAACAGGCTGTATTAATCCATAAGGCATCAAGGGTAAAATAGATGTAAGCCAGGGAAACCAGGTAGGTAATAACGCTGGTGGAAATTAACAGCCAAAATTTAGCTTTGAAGAAAGACTCCATGGGGTAAGCCCGGGTGAGGATACCGTCAAAATACGCGCTTTCCCAACCTACCATAAACTGCCCGTAATTTATCATGAAAACACCCGTCATGAATATACCCACAAATACAAGCCAGCCCATACCCGGGTATTGCTCGGGGTTGGTATAAAACAATAATCCATACGCACTAAATAGAGCGGTAATCGTCACGATGCTCTTGGTTCTCTTGTTTCGTAAAATCAGCTTTAGTTCGTTGGCCATCATGGTGCCTACAGCTCCTTTGGATTCTAAAAACTCAAAGTTTTGAGTGGTGGCTTCTTTGGAGTGTTTTTTCCATTTGTCAATGTACGTCATCGAATAAAGGAAGCGCGCATTTAGCAGGTACACGCTTATAGCTAATACCCAGGATACCGCTCCCATCCAGGCCTCACCCAGATTTCCAAAAAGTGCGGCCGACCAGGAATTTAATGAAAACCATTCCATGAAATTTCCTGTAAACAGAAGCGCCACCACCACGGCAAATCCAATAAAAACCGACTGCTTTACCGCTACAATTCGTTTTATATATATAGCTACAAAGTGATTAAACAATACTATTCCCAACATTCCCAAAAGCCAGAGCCAGGCAGATGCGCCACCCAACTCCGGCCCAACGGCCCTCAATGAAAATGGTATTATAAATAATAGAGGTAGCAAATTGAAAAAATTGAAAAGGCTGCTACCCAGCAAAAAGTTAATAACCTTGGTTTTACGTATTGGCTGCAACAAATAGTGTTGTACGCTTAGTACATTGAGGTCCTGTAAAAAGAAACGCATCACCAGATCGGTAAGAATGTAGTACAGAATGAATTCGGCAAACACCGGAGTTATGAACTCAGCCCTTGGTCTGGTTTCACCGATTATTTCGGGAAGTAAAAAGCCCAGTGCTAAAAAAACAGCGCCAAAGTACAGTACCAAAAAACCCATCAGGATTTTTACCCCCCAGCCCTGGCTGAAGTATTTGGCACGAACCATTTTTTTCCATTGATGCTTAAATAGCGTAGTGTACATGAAGTAAGATTAAGTGCTGCAAATTAATAATTGTGCGCTCTAAATCAGTCCTTTTTAAACCATATCTCCAGTGCCTCTTTCAAGATGTCGTTCAGATATTCACCTCCTCCATTAAGGCAAATAGCAATCGTTACATTATCTTCAGGAAAATGAGCCGCAAACGATTCAAAGCCTCCAATTGAGCCGCCATGGCCATAAGCCCGTTTATCATAAAAGGGATATTGAAAAAGTCCAAGGCCAAACCCGTTCTTCATGGTCATCATTTCATTAAGCGATTCCTTTTCAATCAGCTTACCGTCAAATAAGACTGAGTAAAACCGGCATAAATCCATTGGTGTTGATACAATAGCTCCGGCACCCTTCAGGCTTTCAAGATCTCCCTCTCGCATTTGCACCCATTTCCCTCCCTGCCTTTTATAGGCGTAGGCTTCATTATTTTCTGGGTTTACCTTTTGGCCATATATCGTTCGGTTTAATTTCAACGGAATAGTAATCCGATGGGCGATCAGCCTGGCAAAGGATGCACTATCTATACGCTCGGCAATAAGGCTAAGGGCTACATAGTTTGCATTGTTATACTCCGCCTTACTACCGGGCTTAAAGTCCGGTTTAGAATTTTCAAATACGGCATCTATTTCCTCATTAGTCTGCGGGTTCAGGTTCTTGTATTCTGATCTTCTGCTCTTCGCAAAATTTTCTATTCCGCTTTGATGACGCAGCAGTTGCTCTATAGTAATTTCTGCAGCTTTTGGCCATTCAGGAAAAAATCGGTTTAAAGGCTCATCGAGCTTGAGCTTACCCTCCTCCACCATTTGAAGAATTACAACAGCCGTAAATGTTTTGGATATTGACCCTATCCTATATTGGGTCAAACTATCGGGTTTGATATCAGGATACACCGCATAACCGAAGTTATTATGATACATCGGTTCACCATTCTTAAAGATGACAATTGAACCCATGGCTTTGTCCTTTTTTTCAAAGGTTTTGATCAAGTCATCCAATGCCTCACTCCGCTGTTGCGGAAAAACGGGTTGGACTGCCAACGAGAAAAGTAATATGTGCAATAACTTCTTCATAACAGGTATTTGTGTAGGCCTTATTCACGGAGCGAGGTAAATTCCTAACTTAGGTAAATATTTCAACTTATTTACCATGAATAAAATTACCAATCCCTTTAAAGCCTTTGCCTGTTTCATGCTACTTTCACTGCTTAGCTTTTCCCTCTTATCACAAGGCGATAACAGCCTTTCTTTTGACGGTATAGATGATGTGGTAAACATTCCCGGGGCCTCATCACAAATCGCTGGTTCAACATCAGGCATAAGCCTTAGTTGTTGGGTATATGCCACCAACCCCAGCCCAAACTATCCAAATTTTGATGGCATTGCGGGTTTTAGAAATGAAACTTCCTGCGATTTTTATTTGCTGCATCTCAACACTACTACACTTGAGGCCAGGTTTAGAAACAGTACAGGTACAAATTATGACGCGACAGTTACCGGCTTTTCTATTAATACCTGGCAACACCTGGTAATGACCTATGATGGGAGCTCTTTAAAAGTTTATCTCAATGGCACTCAAGCTGCATCAGTTCCTGCAAGCGGCAGTATTTCCTCTACTTCTGAGGTGATGTATTTGGGTAAGCTTCCTTTTTCACCAAACGATTTTATGTTTGGCGGTAAGCTGGATGAAGTAGGCCTTTGGAACAAAGCCCTTACAGCTTCGGAAGTAAGTTGTATGTACAACTACGGTCATGATAACTCCAGTACCAACCTAAAGCTGCACTATACTTTTGACCAGGGAGTGCCCAACGGCACCAACACAGGCCTAAGCAGCCTTATTGATAGTAAAGGAAATATCAATGGTTTTATGAATGGCTTTGCCTTAAGCGGAACCTCTTCCAATTTTGTACCCGGAGTAATGCAGGCCGGGAGTTTTGCCGCCAGCATTTGCAAAGGAGATAGCATTAATTTTGGCTCCAGCTATTACAGTAAGCCAGGTATCTACTCCGTAAAAATTCCCGTTTCCGGGGGCTGTGATTCCATTAGTAAAATGGTGCTTACTGTAGATTCTGTTGATGCAGGAATAACAGCAATTAATAACGGAGCCACGCTACAGGCCAATGCCACAGCGGCCACATATCAATGGATAAATTGTGGAACAAAACAGGCCCTTCCCAACGGTAAACAAAGAACTTACATACCAATTACCAAAGGCCAATTTGCCGTGGTGGTAACTCAAAACGGATGTTCTGATACCTCAGCTTGCATTAATAGCACAGTGGGTTTACCCGAAAATCAATTACCATTTTTAAGTGTATTTCCAAATCCAGCTAAAAACAGATTTACCCTTTCGCAGGGATATGACTTTGATGCCGGACAATTGGAAATACTAAATGCCGCAGGTATTCTTGTAGCTACCATTCCCGTTTCTCCACAACCCGAAACTCAAATTGAAATTGATCTCCCAGCAGGGATTTATCTGATAAACTTTTATAGAGTGGATGGGAAAAGAGGGGCTTATAGGTTGGTTGTTGAACCATGAAGGTTTGAATAAATTAGGCTTATGAGCGTTCCTCATTAACCCATGACAGCTTGTATAATCATTTATGAATCTGAAATCCTTCATCATTATATGTTGTAGCATCATTCCGCTTTTTGCTTTGAGCCAAGCTGTTGTTAGGGTGGATCAGCAACAGGTTTTATATCGTGGATATAAAAACCCAGTGGATTTTGCGGTTTTTGGATACGCTGAAAGCGAAGTTTTTTTGCTTCCTCATGGAGGAGTTGGGCACCAAGAGGGTAATCAGTGGTATTGGACACCACAAGTTGACTTGCCCGGGAAGCATAATATGCTAAGAATCGCTACTCTTAAGTGTGGAGATACTCTCGTAATAGATTCCGCAACTTTTTTATTACAGAGTGTTGATCTAAGAAAATGTGACTTCTCAGTGAACCCACAAATGAGCCACTCAGGATTGCCTGCCTTTAAAAGCATATGCGGACTCACAGTAAAACCTCCATTTGAGTATTCTCATTTCATGTTTGATACAATGATAAGAGTGCTGGGCTACGAGGTAGTTGTTTGGGATTCTCTTGAAAATAAAGTACAGGTTATTCCTGTGAAGGAAGGTGCTTCCGATCAAGATCAACAACTTCAGCAAATCCGAAACATACGCCAGGGATACTTCATTGAAATTAGAAAAATTGAACTATCGGTCTATTCAGATCATGAACAGGCATATGTTTATTTACACCCTATCAACCCGCCTGGATTATTATTCAAAGAATATAATCTTGGTTATGGAACTCAAGGGTGTCGATAAAGGTGAGATACCCGAAACTAGTAAAACTCCGTCCCTTCCCTAGCCATCTTTCTCAATAATGGGCTGCATCGGTATCGATCTTCGTGGTATTCGTTGTAAAGCCTATCCAAAGTATCGACACAATGTTGAATACCCTTTTCATCAGCCCACTTTAAAAGTCCCTTTGGGTAGTTTACGCCTTTAGTCATGGCCAGGTCAATATCATTTCGGCTGGCAATATTCAGGTACATGGCATCAGCTGCTTCATTAATCAACATTACCAAAATGCGCCACAGTATATTTTCCCCCAACCCCTGGTTCTTGGTTGGCTCGGGCATTTCAGCGCCTTCGGCATAATTATAAAATCCACGGCCGGTTTTTCGGCCAAGCCAACCCGCTTCCACCATTCGCTTTTGCGTAAAGTTGGGGCGATAGCGCGGATCGTAATAAAAGGCTTCAAACACGCTTTCGGTTACAGCATTATTTATATCATGCCCAATAAAATCCATAAGTGTAAATGGGCCCATGCGGAAACCTCCCTGTTCTGTCATCGCCCAGTCAATAGTTGCGGGATCGGCAAAACCCTCTTCATAAATGCGTACGGCCTCCCCATAAAACGGGCGCGCGACACGATTTACAATAAACCCAGGGGTGTCCTTAGCCAGTACGGTTACTTTACCCCAGCTATCAATTATTTCCCTTGCTTTATTTGTCGTTTCCACGGAAGTGGATACCGCAGGAATAATCTCCACCAATGGCATAAGAGGTGCCGGATTAAAGAAGTGGATGCCTACTACTCTATCGGCCTTTTTTACCGATGAACCAATACTGGCGATAGAAAGTGAAGATGTATTGGAGGCCAGTATTGCATCCTCAGAAACAATACCTTCTAATTCCTGAAAAATGGCCTTCTTAATTTCGATGTTCTCAATTACCGCTTCAATTACCAAATCAGCATCTTTTAAATCTGCCATGTTGGAGGTATAGGATATGCGGCCCATAATCTCTCTGTCCTCACCTTCCTTTAGCCTTCCTTTTTCTACTAAGCGGGCTAAAATCTTTTCATGGCCAGCTTTAGCCTTCTCAAGGGCAGTTTCAAATTTATCGGTAAGATATACTTCGTGTCCGTTTTGGGCGGCCACCTGGGCAATGCCTACTCCCATAGCTCCGGCTCCTATTATTGCTATTTTCATTTTTTGTTGATTAGTGAAATAGTGTATTTGTTAATTGGTTTCGCCTCCCTTACGCTTTTTTAGATAAGCAATGTATCCATTTAATAGAGCAAGTATTGATTTATACTTTTGTTCATACTCATTAAATTCAGATTGGGAAATATAGCGGCAGTCCAGCGCTGTTATAAGGTGATCCAAAGATTCTTCCAAAGAACCGCGTCCAATACGACAATATTGAATATTCTCCTGAAAATGATACCTGCCATGACCCTCAGCAATAGCATTTCCAATACCTCTGGAACTTCTTATTATTTGATCTGTCAGACGATATTTTTCGTCAGCAGGAAACCTATTGGTAAGTTCAAAAATGATACTCCTGAATTCCCGGGCTTCTTTCCAACAGTTAAGCTCTCTAAAACTTTGCATGTGTCTGGTCGATTGGTTGAATTGTAAAATAGTTAATTTGATCATACTGCACCAATCAACAATTCTACTGATCCTC
>CAVWUM010000004.1:0-22905 GCA_963758205.1 Schleiferiaceae bacterium
GCGAAGGCATAAGGCAGCTTGGGGTTTCCTCTATCCTGATGTCATCAATGGAAATATCACTATTAAAATCTATAGTTTCCACGCCTTCTAACCTGATGCGGGTATTTGTTGATTTGTATGGGGTTAAGTCAAGATTGTGGTTTAACCAGGCCGCCTGGCTGAATGTAATTCTTGAAACACCCATTTGCCATGTAGTACCATCATAAACATCTATAAGAAGTTTAGAGGTAAGCACATTATCATTACCAATAAAATACCAGAAGTTTAACCTTGGAGTGGTTAAACCCGATAAGTCAAAAGATGGAGTAAGAAGATTATTTAAAGTATCGGTAGTAGTACCGTGCGAGTCGTCCATACCGGCATAATAACCTGCTGATGTACCCAGGGTATGATCAGTTGTAGAGCCATGGCCAATACTTCCGCTCCTGAAAATCCAGTCAGCATTATCATTGGTTTCATTTTCCCAACAAGAGGGTATGGTATTAGTAGTAGGTTCAAATGTTTCTACCCATGGAAAAGTGTTGAATACAGAGCAAAGAGTTTTAAAAACAAATGGCCCGGCCCATGCACTTTGAGCGGAGGCAGAGCAACTATCTCTCACAAAAAAAGCATAAGAGGTGTTTGCACTTAGCCCTGTAAAAGCAAAGGTGTTGGCCGTAAGGCGCGCTTTGGTTCCGGTTGCCGGAGTTATACCCTGCAGGCCGTATCTGATGTTAATATCTGTTCCGGTACTTGTCCAGCTCAAAAGTGCCGAGTTAGTAGTAATAGCTGTGGCGGTTAATGCTGCCGGAGCAATACAGCTTGGGGGAGTAAAGGTTATCGTCAATCCTGAGGTTGGGCCTGTGGTGTTGTCAAAATCAACATTTGATGATGCACTGGTACCTGCTACCAAAGCATTAAAAGTACCATCAAGAGTAAGGTAATTTCCAGTTACTGCTCCTTTGAGCCCTACTACAGGGTCAGCCGATGTTGAAGTGGCTTGGGTTGTACACTTTCCATAAATAAACTGAACGGTATTGCTGGTTTCGTTTAATACAATCTGAAAGTTAAGAGTATCACTTGGGTAAGAAGTCCCATAGCGTTTATAGTTGGTCCACTGAATTATACACTGTTGGTTTGGAGTAGTACCAACTGTTTCTATCCTGATATCACCTCCTGTGCGTGATTGTAAATCGCGCGTAAATGGAGCTATTGCATTAAAAGTGGTGGTTGACGACACTGGTGTGCTGCCTGCTGGTGTGTTAACCGTGGAATTACCCAGACTAATCCACCCATTGGCGTTAACTCCCACCTTATCAAAAGTTGCCCCGGCATAAGTAAAATTAAAGCCGATAGGAAATCCTGGTCCGGCAGCGGTAGTGCCGCCTAGCGGAGTAGCAGGATCTACAAATCTTTGATCATCTGTTGAGGCATCACCTAAAACTGTACCCCCCGTAATTGGAGTATAAGTACCATTGCTCGTGCTATATTGGTAAGCCGAGACTTGAGCTTGCAGTGCTAAAAAAGGGATTAGCAGACAGCTCAAAAAGAAGAATAAATTTCTTTTCATCGGAAAAAAGGGTTATTTAAAAATTAACCGAATGTAGATTTTTATTGCATCCGAAAATCACTTTTTTGTAATCGATGACTGTCGCGATCGTATTACATTGATTTTCAATGTGATTTTTTTTAGCTGCCTGTGTTAAAGTTTTAATTCTTTGATAAAGACAAAAAAAAGGGCTGTCTCTTTCGAGACAGCCCCTTGAATTAAGGTTACTTAATAATTACATTTTGGTGATTCGATGAACCTCAGTTCCTTCATCAGTAATTATTTTCAGGTTATAAACACCATCTGCAAACCTGCCAATGTTGATTGGTAGCTGTTCATCAAGTTCAGCCTTTTCACTCATCAACAATTTGCCGCTGGTAGAATACAACTCAACCGTTACAGATTGAACACCAGACTCTGAAGTACGGATGTTTATCATACCTGAAGTTGGGTTCGGGTACACTTCAAGAGTGGTAAGTCCGAATTCCGTAAGGCCGATTTTACATCCTACACGTAGTGAAATGTCCGCAGAATCTTTTCCACATCCATTTTCCACCACATATCTCAAAATGTAAGTGTTACCGGAGATAACGGCCGTTGCATTAAAGGTAGAACCTGTTAATCCACCACTATTGCTAACGTCTTTCCAGGTTCCACCTGATGAAGCGTTGGCATCAAGTAAGGTGGTAAGGTCAAGAGCCATTACGGTATCACAAACCGTATCCGTTGCATCAGCACCGGCATTGGCTGCCGGATCAATAACTACAGTTAACATAGCTGTGTCCGCAGGACAAACACCTGCTGGCAAACGATAGCTGAACCTGTAAGTTCCAACTCCTGCAGTAGCAGGAATAATGAGGCTACCACCTACAACACCTGAGGCGTTATCAAGGTTGGTAAATACTCCACCTGTTGCTCCTACATAGTTTCTAAGCTGAATAGAAGATCCTGTTACACATCCTACTATAGTGGTATCTGATCCGGCACTGCCACCACTAACAACGGTAACAGTTATAGTGGCACTATCAGCAGCACAACCGCCAGTACCCTGCAGTTTATAGGTAAACCCATAAGTACCCGGCATTACTGCTGATGCATCAAAAATACCAGCAGTAAGCGCGCCAGTGGCATCATCATCTGTCCATGTTCCACCCTGATCATAAGTACCAAGGTATGAAGCAAGATTTACCGCATTGTTGGTAATACAAACTGCTACAGAATCGCTGGTACCGGCATTTGAACCAGGTACAAAAGCAACTGCGGGTACGCTTGTGCTCAAACATGCACCACGTATTACCATATCAAAGGTGTAATAGTACCTTATCTGTCCACCATTAAAGTTTACACTATCAATGCTCAACAGTCCAGGAGCCACATATGGGAATATGGCACCGGCAGTAGCCCTGTATAAGGATCCTACCGAAGTGGCGTCAAACTGTACATTCATATAGTATGATCCTGGTGTAAGCACCATACCACCGGTATAAATCTGGGTATCAGTAGTAATACTGGCAGGTGTTGTAAACACAGGGCTTCTTTGTATAGGTCTGTCCAGTGCTGTATCGGCATCCCAAATAATCATTTGGGCACTTACAAAGCCATCAGACCTTACGGTGAAACTATCCAGTGTAATAGTATCCATTACTGTAATCCACTGGCCATTGGTAAAGTTTCCGAAACCTCCCGCCAATGATAGTGGTGTTGGACCCACATGTATGGATGGACCAGCATTGTTATAAAGTGCTGCATCAAATGTGGTGGTGAAGTTTACACTATCCAGGTGTGATGAGCCTCTGCCTACAACCTCCGAACCTCTTAACCAGGCAATATTACCGGTAGAAGAAGTAGTGAGTGTTACCTGGCCTCCACCACAGTTTGTGGTATCGCCCATTACGCCCATTGGCATACCTGTAACGGTACATGGTGCCTGGGTACAACCATTAATAGGCCCTAACCATGCAAGTAGCGAAGTACCGCATGAATCTGCTATGTAAAAATCATAACAGGTACCGGGCATTAAACCTGTAACTGTACCACCACCAGGGCCTGAGGCAATCTGTGTTCCTGTGCCGAGGGTGAAACCGGTAGGCCCATACTCAATACGTGAAGCTGTGATATTTGTATCACTATTCCAGGCAAGGGTTACTGATGTAAGAGAGTTGCCAATAATGATCAAACCTGTTGGATCCTGACATAGCCTTCTCTCACCAATAAATACATCATCAATGGCATTATCACCAAAGAAGTCGGAACCAGAACCTCCTGACTCAGCCCTGAAACGAATTTCAACAAGGTTAGCACCGTAAGTTCTACCAGTAAGCGGGTAAGCCTTGTATTCCCAACCCAAGGTAGAATCAACGATACTATCAAATACTACCCAGTTGGTACCACTCCAGTACTCAAGGAAGGTTTTGTTGCTGGGAGTATAGCCCGCACCACACATCCAGTAAAAGAAATCAAGGTATGGAAGTGTAATTGAAGATACATCAACTACAGGTGTTTGAAGCACTACTCCGGCATCCGTACCTGATTGATCCATCCAGGCATAATTTCCATTATTACCTGTATGATCTGTTGCAGGAGAACAATTAACAGAATTTGTTCCTGCACCTCCATAAAGCCATGGGCCACCGCTTGTGGCAGTTTCACTCCAGCATACAGGAGTTGAGGTTCCATCGAACGTTTCGAGGAATGGGGCAACAAATACCGCACAGCTTGTGGTAAAGCTTGAGCAGAAGGTCAGACTCACATTTCCAACGCCACAACTATCTGTTACACAGAAATCATAGCTGGTCGAAGCTAAAAGACCGGTCAACGTAATGGTATCATTGGTTGTGGTTACCTGTGTACCTGTACCCGGTGTAAATCCTGTCGGGCCATATTCTATAATAGAAGTTGCTCCCGTTGAACCTTTAGTCCAGAAAACATCCGTAGTGTATTGAGTGATGTTAAATGATCCTAAAGCAGATGGGTTTGGACAGGCCGGTAAAACACAAGAAGAGGTAAAGCTGAACAGCGTATCTCCTGCAGACAGGCCAAGTGTGGCACTATGGTTTCCGGCAATATTGCTTTGCGGATCGATTAGCCTCACACCAATCTCCTCCGGGAATCCTCCAGGTGTACTTATAGTAACCACAGTATTCAGATTATCACAAAGCTGAATTGGAACAACCAAGAGTGTATCATTCTGTCCTCCATTTATTACCGGATAAGTGAGAACCTGAACAGGAACACCTCCCTGCCATACCGTTACATCACCGGCATTCCATGCATCACCATAAGAGTCTCTCAACTCAGCAAGGTAAGTACATGTATTTGATGGCGCGCATGCTCCTGTACTAAAGGCAAATGGACCTACCCAAACTGAAACATCACCAACAGCACAGCTATCCCGTACGTAATACTCGTAAGCAGTAGCGGCAGTCAGTCCTGTTATAGATACTGTATCATTCGTGGTGTTCATCATCATACCAGTACCCAGTGTAAATCCGGCTGGACCGTATTGTACATTGGCATTGGCAGCACCACCAGTAGTCCAGTAAAGATCAGCTGAGGTATCGGCTACATTGGTAGCTCCGAGCATTGAGGGAGCTGGGCAACTGGGTGCGTCTCTAAACTCAACATCGTCAATTAGAATGTCGTTATAGAACGCGCTACCAGTAGAATTCTCAGTAACCGTAAATCTAACCTTTACTTTACCAGTGATGGTATATGAGCTCAGGTTAACAAGAACCTCAAACCATCCTGCACCAAGATTACTTTGATTAGAATAAACAGTATCCCAGGCCGCACCATCATAAAATTCTACATCTATAGTGTTGTTACCTGCATCATCAATATTATTACTGAAAACAAAGAACCTTAATTGAGGAGCAAGAAGACCAGTAACATCAATGGCTGGTGACTCCAACGTACTTATCTGAGTTGGGCCGTTAGGAACGGATCCGTCAATCCAGGCGTAATTACCGCTGTTTCCGGTATGGTCTCCGGCCACGGCAGCTCCATAAGCTGCTGTTGTAGAGTACCTCCAGGATTCGCTTCCGCTCTCAGTCCAACAGGCCGGAGTAGTAACGCCATCGAAAGTTTCAAGGAATGGAGCAGTTATACTTCCACAAGGATCAGATACCTCAAAGTTGTCAAAGAAGATATCATTATCCTCAGGGTCGTCAACTGTGCCCTCGCTTGCCCAAACACCAAACATTACTATGCTACCCGTATATGCCGATAGGCTAATAACCTCATGGTTACCACCAACGGCAGTTACATAGCTTGAATCATATGTAGCAAGAACTGTCCAGGTGGCTCCTGTATCAACACTGATAAGGAACTGTACGGTATCATCTGATCCTAAAGTTCCGGGGGTTGTGGTTGAATTCCAGTTGTACACTGCAAAGTCAAACTCTGCATTCCAGGCGGCTCCACTTAAATCGTACAGTGGGCTCAGTATCCAGTCCTGATCGCCTGTATTGTACATGTTGATTTTAGTAGCACCACTGGTGCCTGCATTCAGGTATCCATCAGCTGTCCAGGCTCCGGTGCCCAATGTTGTGGGGCCGGTAGCTGGCGTACCGCCATCTCCTTCATCCCAGCAGTTGGGTGGAAAACCTGTACTGAAATCCTCTAAGCTTGGGGGTATGATTACACCACAAAGGGTGCTGAATACAAATGGTCCAGACCAGGTGCTCACATCGCCCACAACGCAGCTATCTCGTACGTAGAATTCATACGTTGCAGATGCACCTAAACCTGTAAGGGCCACAGTATCATTTGTGGCGTTCATCATTGTTCCGGTACCGGGTGTAAAACCAGCAGTACCGTACTCCACATTCCAGTTTGTGGCTCCACCTGTTGTCCAGTAAATATCTGCACTATTAGAAGTGATATTATTGGCTCCCAATGCTGATGGTGGGAAACAGGTTGGGGCTTCTGCTATAGAAACATCATCTATCGCATTGTCTCCATAAAAGTCTGAGCCACTTCCGCCACTTTCAGCTCTGAATCTAACTCTTACTTTATCTGTATTGTAAACTGCTGTGGTTAAATCAAAACCAAACAGCTCCCAACCTGATGTAGCTTGTGTGATACTGTCAAATACTACCCAGTTGGTTCCGTCATACGTTTCTATATAGGTAAGGTTGGGTGGGCTGTAACCCGATCCGCACATCCAATAATAAAAACTAAGATATGGAACTGTTAAGGCAGAAATATCAACCATCGGCATTTCAAGAATTACCGCATCATCACCACCTGATTGGTCCATCCAGGCATATGAACCTGAGTTACCTGTATGGTCGCTGGCAGCGGTACAGAATACACTATTGGTGCTTCCTGTAAATGACCATGGGCCACCTGATGTAGCTGACTGACCCCAGCAAAGCGGTGTTGAGTTTCCATCAAAGGTTTCCATAAATGGAGCTGCAATGCTATTACAGGCCAACGTACAAGTATAAACCTCAACAAGGTCTATGGCAAGGTCTCCGGTAAAGGTGCTACCTCTAACATATTCAAATTGAATATAGATAGTTTGACCCATGTAAGAATCAAGGTTTACCCCTACGTTTTGGTATGGATCAAGCTCATCTGTTTGTAGTTGCCCTGGGCCATAAGAAAACTCATTAGTGAAAGGACCCGTAGCTGAAGTAGAAACTCCAACGTTAAGGACGCCAATACTTGCGCCATAAGCATGCAGCCAAAAAGAAAGTTCGGCCGCATTTAGTGCTGAGGTTAAATCAATAGCTGGCGATACCATACGCATTGTATCCGGACCACCGGTAGAAGTTTCAGCAAAGATGTAGTGGCTTCCGCTATGTGGCCCACTCGGCCCTGTGCTACCTGAGCCGGTAGTATTATTATCATACAACCATGATCCGTTTCCAGAAGCAATATCCCCTGTAAAGGAAGTCGAATTATCAAATTCTTCGGTAAAAACTGTGTCAAGGGCTGTTCCTACACCACATGATAAGTTTCTTGGTCCGGCAAGTGTAGTATTAAATGTTACAGGCCCGGCCCATGGTGAAAGCCCATTGATGGCTCCGCAATCGTTCTGAATGTAAAAGTCATAGGCTGTATTTGAATTCAGACCAGTAATTGTATAAAAAGTATCAACGATACCAGTAATAGAGTTACCCATACCCTGAGTAAATCCGGCAGTGTCATATTCTATAATATAGGTGGATCCGGTGCCGGGCTTCCAGGCCACTATGGCACTTTGATCAAATGCTGTAATAAGGGTTAAGCCTGATGATGGAAGACAGGTTGGCGGGGCAAACTCATCTGCACCTATATCTGGTGTAGTAGCCGAACGCATTTCTCCATCAATATCCATTGTAATACCTGAATAAGGAGTACCGGCATTGTTTAAGGTTGGAGAAGAAATGTGCAAATCATCTGGCGCAGCAAATAATGGCGCATCACTAATCGAATTCTGATCAAAGGTAGGAACGGCCAGCTGATAAGCTGCTAAATCCGCATAGTTAGAATTATTCACACGTGCCAGCGTAGTACCGGTAGCATACATGTTATTATAGTCGGATGAAGCAACATACCCCAAGGTAACAGCCCCGCTTGATACTTCAAACGCATAACCACCACCTGTATTTACCACGTTATTATTCATCAGGTTAATAAACCCGTAAGTACCCGAGGTACTACTATTCAGATAAATACCACGGCCGGCAGTTGTACTACCTGCGGTAACGTTAATTGAGTTAAATACAATATCTGTATAGTAATTATTAAATGGGTAAATACCATAAGTAGTTCCTGTATTGCCCTGGCAGCTAATCATATTATTAGCTATTAGGTTGGGACTTGATGAACTGGCGTCACAATAATAATTGTATATACCGTAGTTAGTAGATGTACCGTAAATACTGATTGTATTTCCTGAAACTGTGGAAAAATCTCCATAATAATTATACACCCCATAGCCGGTGCTGAACGGAGCCAGACTATTCTGAGTAATAGTATTACCGTTAATGTTCAGGTTTTCCTGGTAATAAGAATACACACCCATATAGTAGAAGTCAGTAATCATGTTACTGTCAATGGTATTATTCATACCATAATTGGCGCTATTTCCATAAATGTACACACCGTAGCTACCGTTAGTAATAGTGTTTCCACGGATTGTGGTATTGGTTATCGTATCCTCAATAGCAGTACCGTTATATATTACCGCCATAAAATTGGAAGTAGAAGTGGTAGCTACGCCATTAAGGATGTTATCTTCAATAGTTACATGGTTACATGCCCCATATAATTCTATGGCTCTTCCGTATGAAGTACCTGTGGGGGTAAGGGTTAGCCCTTTAACCGTAAGGTTGGACGCTCCATTTAATTGCATTACGAAGTTATCAGTACTACCAGTACCACCATACGTAACTTCAACGGGCATTGTATTAGCAGGGTCTGGCTGAATTATAACTGTATTAGTTGATGAAGCTCCAGGTATGCTCGAAATGGCAAACTGTTCAGAGTAAGTGCCCTGCGCCACATTAATTGTTACCGGACCTCCTACACCGCAAGCGCTTAGTTCAGCAGCAGCGTCACCAAAACTGTTAAAGTTTGTTCCGCCAGTTGGCGATGCACTATTTATGGTATATGATCCACTCATTACCACCGCACAGGGCGTGGTAAAAGATACAGGACCAACCCAGCTGCTTGAGTTGGTTGCGCAACTATCTTTTACATATACATCATAGGTAGTATTAGGCATTAACCCTGTAAGGTTGGCCGATGTAGTAGCCACATAAGATTGCATTCCCGTACCCAGTGTAAAACCAGTGGTGCCATATTCTACAAGTGAATTTGGTGCACCACCTGAGGTCCAGCTTGCCGTTGCGGTTGTTGGCGTTGTAGCTGAAGCCGATAATGCCGTTGGTGGAATACATGCACCCGGAGGCAGGTAAGTAAATTCATAGTACTCATTATCTGTGGCAGCACTTCCTCCTGGCCCTAATTGGATGTTGGGTGAACCACCCGGTCCATTTAAAGGAGTAAAAACATCATACGCTGTGGTTCCATTTATTTGTATTCCTACGGTTGCCGAAATAGAAGTAGGTGAAGATGCATAGCTGCCATCAACAACATAAATCTTATTTGAAGTCTCCTCAAGTACAACTGCGAAATAATTAAATGAAGATGTGCTTAGATAATATGAAAAATTTAAGATCCATAATTGTCTATTCGGAGCCGTCCCTTCAACTATTGCCCAAACATTATCATTAGTTCCAAGGCTGCTTGCCATATCATCCCAAAAATAGGCGATGGTGTTGTTTGGCAAGTTCACATTAGGCAAGGCCGAGTTTGAATTTAGGGAGGCAGAAACAGTCATTCCGGTATTGGTGGTATCAAAAGTCAAAAGACCATTTTTACTTACCATAAGGTGAGTAACTGCACTTCCGTAAAAATCAAATGAAAATGGTATGGCGTAAGGGTCTGACCATACATTAGTGGAAGAACTTCCATTGTTGTAAGCCTGAATGTTTGTCCCTCCGGTTGAGGTTGCATCTGAGGCCGTTCTCAGGCCCCCGGGGTTTCCGACATCCAATGCCGAATTGGTTATGGTGTATGCCTGCCCATAGGACCATGACGGCCATAGACAGCAAACCATCCCCAAAAATAAATAGGGTATGAATTTTCTCATAGTAATTAGTATGTGTTTAATTATAGTTTAGGAAAAACCGAAGTGGAATATAGTATTTCCTATGCATAAGCAATAAATCACTATGAGAAAAAGTCAAATTTCTATCGTATCATATTTAATATCAATGTGTTAAATTCTTACGATTTTGAACCCCATGTTTTGTAAACCTTATCTTGCATTTGTCTAGGCTCAATTAGTTTGCGAAGCGGCTCACATTCTTTTAAGGTTTCAAAACAGTCTTTCGGGAGCCGTTGGTATAGTTCGGTTCCCTTGGTTTTCCAGGCAATCATTTCATCGCTTACCTCCTTAATTACCTTTGCGGGATTCCCTACAACCAAACTTCTGCGCGGAATTTTTGTCTCGGCTTTAATAAATGACAATGCTCCAACTATTGATTCCTCACCCAATTCTACATTATCCATCAATACGGCATTCATTCCTACAAGACAATTCCTACCTACATTGGCGCCATGTATAATGGCACCATGCCCAATGTGTGCACCCTCATGTAGTGTTAATGATACACCCGGAAAAATGTGAATCACACAGTTCTCCTGCACATTGCATCCGTCCTCAATAACTATTCGGCCCCAATCGCCACGTATAGCGGCCCCCGGACCTACATATACATTTTTACCAATTATTACATCCCCAATTACCGAGGCGGTTTTATGTATAAACGAGCTCTCATCTATTACGGGCTTTATACCCTGAAATTCATATATCATGTGTAAGTATTTTGATTATCTATGCGATTGAAAAGTGCTTTTGATCAAAGCCCTCTTCTGATTATCTGTATTAAGGCTAAGGTTTTCATCGCCCGGCTTATAGGGCAAATACGTTATAAAAAACTGTAGCATTTCATCTGTAGTGCGCATGCTGCCATCTCTTTCGCTTACTACAGCCGGGGGATTGTTGGGATTATACTTGTTATCCTCAGTATTATCAAAAGTAGCTACTACTCTTATAGTACTTCCGGCAGGCACAATTACGGGCTTGGGATAGGTATAAAAGTACTGCCACCTGAAATCCCATCTATCTATTTTTATTAGCCTGATTGTATCACCCCCCGGAGCTAAAGCAAACGCCCTAAAAGTTTTGCCTAAAAGGTGCATATGCGGGTTTACTGTTAACACACTCATTTTATGAGGTACATAGTAATTTATCTCAAATTCCTTAATCTCATTTGGGGGGATTACCAGGGGAGGCTCAACCGGAGCAACACCTAAAGTGCCAAGGTGAAGTTCTTTTAATGGCCGCTCAGGTGGGTTATCCATAAAATATAAATTGAAGTAGCTGCTATCGGAGGCATCAACCGGGCTTGGCCCCACGTGTAAATCTTTAATATAAAGGGCAAATTTTTCGGATACCTTCCAGCCTCCAATTCCTTCGGGATACAGCGTACCCCCTACACCCGGCAGGTAATTAACTACCGAAGGGGTGAGTGTTGGAAAGCTACCGTCATCCTGCTGAAAACCCATTTGATAAGCCAGCGTTCTTGCGGGAATGGAGTCATGCTCAATGTGGCTATAGCCCTGGTACATATCACTCATCCGCTCAGGATTGAAGTTTACCAGGTGCCCATTCATATGGTGAACCAGCTTACGGTTATCAGGCACAAATTCAATTGCACGTAAATACTTCTCACCATCAAGTTGTACCGGTATTTTAAGGGCAAAAAACCGGTCGCGGTTATCTCCAGGGATGGAAAGCCTTGAGATAACACCTATACTAGTATCGGGTTTTCTGGCAATGAAATATGGGTTTACGGTTGGCGGCTCTCTTAGTTCCGATGAATCCCCGAAAGGAGCTCCTGCTTCCGCCCATTTTTGGAGCGCCTCAACTTCTTCTTTCGTAATAGTAGGTTCATGTAAAAAGGTGGTATAACTCCTATCAGCCGGCCACGGGGGCATGTAACCCTTGCGGGTAACTTTAGCAATGGTTTTGCTCTTCCTGGCTGCCTGCCGGTAATCCAGTAATGAAAAAGGCCCCGCCCCTTTTGGATTGTGGCATTTAGCACAATGGGTGTTTAAAATGTTTGCTACCCTATTTGTATAAGTTACATCCACAATCGTTTCCTTTGACTCGGCCCCGGTATTACAGGCGTTGATTAGTAAAACTGAGGCTAGCAAAAAAAGGCTTGCGGTGAATATTTGGCCGATAAATTTCAGGTATTCTTTCAATATCACGATAGTAGCTTTATTACTCTAATATACAGCCAACCGCCACGGTTTTGCTTACTGCCGGTTTGTTGCCTTTGGCTATGGCAGAAAGTGCGTTTCTTAAATAATGCTCATCCGGAGTCTGCCTTTTTCCGCCTTCCCTTACCGCCCAATTATTAATAGCACCCTGGTAGAGGATATCACCATTTGGGCCGACCACAAATACTTCAGGAACCACAGTAGCATTAATGCTTTTTGCCATTTTCAGCTCAGGATCCAGTTTTATAAGGTAGGGAGTGGGGAAATGTAAAATGAAGTATTCATATTCATCACGCTCATAAAGCCTCCCGCTAAAAAATGCCGTGAAACAAAAATCTGCGTATTCTTCATCTGTTACTATATCGGCAAGGGTTTTTGTTTGGTTTTGCGAAAGTGGGCAATCCGGCTGCAGGAAGAAATAAACCTGTGCTTTGCAGTTTTCAGGATTATCATAATCCTTAAAAATCTCCATTTGATCGGCAACGTCATGTGGTGCGGATTTCTGACAAGCCATTGATCCAAAAACCAGTAGCAGAAGAATTTTGTGGCGCATGCCTCAAATTTACAAAGGCAAGGCTAATGACTATTTATATTTATCGTTTAGCCCTATACCTTTTTCTATAAGCTCCAGGCTTTTCTTTAGTCGCCTTTGGCGGGTGGCCTGCTGCTTTGCCGATTCAATGTATTCGGCATATTCGCGCTTTTTATAATCTGTGAGGGAATTATATTCTTCAGCGGCCTTCGCATTTTCGTCCATTGCCAGCGCCTGATCAAGCATTTCACTCCTTATATCTTTTTTATCAGATACGCCCATTCCTTCAACTTCTTCTCCACTATCGTTTTTGGCCATGGCTTCCTTAATCAGCCCATGAAGACCCTCTTCATCTAAATCGTCCAAATTGGCGATAGGATACTTGCGCATACTTTTAGTAGTTTCAGCTGAGGCTTCTAAAAGGTTTTTAGGATCACTAAGCAACGCTCCTTTATGAAACCAAACGGCCGCAAACTTCTTAAAAGCCACCATGCTCATCATTAATCCCTTATATTCAAAAGAAGGCGTTCCCCATTTTATATCCTCCTTTATTTGCGGGGCGGTATCGAGCACAATCTCGCGAACGCGTGTAAGAATGGGGTGGGCAAAATTGCCTTCCAATTTTGCTAAGTACTCGTCAACATTTTTAGGCTTCATACCATTAAGTCTTTAAAATTGAATGAGCAAGGTTCAAAGTTGCATTTCAACCAAATTCTATAGATTTTTAAAATCCGCTTATATCAGCTCAGTGAATTGACAGCCAAAGTTTGGTCAATTTATCCTTTGAGGCTAAACTGCCTCTTTTCTCGCCCCAAAAGTTTATGTGATAATTGAAAATAAACAATGGAGCCAAGGGTTGGAAAAAGCAAAATAAACAGTAGCCAAAAAAGCTTGGAATAAGGACTCCTAAATTTGGTTCTTGACAGATCTACTAAAGCCCACCCCCACAAAAATATTGTGAGGAGTACGAATGTTGAAAACAGTATTGCTATCATTAGTTTTTACTTAAATATTAAGCTCTTTCTATTACCACCGCATATCCCTGTCCCACACCAATACACATGGTACAAAGCGCATATCTTTTTCCAGTTTGCTGTAGCTGGATAGCCGCTGTTTGTAGCAACCTTGCTCCACTCATCCCCAGCGGGTGACCTAGGGCAATGGCTCCACCATTAGGGTTTATTCGTGGGTCATTATCCTCAATTCCCATTTTACGGGTACAGGCTAAAACCTGCGCAGCAAAGGCCTCGTTCAATTCCAGAATATCCATTTGATCTAATATAAGTCCGGCTTTTTTCAGAGCAATTTCCGAAGCATATACAGGCCCTATCCCCATAATGCGTGGCTCCACACCAGCCACACCCATCGATACAATACGAGCCATGGGCTTAAGGTTGTTCTTTTTGGCACCTTCTTCGGAAGCCACTAATAAGGCCGCTGCCCCATCATTAAGGCCGGAGGCATTACCCGCTGTTACCGAGCCTCCTTCTTTTCTGAAAGCCGGGCGTAATTTGCCTAACACTTCAAGAGTGGTTTCTGGTCTTACAAATTCATCCTTATCAAAAACAATAGGGTCTTTTTTCCTTTGCGGGATGCTTACCGCTGCTATCTCCTTGGCCAGCCTACCATTGTTTTGAGCTTCGGTAGCTTTCATCTGGCTCCAATAAGCGAACTTGTCCTGATCCTCTCTGCTAATCCCGTAAAGGTCAACCAAGTTTTCAGCCGTTTCGCCCATGGCATCGGTTCCGAATTTTTTAAACATTTCTGGATTAACGAACCTCCAGCCAAAGCTGCTATCGTACATTTTAGAATCTGTACCGTAGGCCTTACTCGGCTTGCTCATTACATAGGGCGCACGCGTCATGTGCTCCATTCCCCCTGAAATAAACAGGTCACCATCACCATTGCGCACAGCACGCATAGCCTGGGCGGTAGCACTCATACCTGAGGCACAAAGGCGGTTTACAGTTTCACCGGGAACGGTAAAAGGCAGGCCCGCTAATAGTAGCGCCATACGGGCTACGTTACGGTTATCCTCACCGGCCTGGTTGGCACAGCCCATAATTACATCGGCTATCATTTCCTGCTCTATACCCGGGTTGCGGTTTATCAACTCCTTAATTACATGCGCTCCCATGTCATCTGCCCTTACGGCAGATAGCGTTCCTCCAAAACTTCCTATAGGTGTGCGTATTCCGTCAATTATGTAAGCTTCTTTCATTTCTTAGTATTTATGCCATTATTATGAAATGGACAACTTTCTCATTTCACTTGTAATCTTTTCTTTTACTGCTTCCCACTCAATGGGTTCTATCATTTCAGGCTCAAAATCCTCCTCGGCATCTTCAAAATAAAGCAGGCTTTTATAAACCATTATTTTTGAGTGGTTACTATATTTTTCCTCAAAGAGAGAAATCATTTCCGGCATAGCAAAATGCCTTAGGAGAAAAAATATATCAACAAAATCCTTCTTACTTCCACGGCCACAAATTGCTTTGATTTTCATTGCAGATCCTTCAATCCCCCTATGCTCAGGTTTTCAAACTCAACCGCTTCCTGCAACCAGGGGTAGTTATGCCTTATCAAATCAAACTTTACCCCATCTAAGGTTGCTAACATTCCGCCTTTCCATTTCTGATTTACCGTGACCTCAAAATTCTCGTTAAGGACTTCCAGAATACGATCAGGGAATACAGGGGTCTCTGAAAAAAAGTCAAGGTCGATGGACTTGCGGTGGTTTAGATGTAAGGCCAGAGCGGTACCTCCAACCAGCCGATATCCCTGTAAAAAATTAAGTTGATTCAACTTAAAAAGTACCTCTTTGGTATCAGGATATAGACTGGAAAAATGCATCACTTCAAGTTATAGTAAAGCTTAAAGAAGTTCTCGGACTTAGGATCCTGCCATTTGATACGTGGTATCTCGGCTTTAAGGCGCTCATGCCCATAGTATCGCTCTACCTCCTTCCACTCTTCCATGGTACCCCTATGCATTACCCTTGAGATAACCGCCCGGGCATTCTTTTCCCAATTAATATTCTCCGGGTTCGTATCCCAAAAAAGAGAGGATCTCAGCTTTGGTGTAATATCGGCTTCTGAGTTACTCATTATAGTTGCTATTAAAAATAGTTAGCTCCACTCCTTTTTCGTTCTATAAACCGTTCCTTTAAAAAGGGCTACAACTTCTTTATTTTGGTTGGTAATCTTTATATCATAAATAGCTGTTGCGTTGGTAATGTTCAGCTCGGTAGCTTCTGCCGTAAGCACATCATTAATATGAACGGGCCTGGTGTGTGAAATGGAGGTTTCAATACTTACCGCCTGCCTGCCATGGCTGTTGCTGGCAAAGGCCAAAGCACTATCAGCTAAAGAGTAAGTGATGCCGCCATGGGCAATTTTGAATCCATTGGTCATTTCTTCCCGAACGGTCATTTGCAACCTACAATAGCCCGGTCGCTCTTCCAGCCTTTCAATACCCAGCCATTGGCTAAAGGCATCGCCATTATACATTTTATCTACAATGGCTTTTGGCTCCATTACTTTTTGGTCATTTCAAGAGATACGGAACGTTCGATGATGGCGATCACTGTGTCGAGTATTAGGATAAACTCAGGGTTAAGGCCCGGTTCTTCTTCCTGTTCCTGAATTTTGAAAAGAGCGCGGTTTCGCAGATCTTCAAAAACCATTGGGCTGTCTGCTACCTCTTTAAGGTCTTGCTGGGTAAGTATCTCAGTTTCTTCAGCGGTTTTTTCATAGCTATCCACTCGCTCCTGTATTACCTCTTCCACCATTTGGTGAGGTACCATTTCCACCGGTATTCCGGCTGAAACGAATGCGTTTATCAATATTACGGCTGAGTCCACCAGGGCCTCATGTTCAGGGTCAGTAAAGTCATCCGCCAGGTTGGTGATAAACCCCATAAGTACAGGCTGGTCTTCCAGAACCTGCACTATCATCTGCCCTTTTTCCTCATCAGTCATCGCTTCAAAATCCGCAATGGCAATGGCTACAAAATCTTTCTTTGGTTGTATCATCCGGCAAATTTAATTTTTTGAAATCCGAAGGGTTGTAAAAAAATGCTAAAATCGAAACTGTAAATGCGAAACAAACTCTTAAACCTAATAGTCAAAAGCTCCAAAACCCGTTAGTGTAAACCTTTTTATGGTTTTGAATTTTCCGTTTTTCAATTTCGAGCTTAGAGTTTACAGCGTTTCCTCCGGCCTTACCTTCTTCACAAAAAAGTCCTCCAGTTCACGCAATGTTTCTGAGGTGGTTTGTATATCCTTCACTACTTGCCCATGGTCGAGAATAACTATGCGCTGACAGAACTCTGTAACATGGCCCAAATCATGACTTGAAATAAGCATAGTGATATCTGTTTCCTGATCGAGCTTTTTAAGCTGATCGCGCAATTGGTATTGGGTAGATGGGTCGAGGTTGGCAAATGGCTCATCCAGCACCAGTACATCCGGGTTTCCGATCAACGCTCCTACAATGCCCACCTTTTTTTGGTTTCCTTTACTAAGGTCGCGGATGTACTTTTTACGCCCTCTGATTTCTCCTTTAAAAAAGTCTTCATAAGGGGTGAGGAAGGTATCCAACTCACCGTTGCCAATATTGTGAAGTTTACCAATAAAGGCAAAATATTCATCCGGGGTCAGATAATCTATCAGAAAGCCTTCATCAATAAAGCTGCCTGTGTGCTTTTTCCAGTCTTCACTTTTGGCTACAGGAGTTCCGTTTATGGAAACGCTGCCAGTGTCAGGCTCAATAAGATCGAGCAGGCAGCGGTATAAGGTGGTTTTTCCGGCACCGTTGTTTCCCACCAAACCAAAGGATTGCCCGGCTTGGAGGCTAAGTTCAGGAATGTCTAAAACGGTTTCACCGTTGTATGACTTTTTGAGATTTGAGATTGTGATTATACTCATCGAGAAGTGTATTTTGTAGGTTATAAGCTATACGCTGGCTTTGGAGATTAGCTGTTATTAAATTGTGGTTTTGATGTTTGCTCGAGGCTTTAAATTTTACTTTTAAGCCAGCGAAACCAGGTAGGTGATAACGCTGGTGGAAACCAACAACCAAAATTTAGCTTTAAAGAAGGACTCCATCGGGTAAGCCCTGGTGAGGATGCCATCAAAATAGGCACTTTCCCAACCTACCATAAACTGCCCGTAGTTAATCATAAAAATACCCGTCATAAATATTCCCACAAACACCAGCCAGCCCATACCTGGGTATTGCTCAGGGTTGGTATAAAACAATAATCCATACGCACTAAACAGAGCGGTAATCGTAAGGATGCTCTTTGTTCTTTTATTCCGTAAAATAAGCTTTAGCTCATTCGCAATCATGGTGCCCACGGCTCCTTTTGATTCCAGAAATTCAAAGTTTTGTGTGGTTGCTTCTTTGGAGTGTTTTTTCCATTTATCAATGTAGGTCATTGAATATAGGAAGCGGGCATTTAGCAGGTAAACGCTTATGGCCAAAGACCAGATTATGGCTCCGAGCCAGGCCTGACCTAATCCGCCAAAAAGGGCAGCTGACCAATCGTTTAAAGAAAACCATTCCATAAAGTTGCCAAAAAACAAAAGGCCTACTATTACGGCAAAGGCTATAAATACTGCCTGCTTTACGGCTACTATCCTTTTAATGTAGATGGCTAGAAAGTGATTGATTACCACTATACCCAACATGCTTACCAGCCAAAACCAGGCAGTGCCCCCACCCAGCTCGGGCCAAACTGCCCTTATAGAAAAAGGAACGATAAATAACAGCGGCAATAAATTGAAAAAATTGAAAAGACTGCTACCCAGCAAAAAGTTAATTACCGTGGTTTTGCGTATGGGCTGCAGCAGGTAGTGCTGAATGCTCAGTACATTCAAATCCTGTAAAAAGAAACGCATTACCAGGTCGGATAAAATGTAGTACAGTATGAATTCTGCAAAAACGGGGGTAATGAGTTCAGCTTCCGGGCGGGTTTCCGTGATTATTTCGGGTAAGAGAAAGCCCAGGGTTAAAAATATGGCTCCAAAATAAAGCACCAAAAATCCCATCAGGATTTTTACACCCCAGCCCTGGCTGAAGTATTTGGCACGAACCATTTTTTTCCAATGATGCTTAAATAGCGTAGTGTACATGAAGTAAGATTAAGTGCTGCAAATTAACAATTGTAGGCTCTAAGTCAGTACTTTTTAAACCATATCTCCAGTGCCTCTTTCAAGATGTCGTTCAGGTATTCACCTCCTCCATTAAGGCAAATAGCAATGGTTACATTCTCTTCAGGAAAATGAGCCGCAAACGATTCCAAGCCTCCAATTGAGCCGCCATGGCCATAAGCCCGTTTATCATAAAAGGGATATTGAAAAAGTCCAAGGCCAAACCCTTTCTTCATGGTCATCATTTCATTAAGCGATTCCTTTTCAATCAGCTTACCGTCAAATAAGGCTGAGTAAAACCAGCATAAATCCATTGGTGTTGATACAATAGCTCCGGCACCCTTCAGGCTTTCAAGATCACCCTCTCGCATTTGCACCCATTTCCCTCCCTGTTTTTTATAAGCGTAGGCTTCATTATTTTCTGAGTTTACCTTTTGTCCATATACCGTTCGGTTTAATTTCAACGGAATAGTAATCCGATGGGCGATCAGCCTGACAAAGGATGCACTATCTATACGCTCGGCAATAAGGCTAAGGGCTACATAGTTTGCATTGTTATACTCCGCCTTACTACCGGGCTTAAAGTCCGGTTTAGAATTTTCAAATACGGCATCTATTTCCTTATTAGTCTGCGGGTTCAGGTTTCTGTATTCCGATCTTCTGCTCTTCGCAAAATTTTCTATTCCGCTTTGATGACGCAGCAGTTGCTCTATAGTAATTTCTGCGGCTTTTGGCCATTCAGGAAAAAATCGGCTTAAAGGCTCATCGAGTTTGAGCTTACCCTCCTCCATCATTTGAAGAATTACAACAGCCGTAAATGTTTTGGATATTGACCCTATCCTATATTGGGTCAAACTATCGGGTTTGATTTCAGGATACACCGCATAACCGAAATTATTATGATACATCGGTTCACCATTCTTAAAGATGACAATTGAACCCATGGCTTTGTCCTTTTTTTCAAAGGTTTTGATCAAGTCATCCAATGCCTCACTCCGCTGTTGCGGAAAAACGGGTTGGACTGCCAACGAGAAAAGTAATATGTGCAATAACTTCTTCATAACAGGTATTTGTGTAGGCCTTATTCACGGAGCGAGGTAAATTCCTAACTTAGGTAAATATTTCAACTTATTAACCATGAATAAAATTACCTATCCCTTTAAAGCCTTTGCCTGTTTCATGCTACTTTCACTGCTTAGCTTTTCCCTCCTATCACAAAGCGATAACAGCCTTTCTTTTGATGGCATAAATGATGTGGTAAATATTCCCGGGGCCTCATCACAAATCGCTGGTTCAACATCAGGTATAAGCCTTAGTTGCTGGGTGTATGCCACCAACCCCAGCCCAAACTATCCAAATTTTGACGGCATTGCGGGTTTTAGAAATGAAACCACTTGCGATTTTTACCTACTTCACCTTACCACCACATCTCTGGAAGCGCGATTTAGAAATAGTACCGGAACAAATTATGACGCGACTGTTCCCGGCTTTTCTATTAATACCTGGCAACATCTGGTAATGACTTATGATGGCTCCTCTTTAAAAGTTTATCTCAATGGTACTCAAGCTGCATCAGTTCCGGCCAGTGGCAGTATTTCCTCTACTTCTGAGGTGATGTATTTGGGCAAACTCCCCTTTTCACCAAACGATTTTATGTTTGGCGGTAAGCTGGATGAAGTAGGTCTTTGGAACAAAGCCCTTACGGCTTCGGAAGTAAGTTGCATGTACAACTACGGTCATGATAACTCCAGTGCCAACCTAAAGCTGCACTATACTTTTGACCAGGGAGTGCCCAATGGCACCAACACGGGTCTAAGCAGCATTATTGATAGTAAAGGAAACATAAATGGTTTTATGAATGGTTTTACCTTAAGCGGAACCTCTTCTAACTTTGTACCCGGAGTAATGCAGGCCGGAAGTTTTGCCACTAGCATTTGCAAAGGAGATAGCATTAATTTTGGCTCCAGCTATTACAGTAAACCAGGTATCTACTCCGTAAAAATTCCCGTTTCCGGGGGCTGTGATTCCATTAGTAAAATGGTGCTTACTGTAGATTCTGTTGATAATGGAATAACAGCAATTAATAACGGAGCCACGCTACAGGCCAATGCCACAGCGGCCACATATCAATGGATAAATTGTGGTACAAAACAGGCCCTTCCCAACGGTACACAAAGAACTTACATACCAATTACCAAAGGGCAATTTGCCGTGGTGGTAACTCAAAACGGATGTTCTGATACCTCAGGTTGCATTAATAGCACAGTGAGTTTACCCGAAATTCAATTACCATTTTTAAGTGTATTTCCAAATCCAGCTAAAAACAGATTTACCCTTTCGCAGGGATATGACTTTGATGCCGGACAATTGGAAATACTAAATGCCGCAGGTATTCTTGTAGCTACCATTCCCGTTTCTCCACAACCAGAAACTCAAATTGAAGTTAACCTACCCGCAGGAATTTATCTGGTAAACTTTTATAGAGTGGATGGAAAGAGGGGTGCTTATAGGTTGGTTGTTGAATAACAATCACTCCAGTTCATGAAAAAAGGGATGAGCACTATTGCTTTCATCCCTTTTTTGATTGTTCAATTTTTAATAAAACATTGTCCCCTCCCGCGCCATTTTCCGCAACAGCGGGCTGCATCGGTAGCGGTCTTCATGGTATTCACTGTAAAGCCTATCTAAAGTATCCACACAATGTTGAATGCCTTTTTCGTCTGCCCACTTCAAGAGGCCTTTAGGGTAGTTTACACCTTTGGTCATAGCCAGGTCAATATCATTTCGGCTGGCTATGTTCAGGTACATGGCATCTGCCGCTTCATTAATCAGCATTACCAAAATGCGCCACAGTATATTGTCACCCAATTCCTTGTTTTTGGTTGGCTCGGGCATTTCAGCGCCTTCGGCATAATTATAAAATCCACGGCCGGTTTTGCGGCCCAGCCAGCCTGCTTCCATCATACGCTTTTGCGTGAAGTTAGGGCGGTAGCGTGGATCATAAAAAAATGCCTCAAACACACTTTCAGTAACGGCATAGTTTACATCATGCCCAATAAAATCCATTAAGGTAAATGGCCCCATGCGGAAACCACCCAATTCAGTCATCGCCCAGTCAATAGTGGCAGTGTCGGCAAAGCCTTCTTCATAAATGCGTACGGCCTCCCCATAAAACGGTCGCGCCACACGGTTTACAATAAAGCCCGGAGTATCCTTGGCCTGTACGGTTACTTTTCCCCAACTGTCAATTATGGCTCTTGCTTTTTCTATTGTTTCCACAGAAGTTGAAACCGCTGGAATAATTTCCACCAGAGGCATAAGGGGTGCAGGGTTAAAAAAGTGAATGCCTATAACCCTCTCTGCATTTTTTACCGAAGCTCCAATACTGGCTATGGAAAGGGATGAAGTGTTTGAGGCCAAAATCGCATCTTCAGAAACGATACCTTCAAGTTCTTTAAAGATAGCCTTCTTCACTTCTATATTTTCCACCACGGCTTCTATTATGAGGCCTGCGTCCTTAAGGTCGGCCATTTGGCTGGTGTATGAAATCCTACCTACAATTTCAGCATCTTCTCCTTCCTTCAGCTTTCCCTTCTCCACCAGGCGGGCCAAAATCTTTTCATGCCCTGATTTGGCCTTTGTAAGGGCCGCTTCAAATTTATCGGTAAGATATACCTCATGTCCGTTTTGGGCGGCCACCTGGGCAATGCCTGCTCCCATAGCTCCGGCTCCTATTATTGCTATTTTCATTTTTTAACTTTTCTCACGCTGATTTCGCAGATAAGCGCTGATAATTCTGCGACAATCTGCGTGCTAATTACTCCCCCTTAAATTCCGGTCTTC
>CAVWUM010000005.1:0-334188 GCA_963758205.1 Schleiferiaceae bacterium
TATCCAAATGCTATCATCCTAATGAATTCAACCTCGGGTGAAATACTGGATGTTGAAGTGAGTGATGATTCTATAACCCTTACAGCGATGCATTTTGAAAGTACTACCCTTAAAACGGTTAGTGTTAAGGTAATGGATTCTGAAGATAGCTTTAAGGCCGGCTACAGGCTGGCATCTGGTTTTGATACCGAAGGTTTGAAAAATGTATTGGTAATTTCTGATGGCCAATTGGTAAATGGCAGCGACCTTGTAATGGGGCTGGACGAATTTTTTCCTGAAGATGTTATTATAACCGGTGGGCTGGCTGGTGATGGTTCTAATTTTAACACTACCCTGGTTGGGCTAAATGCTCCGCCCACAGCGGGCAATATTGTAGGTATTGGTTTTTACGGAAATGATCTTACCATAGCCTACGGAAGTGTGGGAGGCTGGGATTCTTTTGGCGTGGAAAGGCTCGTTACACGATCCGAGGCCAATGTACTTTATGAACTGGATGGAAAGCCCGCCCTTGATATTTACAAGATGTATTTAGGCGAATATGCCGATGACCTTCCGGGTTCTGCACTTTTGTTTCCCTTGTGTATACGCACCCAAAATCCGGATGAGCCTTTGGTAAGAACCATATTAGGGGTAAGCGAAGAAGATAAGAGCCTGACATTTGCCGGAAATGTGCCTAAAGGTAGCTATGCTCAATTGATGAAAGCCAACTTTGAAAGCCTAATTGATGGAGCGGGTGATGCAGCCTCTTTAACGTTAAATGGCGATACCTCAAACCGGATTTGGCATTGCTGATAAGCTGCGTGGGCCGAAAGCTGGTATTAAACCAGCGAGTAGAAGAGGAGGTGGAAGTAATAAAAGAACTGTACGGAGATAAAACGGTAATTACCGGTTTTTACTCTTATGGTGAAATAGCCCCGTTGCGGAATATGCGCAAATGCGAACTGCAAAACCAAACCATGACCATCACAGCTTTTACCGAAGCTTAACAGGATGAATAAGCTACTAAAAAGACAGCTAAATAAATATTTGGGAGGTGAAGAAAATCTCCCGGAAAATATGTTGCGTTTTTTACAAACAGTAAGTGATTCCTATGATCATTATGAGAAAGACAGAAGGCTGCTTGAACGTTCCATTGAAATCAGTTCAATGGAACTTAAAGAGCTTAATGGTAAGCTGAAGCGCGAAACGGAGGAAGAATCAAAAGAGGTCTTTAAGCAGCTAAAAGAATCGTTGGTGCTGATTAATGAGGACAACGAAGAGATAATTCCAAGTGATTTGGATTATCAGAAATTGTCTCATTTGGCCGGTATTGTAAAGGGCGAAACGGAAAAACGAAGAATTGCAGAAATAGAATTAAAAAACAGCGAATACAGGTTCAGATCGCTTATCGAAAATTCGGCTGATGCTATAATGATTGTAAATGATCGATCAGAGCCCGTATATCTAAGCACATCGGTTACCCGAATATTGGGTTATAAGCCCGAAGATGTGACCAATATTCCAATCTACAACTTCTTCCACCCTAATGATTTTGAGGAATTAAAAGACCTCTTTAAAAGGGTATATACAAACCCTGAACGCACCTATACTACTGAGTATCGTGTGCGCAAAAAAGAAGGAAACTACATTTGGGTTGAAGGAACATCCACCAACATGCTGCATATTGATGCTGTAAATGGTGTGGTTATAAACTTCAGGGATATTGATGACCGTAAAAAAGCCAAGGATAAACTTGAAGCCACTAACAGGGAACTAAGAAAAAGCAATAGTGAGCTGGACAAATTTGTATATAGTGTTTCTCATGATTTAAGAGCTCCACTGTCCTCAATGCTTGGCGTAATTGATTTGATTGAATCAGAAGTTACGAGCGAAGAAATGGCCGTAGATGTAAACCACCTGAAGAGCAGCATCAACCGGCTTGACGGTTTTATTAAGGATATTCTGGATTATTCGAGAAACACACGAACAAAGGTAGAGGCTGCTGAAATCAACTTTGAGGATAAACTACAGGAGATAAGTCAAAACCTTAAGTACATGAATCGTACTGGGGGTGGGCCTTCCATAAAAATTAAAGTAGATGGCGATACCCCGTTTTACTTCTATAACTTGCGGATAGGCATGATACTAAATAATGTTATCTCTAACGCCATACGGTATAGCGATCCTGCAAAAGAAAACTGCTATGTAGATGTGGAAGTAGAAGTGAGTGAGCATAATGCTGAGCTGACCATATCAGATAACGGTATAGGCATAGAAGAGGAAGAAAACATCGGGAAACTGTTTGAGATGTTCTATCGCGTATCAAAAAAGTCGGTGGGCTTCGGTCTCGGGCTTTATATAGTAAAGGAAGCGGTTGAAAAAATGCAGGGCAGAATAGCAGTAGAATCAAAATTAGGATCGGGAACAACTTTTAAAATAACACTGCCTAATCAACTTGGCAGTATAAACTCTCAAAAACTAGCGTATGTTTAACAATGTAATGGTGATAGATGACAGCCAGGCTGAACCTGTACGTTTCCAGGCCAATGATGGCAAAAACTCAGTTTGCCAATGAAGTAATGACAATTGACTCAGCTAAAGAGGCACTAGGTATGCTTGAAGGAAGTGAAGTAGGAGAAACTAACCCCCTAATCTTATTTTGCTTGATATAAATATGCCGGGCATGAATGGCTTTGAGTTTTTGAATGCGTTTAAAAATCTTTCTGAAAAAGTAAGAAGAAGCTGGGCAATAGTAATGTTGTCATCATCCAATAGCACTGAAGACAGAGAAAATGCTGCTCAAAATCCTTATGTAAACATTACTTAAGTAAACCTATTAGTAAGGAATTGCTGGAAGGACTGAATATGATGTCTTCAGAATTGATGTCTGCCTGATTAGTGAATACTCACCCCGGAAAGATTAATTTTCTACTACAACCCTGTGTAGTTTAAGAGCTGCTTTATTACCTAAATAATAGTATAAACAGCCTCCGGTGGAATAGGCAAGAACATCCCATATATCAGCATGATGCCTTTGGTCAAAATAGGGGAAAACTACTTCAAACAGCAGGGCATACCACAAAACGAAAAATACAATATGCCATACCGAGAATACGTATGACTTATCCCGAAAGGTAAGTTGCTGCTGAAAAGCAAGAGTAAAACCGAGTACAATGCCCGGAGCCAGCAAATCATCGAGGTAGCTATGCACAAAGGGTATTACAATCCCGGCTTTTTCCACCAGTTGATTGATGGTGAAAATTGTAAGGCATAACCAGAAGTAAGTGGAGAAATACTTCATTAGTGCACTGTGGATGAAGCCATGGCGGCAATCATGGATATTATGGCAAAGAATATTATTTGGGCAAATTTTACAACATACTTACCCGATTTTTTATACCAGGGATCATCAGCAGGAATCTTTATAAACGGCAGTCCGGTAGGTTGCTTACCAGCCATTTCTTCGCGCTCCTGGTGATAGGCTTCGCTTAACCTGCCACCGCAATAGTTGCAGTGGGTTTGTTTGCCATCTGTCCAGTTTCCGCAATGTTCACATTTAACTTCTTTCATTTCAAAATGGGTGAAATAAGGCAGCTTAGTTAGTTTGAGAGAAAGAGGCTTCAAAATTACATATCAGCCTCATCAGGCAGACCTAAAAACCAGTGAGGTGCTAATCTTTAGCGAATCTAAATAGCGCTGCCGCCAGCATGAGTACCGGCTAAATAACCACTTGTCCAGGCATGTTGAAAGTTAAATCCACCGGTTACGCCATCAACGTTCAGCACTTCTCCGGCAAGGTAGAGTCCGGGTATATTTTTAGCCTCAAAAGTTTTGAGGTTTACCTCGCTGAGTTCCACACCACCGCATGTTACAAACTCCTCCTTAAATGTGGTTTTGCCGTTTACCTGGTAGGGAGTTCGTATCAGCATTTCCACAAGTTTGTTGAATTGCTTTTTGGGTAAATCCAGGTAGCGTTGGTCTATCGAAATTCCGGCTTTTGCGCATAGCTTTTGCCAAAGCCTTGCAGGAACCTCAAACATCTGATTACCTGTTACCACTTTTTTCGGATGGCTATCGCGGTAGTTGGAAAGTTGAGTACGAACTTCATCTTCATCCATTCCTGTCCAGTTTAGCAGAATGGGGAACTGGTAACTTCGCTCAAAAAAATCAATAGCCGCCCATGCCGAGAGCTTTATCACAGCCGGTGCACTAAATCCCCAATGGGTAATCAAAAGCGGGCCATTCATTTTCCATTTACTTCCGGGCACCTGTACTATTCCTTTATTTACTGAAAGCCCCATCAGGTCTTTCAGGTCAGAATCCGGTACATTAAAGGTGAACAGAGAGGGTAGGGGTTTGGCTATTTTTAAGCCTAAATCGCGCAACCAGTTATAGGCTTCGGCTTTGCTGTTACCTCCACTGGTTAAAATTACTTTTTTAGCGATGATCGTTTTACCATCCTTCAACTCTAAGTGAAATCCATGTTCACTTGGCGTGATTTTTACCACTTCGATTTTTAGTCTGATATCTACCTTTAATCGGGAGGTTTCCTTCATCAAACAATCAATAATAGTTTGAGAATCATCCGTAATGGGAAACACTCTTCCGTCTTCCTCGGTCTTGAGTTTTACACCACGGGCCTCAAACCACGCTTCGGTTTGGAATGACTCCAAATTGCTCAAAACCCTTTCTTAGGCTTTTACCCCCTCGGGGGAGAATCGCCCACCAGTTTTGAAGGTTGTTCACAGTCGTGCGTAACGTTGCAACGGCCGCCACCACTCACCTTTACTTTACTCAACAGTTTATTGGTTTTTTCAAGCATGGGGCCACACGTTTATCTCCCGTCATAGCGGCATTTATGACTGCGAAGAATCCTGCGGCACCACCACCTATTACTGCAATATCAAGCTTCGTTGAGACATAGCGCGAAGGTAATGTTGAAGAACAGGAATTTCGTTAATTAGTAAAGTAATAAATACAGCAAATCATGTCCCTAAAAAACAGAATTATACCCTGCCTTAATTACGATGACGCCAAAGCGGCCATTGATTTTTTATGTAATGCCTTTGGCTTTGAAAAACTGCACTATTTTGAAAATGAAGATGGGAAGGTGGCCCATTGCCAGCTCAATTACATGGGTAACGGTATTATGATTGGCGATTCCGCCAGCGGTTCTCCCTTCTCTAAATATATCATTCAGCCCAAAGATGTAAGTGGCAAGGAAACCCAAACCCCCTATGTGTAATTGACAGCGATAAAATTGATGCCCATTACGAAACTGCTAAAAAGAATGGAGCCCGCATTGCCATGGAATTGGAGGAGCAACCCTATGGCGGTAAAAATTATGCAGCCTTTGATATTGAGGGTCATCTATGGAGTTTTGGTAGTTACTATCCATCGGCTGAGGGATGAGAGATAAATATCTGGAGCGAAAAATAGTTGGTTTAAGCAATGCCAAATTATTGGAGGTACTCAGGCTCGGAAATGCTGAGAAGGGTGAAATCTTTGCGGTTGCAGAAGAAGAGGCCAATTTGCGAAAACTAGAATACACTGCCTATTCAGCCAAGATTACGGAGATTCAATCCTTGGAACCAAAACTTGATGTTAACTCACAAGAGTTTAAGGAATTCAATTGGGAGCCTGCTTTTTAGCTTTTTATTGGTGTCTAAGTAATAAAATGGACTATTGGGTTTTCCTTTTGGGTATTCCTATTGTGAATTTTGGTGTAATGTTATACCTAGGCTTTAATGGCAATAGGCTGGCTTTTGAAAAGAGTGATTTTGACAGTCCAAATGATTTCTTAAAAGTTCAGGCTGAATGGAGTAAATGGGGATTTAGAGCCTTTTGGATTATTCTCTTGTACCCTATTTTTTGGATTGTGACTTATTAATCTTTCCATTTTTTGTCTCATCTTTATCCTTTCAACCTCAAACTGTTCAGTACCACACTTACTGAACTAAAAGCCATGGCGGCTCCCGCTATCATGGGGTTTAGTAGAAATCCTGTAAAAGGGTAGAGGATACCCGCAGCAATCGGAATCCCGATAAGGTTATAAATAAAGGCCCAAAACAGGTTTTGGCGGATGCCCTTTACTGTTTTGTCAGATAGATTAAGCGCTTTGGGCAGCACTAAAAGGTCAGATGAAATGATAGTGATTTTGGCCACATCCATGGCAATGTCCGAACCTTTGCCCATAGCAATGCTCACATTGGCAGTAGCCAGTGCCGTAGAGTCATTGATGCCATCACCCACCATGGATACGACTTTTCCTTTGGCCTGAGACTCTTCACAATCTGCTTTATCAGCAGGCATCATTTCAGCACGATAGCTTACAATACCTACCTGTTGGCATACAGCTTTTGCTGTTTCTTCATTATCACCGGTAAGCATAAATACGTCAAGTCCTTTGGCTTTGAGTTGCCCTATAGCTTTCGCTGAACTTTCCTTTACAGCATCAGCAATGGCAATAACTGCCAGCGCTTGCGTGCTGTTTGAAAAATACACTACGGTGTAAGCCTTTTGCTGCCATTCCTTTGCTTTCGCATAGAAGTCTTTATTGATGGAAATTCCCTTTTCCTGTATCAATTTTAAATTGCCAACCAGGTAAGTTTCACCTTCCACGCGTGCAGAAACACCTCTGCCGGTAAGGCTTTTAAAGTTGCTTAAAGATGGAATCGATTCTACTTCTCCGTTTAGTGCCTCTGTAACGGCATCCGCCAAAGGGTGCTCAGATTGTGCATCTATAGCGTAAAGCACAGATTTCATCTCAACATTCGGATTTTGAAGTTTGTGATTTGGAATTTGAAACCAGCTTTGTTCAATAAGGACTGGTTTACCCTCAGTTATGGTTCCGGTTTTATCCAATATCACCGTGTCCACCTTATGCGCCAGTTCCAGACTTTCAGCGTCCTTAATCAGAATTCCATTTTCGGCCCCTTTGCCCACACCTACCATTATGGCGGTTGGCGTGGCAAGACCTAGTGCACAAGGGCACGCAATTACCAACACTGAAATACTCGCCAGCAAGGCATGAGTAAATGCGTTTTCACCACCGAAAAACATCCAAACTGTAAAAGTTAAAATAGCGATGCCTATGACGGCCGGCACAAAAATGCCTGCAATTTTATCCGCCAGCTTTTGAACGGGCGCTTTGCTGCCTTGGGCTTCGCGAACAGTTTTAATAATTTGAGCTAAAAGTGTTTCGTTGCCCACCTTGGTGGCCTCAAACCTGAATGCGCCTTTTTGATTGATAGTTCCCGCAAATACCTTATCGCCCTTCCTTTTCTTTACAGGAAGGGGCTCTCCGCTAAAATCATGCTTTCATCTACAAAGGAGCTGCCTATAGTCAGTGCACCGTCAAGCGGGATTTTTTCGCCCGGCCTTATCATTACAATTTGGCCTTGCTTTACATCACCTACGGGCATTTCAATTTCCTTTTCATCTATTATAACATTTACCATTTTGGGCTGTAGACCTATTAATTTTTTTAAGGCACTGGAGGTATTACTTTTTGCTTTTTCCTCCAGCCACTTTCCCAACTATATAAAGGCTATAATCACAGCCGCAGCCTCAAAATATACATGGGCTTCAAAACCACGGCTTTCAAAAAACTGCGGATAAATAGTGTTGAAGGCACTGAATAAGTAAGCAATTCCGGTGCTAAAGGGCTACGAGCGTATCCATATTGGTTTGGCCATGCCGGGCCAGTTTCCAGCTATTCTTAAAAAAGTGACCTCCAAAATAAAAACAGCACGGGGGTAGTGAGTAGCAACGAAATCCAATCGCCATAAGACATAGCATGAAAAAACATCCCGATAAGGAAAACGGGCAAAGCCAAAGCGGCTGAGCCAATAAACCTGCGTTTCACTTTTCGATATTCTTCCTGTTGAAGTTTTTCCTGCTCAGCGTAAGGGTCTTCACTACTGATAATCAGGTTGTAGCCTATGGATTGAATAGCGTTTTGTAATGATTCAGGCTGTACCTGCTCGTTATCATATTCCGCGAAAGCGGTGGAATTTGCAAAGTTTACTCCGGCATTTTTAACCCCAGCCATGCTTTTCAGCCTACTTTCTACACTCACCGCGCAGCTGGCGCAGCTTCATTCCGGTTACCGGATATGTCTCTTTAATGATCATAGTTTTGCTTTATAGCGGTACAAAGGTGAGGAGTTAACCGGTTTTGCCTGTTATAAGGTTTTGGAAAAAGCTTATCAGATGTTGGCATATTTTGAAAGCTATAAGTATTAAAATCATGTTATCCTGAAATGAACTTTGAAGTGGTACAAGTCATGTGTGCCATCTAAGTAATAACTTCACCGCATGAAAAAATGGCTCCTCGCACTTCTACTGTTGCCGTTGCTAATTGCGGCTGCCCCACAGCTATCACCTAATGCCGAGATAAGGGTAATTACCGGCGCCTGACCAGGGTGAGTTGTACTTTGCTTTTGGCCATAGCGCCATTTATGTAAAGGATGCTGCTACGGGTACTAACCGCCTGTATGGAGTGTTCGATTTTAGCCAGCCCGAATCTTCAGTTCCAATTTTGTGAAGCCCATTTGAATTATCGCCTTTGCGGCTAACCCATCATCAGCGTTCGTAATATTTTTAATAACGAAATTGCTCTTGACATGAGCAGGTTTTAATTTTGACATGCCCAAGATTGTTAATATGATTTTTAGATGGATGTCGCGACTAAACATGTATTACAATTACGATTATTTTTTTATGACAATTGCGCCACCCGTGTACGCGATGCTCCAACATATTTTTGGTGATACCATAGTTTTTGAAGGAATTAACACAACAAGTTGACAACTAAGAGCACCATTAATAGCTTTGTGATATAGTGGACAGAGTGGGTGATTCAGGCATCACCCTTCGCTTGGAGGTATGGCGATGATAACAGTGACACCCTGGATGAGGCTGTCTTCAATCTGATTATGTGGAGTTGGCTCTTGAAATGATGCTTATATTAAGGACTCAGTAAAGGTGGAAGGCGTATCGTGCTAAAACTATAATTACTTATGAGGATGTTCCGGTAAAGGTGCAAAGCTCACTGAATACACCACTTACCTGGTTTAGCGCCTTGTTGGCGCTGGGTATAATCGTAACCATTTTTGGGTATAAAAAAGGGGCACGCCCTATTACACTTTTGATGTTTTACTTTTTTCGATAATAGGTTTGCTCGGCTGGTTTTTGTTGGTATTATGGCTGGGCACAGATCACCGGGCTGCTGCACAGAATATGAACATACTTTGGGCCTGGCCTTTACATTTTCCATTTGGCGTTTTGGCTTTTAAAAAAAACAAAGCCTAAATTCCTCGAAATACATTTTGGAATTGCGGCAGCTATAGATATGCTGGTATTGGTTTTCTGGCTTCTGCTTCCGCAGCAATTAAATACTGATTTTATCCCATTGGTATTACTGCTTGCCTTACGTTCATTTCACCTGTTTAAGAGGTTGGGCCGGGGCCGTGTAAAGGTGAGAGTAGCTCAAGTATAACCACTCTTCGGTGATCAGTAAACAGCAACTCATAGCCAAAATGCCGTGATATGTATTCTATAGTTTTGATGTGATAAAATTCTACATGCGTAAAATCACGAGTGTACCACCAGTTTTTAAAAGCTGTGATATCCCTGTAAAATTCAGTCATTAAAACAAGGACGCCATTGGCGACCAGTAAATCTGTAATCTTTTCTATTTCCTTTGCGGGATGGTGAAAGTGCTCAAATACCTCGGTTGAAAATACTGCATGGTAAGGTGGGTTCAATTCCTGTGGATAGAAAAACGGATCGTAGTTATCGCAATTGTAACCTTTGTTTTTAAGGATTTGAGAAAGTACGGGTACAGGGCCACAGCCGTAATCTAAAATAGCAGACTCAGCTTGCAAATAGGGTAGGGCTGGTCTGATTGCCTGATTAAGGAACTTCACGTAACCTTCGTCTTTAATAGAGTTTTTGTGATTCTCATACCGCTGCATCTCCTTCTGGGGGTTGGGCAAATCCTGCGGTAGCGCATATATCAACCAACATTGCCTGCACTTTATAAAGCTTCGGTTGCTACTCATCAACACATCTGCCGGGTTACTTTGATAGCTGCAAAGAGGGCATTGGATTGAATTCATCATCATAATTTAGGGTTAGAAATATGCAACTTTGAGCAACAAATTTCCCTCAGCGCGCCAAAAAAATCCATTTTTCCACCATCTCCTAATTTCTCAAATTGAGACTTTAAAGTTCTTTTTTGGAAAACAGGTACCATTTCCTACATCCCCAATTAAACTCATAATTCATTGAAATTGAGGTGGTAAAATTTTTAGATTATAACTTTTTCTACAGGCAAGCCGAGTCTTTGTTAAAAAAATAAGTTCGCTAATAATCTGAAAAACAATGTTGAAAGAATTGGAACGTAGAATAATTTCTCGTCTTAATTATTCGTCATTTTAAGCTACCTAACATATAGGTTTTGGCAGGTTAAAAAATAGCTAACTGTTTCAAAATGAAACGAAAAAAAGTACTTTTCATAGTGTTTGATTCAGCTTTTCGTTTTAATATTGGCATGTAACAATAAGGGCCTGAAACACCCTGTAAAACTCTACATTATGAAAACTGCACTTTACATTATCTCGTACACTACTCTATTGATAATTGCATTAGTGTCTTAAGACTTAATGATTATTCCTCATCTCAATAAATCTCTACTCCATATTTATTGAGGTGAGGTTTTCATTTTTTAAAAATTCTCAACTCGTTTAACTCTTAATCATGAAAAAAGCTCTCTACGTATTATCGTATGCGTTGCTGTTCGTTACAGCACTCTCCTGCCAAAAAGAAGATTCTAAACAGCAGGCCTCTACAGTTAATGAAGATTTTATTTATCAAACTAGTGATAAGGTTGTTGTAACTCTAAAAGCCCCTTTAAGCCTGAAGGGAGCCACATTTGAACTGTACACCAAAGATCCTGAAGAAGGAGGTGAGCTTTTCGGAAAAGGTGTTCTTGACGCCAGTGGGTCTTATAGTTCCAGCTTTTCTTTACCTACTTCTACCAAATCAGTATTTCTTGAGTCTAAGTACATCGGGCTACCCGGTGATTTGGAACTGGAAGTAAGCAATGGCCAGGCTACTTTTAATTTTGATACGGAGGCTAAAAAAACTTCTAAAAAGAGTACCAATGGAATAACCGGTGTAAGCCAGGTGTTGGGAAATACTGTTTACAGTTTTATGGGTACTTACAATACTAATGGAGTGCCTGATTACCTTACCACTCCTGATGTAGTGGATCACAGTTTATTGGCCGATGTAAACTCATCTTTACCTGAAGGTGTAAAAGTGCCTATCAACAACCCTCAATACCTTGCTACAAGTAATGATACTGAAGTTAAAATCACAGCATTATCTGACGCCTGGGTAACTTTTGTAAGCGAAGGTGCAGGTTATAGAAACGTACTTGCTTATTACACTTATCCAACAAACAACCCACCCGCTACGGCTAGTGATATTGATTCTGTAAAACTGATTTTCCCCAATGCATCATTTCAGAATTCTGGTGGTGGACTTCGCTCAGGAGACAAAGTACGGATCGGTCGTTTTCCGGCTGGTACCAGTATCGGTTGGGTACTTATCCAAAATGCATGGAACGGATCATCAGTTGATTTTACTGCTACTAAATTATACTCCCGTGCTGCGTTTAATCCGGAGCCAAACGCTGCTGATCGCCAGCACAATGTTACACTATATCATCAGCTTCGTAACCTTGTTTTAATTGGTTTTGAAGATGTAGCAAGAAACCTCTCTGGCTGCGATCAGGATTTTAATGACTGTGTTTTCTATATCACCACCAACCCGGTTACCGCAATAGATAAAACCAACATTCCACCGGTTACGCCAGGCTCAAATAATGATGATGATAATGATGGAGTAGATAATAATTCAGATGACTATCCAAATGATCCCAATAAGGCCTTTGACCAGTACTACCCTAATGCCAACAGTTTTGCCAGCGTGGCTTTTGAAGACCTTTGGCCGGGTATGGGTGATTATGATTTTAATGACCTCGTAATGGATGTGAACTATAAGTACACTACAAACGCGTCAAACTTTATTACCAATATTAGAATGAAATTTGTAGTAAGGCACATCGGTGCATCTTATCACAATGGTTTTGGAGTAGAATTTCCTTTTCCGGCAAGTATAGTCAGCTCTTGTACTCCGGGTAATCTTACTCAGAATTTAGTAAGCATTACCGCTGCCGGAATAGAAAGATACCAGTCAAAAGCCACGGTAATTGTGTTTGATGATGCCTTTGATAACCGAAATGACACAGTAACCATTGATATGGCCCTGAATACGCCATACAGCTTTAGTCAGCTAAATACTGATGGACTTAACCCTTTCATATTTGTGAATGGCGAAAGGGGCAGAGAAGTACACCTAATGGATCATACACCAACAGATTTAGCCGATGTCAATTTTTTCGGAACCAGCTCTGATGATTCAGATCCTGCTAATGGAAAGTATTACCGCTCTGATAACAGCTACCCATGGGCTATTGAGATTAACAATAGCTACAGGGTACCAACTGAAAAAACTCCAATTACAGAATCTTACCTAAAGTTTAACGACTGGGTAAATTCAAGAGGTGCACAGTTTACGGATTGGTACTCTAACACCACCGGAGGTTATAGAGACATTGGCAAGTTGCAATAATATTAGGATTGATTGATTGAAAGGCCCCCTTTGGCGATACGCTGAAGGGGGCTTTTTTAGTTTAACTCTGCGGGCCGGCTGCCGCTGCGTTTGCGGCCAAGGCCAAAATAAGTGCTGAATATATGGGCATACAGTCCATCGCTACGTTTGTAATAAGAGTACCGGAAAGACCAGCCTCCAAAACCGTATTGTTTGCCATAATCCGTTCTTTTTGTAAGGTTCAGGTTTACACCCACGTTGGCAGACCAAAAATCTGAAAGGTCAAAATCAGAGGTGTAAAAGGTTTCGGTATCCTCATGTTGCTTATAGGGCCTGAAGTAGCGGCTGCCATTTTGGTTTACATACCTTATAAACGGACTTAGGTTCCATTTGGGTGTAACCTTTAACGGCAATTCCAGTTTAAGCTGGTTGCTTGATAGTCCAAAATCATCCGTGTAAAACTGGTAGTAGGAGCGAAGTATTACCCTATTGGTAACAAAAGAGTTTAACTGCACACCAAGGGCGGCCTGGTTTCGCTTTCGCGGAAGATTTTCTACACGGGGCAAAAATTCATTTGTAAAATATACTCTGTGAAAAGGTGTGGATAACAATCCCTCCTGGTAGGTATAGGCAGGCAAAATATTCAGACTCATACGCTTATTGAGGTCTTTACGCACGCTCACTGAAAAGTTATAGGAATACCGGTTGTGGATGTCAAACCAATCCGTGCCTCTTAATTCCTGGGGGTATAAAAGTGTTTGGGCCTCAATGATGTAGGGTTTCTTAAGTCGTCCCCATCTAAGGTCATCAAAAAAGGCCTGTAGGCTGGCACTTACCTCCAGGGTTTTATCCTTACTGAGGTGGGCTCCCCAAAACTCACCGCCTACTGAGGTATAATCTGATTCAATCGAAAAAATAAGCCCACCACCCAGTTCATTACGTGGATTTTTTAATTTCTGGCTATAGCCAAAACCCAATGTGGTGTGCTGGTCCAACCTTGAGGCGGATGACATTACAAAGTCGATACGATCAGTTGAGGCGGAAGAAATGATGTCCGCTCCTACATGTATGTTGTAGGTTTTAGTTTCGTTTATCTGTTGGCTGTAGTTAACATTGGCACTGTACACCTGTAAAAACTCTGTACCCTCACCACCAGTTACAGCCGAGTGTATTCCATCCTGGGTGTAGTAGGAAAGCAACAACTCCACATCACTTTCCTTCAGCTTCTTTTTGGTATAAAGCGAATCTGGAATTTGGGCAAGCAGGGTATTGCAAAACAGAGAAAAAAAGAGGGCAAACACCCCGAGGAATTGTGCTTTAGAATTAATTACATCCACAACCGCCTTTGCCTTTTTTGCCGCCTAACTGCATGGCTCCCTCACGGTAATTGAAGACACTTTGCTCAAAACCTTCGGCCTTCATCGGTCCGGTTTTCATGTTACTATCATTAAGGTAGGCCCGCTGGTAAGGCTTTACCGAGCTGCAGGAAGCTAAAGCCATAACGATAATTAGTAAGAGAAAGGGGGCAATTTTCATGGCCGAAAGATAGGGTAGTATATCAAATGAAAAGAGAGGCTCACTGCCGTCATTAGTTAATTAACTTCAGCTTATTACTAAAGTGCACCTCATTATCCGAATCAATAATAATGCACTCGGCCTGGGGTAGCTGCCGTATCATATCCAGGCCAACTTCAACATCCAAAACAAATACGGCGGTAGCTAAGGCATCAGATAATTCGGCACTTGGGCTTATAACAGTTACGCTTTTTTTATCCGTTACCGGGAAACCTGTTTTGGGATTCAGAATGTGGGCATAGCGCTGGCCATTGCATTCAAAATATTTTTCATAGCTACCGGAGGTGGCTACGGCCTGGTTTTCCACAGGAATCCAAAATAGAACTTTGGAAATGTCTTCCGGGTCAGCAATACCTACCTTCCATGAGCTACCATCAGCCCGCTTTCCCCAGGCAATTAAATCGCCACTGGCATTTACCACACCTGATTTTACTCCCATTTCCTGCCAAAGCTTTTTTACCTCATCAGCCGCAAAGCCTTTACCTGAGGCACCAAACCCTATGGACATACCTGAATCGCTTAAAAAAATGCGGTTATCTCCTTGTAGTTTGATCTTTTCGTAACCAACGGTTTTCAATTTACTTTCAATAAGTACTGTATCAGGAAACGAACTTATTGTGTTCTTATCAAAATTATAAATGTTGATTCCATTAAAGGAAATATCAAAGGCTCCCTGTGTCATAGCCGAAAGTGCGAGCGAACGCTGCGTAAGCTTATAAACTTCATCACTTACTGCCACACCCTCTACACCAGCTGCTTTGTTTACTGCCGATACTTCTGTATTTGGCCTCCATTCTGAAAGCAGGTTTTCAAGTCGTTCTACTTCGGCCTTTCCTTTCTCCAAAACTTGATTAGCCCCTTCAGGATTATTTCCAACCACTATAAACTCAAAGCTGCTCCCCATAAGCATGGTTTTGGTTCTGAACTCGCGGAGTTCACCTACCAGCATATTTTTTAAATCGGCTATGAAATACCGCAGGGTTAGGTTATCTGTGGCAATGGACGTTTTTAACTTGCTATCTGCATCCAATAAAACTATAAAAGGAAACTCACCCCGCGGGTTATATTTTTCTGCCAAAGCCTCATTGCGTTGCACCATGGCTGGCGCCAGTTTTTTCTTTTGAGGGAAGTCAGCTTTTACCACATTTAATCTGTTGGCGGTAAATTCTATAAACTCAGGTTTGGAAAAAATTTCCCGCTCAAGCCTTATGCAGGGTAGGCACCAATCACTACCTGAAAATATTAGTAATGTTGGTAAACCGGCCGTATCAGCTTTGGGGGTGGATACCACCTGAGCGTGGGTAAATATTGTAGGGAAAATTAGTAGGATTGAAAATAGTAGCCTGCGCATATTGCATAACATATTTCAGGCGCCAAAAGTATTACATGCACTTAAAAATGGCAGGTACAGTAAAAGATAATCCTGTAAAATTAACACACGTATAACGGATCGTGAGACCCATACCAGTTCCGGCATTTTTTAATTTTTCATCGCACTCATACACAAATTGCGACAAGTCCTGCTTTTTTTCTATGGTAGAGTCGCATGATTTGGGACCTAGGCCCAGGAAGGCGAAAATGGCAAGAGGTAGGTTGGAAAGTAGTTTCTTCATGGCGGATGACTTTGCACCTTTATGCAGGTTTAATGAAATGTCACCCCCAAGAGGGTAAGTAAGATTAAGATGTGTTTAGTTTATCACGGTAATACTATCACGGGCTTTGGTCAGTTCTTCCTTGGTTTCCTTGTGCTCTTCCTCCAGTTCATCCACCAGCTCAAGTACTTGCTCAGGTGAAATGTAATACTTCCTTATACGGTCTTTGTAAACATCCGGCAACGAAGTATTAGCCAGGATGAAGTTTTTAGTGGCAATGATTTCATCTGCTAGGCCGTGCTTCAGAGCTTCGATATCTGCCCTGCGCTCGGCTTTTATTTTTGATTTATCAAAACACAAATAGGTAAATCCAAACCAAACCATACCTACGCCATTTTTTTTAGAATAGTCAGCTACGTGCCCCAACTCATGGCCCAGCCAACCTAAAAGTACATCATGGGGTATTTCTTCAACTGGTATGTCCACACTATCAATTTCCATTTCCCTTGTTATTTTGATAATGTAACCCCTGTTTTTTTTCGATCTGAAAAGTGTAGAGATTCGGGGTTGGGCCTGCATAAAGGAGTTTACGATCTCATCTTCAAATCTGAATTCTATTTCGGTGTCGCTTAATTCAGGGTAATGTGAGAGTGCTTCAAGAGCCGCTGGTTGCAGTGCGGGTGGTATAATTTTATTGGTAAAAGTGGTGTCAGCTGTGGTAAAACTAAATGTGCTATCAGCTTTGGAGACCCCGGAACAGGATGCGAAAATTAACGGAATGAGTAGTAGGTAATATCTGAACTTCATATACTTTAAAATTTGCAACAAATATGCCGTAGCACTTCTCCGCATGTATAACTCAGGCTTTTGAGCCATCCTTTAATTAGTAAATTTGAAGGATTAACGGTTTAACACATTAATAACAGATAATATGAGAAGAGTTTTACTCGCCTCGGGTTTTTTACTTGCAGGATATTTTGCGTCAGCGCAAACCATAGTAACCACTTACGCCCAGTATAAAAGTGCAGTACTCGAAGAATACACAGGCATTCATTGTGTTTATTGTCCGGATGGGCATAAACGAGCAAATGATATGAAGGCGGCCTTTCCGGGCCGTGTGGTTTTGGTGAATGTACACGAAGGTGGCTATGCCATACCCAATGGCAATGAGCCCGATTTCAGAACACCGTACGGAGCCGCTATTGCTAATCAAACAGGATTAACGGGTTATCCTTCCGGAACTATTAATCGCCATATTTTTCCAAACCTCAATGCCAGCGCTATGGCTCTTGGTCGTAACCAATGGAGACCAGCCGGAGAGGAGATTATGAAGGAGAGGTCTGCGCTAAACTTAGGTGCTACCACCACTTATAACCCAGCTACCCGCACGGTAACCATAAATGTTGAAGGCTATTATAATATGACCGGTACAGGAAGTTACAATCTGCTGAATATTGCGCTTTTACAGGATAGTGTGATTGGACCACAAACCGGAGCCAGTGCCAACCCTACGGCTGTACTGCCAGGAGGTAAATACAGGCATGACCATATGCTGCGCGATTTTGTAACCGGCCAGTGGGGCGATACCATAAGCAATGTATCGGCCAATAACCTTTACGCCAAAACATTTACCTACGTACTGCCTGATAGTATAAATGGAATTCCGGTATTACCAGGACATTGCGAATTAGCCATTTATGCTACAGAAACGAGGGGCAATATCATTCAGGGAATTACTCTGGACATTGATGGTGATTCAAATGATGGCAACAATGCTCCGTTTTATGGTGAGTTTGTAAATACCAATCCGGCTGTAAAAGCCGGTGTTAATGGTACACCTACATCATTTACGTTTAATTACCAATCAGCTACTCCGGCCGCACAGGATTTTGTTTTTGAAATGAGCTCAAATGCTCCCGCAAGCTGGGGTGGTAGCTATGTAGTGGGTGGAAATACCTATACGGGAAATGCCACTATTAATATTGCTGCATTAGGCACCAGCCCCATCACGGTAAATGTGAATCCGGGTGCGATCCCGCAGTAGCCAAATACCTTCTTAAGGTTTACCCCGTATTTGATACCGCCAGCGCTACTACTATGGAAGTACACGTTATCAGTGGCGTAAAGGAACTTGTAGTAAGCGGAACAGGAGCCTTTGGTGATGGATTAACTTATGATTGGGAACCCGATTACCTGGCAGCATTTGCCTCAACAAACAGTACCACCTACGCTGTTACTGATGCTGATGTAATGGAAGAAGCCATTACCAATCAGGCATTGGCAGGTGTGGAAGATATCTACCTGAACATAGGCTGGACTTTTCCATCTTTTACAGATGACCAGGCCACAGCACTTAAAACTTTTATGACAGGTGGCGGAAATGTTTTTGTTGCCGGACAGGATATGGGTTGGGATATTAATGACCCTAACGGATATGGAACTTCTGTTACCAAGGATTTGTACACTAACTTCTTTCACGCCTCTTATGTGGCCGATGGCAGCGCAGCTAACAATATGTTTATTGCCGAAACCACCGATGCGATTTTCGGAATTGTAAACTCAAGTAGTGTTGTAGATAAATATGCCGGAAATATTTATCCGGATCAGATTACCCCCATAAATGGAGGAGCTTCCATTTTTTACTATGATGCTGCCAAAAGCAAGGTTGGTGGTATCCGTAATCAGCTAAGTAACCATAAGGTGGTGTACCTTGGTATTGGGCTTGAAATGATTGCAGATGTTGCCGTGCGAAACAATATACTCGACCTTACCTACCAATGGTTTAAGGGAACTATCTCAACCAATGAGTTTGATTTATTGACCAAAGGTTTTGAAGTTTATCCAAACCCAACAGGTGGTGCATTCAGCATTGAAGTGCCTGTAAACGGGCATTACGATGTAAGGATTACAAATGCCTCTGGTATGGAGGTGCGTAGACTTAGCGCTGATATCAATAGCGGTAGAATAGAAGTGGGTGAGAGTGATCTGCCTGCAGGTATTTACATGATCCGCCTGGGTTTTGAAGATCAGGTAATCAGCAAAAAACTGATTGTAGAATAAATTTTAGATGTAGCTTTCGCAAAAGCGTCATCCTCCTAATATTCGACTCCGCTCAAGGTGCTTACTTTAAAGTAGGCCTTTTTGAGCGGAGTCGTATTTTATGGTACATCAAGTACTTTCGCCTTACAGCAGAAAGATTATGGCGATAGAAAAGGAGGTAAAAAGCATTTTAAACAAAACCAGGGTTAGAGACCCTTGGTTTTTGGATGATTATACCGTAAATCCATACAGCGGCTGTTCATTTAATTGCCTGTATTGCTATATCCGCGGTAGTAAATATGGCACCCATATGGAACGTAAGCTGGGAGTGAAAACTAATGCGGTTGAGGTTTTAGACAGACAATTGGCCAACAGGGCTAAAAAAGGCGAGTATGGAATTATAGTTCTGGCCTCTGCCACAGATCCCTATTTACAGCTGGAGGAAGACCTGCAAATAAGCCGACAAATGCTGGAGGTAATTTTGAAGCATCGCTTTCCGGTGCACATCATCACCAAATCAAGTTTAGTAGAGCGAGATTTTGATCTTATCAAACAAATAGATGAAGCGGCTATATTACCCGCAGACCTTAGCGGGAAATTGAAACATGGAGCCCTGCTTACCTTTTCCTTTGCAACTATAGATGATCAAATAGCACGAGTATTTGAACCGGGCGCCACCTTGCCTTCGGCAAGGCATTTATCGGTTAAAAAAGCGCTCGCGGCCCAAATCTATACAGGTATTAGCATGATGCCACTATTGCCTTATATTACGGATACTACCGAAAGTTTAAGCCGGATGTTCCAGACATTTTCTGACCTTGGGGTAAAATACCTGATGCCCGCCACATTAACTCTTTTTGGTAATGGCAGCGCAGATAGCAAAACGCTAATGTTAACGGCCATTCATAGGCACTTTCCCGAGTTGCTTCCTAAATATCAAAAGTTTTTCAGCCACTCCAATCAAATGCCCGCCTACTATCAAAAGGCTTTTTCTGTAAAAATGAAGGAGATGACACAAGCCTATAGTTTGGCAGATAGAATTCTGTAGCGATATGATTTATGATCTTTTATTAAACAAATCTTTTTACAAGTGGTTGATTTCTTAAACCATTATAAAAAATCATTATGAGAGGCAGGGGCGTTTACATTTCGGTAGGTACACTTATCTTAATTATTATTCTGATTTGGTTGTTGTTCTAATAGGCAACCTTTCAATAAAATGTAGGGGTTTGATGATTGTATAATCATCGAACCCTTTTTTTAGGGCTGTGGCCTGAGAGAAATTTGAAAGGAAATGTTGATCGCTTAAAACTCAAAGTCTAGATGGTTTAAGCGCTGCGTATATTTGGATGGTATAATCTGAACAACACATCATGTACGCAAAAAGAAACTATGGCTTTTGGATGACTGTAAAATGGTCCATAAAGCCATTTATAGCGGGATTAATGTATTCATTGGTCATTGTGGCCATCGGGTATTTTTCTCCGGTAAAAGCAGTGATACCATGGCAACCCATAGGTGTAATAGGTATAGCAGTGGCTTTTTACCTGGGCTTTAAAAACAACAGCTCTTACGACAGAACCTGGGAGGCCCGCAAAATATGGGGTAGTATGGTAAACAACAGCCGCACTTTTGGAGCTGCTGTGGTAGCCTTTATTCAGGGGGAAAATGACTCTGAAATAAAAAGAGAATTAATTTACAGGCATGTAGCCTGGCTTACAGCTTTACAATTTCAATTGCGGCTCAGCCAGCCATGGGAACATATCAATGAGCGCCTCAATGAAAAATTTATCTCTACAGTTTGCAGTGCATACTTAAACCGGCTTGACCAGGAATTGGCAAAATATATTAGCAATGATGAGATAGAGGAACTGGAGAATAAAACTAACAGGGCCAGCCAGATACTTAAAAGGCAATCTGCCAGGTTGCAGCAATTGCGAAACGAAGGATATTTTGAGGATTTCAGGCACATGGAGTTTCACCACCTGATAGCCACGTTTTATGAGGACCAGGGGAAATCCGAAAGGATCAAAAACTTTCCGTTTCCCCGGCAATATGCCTCTACTGCGCTTTGGCTCACGTATGTATTTGCAGCATTGGTGCCCTTAGGTATGGGCGATATGTTCTCTGGTTCCACACCATGGGTGATTTGGGTGAGCCCCTTTATGTCGGCCCTGGTTATCTGGATTTTCTTTTTAATGGAAAAAATTGGTGACTACTCCGAAAATCCCTTTGAAGGAACATTTAATGATGTTCCTATTTCGTCAATTGCCCGTTCCATTGAAATTGACCTGCGCCAAATGATTGATGATGAAAACATCCCAGGCCCTATACAGGAGCATAATGGGTTTTTGTTGTAAGCGAGTCTATTCATTAGTCTGATTTTAATAATAGCCTGTAGTGCTAAACAACATATTTCTATCACTCCAATAAGCTAATCGGTTCAGCCTTTAAACTTTGAGATTATACTATCGTTAGCAATGCATTAATGTATCATTTCGATTTCTATCTAAATTGATTTAAACCTTTCAGCATGCAAACCCCACCTGATTTCTCCAGCCTCAAAGCCCTGTTCATTAATTGTACACTAAAGCGTAGCCCTGAGTTGAGCCATACACATGGTTTAATGAAAGTATCTATGGATATCATGCGGAAGCAGGGGATAACGGTGGAATATGTGCGGGCTGTTAACCACCATATTGCTTTTGGGGTGTACCCCGATATGCGGGAAAATGGATGGGATAAGGATGATTGGCCGGAGCTTTGGCAAAAGGTAAAGGAAGCCGATATCCTGGTATTGGGAACTCCAATCTGGCTGGGTGAAAGATCATCAGTATGCACCAAAATTATTGAGCGGCTTTATGCCCAATCGGGCCAATGGAATGAAAAAGGACAATCCATATTTTACGGTAAAACAGGCGGTTGCATTATAACTGGCAATGAAGATGGCATAAAACACTGTGCCAGTGGAATTTTATTTGCGCTACAGCATCTTGGGTATTGCATTCCTCCGCAGGCAGATGCCGGCTGGATAGGGGAGGCCGGTCCGGGACCTTCGTACATGGATGAAAATTCCGGTGGGCCGGATAATGAGTTTACACAGCGCAACACCACTTTTATGACCTGGAATTTAATGCACATGGCCATGATGTTGCAAGGTCATGGTGGATTCCCTACTCCCGGCAACCAAAGAGATAAATGGCAGGAGGGAGAGAATTTTGATCATCCTAACCCAGAATATAGATAAGTCCAATTTTGGATACCTTTCATTTTTGATAATTCCCGGATAATGAACCAGACCTATTCATTAAAATTTGCATTGATTTTATTCCTTTTGCTGGTACTTTTTAAAGGAAGGGCAGAATACAATGGTTATCACTTAAAATTTAGTATTGAGACTATTGAGGGTCAGATTATTGATGGCTACAATTATATTGCGGCTGCTTATTTTGATTTGGATTCTGCCAGAAACAGTGATTATCTGGTAAAGAGGTTTTCTTCACCCATGTTTATTCATCCACCTCACGGTAGCGTTTATTTTTTCAAGAATAGATTGAGATATGATTACCAGCAAGGAGATGACTTAGAAATATATCACATTTATGGAGTGCTGGATTCCTCTTCCATTCCAAACCGAAGGGTTAAGTCAATCACCCTTATAAGCGTCATCAATCAAAACTACTTAACCTCTATCTTCAATAAGTTAAGTATTAAAGATACTATATGGATGAAATTTAAACCCAAAGAATATAAGCGGTATGTTGGTTACCTGTGCGATTACACTGTTTTTATTCACCAAAAAACAAAGGTTACAGAAGAGGCAGATATAGAGTTGCAAGCTCTGTTAGCTAACTATCAGGCCAAAATTGAAGAACTAGAAGAGGAGATGAAATTCGCTAATGGCCAGGAGCGTACGGATTTGAAAAAACAGATAGACGACCTTTCAAATGAGATTGATGAGCAACTAGCTGAAATAATTTCCAAACTGAATGGGCAAAAAGTTGTGATTTTAGGCACCTGCACCTGCTAATTGCATAAACCTGCTACTCATTTGGAGCAGGGTCGTTCAGCTCCTTAGTTATCATGCTCCTTAGGTTTACCGCTTTTTGCTGCTCAGATGCATCTCTGGCCAGGGTTTTAGCCTCTTGTGCCAAAACATTAGCACGAGCATAATCTTTATTAAGGTAAGCCATGTAGGCCTCCAGGGCCTTGTAACTGAAATCACTTCGTATGGTACCAGCAAGCTCGGCCAGCTGCCTTGCCGCGTGGTTTGATTCTTTAGTGTTAAAGTTATCAGCTATTTCAAAGGCTTCTTCAAAAAGAAACTCAGCCTGGGCGCTATCGTTATCTAAAAATTCAGCGCGCTGCATAGCGGCTCTTTTCCACACTGTAAACATCTCTGTTTCTGAAGCAAATACTTTGCGGGTTTCAAAAGCCAATACTTCTTTTTTAGCCGCTTCCTCAGGGGAGTTTGGCAGTAAAACCGAAACAATTTTTTCGAGCATCACAGTATCCTTACTGGCCACGGCACGGTCAAAATTGTAGGAGTAGGCACTTTGATAAAAGGTTTTATAATCGATTTTATCAGCCAGCTTTGCGCGATTCTCTACAATAAATTGAGGGTATTTATACTCAAGGTCAATACCATAAGTGGCCATGGTTGGGGCTATTTCCTGCGAAAGCAGTTGAGCATTATTAAGCCCATTTAAAAAGCCTGTAGCCAATGCCCTGGTTTCGTTAAATCCGGAGTTTAATGATTGGAACCGAATGAGCTCCAGCCATTCATTTGAGGTTAGGGAGTTGTCAACAAATTTCTTCTGCAGCGTGGCATACTGCGTTTCAGCCTTCTCGGCTTCTCTAAGTGCTGATGCCAGTTCTCCAATGTTGAGGTAGCCGGTTTTTACTAATACCAAAGCTTCCTTACTGGTTATGTATAAAAATGAAGGTAACTTTTCAATTCCGAAAACTTCTGCCAGCCGGGCTCCCATATCACTATAAATATCCACCGCCAGGGGTACTGTAGCTTCATAAGCCCCTGCAAGTGTTGGGTCGGCAAATACGTCATCCTTTTGCATGCGGTAAAACTCATCACCATTTTCATACACCACCAAAAACAGCATTTTATCTTCATTCATACCTTCCTCAAGTACCTGCTGGTATTGAGTAAAGTTTTTTACATCATAAAAGCGCACCTGTGCAAATACAGCAGGGGTGCTCAACGCGGAAAGTAGTATGGTGTAAATGAAGTTTTTCATAGTCTATTTAAATCCTAAGTTCTGTACAAAAGTTACCTGCGGCACATTATCTCGGTTATAGCTGATGCCCGAAATGGCGCATCCTAATAAGGTATATTCGCCCATAAGGTTTCTGCGGTGGCCTTTACTGTTCATCCATCCTTCAACTACCTGGCGGGCAAACGCGCTGTAAGTTTTTAAGGGTAGAGCATTACCGTTTTTATCAACCGGATGGCCGTCCTTCATGTAATATACGTTGTCCTTCCCCAAAATAACAGGTGAAATTAAAGCGAGATTTTCCGCAACACCCATAAAGTCATCACCACCATAAGCCAGCACGCGTTTATAGGGTGTTTCCAGTTCTTTGTCTTTGCTGTTTTTGTGGTCTACACTTTTGGCTTTCGCCAGATATACAGCATGGTTGCGGGCTGCCTTATGTAGCACCTGGTTGTAGCTAAATGTGTTTTTTCTTTTTTGAGTACGCACCTCATTACTTGCGTGAAATACAGCGGCCTCAAGCAAATCCGTATCAGGATTGCTAACATCAAAAGTCTGGTTTACTACTTCCAGTTTAAAAAATTCATCAGCCGTCAGGTTGTAGTAATCCTGCTGAGGGGGCAGGATTAGAAGTGCCAGATATGTGAACCAGACTACCATATCAATATTTCCTCTTTGGTTTTGGGCCGCTCAGTAAATCGTGGCGAAAAGCCTTCCAGCTTTCCATTTTCTCCTGCCGATTCGCTAATGGGGTAAAGTTTGGCCTCCGGTTTAGCCAAAAAAGTAATTGATTTTACCTGGCTATCCTTCAGTTTCATGAGTATATTGCTGCATACGGCCCGGTTCATTCCTATAAACTTCTGTTGATCATCTTTTGGAAAATAAATGGTTTGCCCATTTCCATTTACAAATACACGGGTGAGTTTGTTGGCTGTAAACTTGCCAAACATATCCCGGCCTTTAATCTGGTTGGATTTTGAGGCATCCACAATTCCGATAATAAATGCATTTGAAAAAACCTTCAGGCTGTCCAGCTTTTCGGATCGGATGGTCATAAAAATGGTATCACCCGTTACCTGGCTGCTGTCGTTCCACACAATAGGATCCGTGTACATGCGTATCACCGAATCTTTTTCGGCATATACCAACGAGTCGCATTTTCCCTGTATGTCCTTCTTATAAAACTTCACCTTATGAAAAACCTTCACTAAGCGAAACTCACCCATAATACTATCGGTCACCTTGGTGGAGAAAAGTGTATCCCCATGTATATGCAGGGTATCCTGCTCTTGTTTTACGCTGTAAATGGGCTCAAGGGTTACAAAGGTGCTGTCTTTAGCTCCGGTAAACTGCCCGTAGCCTCCAGTTATCACATAATGATCCACCGTATCATGAACGGTAACATTACCGAAAGCCTCGCCAAATTCGGTGTGCTTTTCGTAATACAGGCTATCTCCCGTTAGGTATTTGTTCTCGTTATAGAGGTAGGCGTTTTTCTGAAACTGGGCTATATCGGTAATGGTATTATACCGCCCGTTTTCGCAATAAATAAAGCTGCTATCACTGGTTATAGTAGTTTTCCCTTTAAAATAGGATATCCGGGTAACGCTATTGTAAATAAGTGTGTCAGATTCAATGGTGTACTTTGGGTTTACCAGCACCACGCTATCCTTAAAATTAAACACCTTCGCTTTTGAGTCGTAATACCCCTTTTGGCTGGTGAGCTTATTCTCATCGTTGGTAATAACGCCTCCGGTAAAGTAATAGGCCAGGTCGGTATTCCGGTCGTAATCCACCCTATCGGTTACCAATTCCATTTTAGTATCCTTAAGCCTCACTACCTCACCTGTAACCTTTGCCAGCTTTGTATTTCCGGAGTATTCAAGGTAATCGCCCCATAAAAAAATGGTATCACCCTGGTTGATATGTACATTTTCAAAAGCCTGAATGCGGTTGTCTGCAGAGAAGAGCCATGCGCTATCACAGTACATCAGTGCACCCTCATGTTCAAAAATTACATTGCCAATAATCCTGGTACGGCCCGAACTGCGGGATGCATGGGCTTTATCGCCATTTTTAATGGTGATTTGCTTTCCTTTTTCTACCGATACTTTAGATTTACCCGTTTGTGCTGATAATCCTGTAAAAGATAAAAATAGAACTAAGATGAACAGGAAATCAAGCCGTGGCAGTATCCCTGAGTTTAATGGTTTGCTTACGATCGGGCCCCACTGATACGATGGTGATAGGAACCTGTAGTTCCTTCTCCAGGTAAGTAACATAGTCCTTAAGATTTTTTGGAGCATCATCAAAATTTTCGAGCTTGGTGATATCCTCGGCCCAACCGGGAAGTTCTTTATAAATAGGTTCAACAAGGCTTTCATCTGTGCGATACGGCAAATAATCAATTTCTGTGCCTTTGTAGCGATAGGCCGTACATACCTTGATGGTATCCATGCCGCTCAACACATCGCTTTTCATCATTATCAAATCGGTAACTCCGTTGATGTCAATAGCATACTTAAGTGCAGGCAAATCCAACCATCCGCATCTGCGGGGGCGGCCTGTGGTAGCGCCAAATTCGTGGCCGTTTTTACGAAGTTCCTCACCAGTTTCATCAAACAATTCAGTAGGGAAGGGGCCACTGCCCACGCGGGTACAGTAGGCTTTGAAAATGCCATACACGCTTCGGATTTTGTTGGGTGCCACCCCAAGCCCGGTACAGCTTCCGGCACAGGTAGTGGTTGATGAGGTCACAAAAGGATAACTCCCGAAATCAATATCAAGCAATGAGCCCTGTGCACCTTCCGCCAAAATGGATTTGCCACTGCGCAATGCTTCGTGTATGTAGTGTTCGGAATCTATCAAATGCATCCCTTTAAGGAAGTCAATGGCTTCAAACCAGGGGCCTTCAAGCTCTTCAAGGTTGTATTCAAAATCGGTATACTGACTTAATATTTGCTTGTGCTTGCTTACCAACTGGTCATAGCGCTCTTTAAAGTCATCCTGCTCAATATCACCAACACGTAAACCGTTACGACCGGTTTTATCCATATAGGTTGGCCCAATTCCTTTAAGGGTAGAGCCAATTTTATTTTTTCCCTTGGCAGCTTCAGATGCAGCATCGAGCAGTCGGTGTGATGGTAAAATCAAATGCGCTTTACGGGAGATCATAAGCACCTCATTAACCTTTACGCCATGTGGCTGCAGGTTTTCAATTTCTCTGCGAAAAATTACAGGATCTATCACCACACCATTACCGATAATATTGGAACTATTAGGGTGAAAAACTCCTGAAGGAATGGTGTGCAGCACGTGCTTGTGTCCTTCAAACTCCAGCGTATGCCCGGCATTGGGTCCTCCCTGAAAACGGGCGATAATATCATAGTTCCTGGTAAGTACATCTACAATTTTACCTTTTCCTTCATCGCCCCACTGTAAACCCAATAATACATCTACTGCCATCTAATAGCCGTTTTTATTTAATTTCTGATTCGGTTAAATCTATGATTTGTTCTGTAACTCTTTGTTGCGCGTACCGTACAGGTAAAGGGAATGTGTGGTAATATCAATTCCAAAAACCTCGGCAACAGTATTTTTTATTTGCTGAATGCGTGGATCGCAAAACTCCAGCACTTCACCGGTATCGGTTAGTATAATGTGATCGTGCTGTTTGTTGTAGTAGGACTTTTCGTAATAACTCTGATTCTGCCCAAACTGATGTTTGCGTACAAGTTTACAATCCAGCAATAATTCAATAGTATTATAAAGCGTAGCCCGGCTTACACGGTAGTTTTTGTTCTTCATCAGTATGTAAAGCGACTCAATATCAAAGTGCTCATCATGCTTATAAATCTCCTCCAAAATAGCATAGCGCTCCGGAGTTTTACGCTGCTTGTTAGCCTCCAGGTACTCGGTAAAAGTCTGCTTTACAATATCAAAATCCTTATCTCCTATCATCCCTTTTTCAAAGGTGGCGAAGTTACAAATATTTAACCTGCATTGCGTCTCAATACAGAGGTAACACCTTCAACCATTTTTAGCTTATCTATTACCTTATTCAGGTGGATTTTGTCTGAAACAACCACCGTAATCTGTCCTTCAAAAATTCCTTCATCACCCGATATGTTAATGCTTTTAATATTAACATGAAGATCGTTGGAGATGATTTGAGTAACCTTGTTTACAAGCCCCACCGTATCAATACCTTTAATCACTAGCACCATGGTAAAGTTAGATTGCTCCGTACTTACCCATTTGGCCTTTATAAGGCGGCCTGCGTGGTTTGATTGAAGATATATAGCATTGGGGCAGGTATTGCGGTGCACTTTGGTACCCTCATTGGATGTAATATACCCGAACACATCATCACCGGGAATGGGGTTGCAGCACTTAGCCAGCTTGTACTCAAGCTCAGTTTCCTCGTTACCAAACACTAATATTTTTCGGCCGGTACTTTCGCTAGCCACTTGTTTTTTAGGTTCTTTTTTATTGCCGCCCAGCAATCGGTTTTTGAGTTTGGAGTAGAAGCCCTGCTGCTGGTCGCGCATAAACTCCTTTATCTGATTATTATCAATAATCTTCATCCCAACCTTATAGTAAAGCTCAGTAGAGTTTTTAAGCCCGAAGTACTTTACCATTTGTTGTATGAGGCTCTCCGAAACTTTAAGCTTGATGTAATTCAGCTTACGCTTAAGCACAACCTTACCCTCCTCAGCAATTTCCTTTTGCTCTGATTTTAGCTGAGATTTAATATTTGACTTGGCCTTGGCCGTAACCACATAATTCAGCCAGTCCTCTTTTGGCTTCTGCTTTAGGGAGGTAATAATCTCAATCTGATCACCACTGCGGAGTTTATAATTGAGTGGCACCAGGCGGCCATTTACTTTGGCCCCAAGGGTTTTTAAACCTACATCGGTGTGGATATCGAAAGCAAAATCAAGGGGGGTGGCGCCAGCAGGTAAAATCTTTAAATCGCCCTTTGGGGTAAATAAATAAATCTCTTCACCAAATAGGTTGAGTTTAAAATCATCAACAAACTCGAGGGCTGAGCCATCATTGTTTTCCAGCATATCCCTGATTTTGGCAATCCACAAATCAAGTTTATTAGTTCCGCTTGAGTCCTCCTTGTATTTCCAGTGGGCAGCGTAACCTTTTTCGGCAATTTCATCCATGCGCTCGCTGCGTATTTGTACTTCTACCCAATGGCCATCAGAGCCCATTACAGTGGTGTGTAAAGATTCATACCCATTGGCGCGGGGCGATGAAATCCAATCCCGCAACCTGTCAGGGCTGGGGCGGTAAAAATCGGTAACTATAGAATATACACGCCAGGCATCGGCTTTTTCACGCTCAGGTTTAGAGTCTAGTATTATCCGGATGGCGAATTTGTCGTAGATCTCATCAAACCCAATTCCCTGATTTATCATCTTCTTGCGGATGCTGAAGATAGATTTGGTACGCTCCTTAATGGTAAACTTAAAGCCCTCTTTTTTAAGCTCTTCCTTTATTTTGGATGAAAACTTCTTCAGGTATTTAATTTCACCAGCCTTACTGGTTTTCAGTTTCAGAGCTATATCCCGATACACTTCGGGTTCAGTATATTTCAGGGAGAGGTCGCTTCAAGCTCGGTTTTGATATTATAAAGCCCAATACGGTGGGCGAGTGGAGCATAGAGGTACAGCGTTTCAGAAGCAATCTTAAGCTGCTTATGCTGCGGCATAGATTCCATTGTGCGCATATTATGCAACCTGTCCGCCAGTTTAATAATTATAACCCTGATGTCATCAGATATGGTAAGCAGCATTTTACGGAAGTTCTCCGCCTGCATGGAGATGTTCTGATCAAACACGCCTGAGATTTTTGTGAGCCCGTCAATAATCCGGGCAATCTCTTCACCAAACAGTCGCTCAATATCCTCCAGGGTGTACTCGCTGTCCTCAACTACATCATGTATAAGGGCCGAAGCTACAGATATGGGCCCCAGACCAATTTCCTTGGCTACAATTGTGGCTACTTCGATAGGGTGAAAAATATAAGGCTCTCCTGATTTCCGCCTTACTTCGGCATGAGCATCCTTAGCCAGGTTAAATGCTTTCCTGATCAGTTTTTTATCATCAGAGTCTGTGTTCTCCGGCAAACTGCGTAGCAGCGTACGGTAGCGACTGGTAATTTCCTTGTTTTCGAGTTGTTCCTGTGTTTCTATGCTCATAGGGTGTAATCAATACTAAAAAGTAGGGGTGGCTTGTGCAGATTGCAAATAATAAACCTTAATCGAAATTACATATTGTAGCATGGCAAAGCCACCTTTTGAAACAATTATTTAAGGTTTTATCAAAAAATTTGTTTGTGTAAAACTCCAGCTTTAAGGCCTTAATAATAATATGAGCTTAAAGCTATGACCCTCTGCAATATTGAACTTCAAGAGCAATGTCCCTCTCTCTTTTTTTAGGGAAGAAATGTTAGTAACTGAAATTCAATGTATTTTAATATCAAATCTTTTACATGTTGGTAATCCGGTAAGGGAATACTCTCGTAAGTGTGGGTAGTATTAATTAATAATTCCAATAACTATGAGATTGAAACTTTTACCCAAAAGGTTATCGATAAACACTCTGCCAGCCTTGCTGGTTGCGCTGTTTGTGGGTGGCCTTTGTGAAACTGCAATCGCGAGTAGCCACCGAGAGGCTCCGCTGATTGCCTATGACCCTTTGGCGGACAATACGGATGTGTATGCATTCCGAAGTCCGAGCAACCCCAATAATGTGGTGCTCATCGCCAATTACATTCCGGCCGAACTACCACACGGAGGTCCTAATTATTACACCTTCGGTGAAGATGTTCGCTACGAAATTCACGTGGATAATGATATCAACACCACAGGTGATGATATTATTTATCGATTCACATTCACCCGCACTAATGAAGATCCTACAACTTTCTTCAATATACGGTTGGGACAGCAAAACCTAAAAACTACCTACACACTCGAGAAGAGTACTGATGGTGGTTCCAGTTTTTCTACCATTATATCCAATGGTATTGTTCCTCCAAATAATATAGGGCCGCGCTCTATTGAAAGTGGTGTAGGTTTAGGAGCCTCTAGTTATGAAGATTTAATTAGTAATGCCATTACCAGTGCCTCCGGTGGAGGTGGTGAAATGGTATATGCTGGTCCTGCTGATGATCCGTTTTTTGTGGATTTGGGTGGGATTTTTGATTTGGGAGATGCTCCCCGCCAGGATAATGGCGGTATCGTTCGCGATGGCCTTTCTCAATATAATGTTCACTCATTGGTAATTGAAGTACCAATTGCCACTCTGCAAAAAGACGGTAAAGATCCAAGTCAGGCAGCTAATATTCTGGATGGTGAGTTTGTAATTGGTGTATGGGCATCTGCCAGTCGCCAAACTACCACCACCTTAGGGGCTGGTTCTTCTACCGGTTCCGGTAGCTGGGTGCAGGTTTCTCGCTTAGGTATGCCTTTAACCAATGAGGCTGTTATTCCTATCGGTGAAAAAGATGAGTGGAACTCAAGAACTCCATATAATGAAAACCCGGCTCACTATGAGTATTTCTACAACCCTGAGCTGGCTCTTTATATGGATGATGATTTGTTTGGTGGTGCAGTTCCTGCATTTGCCGCACTAAGAATTCAGGAAGCATCATTAGGTCAGTTTGACTTTACTAATGGTGCCGATGGTCTTTTCGGATTAAAAGGTAGCCCGGCTGTAGCTGGTACTGCTTTGGATGATGCTGTATTCGGAACCTTGCTGTTACCAAAAGCCGGTGCACCAAGGTCTGTTGACTTATGGCCAATCTTCCACACAGGTGTACCTAACCTAGAGCCTTATCAACTGGCTACCGGTAAAGGTGGTAATCCACTGGCTTCCGGTAAACCTTTTATCAACAACTTTTTGCCTAATGGCGGAGATATGTTGAGATTAAACATGGCCACACCTGTTACACCACGTAACAGTCCGGCTTTCAGTTCTGAAGGTCTTATCCAGGCCGCTGTACTGGGTCTTACTGACCCTGCTTACGCCAATACCAATATTGAGTTTATTCCCAATATGGATGGTTTCCCTAACGGAAGGCGCCTTGAAGATGACGTAACACGTATTGAATTACAGGCCGTATCAGGCGTGGCACTTGCTGCCATTGGCCTTTGGTATGATGACTACTATCCCAACCCAAATGAGGATGTAAGCCCTGTAACCAATCAGTTGGTAAATGTGCTTCAGTATTCTACCGGTGTAGAACAGAATGATACAAGCTTTAAGAGTTCATTCCCTTATGTACAGGCTCCATGGAGAGGTACTGCTGTAGCTCAAAAAGGAACTGAATAATTAACCCTTAAAGACAGAAAATAATGAAGACATATAATATATATAAATCACTTTTATTCCTGGCGGTATTCAGTTTACTGGGCTGCTTCGAATTAATGGCCTCGAGCCACAGGGAGGCGCCTTTAATCGCCTTTGATCCGCTGGCGGATAATACGGATGTGTATGCATTCCGTAGCCCTGATGACCCCAATACCGTAACTATTATTGCCAATTATGTACCAGGACAATTGCCACATGGTGGTCCTAATTACTACACTTTTGGTGAGGATATCCGTTACGAAATACACATTGATAATGATATGAGTACATCCGGTGATGATATCATCTACCGCTTTACTTTTACCAAAAGCAATGAAGATCCTACTACTTTCTTTAACATTCGTTTAGGTCAGCAAAACCAAAAAACTACCTATACGATGGAGAAGAGTACTGACGGTGGCAACAGTTTTACTACCGTAGTAAGTGGTGGAATGGTTCCTCCATATAATGTAGGTACACGCTCTGTAACCGGTGGTGCCGGACTTGGAGCTGCTGACTATGCCTCTCTATTCAACAATGCAATTACAACTGCCAGCAGTGGTGAAACTGTATTTTGCGGACCTGTTGATGATCCATTTTTTGTGGATTTAGGTGGAATTTTTGACCTGGGTGATGCCCCACGTCAAAATAGCGCTCCAAGAGATGGACTAGCTTGCTTTAATGTAAGCACCATCGCTATTAAAATCCCTATTGAGGATTTACAGAAAGATGGTAAAACCGTTTCACAGGCAAGTAACATCCTTGATCCTGACTTTGTAATCGGTGTTTGGTCTTCGGCCAGCCGTAAGCAAATTACCACCCTTAACGGTGATGGAACCACAAATAGCTCAGGAAACTGGGTACAGGTTTCCCGCCTTGGTATGCCTTTGACTAATGAAGCCGTAATTCCAATCGGTGATAAGGATGAGTGGAATGCCGCGAGTCCTTATAATGATGCTACTTTCTACGATTATTTCTATAATCCTGAATTGGCTCTTTACATGGATGACTCTTTGTTTGGCGGTGCAGTACCTGCATTTGCTGATTTAAGAATTCAGAGAAGTACAAGCCCGTTAGGTTTGGATTTCGGTAATGGCCAGGATGGACTATTTGTTGTAAAAAACTCACCTGTGCTTGATGGTACAGCTATGGAAGACGGTTCTCCTTTTGAGGACTTTTTACTTCCAAAAGCCGGTGCCCCAAGGTCTGTGGATTTGAATCCGATATTCCACACTGGTGTACCTAACTTACGTCCATACCAATTGGCTACAGGTAAAGGTGGCAACCCGGTTGCTACCGGTAAGCCTTTCATCAACAACTTTTTGCCTAATGGCGGAGACATGTTGAGACTGAACATGGCCGTACCTGTAACCGACAGAAGCAGTGCTGACTTCAGCACACTCGGACTTGTAGGAGCTGCAGTATTAGGTTTAACCGATGCCCGTTTTAATGGTGATACTACTTTACAGAACATTCCTAACATGGATGGTTTCCCTAACGGAAGACGCCTTGAGGATGATGTAACCCGTATTGAATTACAGGCTGTATCGGGCGTTGTACTTGCCGCCATTGGTTTAGGTTATGATGATCCTGCCCGTTTAGGTCAGGTGCTTGGTTATTCTACCGGTGTTGAGCAAAATGATGCTCCTTTCCAATCTTCATTCCCATATATGGCTATGCCATGGAGTGGAACAGGAAAATGTGGAGGTAAAGCCATTGCCTACGATCAACCGGAAGTGCTTGAGCCAACTGAAAAGCCATGTGGTTTTAAAATTGTATCGGATGATAGCTGGACTAAGAGTACTACTATTACCCAATCCAACTTCAGTGGAAACTGGAATGGCACAGGTGGTAACGTACCGGCTGCTGCAACATTCACTGCTCCTGTTACTACAGGATGGCCTTATGCCGGAATCCAAAGCTTAGAGCAAGTGGAAGGTGCCGAGCTTATTGCTACAGGTAATAACATTACCTACTTCCGTAAGGAGTTTACGCTTACTTCGGCTAAGGATCTTGATGTTCGTTTACGAATGACGGTTGACGATCAATCTGAAGTATTTATAAACGGAACCCGTGTAACCTTTATCAACTCTTTTGGTAAGAATAACTGGAGATTGCCGGCACATGATGTGAAGTTTATGATGGGAATGAATCCGGCTAATGGCTTTATGAGCGGAGACTCTTATAATGCTGTGACCAATATGGATTTGGATAACATCCTGATGACAGGTACTAACGAGATTATTGTAGTTGTACGTAATCTTGGTAAGTCATCTGATAAAGGAGGTTTCTCTTTCCGTATGGATGTAGATAGCTGTGCAGCCGTAAATGCACCCGACCCCTGTGATTACACATTGGTTAGTAACAACGCATTTATGAAGAGCACCACCATTACACAATCCAGCTTAAGCGGTAGGTGGAATGGATTTATGGGTAACCTTCCTTCAGCCAGTACCTTTACTGATCCTGTTACACTGGGTTGGCCTTATCCAAATGCCAGAACTCTTGATACTGTAGATGGTGCCGATCTTATTGCCACTGGTAATAATATCACATTCTTCAGGGCAGAGTTTAATCTTAGTGGTGCTGAAGATTTGAATGCACGTTTCAGAACTACGATAGATGATCAGGCTGAAATTTACATCAACCGTAAGCGGGTGCTATTGATTAATTCCTTCGGGAAATCAAATTTTGACAGTCCTGCACATGATGTGAAATTTAGTGGTGGCGCTAATCCGCAAAACGGTTTTATGGGAGGAGACTCTTATAACTTTGTGACCAGTGATGATCTGGACAGCATATTTAAGTCAGGTACCAACGAACTTATAATTGTAGTTCGTAACCTATCCAAGGCCAGCGATAATGGAGGTTTCTCTTTCCGTATGGATCTTGATAGCTGTGGTACTAAAAAGCAAGGTATTGTAGTAAATAATGGTAATGAGAATATAGCTGAAGAACAGAATATTCAGTTCTCAAGCTATCCAAATCCATTTACCAATACTACCAAGTTTGCTTATACGCTTAAAGCGGATACCAAAGTTGAGATTACTGCTTATGATATGACAGGTAAGCAGGTAGACGTAATACAGGATGCCAGCCAGGGTGCCGGTCAATATGAAATTGAGTGGAATGCCCCAAGACTTGCATCAGGTATGTACTTAATAAAAATATCTACAGAAGCTGCCGGCAGTGATGCTGCGGTTGAAGTGATGAAAATCAGGAAACTGTAGATTGATAATAACAATAGCTGTAGGGCCATTTGGTCCTACAGCTTTTTTTTTTCAAAAAAATACAAGCAACCATGAATTCTATAAAATATTATTGTGCCGGCCTTTTAGCTTCGTGCCTCGTAATTACTACCTCCTGCAATCAGGCTGGTGGCGAAACGGCAAAAGCAACGGCTGTAAACACAAATCAAATTGAAATACCTGAGCTATTGGCCCGCAGTGGTAAGGTAGGTTCAGAGGCGGAAGCCAACAAAATGTTTAATACCTACAAGGCGCTTAAAGCCGATATTCAATCTAACCCCAAGGATTATGCAAGTCGCCTAAAAATGGCCGACCTTTATATAGTTGAGGCCCGCGCCACAGGTAATTATGGCTACTATTATCCGGCAGCCGTAAAAATGATAGACGGAGTGCTGGAAGAAAACCCTGAGAAATCAGAAGACAAATTCAGGGCTCTTACCTCCAAAGCCGTTATACAACTTTCTTATCACAAGTTTGAAGAAGCCCGCGAAACAGGCCGCAAGGCTTTGGCTATAAATCCCCATAACTCCCGCGTGTATGGTATCCTTACTGATGCCAATGTGGAAATGGGCGATTATGAAAGGGCCGTACAAATGGCCGACTCTATGGTGGCCATTCGCCCTGATCTTCGTTCTTACTCACGGGTATCCTACTTACGTGAGATTTTTGGAGAAGTAAAAGGTGCCCAACAAGCCATGAAGATGGCTATTAAAGCCGGAGCCCCAGGCCACGAAGAAACTACCTGGGCACATGTAACTTTAGGAAATCTTTATGAAAACTATGGAGAGTTGGATAGCGCGAAAATGCAATATGAAATTGCTTTGGCTGAGCGGGAAGGATACCCCTTCGCCTTAAAAGGCCTTGCTTCTGTAGCGGCTAAAAAAGGTAATAATGAGGAGGCTATTGACCTATTAAATGAGGCTATTGAAAACCGGAAGGATGCCTCTTTTTATGAAGACCTTGCCATGGTGTATAAAAAAATGGGCCGGATGGATGAGATGCAAACGGCCAGTAAAAAGGCTTTTGCTGAACTGAGAGGGTTGGCTGGCGATGCACATAGCCATGGTGATGATGGTCATAGCCATAGTCATTCACACTCTGAGCATGGCCATAGCCATGAGGTAGGTTTGGAAATGGCCCGTTTGTATGTGGCATTAACTGATGATTATGACGAAGCCCTGCACAATGCTTTGCACGAATATTCTATCCGCCCGGAAAATATTGAAGTGAACCGTGTGCTCGCATATATATACCTTAAAAAAGGAAAGTTGAAGCAGGCCCGTGAGCATTTTGATAAAGCAGAAATAACCAACTCAAAAGATCCACAGCAAAAGTTAATTGGTGGAATGATAATGATGGAAGAGGGCCAAAAACAAAAAGGGGAGAAGATGATTAAAGACTCCTTTAAATTGAATCCTTATCAAAGAGGTGCTGTTGCCGAAGCTGCCCGCAAGCAAATTTCGAGTGGGGCCATAGCCCAATTATAGTGTTTAGCAAGTTGCTTAGCGCGATTTTATTACATTAGGCGTCAATTAATCTTAACTATAATAATTTTAAATCAACCCAATGAAAAAAGTACTTTTATTTGCCACCTATGTAGTATTTGTTGCCGGATTAGTATCATGTAACCAACCGGCAGCTGATGCTGATGGTGATACCAACCATGAGCATGTACATGAGCACGATGGGGAAACCCACGAGCACGACCATACCCACGATGATGGAGAACATGATCATGAGCATGAAGATCACAATCATGATGGTGAATCAGCAGATCATAATCACTAGGATAAATTATCTAATCATTCAAAAATGCCTCTTGCACCTTAGCTTGAGGCATTTTTGTTTGCGCCTATTTACAGTTGGGGCTTGGGCATTTACCCCTACATTTGCCCACGCAAAGAAGTGGCCTGCTTAATCAACTAAAGTCATTTTCGCTGCATCAACAATTATCAAATTCAAATGGAGTCACATAACTGCACATGCCTGTGTGTGGTATTCTCCGTTCCGGTTTTTATAAACAGTTTATATGTCATTTAAGGATTTAGGGCTTTCCGATGCCTTGCTAAAGGCTATCAGCAAAAAAGGATACAACACACCCACGCCTATTCAGCAAAAAGCTATTCCCCCTATTTTAGAGCGAAGGGATATTTTGGCCTCGGCCCAAACAGGTACCGGTAAAACAGCAGGCTTTACGCTGCCCATGCTCCAGATTTTAAGCCAGGGTAAACACTTGAGAAATCGCCCGATAAGAGCATTGGTGCTAACACCTACCCGCGAGCTGGCTGCCCAGGTGCTGGATGATGTAAAAACCTACAGCGTTTTTATGGATATCAAATCATTGGTGATTTTTGGGGGCGTAAATCAAAACCCGCAGGTAAATGCTTTAAAGGGAGGTATTGATATACTTGTGGCTACTCCCGGGCGCCTTCTTGATCTTCATAATCAAAAAGAATTATCATTATCCAACATTGAAATTCTGGTGCTTGATGAAGCTGACCGCATGCTGGATATGGGTTTTTTGCGCGATATCAAAAAAATTATCAGCCTGATGCCGGCCAGGCGGCAAAACCTTTTATTCTCCGCCACTTTTTCTACAGAAATAAAAAACCTGGCAGGTACCTTTCTGCATAACCCGGTAACTGTGGAGGCCACGCCAGAAAACACCACTGCCGAAAAGGTGGATCAACTGGTTTACCGTGTAGATAAAGGACGCAAGCCCGCACTCACCATAAAACTTATTGCTGAAGGAAACTGGCAGCAGGTATTGGTTTTTACACGTACCAAACACGGAGCAAACCGGCTTAGTGAAAAACTGGAGAAAAGTGGTATTTCTTCAGCTGCCATTCATGGCAATAAAAGTCAGAACCATAGAACAAAAACCCTTAGTGGCTTTAAAAAAGGAGATATCAGGGTATTAGTTGCCACTGATATTGCTGCCCGTGGGCTTGATATACCCTTGCTGCCGCATGTAATAAACTTTGAACTGCCTAATGTACCTGAAGACTATGTACACCGGATAGGCCGCACGGGCAGGGCAGGAGCCAGCGGAGAGGCTATATCCCTTGTTTCAGCAGATGAGTTGCCATATGTAAGAGGTATTGAAAAACTACTTGGGCAAAAGCTGCCCAGCGAGGTTATTAAAGGTTTTGAGCCTACCGAACAAGCTGAAGACGCCAAACCTGATTTGCGTAATAAGCGCTCAGGAAAACGAAGGCCGGGTAACAGTGCCAGGTCGGGGAAGAGGAGGCGTAGATAGTTCATCATCACTATTGTTACTGTAATTCCAACTTAGTACATGCTTTTCTATTATCCCTAAGGTTATTTTATCCGCGTCAACCTGTATCATTATATATTAAATTGCATGCTTACTACAATTAAGCGCTGGTGTAAAAAACCAGCCTAATTGATTCTTGATAATTTGATATGGAGAAAAATACGTCATCAATAAATACAGATACCCGATTAAAACTGGCTACATCTCTTACAGGTATTGGGGTATGGGAGTATTTTGTAGATGATGATATCGCCAAACTTGATACCACATCAAGACGATTATTTGGTCTGGAAGACAGGTCAGAAAAGTTTTCCTTGGAAGAGTGTCTGAATCTGGTGCACCAACAGGATAGAGTTCAGATAGAGCAAATTATAAATGAGGCGCTTGCTGCCCGTGAAGGATTTAGTATAAATTTTAGAATTGAAAACCCCGCTACCGGGCTGAAATACCTCAGTTGCCGCGCCAAAGCAATTGATTCGGAAGATGAGGCTCTTATTTTACTGGGTACTATATGGGATATAACCGAGCAAAAAATTGCAGAAAATGAGCTGAAGAGAAGTAATGACCGCAATAAGATTTTTGTAGCCCAGGCACCCAATGCCATAGCTATGTTTGATAATAATATGCGCTACATGGCTGCATCAGAGCAGTGGATTAAGGATTATAACCTTATAGGGATCGATTTAATCGGAAAATCACATTACGAGATATTTCCTGAAATTAGTGATGATTGGAAAAAGATACACAACGATTGCCTTAAGGGGGCTATTAATAGAAACGAAGAAGCACTTTTTGAAAGAGCAGATGGTAGTGTTCAATATTTGAAATGGGAGGTTCGCCCATGGTTTTTATCCGAAACCGAAATAGGCGGAATATTAATGTACACTGAGGACATAACCCGTTCCAAGGAGGCTGAACTTAAGCAATCTCACATTGAAAGTATTTTAGCTACCACCAGTGCTGTTGCCCGCATTGGGACCTGGGAGGTGGACATGCTCAGAAATAGGGTGAACTGGAGTGATGTTACCAGGCAAATTCATGAAGTTAGTGAAGACTTTGTTCCGGATATGCAAAGCGGCATTGGTTTTTATAAGGAGGGAGAAAGCCGTGACACGATTGAGCGCCTTGTAAATGAGAGTATAGTAAAGGGCAACTCATATGACTGCGAATTGCAAATTGTAACAGCCCTGGGAAATGAAAAATGGGTAAGGATTATTGGTCAGTCTGAAATGCAGAATGGAAGATGCATTCGCATTTTCGGGGTTTTTCAGGATATAGATGATATCAGACGTACCCAGCTTAAACTGCAAAAAGTAAATCAGGAACTTAAGGCGATATTGGATGCAGGTACCCATGTGTCTATTATCAGCACGGATATGGATGGCATCATAAACCATTTTAGTAAAGGTGCTGAAACGCTTTTAGGTTATTCATCTGAAGAGATGGTGGGTAAAACCACCCCGGCTTCAATTCATTTAGCTGAGGAAGTTAAGCAAAGAGGAGAGGAACTTTCTGCCTTGCATAATCGTGAAATCAGCGGATTTGATGTATTTGTAGAATATGCCAGGGCGGGGCAGTATGAAAATCGGCAATGGACTTATATTCGTAAAGATGGCACCCAGTTTCCTGTACAATTAATAGTTACCGGCATTTGGGGAGAAGATGGTGAACTGAAAGGCTTTTTGGGTATTGCAACCGATATAAGTGAGATAAAAGACAAGAAGGAACGGTTGAATGAAGCCAACCGTAACCTTGAAAACCTGGCTAATAAACTTACCCGCCAAAACAGACAGCTGGCAAATTTTGCCCACATTACTTCGCACAATCTTCGTTCTCCGGTAAGTAACCTCCTTACATTGCTCAATATGTACAAGGCTATGGAGGGCAACGCTGAAAGAAATTCGCTGTTTTTAAAGTTTGAATCAGTTATCCATCACCTATCTGATACCCTTACTGACCTTATGGAAGCTTTGCGGATACAGGAGGATGTGGATAAAGAGAGAGAATGGTTGCACTTTGAACAAGTGCTACAAAAGACTACAACCATGCTTGAAGGACAGATTTTGAGTACTACCGCCACAATAAATGCCGATTTTAGCGAAGCTCCCAGGGTGTATTACAACAAAGGTTATCTGGAGAGTATTTTTCTAAACCTATTATCCAATGCCCTGAAATACCGCTCCCCGGATAGGAAGCCTGAAATAACTATCAAAACAATAGAGGTAAACCAATCGGTGCAATTATCCGTAAAAGATAACGGGCTTGGCATAAACATGCAGCGCCATGGTAAAAAACTGTTTGGTTTGCACAAAACCTTTCACCGCCATGAAGAAGCGAAAGGTGTGGGGTTATATCTTACCAAAACACAAATTGAAACCATGGGTGGCTCAATAAAAGCCAATAGTGAGGTAGACAAGGGAACGGAGTTTGTGGTTGATTTTAACAAAAAAATACCTGAAGGTGAAAATGAAAGGGGATAAAATACTTTGCCTTATTGATGATGATGATGTGTACCAATACACCTTCATCACCCAAATACAGGAAAATAAAGCTGTAAAGGAGGTACTGCAATTTTATGATGGCGAAATGGCCATTGATTTTTTTGAAAATAAAGCAGAGGACAGCAGTAGTCTTCCGGACATAATTTTTCTGGACATCAATATGCCAATAATGGATGGCTGGGAATTTTTGGAGGAGTTTATAAAGATAAAGCCCAATATCGGTAAGCAAATAGTAATATATGTTGTGAGTTCATCGATTGACCCTAAGGATATACACCGGGCAAATAGCCTGAGTGAGATTTCCGATTACCTTATAAAACCGATAGTTGCAGAGCAACTCAATAGAATAGTTACCAATGCCTGATAAGGTAAGACTCCTTAAATGCAAAAATCCCGAAACTTTATAGTTTCGGGATTTTTGCTTTAAATGAATATCCAATTTTTTGAACTTACTCCAAAACCGGCAATACTTTGGATTTAACCTCGCCAAAGCCAATGCGTACACCATCCTTCTCGCTGTAGCCACGCATAATTACGGTATCGCCATCATTAATAAACTTACGTTCGCTACCATCTTTTAAGGTAAGAGGCTTAGAGCCGCGCCAGGTAAGCTCCAGCATTGAGCCATAGCTTTTTTCATCCGGCCCGCTGATAGTTCCACTGGCCATTAAGTCACCGGCATTTATGTTACAGCCGTTTATGGTATGGTGAGCCAATTGTTGAGAAATATTCCAGTACAGATATTTAAAATTGGATGTACATACTACATTTTCTTCTCCGCCTTTCGGCTGAATAAGCGCCTGAAGGTTTATATCAAAGGTGCGTTCACCGCTGGTTTTCAGGTAATCAAATGGCTCAGGGTCCTGCTCAGGGCTGGCCGTTCTGTAGGGTTCAAGGGCATCAAGCGTTACCACCCATGGCGACATGGATGATGCGAAGTTCTTGCCTAAAAATGGCCCAAGGGGTACATATTCCCAGGCTTGTATATCTCGGGCACTCCAATCATTAAAAAGTACCATCCCGAAAATATAGTCTTCGGCCTCTTCTACCGAAATGCGCTCACCAAGGTGTTTGCCATCTGATGTGATAAAGCCCATTTCGAGTTCAAAATCCAGCAATTTTGAAGGACCAAAAACAGGAGTATCAGCATCTGCGGGTTTCATTTGGCCCAGCGGGCGATGGATATCCTCACCGGAAACTATAATGCTGGATGAGCGGCCATGATAGCCAACAGGTATATGTTTCCAGTTGGGCATCAGGGCATTTTCCTTACCTCTGAACATAGTGCCTACATTTTCGGCATGCTCCATACTGGAGTAAAAATCGGTGTAGTCCTGAGTAAACACAGGCAATAACATTTGCACCTTATCCAGTGGAAATAAAATGCGGGATTTGTGCTCCTCGTTATTTTTCAGTTCATCATTATTGGCATCAAAAACCTCGGCAATTCGGTTTCTCACCCTTCTCCACATGGGGCGGCCCAAAGTAATAAAGTCGTTGAGGGTATCCTGTAAAAAGATGTCATCCGGCAATTCTTCTATTTCACTAAAATAGCCCAGCTGATGAAAGGCGGCCAGGTCAATAGCTGTATCGCCAATACGGGTACCTATAGTGGTAAAGTCATCTTCGGGTATAAAAACGCCAAACGGGATATTCTGAATCGGGAAGTCGCTGTCTTTTGGAACATCCAGCCAAGTCTTGCGGGTTGGATCATTTGCTGTGAGCATATTCTCTTTATTTTTGGACAAATATTAGAAAATAAAGACACCTGAACATAAATAGTTTAGAAAATGCAAAGAGATCAACAGATTTTTGACCTTATAGCGGATGAGCGTGCCCGCCAAACTGAAGGAATCGAACTAATAGCTTCTGAAAATTTTGTAAGCGAACAGGTACTTGAGGCCATGGGCTCAGTGCTTACCAATAAATACGCGGAGGGCTTCCCCGGAAGGCGCTACTATGGTGGATGCGAGGTAGTGGATGAAGTTGAGACTTTGGCTATAGAAAGGGCTAAAGCCCTGTTTGGAGCCGAGTATGCCAATGTGCAGCCACATTCAGGTTCTCAGGCTAATGCCGCAGTGTACCTGGCCTGCCTTAAGCCCGGTGATAAAATCATGGGGTTTGATCTTTCGCACGGGGGCCATCTTACCCACGGTTCACCGGTTAGCTTCAGCGGTAAGCTGTATAACACCGCGTTTTATGGTGTGGAAAAGGAAACCGGCCTTATAGATTATGACAAGCTGGAAGCGAATGTGCTGAATGAAAAACCAAAGCTTTTGATTTGTGGTTATTCCGCCTACTCCCGTGAGTTGGACTTTGAGCGCTTTCGCGCGATAGCAGATAAAGTAGGAGCACTTTTGCTGGCCGATATCTCTCACCCGGCCGGGCTTATTGCAAAAGGTCTGTTGAACGATCCGATACCACACTGCCATATAGTTACTACTACTACGCACAAAACCCTTCGTGGCCCACGTGGTGGAATGATACTTATGGGTAAGGATTTTGAAAACCCATGGGGTTTAAAAACTCCGAAAGGGGAGGTTCGAATGATGAGTTCGCTGCTTGATTCTGCTGTATTTCCGGGAATACAAGGCGGACCGCTTGAACATGTTATTGCCGCCAAGGCCGTTGCATTTGGTGAAGCCCTTACCGATGAGTTTTTTGAATACACATTACAGGTACAAAAAAATGCCAAGAGGCTTGCCCAGGCTTTGGTAGCTAAAGATTACCACATTATTAGTGGGGGTACTGATAATCACTCTATGTTGATTGATCTCAGAAATAAGAACATCAGCGGTAAGTTGGCTGAAAACACTTTGGTAAAGGCGGATATTACCGTAAATAAGAATATGGTGCCTTTTGATGATAAATCACCTTTTGTAACCAGTGGTATCAGATTAGGCACGGCAGCTATAACTACTCGTGGCCTTGTAGAAGATGATATGGATAAGATAGCCGATTTACTGGACAGGGTAATGTCTAACCCTGATGATGAAGCTAACATTGAAGCGGTAAAAGCTGAGGTGAATGAAATGATGGCCGGATTTCCGTTGTTCGCCAATAAAATTGAAGCTGGGTCGTAAATCTGAATTTTATATTTTAAGAAGCATCATTGGTTTTGGCTGATGGTGCTTTTTTAATACCCAAAACTTTATGGAAATCTTTTTAACCTCAGAGGCATGGATCGCCCTGCTTACCCTATCAGTACTCGAAATTGTATTGGGTATTGATAACATCATTTTTATATCTCTGCTTACCAACAAGTTGCCGGAAGAAAGGCGCAGGCCTGCCCGTATTTCAGGTATAGCACTGGCATTGGTATTCAGGGTAGTAATGCTGCTGGGTATTACATGGATAATAGGCTTTACCCAGGTATTATTTACGGTAGGTGATTTTGGGGTTACCGGCCGCGATATTATTTTATTAATAGGCGGACTCTTCCTTATTGGTAAAAGTACAAGCGAAATACATCATAAAATAGATGGTGCCGGCCGTGAGGACGACAAAGCGCAGATGCAAAGGCAGGCAAAGAAGGGGTTTGCATCTATCATTATTCAAATAGGTTTATTGGATATTGTATTTTCATTTGACTCTATACTAACGGCTATTGGTATGACAGAGCAGTTGCTTATCATGATACTGGCCGTAATAGTTTCACTTATTGTTATGCTGATTTTTGCCTCGCGTATAGCGGCCTTTATTGAGAAATACCCAACTCTGCAGATTTTGGCACTGGCCTTCTTAATCCTTATCGGTTTTGTACTTATCGCAGATGGCCTGCACCAGCATATTTCCAAAGGCTATATATATTTTGCCGTGGCCTTTTCATTGGCTATAGAGGTGGTGAATATCAGGTTGAGGAGGAAAGGTGATCCGACCAATGAGCCAAAATAACAAGAGATGTCTCACAAAATAATGTTAATAGGGTTGCTTCTAAAGTAAAGTAGGGTAGCTTTGCGACCTTTAATTAAAAATATGAATATGAAAAAAACATTACTAGCTCTTGCATTTGGAGTTTCTACCCTAGCTTCGGCTCAGGCAGACCTCTCAGTTTCATTGACTTCACCAATGGCCAATGACGTTATTGGACCCAATTCACCTTTCGCTCCCAGTTTCATTTATACAAACCTAGGGACAGAGGCAATTGATTTTAATGACACTTTGTATTTTGAAATGAGTGTTGGAGGTACTCGCTTAAGTGTGAACGGTGGAAGCCGCTTCTACATAGACAGTATTAGTGTTCCTGCTAATGGAGGCACTTATACAGTTAACTTTCCATCGCTTACATTAAATATTCCGGGACAGGCTATGACCAATACAACATTTTGTATTGATGTTTACGCACGCGGTAATGGCTGGACAGGCGTTACTGAATCAAACACAGCAAACAATCAAAGTTGCGCAAATGTAACTTACGATCCTTCTACTATAAGTCTGATAGAAAATGCTGTTGAAGCCAGTATAGAGGCAAAAGTTGTAGATAACTCTTACTTCGCAAATGGTATTTACAATGTTGATCTTAAAAATGTTACTTCTTCTAAAAATGAGATGATTGTTATTGACATCACCGGTAAAGAAGTATTTAAAACTGTGCTAAATGTAAATAACACCTCAATTGAAGAGTCGGTAAATCTTAGCTCTTTGCGTTCAGGAATTTACATTGTAGCCATACAGGGCGGTAATGCAAATATCGCAACTAAGAAGATTATTGTTCAATAATTCAAATTGCTGAACACCATATGAAAAAGGGCGGTCACCACCAGGTGATCGCCCTTTTTGCATTACAAGTAAAATCATTAATCCTTGCTACCTATTAGTAGCAAATCATTTATCACAATTTCAGTGATATATTTCTTTTCACCTGTTTTGGATTCGTACTGGCGGTTTACCAGTTTACCTTCAATGCCAAGCTCTTTGCCTTTGCGTACAAACTTTTCTACCAGTTCGGCAGTTTTGCCCCACGCTACCAGGTTGTGCCATTGCGTATCAGTAACTTTTTCGCCTTTGGCATTTTTATAATACTCATTAGTAGCCAGGCTGAATTTAGCCAGTTTGTTGCCATTTTCAAGGCTTCTTACTTCAGGATCCATTCCGGGGTTTCCAAATAGCTGCACGCGGTTTCTTAAACTATTCATAATAATTGATTTTTAAAAAGATTATGGTTTAATGATGTATCCTCATTTAAGAATACAGGGCAAAGATGTGGAGGTGAAAAAGTATGAATCGGTAGCGTGTCATTTACTAGTCGCTTAATGTCGTTTGTAGCCGTTTGTAAACGATTATACTCAGCTTTAATCTTCTTAAATGAAATTTGAAAAACATCATAAACCCTTGCTGTATAGGGTTTTGAGTTATATTTGTTCTACTCTACGTCATGAAACATAACGCTCTAAAATACGCGGCTCAAAAGCTAAATAGCTCAGAGTCCGAAAGGTTACATTCTCTAAAAGAATATGATTTTTCGGACGCCCTGACCGATGAAAGTTTCGATATTCTGACTGAAATGGCTTTAAATTTTACCCAATGTGAGGTAGCGGCCATTTCTTTTGTAGGTGAGGATGAACTTTTTTTCAAAAATTTAAGGGGCCTTATTGCTACCTCTTTCACAAGGGGTAATCTCCCGTGCGAAATTGCCATCACCAAAGGTGAAATCTACGAGGTGCAGGATTTGAGCAAACACCCCACCCTAAAACAACGGCTAATTACAAAAGGCGGTAAACCTCTAAAATACTATGCTGGGGCACCACTTATAAACAAAGACGGTTTTTACCTGGGTACCATTTGTGTTTTTGACTCTAGGCCTAAAAAATTAACCGCGGAAAAGCTAAACACACTAAAGCTGCTTGCAAGAAAGGTGATGCTTACCCTTGAGTTAAAACGAAAGGAAAGATTAGCTAAAGAAGCCCTGGAGATAAGATCGGAAAAGCTCATAAAGGGCCATATGGAGCTTTTGCAGCAAAGCAAAAAACTGGAAAAAGCCAAAGCCGGTATCAGTACTAAGGAGCAGTTGCTACGTGGTATTTTAGATAACTCTCCACACTTGATTTCTTTAACAGACAGCCGTGGTTATTACGTGATGGTAAATAAGGCTGTAGCTGACCTGTTAAAGTTACCCGCTGAAGATATAGTGGGTAAACATGCTTCTGAAATGCATAATGATGCTGAACGCATAAGAAAGAACAAGGAGGTAATAGATCAGGTTATGGAAACCGGTGAAACGAGCCCGCCTTTTGAGGAAGTACTCATCATTAATGGAGTAAAGAATTATTACCAGGTAGTGATAATTCCTGTAGAAAATACAGGGGGGGGAAGGATGATACTTCGCATAGCCACTAATGTAACCGAGCTCAAAGGTCTTGAGGTTAATCTGCATCGTAAAAATGAAGAGCTCGAAAGTCTAATCTATAGCTTATCGCATGATTTGCGGGGCCCTATCTCCTCAATTTTAGGATTATTGAATGTGGAGAAATACGCGAGCCTATCGGATATGCGCCAATATTTTTCTATGATAAAAGAACAGACATTACGCATGGATAAATCTATCCATGATTTGGTTGAACTTAAGAATATTACCAACAAAACTGTAAAGCCAGTTCAGGTAGATATGCTCAGTTTGATAAATAAAATTGTGTATGAATTTAAGGATGCCAAGCCTGAGATAGAATTTAATCATCCTGAGGTACTAATGGTGAATACCGATGAATACTTTGTGGAGATTACCCTCAAAAGGGTGTTAACCAATGCTATGGAATATCATCATAAAGATGCACAGGCACCAGGCGTTGAAATTACCGCTACATCCGGCAAAGGGGGAGTAGCAGTATTGATAAGGGATAATGGTTTAGGAATTAGCCGTAAGGCCTTACCACGGGTATTCGAAATGTTTTATCGGGGTACAAGTCTATCTACCGGCCACGGGTTAGGGCTTTACATTGCCCAAAATGCGCTGGCACGGGTAAAGGGAAAAATATCACTTAATAGTGTGGAAGGTTTGGGTACTGAAGTTGAACTGTTGATACCAAACGTAAATGGTAAAACCTACATTGATTAGGTTGAAAGCGTTTGTAAACGGATATTTTTATATTTGGGTAAAACCAAACCATGAGCAGAAATTGCCCTGAGTGCAATGAGATAATTAAAGGCCGGGCCGACAAAAAGTTTTGCAGTGATAGCTGCCGCAATAGCCATAATAACCGAGTGTCACGACAGGTTAATAATATGGTGCGTAATGTAAACCGCCTGCTATCTAAAAACTACAGAATACTCACCCAACTCAACCCCAACGGAAAATCTAAAACCACCAGAGATGCCCTTGCTGTAAAGGGCTTTGACTTTAATCACCATACCAGTATTTACGAAACCAAAAAGGGCAGCCGCTATTACTTTTGTTATGATCAGGGTTATATTTTACTGGAAGATAATCAGGTAGCTCTGGTAAAAAAGTATGATGATGTTAATAGCCTTTAGGGCAGGTAAAAAGGTCATATTCCGTACTTTTGCGGCTTCAAACAAATGCTTCAAAATTTGGGCATAGCCCAAAGCAATCACACTATATATGAAAGAACTTTTTAATCCCTGGCACCACGTATCAGCGGGCGAGGACATACCCGATTATGTAAACGCCATTATTGAAATCCCGAAAGGAAGCCGCGCCAAATATGAGTTGGATAAGGAAACCGGAATAATTAAGCTCGACAGGGTTTTATACTCAGCCGTTTATTACCCCGCCAATTACGGTTTTATTCCTCAAACCTATGGCGAAGACCGCGACCCGTTGGATATCCTGGTGTTATCTCAGGTGGACATGGTACCCCTTTGCCTGGTGCGCGCCAAGGTAATTGGTGTAATGCGTATGATTGATAATGGCGAAGGCGATGATAAAATTATTGCCGTGGCCGATGGCGATCCCAGTGTAGCCCACTTTAATAATATTGAGGAATTGCCCGCCCACCTGGTATCAGAAATGAAAAGCTTTTTTGAAGACTATAAGAAGCTGGAGAAAAAAGAAGTACAGGTGGAGGAGTTTCAAAACAAAACCACGGCCACTGAAATCATTTATGAAAGCATTGAGTTCTACAACCGCAAATTCAGTCACCTGAAGAGGTAACAGTAAATGCTAAGAGAAAAAAGGGCCTGAAGCTGAATAGTTACAGGCCTTTATTATTTTACAGCTACCTTATCTGCAATACTTCTCGCCTTTTTCCTTAATGCCTCCACATCAGCATTTACTTCATCATACACCAAACTCACTCCCATCCTGCGGTAGGGGCGGGTAGTGGGTTTGCCGAATATGCGGATATCGGTATTTTTTTCTTGCAGTGCCTTATCTACACCGCTGTATTGCGGCTGGTTTTGGCTTTCGCCAGATGCCAGTATTACGGCAGAAACCCCGGCACGCTCAAGTTTAAGTTCGGGTATGGGTAAGTTTAATATAGCGCGGGCATGCAGCTCAAATTCACTAAGGGTTTGAGTTTTGGCCAATGTTACCATGCCGGTATCATGTGGCCGTGGGGATAGCTCCGAGAAGTAGACTCCATCATCAGCAATAAAAAACTCTACACCCCAAATGCCGGCTCCACCAAGGGCCTCAGTTACCTTTCCGGCCATTTGTTGTGCATCGGCCAGGTCTTCATCCGAAATGGCGCAGGGCTGCCAGCTTTCCATGTAATCGCCACGCTCTTGCCTGTGGCCAATGGCCGGGCAAAAAAGGGTTGGTCCATTATTCCGGGTAACCGTAAGCAGGGTAATCTCTGTATGAAAGCTAATGAAACCTTCCACAATTACTTCCTTTAAATCGCCACGGCTTCCTTCCAGCGCATATTTCCAGGCCTTATTTATATCAGCTTCTGTTTTAATTACAGACTGCCCCTTGCCGCTGCTGGACATTAAAGGTTTTACCACACAGGGCATACCGATGTTCTCAACTGCTGCTTTAAATTCATCAGCACTTGTAGCGTATTGATAAGGTGCTGTTCTTACGCCTAAATCCTTCGCGGCCAGGTCACGGATCAGTTTGCGGTTCATGGTGTAATTGGCCGCTTTAGCACTGGGCACCACGTTTAATCCCTGTTTTTCATACTCATAAAATCGCTCAGTGCGTATACTCTCCACCTCAGGCACTATCAATTTTGGATTGTGCTTTTTTACCATGGCATCCAGTTGTTCGCCATTAAGCATGTCCAGTACTTCGTATTCATCTGCTACCTGCATGGCCGGAGCATCAGCATAATTATCGCAGGCTACAACATGCTGCCCGAGTCTTTTTAAAGAAATTACCAGTTCCTTACCTAATTCGCCAGAGCCCAACAGAAGAATTTTATGTGACATACCAATATGTGTTTCAGGATGGCGAAATTAAAGATTAGGTATGGCTTTTTGAATAATAGCCGCCTTTTGCTAAAAGTGATACGCAAAGCTACCTTTGCGTTGATGAAAAAAGACATAAACATGCCTAAGGTTACTGACGTAAAAGTGGCCGTTGGCAAAACGATAAACGAAAAAGGCGAAAGCGATTGGTATGTGTATATCATCAATAACAAGCCTGTACAGCTAAATGATGTAATGGTAGTGAGCAATGCCGATGAAAATGAGAATGGCACAGGTAGAAAAACCTCCACTTTGCGCCATATGATGGAAAAACTACCAGCAAGCAGCTCGGCCAAGATTGAAAGAATAGACCCGGCTGTATTTGGTTTCTACAATACCTTTTGGGTAAGCTTTTACATAGGCCGCGAAATTTTTGATAAAAAATTCAGAATAGAGCCTTTTCAGGAGTGGGACCTGGAGCCTATAGCGGAATTGAGCATGGAAGGAAAGTTGGGGGAGTAAGTAAAGAGTTAATACATAGCACTATGTCCACCATCACCTGGCCTGACTTCGAAAAAATTGACATCCGCACCGGAACCATTATCAGGGTAGAGGATTTTCCTGAAGCCCGAAAGCCTGCCTATAAGCTATTTATAGATTTTGGTCCGTTGGGCGAAAAGAAGACATCTGCACAGATTACCAGACTTTACCAAAAAGAGGATTTGGTGGGCAGGCAGATTATAGCTGTAGTTAATTTTCCGCCAAAGCAAATTGGTAATTTTATGAGTGAATGCCTGGTGCTTGGGGTGGTTGGCACTGATGGTGAAGTAAGTCTTTTATCGGCTGATCATAGGTTGGGGAACGGCCTCAGAATCGGTTGAGCTATCATATTTTTTTTCATGGCTATTCTCAATATGGGACAAAAATCGTCTCTTTTACCGTATCCACTTTTGTGCTATGGATCCGAATGGACTGATTAGTATTGTAAATTTTTGATGAATGTAAGTAGGTGAGGATGTTTGTTAAAAAATTCCATAAGTGCTGATTTACAGCTAAATATTGACTTCCATGCCTATTGCGTTTCTTGCTCCATTTATGGAAAAAAGGGAATAAAAGTGCCATAATTTCCCAGTATGACATCCAAATGGGGGTAGATGAAAAATTAAAGTACTGGTAAACAGAAGTTTAAGGTTTTTGGATTTAAATTTTCCTACAGCTTTCTGAAACATTTAAACTCAACTCAAAATGAAGAAATTCCTACTACCGGGGATTTTCTGCTGCGTATTATTTTCATGCGCTAAGGAAGAAGCCAACTCCGGAATTAACGGAAAGCAAAACGTTACAAGTTTTGATGAAATGAAAATCCAGCCCACTTTTGATTGGGCCACCTCCCACAAGATTACTCTTAATATTTAAGGTTTAAAAGATGGTACTCCTGCAGGGCATTATCTTGTAGTTACTGATCCGTCAGGTGCGGAGATTTACAGAATACTAACAAGGCTTACGGCCAGCCATAGCCTTACTTTTTCCTTAGCAGATCAATACAATGAGGTAAACGTAAGTTTTGGCTCCATAAGCAAGCGTGTTGAGGTCAAAAACCGCAGCGCCTATTTTGATTATTCAATGGTTGATAACAGGTCAGACCTTGACCCTCAGGACCGTTAATCTCCAAACTCTAACAATACTACTATCATGAAAAAAATTGCAATACTTTGCTCGGCCATATGGCTGGGTGCAGCTAACCTATATGCTCAGGAAGCCCAAAATTTTGATGCCGAAACAGGAAGAAACAACCTTGCCAGCCAATGCTGGATATTCTCGGGAACTGATTTGAAAACCACCGGATCCGAATCCATAAATAGTGGTGCTTCCGAGCCGTATGTTAGAACAGGGCAACTTACAGGAACTCCAAATTTTCTTGCAACTCCTTTTATGTCTTTTAATGGTGCCGGCACTCTTACTTTTAAGCATAAGCTTAGCGCCAACAATGGTACCACAAGGTTGCTGCGGGTTTATCTTTTAGATATTAATGATAACCAGGTGGGAGCTGAACTTTACTCCTGGAATTATGTGGCTATGGAAGGCCCTATGACCAATAGGCCAAGATTTTTTACTACCGTTAGAAATGCCACTGTGGCCTATAATCTTACCGGAGATTATCGTGTGGTTTTTGAATTTAGCGGAACAGGTGCTACAAGCCGTGGGGTTTTAGACGATATTGCCTTTACCAGCGGTAGTTTTGTTTCTGATCCTGCCAATAATTGTTTGCCGGCTTCATCATGTACGGATTCTGACAATGATAATGTATGTGATGCTCAGGATGAATTTCCAAACGATCCAAACCGAGCTTACCGATCAGCCAGCACTGCATTTACCTATGCTTTTGAAGATTTATGGCCGGCCACAGGTGACTATGATTTTAATGATGCCGTAATTTGGTATAGCAGTAACTACGTGCTTAATGGAGCTAACCAAGTAGTGGCCATGGAGTGGAAGAGTGTGACACGTGCGGTAGGCGCAGGTATGCAAAATGGCTTTGCCTTGCATTTTCCATCGCTTAGCGCTAATTCTGTTACATCCGTATCCGGTAGTGTACTTAATGGTAACTATGTAAGCAACAGTGCCAACGGTACCGAATCAGGCTCTAACAATGCAGTAGTCTTTATTTATGAATCAGCTGAAGATGTAATAAACAGGGTAGGTGGGCCTTTTTACAATACAGTGCCCGGTGCAGCTATGGGTATTTCTGATACGATAAATATCACTATCAATTTTACCTCTTTGGCTAATGCTCCTGTATTCGATCCTTTTTTAGTGGTAAACCAGGATAGAGGCCGCGAAATACACCGTTCAGGCTGGGCGCCCACCTCTATGGCAAACTCTGCTTATTTTGGTACCTCGCAGGATGACTCAAATATTGGGGAAAACAGGTATTATGTTACTAAGCAAAACTTTCCGTGGGTGGTTACCATTCCCGGAGGATTTCAATATGACTACCCTGCCGAAAAAGAAGATATAGTAACCGGCCACTTAAAATTTGCATCATGGGCACAAAGCAGTGGCGCCAGTTTTAGTGATTGGTATGAGGATGAAACTGGTTATAGAAACCAGGCTAAAATTTATTAGGATTGAGATTGTGCAATAGGAAGAAACCGGCCCCAGTGGCTGGTTTCTTTATTTTAGGTATTTTCGGTTGGTACAGAGTTTGACTATCAAATACCTATGCAGAAGAAGCTCTCCCCACAAAATGTATCAAACTGGGTGGCCAAAGCCATTTCAGAAATCCCTGAACCAAAGCTGGCTGGTAATCCGAATGATCAGGTTTACCTTAAAAAACTAATCAAGCACTCGGCTTTAAAAAGTAGTTCGGTATCGGCAACACTGGCGCTTCCGGGTGGGTTTTTAGGGTATGTTTCCATGATACCCGACATGGCTGTGGTGTGGCAAATTCAATCACAATTGATAAGTAATATTGCAGCAGCGCATGGTAAACATCACCTGGTTACCCGAGAGCAAATGCTTTGGTGTATGTTTCGCCAGATAGGAGTGGGGGCCCTTAAGGAGATAATTGTGCAACAGGGCAGCCAGTACCTGGTAAAACAAATGGGCCCTAAAATCAAAAAGCAAATTCTTGAAAAAATCGGCTACAACGTTTTAAAGGCATCTGGTGGTAAAGCCTTTGGCAGAATTGTGCCTGTGCTGGGTACTGTTTCGGCAGGGGCGCTAACCTATTATGATACCTGGCGGGTTGGAAAAAATGCCATGGAGTTTTATTCCCGTGATGTGATTCTGCTTCCACCTCATACCGATTAGAAGAGCAATGGAATATCTGCAAAAACTCATTTTACTTTCTCTAGTAGCAGGGGCAGCCATTCCCGTTGGTGGGGCCATTGGCGCCATTAGTGATATATATCCTAAGTGGCTAAATGAGGAGTGGAAGCATGGTATTATAGCTTTTGGGGGAGGAGCACTTATTTCTGCAGTAGCCTTGGTTTTGGTTCCTGAAGGTTCACATTATTTGAGCTCCTTCTGGACGATAACCTCATTTATTTTAGGGGGTATTTTCTTTTGCCTGGCAGATGCCTTTCTTTCCCGTAAAGGCGGTTCAGCTTCTCAGCTCATGGCTATGTTGTTAGATTTTGTTCCGGAGGCTATGGCGTTAGGTGCAGCTTTGGTTTTGGGAGAGGGTAGTGCTATGCTCATTGCATTTTTGATTGCCATTCAAAATCTACCAGAAGGTTTTAATTCCTTTAGGGAGATTAAAGCTTCCTCAAAATTTTCCACTGCAAAATTGCTGTTTACTTTCGCGGCAATTGCATTAATTGGTCCGCTTAGCGCACTGGTAGGTTCAGAGGTGCTGGCCCAACAAACTCACTGGCTAGGCTTTGTAATGCTCTTCAGTTCTGGTGGTATTTTGTTTTTAACCTTTCGGGATATAGCACCCGCCTCTAAACTTGATAAACATTGGTTGCCATCGCTGGGGGCGGTATTGGGTTTTGCCGTTGGCTTGCTGGGGCATTTGATGAATGGGTAGATTTAATTCAATTTATGCTTTGGCCATCTCCTTCAAAGCCTTCCTAAACTTTTTATCAATCTCATTCCGTTTCCAGCCCAAGTGCCTTTCAATGGCTGAATAATAGCTTTCATCATCGCTGGTGGTTTCGGCCAAAAACTCCTTTACCGCTTTACAGTTTTCCTTATCATGTATTAGTTGAATAATGGCTCCGCCAAGTACATAGCGGTAATCTGTGTATTCGTCCATGGTGCGCAAATCCAGCATGTTGTTCAGGTCAACTTCAGGGTGTTCTTCCAGGTAAGTCGCAGTTCGTTTAATATGCCATTGCAGGGATTGACCCCGGCTGCCGCCCAGAAAAGTAGCCAGTCCTTCTGAGGCCCAATTATGCATATCAGGATACATTGGATTAATAAACACATGCACCAGTTCGTGCGGGTAATACTCATCTGTACCCGTGGTATAAACACTTGTGCCGTTGGTTTTTCCACTTGGTTTTTCGGTACCACTGCCGCCTACATTAAACTCAAATCCTTTTAAATCGTCCAGTTGCTTTCGGGTTTCGGCAAAGTAATACTCCACAGTATCAGGCTTACAGCCAAAAATCCCCGGAAGAGTGGACGTTATAAACTGATCTTGTTTTAGTGCCTTTTCTTCGTCAAACTCGTGATTTTTTGGATAGTAATATTTCAAATAGCCTACGGTTTGTGAGCTCCAGTCCTTTTGCAGGATTACATTCCGGGCGTTATATAACTTAAATTCTCCATCCGGCTTTTCTCTTTTGGCATACACATTCAGTATGCATAAAGTCATTATTGTATCATGCTTGGGGTAGTAAAACTGGGTGGTAACCTTATACAGGCCATCTTGCGCTGATATGCTCATGATCTGTGCAGTATATACCTTTATGAGCCTGTGGAAACTCGGGCTGTACTCATGGTTAATGAGGTTGTAATCCTTAATTCCATATTTGGCTACTTCAGCAGTGTTCCAATACTGTGCTCCGGCACTCTCTGTAGGTGCCTGCAGGTAATTCGTCCATACTTCAATTATCTCACTAAAGTTTTCCCACCCGGGGTTTACATCAAAGTTGAGCACTACTTTTTGGGCGGATAATTCAAAGCTGAATATAAATAGAAGGGTTGGTAAGAATGCATATTTAAACATGGTAAAGGATTTATCCCAAACATACAGAAATCGCTGATTTTACAGGCGAATACTTGGAGTTCTGCACTGCTAATTAACTGGCAAGTTTTACCTTAGCGCGCCCAAACAGATTCTATAATTTAAATCATTCAATAATATGAAAGTCACCGTAGTAGGTGCTGGTGCAGTAGGTGCCAGTTGTGCTGAGTACATCGCCATTAAGGATTTTGCTTCTGAAGTGGTTTTAGTTGACATTAAGGAGGGTATGGCCGAAGGAAAAGCCATGGACCTTATGCAGTGTGCATCACTAAATGGTTTTGACACCAAAATAAGTGGAAGCACCAATGATTACTCCAAAACAGCTGACAGCCATGTGGCAGTTATCACATCTGGTATTCCTCGTAAGCCGGGTATGACCCGCGAAGAGCTTATTTCTACTAATGCAGGTATTGTAAAGTCAGTAGCCGAAAACCTTATCAAGCATTCCCCAAATGTTATCATCATTGTGGTATCAAACCCAATGGATACAATGGCCTACCTGGCCCACAAAGCCACAGGTCTTCCTAAAAACCGTATTATCGGTATGGGTGGCGCTTTGGATTCTGCTCGCTTTAAGTACCGCCTGGCTGAAGCCCTGGATTGCCCTGCATCTGATGTGGATGGTATGGTGATTGGCGGACATAGCGATACGGGTATGATTCCTTTAACCCGCCTGGCTACCCGAAATAGTGTGCCTGTTTCTAAATTCATTTCAGCTGATCGCTTAAATGAAGTGGCTGAGGAAACCAAAGTAGGTGGAGCTACCCTTACCAAATTGTTGGGTACTTCTGCATGGTATGCACCGGGTGCGGCTGTTTCGGCCATGGTACAGGCTATTGCACAGGATAGCAAAAAAATGTTTCCATGCTCATGCATGCTTGATGGCGAATACGGTATGAGTGACATCTGCATTGGTGTGCCAGCTGTGATCGGAAAAAACGGTATTGAGCAAATTGTGGAAATTGAGCTTGATGAGGCCGAAAAGAATAAAATGACTGAAAGTGCCGATGCAGTTAGAAAAACCAATGGCTTACTATAGTTGTAAGGCCTTTAAGTTTTAAAGTTTTATAGTTTACAGGTTTAATCGCCTTCAGTTCACTTATTTTATTTAACCCTGTTCCGCTTTCGCGGGATGGGGTTTTTTGGTTTTGGGAAAGGGGTGATTAGAGCGATATTGACTATTTATGACGATTTACGGCCGGAGGAACCCTTTGAATTAAATCAAGAAACAGATAAGAAGTATCTATCTTCTCAATTCGTTGCAGATCTCCATTATCGTTATAATAATACAATTTTATGCGAGTTAATTCTTCGGCATAAATAACTGAATCCTGCCATTCCTGCTGTGTCCATCCTAGCTGAAAAGCTTTATCCTTATCAATATTGGTTTTGACCGGTTTGTAAAATTCCATTCGCTCAATCTTTCAATTCGGATGGTAATAAACCCACTTGCCCTTTTTTTGACCATGTTTGGTGCTTTGGTTTATAGCACAGGCCGAAAGTGCCAGTATCATAATTGAAATCATTACGCACCTTTTCATGTAAGAAAGTTAAAGTTACCTTAAGAGAACGTGGCGATGTTCATCATATTTCCGCATCAATCAGTTCAGGTTTATTAGAACCCTTTTCGTTTTTTAGAGTTAAGAAAATAAAGCATGAATCATGAAAAACAAGGAAATAAAGCATCACCAGGAAGAAACGCACGGCAAATTTTACATGGGTGATGATGAACATAACACCGCGGAATTAACATACTCACGCGCAGAGGATGACAAGATAATTATAGATCACACCTGGGTGGATCCTAAAATGAGAAATCAGGGAGTTGGAGAACAGTTGGTAGAGGCGGCAGTAAATCATGCTCGCGAAGCCAACCTTAAGATAGTTACCCTCTGCACTTTTGCCCAAAGTGTTTTTGATAATACTTCAGACTACAATGATGTACTATTGAAAAGCTCCTGAAAAGAAACAGATAATTTATAGCCGGCTTTATTTATCCTGAAGCACCAGGAGCGGAGTGCCGCTAAGCATGGCCATTTCACTGGAGTTGCCCTTGTCAAATAATCCGCGTAAAAACGACCGCTTATGATGTATCATAGTAAGCAGATCAATGTTGTTTTTATCATTAAAGGATTGCAACCCCTCCAGCACAGATTCGGAATGAATGTTTTGAACGGTTTGTCCCAACACCTCATTTCCGTAGGTAGCCTGCACCGTGGCCGGTGTTGATTCACCCACTTCAATATGAAATGGCAATAAGTAGGCATTACTGATCCGAACTATTTCTGTTAAAGGCTCTAGCACCTCATTATCCGGTAAAAAAATGTCATCCACAGCCAATGAAATACTCGTTGGGGTTTTTACTTCTGCATGAAAGGGAACGGTTAGTATGGGGGAGTTTACATTACGTAAAACCTTTGCGGTATTACTTCCCATAAAAAACTTTTTAAGCCCTGATGCCCCGGTAGTGCCCATTACAATGAGCTGTACGTCATGCTCTTTTGAGAGGTTATACAGGCAGGTGTCAAGGTAACCGTTGTAGGTAGCATACTCCAGCTGTTTGGCTTTTTCCGGATATAAGGCTGCCAAAAAATTTCTTTCGGCAAGCAGGTTTTCTATAGAATTCTGGCGTAATACATCGCTTATTGAAATAAGCATTTCAGAGGTGGAAGCAGGTATGATGTAGCTGTTCACCAGCATAAAGTTTACCGGTTCATTGCCAAAAAGGTTTATGGCGTATTCGCAGGCTTTCCGGGCACTTTCTGAAAAATCGGTTGGCAATATTATCTTCTTCATTTTTGCTTATGCTGCTTCAGGAAACGTTATGCAAGCAAAAATGAAAATACCTCATACACTGTGGGGTGAGATGTGTCAGCTTAATTGAGTGACTTTTGTCACCTGCGCATCTTTTACCTAAAACCCCTGAACAATACGCTTAAGTGCGGGAATATTCAGCACATGAATTTCGGTGCCTTCGCTTTCTATAAGGTTACTCTTCTTAAAATCAGAAAGTACACGAATGAGCGACTCCTTAGCTGTACCCACCATATTGGCCAGATCCTCGCGAGACACTTTTAGTTTATGGCTGGTATTGCCGGTTTCGGCATCTTTTTCAATAAGCTTAAGCAACACATCGGCCGTTCTTTCCCTTACGGGAGTATAGGCCAACTGTAACAGGCGGGCTTCCTTATCCTTTACACTGCCGCTAAGCATTTTAATAAATCGCAACGCTACATCCCTGTTTTTGGTAATCAGGGTTCTGAAATCCTGCTTGGGTATTACCGCCAATGAAACTTCCTCCATAGCAATAGCACTTTCGTTATACTCGTCATCTTCAAGCAAATTCATGTATCCGATAAACTCACCGGCATGATGCATATCAATTACCAGCTCCTTGCCCAGTTCATCAAGTTTTACACTTTTTACCTTACCGGAGATGATGAAATACATGAAGTTGGCAAAGTCACCCTCGCTGTATATTATTTCCTTTTTATTGAAGATTTTCTCCTTGCGGTTTTCGCTCAATTCATTAAAATCGGCCAGGCCTTTGGCTTCATCCAAAAAGTTATTCAAGCCTTCCAGGGAAGGTTCAATCGCTCTACGGGCAAATTCATTTTTTTTAAGCCTGGTTTCTATCGCTTGCAGCAAGTCATCTTCCTCAAAAGGCTTGGTAATGTAATCATCAGCGCCCAGATTCATCCCTTTGCGCATATCGCTTTTTTCGGCCTTGGCCGTAAGAAAAATAAAAGGGATGGAAGCCGTTTCAGGCTTTTTGCTCAGTAACCTCAATACACCATATCCATCAAGGTCAGGCATCATTATATCGCATATTATCAGGTCGGGCTTTACTCTTTTGGCCAGTTCAATTCCTCGTTTTCCGTTTTCGGCTGTAGTCACATCATATTCTGATAATTCCAGAATTTCTTCCAGGTTTTCTCGTACAGCCGCATTGTCTTCTACAATAAGGATTTTCTTCATTTGGATTGATCGTTTGTTGGTATGGTTTGAAGAGGAAGAGAAATGATACATTCCGTTCCCTCACCTTCTTCGCTGTTCAGTTTAATACTGCCATGCAGCAAGTCTACATATTTTTTGATAATACTAAGCCCGAGGCCCGTACCCTCTATATTCAAGGCATTCTTTGCCCTGAAAAATCTTTCGAATAAATGTTGTTGCTCCGATTTTGGTATGCCCATACCCTGATCCTTCACCCTGAACACAAATCCACTTTCATCCGCCCGGGCTGTAAGGGCTATGCGCTTATTTTCATCAGAGTACTTAATGGCGTTGGATAACAGGTTGTGGAGAATATTTCGGACAATACTTTTATCGGTTACAAACAGCTCGGTCCCTTCAAACTCAAAATCTATTTGCTGGCCTTTTTTGGTCATGCCTTCCACATCTTCGGTAACTTCTTCTAAAAAGGCTTTAATATTAATTTCCTGCAGGTTTACCTCCACCTTACCTTCTTCCAGCTTATCAATGGATAAAAAGTCGTTCAGTATGTTGGTGAGGTGGTGGACGGAACTACGCATACGGCTGATGTGCTTGTACTGCTTTTCCTTATCCCCATCGCGCTCGATATATTTTTGTAACAGAGATATGGATGAAAGAACTGTGGTAAGCGGTGTACGAAACTCATGCGAAGCCATGGACACAAACCGTGATTTTAATTCACTCAGTTGCTTTTCCTTTTCCAGGGCTTCCCTGATATCGCTTTGGGCTTTTTTGAGGGCAGTAATGTTTTGCTCCACAACCAATATCTGGTCTATGCTTCCGTCATCATCAGGCAACGCCACAGCATTTATCATGTAGGTACGGCCCTTAAATACAATTTCAAAATTGGAGTTTTCCCCTTCAAATACCTGCATAAGCTTGTCGCGTATCTCATTACGTATTTGCGGATCAAGTCTCTCCAGGTAACTGGTACCCACCAGGCGCGAGCTATCCACACCAAGGCGGTACATCTCCATACCTTCAATAAAAATGTAGTTGAGGTTACGGTCAAATACGTTTATGGTACCATTGGGGAAGTTGCGCGAAATAATACTGTGCAGCTTCTGGCTTTCGCGAAGATCCTTAGTGCGATCAGCCACCTTCTGTTCCAGTTCCTGGTTAAGTTGCTGCAGGGCCAGGTCCGTTTTTTTGCGTTCTGTTACATCACTTATCAGGGCCATTACCATCATGTGTCCTTCATGCTGAAAATGATTCAGAGAAATCTCAATAGGGAAGGTGCTGCCATCTTTACGCTCGGCTACAAGATCCAGCCCAATGCCCATGGCTCTTTTGGTAGGATGTGCATTATAACGTTGCCTGTGCCCCACATGATTGTTACGAAGGGCCTGTGGCATTAGCAATTCTACGGGTTGGCCAATAAGTTCGCTCGTGGTGTAGCCAAACATTTCTTCAACCCGTGGATTAATAAGTTCAATGTTTCCATCGGCATTAGCAACAACAAGGCCTTCGGCCGCTGAAGTAAAAAGCAGGTTACTTATCTCGCTAATTTGAAGTGGGCTTAATCCTTCAGGCATTTAAATAGATAGTTTGAAAGTTGGGGCACTTATCAGGTGGCGAATTTATAAATATATGCCCCGGAAATTCAGTCAGCACCGATCAGAATATAACTACTGGTTACCTTGCCGCTTATGGTAAATATTCCAGATAGGAAATATTTGAGCGGTTTTAATAAAGCTTAGTTTATTTTAACAAACCTCCTGTAGCCCAGTGATTGTGTGTTATTACTTAAATGGATAAAGTAAACACCACAAGGAAGGGTTTTAAGATTTACAGCAGGATGATCAATTTCAAAAGAACCGCGCTGCACGGCCTGACCTGTCAGGTTCATTATGGTAAAAAATGTTCTGGTAGGTTCAGTTCCGCTCACGGATAAGCTATTCTTCGCAGGGTTTGGATATAACTTCCAGTTAAGTTCCGAATAGTCTCTTTCAGGTATAGAAGAAATACAAGGGCTGCTTAATACTGTTTGAAATGTATCTGCCTGGCTACAGTTTGTTGCAGTTAAAGTAACCACATATGTACCACTTGCCGCATAAATATTTGTTGGGTTTTTAAGATTTGAGCTGTTGCCATCTCCAAAATCCCAGAAGTAATTTTCTGCATGCTCAGATGTATTGTTAAACCCTACAAGACATGCGGTATCCGGAAGAACTGAATAGTTGAAACCTGCCACCGGATCATATTCTCCAACGTGCCATTTAGTGAGGCTATCAAAAACCACCACCTTAGCAGCATTCCTAATGGTTTGTGCTTCAAGAGCGGGAAGAGCGGAATTGAAAGGAACTAAACCAGGATCTTTCCTAAAAAAGGTAGAATAGAAAGAACAGGCTGCAGCATAGGTCCCGGCTACAGAGGGATGACTTTCATCAGGAGAGTAAAGTTCGATGGAAGGATAGTTTGCTCTGATGTAGTTCCAGACGGCTCCTACAGGAGATAGAATGGCATCGTTGCTATCGGCCATCATGCGGTAGCGCATATTCAGTAAGCTGTCCATACCCCGATAAGTACATAGTGGAGGAAAAAAAGCGCAGTTGGAGGCATCACCGTTTTTGCGTCCCCAGGTCATGTAAAATACAGTTTCAGCACATGAGTCATGATGGCTAATTAAACTGTCCAAGACACGGGCATAAGGAAAGACATCAGACTGAACCTGAGTTATTGGGAAAGCGGGGCGCTGGCTTTGTTCCTGCAATACCACATAGTCCCAACTTCCCGTTTTTATCTTATTGATGGTGGTGGTGTTGGTGCTATGCCCCTTTAACGTGTATCCTCCGGGTGTGCTGCTGTCATATATTAAAGTATCGCCAGTCGCAGCGGCCATGTCAGAAACCATTTTTGGCAAATCATTTACATAGGTATAGCTATTGCCGATAAATAGTACACGCTTGGTTTGGCTTTGGGCGAAAGCCACAAATACGGTAAATAACAGGAATAAGGTAATGAGGTTTTTCATGGAATCAGAATGAGGCTTAAAGGTAAGTATTGAAGAAATAAATCGAATCTATTCCATCACACTCCTCGCTTGCAATTCAACAGGCAATAAAATGTATTCCAGTTTTTGCTTTCTCTTTTTGTCATTAATATCAATGTAGTAGAGTACGGTTTTTAATTTCTTTGGAGTCGTAACCGTTTTGTCTTTTGTTTTACCGAGAAATCCATCTACCCACAGCTCTGAGCTTGGTGAACGACTTACTCCAGCAATGGTTTTATCCGCTCCAATCTCAATAATGATGGTTTCGTGCCACCATTCTTTGGGTTTCACGTGTTCATTATTATGCTCGTAAAGGTGAATTCTGTCCAAAACCAGCGTTTCCAAAGTTTGTGAACCAACCACTATTCTTTTAGTAATAGGTGAGGCAATCTTTAGTTTGGTCGTATAGTTTTCTTCTCGCTCAATGGGATATACATCATTATCTGGAGCCTCAGGTTCGGGAGGATATGAGGGTGCTGTTATTGTAGTCGTTGTTCCATCTTTCCTTTTAATCTTTAACCCTACCTGGGCATCTTGCTCATCATACATAATCTCGTATGATTTGAAAAATATAGAATCTGCATCATAAATGTATTTTGAAACAATCTTTGGCACTGTTACATTTTTGCCTACTTCAGGTTTTTTATAATATACCCAGGCATGCCTGGTTGTGTCGCTATTCGCCTCGTACTTGTAGAACTTACGCTCTTCAGCTGTCAACCAAGTTTGATATCTACTAATAATCAAATAGTTCTTTCCGTTGAGTTTTGAGTATTGCTCATTTCTAAGGTTTCCATCAATACGGACTTCAAAGATTGAGTCGGTGTTTTCAGGATAATGGGTTAAGCGAATGTTAGTATCTCCTGTAGAAATCCATTTCGTCCATTTTCTCTTATGGAATTTTGTTTGCTCTGAGTAGTTTTTCCATTCCCTTAAAACCCTTACTGTATCGCTTCCTTCTACATCCCATCTTTGTATGGTGTCTGCAATTATTGATTTATAAGTTGTGGATAATGCGCGAAGGTCTTTTACGGTTATGAGCTTTTGATTATTATCCTTTTCTATTATTATCAATTCTTTTGGCGTCCAAATTCGTTCATAAGTGGGTTTCCAATCATCACCATATTGCGTAACGGTCTTCTTTGCAAGCTCCCCGGAGGCATACTCTTTAATCACAACATTCTTCCTTCCCTTATAAGCCGCTAATTCCTTCTGAGTCTCTCAAATAATCTACATGCCGTTGATACAACGAATCGCCATCCGTCCAAATGGTATCAAAATCATAAGGGGTAGTGCGCCCCACAATTTTGCTATCCTGTAGGTGTATAGTGTAAACGGTGTCTCTTCCGGTTACAAACCATGCGGTGGTTATTTTATCCTGACCAACCTCATTAAGGGTTTCTTCCGCCAATAGCGAGATATGCCACAAAGGTTGTTGCGCATTAAGCCCAACAACAAGGAGGGTGGAAAGGAGGAGTAGAGCTTTTACTTTATACATAGATTGGAAAAGTACGGGATTTGTTCCAAATCTGGTTAAGCTAAAAAACCTGATTAGCAGTTGCCAACCAGGTTCCCTCAAGGCGGTAAGTCTAAAGCTTATTTTACTACAGGCATCTCACTAACAAGTTTCCATATGCCATCTGTGTGTTTAACTAAAGTAGTTAAAGACACAAAGGTCATTTTAGCCCCGGCATAAGTGACTTTGGCGGTTGCGGTATTTCCATTGATTTGGACGTTTTCAATAGTCACTTTTCGGGGTTCACCACCAAACTCCTTGGTTCGTATTTTTTCCACATAAACCGTTTTTGGCATAATGCTCACTTCTTTACTTCCAAAAAGCTGGTTCATTACTATCCTAAAGTTATCGTCCAGCAATTCAGCAATGGCCGGGGCATCGCTGTTATCCGCGGCTTTAGCAAAGCTGATAATAGTTTGCTTTACGGCCTTTTCTTCGGTGTTTTGACTTAGAGCGGAGCTTGCTGATAAAAGGGCCAACATTCCCGCTAATAGGGTCTTTTTCATTGTAATTTGGGTTTTAGATAATTATTAAAGTTTAATGGATACAGAGGTGCGCATCATAGAGTGATGCTGAAAATCATCATCACGGCTATAGGCCAATAACATTTGATAAGGGGTATCGGCAATCATATTTCTTTGATATTTGCCATCGGTTTCCATAGGAAGTGAAAACCGGATGGTTGTTGAGTTGCTATTTTCCTCTCCGCTAACATCCTGCACTGCAATGGCATCGCCCAGAATATTGATGGCTTTATAATTTCCGGGGGAGACGGTGTAATGCTCAACTACTTCTGCTTTACCATTTACTACGCGGCCCATTAACAAGTAAGTCCCCGTAATACCAGCGTCCGGGTTAAACCCGATGGCTATCCAACCTTCCGTTGGGGCGGTCATTTCAAAATATATGCTGTTGTCTTCATACTTCCAGCTTACTGTCATTCCATTTTTTATAATGGTGTTTCGCCATCCACTATCAGGCGTTACCGGAGCACAACCAATGATGGTCAGTAGTATGTATGGATTTAAAATATTCCAATTCATAATGTTGTGGTATCAAATAATGATATATCAATTAATTAAGCAAAAAAAGGGTCAGGTCATATTTTGTTGTATTCTGGAAAGCAAATCAGTTAATTGTTTTAATTCGGCATTAGTAAAACCTTTTGTGCTTTGTTGTCTATGGGCATCTACCATTTTCATGTTATCGGAAACAAATTTTTCTCCGGCAGGGGTGAGGCTTATGTTGTATTGTCGCCTGTTATCAACTATAGCGGCACGTTCTATGTAATTTTTCTTTTCTAGTAAATCCAGCGTTCTGGTTATGCTTGCCGGATCACGTAGTGATTGAATGGCTAGTTCCTTCTGAGATAGGGGTTGATGTTTTTCAATAATCTTTAGTAGCACCCACTGATCTACAGTTATGCTCAATCCAATCCGGTCAAACTCTTTTTGAGAGTATTGCTTTGCCGTTTTACTGGTCTTTTCAATCTGAAATAGAATTACATCGTTTAGATCCTGACTCATGACTGATTAAATATTCAACAAATGTAAATATATATTTGATATATCAACTATTGATATAAAAAAACTCAATCCTTAATTCCAAAAATGTTTCTTTTCAAAAAACCAGCAGGGTCGTCAAACAAAGATTTGGCCTCATAAATAAGACAATCAACTGCGGCAGCTGATGAGGCCGGGATTGTTTTAGCTCCGCCTTTATCATAGTTGTCGCCCATATTTCCGCTGATTTTGGTAGGTGTGAGTTTAAACACCTGGCATTTTTTACCACAAGGGCAGTTTGTGCCTTTTACAACCACAACATTTACGGTGTCTCCTAATGCAGGCCTTACTTCATATAGCAGTAACTCTTTAGCTGTAAGCTCACCAAAATCCACAGCTCTAAAAGTAACTTCCGCCTTAAAACTGCCGAGCTTATCTGTTTTTACACAAAAGTGATAGGTGGTCGGCTGGGCGGCAGCCGTAAACGTGGTAAGAAGGATAAGGGCCAATAGGGTTCGCACCGTTTTGAGTTTTTTTCTTTTGAGTGGGCTGAAATTAAAAAAATTCATCCTTATGTGGCGCCAAATGGAGGCAATAAAGTTTAAGGCGGGTAGGGTAGGTAAAACCCGGTCACCTTGCCCCTGCATTATTAAACCTCTACTTTTGCAGCCTTTTTTACTAAGCAGTACAAAATGAGGGAGTTTATACGTAAGCGCGCTACCAATGCCAAGAATGATATTTTAAGCGGACTAACCGTGGCCCTGGCCTTGGTGCCAGAGGCTGTAGCCTTTGCATTTGTGGCTGGTGTAGATCCATTAGTGGGCTTATATGCTGCTTTTATGATTGGCCTTATTACCTCCATATTTGGCGGACGCCCCGGTATGATAAGTGGTGCCACAGGTGCGCTGGCCGTAGTAATGGTAAGCCTTGTAGCCGAAGGAAACGCCATGGGTGCCGAAGGCGATAACCTTGGCTTATACTACCTGTTTGCCACGGTTATCCTTATGGGGGCCATACAAATGCTGGTGGGTGTTTTAAAGCTCGGCAAATTTGTGCGCCTTATTCCACACCCGGTTATGATGGGTTTTGTAAACGGATTGGCCATCGTAATTTTTCTTTCGCAACTGGGCATGTTTAAAGAGTTTCAGGCGGGCGAAAAAGTATGGATGGGCGGAACTGAGCTGTATCTGATGATCGGCCTTGTAGCGCTTACCATGGCGATAATGTACTTCTTGCCAAAGCTTAATAAAAAGTTACCCGAAGCTCTCATCGCTATACTGGTTGTATCGGGTATAGTTATACTTGGTAATCTTGATTCTGCCACGGTGGGTAGCTTTATCAGAGATGGAGGAGGGGAGGGCCTTTCCGGTGGATTACCACAGTTTCAAATGGACATCTTTAGTAAAATTCCATTTACATGGGAAACACTTTCCTTCATCGGTCCATACGCTGTAATACTGGCGGCTATTGGTCTCATAGAATCTTTAATGACGCTAAACCTCATTGACGAGCTTACCGAAACCCGGGGAAATACCAACCGTGAATGTCTTGCGCAGGGTGGAGCCAATATTGTAACTGGCCTTTTTGGTGGTATGGGTGGCTGCGCCATGATTGGGCAATCCATCATTAATATTAAAGGAGGTGGCAGAACGCGCCTTTCGGGGATAGTAGCGGCTGTAACCTTACTCATATTCATACTATTTGCTGCCGGCTTAATAGAGCAGGTGCCTATCGCGGCCCTGGTGGGGGTAATGTTTATGGTGGTGATTGGCACCTTTGCCTGGAGTAGCTTCAGAATATTAAACAAAATCCCACTAAGCGATGCGGTGGTACTTATAGCTGTTTCGGCTTTAACCGTGGTATTTGATTTGGCCATAGCTGTAATGGCCGGTATTGTAATGAGTGCCCTGGTATTTGCGTGGGAAAATGCCAAACGCATACGCGCCCGAAAGTATCTTACCGAAGACGGCACCAAAGTTTACGAAATATGGGGTCCACTGTTTTTTGGAAGCATACAAGCCTTTAATTCCAAATTTGATGTTGGTGGCGATCCCGATAAGGTGGTAATCGATTTTATGGAATCGCGCGTTGCTGATCACTCCGCACTCGAAGCACTATTTGTGCTGGTGGAGAAATATGAAGCAGCAGGTAAATCCCTGAAAATAAAACACCTGAGTGAGGAGTGCCAGCAGCTTATGATTAAGGCCTCACCTAAATTGGAGGGCGTAATTGAACACAACGTTGATGATCCGAGATATCACGTTATGGCGAAGGTGATGGATTAAGGATTATGACTTTCCGGTTGGTTTAACCAGTATTTCATTTACATTAACCTCCTGGGGCTGTGTTAACGCATATAGCACTGCATCAGCAATATGGCGCGGTTTCAGTTTTGGCTCATCACCACCATAATCTTTATCCTCCAATAGTTCCTCGTCCGTAATATCTTCTCTTAAATCGGTTTCTACGGTGCCCGGTTCTATGGCGGTAATACGAATATTAAATTCGGGTGAAAGTTCCATCCGCATAGCCTGGCTCAATGCAATTACAGCCGCTTTAGAAGCACCATAAATAGCACCTCCTTCAAATAGTTCCTTACCATCTACAGAGGCGATATTAATGATATGTCCGCTATTTTGATTTTTCATGGATGGCAATACCTCATAAATACAGCGGAGACAACCTTTTAAATTTACTTCAATAGTTTGTAACCATTCTTCCAGGTGCCGGTTTTTCAGATAACTGAGCGGCATTACTCCGGCACAGTTTACCAGTATATCTATTTGCTCAAACTTGTCATTTATCTTTTCAAAAGCAGCCTTTACGCTATCCGTTTTACTTACATCCATTTCCACCACCAGGCTCTCACCAGAAATTTCTTTTTGCAATTCTTCAAGTTTATCTAAACTTCGGCTGGCCAACACCAGGTTACATCCCTTCTCTGATAAGAGTTTAGCAATGGATAAGCCAATTCCACTGCTGGCTCCGGTTACAATGGCTGTTTTATTCTCTAAATTCATTTCCCTTTTTATTGATTATGAATTAATCTACAACACCCAATAATAAAAGTTCAGATCGAAGTATTTAGAAAAGCTTTAAAACTTTTGATTATAAGGAATTATCCAGCCCAATTTAATGTTTGCCGTCAAACTTACAGTCCAAAAATCTCCTGAAACGTTGGAGTAATAATAAAAGTTGGGGTGCCTTGGTCTTTCTAACTCATCTTCAGGAATAATCCGGTCAAAATGAGCCACACTTTTATAGCGAGGCCCAATACCCACATAAGCATCTAAAGTCCATGGGCCTTTTATCATTTGATAGCCATATTTCAGGTTTATACTTAAGGTTTGTTTATAAACTCTATATCTATCAAGATAGCTTGTTCGCATTGAATCAGAATACTCCAGGCCATTTGTAAACGATGATATCTCATTATACCTGGTGTTGAGGTAATTAAGTTCTACGGCAAGGTATGCCCCCCTTGGGCTACTTTTTTTAAAGAACAGTTTTTCTTCCAATGAAAAGCGAAAGCCGCTGGTTGAATTTTTCCAGTCCTGAACAGCATAATCAAATAGGGAGGGAATAAGATAGGAAGCCATGACTTGAGTTGAGAAACGTTGACCCATGCTTTTTTCCAAAGCAATTTCTATGGCCGGATTACTGAGTGAAACTAACCTGAGTGGAGTAAATTTCAGAATGTAAGCTTTGCCAAGCACAGTGCTGTCAAAGGTTGCAAACGAATTTTGCGATGTCCTTTCATTTACATAGATATGATGAGGATAAGTGTATCGCCTTGGCTGTTTTTTCTCGATTAGCGCACCCAAACCATATAAAAAAGCAAAATTGGCGTAGTATACAGGTGAGGTTTTGGAAGTTATAGAGAGATGTTTAGATATCGAATCTCCGATAATTTCGAGCTCTAAACTATCTTTTTTCCTTGGCACTTTAATTCTTGCGGAATTATGATAGGTGTTAACCGTATCTCCAAGAAATACAATCTTTGAAGGTTTATCAGTATTTACCCAAATGTGCGTGTTAGGGCCGTTTAGTATCGTTGCGCAGGATTGAAGCAAAATGGAAAATGTGAGAAAATAAAAAACTCTTATAAGCACGCTTCCTTTAAAAGACATTCGATTTGAACTAATATAGATTTACTTAATCTGATTACGTTAAATCAAAGCAGTTGGTTGGTAGTTACTGTGATTAATCGAGGCTGAATGTAGTATCACTCCACCACTATCCCATACTTCCCCAATAAGCCAATCAAACCATCCTGAGAGAACCGGGCTTTTTTCAGTTTATTAATCTCCGGATTTATAGAGAAGCCAGTAGCCGTTCTGAAATCAGCGTTTTGAAGATTGGAGTTTTCAAAGATGGCGCCCCGCAGGCTACATTCTTTAAAAACTACTCAACTCAAATCCGTTTCCACAAAATCTACTTCTTCCAGAGTACAGTTTATGAAAGGCGTGTTTTTCAATTTCAGGTTGTAAAACGAGCAGTTATTAAGGTTGCATCCGCTAAAGGCTAGTTCCAAAAGAAATGGGTTACACTCGCTGAAATTTACCCCAAGCATTTTACATCCCTTAAATTCAATATCCTTAAAGGCGGTGCTGCTAACCTGCACCATGCTCAGGTTACAGTTTTCAAATACACATTCTGTAAATACGTAGTTGCTGAGGTGCGAGTCAGAGAAATCACAATTCCTGAAGGTGCATAGCTCATACTCACCTTTTGGTAGCGGGTTTTGAGTAAAATTCCGATTTTTGAATTCCTGTGATTCGAAGTAGTCTAAAGTCATTTATAATATTTTAGACCTGCTAGGTTTTAAAAACCTGGCAGGTCTCCGCAAATCTAAAGTTCTATCACCTCATTTATCCTAGCCACATTAAATCCGTTTTTTAAAACCTCCAAGTATTGCTGGCTTTGCGGGTTAATTAAAGGATTGGTATGGTTAAAATGAATAAAATGAATTTTCGCCTTTTCCTTGGCGTCAAGGTTTTTAAAGAGTTCCATACTCTCCGAAACAAAGGGGTGGGGGATAAGTGATATATCGCGGTTATTGATTTCCTCGGCATCATAAAAGGTGCCGTCAATAAAGGCATAATCCACCGTGGCTATGGTCTTAATTATCTCAGTGTCCCACTTTTCCCATTTATCAATATCGGGTATAAATAGCGCACTCTTGTTAGGGCCGGTAATTCGGTAACCCACCGTTTCGGAGTATTCATCGCGGTGCGGCACTTTAAAAGGCGTTACCCTCAGCTCCGAGCTTAACTGTATTTCTTTTTCCCCCACCAAAGGTTTTATTACAATATTACGGGTATTTACAAGCTGACTCCAGGGGCCATTTTCCTCTAAGAAGGTTTTCATCCTGGGCATGGCATATACAGCTACACTATCGGCATTCATGGCTTCCTTACCTAAATACATCAATCCGGTATAGTGGCCAATATGGGCATGGGTAAGCAAAATGCCATCGGGCGTTTCTTTCTCCGCGAAAGCGGCATGACGCTTCAGGTTTTTCATTTGCTGTGGCAGACCAGGTGTGGCCTCGATTAGAAAGGTTTTGTTACTTACAGGATCAACCAAACCCAGAGAAACCACTTTTCTATTTTTATCGGGATTGTTAAAAAGCTCTCTGCAACAATCCTTTTTGCAGGCGATGTGTGGTGAGCCGGCATCCTGCAGTGTTCCTAATATCAGTATTGATGTTTTACTTATCGTAGCAATGGTATCAGTAGCGGACTCACCAGAATTACTGGTCGTTTCAGTCTGGATCTTCTGCTGGCATGAGCTAAAAGAAATAAGCAGTAAACAAACAAGCAGGGCAACACCTGGAAACGGCCTTTTCATTATTTGATAAGCTTTAGGTTAAGTGTTTCAAAACCGGCATAAACAGCCTTGTGTAGTATGGTGGCATGGTTCTCTTCCTTTATTGGTTGGTAATACACCTTTATGTTACCGTTGCCCGATTGCTTAAGGGCTTTTACCAGCTTATCAGCCACCTTATCCATTACTTTTCCTTCGCTTCCGCGGGATACAAAAACCCGTTTTCTCATATCCGGGTTGAGCTGCAAAAGGCTATCGGCCTGCTTCAGTAAACGCTGCTCATCCCACCACAGTGAAGGACTCACGATAATGTAATCATCAAACATCTCTGGTTTTTTAAGCAGTATTTCGGTGGCTAGCAGCCCACCCAGCGATTGCCCTATAATAGTACTGGTGCCATCTGTTTTGTAATTGGCACTGATGAATGGCTTCATTTCTTTCTCTAAAAAAGCATTAAACTGCGGAGACCCACCATTGGCCGGGTTTATTTCATTATCATGGGCCACTTCGCTTGGATAAGTAAAATCGCGGTAACGGTTTACATTAGCAATACCCACTACAATGCTGGGCTGCATTAACTCGTACATATTCATAAACTGAACGAGGCCGGCAATATGCGGGTAATCCTCATGGGCGGAACCATCCAGTAAATAAATAACCGGGTAATTACGAGCCGAATCAGGACTGTAGTCTTGCGGCAGATAAATATTCAGAATCCTTTCCTCGCCAAGCGCTTTGGAGTCTATTTTTTCCACCACACCAAAAGGCACTACTTCATCCGCATTTGCATAGGGATTAGAAACATTTTGCGACAGCAGGGAAAACGTACTAATAGTTGTTGATAAGAAGAGAAACAATAGCCATTTCATAGGTATAATCGCTTTGGATTGGTTGTCAAAGCTAGAGCCTTTTTAATATTGATGAATACCCTTGCTGTAAACTCTCTTTAAAAAATTGTAGGATTTAAACTATGTAAGCTCATTCAGGTTAAGAAAGAAATTCAAAAAATAAAACTATGAGCGATAGCAACTTAAATGGCAGGGAAGCCATTGATAAAATGAAGGATATTGTAAAAGATGTAAATGTGGCCATGATGTGTACCACTACACCCAGCGGAAATATAAATGGTCGCCCAATGGGTACCGCCAAGGTGGAGGATGATGGCACCATTTGGTTTTTCAGTAATGATGATTCTGCAAAAATCAAGGAAATGGAAAGCGATAATGGCGTATGCCTTTGCTACAGCCAGCCAAAGGATAATACCTATGCCTGCATAATGGGGCAGGGGCACTCGGTGAATGACAAAGCTAAAATGGAAGAACTCTGGAACCCCATGCTTAAGGCTTGGTTTCCAAAGGGTACTGACGATCCTAAAATGACCTTGATAAAAGTAAAGCCGCACCATGCCGAATATTGGGATGACAGCGATAGCCGCATGGTGGTATTCTTTAAAATTGCCAAAGCTGCCCTTACGGGAGATGAATATAAGGGAGAAGGCAGCCACGGCCAGTTGAATTTATAACAGGCGTATGCACTGAAAAAAATCGGGATAATGTACCTTAGTTGGAAACTATGGGTCACATTATCCCTTTTTTAGTTTAACTGATGAAGCGAATCATTAAAATACCACGAATAGTAAAACCCTTTGAGCATAAAGAGAAGCTTATCCTGAGGGATTACCTGGCTATGCAACGTACAACGCTGGCCAATGAGCGTACCTTATTCGCCTACATACGCACAAGTTTATACCTGGTGATTGGTGGTATTGGCCTGCTTAAACTGGAGGACTTTGAAAGCCTTGCGTGGTTAGGATATGTAGCCCTTGGCATCAGTGCGTTGATGATTATCTATGGTGTGGTGCGCTACCTGGTACTTAAGCGTAAGCTCAGTAAATTTTATCGTGATTTTGGTATCCCTGAAGAAATGGAATAAGTCATTTCCTGTTGCTTATTCAGTGATTTGGCTACTCAGAACACATAAGGGTATATAAAGAGCCGTATAACAATTAGCAGGGACTAATTTCAAACATTGATCAATCTTTTACACACCGGCAGGATATGGCTGCGGCCGTGGCAATAGGAAGCGAGGTTCCTTGATTTACATCATCAGAAAGTAAAGATACGGTCTGGATACGGGAATCACCGGGAACCCCACTTACCGTCCAAAAAGCAGTACTTACACCAATATTAAAAAAACTGGGGGATGGACTGCTTTTTGCCGTTCTTGTTCCAGCCGCTAAAGCAGCAAAGTCAAATTCATCTGTACCAGGATTGTTTACTGTCCACGTAATGGTGTCTTTTAGCTTTTTACCACCACCTATTCGTCCGCCAATAGTATTGAAAAGAATGTCCCATTCCCCAATTGATGGTACATGCCAACCCGGAGGGCAAGCACCTTGCACTTTACTGGGTACCGCAAGGGTAGTATCACTTAGGGAAAACAACTCATCAAAATAATACAGGCGTCCGTAGGTGTTGCAGTTTGATGGATTATTATCATAACAGAAGCCGCCAGCCCCTGCATAATTAAGGTTTTCTGCCATCCAGGTTTGATTGCCAATGCAGACCACTTTATAAGTCTGTTGATCCCGAGGGTCAGTTAAAATGGTATCACCGCACCCTTCCTGGTAACAATAGTCGTTGGCAAAGAATTGGCGTAAGTATAAATCTCCGTATGAATTGTACCATCTTTTATCAAAGTCACGAATAAAATTATCAGCATACTCCTGGCCCTGGGGATCGAGGTGAGCAGATCCTGTACTATCAGCATCGTTAAAAAGGGCCTCATAAAACTTTAGTTCCATTTGCCTGGCAAATTGGTCGCTTACCGTGCGGCTTACCCCGGCAGCCGCCTGATAACCGAAATAGGCCCTAACGTTGGTTTGCTGCCAGGCGGTGAGTATGGGTAAATCATCCAGGGCAATTCGGCTGGTGTTTGAAAAGCCACTAAAACACATATTGCCAAACACTATGGTATTTTGTAAGTTAAGCTGGGCGATGGCCTTGGCGGTAACCGACATTTTATAGTCATCCGCATCTAAATGGGTGCTTTGATGTATAGGCACATTGGGCTCAAACTTCTTTTGTTTTACTATGCTCAGGTGCAAATTCAACTGCAACAAGTCAGTCACGCGTTTGTCCTGATCGGCATTAAGGCGCTTGGCAAATTCCTCTAAAGACAGACTGGCATCCTGAATACTTTTTGGTACGGTGTCACCCAGTAAAAAGCCATTAGGGTGGCCGTGCGTATTGATAATCACCAAACCATACTCACCAAAAGTGGTTAGTTTTTCATAAGTACATTGGCGATGGTACAGTCGGGTAAGTTCCAGATCATATTTTTGAGCGTTATCTTCAATTACAGCTCTTGTAGAGCGTTCTGTATCAAAAGTTGGCTCGGCATTAAACAGAAGGATTTTTCTGTTTTCAATATCATTAGAACAATCTCCTCCAGCTAATTTTTTAAATAAACCACCTCCGGAAGCACCTCCACCACGAGTAATAGGTACACCGTTGTTATCCACCGGAATTAATGAATAAATTGTTTTTAGACCAGACTTAAGGGTAATAAAAGCATATACACTATCCGCCACCACTACTTTACTAACCTCTGGTCTGTTGCGGATAATGCTAGCCGCCTGATTTAAAACCTGTTCATTGGGCACGCCATCTTTACTTAGTTGTAAAACGGTAGATTCCATTTGTGATAAGGTTTGCATCACTTCATATAATGGTCTTACCTCTTCGGCATTTAAATTGGTTTCACCGGAAGGATCTTTTTTACAAGCGAAGGCCGCGAATAACGCAGCTAAATACAGAATCAGGTTCTTTTTCATAAGGATTGATTTTATCCGTAAAAATACGACATAGAGTTTATGCCGCTTAGCCGATGGCTAGCTATGCCATAATACTTTTTTGGGTTCGTATTATATCTGATGGCGGGCACTCATTATCGTTAATTCCGTTTTTTTACTGTTAAATATCTGTTACCTCATTCTATCACTTTTTCACTATTACTAATTGAAGATATTTGAAATTCAACCACTTGTGCGTATTTCTTTTTCCCTCACTAAAGCATTGTATTTAATAAATATTTAAACTTTGAGCAGATTTTGAATTTGGGGCCGGAAGCACTTTTGTAAGCAGTTTAATACTTACAAAATCGTTAATGAAAACAATTACAAAATCTGCATTTTTGGCCGCAGCGCTTGGTTTTACCAGCCTGGCCAGTGCTCAATGTCCAACGGACATCGGATGTTTTACATCCATTAAACCAACTGCTCAAACCAGAAACCTGGTTTTACCAACTGAGCATCGTTTCCAACTTATTTTTAAACAAGGAGAGGCTTATACCAATCCGCTTGGATCTTTAACAAACGTACCCGGTAACCACGACTTTACCGCGTACGTTGGTATGAATGGTAGCAGTGAAGTAGGACACCTTTCGGTAAACCATGAAAATAACCCTGGTGGTGTTTCTATGGTTGATCTTCATTATGATAATACCACTAAACTTTGGGTGGTGGATACTACCCGCCCGGTGGATTTTTATAATAATGACCTTGTAACAACTGATCGTCCATGTTCAGGTGGTATTACACCATGGGGTACTGTAATAGTTTCTGAAGAAACTTACAATGCTGCTGACGTAAATGGTGATGGCTACACCGATGTAGGTTGGTTGGTTGAAATTAACCCGCTTACCGGCAAAGTTGTGGATTACAACAATGATGGCGTGCAGGATAAGCTATACGCTGTTGGCCGTGGTGCAAAGGAAAATGCACTTATCATGAATGATAGCGTAACACTATACACTGGTGAAGATGGTGGTTCTTCAGCTCTTTTCAAATTTATTGCTGATGTACCCGGTAACCTTTCTTCAGGTAAATTGTATGTATTAAAAATGGATGGACCATTAGTTAATAATGAGCCTACCGTTTCTACCGGTACCTGGGTATTGGTTCCTAATACTACCAAAACCGAGCGCAACAACACCCGCAGTCTGGCGCAAGGTTTGGGCGCTACTAACTTTAACGGTATTGAGGATGTGGAAGTAGGAACCATTGATGGTAAAATTTATTTCACTGCTAAAGGTAGAAACCGTGTTTACCGTTTTGATGAAAATGGTACTAACGTGGTAAATTTTGAAACCTATGTTGGCGGCATGACTTATAACATTACTACTGCCGAGGGTGTATTTGCCGAGCCATGGGGTAGCGGTAACGATAACCTTACTTTTGATGATAAGGGTAACCTTTGGGTACTGCAGGATGGTAGCAGAAACCACATCTGGGTAGTTCGTCCGGGTCATACTCAGGCAAATCCACAGGTTGATCTTTTTGCTTCTATTCCAAGTGGAGCTGAGCCTACCGGTCTTACCTTCTCTCCTGATTATCGTTTTGGATTTGTGAGCATCCAGCACCCAAGCAGCTCCAACAACCCACAGGTAGATGTTTCAGGAAATCTTATAAACTTTAATGCTTCTGCCTCTATTGTATTTGCATTGGCAGATAACCTTGGTTTTGATGATACAACTTTAGTATCTGACGCCAGTTGGACTGTAAGTAACAATATTGGAGCAACCAACCTCAGCGGTTACTGGGCTGGTGCCAACAATAACGTTCCTGCCATTAGCACTTACAGAAACGGAGCTATGCTGGGCCAGCCTTACGGCTACCCATCTATTTACCAGATTGATGGATCGGAAGTGGTAAAAACCGGAAACAGCATTACTTACTTCCGTAAGGAGTTTAACCTTACTTCAACTGACTGGAACGCTGAAATGCAAATCACTGTTGATGACCAGGCTGATATTTACATCAATGGTGTACAGGTGGCTCTTGTTAGTTCTTTCGGTAGAATGAATTACAACGCAGCTCCTCACACAGCTACCTTTATGGGTGGTGTAAATACCAATGGTGCCATGGGTGGTGATGCCTTCGGTTACCTTACCAGCGCTGATCTTGATACAGTGTTGAAAACAGGTAATAACGAACTGGTACTTGCCGTACGTAACCTTGGTAAAGCCACTGATATGGGCGGTTTCTCTTTCCGTATGGATCTTACCAAAAATGCAATCGTTACCAAGTCAGCGGTAGCCGGTGCATCATCTGCTTCAGCTAGTGCTTTAGGCATTTATCCAAACCCAACCAATGGTGAGATTTTGGTAAATATTCCTCAAAATGATGCAGTGTTTAATCATACTGTAGCCTTGTACGATATGAACGGCCGTGCACTTTCTACAAAGGAAGTAAGCAGCAACGAAGTTAGAATGGATTTGAGTAGCTACGCCAATGGTGTGTACTTCATCAAAATCATTTCTGGCGAAACTGTATTGACTGAAAAAATTGTGAAGAGATAAAAAAAAGTCTTTCAGATAGAAGCCACTCCGGAAACGGAGTGGCTTTTTTTAAATCCTGTTTTCAACACTAATTATTTCCCAAAATAAAGGATTGCAGAGCAGGTGTATATAACTCTTTCTTCTCTTTTATTCTTTAGCAGGATATTAAAAGAGTATTATTACTACCTGTAATATTTTCTTACTTATTAACAACATGTTATTCTTAAACCATTAGGGTTTAGCATTTTACTATAGTTGCGTTTCCCATGCTGGCAAAGAGGTTATTAATATTGATTTAAAGTTCTCTGAAGGTTAGGACTAATTGAGAGCCGCAATTTTGATGGCAAATTAATTCTTACAAAAACCAAATTCATGAGAACAATTGCCAAAAGTGCATTATGGGTTGCTGCCCTGGGATTTTCATCCTTAGCAAGCGCTCAATGTCCAAACGACATCGGATGTTTTACATCCATCAAACCAACCGCCCAAACCAGAAACCTTATTATCGCCAAGGAGCACCGTTTCCAGCTTATTTTTAAGCAAGGCGAAGCGTACACAAACCCGCTGGGCTCATTAACCAACGTGCCCGGTAACCATGATTTTACCGCCTACACTCCAACTAATGGAAGCAGTGAAGTTGGTCATCTTTCGGTAAACCACGAAAACACTCCCGGTGGTGTATCGGTACTCGATCTTCATTTTGACCCTGTAACAAAACTTTGGGTGGTGGATACTACTCAGCCCGTTGATTTTTACAACAATGATTTGGTTACAACCACACGTAACTGTTCCGGTGGCATTACGCCATGGGGTACAATCATTACTTCTGAAGAAACCAATAATGGTGGTGATTTAAATAATGATGGCTACCAGGATGTAGGCTGGTTAGTAGAGCTTGACCCGCGTACAGCCAAAGTTGTTGATTATGACAATGACGGGGTGCAGGATAAGCTATGGGCCATTGGCCGTAGCTCTAAAGAGAATGCTCTTATTATGAATGATAGTGTAACCGTTTACACAGGCGAAGATGGCGGATCATCAGCAGTATTTAAGTACATAGCTGACACTCCCGGAGATCTTTCTAACGGAAAACTGTATGTATTGAAACTGGATGGTGGCCTTAGCAGCAGAGAGCCTGTATTGCCCACCGGAACCTGGGTTCAGATTCCTAATACCACCCAGGCAGATAGAAACAATGCCCGTTCATTAGCCAGAGCAGCCGGTGCTACTAACTTTAATGGAGTAGAGGATATTGAGGTAGGTACACTTGATGGTAAGATTTATTTTGCCGCCAAGGGAAATAACCGCGTGTATCGTTTTGATGATAATGGCTCTACCGTTTCAGGTTTTGAAACCTACGTAGGTGGTACTTCGTATGATATCCATACTGATGAAGGCGTATTTACCGAGCCATGGAGCAATGGTAATGATAACCTTACTTTTGATGACAAAGGAAACCTTTGGGTACTACAGGATGGAGACCGCGATTACATTTGGGTTGTGCGCCCGGGCCACACTCAGGCTAACCCACAGGTTGAGATCTTCGCTTCATTCCCGATAAGCTCAGAGCCTACCGGTCTTACTTTTTCTCCTGACTATCGTTTTGGTTTTGTAAGCGTACAGCACCCGAGCAGCGGTAACAACCCACAGCTTGATGCATCAGGAAACCTTGTGAATTTCAATGCTTCAGCCACCATAGTTTTCGCTTTGGCCGATAATCTTGGTTTTGATGATACTACTCTGGTATCTGACGAAACCTGGACTGTAAGCAGGGTAGTGGATGCAACTAACCTTAGCGGATACTGGGCCGGTGCCAATGGTAACCTGCCTGCTGCACCAAATGAGTATAAAGAAGCTGCTGAACTTGGCCAGCCTTACGGTTACCCATCCATTTACCAGATTGATGGCACTGAAGTGGTAAAAGCAGGAAACAGCATTACCTACTATCGCAAGGAGTTTAACCTTACTTCAACTGACTGGAACGCTGAAATGCAGATTACTGTTGACGACCAGGCTGATATCTACATCAATGGTGTGCAAGTAGCGCTTATCAATACATTCGGTAGAATGAACTACAAGGCTGCTCCGCATGCTGCTACCTTTATGGGTGGTATAAATACCAACGGTGCCAACGGTGGAGATGCTTTCAGTTTCCTTACCGGTGCTGATCTTGATACAGTATTAGATACAGGAAACAATGAGATTGTAATTGCCGTACGTAACCTTGGTAAAGCCACTGATATGGGAGGTTTCTCTTTCCGTATGGATCTTACCAAAAATGCAATTGTTGCCAAGTCAGCTGAGGCTAATGCATCTTCTGCTCTTGCTAGCGAATTAGGTATTTATCCAAACCCAACCAATGGTGAGATTTTGGTAAATATTCCTCAAAACGATGCAGTACTTAATCATACTGTGGCATTGTACGATATGAATGGCCGTGCACTTTCTACAGAGGAAGTAAGCAGCAACGAAGTAAGAATGGATTTGAGCAACTATGCCAATGGTGTGTACTTTATCAAAATCATTTCTGGCGAAACAGTTATCACTGAAAAAGTGGTGAAGAGATAGAAATTAAGCCTGTACAGGCACTTCTATATATCATGGCCGCCCCTAACCAGGGGCGGCTTTTTTTATCAAAATAGGAATATTGTTAATAACTCAAATTCAAATCATTAGCTTAAAAGTAAGGTGATAATTTGATAAGATATTGTTAACCTTAAACGAGCATCTTAAGGGCGGGTTGCTGTGTTACTTTGAGCGATAATCAAAAAAACCGTTCTTAACATGAAAAAGATTTTACTACCGGCAATGCTGGCCTTTTGTGCCTACGGTGCACAAGCTCAGTATAAACTGCAATTACTACATGCCTCTGATCTTGAGGGTGGAGTGGAGGCACTTGACAAAGCGCCAAATTTTGCTGCCATTACTGATACCCTTGAGGGGGAATATCCAAACACCATTATTATTTCATCCGGAGATAACTATATCCCCGGGCCTTTCTTCTCGGCATCCTCGCAATCTTCTATTAGAGATACTTTGAGAAAGGTGTACAATGAGTATTATGGCGTAAACTTTCTTAATGATTTGAGAGAAGGCAATGGCCGCGTGGACATTAGCATTATGAATATTATTGGGTTTGATGCTGCCACATTTGGAAATCACGAGTTTGATCCCGGGGTTGCTGTTGTGTCAGAAATTTTAACTCCGGATATCCGCAATGGAAATACACAGGCCCGTTGGTTGGGTGCTGATTTTCCATACCTAAGTGCTAACCTTGACTTTACTACAGAACCGGCACTTTCCGGTCTGTTTACTGATGATTTGCTGGATGCCACGGCATTTAAATTTGATGTGAATGATTTTGCGGCATCGGCTGGCAAGCCAAAAATTGCACCTAGTGTGGTAATAAACCGCGGTGGCGAAAAAATTGGTGTAATAGGAGCTACAACCCAATTGCTTGCGCAGATTTCTTCTCCCGGTGGTGTAGGCATAAAAGGCGCGCCTGGTATTAATGATATGCCTCAACTGGCTTCAATCCTTCAGCCTTACATTGATGAGCTTATTAATGTGGAAGGTGTGAATAAAGTAATACTGAGTACTCACCTTCAGCAATTTGCCCTTGAGCAAACTCTTGCCGGGCTGTTAACCGGTGTGGATATAATTATTGCAGGTGGTTCTGACTTTCGCCTGGCTGATGGTACCGATGTGCTCTACCCCGGTGATGTTGCACAGGGCCCGTATCCTTTTGTAACCATGGATGGTAATGGTGATCCATTGTTAATTGTAAGTACTGATGGTCAATATAGCTATGTAGGCCGCCTGGTGGTTGATTTTGATGCTAACGGCCTTATCGATCTTACCAGCCTTGACAGCAATGTAAACGGTGCCTTTGCCACTTTGCCATCTGTGGTAAACAACCTTTGGGGAGCGGCTGATCCGTTTGCAAACGGTACCAAAGGCTATTATGTAAAAAAGCTTACTGAAGAGGTAAAGGGTATTGTTATAGCTAAAGATGCTAACACCTTCGGTTACTCAAATGTATTTCTTGAAGGTCGCAGAACTCAGGTGCGTACAGAAGAAACCAACCTGGGGAACATTACTGCAGATGCCAACCTGTTTGTGGCTCAACAGCAATACCCAATGGTAAAGGCTTCCATCAAAAATGGCGGTGGTATCCGTGCTGAAATAGGAGAGGTGGTTGAAGTTTCTCCGGGCGTTTTTGACGTGGTACCTACACAGGCCAACCCTATAAGTGGTAAGGATAGCCTTGAAGTATCTCAGCTTGATATCGAAAACTCATTGAAGTTCAACAACCTGCTTTCAGTTGTTGATCTTACCGTTGCCGGCTTTAAGCAAATATTAGAGCATGGAGTTTCTGCAACCGCTCCCGGTGCTACTCCGGGCCAGTTTCCGCAGGTAGGGGGTATCAAATTTAGCTTTGATCCTAAAAAGCCAGCGGGAAGCCGTGTATGGAGCGTGGTATGTATTGACATGAACGGTAATGTTACAGATACCCTTGTAAAAGGCGGTAAAGTATATGGAGATGAGAACCGTGTAATTAAAGTGGTTACGCTTAACTTTTTAGCCGGTGGCGGTGATGGTTATCCGTTTAACACCCTGGGTTCAAACCGTGTAGATCTTAACAATGGTATGTTTACCGGTAACGCCACTTTTGCTGAAGATGGCTCTGAGCAGGATGCTATTGCTGAGTACCTTGCTACTTTCCACGCTACTGAAGCCAATGCATACAGCATTGATGAAACATCAATTGAAAACGATATGCGTATCCAAAACCTGATTTTCAGAAATGACAGCATACAGCCATTTACATCACAAAGCGTAGTTTCTGACAACAACTGGACTAAAAGTACAGTGGTTGATCCTTCAAACCTTAGCGGATTTTGGGCGGGTGTAGCCGGTAATTTGCCTGCGGACAGCACCTTTACCCTTGCTGCCATGCCAGGCCAACCTTATGGCTATCCTTCAATTAATATGATTGAAGGCTCAGAAGTGCTGAAGACAGAAAACAGCATAACTTACTTTAAAACAGACTTCTGTGTTTACGATACATCTGGCGTTTATGCCCGATTCAGAACCCTGGCTGATGATCAGGCAGAGATTTACCTGAACGGTACTAAAGTGGCAACTATAACTTCATTTGGAAGGATGAATTATAAAATGCCGGCACATGATGTATTATTTGATAATGCAGGAGCGGCCACTAATGGTTATGCCGGTGGTGATGCTTATGGTATGGTAACCAATGCCAATGTTAATGATGCATTGCAATTTGGAACAAACACAGTGGTTGTTGCGGTGCGTAACCTTGGTAAAGCCAGTGATAAAGGAGGTTTCTCCTTCCGCATGGATTTAACCAAAGATGCTCCTTTGCAGCCTAAATCTGCTGATGCAAATGTTGAATTTGTTTCTGCTTTAGGTATTTACCCAAACCCAACCAATGGAGAAATTTTCCTAAGCATCCCACAAAATGATGCAGTGCTTAGCCACACAGTAGCACTATACGATATGAATGGCCGTGCACTTTCTACAGAGGAAGTAAGCAGCAACGAAGTAAGAATGGATTTGAGTAGCTACGCCAATGGTGTGTACTTCATCAAAATCATTTCTGGCGAAACTGTTATCACTGAGAAGGTGGTGAAAAGATAAGTCGGCTTCATTATTAATATCGGAGTCCTGCCAGGTTTTAAAAACCTGGTAGGACTTTTTTGTTTTTATAGTTTTGAGTAAACCAAACCTATGAAATTCAAAACAGCACCATTAGAGCCGGACTGCATTTACCATATTTATAATCGGGCTAATGGAAATGAGAAAATTTTCCTTTCCGATGAAAATTATAAGTTCTTTTTAGCTCAGTATGCCAAATACATCTCTCCTTATGCGGACATATTCTCTTATTGCCTTATGCCTAATCATTTTCATTTTTTGATCAGGGTAAAAGGGCTGGAGGAATTGAATTCAGCTTTTAGCATAAACCTTCCAGGTTTTCAAAACCTGGAAGGTTTTTCACCGCTCTTGAGTAAACAATTCAGCAACTTTTTCAACTCTTACGCCAAGGCATTTAATAAGCAGAATAGGAGAAGAGGGAGTTTGTTTATAAAACCATTCAAAAGGATCCAGGTTACCGATGAAGCATATCTTAAAAATTTAGTTTGCTACATACACCAAAATCCGGTTGAAGCTGGTTTAGCAGATAACCCCGCCAACTGGAGGTTTAGCTCCTACAATGCTTTCTTCTCAAATAGAAAAACTTTAATCAGGCGGGATGAGGTTCTTGAAGCATTTAATGATCTGGATAATTTTGTCTATTGCCATAAGGTTTTTAAAGGCATGATGGAATTAGAATAAAAGTTATATTCTTTGAAAGTAAGTCCTGCAAGAGTTTAAAATCTGGCAGGACTTTTTATAACCTCTCTTAACATTACGGTAAGAATTATCTAACTCAAAAATGACCTTCCCTTAAACTTGTTCAACTTTTTTCAAAGTCTTAAAAGCCTAAATGTTTACTAATCAGTAAGGTGGGGCTATGTATTTTTTTACACCTCTAAACACATTTTAATAAACCCTTAAAGCTAAGCCAAGACTCACAGAACCTTAGCTTCCCAACTTCGCGACTGTTATTTAATCCAAAATCAACAATCGATGAAAAAAATTACCAGTGGATTATTTCTTGCAGCCGCGCTGGGTTTCAGCAGCTTTGCATGGAGTCAATCCCAAACTATTCAAGTCCGCATCAACAGTGGAAATGATGATGTGGAAGAGCGTGGTGCAAATGCCACGTCAAACCCAGGAGAAATGTACTTCAACAGCTCAGATTTAGAGTTGGTAAATGATGGTTCCGGAAGAGGTGACCAGGTGATCGGTATGCGCTTTAACAATGTTGCTATTCCCCAGGGAGCCGTAATTACAAATGCTTACATACAGTTTACGGTAGATGAAGACGATGCCCAGGCGGGTACCGTGGTACTTAAAGCTGAGGATGTGGATAACTCCGGAGCCTTTGTAAATAGTAACTTCAACGTAAGTGGCCGCACAACCACTGGCGATAGTGTACTATGGCAAAATATACCACAGTGGCCTGTAGTTGGCGTGGCTGGTCCAGATCAGCAAACCCCAAACATTGCCTCATTGGTTCAGGCTGTGGTAAACCGTGGTGGATGGTCGTCAGGTAACTCACTTACTATTATTGCCAGCGGAGACGGTGAGCGCACCGCTGAGTCGTATGATGGTTCAGCCGGCCAGGCTCCACTTTTAGTTGTGGAATTTGTGGTGCCTCAAACCGCCACTTTCGAAATCCTTACTGATAATGATGATGCTGAGGAAGACCTTAACGCCTCAGGTGCTATGGATCTTGGTAGCTCAGACCTTGAGTTAACCACTGATGGTTCAGCTGAGCAGGTTATTGGTTTGCGTTATGCCAATGTGGGTATCCCTGCAAACTCTCAGATTTTGAGTGCCTACATACAGTTTACTGTAGATGAGGTAAATACTACCGGACAGGTAGATGTACTGATAACTGCCGAAAACGCACCTAATGCTGCGGCTATTACCAATGCTCCGGGCAACCTTAGTAACCGTACTTATTTTACTAATCCTGTAATATGGACACCAGGCGCTTTCGCAAACATTAATGATGCAGGTGCTGATCAGCGTACTTCTGATATCACAGGCCTTATCCAAAGTATAATTGATCAGGCAGGCTGGAGAAGAGGAAACGCTCTATTAATCGGTATGGTTGATCCTGTGGTTCTTAGTGTTCCCGGTTATACCGGAAATACCGGCAAAAGGGTAGCGCGCAGCCGCGATCAAAATGCCGGCAGAGCTGCCAAACTTGTGGTTACTTATGCTCCACCGGCTGAATACCAAAATGGTACTTTCCCATTGGCCAAAGGTTCATCATGGAAATACTCTGATGATGGTACTGACCTTAGCGGAACCAACTGGACAGCTACAAATTACAATGATAGCACCTGGAAATACGGTGATGCTGTTTTAGGATATGGAAACGGTAATGATGCTACTACTCTAAGCTTTGGTGCTGATGCCAATAACAAGCACACTACTTACTATCTGCGCAACACTTTTGATGTAGCTGATGCTTCTCAGTATGACTCATTGGTGTTTGATGTACTAAGAGATGATGGTGTAATTGTGTATGTAAATGGTGTTGAGGCTTTCCGCCAGAATATGCCAGCCGGTCCTGTAGGGTACAACACTTTTGCCTCTGCTACAGTAGGTGGTTCGGATGAAACATCTTATTTCCGCAATAAAACCGGAAACCTTTTGCAGGATGGGTTAAACGTAATTGCCGTTGAGCTTCACCAGGCTTCAGCCAATAGCTCTGACCTTAGCTTTGATATGGAAGTTGGTTTTGAACTTCCTCCACTTAAAGCTTCTGATTATCCTTTAAGCTCCGGCACAGAGTGGAATTACCTTGATAAAGGCATTTGCCTTGACGGTACAAACTGGAAAGATGTAAGCTTTAATGATGACAACTGGGATTTTGGTCCTGCTCCATTAGGTTATGGCGATGCCATGAATACTACTATTTCTTTTGGTCCTGATGCCAATAATAAATACGTAACGTATTACTTCCGGAGAAGCCTTAATGTGGATATGACCAAGCTATCTGATACTGTAATTTTCAGCTTGCGCAGAGATGATGGTGCCATTGTATATGTAAATGGAGTAGAAGTTATCCGTGATAATATGACTGCCGTTTCAACCTGCGATAGTACAGCGCCTTCAACTATCAGCGGTTCTGGTGAAACAGAGTACCAGATCTACAAATTCCCGAAATCAATTTTCAATAATGGTGTAAACCAGATTGCTGTTGAAATTCACAACCGTGACGTATTCAGCTCTGACCTTGGTTTTGATCTGCAAATTGAAAACACACCGTTTGTAAACCCACCTGCGGATTGCAACAACCCACACATTGGTTGTTTTACTTCAATTGTGCCAACTTCACAAACTCCTAATCTTATCATCGCCAAGGAGCATAACTTCCAGATGTTGATTAAGCAGGGAGACCTTTACACCAATCCATTAGGAAACCTTACTCGCGTAGGTGGTAATAATGACTTTACCGGCTTTGTGGCCATGAATGGTAGCGGTGAGTTAGGTCACCTATCCATTAACCACGAAACCAGCCCGGGTGGAGTTACCATGGCTGATCTGCATTATGATAGAAAATCATTGCTATGGGTGGTGGATACTACACGTCCGATTGATTTTTACGGAAATGATCTTGTTTCTACAGTACGTAACTGTTCTGGTGGTATCACCCCATGGGGAACAGTAATTACCTGTGAGGAAACTGCTACCAATGCTGATGTGAATAATGATGGCTTTTTGGATGTGGGTTGGAATGTGGAAATTGACCCGCTTACCTCTAAAGTAATGGATTACGATAATGATGGAAAAGCCGATAAGCTTTGGGCCATGGGTAATGCATCGCATGAAAATGCTGCTATTGCAAAAGACAGGGTAACGGTTTACACTGGTGAAGATGGCGGATCATCTGCCGTATTTAAGTTTATTGCCGATACTCCAGGAAACCTTAGTGCCGGTAAGCTTTATGCTCTTAAGTTGGATGGACCACTAGTAGGTGGTGAGCCAACTACCAAATCAGCTACCTGGATTAGTATTCCAAATACTACCCAAACTGATCAGAACAGTTCACGTTCACTGGCAATTTCATTGGGTGCTACCAACTTTAATGGTGTAGAGGATATTGAGATAGGAACTGTTGACGGTAAGATCTACTTTACCTCTAAAGGTAACGGTCGTGTTTACCGTTTTGATGACAACGGGAGCAAAGCAGCCAACTTTGAAACTTTTGTTGGAGGTACTTCTTACGACATTTACACAGACCAGGGCGTGTTTAACGAAGCCTGGGGTGGTGGTAATGATAACCTTTGCTTTGATGACAAAGGAAACCTTTGGGTACTGCAGGATGGTGGCCGTAACTACGTTTGGTTAGTACGCCCTGACCATAGCCAGGTAGAGCCTAAGGTAGAGTTGTTCGCTTCTTTCCCGAGAGGGTCAGAACCTTGCGGGTTGACTTTCTCTCCTGATTATCGTTTTGGATTCATCAGCATTCAGCACCCTAGCGGTAGCAATACACCACAGCTTGATGCTGCCGGTAATATGGTTGCTTTTGACGCTTCAGCTACTGTTGTGTTTGCCTTGAACGAAAACCTTGGCGGACAGCCTACTGATACCGCTATAGTTTCAGCCGGTGACTGGAAAAAGAGTACAGTGGTTTCTCCATCTAATTTCAGTGGATTTTGGGGTGGTGTAAACAGCATGTTGCCTGCCGATACTACGTTTACCCTTAATGCAGAAGAAGGCCAGCCGTACGGCTATCCTTCCATCAATCCTGTTCAGGGTTCATCAGTAATTAAAACAGGTAACAGCATCACTTACTTCCGTAAGAATTTTGTAGTGAACAATCCTTCAGTAGCCAATGTACGTCTTCAAACCACGGCTGATGACCAGGCTGAGATTTACATCAACGGAACCAGGATAGCTCAGATTTCTGACTTCGGTAGAGCTAACTACAAAGCTCCGGGACATGATGTAAAGATTATGGCCAACGGTACCGTAACCAATGGTTTTAATGGTGGAGACTCTTACAATTACGTAACTGGCGGAATGCTTGATACCATACTTGATTCTGGTCTTAACGAAGTAATTGTAGTTGTGCGTAACCTTGGTAAGGCTTCAGATATGGGAGGTTTTTCTTTCCGTATGGATATTAACGAGAACATGCAGAAGAGCGTAAGCTTTACTGCCGCCAGCGAGGGTATTAGCATTTATCCAAACCCAACCAATGGTGTGGTAAGTGTTACTTTACCTTATGCAGATGTAGCTCATGAAGTTGCCCTGTATGACATCAATGGAAGAATGATTGACTCTAAAGAGAGCAACGCTCAGCTTCAAATGGATTTGAGCGCTTATCCTAATGGAGTGTACTTCCTTAAGATAAAATCAGGCGATAAAGTAATCACCGAAAAGGTGGTGAAGCAGTAGAACTGATTTAAGTTCATTTTACTCAGCCGCCCCTCCTTGAGGGGCGGCTTTGTTTTTATATCTACCCGATTTAGAAGTCGAAAATTCTGATATTTTTGGAAGCCTGTAAAAACTAACTCCTCAACATTATATTCCAAGCCGGTAGATGCCATTATTTCAAAAATCAATTCTTGAAGATTCGGATATGAATTATGAAAGCCGGCAACTTCAAGCCCAGTTGGATAAGGTGGACAAGCAGGTTGACCAAATGGTGTATGAGCTTTATGGGCTTACGGAGGAGGAGATAGAGATTGTGGAGAATAGTTAGATAGGATTTGTATGTTCGATCAACTTTTAGATTATTTAGATATGCTCAGCGTAAAACTCAGCTTGAGAACTTTACCATAGAGCTTCTATACTCGCTAATAGAAATATATAATTCTTTTTGCTGGAATGAGTAACCCTAAATATGACTATCTCAAAATTGCGGGTAACCTTTTAGGAAATAAGTATGGTGTTTATATTGTCCAAATTGATTGCAATGGATCTTCATACTTCTATGTTGGTCAAACCGGGGATGCCAAGTATATATCTGCCCGTTCTTCCTTTTACAGACTGGCCGCTCATTTGGCGTACGGCAAAAGCACCCAAAATCAAGTTTATGAAGCACTACGGGGCAAGGTGGGAACAGATACCTCAAGAGAGGAAATGGAGAATTGGTTGAATGATGCTTCAATAGAAATGTTTTTCTTTCCTACTGATGATTTCGTCTATCTCGAAGAATCGCGTGAAAACAAAGACATGCATCATGGAAAAATAAGAAAGACCTTAGCTCTTGAAACCGCGCTGATAAAGATAGGAAAGGATAGAGGGCTAGAGATTCTTAATACAAATGAAGTCACTTACAAAAAGTATCAGGCTTCATTGTCAAAGGCAGATGAAATATGGCAGATTGTAATGCAAACTAAATAACTATGTCAAAATTTGAATTCACCGAGAAGCAGGTTCAGGAAGTTTCTGAGTTTCTTCAAAGCTACATGCGAAAGAATAATTTCAACCACCTGACAGCCAATGAGTGTGCCGAGCTACTGGCTAAAGAGAATATTCTCACCAATCAGTTAGGGCCAAAGCCTGGTTTTAATTTCAGACAAATGCTTAGAGATGGCCGAGATGGTAAAATCAGTTTGGTAAAGGGAGCCACACAGGAGAGGCCAGGGACGAGATGGAGCATTTATAAAATGGCATAAATGATTGTCCCAATTCACATAGCATACCGATTCATTAAACCTTTGGCCGGAGGCACTACCCGGCCCTGGCTTATTGAAGTGGATACGGGAAAGGATTTTCCTGAGCGCTTTGTGCTAAAGCTATTTTCTAAATCTGATTTAGAACAAGAAAATTATATTGCCCACGAAATACTAGGTTCCGCCTTGGCTCGCTCCCTGGATCTCAGAACACCAGGTATTGCTTTGATAAAGTTGACTGATGATTTCAAGGCAACGGTTCCCGAACTGCAGCTCAAGGATCTGAGTAAATGTCCTGAGGGACTGAAATTTGCTTCAGCACATATTTTGGGACAAGAGTATTCTGCAACTCTTCATTCACGTTATCTTACAAAGGATGATTTCCCCACCATCTTTGCGTTTGATATGTTAATTGCCAATACTGACCGCAACTTACGAAAACCCAATATGCTCATTGCGGATCAACAGTTTTATCTTTTTGATCATGAAAGGGCTTTTGGTTTTGAGGAACCTGATATGCGTAAATTGGGTTATTTAATAAAAGATCACCTGCTTTATCCAAGGGTGAAGAAGCTCTTTAGGTTTTCAGGCGAAAATCTTTTTGATACTCTTAAGTTTTATCTTGAGGAATTACGGTTTACCGAAATTCACCCTTTATTGACCCAGCTTGAAGGCCTGCAACTCGCTGGCGAAAAGGAGCGAAGATGGATTGAGTATGTTGAAATGGTGCAAAGTGATCCGGTTAAGTTTATAAATTTGCTCATACAGCATTTAGAATGAAAAGCAACTTCTTTTACAGCATCCTTAAATATCGCTACAACCAGTTGACAGAAGAAAGCCTCAACCTGGGGGTGCTCTTCATTTTTGCGGATGAGGATCGAGTAAGTTTTGTTGCCCCTAAATCACTGAAGCGCTTACAGCAGGCTTTTCCAGAGGCAAATATCCAGGATATCAACGGTTATCTTAAGTCTTTTGAATCAAGGGCAAAAAAGTTGAAAGCTGTAAATGTTTATGCGGATAACTTTCAAAACCTGGTTCATGAAGCTTTTTTGATACCCAATGGATCAGCCCTGTTTTTTGAAGAGTTGAGAAGTGCTCCTGTTTGGAAAAATATTACTTCTACTGTCCAACATTTTACTGATCAATACCTGGTCGGTTATGGAGAAAGAGATACCGGAGAAAAAGTGCGTCTGCACAACGAACGATATATTATCGATAGCTATAAGAAACTGCTAAGCTCAAAAACTGAGGGGAGGCAATTGAGCGCTTTTGTGAATGAAGTGCCAGTTGTAGTTCAAAACCAGATCACGAGTTTCAGTTCTGATCTATCATGGCAAAATGGAACGCAAAACCTCATTAAAGCGGTTTCTTTTGACTTGATTTCTGAAGAACATATTGAAAACAAAGCCTTGGCACTGGCCAAGAAGTTGGAGATATTGAAAAGTACTTTTGAACGGCAGGGGCAGCGGGTCGATATTTTATTGAGTAAACCCAGGAGGCCGGAATTGAAGCATTTATACTATAATGCCAAAACCATATTAGCTAAGGCCGAAGCGCCACATAAGCTTATTGAGGAGAAAAGTTTTGAATCATATGCTGAGGATGTGGTAGAAAGTGCAAGGTGAGAAATCTAATTATTTAAATGGCCAACCTGAATATCAAACCAACAGAAGTCTTCCAAAGCTTCCAAACCATAGCTCACTCCCTCATCAACAATTATCACCTTCAGGTAAACGATACTTCTATCCACCTCTGTGACCTAGAGTTTTACTGGAATGATGGGGCCGGGCATTCTGATCCAAGCACTCACGAGCATAAATATCTTAACGGCCAACTACGGCCACACGGCAGTGGATACGATATTGCCCTTAGAAATGGCAATTCTTATGGAGGCATTCTTATCAGGGGAGTTATGGTTGATGGTGAGCCTACTTATGGCCCATTGCTGTCATCTGATGTTATCTTCAAAGCCGGTGGTAATCTGTTTTCGGAAGGGTTTAGTGCACAATTGAGAAAACGAGTGGTTCGTGGCGATTATAAAATTGTTGAAACAACTCGCGTAGGATTAAAATCTGTTGAGGGAAACTGGCATGAGAAGGCTTATCGCTTCCTAACAACCAACCCAGCATATCTTAAAGTCATTAAACCCAAAGAAGCCATTTGTCTGGGAATAGGAGAACAATACCCAGAGCTAAAGCACGATATGCTTAATGTAATAGGTTATACTCCTAAAAAATGGCGATAAAGTAATCACCGAAAAGGTGGTGAAGCAGTAGAACTGATTTAAACATTTTTGAAGCCCCGGCAGATTCCTCTGCCGGGGCTTTTTATTTTTTAAAGGTTGTAAAACTTTTCTCCCCGCTCCATCTCAATATTTACAGGGCTTCAGCGCTTTATAGCTTGTAATAGAGTAGGTTGAATTAAGAATTTTTTCGGGTGGGTTCAATCCAATTGTAAGTTACTTCCGTAAATGTGCCTGTAACCTAATTTGTAAACCATTGAACCTTAAATCTGCCATAGATTTTATTTCAACCTCCAAAAATATTTTGGGGCAATGTGTGGGTTTAATGCTATCAGGTTGTTTTGGAAACTCTCTCCCTAATTTTTTTAATCCTAAAACTTTTACTGATGAAAGACAAGTTACTCACGCGAATGTGGGCAGCGCTGATAGGCTCTGCCCTCTGCACGTTTACGGTATCCGCGGCAACGCTTACCGTTACCAACCCGGTAGATAACACTCCCGGCTCCTTACGATCGCAGGTAGCAGCGGCCAGTGCCGGTGATACTATAGTGTTTGATGCCTCACTAACCAATGGCATCCCTCAATTACTCCTTACCGGAGAAATTACCGTTGAGAAATCCCTCTACTTTATGGGTAATGGATCTGCTAACACCATAGTTAGTGGAAACAGTTTAAGCCGCATTTTTCATATTGATGATGCCGGCTCTGTACACATCAGCGGTATGGCTTTTACCAACGGTACTACCTCCGGTAGTGGTGGAGCCATTTACATTGATAGCACTGATGTAACGCTGAGTGCCAGCAATGTGATGAACAGTACGGCTTCTGGCAATGCGGCTACTGAAGGCGGTGGCGGTATTTACAACAATTCCGGAATGCTGACCATTATCAACAACTCCATAATTGCTGACAACTCTGCTACAGGAACAAGCGGCAGCGGTGGTGGAATCTTAAATAGCGGAGGCGGAGAGCTTACCGTTATGGGTTCTGTAATTTCTGGCAATACCTCAAACCGTGCCGGTGGTGGTATTGAAGGAACAGCAACTGGTGGTGACATTACACTTACTAATACTGACCTGCTTGATAACATTACATACACTGCCCCGGGTAATGGTGGCGGTCTGCACGTTACGGGTGCCAACATGGTAACTGTAAATGGTGGTATTATTCGTAATAATGAGGCTGGCGCTGAAGGTGGTGGTTTCTGGAACAACGGAGGTACCATGAACATCAGCGGAGCTACCATTGATAGCAACAATGCACTGGGTGTAGCTGCCGATAATGGTGGCGGTGGTGTATTTAATAATGGTGGAACCGTTTCTATCACTAATAATACTATGATTGCTCACAACATAGCTTCCGGTACTTCCGGTAGTGGTGGTGGAGTCTTTAATGATGTTGGTGGATCACTCACCATCATGGGTAGTTCTGTGGTAATGAACAGTGCTATGCGTGCCGGTGGTGGTATAGAAGATAATTCCGGAAACGGTAGCGTAACGCTGAACAACACTAACCTGGATGATAACATGACGGCTTCTAACCCTGGTAACGGTGGTGGAATGCACGTAACAGGTGGAGCTACTATCAGCATCAGCGGTGGTAGTGTAAATGGAAACATGGCGGCCCGTGAAGGCGGGGGCCTTTGGAACGGCTCAGGTACTATGACCATTAGTGGTGTAATGATAAATGATAACGAAGCCCAGGGAGCTGCCTCAGATGATGGTGGCGGTGGTGTTTTCAACCAGGGTGGTACTGTTATTATTAATAACAACACTCACATTTCCAACAACTCAGCTACAGGTGTAGCCGGTAGTGGTGGTGGAATCTTCAACAACACCGGAGGTTCTGTAACGGTTTCAGGAAGTATGATTACTGCAAACAGTGCTATGCGTGCCGGTGGTGGTATCGAGGATCAGTCCGGATCAGGAATGATCACTTTAAACAACAGTAACCTTGATAGTAATATGACAGGTTCTGCTTCCGGAAACGGTGGTGGACTGCATGTAACCGGTACAGGTGATGTAGCCGTAAATGGCGGATCTGTAAACTACAATACGGCTACAGCCGAGGGCGGTGGTCTATGGAATGGTGCCGGAACTATGACAGTGAGTAACACCATGATCCATGGAAACGTGGCCAGTGGTAACGATGCCAGCCAGGGTGGAGGCGGAGTCTTCAACCTTAGCGGTGACCTTACTATCAATAATAATACAATGATAACCGGCAACATGGCCGATGGTACCAGCGGTAGCGGTGGTGGAATTTTGAACGATTCTACAGCAACCCTTACCGTAAGTGGTAGTACTATAAAAAATAACTCAGCCAGCCGTGCCGGTGGTGGTATTGAAGACCGCTCATTTGCCACTGGAGGCGTTACACTTAATAATGTAAATCTAGACAGCAACATGACAGGTTCTGCTCCCGGTAACGGTGGTGGACTACACGTAACCGGTAATGCCGATGTTAATATCAGTGGTGGTACCGTAAACGGAAACACGGCAGCCCGCGAAGGCGGTGGCCTGTGGAACGGAGCCGGAACCATGACAATTAGTGGTGTGGACATTTGGGGCAATGAGGCCCAGGGTCCTGCAGCCGATGATGGTGGTGGCGGTGTATTCAATAATGGTGGAACTGTTTCTATCATCAACAATACACACATAGCTTACAACTCTGCAACCGGTACTTCCGGTAGTGGTGGTGGGGTATTTAACCTTACCGGTGGCGAGCTTTCCATTTCAGGAAGTTCTATTATGCACAACATGGCCATGCGTGCCGGTGGTGGTATAGAAGATGCCTCAGGTGCCGCAACTACGGTTACGATCAACAACTCAAATTTAGATAGCAACTCTACAGCGGCTAATCCCGGAAACGGTGGTGCTGTTCACATCAGTGGAGATGGCGATATGGATATTACCGGTGGAACCGTAAACGGTAACACAGCATCCCGCGAAGGTGGTGGCTTGTGGAACGGTACAGGAACCATGACTGTAAGCGGAACTACCATAGAAGGTAACGAAGCTAACGGTAACGCTTCTGACGATGGCGGTGGTGGTATCTTCAATAATGGAGGTACAGTATTCGTAATCAATAATTCTATGATTACTAACAACCACGCCAACGGTACTGCCGGTAGCGGTGGTGGAATTTTTAATGGCCCCGGAAGTAGCCTTTCGGTAATGGGTAGCACCCTTATGGGTAATACAGCCAGCCGTGCAGGTGGTGCCATTGAAGATCAATCAGGTAATGATACCGTAAAATTGACGAACACGGATATGATCCAAAACTCTACCGGCAGCGCGCCTGGTAACGGTGGCGGACTTCACATTACCGGTGGCGGAAACGCTGAAATTACCGGTGGTGAAATTTCAGGAAACTATGCCGCTGCCGAAGGTGGTGGTGTATGGAACGGAGCCGGTATGATGATGATCAGCGGAGTTCAGATATCCAACAACACTGCAGCAGGTGATGATGCCAGCCAGGGTGGTGGCGGAGTGTACAACCTTAGCGGTACAGTACACATCGTAAACAACTCTATGATAAAAGGTAACATGGCTACTGGTAGCAGTGGTAGCGGTGGTGGAATTTTAAATGATTCTACCGCAGTACTGCTTGTACAGGGAAGTTCTATCACAAATAACTCTTCTAACCGTGCCGGTGGTGGTATCGAAGACCGCTCATTTGCCAGTGGAGGAGTTACTCTTAATAACGTAAACCTGGATAGTAACATGACAGGTTCAGCTCCCGGTAACGGTGGTGGACTTCACGTTACAGGTAATGCCAATATTGATATCTCTGGTGGTACTGTAAATGGAAACACGGCAGCCCGCGAAGGCGGTGGTCTGTGGAACGGTACCGGTATGATGATGGTTGATGGAACTACCATAGATGGCAACACCGCGAGTGGTGATGCTGCAACCGATGGTGGTGGTGGTATCTGGAACAATGGCGGAATCGTGCAGGTGATGCGTTCTACCGTTTCTAACAATATGGCCGATGGTACTGACGGTGCCGGTGGTGGTATTTATGATGCCGAAGGTACCACTGACGTTTTCCTAACTACAGTATCAGGCAACAGCGCCAACGGTTCCGGTGGCGGACTGTACAGCCAGGGCACTATAAATGTAGTGGCCAGTACCGTAGCTAATAACTCTGCCGGTGGCGAAGGTGGTGGTATTGATATCACTCTTGCTGCTACTTACATGGTAGATCTGCACAGCACTATTGTAGCTGATAACTCGGCTGGTGTATCCGGTCAGGATGTAGGTAGCTCAGGTGGTGTTTATACTTCGAGCGGTTACAACCTGGTAGAAATGGATGATCAGAATGTGTTCCCCGCTATGGGTTCAGATATTGAAGGTCACGACCCTAACCTTGGACCATTGGCTGATAATGGTGGTGACACTAAAACCCAGGCCCTGATGTGCCCAAGCCCTGCAGTTGATGCCGGTGAGCCTACCCTTAACGCTGATGATCAGCGCATGGAAATGGTGTTTGGCGGTACAAGAGATATTGGTTCTTTTGAGTTACAAACACCTTGTAACGCACCTGTTATAGTTTGCAACAGCTATGTTACTGATGGTACCTGGATGAAGAGTACTACTGTTACCCCTTCTAACCTTTCAGGTACATGGAGTGGTGTAAATGGTAACCTTCCGGCTGATGGTACTTTCAGCATGAACGCTATGTTAGGTCAGCCTTACAGCTTCCAGTCTATTGACAGTATTGATGGCGCTAGTGTTATTCAAACCGGAAGAGATATTACTTACTTCCGTAAATCAATAATGATTGATAGTCTGCAAAACTTTGATGCCCGCCTGAGACTATTGGTTGATGACCAGGCAGAAGTTTATGTAAACGGTAAGTTGCTGGCCGGCCAATATACTGGTAGCCGTAATAATTATAAACTGCCATCATTTGATGCTATGTTTAATAATGATAATACCGTTGATAATCCAAATGGTGGGGGCGTAGCTTATGATGCTACAAGCTCCATGGATTTGGACGATATCTTTAAAGTAGGTATGAATACTATTACCGTTGCCGTAAGAAACTATGCTAAAGCGAGCGACAGGGGTGGCTTTACCTTGCGTCTTGACCTTTGTGGTGAGAAAATCAATGGTGGAGCACCTACCATGGATAGCCTTGTAAGCAGCAATGGTTTTGAAAAGAGTACTGTTATTACACCTAGTAACTTCAGTGGATTTTGGGGTGGAGTAAGTTCTCTACCAGCTACATCCACTTACACTATGGCCGCTGTTGAAGGTCAGCCATACAGCTTCCCTTCAATTGATGCGGTACCAGGTTCTAAGGTTATCAGTACTGAGAGTAGTGATATCACCTACTACCGTAGAGAGTTCAGCCTTACTTCAAGCTCAAATCTTGATGCAAGAATTATGATGACTGTGGATGACGGCATGGAAGTTTACATCAACGGACAGCTTATTGCCCGTGAGGAGAATGTATCACGATCTAATTATAAAGCCCCTGCGCATGATGTGAAGTTTAATGCAAACGGCACTGTGATGAATGGTTTTATGGGAGGTGATATGTTTGACTTTACCACCCTTGCCAGTATGGATGATGTATTCAACACCGGTATGAACGAGTTGGTGGTAGTGGTGAGAAACTTAGGAAGAGCATCTGACAGAGGTGGTTTCTCTTTCCGTATGGAAGTTGAATCCAATGGACAATCAGTACTTGTTGCTGATAAGAAAGTTGCCACTGCCAATGCAAGGGCTTCTGTTGCCAGCAACCTTTTGATGGAGGTTTATCCTAACCCGGCATCAGGTAACGTAAATGTGCATTACGAAACTGCAGGCTATGAGCTTATGGTATTTGACATGAATGGTAAAATGATGAGTCAGCAGCAGGTTGATGGTCAGGATGCCAGTCTGGATATCAGCGAATATGCCGCAGGAGTATATTTTGTTAAAGTAAAATCAGGTGATAAAGTAATCACCGAAAAACTGATCAAAGAGTAAATCAAGTTGCTTGTACTTTTGATTTAGTTAGGAGAGGCTGTCTGAAAAGATGGCCTCTTTTTTTTGCTCCAGGCTATTCTAAAACTCCAAACTTTAGAAAAGCGAATAAGGCAGATCTTCTCTAAATTTGAGATAAACCAAACCTATGCTATATAAAACCGCGCCTTTAGAACCTGATTGCTATTATCACATTTACAACCGCGCCAATGGCCAGGAACGGATTTTCCTTTCAGATGAAAACTATAGATTCTTTTTGCTGAAATACTCAGAGTATGTAGCCCCTTTTACCGATTTATTCTGCTATTGTTTAATGCCTAATCACTTTCACTTTTTAATCAGAGTAAAGGGTGAGTTGGAGCTGGAATCATTGTTTAGAGCTTTTCCAAAGTTTAAAACTTTGGAAAAGCTTCCTTCGATGGAACTTCTCCTAAGTAAGCAGTTCTCTAATTTTTTTAGCAGCTACACTCAGGCCTTCAACAAAGTTGAGGGCAGAAGGGGAAGTCTTTTCATGAAAAACTTCAAACGCATTAAAATAGAGGATGAGAAATACCTCATCAAACTCATTCACTACATTCATCATAACCCAATAGAAGCAGGCTTGGTGAACGGTCTCTCAGAGTGGAAGTTCAGTTCCTACTCTGCAATTGTATCATCTAAACCTACAGCTATAAGGAGAAATGAAATAATCTCTCTATTCTCTGACCTTCAAAACTTTCTTTACTGCCACCGGCAATCTCCTAAAATTTCAGGGGTTGAGTTTTAATGGATAGCTGGAATGGTTTAAATCAACATAGCTTAACATTAAATCAATCTATTGATAAGATAGGCTTAAGCTGAGAAACCCCTATTCCTGTGATTTTTGCCTTTCAGATAAAGTAGAGGGGAAATGACAGGAAGCACAATAAAAAGTAAAATGGCGAGGCGCTTTGTAACGCTTGCCAGTATTGGAATCAGCATACTGATTATGCAGTTTTCACTGCGCCACCCTGGTGATAAAATAGCTGAGCTTACTGCCCAAAATGCCCTGGCTTTTCAATCCTCTATCCAAAAGTTAAGTGAGGTAGCCGATGAATTTCAAATGGACCGCAAGAACGCGGAGGAGTTGCGAGTTGCTGTTCTGGATGTACGCCTTTCTTACAAAAAAATTGAGTTTTTACTGGAATACTACTATCCTGAATTTGTAGAAGAGCACATTAACGGGGCACCCTTATTACACATTAAGCGGGTAGGCCCTAGACCTTATGTGGAAACACCTGAGGGTTTACAGGTTTTGGATGAACTGGCCTTTTCAGATGATGCTGAGGCAGAGAAAACCGAAATAGCCGTTTTGGCGCGTCAACTCGCCAATAAATTTGACCTGGTAATAAGCAGCCTTGCCGAAAAGGATATTAAGAAGGAGGAGCTGGCAGAAGCCATGCGAATGGAACTGGTCAGGATTTTTTCCATGGGCGTAACGGGCTTTGATACCCCCGGCTCATTAAATGCTTTGGCGGAGGCCTCTGTATCTTTTAATGCTTTGCAAACGGCCGTAGCGCCTTACCTCAATGAGCTATCAGAAGCAAATAAAATTAAAGAGCTATTTGCAGGCGGAGTTGCATTTTTAGATAAACAAACTGATTTCGACAGTTTTGATCGCCTTACATTTTTAACCACTTACGTGGATCCACTTTACAGGGAATTGAAAGCCCTTGGCGGCAAGCCCACTAAAAAGAACCGCAATTGGGGATGGAACCCGAATAGCACCAGCATTTTTGCAGCAGATTTTTTAGATCCTTATTTCTATGCCGAATTGAGCAGTAAGGATGACAGCAAGTCACTGCGGGATTTAGGGCAAAAGCTTTTTTACGATCCTGTTTTGAGCCAGGATAACCAAATGAGCTGCGCCAGTTGTCATAACCCGGCTAAGGGCTTTACGGATGGTAAGTCAAAATCGGCAAGCAGAGTAGAAGGTAAAACGGTACAGCGCAATGCGCCCACTTTATTAAATGCAGTTTACTCGGACAGGTATTTTTACGATTTGCGGGCCTTTAGCCTTGAGCAGCAGGCTGAGCACGTAATATTTAATCATGATGAATTTAATACCGGTTACGAAGACCTGATTAATAAGCTTAACCAGTCTGACGAGTACAGAGCCATGAGCAAAAAAGCCTTTGGCAAAAAGGAGATAAACCGCAATCAGTTTTCAAAGGCTCTGGCGTCATATGTGCTCTCTTTACAATCTTTTAACAGCGACTTTGATAAATACGTAAGAGGTGAAAAGGAGAGTATTGAACCTAAGGTGAAAGAGGGCTTTAACCTGTTTATGGGCAAGGCGGCATGTGGCACCTGCCACTTTGCGCCCACCTTTGCGGGATTGGTACCTCCACAGTTTGCGAAAAATGAGAGCGAAATACTTGGGGTGCTAACTGGCCCGAAGGTAGAAGAATTGGACAATGATGGCGGCCGCCTGGCCAGCAATATGTACAACGAAATGGCCTGGATTTATGAAAAGTCCTTCAAAACTTCTACCGTAAGGAATGTGGAGCTTACAGCGCCTTACTTCCATAACGGTGCCTATAAAACGCTGGAAGAGGTTTTGGATTTTTATGATCATGGCGGTGGAGCCGGCCTGGGGATTGAGGTAACTAACCAAACCCTTGCGGGAGATTCGCTGAACCTGAGTGCCATAGAAAAAGAGGCCATTATTGCCTTTATGAAATCGTTGACCGACAACACAGCCGGACAGGCCTATTAAAAGGAGCTATTATGAAAAGGATTTTTGTTTTAGGATTTAGCCTGTTTACAGCGCTTTTACATGCCCAGTTTGCCAACCCTAAGGAGTCTCATGTTTTTTACAGTGTGGATGAAGCCGTTGCCGGTAAACCTGCGGCTCGCCAGCTAAACCTGCGTGATCAGGGGCTTTTTGATGTGGATGATGATATAGCGAAACTTAAGCGACTCACATTTTTAAACCTGATGCGCAATAACCTCGAAAGCTGGGATTATGGCGTATTTGAGCTTAAAAGCCTTGAAGTGCTCAATATAAAAATCAATAGCCTTAAGGTATTGCCGGGGGAAATAGGTAACCTCAAAAAGCTGGTATCTCTGGATGTATCCAATAATAAAATAAACCAAATACCACAGGAAATTGGCAAGCTGAAAAAGCTGAAACTGTTTTATGGCTCACTCAACTATTTCATTACAGTGCCGGAGGAGATAGGTAAATGCCGTGAGCTTGAGGTATTGGTGCTTGATAACAATCAGATAAGTCATCTGCCGGAGAGCATTACCAAACTGAACAATCTTAAGGTGCTTGATTTAGGCCTTAACCAGTTGAGGAGTATTGACCCTTCCTGGGGGAGTTTTAAAAATCTACAGGAGCTTAAACTGGAGTATAACTACCTGCAGAGTTTACCTACAGAGATAGGCAAACTCAGCAGTCTGCGGATTCTTAACCTTAGTGATAATAGGCTGGAAGAACTTCCTCAATCGCTTACCAGGCTTTCAAATCTGGAGTATTTAATAATATCAAACAACCAGTTAAAAAAGCTACCGGATGACCTTGAAAGTCTTACAGGATTGAAAACCCTTATTGCCATCAACAACGATTTCAGCGAAAGCGAAAAGGCCCGCATAAAAGCAGCTTTGCCCAATTGCCACATACAGTTAGACTAGATATGAATATTGGCTATATTCGGCCAAAATTCGAACGTTTAGCATCTTGAAGAAAAATATTCTGCGTTTATTTCTTTTGGCGTCAATCTCTGTGGTGGTATGGAGTTGCCAGTGTAATAATACCAATGGTTTAGATAAAGCCGAAAAAAGCGATCTGGATAGTATATTCAGCAAATTGCCTGAAACACTTGGTGTTGTAAGCGATTATGAGCGCATTTTAAATACTGAGGAAAAAATAGCGCTTAAGAAGCACGCTGAAAAAATAAATGCTGAAACCCCTTATGAGTTGGTTTTGGTAACGGTAGATTCCATTTTGCCATTTGAGGATATAGTAACCTATGCCACTGCGCTGGGCAATAAATGGTCCGTAGGGGATGAGGAAGAAAACAATGGCCTTGTAATACTGGTAAGTTCTGCATTGGGGCAGGCGGCCATAGCTCCCGGAAACGGTATTGAAGATGTTTTTAATGATGATGTTACCAAGCGCATTATTGAGGAAAAGATGATTCCTCACTTTATGCTGGGTGATTTTGCCACCGGATTTGAGCGAGCGCTTACTGAAGTGGATAAAATTGCCAATGAGCAAAAACCGCTTCCCTAACTGGTGGCTTTGGCACTACACTTGCTCACCAGAGGTATGAAAAATCCCGGCAGCTGGCTTTTACTTCCATTAGTACTTCTACTATTTTCCTGCGAACGCAATCAACCCTCGGTAATTGAGGACGAATACCTCTACCGTAAGGATATGCGTGCTTTGGTAGGCAATATTGCCCAAAAGGCCCGGGCCAGTGATGGCAATTTCATTATCATTCCTCAAAATGGACAGGATGTGGTGCTCCGTAATTTTTGCCAGGATTGCGCAACTTCAGTGGATCAGAATTACATGAATAGCATTGATGCCATTGGCCGCGAAGACCTGAATTATGGATATAGCAATGACGATGCAGCCAACACCACCGCTCAAAGAAGAGAGGTAAGCTCCTACCTCAATTTGTATAAAAATGCGCAGAAACAGGTATTGGTAACGGATTACTGCTCTACACCCACTTTTGTGGATGACTCGTATAATAGCAATGAGAGTGAGGGTTTCGTTGGTTTTGCCGCCTCCAGTCGCGAGCTTGACGAAATACCGACATACCCCGTGCAACCCAATAATGTAAGTTCAGGTAGCATCAGAAATATGGCTGAGGTTAAAAACTTTCTTTACCTGATTAATCCTTCAAAATTCAGTTCCAGACAAGGGTACTTGCAGGCTATTGCTTCTACCGATTATGACCTTCTGATTATAGATGCCTTTTACAATAACACACTGCTTACAAGGGCAGAGGTAAACTCACTAAAAACAAAAGTGAGCGGTGGCAGCCGGCTGGTTATTGCCTACATGAGTATTGGCGAGGCTGAGGATTACCGCTACTATTGGGATAATAGTTGGAACAGCGATTTGCCGGATTGGATCAAAACTGAAAACCAAGAATGGCCCGGTAACTATAAGATTGAATATTGGAACAGTGAGTGGCACGACCTCATATATGCGGGCAACGATTCCTACCTGAGCAAATTACTCTCATCAGGCTTTGATGGCGCCTACCTCGATTTGATAGATGCCTTTGAATATTTTGAGGATTAGAGATTGACGTATAACTCGACCGAACTATTTAGAATAACATCATCTGTCGTCCGGCCATTTAGGGTAAAAGTGTAATCACCCCGCTCAAACTCAGACATCCTAAAAAAATTATTGGATAGGGCAATGCTTCCAAAATCGCCAAGAAAGTCATCTGAGGAGAATAGTTCCTCTACATGTTCAAAATCAAGAATGTTTACACCGCTGGCGATTGTGTCGCCATCAAAAATAAAAGCCTTATCGAGCGTAAGGGTAAAACTATCTTCAACTATTGAGTTTCTGAATACGGTAGCACAAGAGGTGGCGTATGCTGAATTGCCAAAACCTGTAAAAAGTTGACTAGCCAGCGCTCTTTCCGTGATAAAGGCGGCACCCAACGAAAATCCTCCTCTAACAGTGTCAATTCTTACACCAAGGCTATCATAGGCCGTAAGTTCTCCACCACCGGTAATAATATATTCTTCCTCACAGCAACTTTGCACTAACCCCATAGTCATCATAAAAACGTACAAGGCAATCAGGGCTTTTAGTTTGGGTGATTTCATAATTAATGGATTTAGAGGTAATACCCCTTTAACGATCTTAACTCTTATTAAGTTGGGTAGGATAAAAGTCCAATCACTTAATCTTTTCCTCCAGCCAGGCCATGGCATCGCTTTATTCTGTAAAAAGCTTTACAGGTCTTCCGAGGCGGGTAATCTTTAATAAAAAGTTGGCGATCATATTCTTAAAAATGGTATTGCCTACCACAGCCATTGGTACATCCGGTGCCTTCTCTTTATAGTAGCTTGTAGCTGCCGTATTTATATAATGATTAGGCAAATGAGCCAGTAGCCCCTTGAGCTTATCCTCGGGTATAGTATTTCTTGATTCAATATTTTCCTTTGCATGCTCCAGTGTTTCAGGTCCGCTGAAGTCGGCAGGAGGGGTAATAACTACTATTCCATTATCGAGCAATTTAAATTGCATTGATGCCGTACGCCATTCCATAGTTTACTTACTCATCATTTTTTTGAGTTTCTTGTTCTTGTCAAACCCAAATAAGGTTTCATCATTCATTATGGTAGGCTCAAGTGGTAGGTTGCCGTTGAGTTCGGGTTCAAATATCTGTATTTCTGTGGTAGGGTAAAGTGTAGTTATGCCCTTTGCACCCGGAAAATTCACTTTTATCGGTAGCTTGCTGAACTCAATATCCACCTCTGTCCAGCGGTAGTAAAACTTGCCATCCTCGGTGTATTCATATTCCAGGTAGGGTACTTTGTGTTTATAGAGGTATTGATTAAAAAACCAGTTATAATCTTCTCCCGTAAGGCGATTTACTACCTCAATAAATTCAGTTGAGTTGGTAACTTTCAGTTTGTATTCCTCGTAAAAGGTGTTCAGTATATTAAAGAACAGCTCATCATCATCAATGGTATTTCTGAGGGTATGTAAGGTCCAGGCACCTTTTACATAAACATCCCCATCGTGGTAATCAAAATACCTGCGGCCACGAGGCCCAACCATCGGGCGCTTATTGGCAATCATCCACCGGTAAAAAAGCAGGTGGTTTGCAGCGGCAGATTGTCCATACTGGCGCTCAAGGTAAACTACTTCGCCATAGGTGGTGAAACCTTCCTGTAGCCATACATCACAAAGGTCAGAGGCGGTGATGGCGTTGCCAAACCACTCGTGGCCGGCTTCATGTACAATTATATAATCATCAGTTTGGTTAAGATCGTTTTTATAACCATTGCCATATGCAATAGCCGATTGATGCTCCATCCCCGCAAAGGGCGACTCTACTAAACGAAAACCATCGCGATACCATGAATACTCACCAAAGGCCTCTTCATAAACTTTAATGTGGCGCTTTACCTGCTTAAAGTGCTTGCGGGCTTTATCCTCATTGGCTTTAAGTACATAATGACTGATGCCCAGCTCCTTGCCATTAATACCGGTGTAACTATCATCAATCCTTACAAAATCACCAATGTAAAAGGTTACGTTGTAGAGGTTAATAGGGTAGGTAACCTTCCACTTATAGGTTTGCCGGTTGCCATCCGCTACCTGGCCAACGTACTGGCCATTGCCTACTATCATTACGTTTGGGTTTTGGATGCTGTAGTTAAGATGTACACTATCGGGCTCATCGGCCGTGTGATCTTTACAGGGAAACCAGATGCTGGAACCTTCAGACTCACAGGCTACTCCAGCCCAGGGATTATCGTTTTCATCCTCTTTCCAAACCATACCGCCATCCCACGGTGGTTTTTTGGCTACAATTGGCTTTCCATGATATTTAATGTGGATGGTAAACGCTTCTCCGGCTTTTAGCTTTTTGGGCAGAGCTGTAAAAATGGCTCGTTCATCTCTTTTATATAATAAATCCTGTCCATCGCGGGTACTCCACTTTAGCTGTTGTAATTCAAGTGGTTGGTCAAGGTCAATTTGGATGGAGTCTATATCCTTAAGGGCTTTGGCCTGCATTTCCACCCAGCCGCCTAGCTCTTCCTCTTCAGGAAAAAACTCTATATCAAGCTTATAAAAGGTTGCATCAAAATTTGCGCGTATTGGAGTGTATTCCCCGAGCAGAATTGTTTCTCTATCAAACTCGGGGTATTTACCCCGCTTTTTGGGGTTGTGTACTTTTATGTGGATACCTGCCAAACCGCAGGAAATGGCAATAAACGGAATGATCAGAAAAGTAAAGAATCGTTTCATGGTGAGGTTTTTTGCAAACATTTGGCTTAATCGGTAACCTGGGTTGAGCCACTTCAAAAACTAGGGTTGATTAATAAAATTGTTTGCAAATAACCTAAACAATGGCCAAAATACATACTGTCGTTTTTTGGCAGGTTCAACTTATTTAGGGAGAGTATGCTGCAGCCTTAAAATATCACCATACCTGTTTTTGTGGTCAACAGTTCAAGTGTTTTCATTCCTAAAACGGAATTACCGCGTTTGTTGAGCCGGGGGCTCCACACGGCCACACTGTACTCTCCGGGGTACACGGCAACTATTCCACCACCCACACCACTTTTGCCAGGCAGCCCAACACGAAAGGCAAACTCTCCGGCTTCATCATAAAAACCGCAGGTAAGCATTAAGGCATTTATACGCTGACTTTGCTGCTTGGTCACCATCTTTTCTTTATGGCCGGGTTTGCTACCCATATTGGCAAATACCAGAAAAGCCTCTGCCAGCTGCTCGCAGCTCATTTCAATGCTGCACTGGTGAAAGTAGAAGTCCAGCACCTCTTCTACATCGCTTTTAATGTTACCGAAAGACTTTAGCATATTAGCCAGCGCCCGGTTGCGAAAACCATGGTCTTTTTCAGAATTAGCCACGGCATAATTGTAATCCACATCAGTACTGCCGGCCATTTGCCGAACAAATTCAATAAACTCTCCTTTGGGATTTTTAAGCTTTTCTACCAGCATGTCGGCTATAACCAGGGCGCCACTATTAATAAATGGATTACGGGGAATACCTTGTTCATACTCCAGCAAAACCAGCGAATTGAAAGAGGTACCGGAAGGCTCCACATCAATCCTGTCCCAGATTTTACGGCCAAAGTGCTTCATAGCAAGGGCCAGCGAAAACACTTTAGTGATACTTTGAGTTGAAAATTTTTCTGTGGATTCTCCCAGGGCAAAGTTTTCTGAGTTCATACACTTTAGAGAGATACCGAATTTATCCGCATCTACATGAGCCAGTTCAGGTATATAATCTGCCACCTTACCGGATTTGGTGTCCAGATTTATTTCGTTTTTTATCTCGCTGAAAATTTTGTTGTAGTCCATAGGTTGTTATCTCTAATATTTTACAAATGGCCGGGGCTAATGTTTTGCAGCTGCACGGTTTGTTAAAGTTCTGATAAATGTGGGCCTTGTGGATATCACTATTAAAATGAGGCCGGGTTTGGGCCGTTGTGTTTGGCAAAATAACCTTTATGAAAACCAATACACTTCTGCTACAACGTATTTCTAACCATCGCTACCTGGCCGTGTCCATATTATTCAGCCTGGCTATGGTACTATGGCGGGTAATCTATACTGCCCAACCCACTTACATTTTTTTGGTGTGGAACCTCTTTTTGGCCTTTATTCCTTTTGCTATAAGTGAACTGGCGATTAAACCTCATAAAAAGATTTTTACCCTCGCTAATATGCTTGCCCTAATGGGGTGCATTGCCTTTTTGCCAAACTCACCATACATCATTACCGACTTATTTCATTTGCGATTACACAACGGGCCGTCTATTTGGTACGATACAGTGTTGATTGTTTCCTTCGCCTGGAATGGAATGATGCTGTTTTTCCATACCCTCAATAACCTTGATGAAAAGCTTTTCACCCGGTTTGGCCGGTTCTGGTCCTGGACATTTAAGTTCGCCATTATTGCCCTTTCGGGATTTGGCATCTATTTGGGGCGTTACCTCAGGTTTAATAGCTGGGATGTAATAAGCAACCCCTTTGCCTTGATTTACGAAATCGGCCATCGGGTGCTCCATCCGTTTCAGCATCCACTTACCTGGTCAATGACTTTGTTGTATGCCTCCTTTCTGGCATTTACCTACCTGCACTTTGCTGGTTTGGTAAAATCAAATAAAAACCAGGAAATAATGGAGAGAAGCACTAAGTAGGATTCATCCTAAAATAATTGCTGTGTGTAGTTTATTAAAGTGGTGATTGAGAATTCTTCAGGTTTGGTATATTAGGGCCGATTCCTGACCAATATGCGCATAATTTCCCTCTGTATAATTGCATTTTTTTCGTTGCATGGCGCAGCACAGTGCCAGCAATTGTGGAGTAGGGTGCAGGTGGCTGAAGCTCCGGATTATCAAATTCACGAGAAATCATATACCATAAAAATTGAGGTGTTGCAGGCCCGGCAATCTGGTTGCCAGCCGTTGGGCGATTCTATCAGCTATACCGTTTATAACTCCTGCGGAAGCAGCTGGCAACTAACGGCTACCCGGCCAGCCAACAGCATAGGCGATAGCCTTAGTAAGCTATGTATCCCGAAAGCTAAAACAGGTTTTGGCGACATTCGCGCCTTTACCTTTACCGATACTTTGCGGTTAGACTCCGGTAGTACCTGCCGGGATTTACTGGTGTATTATGAATCGCCACCTATAGATTATCTTAACTTTGATACAGTACCTGTAGTCTCCTGGGTTTTGCTCAATACCTTTATCAGGAATAGCCCACCGCAACTCGATACCAATTTCAGACTACTGGAAGCCTGTAACCAAGAAAAGCGCTACTATAAACCTGCCTATGGTGATACTGATGGCGACAGCCTTTTGGTGAGCTTATCAAAAGCCATTAACTATAATCCTTCTACGGGTTCATTCCCCGTCCGAAATGACGAAAGCCTGAAATTTCCCTACACCTCACAAACACCATTAGGTGCCAACAACTTTACAATAAACAGGCGCACTATGAGCTTTGAGCCTTTTGATACCGGTTTTTACGCGGTACCGGTTTCCATTGCGGAGTACAAGCCCAGCAGTAACCCATTTGTTGGTTATGTAAAGGCGGCTACCAGTTACTTTCAAATCCCGGTGCTTATAAGTGATGAGTGCTTTCCTGACCTTTACTTTTTCGGAGTATTTAATGATGATGATACGCTCTCTACTTACTGTGGTTCGGGAGTTATCACTGTGCCGCTTTCTACAAAGGTGCTCACCTCAAGTATTAACCCTGATGGTACGGACTTTAAATTCTCCAATGCCAATGGTTACCCGGTAATTGTAAACCGGGTGATAATTCCTGAAGATACCCTGTTTACGGATAAACTAAAGATGGATGTAAGCTTCTTTTTTGATGGAGACTATAAGCTGGCCATTGTAAGCGGCACGGACAACAATTCAGTATTTAACGAATGCGGTTATGAACTGCTGGAGAGTGATTATTTTAACCTGCATTTGTATGACTGTCCTAACCAGGTGTTTATAGGTTTGGAGGAGAATTACAATGACTTTGGTGTTTACCCCAATCCCTTTAAGGATAAACTGGTGGTGAACTTAGGTGAGGCAAAACCAACAGATGTTCGTATTTATAACAGCGTAGGAGAGGAGGTTGAGTTGTCCTTTGAAATATTGGAAAAGCAATTGGAGATACTTACTGAAGTACCTGCCGGCATATATATCCTTAGCCTGCAAATGAAAGATGGAACCCACAGTACCATGCGCGTTATCAGGCAATAGCCAACTCAGGCTAATAACTTTTCTATAATTTTTTTGTCCGGATCAAAGGCCTTTATTTCATCCAGGCCAAGGCCTTTAATTGCTGCTTTTACAGGATCATGGCTGCCCGGCTCAAAATAGGCAGCGGCTTTTTCAAATTCGCTTATGGGGGCCAGCCCTATCAACTCGCTGCCTGTAACCGTAGTGCCCAATTTTTCAGCTTCTTCTTTTACCGCCAGGTACACCTCCAGCATACTGCAAAGGCTAAGGTCGGTTAGGTTACAGCTCACCTGCACCTTGTCAAAATCCTTAATGTACCAGCCTATGGCTTTTACCCCGGCAAGCCGGCCGGGTGTGTTAAGGCGTTCACCGGTTGATGAAAGTTTTATGGTACCGGACTGCCTGACAATACCGGCTATTTTTCTGGCAATAGCCACCTCATTGGTAGCCAGATTGATATTGTAAGCCACCAGTAAGTTTCTTGCGCCAATTACTGTCACTCCGCTCTTCTTCCAGTTGGCGGGGTTTCCGAAGTCAAGGGGTAGTTGTTCCAGTTTTGCCGGTAATGCTTCGTACTCTCCTTTACGGAGATAAAACAAGCTTACCCGCTCTGGCCAGGTAGCATTATAGCCATAGTAATAGCCCGGCAGATCCAGTTCTTCCTCCAACCTTAAGGCCAGTCGCGAGGCAATATCAATGGCTTCAAGCATCGGTGTTTCTACTAAAGGAACAAAAGGACAAACATCCACAACGCCTTGCCGCGGGTGGGTGCCGGTGTGCTGGCTCATATCAATAAGCTCCACACATTTCTGGTACATCCTGAATGCAGCTTCCAATACATCCTCCGGTTCACCAACAAAGGTGAAAACCGTTCGGTTGGCAGCATGGCCAACATCGGTATGTAAAAGCCTTATGCCCGTTACAGATTGAATACTTTCTACAATGGCATTAATAATAAATTCATCCCGTCCTTCGCTTACGTTGGGAATGCACTCGAGAAGTTTCATGAAGAAGTTTTTGAGTTACGAGTAGGTGGCTAAAGTAGTGAAGAGTGGGGATTAGCGAATTCAGGCAATTTTATTAAGATCTTCATTATGGCAAACAAGCTTGCCAAGAGGGAGAACCCTAACGATAGCGGAGAGTTACGTATATAAATTAAGGTCACCCTTGCTCAACCAACTCATCAAAGATTTTTAAGCCAGTTAGCATCTCTTTTGTCAAATCTTTAAGCATAAGTTCAACATTTCGTTTCGAACGATTAAATCGGTTGTTGATTGGCGGCCATTTCATAATTTCCCTTATGAAATCTGCTGATTGCTGAGTTGTTGCATCCATGGTATCTCGAAACTCCTTTACGGATGCTTTTAACCCATCAGCTTCATCGGACTCAAGTTGATTAGAGGCATAAATCAACTTAGGGTAGGAGGCCGTAAGTCCTTCTGAAGTTATCTGTGAAAATAGGTAGTTCAGCTCCTATTCGGCTAGCAAAATCATCTAGTTCGCCAGATAAGAGATTAAAAACAGTTTTAGACTTTGCCACTTTTAGTTTCTCATCACGAATATGTTTGATGTCGTTGATTTCTTTGGTTCTGAAAGTTAACCTGTGAGCGAAGTCTTCAATGGTAGTAGTGAAGGATGACATAGAAGTGGTGATGTTGTTTAAATACGTAAGTCCTTCTTCTACTAAGTTGAAAATATCAACATCAAGTAAACTCTCATCTTGATTTTCCACATTGTTTAGAAATTCATCTAAATCAGAGTATTTGTTATTTGCATCTTTTTTGGTTGCTGAAGTATGAGTACTAACAACTTTTCCTTGAAGTAAATCTGAAACTAAACTGGTAAGATTAATTCTGAATTTTGTTTCAAACTCTGATGATGTATTGAATTCTTTATAGAGAACCCCTTTAGAGGATAGTTCACTCTTGAAATCATTTATTTTTTGAAGTTCCTGTAAGTTGATGTCGTTTAAATTTTCAATAGTAGTTTTGAAATAAATTAGAGCCGATTTATCTGGATTTGAAAGAGCTCTGTTAATTTCTTCAACTGTTCCTGACTTATCTCGTTTGGTTGGTGTTCCTAGTTTTTGCCAAACAAGACTTACTAAAATATCATATTGATCATCAATTTGTGAATTGATCACATCTTGGGCATCGGTGCCAATGGCAGTGTAAGTGTCAACATCCCAATTTAACGTATCAATAATGTATTGTCCTTGTTTTCCTGAGGTTTTATTGATTTCATCTACAATTACTCTTATCGAGTCAAGTTCTGATGATATATCAGAAGGGCAGGAGATGAATAGCTTAATTAGTTGAGTTTGTTTCATACTGAAATGATAATTAGTCTAATTGTAAGATTTGGTGAAACTTAATAGCTCGAGGTTAAATACCCCTTCACAAAATCCGTAACCAAATACGCAACACTTTTCCCCAGCATTTCCCTTTCTATGTCATTGGCGGCTCTGCCGGGTGAGCCTTCACAAGTGTGGAAGTAGCACACATTATTAAGGCCGGCAGTAGCCCTAACCATGCTGCGTACTTCATTCAGGCTAAAGCCGGATGGGTTAAGCGCACTTACAGGAAAACGGGTAATGGAATCCAGGTCCAGTTCAAGCCCCGTGGGCGAGTGTTCCAGCCAATTGAGCATGTCTGTAAAACGCTGGTATTGTTCACTTTCCGTTAGGTTCAGTAAGCCTTCAAAGGTCTGGTAGGTGAGGCTCTGATCCTTATTAAACTCCTCAATAATGGAAGCGCCATTGTAGCCTTCATGCAGGCCATACACAGCATACTTATTCAAAAAGTTATCGTGGCGTGCATAGCGGAAACCATTTCCACTATGGCGGCCTTCCATTGCTCTGTAGTCAGTATGGGGGTCAATATTGAGCACATTAATGGGCTGCCCTATACCTTTGGAAGCACCGCTAATATTACCATAGGCATTATTGTGGCCTCCACCAATAATTATTGGAATTTTACCTGAAGCAACAATAGCACTGATCAACCGGGTAACGTCAGTATCAATCATCGCGGTAAGTTCCCGCAGTCGTTTGAGATCCTCAGGGTTCGAAGGGTCAAGGTCTTTAGCTTCATTCAGTAAGCCGTCAAACTCAAGCGCTCCCAATACAAGCATTTCTTCACCTGAAAGAAAGGAGTTGCTCTGCACATTCACCAAGGCCTTTAAGGCCCAGTCCCAGCAATCGCTGGCGCCACCTTTCCCCAAGTTGGCCCTTATGCCAATATCCTCTTTAATGCCCAATAGCACAAAGCGCGCAGTGGAATGATTAATCTCCTCAAGACTTGAAATCACCTTAACCACTTCCCCTAATTTAGTTTCACCAGCGCGGGTGGCTGTAATAGCAGCCAATTGCTCAGAGGAAAGCAGCTTTAAGCCATCGTCATTCATATTTATTTCCATTAATCAGTATATGCTTAATGTGATTGTGAGCAAAATTGTAAGGCAAAAAGGAAGGGGAGGAGAGAGGCTTAGTTATGATGAGGTTGGCCCGTTTGCCTTTTTCAATACTGCCCAGTTCATGACTAAGTTCAATGGCCGCAGCACCATTTAAAGTGGCAGCAGAAATGGCCTCTTCAGGTGTCATTTTCATTTTTATGGAAGCCAGGCTAACAACCATATTCATATTTCCGCTGGGTGAAGATCCGGGGTTGTAATCTGTGGCCAAAGCCACAATGGCATCGTTTTCAATTAGCCTTCTTGCCGGTGCGTAAGGTATCTCCAAAAACAGGCTGCAGCCAGGTAATAAGGTGCATATCGTTTCCGACTTTCCAAGCATCTCTGCTTCGTCAAATCTTTCGTTGCGATTGGTGTCCCAGAGAGGTGGTTCAAGAGGAGGCTCCAAATAGGCCTCTCTTTCCATTTGAGGCGCTTCAATCACCTCTAAATGATCTACTGACAGCGCGTCATGCTGTATAGCTTTTTCAATGGCTCCCAGTGAGTTAAACTGGTTTACGTGAAGCTTTGATTTGTAACCGTAATTTTGAGCAGCTTCCAGAATTTCTTCCATCTCACCAACGGTAAAATAGCCCTTTTCACAAAAAATATCTACGTAGTCAGCCAGTTTTTCTTCCACTATTTTGGGCAGCATTTCATGGATGATTTGCTTCACATATCCGGCATGGTCATCCTTAAAATCTTCGGGAAAAGCATGTGCTCCAAGAAAGGTGGTTTTTACCGGAACCGGAAAATTTTCACCGAGCTTACGGGCTACTCTCAACATCTTCATTTCACTTTCAGGGGTAAGGCCGTAACCACTTTTTATCTCAATGGCGCCTGTGCCCATTTTTATAAGTTCGTCTAATCGGGCGGCAGCCGATTTATAGAGCTCTTCTTCAGTGGCACGCCTTAATTTTCTTGCCGAGTTCAAAATACCACCCCCTTCGGCCGCAATTTCTTCGTAGGTCATGCCGTGCAGTCTTTTGGCAAATTCATCCTCGCGGGTACCGGCATAAACCAGGTGTGTGTGGCTATCCACCCATGTGGGTAAAACCATACCTCCCTCGGCATCAATAGTTTCGTTAAACTCTTTTGGCATTTCGCTGGTCATGCTCCCCCAGCTATCAATGCGTCCATTGTTAATTAGTAGCCACGCGTTTTCCGATACCGGGAATTCACCCAGCTCATGGCCGCGCTTGTGTTTACGGCCTTGATTGTCAATGTGTAATATCCTTGAAATATGTGTAATCAGTACTTTCATGCTGTAAAGATATCGGGTAAGGATCAAATACGAAGTACTAAATACAAATGTTAAGTCCTCAATTAAGGGCATTTCAGGTTGTACCGGATCATGCCTAATTCTTACTTGGTCACTCGTACTTTATTAAAACATTCTGCTCTTTTCACTTTCTTTGTCGCTATGGCAGGAAACACCTTCGGAAAACTTTTCAGGTTAAGCACATTTGGCGAAAGTCATGGTGCGGCTATTGGAGGAATGATTGATGGCTGCCCGGCCGGTGTGCAACTGGATATGGAGGCCATTCAGTATCAACTGGACAGGCGTAAACCAGGGCAATCAAGAATAACCACCCAGCGAAAGGAATCTGATAAGGTGCAGTTTCTTTCCGGAATTTTTGAGGGTAAGACCTTAGGAACTCCAATTGGCTTTATCATCCCCAATCAAGACCAAAAGAGCAAAGACTACAGCCACATAAAGGATGTATATCGGCCATCTCATGCAGATTTTACCTACCATGCAAAATATGGTCACCGTGATTACCGGGGAGGTGGACGTTCATCTGCAAGAGAAACGGCCTGCCGTGTGGTAGGAGGCGCCATTGCACGTCAATTGCTCACTGGCGTAACCATTCAGGCCTATGTTTCTTCGGTGGGAGATTTGGATATGGAAATCCCATATCAGCAATTGGATCTCGCAAAAACGGATGACAATATCGTTCGCTGCCCTGATCCCGGTACAGCGGAAAAGATGATTGACAAAATAGACCAGGCGCGGAAAGACGGAGATACACTTGGAGGTATTATAAGTTGTGTAATAAAGGGTGTGCCTGCCGGGTGGGGTGAGCCCGTATTTAATAAACTACATGCGGATTTGGGCAAGGCCATGCTGAGCATAAATGCCGTGAAGGGTTTTGAATACGGCAGCGGATTTGCCGGTACCCGCATGAAGGGTAGTGAGCATAACGATGGTTTTACTGCATCTGGTGGAACCAAAACCAATCACTCAGGTGGCATACAGGGCGGCATAAGCAATGGTGAGGATATCTACTTCCGTGTAGCTTTTAAGCCCATAGCCACGATCATGCAGGATCAATCGTCCATAAATGAAAAAGGAGAAGAGGTTACCGTAAAGGGCAAAGGCCGCCATGATCCTTGCGTGGTACCACGTGCCGTACCTATTGTAGAGGCCATGGTTGCGCTGGTGCTGGCGGATTTTCACCTTATGTCAAGAATAAATAGCATTGAAAACCGAACGGCCTAATAAGGCCATAGAATAAACTAAAAATGAAATTAGCACTACACTGGAAAATCATAATCGGACTGGTATTAGGCGTTATCTGGGCCATACTCTCCAGCCAACTGGGGTGGAGTGAGTTTACCATTAACTGGATTGCTCCCTTTGGTACCATCTTTATAAATCTGCTAAAGCTTATTGCGGTTCCGCTGGTGCTATTTTCTATAATAAGTGGTGTGGCCGGTTTGGGCGACCCAAGTAGTCTCGGGCGTATGGGCGCTAAAACGCTGTTATTCTATTTCGCTACTACCATACTTGCCGTTGCCCTTGGTCTCTTGCTGGTTAACGTTATTAAGCCCGGTAAACTTATTGACGACCAAAGCCGCATTGATAACCGGATTAGCTATGAGGTTTGGGCCAGCTCCAATAACATTGAAATTAAAGATGGTATTAACTACCTGCAGGACCCGAACTTTATGGAAAGGGCGCAGGAGATTACCGAACTCTCTAAAGCTGAGCTTAACGAGGCTGCCGGGGAGGATGAGGTGAAAAAGAAAATGGATGCCGCCAATGAAACCAAAGATGCGGGACCACTTAAGCCACTAGTGGATCTGGTACCACAGAATATCTTCGGGGCATTGGGTGATAATGGCTCCATGCTCCAGGTCATCTTTTTCGCCATCTTTTTTGGGATTAGTCTGCTGTTGATACCCAACTCCCGCTCAGAGCCGGTAAAGCAGTTTGTAGATGGCACCATGGAGATATTCCTGAAAATGGTGGATCTGGTGATGCAGGCGGCTCCGTTTTTTGTGTTTGCCCTGTTGGCCGGTGTAGTTAGCAAAATGGCCGGAGATGATGTAGGCAAGGTCCTCGAAATCTTTAAAGGCCTGAGCTGGTATTCTCTTACGGTATTCCTTGGCTTAATGTTAATGATCTTCCTGATTTACCCACTAGTGCTAAAGCTATTTGTGAAGGCTATCAGCTATACAGGTTTCTTTAAAGGAATTAGCCCGGCTCAGACACTGGCCTTTTCGACATCATCCAGTGCCGCTACACTACCGGTAACTATGGAGTGTGTGGAAGATAATCTCGGAGTGGATAAGAAGATTACCAGCTTTGTATTGCCCATAGGCGCCACGGTTAATATGGACGGCACCAGCCTCTATCAGGCAGTAGCCGTAGTGTTTTTGGCGCAAATGCACATGATTGACCTTACGCTGGCTCAACAGCTTACCATCGTTTTAACAGCCACTTTGGCTTCCATTGGTTCTGCGGCCGTACCCAGTGCGGGTTTGGTAATGTTAATAATTGTTTTACAATCGGTGGGGCTAAACCCCGCCTGGATTGGGATAATTTTACCCGTTGACAGAATTTTGGATATGTGCCGTACGGTTGTGAACGTTACAGGCGATGCCACTGTTTCAACCGTTATAGCCAAAGGCGAAGGCCTGCTTCATTACGATGAAGTGCGCAATACTGAAAAGACGTTTAAACCCTGATTTATAACTAAATAAATCCTGTTCATGAAAAGATTACTGAAGATTTTAGGCATTTTAATAATACTGCTTGTTGCGGCCATTATTCTGCTTCCCATAATATTTAAGGATGAAATTATTGATCGCGCCAAGGTAGAGATCAACAATAATTTAAATGCACAGGTAGATTTTGAAGACATTGATATAAGCCTTTTCCGCTCATTCCCTGATTTTTCATTGGGCATTGAAAAGATGACCGTGGATGGTACCGAAAAGTTTGAAGGTGTACGCCTGGCTGATGTGGGCGAGTTTGTGGTTGATCTTAATCTCTTTAGTGTGATAAGTGGTAACCAGTTTGAGGTGGAGGCCATCAGCCTAAAGGACGCCAAAGTGCATGTGATTATTGATACCGCAGGAAATGCGAACTATGATATCGTAAAGGAATCCGGTGAAACGGAGGAAGAACAGCCTACCGAAGAATCGGGGGGTTTTAAGTTTACACTGAAGAAGTACTCCATTGAAAATTTTGATCTTATTTATGATGATAAGCAGGGGAGTATGCTTGCGGTTATTAAGGATCTTGATCATAGCGGAACCGGTGATTTTACCGAGGAAATAGTAAATCTTAAAACTAAAACTACCATTGAGGAGCTTACCTTTAAGATGGATGATGTGGCCTACCTGAGCCGCGTTAATACCAAAGCTGATATTGACATGAGCCTTAATCAAACGGATTTCAAATTTACGTTTGGTGAGAACCAATTGAGCCTGAACGACCTCGTTTTGAAATTTGCAGGTTCTGTGGCCATGCCGGATGATGACATTACCATGGATATGACTTTTGAAGCTCCTGAAAATGATTTCAAGAGTGTGCTTTCGCTGATACCCGCTGTGTATTATGCTGATTTTAAGGATATGAAAACCACAGGTGACTTCTCGCTAAAGGGTATGGTAAACGGCACTTATGCCGAAGAGCCCGAAACGTATCCAGCATTTGACATCACCTTTAAGGTGAATGATGCTACCTTCCGTTACCCGGATTTGCCGGCAGGTGTTGATGCTATAAATGTTGATGCACACATCTACAACAAAACAGCCGACCTTGATGGCATGGTAATAAATGTGCCTAAAGCCAGTGCAGTAGTGGCGGGCAGCCCTATAAATGCGCGACTGAACTTAACCACGCCTATTTCAGATCCACAGGTTGATGCGTATTTGAAAACGGATTTTCAGATGAGTAATGTTGCCAAAGTAGTGCCCGCCAGCGGTTACGATTACTCCGGCCGTATAAAAGCTGATCTGGACATTGCTGCCCGTATGAGCGATATAGACAATGAGCGCTACGAAAACGTGAAGGCCGATGGACAATTGAACATCACCAATATGGTGCTTAAAAGCGATAGTCTGCCTTATGATGTAAGGATTGAAGAAACAGATCTTACCTTTTCTCCGCAGTTTGCAGCTCTTAATAGCTTTAAATCTCAAATCGGTAAATCTGATATCTCGGCAAATGGCCGTATTGACAATTTACTTGGTTATGCTCTGCAGGACAAAACCCTTAAAGCTGACTTCAGTATTACTTCCAACCTGCTTGATCTTAATGAACTTTCCGCCTCAGGTGATGAACCTGTAGAAACGGAAACTACAGAAGAGACTTCGGCTATGGAGGTGATCCGATTACCGGAAAATATTGATGCTACTTTGAATGCTACTGTTTCTAAAATTATTTATGATAACCTGGAGATAGAGGGCCTCAGTGGCGCAGTAGCGCTACAGGAAGGCAAAGCACAGCTTAATAATTTAACCATGAATTTACTTGGTGGATCACTCGGTCTTAACGGATTTTACGACAGCAAGCCAAACCTTCCGGATGTGGATGTGGAAATGGACATCAGCAATTTCAGTTTTAAAGAGAGTTTTGAAAAGTTTGTTACCATTCAGAAAATGGCCCCTATAATGGAGAGTACCACCGGTACGTATGGTACTAAGCTTTCATTTAAGTCAAAGCTCAATTCAGATATGTCGCCTGACCTTAGTTCTGTTCAGGCAAAGGGTAGGTTAGTAACCACTAATTTGACCACCTCGCCAAAATCACTGGAGAAACTGGCCAATATCCTCAAAAACCCTGAGCTGAAAACTCTTGCTTTAAATAATGTAAATATCTCTTATGAGATAAGGGATGGCCGCCTTGGGGTTGAGCCCTTTGATATTAAGGCCGGCAATGTATCGGCAACTGTAAGTGGTACCAGTGGTTTAGATCAAACGCTGGATTATGATATGGATATGAAAATTCCAACTTCGGGTATTCAGGCCAATGATCTTTTGGATAAAATCGGTGCTACCTCTGGTGGTAAGCTCGATCTTAAAGTTAAGATAGGAGGGACGTTCAGTGATCCAAAGGTTACTACCTCCTTAAGCGACCTTGCCGGTAATGTTTTGGATAACCTGAAAAACCAGGCTAAGGAAAAGGTGGAAGAAGTGAAGAAGGAAGCCATTGACAAGGTGAATGCTGAAGCTCAAAAACTGATTGATGAAGCCGAGAAAAAAGGTGATGCACTAATTGCCGCTGCACAAAAGCAGGCTGATGCCCTTAAAGCTGAAGCGCAAAAGCAGGCACAGAATATAAGAGATGAGGCAGACAAAAATGCTAAGAAAGCTATAAGTGAGGCAGGTAGTAACCCATTAAAGAAGGCTGCCGCAGAAAAAGTTGCACAGGGTATCCGTAATGAAGGTGACAAAGCCGCCAATAAGCTGGTGCAGGAGGCCAATACCCGTGCGGACAAACTGGTGAATGACGCTCGCGCTCAAAAGGAAAAACTGGTACAGGAAGCGCGGGAGAAAGGAAAGGTTGGAAATCCTTAGAAGCAATTAATGTTTAAGGCTGAAAACCTGTGGAGTCAATTCACAGGTTTTTTTTATGATGTAACCGTTTATAAGATTTTGAGTGAATTATAGTTTTGATAATCACAACTTTGTTTATTCGCACATTATTTATCGCAAAGCATGCATTTTATGAGAAGTCTCATTTTCATTGCTCTTTTATTCAGTGGTACTTTTTTATATGCACAGCCCGAATTGGGCGAATGTGACCAGGAGGTAGAGGAAATTGCTCAGAACCAATTGCCAAAGGCTCTTAAGCACTGGAGGGCGAAAAACTACCGGGAAGCGGAGCGCTACCTGGGTAAGGCTGTGGATATGGATCCCAATTATGCGGATGCGTTATACCTGTTGGGCGATTTGTATGTGAAGAAAATGCAGATTGAAAAAGCCGAGATTTTATGGACGAAGCTTTTGGAGGTGTGCCCTGACTACAAGGCTGAGGTAAAATACTTTCTTGGTTCTATTTTATTAGAGAATGGAAAACGCGAAAAGGCTATTGCATTATTCGAATCCTTTTTAGCTGACCCTTCGAGGGACGTGATGTTTGATACTGAAGTAAAAACTGCCTTAAAAGAAGCTAAGCTCAAGGAATCACTTTTGGGTAACCCCGTGGAGTTTGATCCTGTACCTGTAAAGCGGCTTTCAGGTGAGGCTGATGAATACCTCGCAACAATATCCCCGGATCAGGAAACCATGTACTTTACCCGCAGGGTTAAAAAAGTGAACAGGAGAGATGGACCCGCGGCCCAGGTAAGGCTGGTAGAGGAGTTTACCAAAGCCGAGCGCAAAGAGGGAGATGAATTTGAAATTGGCGCGCCCATGCCTTCGCCATTTAATGAGAGTTTTAATGAAGGCGGTCCTTCCATTACTGCTGATAATACCGAGCTATACTTTACGGTGTGTGAGGATTTGAACGGTTATAAAAACTGCGACATCTATTACACTGAGCGCGATGAGTTTGGTTTCTGGATAACCCCACGCAGTGTTGGAGATCACATAAATCGCAGAGATAGCTGGGAAAGTCAGGCATCGGTTTCTGCCAATGCCGATGCATTATATTTTACCAGCAACAGAGCCGGGGGCGTGGGTGGCCTGGATTTATACCGCTGCGAGCGCTTATCCGATGGAAAATGGTCGGCACCAAAAAACCTGGGTAAAACCATAAATACTTCCGGCAACGAAAAAACACCTTTTATTCATAGCGATAGCAAGACACTATATTTTAGTTCGGATGGCCTTCAGGGTCTTGGCGGCTTTGATATTTTTCTGGCGAAAGCCACGGGTGACAGCACCTGGCAGCAACCTCAAAATATAGGTTACCCCATTAATACAGAGGATGACGACCTGGGTTTATTTGTAAGTCTTGATGGCCGTACCGGTTACTTTGCCTCTAATAAATTCCGTCAGTCAACAGGTTATGATATTTACCAGTTTTCATTACCCGAGAGTGCAAAACCAAATAAGGTTACCCTGATAACTGGTAATGTAGCTAATGATGATGGAGATGAACCTGGCGAAACCGCTTCGCTGGAAATTAAGAACCTGAAAACAAAAGAGGTCACCAAAATAAATGTGGATAAGGAAACCGGTAATTACGCACGTGTGGTAGAAACCCGCCCACAGGAAGATTTGATTTTAACGGTGAAGAAAAAGGATGCCGCCTTTACCTCCAAGTACATCAGTACAAATGATATTAATGAAAAGGGTGTAGCGAAGGCTTCACTAAAGGTGGAGAAGCTGGAAGTAGGGAAGGAGTATAAATTGAATGACATAAACTTTGCTACCAACTCTTACCAGCTTGATGATATTTCACGCTCAGTAATTGATGAGTTTATTGCTTATCTAAAGGATAACCCTGCCCTTAAAGCGGATATACAAGGGCATACTGATAATGTGGGTAATGATGGCGATAACATGCAGTTATCAAAAAACAGGGCAAAAACGGTGTATGACTATGTGTTGCAAAATGGTATTTCTGCCAGCCGGGTTTCTCACCACGGTTATGGTGAAACAAAGCCGCGAGCCACTAATGATAGTGAAGAGGGCAGAGCACAAAACAGGCGCACCGTATTTGTAATCACGTCAAAATAGGGCCCAACAATCCTTTTCTTATTCCTACCCTTTGGCAATAATACTCTGCATCGTGCAGGGTGGTAAACTCAAACCTTTTGGTATTATACACAATGCCCCAAAAATTGTAGCTGGCAATAACTATAAACCGCGAACCATTTTGGGCAAAAAGTTTAAGGGTAAAATTTCTGCCCCTAAGAGTGTTGAGAAGTTTATATCCGTGGAGTTTTCTTTTTTCAGACATATACAAAACAAAAAAGTCGCTACAAATGAGCGACTTTTCTGTTATCTGAAAATGAATCTTACATTCTCTTTTCTTTAATTCTTGCGGCCTTACCGGTAAGTTCTCTTTGGTAAAAGATACGGGCTCTGCGCACTTTACCCACCTTGTTTACCTCTATTTTTTCAAGAGCAGGAAGGTTCACAGGAAAAATTCTTTCTACACCAATGTTACCGGACATTTTACGGATGGTAAAGGTTTCAGTGGCTCCTGTACCTCTGCGTTGTAAAACTACCCCACGGAAAAACTGAGTACGCTCTTTCGTACCCTCCGTAATTTTGTAATAAACAGTAATGGTGTCTCCGGCTGAAAAATCCGGAATTTCTTTTTTGCTGATGTACTGATCTTGTACCGCTTTTACTAAATCCATTTTAGCAATCTTTAAAATTTGCCGACATTCAACATTCACAATTTTTGCCAGAGGTTGAATACCAGTTGTTTATCAGTGATGTGGTTGATTTGATAAACGGAGTGCAATATTAGTGTAATTGATTTAATCTGAAAAGCTAATCTTTTAATAAATCAGGCCTGCGCTGTTTTGTACGTTCAAGTGCCTGCTCGTGGCGCCACTCTTCAATTTTAGGAAAGTTGCCTGAAGTAAGAATCTCCGGCACTTTTACACCTTTGAATTCGGCCGGGCGCGTATAAACCGGTGGGGCCAATAAGTTATCCTGAAAGGAATCAGTTAAAGCAGATGTTTCATCATTTAAAACTCCGGGTATCAGGCGTATAATAGCATCGCTTACTACAGCGGCACCCAGCTCGCCACCGCTCATTACAAAATCGCCAATAGAGATTTCTTTAGTAATAAGTATATCGCGCACCCGCTGATCTATACCTTTATAATGTCCACACAAAATCATAAGATTACCTTTGAGTGAAAGTTGATTGGCCATCCCCTGGTTAAACACTTCACCATCAGGTGTCATGTATATGATCTCATCGTACTCGTGCTCTTTTTTCAGGTCTTCGATGCATTCAAAAATGGGTCCGGCCATCATCACCAAACCAGCGCCACCCCCAAACTGGTAATCATCCAGTTTTTTGTGCTTGCCAATACCGTATTTTCTGAGGTCATGGATGTGCACCTCCACCATGCCTTTTTCTATAGCCCTTTTAAGAATAGAGTCAGCAAAGGGGCTTTCCAGTAATTTGGGCAGTAGGGTAATGATGTCGATGCGCATGGGCTAATTTTTTGCAAACTTAAGCACCGGCTGTTAAAGGGAGCATTAAAGCCTTTAATGATATGACGAAAAGCCACAAACATGGCCACGATTATGAAAATGATAAATGCTCCGTAAAGGATAAATGAAACGTTGCCGGTGTTGCTAAGCATAGGTTAAAGTTTTAATAAACTTAAACAAAATGCCGATGTGTTCGAAGTTTTACCTATGATTTCAATACCATGGAAAAACCAATAAAAAACCTGCCAGAGCTTTCACCTCTGGCAGGTTTATATGAATTCAAGAGCTTACTTTTATTCCTCTTCTTTTGTGGCCGCGTCTTCTTTTTCAAAATCCAGGGAAACTGAATTGATGCAGTATCTCATTCCTGTTTCCGTAGGGCCATCATTAAAAACATGGCCCAGGTGACCACCGCAATTAGCGCACACAATTTCTGTGCGCGTCATGCCGTAGCTGGTATCCAACACTTCCTTTACTGTGTTTTTATCAAGGGCTTTATCAAAACTTGGCCAGCCGCAATGCGAATCGAATTTTGAATCGCTGTCAAAAAGCTCGGCACCACAACCTGCACAGGTATATGTGCCTTCTTCAAAATGCAGGTTATATTCACCGGTACCTGGTCTTTCGGTACCTTTTTCACGTAGTACGTGGTACTGCTCAGGGGATAGCATTTTTTGCCATTCCTGTTCCGTTTTTTTTACATTGAAGTCTCCCATAGGTTTGTTTGCTTCAGTTTTTTGCTGGCCGTTGCAAGCCCAGGCAAAAGTTAAAATTAATGAGATAGAAAGTATTCTGGTCATCTGAAATTGTTTTTCAGTGTTGCAACTTCAAAGTTCAGGCCAACTTAGCTTAATGGTAAAAAACCAAGTATGGAGTCAATAACATTTTGATCCATCAACACTTTGCGATGGCCTAAACCTTTGGTGACAATAAGATTGGCATTGGGCCATTTTTTAGCCAGTTCAATGGCATTTTCAATTCCTACATCCTGGTCGTTTTCATCATGAATAATAATACCCTCCGGATTGAATTTATGAGCCAGGTAGTCGGTAGATCCTTCTTCAATTTTCATAACAAGTTGCTGTTGTATTGTGTTAATAATACGCGTAGCTACCCTGGGGCTGGCATGTACCTTTTCGCAAAAGTCATGCACCACATGGGGTATGTTGTCCGGAGTTCCGATAATTACGATTTTACTTACAAAAAGGTTTGTTTTTAAAGTGTTAAAAATTGCCATCCCGCCAAGGGAGTGGCCTATAGCGTAATCAAAGGGACCGAACTTTGCCTGACTGACTTCAATAGCATCCACAAATTCAAGCATGCTGGTTTTTTTTTGGCTATGTTCTCCATGTCCCGGAGCATCAATGGCAGCCACATAAAAGCCTTTATCTACCAGCGCCTCAATAATTTTATGAAACTGAGTGCCACGGCCCGACCAGCCATGTACCAACAGTACTTTTTTTCCTTCTGGCTGACCCCATTCATAAAGTGTAAAATCCGACTTACCCGTATTAAGCAGGTGCTTTTTGGCTTTATCCCGGATTGGTTTTTCCCTTTCGGGAAGGGGAAATCTGATGGGCTTAAAAAATAAATACAGAGCAAAGCGGGTGGCCAGTGATACGGAAATTCTTTCCAGTATTTCCATCGTTTTGGTTATGTAGGAGGGGAGTTCAAAGCTTTTGCGCTTTTCCGGTTGGGGTTGTGAATTTTTGATAATCAGAAATATTTAGAATCCCTCAAAGTTAAAGCTATGCATGCATAAGATCAATTCTTTTCAGGGATACTTATGAAACCAAAAAAAGGCTGCCCAGGTTTTCCGGAGCGGCTTTTACTTAGTTTATAACGCTATTGTAACCTGTTGAAAGATTATTCTTATAGTCTCAATACCAGTAAGTTACTACAATATTTATGTTGAGTTATCCAAAGGGAATAGATACCTTTAGCGAATTAATAAACCGAAAATTTATGAAAAACCATTATCCAACTTCCTTACGCGTGTTTCTTGTTCTGTTTAGTATTTTCAGCTTTACTCTGTCAGCTCAAACCGTTAATGTAACATCCTCTACATTTCCCGGGCCACCGGCCACCAGTTGTACCAATACTCTGCTTGATGTAATTACCATAGTTGGATGTATAAATGCTGTACACCAAGGTAATACCGTAAATGTTACGGGTACTAATATTACTGTGGATATTGACTATACGCTGGGGCCAATTTGCCTTGGAGCTTTGAGTATGGTACAACACAACATAAACCTGGGTATGTTGCCGCCCGGCACTTACAGTATTACCATCAATGGTAAATTAAATGCAGCCTTCAATTCATCAATAAATACCAGCCTGGTAGTCACCAGTTGTTGTACAGCAGTACCATCATTCAATGCTTCTGCAGATACCATTTGTGTAGGAGATTCGGTGTATTTTGGCAATACAAGTATGGGTTCAACCAGTGGACAGTGGTTTGTAAATAACTCCAGCGTAGCTACTTCTACAAACTATGGGCAGCGCTATAAAAGCCCTGGCAACTATGCTGTTAAGCTGGTAGTATCCAATGGAGTTTGTTCTGACTCCCTTATCAAAAATGTACTGGTAAGTGCACCACCTACTTTAAACCTGGGACCTGATGTGGATATTTGCCCTGATGGTGGCTCGGTTACTCTTGATGCCGGGGCAGGAAGGGATAGCGTACGCTGGTCCGATAACTCCACTGGACGCACTTTAGCAGTAAATTTACCAGGCACCTATTATGTAGAGGTTTACAAAAACACCTGCTCAACTAGTGATACTGTAGTTGTGGGAACGCATACTGTAATTCCTGTAAGCCTTGGCCCGGATGCGGAGCTATGTTATGGCGATACACTGGTATTAAATGTCCAGCAATCAGGCGCTACATACCTTTGGCAGGATGCCTCCACCCAGGATAATTTTACGGTTACAGCCGCAGGTACCTATCACGTTACCCGCACCGATCAAAATGGTTGCGTAAGCCGCGATACCATCAGTATAACTTATGATACCTGCTTTGCAGGCATTTCAGAATTAGCTGCTGTAAATAATATTTCTATTTTTCCGAACCCCGCAAAGGATGTACTTTTCCTAAGCAACACTGCTTCTCAGGACGTTTCTTATAGAATCAGCATATACAATGTTCAGGGCAAACTTGTCAGAACTATTTCTGCGAACATGCAAGCAGGTGATGACTTTGGAATCTCATTAAAAGAATTACCGGCAGGTGCGTATATAATTAATATTGCAGATGGCAAAAGTGTAAGCTCCCAACACTTTATAAAGCAATAGAGGAAGAATCTGGTTATTAATGAAAAAAGCCAGTGGCACAAAGGGGCCACTGGCTTTTTTTGTTTAGTAAAACGGTTTTAAATCAGGCTCAACCCATTGGCGCCTGGCCTCCACAGAAAATAAAGTGTCGCTATTGTAGTAAACAAAAGGGTAGGAGCTTAAGCCCTGCTGTGAGGCAATAAATTTATTCAGGTTAGATGTAACATCTGTCTTGTTTTTATCCAGCAGAAATTGTTCTGTAACTATCAGCCAAAATCGTGTAATGGTTTCGTGATAGCCTTCATCATCAGTATTTGGCGTACCCACCGATGCATTATGATTGGTAATATTGGTTCGCATCAGTTTCAGGGCTTCATCAAAATTATAATTGGAAAGGTACCATATTGCTACCGCCAGATGAGCTTCATGCGTCCACTCGGCTTTGGGTAATTGTTGGGCTTCAAAGCGTTTGATTAATGAGTGCAAATCTTCAGTGGAGTAGTGCTCTTTTACCATGTTTCCATTATTGAAATAATATTTCCGGCCGGATCACGGAACCAGCCGATGCTTGGCCCACCACCATTACTGCGGGCAATACCTTTCTCATCATGGTCAAAGTCATCGTATTGCTCCAGTTCAATACCATTATTGATGAGGTAATCAACCGTTTTGTCAATATTCTGCACAACAAAATTAAGCACCGTAAATGTAGCCGGGCGGTGGTTGTCCTTAGGGTAAATAATAAGGCTTTGGTTTCCCGGAAGGTCAATATCCAGAATGCCCATTTCATTTTCTTTTACGCTAAGGCCAAGTGTTTGGGTGTAAAATTCTTTGGCTTTATCAAGGTTATCAACCGAATAACTGCTGAAAGCTTTGCTGCTCTGTAACATGTTGTAAAATTTTGGCTGAATATATTTAAAAACCTGTGAATGAAGGTTTATTTACTAAGGTCAATTCTAAAGCCGATTGTCCGGTAGGTTTCTTTAAAGCCCATAGAGGTAAAGAATTTTTGAGCATTTGGATTATCCAACTCCGTATCTGCAGCTAGTTCATGATAACCACGTTCAATACTGCGTTTTTTCAGGAGTTCAATTACCTTATGTCCATAACCCAGGCCCTGGTAATCAGGTTTTAGATAAATACCTTCTATATAAGGCACCGGGCTACCGAGGCAGCCATCCACAATATTTCTCAGCGAAAGTTCCACAAAGCCAATATTGGTATCACTAAACTTCACAAACATGCATTGCCATTGGGGATTATCCACTATGCGATCCATCTCCTGGTCATCAAACTCGTCTTCCATGTTATGGTACAGGGCTTTACGCATCTGCTGCCATTCGGTAAAGTCACTTCTGGTAATAGTTCTAAGATGTATAGGTTCTTGCATCATTCAAATTATTGGAAGATTACTTTGAGCCAGGCATTTGGCTCATATCCATATAAAGCACATTCCAGCGGTGGCCATCAAGGTCAGCAAAGGCACAACCATACATCCAACCCTGTATTTCCGCAGGCGCATCAAATAGGTTTCCACCGGCTTTTTTTACTCTTTCGGCAATTTCATCCACTTCCTGGCGGCTTTCTGCATCAAATGAAATTATCATTTCGCTCCCTTTGGAGGTATCAGCAACTTCATGTTTTACAATGGCTGCAAAGGTGTTTTCTTCAAAAAGCATAATGGGTAATTTTTCTATGCCCTCCATCATAGCTACCATAGTGTCTGATTCTCTTTCTACACTAAAGTCAAAATTGAGTTGTTCAAAAAAGGCTTTTGATTTTTGAGGATCTTTTACAGGCAGGTTTAGCCAAAACTCTTTTGTCATAATGGTGCTTTTATATTATGTAGTATGTTATAAGGCTTCCGAAAGTACTTTAACTTTTTGTAAAGCCTTTGGCCAAGCCTCTTCAAAATAATCTTTGTATTCAGAGGTAACATCCTGGTCAATAACAAGGTGGGTTCGTTCTCCTGTTTCCTCAACGCGATAAATTTCACGAGTGCCCCGCCATTGCAATGCTGCTTCATTTTCAAAATTTTCAATGCCCTCGTTTACTACACCACGGTGCTCAATTACGATAATTTTATTAGGGATATGCTGAATAATTCTGCTGCTCATACCACTGCCGTCCTCACCTAAAAAAAGTGCCTTACTGCCCTCTTCCCAGGTGGTTTCGGCATAGGAGCCTTCCATAAAAGCCGCCACCCATTGCCTGTAGGTGCTATCCTCTAAAAGTACTTTCCAGACTTTTTCCTTAGGAGCATTTATGGTAGTTGAAAAGTGGATTTTTATGTGATTCATATCCCAACCGCTTTTAAGTGGTTATATCAAAGCAAGTTAAATTCAAATAACTACTACATATGGAATGTTTTTCCCGATATAAAAAGCCGCTATAGCCGCGAATTGGAGGCTACCGTTTAAGCCCCTAATTCTCCTCCGTATATTTTTTGAAGTTATTAAGGATAGCCTGCCAGCCGTCTCTTTGCATATCCACCGGGTTTTCGGATTCGGCCTCAAATGTTTCGGTAACTAGCACTTCATTTCCCTGCTTTTTAAAGTCTATAGCCACCTTTCGGTCGTCTTCAAGAGTATAGGCAATGTGTTGATGAGGCTCAACCGCGGTGTAAGTTCCTCCAAAATCAAATCCGAAGCTGCCGTCCTTAGCTTCCATACGCGATAAAAAATTACCGCCAGCTTTCAAGTCATTTTCAGCTTTGGTGGTATGCCAGTCTTCAGAGGCGTGGTTCCATTTTACAATGTGGGAGGGGCTTGTCCAGTATTCCCATACTTTATCAGGTGAGGCATTAACACTGGTACTTATGGTGATTTTCGTTTTGTTTTCCATGTTGAATTGGTACAATGATTTGATATTTCAAAGGTTGGAAAAAGAAGAATGCCTCAAGGTGTGATTGCTACAATATTAGGCCGGAGGATGTCAGAACTAAGGAAAAGCACTATAGTTTTTAAGAACACTTTGCATTTTTACCCACGTAGCGGTTTTTATTACAGGCTGGTAATTTCCACTTTTAGAGTTGCTATAATCTATAATGTACAGTGCTCTGTCTTTGGAGTTGGGATGTGTACTTACCCATGAAAAGTACTCCGAATAATCACCTTCCTCCTCTGCTAATTTATACATGAAATTGGCCATGGGCTCCGAGTCGATATTAGCTTTAATTAGATAATCTACCGCTTTTATATCGGCTTCTTCTTCCAACTTTCGGTCAAATGCTGATGATGATAAAACCCTTGCGGCCTCCGTTAGCACTTCAGATTTACCACCTGTGGTTATCCCAATCAATGCAGTAAGCCCAATTTCCTTTACCAGCTTTTGCATAATATGATTCAGTTCAATGTGGGCTATTTCATGTCCGATAACCCCACATAGTTGCTGGTGATTTTCTGAACTGATAATAAGTGCAGAGTTAATAACCAGGTGTCCATCCGGCAAAGCAAAAGCGTTAATCTCGTCACTTTTTATAACATGAATTTTTAAAGCGCTCCGGTCAATGTCGTTTGATTCACAAATCCTCTCTACCAAACTATCTACAGTTTTTATCAGGTATTGATCCTCAATAACATCTTCGCTTTCCTTTATAGTTTCCCAAAATATGTCTCCAAGCTTTCTTTCAGTCTCCTCAGAATAATGCTCCACATTAAGTGCGGCCATCCAATTTATTTGCCTTAAGCCAAACCAAAGACCAAAAAATGTAAGGATGATAGCTATACCCTGCAGTGCTGTTCTTTCCATAGTTAGGGCTTACAAAGCAAGTCAGTTAGGTTTCCATAAAAAAGCCATTTTACATGTATGCCCTTTCGGGTTTGTATGGCAGTGTAGATGGTTGCAATAAATTCAGCCAGGTTAAAGAGTACGGCAGCAATCATATAAGATATATAATCATTGCTTATAGCCTCTTTCGACAATATTACGGATACCGTCCACCAAAATCCATAACTATTTACAAAAAGCATTGATAGCTGTGAAAGTAAAGCCTGAGTACAATGCCAGCGCACAAAGTAAGTTCCCTTTCTATTACCCATATAAAAAATAAAGGTTGCAATGAGGTTGATAATGGGTAAAGGCAAACCTGCCATTAAGGCTATTACCGACATCAGGTAGCTGTTAGAAGCCTTTTCGGCTTCATGCTCACCCGGTGCATATGTAAAATGGCTAATTGTAATCATAAGCCTTTTGTAATATTCCAGGCCCAGTTCAGTAAAACTAAAGCTATTAATGGTATTGCAACTAATGGCTTTCTCAGGTTATGCTCTGTTTTCAGGTAAAACTTAAAAAGGCTATCGCTCTTCGCAGCAATATCTAACAGTAGCCATATTGGGGTTATTAGCATTATCAGCCCCACTACAATGCCTAGTGGGTTAATGAATATTGCAGTAAAAAAATCTCCTCGGCTTAAAGCTAGCACGGCACGGGTGGAACCGCAGGAAGGACATGGAATATTAGTGGCGTGCTTTATAAGGCAAACCTCTGCAGGAGAGCTCTCATTATTAAAAATAAAATTACTGAATGCCAGCCAACCATATCCGGCCAAACAGGCTATAAGTAAAATGATATATAGCTTGTTTCTGCTCATTTTTTTTAGCGCAGCACTTGTTGAATCTTTTCCATGTTTTTTTCGCGAGTGGCTCCCATTATCAAAAACCAGTCAATAATGGTCCAGATACCAAAACCACCACAGGTAAGCAACTTTCCAATTCCCATTCCGGTATCACCAAGCATAAAACGATCAATACCTAAACCACCGCCTAAAAGAGACACAATAATGCTGGTAGTAGGATCTTTAAATTGCAAAGTTTGTATCATGGGCCATTTTGAATCATCCATTGATATCAGCCTATCTCTAATAAATCCTACCTGATGGCTCTCAAAATATTTACTATTGGCCATGATAAACATATCGACTTTCTGTGCGTCCATTTTTCGCTAGTTTTAATTAATTGATAAAAGTTAAGTGCTCCAAAATCACAGAAAATCAGGATTATCCGGTCTTCCAGTTTTTTGAAAGCAGGCAATTTTACGACTTTTTCTGATATGCCTTCACCAAATATTATATGCAACCTGAATGGTCAATTTGTGCGGTTTTTGATACCTCAGGCTATTTCACAACAGTAATAACAACATTCCCCTTCTTACGTCCGCTATCTACATATTTATGGGCTGCTGCAACTTCTTCCAGAGGAAAAGTTCGGTCAATAACGGCCTTTATCTTTCCAACAGCCATTAAATCCATTAGGTATTTTAAGTCTTCTGATTTTTCGGGCGCACCACCACCAATAACTTTTCGGCCACTGCCCAATCCGGTTAAACCGGGAGTCATGCTTACCGTATCTAAAAAATACCCTCCCTTTGGCAGGGAGTTTTTGCACTTAGCAAAAGGCACTTTAGAAACAGTTTCAAAAATCACGTCATACACCACACCGTTTTTTGTGAAGTCCTGGCGGGTGTAATCAATTATATGGTCGGCACCGAGGGATTTTATCAAATCAATATTTTGAGTACTGCAAACGCCTGTAACCTCGGCCCCAAAGTGCTTTGCCAGTTGCACGGCAAACGTGCCTACCGAGCCCGATGCACCATATACCAGCACTTTGAACTTCTGCCTCTTTTGTGGTTGATCAACTTTGGCTTGCCTTAAAAACCATAATGCTGTGGCGGCTCCAATGGGTAATGTGGCGGCAGATGCATGAGTTACATTTTCGGCTTTTAGGGCCAGGGCATTTGTTTCAGGCAGGCATTTGTATTCAGCATTGCCACCAAAGCCTGATTTTGTTGTGGAGCCAAACACCGCATCACCTACCTTGTAGCGCGTTACATTTTTACCAACAGCTTCAACTACACCTGAAAGTTCCATGCCCACAATATCCTTACGAGGTTTGGTAATGCCCAGTGCCAGGCGTCCGGGTATATAAAAAAGCTTTGGTACGTTAAAGGCCCTCATGCGGCAGTCACCAGCGGTAACGGTACCTGCATGTATTTTTATCAATAATTCATTTTGTTTGGGAGTTGGCTTGGGTCTCTCCTCTATTTGAAGTACTTCCGGTGATCCATACCTGGTGGCAATAGCTGCTCTCATTTTTATGTTAAGGTTTGTTCTTAAACCTAGGACAGCTATTAAATGGCCAATGGTTGCCTGACCTTTACATTTTTACCAAATAGTCATTCAAACCTTCAAACACGGATCCCCAACCATTGTAAAAGCCCATCTTTTCCTGTTGCAGTTTATATTCCTCTGTTTGGTGTAGTACCTTAAATATGAATTTGGTTTTATCTCCATCTTCTTCAAAGAGCATGGTCATTTGTACACCTTCCGTCATAGGCTTAAAATCTGCCGCGGTTACAATCTTACTGTGCTCTATAATTTCTGAGTAGATGCCTTCACTAATAAATTCATTACCATTGGGCATAGGCATTGAGTATTTCCAATGGCCACCAACTTTAAAATTGTGTTCAATTATATTAACCGGCATCCCTCTTGGGCCCCACCAATGCGCTATGTGTTCCGGTTTTGTCCAGGCCTCCCATACCAGCTCAATGGGGGCGTTAAAAGTTCTTTCAAGAGTTAAGGTTCGCTTTTCGGTATCGTTTGAATTATTCATCGTTATTCTGTTTGGTTTGTAATTTCATTAGGTATTCTTCAAAAGAGTCAAGGCGGTTTTCCCAAAGTATCTTGTACTTCTCAATCCATAAAAAGGCTGGGATGAGGTTTTTGGGTTGAATCTGGCATAAGCGCTCTCTTCCGGTCTGCTCAATCTGTATAAGGTCACATTCGCTTAAGATTTTAAGATGCCTTGAAATGGCCGGGCGGCTTACTTCAAATTTTTCAGCAACCTGATTTACCGTAAGTGGAGCTTCGGAGAGCATCTCAATAATATCTCTCCGCACCGGGTCGGCTATAGCCTGAAAAACATCTCTTCGCATATTAATGTAACTGAACGGTTACAAATATATGTGTAACTATTCGGTTACGCAATATTTTTTGAATTCAAATTGGTGGTTAAGGGCTGGATTCGCTTTATTAAGGCTTTATTAGGCTATTGCAGTCTTTGTAGGGCCTCATGTAGGTTATCCACAAAATTCACCTGTTTCCCTTTATTGCTCTCCACTATAAACTGGCGAAGGCTTTGGCTATCGTACATTTCAAAATCACCAATAATTACCAGCCGCATTCTATAATTGGAAAACTTTTGCAACACTTCCCCAGCCATGCCTGTTTTCAGATTAAAAAAGTCAGCAGCAATGTTTTCCTCGTAAAGTATTACACCATCAAAACCCTGGTAATAGAGGTTGCCCAGTAGGTCCAGACCATCTTCACTACCGGAGATTATTCTTTCATCCGAAGTAACTTCGGCTATTTGCAGGTGTTCGATTTGGTGGGTTTGGATGTGCATTTGAATACAGGCAATAAAACTTCTAGATTGGACTACTTCTTAGCACAAAAGAAAATTTATCAAATAATCTTAGCGGTCTACATTAGAAGTATACTTATCGATTAAAGCCTTGAGTTTTAGATCAAAATTTCTCATATAGACATCATCCACAAGACTTTCTGAGGAGTTCCTGAGAAGGGATAATATGGTAATAATATCAGACAAGATTTCTCTAGAATGATTGGAAAAGTGGGAGACAGGAATTTTATCCATAATTATCCAGGCAACATAGAAATCTTGAAGAGACCTCCTGAAAGTTCTACTCCTTTTAACATTCAAAACATGGTTAACACTTTCCTTGGTTGGATTCTCGCCAAAAAGTGAACCGAATAAAACAATCATTTGCTCCGTTTTTTTTATCGAAGACAAAAATTTCCGTTTCGTTAGCTCATTTGAATCTATATCATTTACTAAAAAGTCGGTAAGGGCCTTCTTATTCTTCAACCTACAGGTTATTCTATCTTGACGAGGAAAAAAGCCAATAACATCTTTGATACTTTGATTTGTTTCTTGTACATAACAGATATAGGCTAAGATTGTGATGAGTTCTTCATTTAACATCCTATCTGGCTGGCCCTCTTTTGTCTCACGAAGAAAGAACCAATCACTAATTTTTGGCTTCTTACAGATTTCTTTAATTCGAGATGTTACCTCAAAATTCACTATTGAGTTCCACATCTCAAATGAGTTGTTTTTAATGGGATAAGGTTTGTAATTTAACCGAATGAACAAATCAACAGGATCAAACTTGTCATTTACAGATTCTTCAATTATTATAAGGTCAATGACAAAATCCAGAATTTTGTCTTGATGATAATCCGGCAATGAACTGTAATTTGAACCTTCAAGTTCAGTAAGAATTTTTAATCCTTTTAATTTAAAGCTATTATTTTTTGAGTACTTAAGTTCCCCATCTTCGTTGTAGTACTGCTCACCTAAAAATCCAATAATAGCTAATAATCTTTGCTGTCCATCTACTACCTCTTTTAAATTTGATAACCGCTTAAAAAGAAAAATTGGAGGTAGATTGATCCCAAGCAATATGCTTTCAATTATTGAGGAAGCTTTTTGAATATTTATTTTTTCTTGTCTTTGATAGGATGGTCTTACTAAATAGCGGTTGGTCTTTAGATTTGATTTTATTTCGTCTACTGGAGTTGAAATTGGATTTGGCTTATTAAGCCTAAGGTTTGAAAGTTCCTCTATAGATTTAGCTGCATCTACTTCGGTTTGCTTGAGTTCAGTCACCTTGTCCTTAAACTTCTCATCTCGTATGAACTTTCCGAAATCAAGTCCGGTGATCTTCTTAAAAAAGTTGGCGGTATCAGTGAAACGACTTATAATGCTAGCGTAATAATGGGAATTGTCCTCGGAGTATGCACTAATATTATCTATGTAATGGTCTTTAAACTCATTTGCATCAAACTCAAGTGAAATTTCTTCTTGCTTACAGATAGAAACCGCCCATAGTATACATTCATAGATATATTTATTGTGCAATCTGGAGTCTGATGAGAGTGCTGTGAATATTGACAATACAAATTCAAGAGTTTCTAAAAACTTTTCAAATTCATCTTCCTCATCTGCATTATTTTTTGCAAAGTCATAAAGTAAGTCTATTATTTCGGTTCGATAACCTCGGGCATAGGTAGATATAGGAAAAGACCTCAAAATCCTGTACCGTCTTATAAAATCTACATTCTTTGTTATCAATCCTTCATTTTTTCCCTTTTCGAGAACTTCTTCTTTTGGAAAAAAACAGCGATTGAATAGACTTAGAAATGAAGGGTTATTGCGTAATTCCTTTTTGAACAAATCAGAAAATGAGTCGTCATCGTATTTAGCATTATCAAGCTCTTCTCTATTTAATGGGGTGATTCCTGTATTATATCTTCTGAAGATTTCCTTTTTAATCTTATCTAGCGTCTCCTGCGGTAAGTCAGGCTGATTAATGACTTCAAACTCAAAAACGCGAATATTTGAATCAAGAAAGCCATCTTGGATAATATTTGAAAGCCGGTTAAATGAGGTATTCTTTAATACTTGTAACTCCTTTAGCCCTTTGATTCTGAGCGTAATGTCATTTTCTTTAAACTTTTTTAAAGTTTCAAATCGCTGTCTGCCGTCTATCACTTCTATTTTAGTACCAGTTTTAAAAAGAATCAAAGGTGGAATTTCGGTTCCGAGTATTACACTTTCAATAAAAAATGTTTGCTTCGCATTATCCCAAACATAGTTTCTTTGGTAATAAGGGCTATAATCTATGCGTTTCAAGTTCCGCGCACTGAGTAATGTCTTTACTGACATACTCCTCGCATTCAATCGAAGAGAGTTTTGAAAAACATCTTTGAAAAATTTTGTGCTACTTATATTCTCCATAATCTTAATTATCGAAGTTTAGATTTATGACAACGTCTTCTGAAATGTCAATCTTAAAGCCAAAAACTTTGTTTTCATCTGTATTAGTTGTGTATTTAGCAATGGTGACCTTTTCTATTGCTGTATAAGTTGTCAGGACAACTCTCTCTATTAGGAGGTTATATATAAAGTTGGAAAATTGTTCCTCCGTCAGTTTAATATGGTTCAGGGAGATATCAGCACAGCAGGAAACTTCAATTCTAATTGAATTGTCGAAGTATATGGCTAGAAGGGTGTTGAACACCCCTTCTTTTTCAACGATTTGATCGCGCTCATGGTTTAGGTCAAAGGAGTCTTTAATATTTTTTATAGCGAAACCGCTTAAGAGATCTGCAAATTTCACTATTCGAATGTCCATATCTAAATAATAGAAATAGCTAAACTGAGACTTTTGAAACAATGGTATATGCTTTAGTAGATTATATTTTAAAATTAGCGGTCTTGATTTAGTACCATATTGGGAGTAGGAATTGTACTGAATTATCAATTGTTCAAAGTCAGTTAGCTGTGATCGGAGAATTTTTGAGTACTGAATCTTTTCCTTTTCTTCAAGAAAGGGGTTGGAGTCAATAATCTTGACTAGCCTGTAGAATGATTTAAAGAAATGCGAAAGATGACCACGTTGTTCATTAAAAAGGTTATCATACCTATCATTAAGAGCTTTATGGTGGTCTATAATATTACTTTCATCATTATATTCAAATTCTAAGGCTTGATAGGTCGTTTTAAAATAGTCACTATTGACATCTATGGAGTTGAGTCCATCCTTGATTTTTAAATAGACGGTAAGGAGGGAGTAGAAATGCGATTCAAACTGTTGAAGTTTAATGGTCTTTGTTTGTTGCTCATAGACCTTTCTACTAGATTCCAACTCCTTTCTTTGCAACTCAAATTCCTCAACTTGTTTGTTTAGAGCTTGAACTTGAAGAGATAAAGCCTCTTGATTCGTCTTTATATCTTTTCTTTGTTCTGTGAGTGCGATATAGAAAAGAATTACACCAGCCAATGCCCATATAGAACCAACAATGCCACCAATGAAATCGCCAATTTGACCCCATTTATCACTTGCTACTTTATTTGAAAATGAAAAATCCAGATCCTTCCAAAGGAAGGTGATAATTGCCAACAATATTATTACTAGTCCAAATAAGATGAGAACTATACTGGTCTTTTCGTTCTTCAGGTATTTTATCATTCGCTCTAAAGTTTGTGTTGTTTGTTCCAAATTGGAAGACCATATGTTAAAACACCAGTATGTACTTTTTGCTATTGCAGTTTAGAAGTTGATGCTTATTGAGGATAAAACTAATTTATTGATTTATCATTTTTGGTTTTTGTTAATAAATAGTCATTTTCTTAATACCATTAACAGCTTCTCCATCAACACACTCACATCATTCACCGGATAATCACCAAACTGCTTAATGCGGTAGTAGCCCATTCGGCTGTAAAATTTGATGGCTGCAGTGTGCTTGCTGCCTGTTTCAAGGCGCACAATGCTATTTCCATTTTTCACCGCTATTTCCTCCAGGGTTTTTAGAATCTTTTCAGCTAGCCCTTTGCCACGTTGTTCGGGCTCTACAAACATCCGCTTTACTTCTGCATAGCCTTCCATTTGTTTTAAAGCACCCATGCCTGTTAATCTCCCGTCAAGGTAGGCGCCCACCATTGTAGCCTTATTGTTTATTAGTTGTTCCGGGCTTTCCAGGTGGCAGTCAACAGCGTTATACAGGCTTAGGTTAAATGTATTCAGTTTGGTTATAAGGTCTTGCACCTCGGTATCAGCAGGGGAGATGGGTTTTAGGGTAATCATTTTTAATTTATCCATTTACGCTACGTTGCACACATTCACAAATCAGGGACACTAGGGATTTTAATTGTTTGTCATTTTTGCTTGATCAAAAAGAACAAAAAAAATCAAGGCTCTCAAAAAAATATCAACCTGCTTTTTACGAAGTCTAACTGCGGCTGGGGCTATTCCTTCGTTCCTCAGAGCTTCCCAATCTTAGTAAGCCTTCCTTTTAATCAGATTTCTATTTCTTTGAAGGCCGTCCCAAAATTGCCTTGCAATTTGAGGCTTGGTCTGTGTTTGAGTGCTCTTTAATTACCTAAAAGGATAGGTTGATAAAGATTGCTCGAGTATAATTCATCGATTATTCAAAGTTTAGCTTCCAGTCTTTCAATATCCACCCAATAAATCTGATCTATCATTTCGTGGTAGGGATCATGCATTTGGGTGCCGGGCTTCAATAACTCTTTGGCCTTGGATAAATGGCTTTTAGCATCCTCAGGCTTTTGCATTTTAGATAGGGTAAGGGCCTGGTAGTATTCGTTTTCAGCCAGGTTGTTTTCTATTCTCTGCTGGTCAAAGCACTTCAAGGCCTGCTCCAGCTTGCCCGTTTCCAGGTATAGAACCCCAAGGTGGAGGTAATCAAACATACCAGCATTATAGGCCTCTGAGGTTAACAGTTCTTCCAAAATAGCAATGGCGCTATCAGGCTGGTTAAGGTTTTTATAGCACAATGCCTTTACCACCAGTAAATGGTAGGTGCCGTTATGCGAACTTGGAATATCTCCTGAATGGGTGCTCAAAAAAAGGTTGATGTCATCGATGGCTCCCTGATGATCGGCAAAGAACTTTGTACGAACGGAAGCCCTTATCGGCAGGTATATGTCGGGTTCATGCTCTACGGCCAGTTCCATGTTTTTCATATACTCTATAAAGTTACCGCTCTTTACATAGGGCGCGGCCTTTTCGCGGTAAGCGTAGGCAAAACGAGGGCAAATAGCTATGGCACTATCCATTAACAAATGAAACTCGCGACTAAACTGATAGTACTTACCGATGTTTTCTTCCACCAGCTTACAGGCTTCATACTGCGCAGTATCGCCAAGGTATAGGTAATAGTTGCAATTAGGCTGCGCTTTTACGCCATAACCCGTAATGAGGAGAGTAGCCGCAGTCAAGGTTTGCAGTAGTTTCATGGAAGTATGTTTATAATTTGGCCGTCTTTGATTTTAAACAGCAGGTATTGATAATAATCCACCGGTTGATCGCGCAGGTACATTGTGTCCCAGCCTTTCAGTGATTTTGTGATTTGCATCAGCTGGTCTGTAATTCGCACGTCCATTGCTTTGGGCTTGTAGTTAAAATCGGCTGTTAATAGCCTATACCTATCTGCTTCCCCTTTACAGTTTACTATAAACCTGATCCTGACAAGGCCACTGTCATCCCATGAGTTTTCAGGGCTATAGTTCTTTGCAAATGCTGAATCAATAGCGGGCTTGCCACCCTGGTATAGCATTCCTTTACTATCATTAAAATATTGAAACACCTTTTGCTCACCATTGCACAGTACAAAAGTGGAGTCATCCATTTCCGGGTCAAAGGCAATGTCATCTACCCAACGCGGGTATTCATTTTTTTCGGTTTTTCTTACCTCTTCCTGTCCTTTACAGGAGGATATGAAAATCGTGAGGATCACGAGGAGGAGGTATTTCATATTCAATAGGATTATTAAAGTAAATGCTGATGCTTCCGTGTGGCGTACTTCACTATCCATGCCGTATTTGCGTTTTTACTTTTTTTCCAGGTTTTCAAAAGCTCAACGGTTGGTTCTGGGTTTACCTTCAGGTAGTCGGTTAAATGATTAGCAACCGACTTTTGCACAAATTTTATTTCATCCTTTTTGAGGAGTTCCAGTATCTCAAAAACCGGGGAGGGGTCTTCAATAAAGATATCGAGCTTTGGCGCCCAGGGCAATTTAGGTCTCAAGCCTTCGCTGGCCAGTCTGCGTAAGTGGAAATCCGGTGATGTTGCCCACTCTTTCATTTGGTCAAGGGCTTCAACGGGATACCTTCCTATAAAAGGCCTTATGGCGTATTCTCCGGTATTTCGTCTGGTTATTTCGGCTATAGCCGAGATGGAGGCATCATAGTAATCAAGCCCATACTTTTCTACATATTTACCGATTGGCAAAACCCAATAGAAGTTGGTAAACATACCGGTTTGCTTAGGGTTGGGCTCGCCCAGAATGCCAGTGAGTATATGTATTGCCTCTTCAAAATCTGCCGGAAGATGGCGTCTCAGTTCCTCTGCATGTAGCTCCACACGCTGTGTGTAGGTTTTGCCTTCGCACCTTTTTGCTATGGCAGATATGTATGCCTTACTATTAAAACCCGGATAAACCTTCAATATCTTCTCCGAAAGGAGTTCGGCCAGGTTGCTGCCAAAGTGTTTGGTAATGCTGTAGTCCTTCTTTTCTTTTTCCACAACGGGTCAGGGTTTTAGCTCATACTCAAATCCGTAATAATGACTTCCATCTTTTATATCAATAGTCATTTTACCGCTTAGCCCTTCCAGTTCTCCGGTGCCTGAGCCGGGCACAACTTCCAGTATCAACCGACTCTCAGTACCGGCCATCACACCAAAGTGCTGAAGTATAAAACTACCTTTTTTGCCATTTAATGTGCCGCTGGCCTGCTCAATAGCCACATAGCCTGCCGAGCCTTTAACCGGAGTCATGGCGCTCAGCATCTCACCCTGGCTGGTAGCCGATAAATCGCCATTAAAAGTTTTGTTGATAGACATCCTACCCAGCTGGGCTCCGTCTTTCGATTGGCCTGAGTATTCCAAAGGCTCCATTTTCACCTCAAAAGTTCCGGTTATTTTCATGGTATAAAGTCTTTTGTAAAAGGACTAAAGTACGCCTGTTTTTACAATACTTGCAGAAGTTTTGTAAACAGGGTCAAAACCATTTCACGCAACGTATCAATACGCTTTTGCATCTATATAAAAACGTAAAAAATGAAAAACACAATCTTATTGCTGATGGCTGGCCTGGCCATAATTAGCTGCAAAAAGGAAGACAAGGCAACTACCCCCAACCCTAATCCAACCAATTTTACACGCTATGCGCTGGTTGAATTACTGATGGATCCGGGGGACGGCAGTGGAACATTTCAGCCGGTTACCAGCAACAAATTTGTAGAGCTTTACAATGATGGTACTATAAAATCCAATGGTGACATCTGTAGTATGAGCCTTGATGCCAATAAACCAACAAATGGGACGTATTCACTGGCCGATTCAAACATTGCCGTTTCAGGATGTGATACCCTGGATTTTGATTTGGATAATTCTACCTTAATCATAAATTATCCCTGTATAGAGCCCTGCCGGGCGAAGTATCAAAAAACAGTGCCGTTGCAAACGCAGTAGTTAGATTTAAGTATAGACACTCTATTAAATGAAAAAGCCCTTCAGAGTAAATCTGAAGGGCTTGCTTGTTTTCTCAAGTAGAGTTAACAAGTTATTTTATAAACTCCTTTTTGCAGAAGAAGTGTTGGCAGAAGGCACCGACCTGGCGGGGGCTGAGCTTCTTGAAGGGGTGCTGACCCTTGCCGGTTGCGGACTACTTCTTTTTGCCTGTGGGGTAGTACTACGCGATGGCGTTCTATATCTGGCAGAGCTATTTCGGCTCGGAGTACTTGCGGAACTCTGCACTGTTGCGGTTCTTACTGAAGCCCGGCTGTTGTTGCTGCTCTGCCTGGTAGCAGCTGGTTGTTGTTTTGCCCTGGTGGTAGTGGTAGTTCTTACAGTAGTGCTTTGCCTTACCGTGGTGCTGGTAGATGGCATTTGTTGCCTGCCACTATTTACAGTTGTCCTCGTTGTTGCCCGGCTGCGGTTTTCTGCAGTTCTTGTTGAGGTGCTACGGGCCTGGGCAGGGGCCGTAGCTCTTTTGGTTTCCACCGGGCGGCTCTCAGCGGTTCTTACATTCCTGGCAGGCGTAGTTCTGTTAGCCACTAACTGCTGGCGGTTCTGTACCCCCACATTTCTTCTTTCAAAAGAGCGGTTCGGATTACTACGGGCATAATCATTTCTGCCATGGCGCTGATACATTTGGTAAGCTTTGTTACTGCGCCTTACTGTAACATGGCGGTAAGTATGATAAGTATGTATATGGTGGTGTACATGTCTGTGATAAACAAATACCGGCCTTGGAGCCCAGCAGTTGTAGTACACGGGGTAGTAGCCATAATAGTAAGGAGATACCCAGCGTACATAGGATGGCCCCCAGAAGTAGGTATAAATTACCGGCCTTCTTACATATACAGGCTCTATAATATAGTTGGGTCCATAAATGTAGCTGTTACCCACAACCTGTACTACCACATCGTTCCCACGTTTTTCAACATCTATAGTAGCTACATCCTGGTACACATCCTTGGCCAAAATAGCTTGTATTAAAATAAGGTGCACACCCTGTTCGGTAGATTCCACTACACGCAGGTAATCCACGTATCCATCCTCGTTTAGATCAAGATTTGAAATCTGTACTTCGGGGTCATTCAAATTGCGCTCAAAGTCTTCGAGGTTACTGGCATCCCCAAACATCGAAGCCACAGCTTCAAGGTCAAGGTTATCGCTAATATCATAACTCGTGGCTTTTACAGTTACCCGCTGCTGAGCGTGCAATCCTAAAATACCAATGAAAAGAGCGAGGGCTAAGAATGTGACTTTAGTTTTCATGGCATTAAAATTTAATTGTTAATGCCTGTTGAAATACCAAAGTAGTGCCAAAGTCTGAAAGCCTTGCAGGGTAAAGGATTGAGAAGGGGTGTAGTTTATTTTTAGGATTTGAAGATTCGAGAATTTGAAAATTCCAATGATATAGGGTTATTCATCTCCTCAAATAAAAAAAGCTCCCCTTGTGGAGAGCTTTATTACTGTGCCCAGAACAGGACTTGAACCTGCACGACCTAAAACGGTCACCAGCCCCTCAAGCTGGCGTGTCTACCAATTCCACCACCTGGGCTCTGTTCATTTTAAGGTTTAAGGTTCAAAGTTGGGTAAACTGCAACTATGGAATTTTTACAAACCATTAAAACCAAAAACAGCGACCGAAGCCGCTGAATTTTTGTGATCCCGCTGGGGCTCGAACCCAGGACCCTCTCCTTAAAAGGGAGATGCTCTACCAACTGAGCTACGGAATCAGTGCCTTTTTGCAAAAGCGGGTGCAAATATAAGGGCAATCATTTTTGTTAGCCAAGGCTAAAAGTGAATTTTTTAGAAGAAATTTTTAAGCCCTTAAAAGTCAGTTTCATATATCTGTATTTTGACCTAATTTGGCCGCATGAAGATTGTATTAACAGGCTACATGGCCTTGGCAAATCTACTACAGGCCAACTTTTAGCTAATAAGCTAGGCTTAAGTTTTATTGATTTGGATAAGGCTATTGAAAGCCGAACGGGCTATACTATTACCGAAACCATTTTTAACAAAGGCGAGCTTTATTTCAGAAAGCTGGAAAGGGAAATGCTGGAGGAGCTGATTAAAGGTGATAATTTTGTGATGAGTGCCGGGGGTGGAACGCCCTGCTACTATGATAACATGGAATTAATTAACCGCAATTCTATCAGCATTTACCTGCAAAATAGTGTTAAAAACCTTTATGAGCGGCTGGAAAGTGAAAAGGCTACCAGGCCCCTAATAGCCCATTTAGAAGGTGATGCACTTAAAGAATATATTGGTAAACATCTGTTTGAACGTAACGTTTTTTATGAAAAGGCCACGCTGGTTATAAATGCTGCGGCCAAAACTCCTGAACAAATTACTACTGAAATAATAGATCTGATCAATGAATGAGCATATCCATCATCTTAAAGAAATAATAGCCAACAGACGTACCATTAAACCCGACCAGATGACAGGTGAGCGCGTAGATGACCACCTTATAAACCAGATTCTGGAATCGGCCAACTGGGCACCTACACATGGCTATACCGAGCCTTGGCGCTTTACAGTGTTTGCGGAGGATGGACTGGCAACCCTTGGTGATTTTATTGCCAATCTTGATCAACCCAACTCTAATGCAGAGGAATTCAACCAAATACGATTTGACAGATTGCGGAACCGGCCACTAAAATGCTCACACGTAATAGGCATTGGCATGCAAAGAGGTACAAACGAAAAGATACCTGAAATCGAAGAAATCTGCTCAGTAGCTATGGCTGTTCAAAACATGTGGCTCACCTGCCACACCTTAGGGCTCGGAGGTTATTGGAGCACCGGCTCCATGGCTTTTACTGATGAGATGCGAAACTTTTTCGGTTTACCTGAAACGGCTAAATCCCTTGGGCTGTTTTATATAGGTAAATTGGGTATTACACATCCAAAAGGAAGGCGCCTAAGCAGTATTGAGGAAAAATTAAGCTGGATTAGGGGATAGGTAATTAGGCCGGAAAAAAGTAATCCTGAACCAGCCAGCAATACAGCGAAATGATGACTATGCACAGGAGGCTGAGCGGAAGACCGCTTTTGGCCATTTGCCCCATTTTGATATAGCCACTGCTGTACACTATAGCATTGGGCGGTGTAGAAATGGGGAACATAAACGCACAGCTGGAACCAATGGTTAGCGGAATAGCCAGCTGTAGTTCCATGAGTCCGAGGTTTTGCGCTACCACAAATGATACCGGTACAAAAACAGAAACCAGGGCTACATTACTCATCACTTCCGTAAGAAAGGCTGCCAGGCCGCAAATCAGCAGAATAATAACAAGCGGATGTTCCAACTCACCGGTGCTTATCCAATTGCCTACAAGGCCAACAATATTAGTAACCTCCATGCCTTTGGCTAGTGAGATACCACCACCAAATAACAGCAAAATATCCCAGGGTAATTTCTTGGTGTCGTTCCACTGCAGCAGAGGTGTGGCTTTTTGGCTTTCGCCAGATGGGAATGCAAAAAGCACCACGGTAGCCAAAATTGCTATCGCCTGATCTGACAGATTTTGTAAAAGCTCAATTTGTGTAAGCTGCGCCCTGAAAATCCATAAAAGTGCTGTGCATACCATTATCCACATTACACGCTTTTCGCCACGGCCGGGCTTACCAAGAGTTTTAAGTTCTGTTTTAATTAACTGCCCAATGCCGGTTAGCTTTTTAATTTTTATAGGAAATAGTACCCGTGTATTAAAGAAATACACCACGGCAAACAGTATTATTACCAGCGGTAAGGCAAAGAATAACCAGTTGGCAAAACCAAGTTCTGGCAATCCACTTTCTTTAACTATACCGGCCAGTACCAGATTTGGCGGAGTACCAATTAATGTTGAAATTCCGCCAATGTTGGCCGCATAGGCGATGCCCAGCATTAAAGTGATTCCAAAATTTCTTCCTGCTTTATCATCATTCAGTTTAGCGCCCAATAGGGCTACAACCGACATCCCAATGGGCAACATCATTACAGTGGTAGCGGTATTGCTAATCCACATAGAAAGCAAGGCTGTCGCCAACATACTGCCTAGAATGATTCTTGTGGGCTTTTCACCGCTAAGGTTAATAATGTTGAGGGCGATGCGCTTATGGAGGTTCCATTTTTCAATGGCCAGGCCCAGCACAAAACCACCTAAGAAGAGATAGATAACCGGGTTGGCGTAGTTGGCTGTGGTTTCCTTCAGGCCCAGAATCCCCAGTAATGGGAAGAGGATTATGGGCACCAGGGCGGTAACACCAATAGGCAGGGCAGAGGTAATCCACCAGGTAAGCATCCACACCATGGTGGCGATCATTCGCACTTGCACGTCAAGCGGATCACCGATAAGGAGGCAAAGCAAAAGAGAGCCGAGCGGAGGGCCAGGCGAAAAAGGTGGTTTCTCATACAGTGCTAAAATAGGAAGAAGGCCGATGTACTACTTTGGATGAGAAAATAACAGTTGCACATACGTCTGCCAGTCCCAGGCAGAACTACCATGAAAGCATACATCGAACGAATAAATCAATTTAAGATTGAAGCCGATGAGCACCAGGATTAGAGTTGAAAAAAGAAAAATTCTCAAGTTATTGAGCTTTCTAACTTTATGAAACAAAAGAGCTACTGGAAGGCTAAAAATTGGTAGATAGTCAACAAAATTTCTTCCGCCAAAAGAACAGCCAAAGCTCCAATCCCACCACGAGGAAAATACGTAGGAAGTGATTGTAAAAACTAACAGGGCCAACTTTGCCCACCTATTGTTCTGTAAGGCGAATTTAATAGCGGCCAATAGGATAAGGAGGTAAACGGGGCTGTACAGAAACAGGCCATTTTTTGGGGCAAACCAGATTTCTATCAAATGTGGCTTTAAAAAATTAAAGCCTTCGTTGTTGTATGAATAGCTCACGAAATTTCCGAAGGTGTGTTTCCAGGTAAAGTAACTGCGGTGTTATTGCCATAACTATTCGAACAAGGATAGGTATAAGTTTTCACGGCCTCAATAGAAACTTCAGGCTCTGATATAAATGTTGTTGGCTAGGTTTTTCGAGTATCAATGCGGGGAGATCGAATAAAACATTGGTTGGACGGATCACAACTATTAGCCGTATAGGTACGTATCAATAGGTTCGGAAAGATGCTTGTCCCATCAGAAATTGTAGCCGCACAGTAGGTAAAGAAACAGGCTGAGCAGAAAAACGAATATATATGGGACATACCGGTATCTGCAATGCCATAGTAAAAAAGGTTAGTTCCTAAAAAGATTGTAGCCAAGGTGTAAACGACAATACTAATGGTAAACCGTTTCTTCAGATATAATCCTAAAATAAACAGACCTGATAGGAGATAAAATACTGCAGCAACGTGATAGCGGAACGGTAGACGGGAGAGAAGCCAGTGGCAGGTTGACCGAGCCATGACGAAAACGCATGCGCACTAAGGAAAAAGGGTATTTGCATAACTGCAACTCCATAGGTGTATTTGGTTTCTACAGTATTATTGGTTTGATTAGTTAAAGCCTTTTCCGTGTTTTCATCAACTTTCTCTCGAAACTACATTTGCTCTGAAATCGTAAATGAAAGCCGCAGGCAGATAAACATAGTACCCGGCCTTGTCAGCCCATATCTCACTATGATAATTCAAGTAACCGGATCGGCTATGCCAGTTAAAACTCAGAAATAGCAATAAAGTGGCAAGAGCAACAACTGGCACTATCTAGTTCGCAATATGCTTTTCTACTTCCTATTTCTCAAGTTCTTCAGTTATATCGCAATACTGTACATCCACAATCCCTTAACGCTGATTGGTAAGTGAGCTGAGGGTGTAAAAAATCGCTCTCCTTCATCATACCAATCTTCTTCATTACATTTTAGATTTGGTATTAATGACAGGGGTAAGACTTATGATTTTTAAGCCCAGGTTTTAAGCCATATTGCAGGCAGCACTTTGCACCTTCAGTAGCATAGCCCTTATGCCGAGGTGCTTTTGTACGAATCGCCAGCCTATATCGACATTTGGGGTGTATCAGATTGAAAGGTTTTTAAGGATAGACGAATAATCCCAATAAAATCACCAGTTGCCAATTCTTCTGACCGGAAAGTAGCAATGTCGGAGTTTTGATACTCCTTTCCATTCTTTCAAAAAAGGCTGAGCTTTCCTCGGCCGTCATTGTATCCTCAAAGTACTCCATAACGACTGGATCAGCATTCATGGCAATGAGTCTGGGCAGGTCGGTCTCCTCCCATGGCCTGAAGCCAAGCCTTGCTGAGGTAAAGAGGTAGTTTGGTAAGGAAGGCATGGTTGAGGTCGTTTACTTCTTATTTTTTCGATTTACATTTTTATCACCACGAGTTTTGGCCTTTTATATTTTTTTAGCAATCTCACGGTGGTAAATTCATCCAGATTTACCTTTTGTTTTTAGACTTCTTTTCATGGTGACTGGCGCCCGGAGTGTGTTTTTTGGTTTATGCGGGCTGCCATTTCATCCACATTAGGTCGTTCATCTGGCGTAAGTGCAGATGATATTTCTACTTCCGCAGGAAACTCGAGCTGTGGAATTGTATAGTTCATCAGGCGCTCAATGGCGAGTTTTAGTTTTTCCTCTTTTTCAGTGTATAAAAGGATGGCATTTCCCTGCTGCTCGGCACGGCCTGTACGCCCAATACGGTGGATATAGTTTTCAGGATAGCGGGGTGTATCAAAATTTATAACATGACTGATTTTTCGTAGGTCGAGCCACGGGCCATAACATCAGTAGTAACTAAAACACGGTTGTTGCCGTTGTCAAAATCCTCAATGGAGCGTAGCCTGTAGTTTTGAGTTTTGTTGGAGTGAATCACACAAACCTGAGAGCGAAATTCCTCGTCCAGCTTGTTGTAGAGCCTATCCGCACTTCTTTTATTGGATAGCAAAAACTAGCACTTTTTTAAACTCATCCTTATCCGCTAAAAGGTGAATGAGTAAATTGGCTTTGGTGTAAAAGTTTTTTACGGAATAACATTGTTGCGAAATATTTTCCAGCGGTGTACCGCTTACTGGAATTGAAATTTTATTGGGTGTATAGAGAAAGTCACTTAATCAGCCTGTCCACCTCCTCCGTCATAGTAGCCGAAAACATTACGTTTTGCCTGCGCTCCGGCAACAGTTCAAAAATATTGGTAGTTGAAATATAAACCCAAATCGAGCATCACATCGACTTCATCAATCACGAGTTTATAAACTGATTTTAACTGTAAAGCGCGGCTCAGGGCCAGATCTAGAAACGGCCGGAGTAGCCACAATAATATCCGCCCCTTCCATAACCTGGCGGGCATGGGTATTAATGTTCACACCACCATATACACCTAAAATCCGGGTATTCATGTATTTAGTAAGCTTTTCAGCTTTTTCCACCACTTGTACTACAAGTTCTTGGTTGGCACCAGAATTAAAATTCTGGGGTGTACTGTTTGGAGTAGGTAAGCTCTTTAAGTATGGGAAGCAGGTAAGCAAAGGTTTTACCAGTACCGGTTCGAGCGCTATACCTACCATGTCTTTGCCAGACAGCACTGCCGAGAATGCCTCGGCCTGGATGGGATAGGTTTTTCAAAACCTAAATCAGTAATAGCATTCTGTAGAGGTTTGGGGAGGTTAAATCCTGGAATGTGGACATCGAAACAAATTTTGGCAAAAGTACGGTTAAAGGCTTTTGGGTATAGGATCGTTTTGGCCTTCCTGTCTGGTTTATGGCTTCGTCAATGGTTACAAAGCGAGTACCTAAAACCAAATGTAATTTGTCTCACACGCGGATCCATACTTTCGAAACCTGTTACATATGATACGTTGGTTAGCCCATCATCATAATGTGCATCAAATGATACCTTATCAGTTATAGTAAGGGTCAACCCCAACCTTGAACCAAAAGAAAGAGCCGCTTAAGTTAAACCTGATCGTCCCCTGCTTACAAAACCAATTTCTCGCAAGGGATTTCCGGGTATAGTACCATTTAACCTGCTCCAGCTACTTATGGCAACCGAGCCCTGAAATCCACCGTACAAAGCTATTCTCTTATACTTATATCCATAATAAATTGGAATGCTTATATAGGTTATACCACGTGTTATATTAAAAAACTCTTCCTGTGTTATGCCATCCTGATCTACCACATCGTAACTAAAATTTTCAATACCGCTCATTTGGGAAATTAAGAATTCAATGCCAAGTTTTGACGTTTTTGAAAGGCTAAACATTTCAAAGGCACCTGCCTCAAAAGAGGGTGCCGACTACTTTGATGCCCCCTTCCAAAATTTAGATTACTGGTTAGGGGGCTTTCTCCAAGTGCTGCTTTTAAACCAAATTGATTTTGACTATAGCTTACGTGTCCTAAAAGGCTGGGACGCAAGAATCAAAAATGGTTTCATAAAAAAGAGTTTTATACGAAACGGTGGACGCTACGCTTTATTGAAATACCATTCATTTATGGAGTGAGAACTATGAGGTTTTGTTTTGCCTTAGCGGGATTTTGACCGTTACCGTTGCCCCGCCTTCCGTATTATTTTCAAAGCATAGGCTACCATGGTGATCTTCCACAAAGTCATTTACAATGCGTGAGCCTTTATACCTGTACCACGTTCTCCACCAGTGCCGTCTTCAGAAATTATCTTATTACGTTTATTGAGGTTTTCAAGCACCATTGCGTCAATGCCTTTTCCGCTGTCAGTTATCTTAAAAATCACCTCATTTTCATTTTGACTGATATCAACGGTTATCTGCCCGGCTTTTTTACTGAATTTTATAGCATTAAACACCAGGTTACTAAATACACTCTTCATTTGGTTGCGGTCGGCCCAAAGAATTCAACAGCGCCATTTGTGGTATTGAATGCAATCAGTTTTTCCTGAGCTTTATGGTTATGCACTGCAATAATTTCTTCAATTAGCTCGTGGGCATCTATAGGTTCGATGTTTTTACCCCCTTCTTCATCCATCTGAAGGCGTGCCCAAGCCAAAATCTCCTTTAATATTATATGGCTCACATCCGTTTCCTTCTTCAAATAATTCAATATCTCTGTAAGGTCACTCTGGCTTAGGTTTGCTGATGTAGCCGTACTTAGCAGTGTTGATATGTTATTAAGAGGATTCCTTAAGTCATGGCCTAATACTGAGAGGATTTTGTTTTTAAGGTCATTTGTTTTCTGTAAACGCTCTTCACTTTCCTTTCAGTTTTTGATGTTGAATTTCCAGGGCTGCCTTCCCTCGTAATTTACTAGCCAGGGCACTATTGCGCTGGCGTTGTACACTTATCAGCCATACGGCTGCCAGTATCAATAAAATAATAGAGGCCACAAAGAGGTACAGCATTTTACTTTGGTAGAGAGATACGGGCCTCCTGGGCCATTTCTTTTTCCTTTAGTACCTCATTTTCAGTTTTGGCAAGGTCTGACTCATATTGTGTTCTCAGTTCATCAAGGTTTTGAGCGGCTTTAAGGCCTGCAAGGCTATCACCAGCCCACTGTAGTTTTTCGTGATAATCAAGGGCGCTTTTATAATCGCCCTTAACTTTATACAGTTGATAAAGCTCATTGTAGGCGTTATGCCAATAATCTGCAAATCTTCTGAACCTTCTGCTACTTTGCTTGCTTTAAGCAGGTAAGTTTCGCTCTTATCCAGCTTACCTTTTTTGCGGTAGACTTCTCCCAACTTCAGGCTATTGTAATATATGCCCTCCCATAAGCTGAAACTTTTCACTGGTGGCCAATGACTCTTCAAAATTCTCTATGGCCCCTTCGTAATCCCCTTGTTGAAAATAAACATCAGCTACATTAAAGTAGCCGAAGCCATACCTCCTTCATCGCCCAGCTTTTCTTTTATATCCATGGATAGGCGCGCGTAGTACAGGGCGCTGTCTGTTGTTCAAGCGTTAGAAAAACAGCGGCCAGGTTATGATAGTTTCGGGCCAGGCCGGACTCGCTATTAGCTTTGGTATTTGCTTCTATAGCCCTATGGTAATGGGCTTTGGCTTGTTCAAGGTCTCCAAGTTATCCCTGTATATTTCGCCAATGTTGTTCTCCAACACACCAAGGCTTTTAAAATCCTTGTTCTGCTCATAGTGGGGCTTACCCTGTGCCAGCGCTGATAAGGCTTTATCGTACTGATTAGCTCCTTTGTAGGCCAGCGACATATTCATCAGGGTATTGGTATGAGAATCTCTTTCACCAGCTGGAAAGTAGGAGAGAGAACGTTCATAATAATTGAGAGCCTCCTTATAATCACCCTGCAGGGTGTAGGTTTTACCGAGCTCAGAATTGGCCGGGCAATATTTAATGAGTCATTTAACTTTTGTGAGATTTTTAGTGCTATTCTGAACGCATTTTGTGCGGCTGGCATATTCCGCGTTTCAAAAAGATAGCTGCCATAAAGTTTATGGTAGTTATAGAGTAGCCGAGGCTGGCTACTTGAATCCAATCGGTTCCGCACCTTGTTCAGCAGTGTATTTACGCTGTTATAGTCAGATGCATCAAGTCTTGCTTCTGCACTATCCAGCAAAATCTGAGTGCGCACCGGGGTTTTATTTTCCTTTGCGCATTAAGGCAAAAGATGCATGAGCTTAGTAGTACAAGTAGTATAAATCTCATAGTTAGGCTAGAGGTGGGCTAAAAATAAGCGGATAATCCTGATTACAACCGATTTGTGAATAAATTTTGCTCACATATTGTTGGCAACCTACACAGGATGCGGAGAACTAAAATCCTTTACCTCTTTAATCTACAGCGCCTTCGCAATAAGCTTTACAATCTTTTTTAAATCTCCAGGTCCAATCTGTGTGTCAAGCAGTATGCCCGAAGTAGCAGGAGCCTGTATTGTAGAATGTTTATGCGTGTATATAGTTCCATCTTCAGCATCGCATATATAATGCACAAACAGGTTAGGTTTTTCTTCCACCACATTAAGGTAAGCCACATTAGGATCGCTATTTAATACAGCCTCTTCCAGTTCTTTAAACTCTACTACTTTAAACTTAAGAGGGTAAATCTCTGCTATTTTATCTTCTGTTAGTTTATCCTTCAAAAACCGCGAATCGATGTAGAGCACCTTATCTTTTAATTTGGCTGCATAGCTATTTTTAGTTGATCCCCATGCTTTGTTCCATGAGCCTACTTTTTCAACTTCAAACATCAAAAAGTTGAGGCGCTTAACCACATCCGCAAGGTCATACTCTTCATATACAGATAATCTACTAAAGCCAATGCCCCATGCAAATTCCTCATTAGAAAATCCCAGTTTATAGGCATGGCCCACTTCCTGCTTCTTTTCAAGGCCATTGCCATAATCTGTTACCAGTGTTTGTGTATATGATATTAATGAAACCGGATAGGCCTTTGATGGAATAGCTGCGAGCGGTGCAAAAACCACTTCATCATTAAATGTCCAGTATTTTTTAAAGGCTTCTTCCATTGCCTTATCAAATTTGGGGTAGCCTGTTTCAACCACATATAGCTTTCGCGATTTTATCTGATCAGTAAACTCTTTAGTGATGTAGGGTACCTGGGCCGAAATGCTAAAGGCCAATATTAAGGTAAGGCTTAGTGCTAAAGAATACAATCTTTTCATAGTGGTTGTTTTTGATTTGATTGATCCAATATAGTAAAACATCCCCATGAAATTGAAATGCTTGCACGCCCCAGGTAAGCCTTGCCAAGCAATGCGGGTTGTGCCATAGTAATACTATTGGATACTTAAAAAAGATTTTATGGCTTTCATAGTTAAATCCGGCTTGTCCAAATAAAGGGCGTGCCCGGCATTTTCTATCAGCATAAATTGATTTTTGGTAAATAACTTCAAATACTCATCTGCAGCGCCCCATGGCTGATTGTCATATTGGCCCTTCAATAGTAGTGTTGGTGTTATTGAGTCAGGGAGGTTTAGTCTTGGGTCTTTCACATGGTTGAAGCTGGCTACGGTCATTTGCTGGGCATAGTATCCACCACCGTTTATAAGGCCAGGTAGTTTAGTAGAATCTAGCACCGTGCTTTTTTGCAATTCAAAGTTCAGATGGTTTTGAAAGGCATCTGCTTCTTCATCACTAGCCAGCTTGGTCAAAAAATTAAGTGCAAAAAAACGTATGGCTTTGCTGCGCCATGTTGCCATCTTATGATTGGCTGCCCTATTTGAGTAAAGTGGTTTTTTTAAATCAAGACTGTCTGGCACATTCACCCCAAACACTTTAGAATTTATTGGTACCAGCGGGCCCGGGCACATCAATATCATGCGTTCTGTTTTTTCGGGATGCTCAGCAGCGAATAGTGCAGCAAGTATTCCGCCCATGATTGCCCAATGAGGATAACCTTTTCGGCACCTATCTTTTGCACAATGGCTTCAAGGTCTGCCAAATGCCGGGTGGCTGTGTATTCTTTTATGTTTTCCAGTCTTTCAGAATATCCGCTGCCAATTTGGTCATAGAGGTAAACGCTGTAACCTTCCTGGCTTAGTTCACCAAAAAAATTGACTTGCTCATCCGTAATAAAACCGCCAGGCCCACCATGCAGGTAAATTACAGGGCAAAGTTGTTTGTTTCGTTTAGGGATAGTTTTAAAGTACGCTATTGTTGACCCGGTAGGTAAATCCCAATACCGGGTACCGGGCCGTAATTTAGCTTGGGGTACTTTATAATACCTGGGCCAGAATAAGGCCAGCCCCATAGCTAGCAATACTATTGCGGGTATAATGAGCAGCCATTTTTTTGATTTCATTTTAGGGTGTGATTTGGGAAGGAGATTGGTAAAGTGCAATATAATAATAGCCCAAGTAGAAATTTTAATCTGGTAATATTAGTTCGCTAGCCAAGTTGGGCTGCAGCTGTGTTTATGGTTCAGTAGGGCTTTTTTACATTTCATACACTTAATACTACATTTTTACATTTGTATTTTTTTTACAAACAAACTCAAACAACTATGCTTTATAGAATCTGTGCAATTTTGTTATTAAGTGGGCTGGGGCAACTTTCAGCTCAATGTCTGCAAGCGGAATACCTGTTTAATGGCAATTTTGCCGATAGCAGCTCAAATGGCAATACTCTGGTAAATCAAGGTGTAACATTTACTACTGACCGATTCAATAACCCAAATAAAGCCGCATTTTTTGATGGGTTATCATACCTTGATTCACAGACCAGCTTTGACTTTCAGGATAGGACAGTATCGGTTTGGTTCTTTCTTACCAATCTCAATGAGCAAACTATTATTAATCAGGATGCATCAAGTCTTACTTACGGATCATTTTCTATAGCCATAAATTCATCCGGTGCAATTGTAGGCAATGCGGGTGGCGATGGTGGAAATATAATAGGTAACAACTTAGCAATTTTGCAATGGTATCATGTAGTGATTACAAGAAGTGCTACAGAAACAAAGTATTACCTTGATGGTCAACTAAAATATGTTGGTACACCTTCATCGCTAGGCAGTACGGCTTCGCCCAACCCTGAAACCGTTATTGGAACTGATAGGACAAAAAATCGCAGATATTTTACAGGAAAGATAGATGATGTACAAATTTTTGACTGCGTTTACACTCCCGCTCAGCTGGACTCATTGAACACTATTGGCCTAAAGAAAATTCAGGTTTTTACTCCACAACTATATCCCAACCCGGGCAATGGAGAGTTTACCCTTGATCTTGGTCAGCAATCAGGCCTGGTGGAAATACAGGTTAGAGACATGGCCGGTAAGTTGGTATATAGAGCAACAAATAGCGATAGCAACAAGATATCCCTTAATCTCGCCAACAACTCAGTAGGTATGTACACTTGTAAAGTAGTGGATAGTAATCAGAACCCTTTATATACAGGTAAGCTTGTTATTAATTAGAATAAACAACTATTAAAACAAAGGCCCGCATTACAGCGGGCTTTTGTTTTAGTGCCATCCGGCAACATTTTTTATAAACCTGCAACTACTCCCTAATAACCTTAAACGAAGCCAATTCCTGGTCGGCTTCAACATGTATGATGTACAAGCCGGGTTTCTCATTCAGTTTTAAGTTTATCTCTTTAGTATCCGTGTAGGTACGGGAGCTAAGCGTTTGGCCATTCACCGATATTACTTTTATGGAAATATGGCGCTTCACTGATTCAAACTCTAGCGTAAGCGCCCCGGCAGTAGGGTTGGGGTAAAAATGGATGTTATTTTTAGATGAGTACTCTACCGTACTGTTATGTAGTAAGTTGGGCCTATAACTTTGTAGCACGGTGCGCATTACATCTATTTGGCCCAGTGTAAAAGAGTTTTGGCAATGGCCACTGGAGTAGTCCATAAAGTTCTCCACCATATTGGGCAGGTCAGCACCCAGTATAGTATCTACACAGGTATTGGCCACTTGATTGCAATTGTAAGTACTGGCCTGGCTGCTACGTGGAGTATCCTTAATAAAGTCGTCTGCATTGCAGCCTCCATCTCCCCAAATATGGCGAAGCCCCAAATAGTGTCCTGCCTCGTGTACCAGCATTCTGCCGGTTTTAACGGGTATATTATAGCTTTGGTAAGGGGCCGGAAAGAAATTAGGATTATTGGAACCTACCACAGGGTAATGCAATAAAATTCCCTCATGGAAGCCATTTAAAGCTGTATAGATGCTAGCCGGCCAATTGGGATGGTTGGCAGGTGGAGTGGCCAGCCCGAAGTAAACCAGCTCCTCAAAGTTGTTAAACTTAGGTTCAAAAATCCGAAGGTCACCAATCCATACATTTACATAATAATTTGGATCCCAGCCACTTCTTCCGCCCAGGCTATCCTGTGTTAATCTGAAAAAGTTATAAAACAAACTGTCATTAACCCATGCTTGTATTTGCTGGGTTTGGGTTTGATCATAAGGTAGAATACCTCCAAAGTGTTTTATGCTTGAGTAAGTGCGGGTAATTCCGGTTGTTGGGTTTCCGTTGGGATCTTTAGAGGCTAGTACAAATTCTATTTCACTATCGCCCACAATAGGCTTAAAAGCTGCCCTGGTTTTGTTGGTATCAGCATTTTGCCGCCTGAAATTTTCATTAAGCACCCTAAGCTGGTTCTGGATTACTGAATCCGGAAGGCTGGCCGCAGTATCATTATACACTATGTGAAATACTACGGGAATACGTAGTATGGCACCACTGGTTTTATTTAGCGATTTGCCGTCTTGCTGAATGTCTTTAAGCATTTGGTTGGAAGCCTCCATGAACCCCGGAGTTTTATGATCTACATGTTGCATAAGTTCATGGCTTCCACAGCCTACCAGGGTATCATGGCTATGGCTATTTGCATTAAGCGCTTTGGAAATAAGGCCTTGCGAAAATGCAACGGTAGAACTTAGAACTGATGCCGTAAGAAACAGGCATTTAAAAAAACTGGATGAGGTGATCATTTCGTAGGGATTCTTATTAATAGATAATCGGATTGTAGTACCAGCTAAGGTCAAGTTTGTTGTAAACTCAAAAAACACCCCAAAAATACTAGTAAACCGGCCAGCCTCAATAGCAACTGATTATTTAGAGCTGGTTGGTAAGTATTCGGGTTAGCAAGAAGAGGTAGGCTATAATCATGCATATTACTGATCGCTTTCAAGATATACTGCAGACCCATCATTGCTTTTTCCACTATCTTTTCACTCTAAATTTTCACCCATGCCTGAAATCATTATTCAAGCCCGCGCTGCAGCTATAAGTGAAGCTGTAAAAGTGAAGCGCATTCTTCCCTTCCATAAAAAGAGAATGATTGGCCCTTTTATCTTTATGGATCATGCCGGGCCAATTAAGGATGTACCATCAAAGCCTTCGGCATTGGACGTTTTGCCACACCCTCATATTGGCCTTTCTACTGTAAGCTACCTTTTTGGCGGGCAGGTTACCCACCGCGATAGCCTGGGCGTAGAGCAGATAATTAAGCCCGGTGAGGTAAACTGGATGACGGCCAGGCGCGGTATTTCACATTCCGAAAGATTTGAAGATCCTTCGGCCCTCAATGGGGGCCTGGAAATGATACAGACCTGGGTAGCATTGCCAGAAGCGGTAGAGGAGGACTTGCCCTCGTTTAATAACTATACATCTGATCAACTCCCCGTTTTTACTGATAAAGGTATATGGATGCGGCTGATAGCCGGAGATGCCTATGGCCTAAAAGGGGATGTAAAAACGCATTCACCACTATTTTACCTGCACGTAGTACTTGATAAAGGTGCCAAATTTGACCTCCCCAAAAACCATAGCGAAAGGGGATTTTATATTGTGAAAGGTAAAGTCAATATTTCCGGAACTACCTATGAAGAGGGGCAGATGCTGGTGTTTACCAAATATGAAGACCCGCTGATTACCGCCACAGAAAACACTACCTTGATGCTACTCGGTGGAGAACCGCTGGGTGAACGTTTCATCTGGTGGAACTTTGTTTCTAGCCACAAGGAGCGTATAGAGCAGGCCAAGGAAGACTGGAAGCAAGGTCGCATAATACTTCCACCCAACGACAACCAGGAGTTTGTGCCTCTGCCGGAAGACAAAAGCAAACCGGCAGGTAGCTCGCCAAGTCCGGAGGCGTTGTCTTAGGGCGGTTTATTTAGCAGCAAAAAGCTGCACTAGTAGAAAGATTCGTTTCCGCTAACCGTTTATGCTTCGATACTTTTGTCTCTTGCTTTCGCGGAACCAAAAACTCAGCATGACACTATATTTTCATTTTTACTAAAGTGTTGTGTCACCCTGAGTGAATTTTCGCAGCAGAGCGGAGAAATTTTGTATCGAAGGGTGGGTGATGAAATGTCATCCCTCTGATCCGCTTATGCTTCGATACGATTCTTCTCTCCGGTCAGAATCACTCAGCATGACACTGCTGCTCGGTTTTGAACGAAATGCCGTGTCACTTTGAAGACCCCGTAAACTTTCGGGGTGTATCGAAGGGTGGGTGTCGAATTTTCGTCTCCGCGAGCCGTTTATGCTTCGATACGATTCTTCTCTCGGCTGAGCCGAGACCAGAATCACTCAGCATGACACTACAGCACGGTTGTGTGCGAAAAGCTCTGTCACCCTGAGTGCCCCGAAAGCTTTCGGGGTGTATCGAAGGGTGAATATCGAATTTTCGTCTCCGCTAGCCGTTGATGCTTCGATACTGTTGCATTTCGCTATCGGAGAAGTAACAACGACACCAGGCGTTTACTCAGAAGCTAGATATCCTATGACCGTCTGCTTACCAGGCAGATGATCTATCCAAAAGAGATTAGTTTTGCTGAGTAAGGAGTTTGTGGTAAGGTGTCACGCACTGCAAGTCCGCGCCAACTGGAAATAAAGTTGGTGAACTTAAATTAGGATTTGATTATTTTTTCCAACTTGCTGAATTAATTTTCACCTCTAATAACTTCAAGTTTAACTACCGAGACTATTATGAAAAAAGCATTTTTTAGTTTATGTACGATTTTATTTTTAGCGTCAAATGCTCACGGGCAATTTAGTACCATGACTACTCGTGAATATGAGACTTTAAAAAAGTCTACAATGCTATATGTGAAAGTGGGTAATGAATTTTTGGATTCACTGGTAGAAAGTGCCTTGGAAGAATGCTGGACTTATACCCCCTATAAGGTGGTGGGTAGTACCGAATATAAGGACTATATCGGAAATTCAGACTATACTTTTATGATGTTTGTTACCTGGAGCTATTTTGAGGATGGCGAAAAAGTAGAGTTTTTAAAATTACATGTAGTAGCTACTTTCGAGAAGGACCTCAAGACTGGTAAACTTGATGTGAGCGGGAATGGACTAGGGTATATCATGTTCGACAATGATAGAGAGCCAAATGATGGTGGCTATAGTTTCGCCTACAAATTTCCTGACCTAATGCGCTCACTACAACTGACCTTTAAGAAGGCACAGACTTACAATGCCCTTTCGGATACGTGGTTAAAAAAAACCTTTGTTAAGAACAGAGGTAAATTGGCGGATAAAACATTGCTGATAGAGACCAACAACGTAAATGAAGAATATGCCGGAGATACAGAGGCTTTTGAAAAGGTATATCCTTTTAAATTTGAAGTTGTATCACCAAACAAAGTCAAAGAAGCAATAAATAAACAAGAAACGCAATACGCCTACTTTTATACTGCCAACAGCAGTGGTTCTGTTTTTACTGTTGTCTTAGAGGCAGGTACGGGAGAGGTACTTTGGTTTCAGCATGACAATATGGATGAGTACAATCCATTAAAATCCAAGATCAAGCCAGCTTTCTTAAAGAAGATGAAAATGAAGAAGTTTACAAAGTAATATTTGGGACATTTCTATATGAGCAATTACCTGCCAATGTAGAAGGGACTCATGGACGGCAATTGTCGGCCAACGGATATATCTATAATTTCATTTTACTCCAGGATGCCAAGGCCAAAATAACACCGCCCACAAAAAAGCCTACAGGAACAATATAAGAGCCCGGAAAGACTATAGCATAGATTAACGCGACCAACATTCCCAAACCAATTCGTAATAGTGCAACATTAAAGAATGGCCTTTCCTCTTTAACCAAATCCTTCTTTCGTTCTAAAACTATGTTGTGGGCTGCTTCAAGCGCTAACTCCTTTGGAATGCCCTGTTTTTCCAGTTTGGCATAAATCACCTCTTCTTCCATGTTGGAGTTTTTAAACTTCCAGGCCATGGTATAGGCCCTTCTTTCAAGTTCTTCAGGTGTTTCAGTATTTGGATGCTTATCAGGCATAGTAGTTCGAGTTTTAGACATTAAATAAACTCAAAAATTTTTGAAGTCTGAAATGTAAGTTTTTGAGGGTAGCACGAGCGGGACGCTCGCGCCAGCGGGGGGAATCAAGAAACGTATTGAAGTCCAAGCAGGTTTGGTGGCAAGGCCGCATCAATTTGCTGCCCAACTATATTCAGGAGTTTGAATCCTCACGGATTACAGCATCAAACCAGCAGGTAGTTGCCTGTTTCGGGGGCCTTGACCTGAGGATGTTAATACAAATTGAGAGTTAAACCATGCGAAGGGACTCGCGCGAGAGCGGGGCACTACGAGCGAGGACGTTCGCGCCAGCGTTCAACTCGGTTTGGAGTGAGGGGTTGTTCAATCTGGAGTTATTCAAGCTGGTGAAGTGTTTTTGACACTAGTTCTAGACTGGACTTATTAGCCTTTAAGAGAGGCTTGAAGCAGTCATTTACATACTTGTCAGAAAGCAAATCAATATTTCTGCCAGAGGTATAAAAGACCGGAGCTTTTATACCATTAGGATAAAGATTAGGTTTTGTAACAAAACCAATCGCTCTGTGGTCTTTTGAACATATTATTTGGCATTTACTAACAATAACTATGGCAGGCAAATGTGGGTCATCGAAGTCTGGGTTATTAATTTTCTCCTCCATCACCACTTGAAGCTTATCAACTGCCACGGAATTTACTTGAACTACTTTTCCAATGTCATTTAATAGCCGAATTATGGTAAGAAACTTTGCTGCTCCCCTCAATTCTTTCAAATATTTAGTTCCTCCCATAACTATAAGGCCTTTGCCATTTAGTATCCAGTTTAGGACAGGTTTAAAATCTTCGTGAGAATGGGCCTTTCTTGAAAAAACGTCAGATAGGCAGTTAGTATCTATGATAATTGGCATAACCTTAAATACTCAACGTTCGGAGTTCCTCGTCAATGAAAAAATCTCTGTACGCAAAGGGTAAATCATCTTCATACTCACCATTACTTTTTATGTTTACTTCAGAAATTTTATTAATATTTCCTTCTCTTTCGAAAAATAAAACCTTGGCACTAACATCGCTCTTTCCTTCCTCATTATGGCTAATAGATAAAGAGTGCCTAAATCTATTGATTGTATAATCGCTATGCGTCTCAATAATGAATTTGTTATTATCATTTACGCTTGCCTTATGTAAAAAACTACCTACTGCAGATTGTGCACGTGGGTGCAAGTGCACTTCAGGTTGTTGAATTGAAAAGGTGGTGTGATTTGAAGATAGTATTTCAATTAGTATTGGTAGCACTTGGGATACGCCATATCCAACATTAGGCAACCTAACTTCAATATCTTTATACTTAACAATAATTTCAAAGGGACTGCTCTCTTTTTCTCCAAGCTCGTTAATGTGAATTGTATCAAAGAGTTTACTGTCTTCTCCGAATTTCTTCAAAATATCAATTAGACGAGAATCTGCTTTTGCTACGGGTTTTGTGTAAAAGGTTCTTTAACAAGGTTGGAATATGATTCCCTTCAGGTGAATATTTAGATTTATATGACTCGTAAATCCTTCTAGGTTTGGCCCTTACAGGAGCTAACCATTTGTATTGTGAATATAATGCTCTATTTGTAGGTGTGTGAGCGGAGTTTTTATCAATGTCTACAAATTTTCGAAAGTGTTCTTCGACAAAAGTAAGTGTTAGGAATATGGGCATGTTAAAGGCTATTTTAAGAACCCTATGCTTGGAGGAAAAACGGAAATCACTTACCCAGTTTTCAAAACTCCTCTTTGCTTCTTTCTTAAACTTATATCTTATTTGCTTATTGGTTAGTGTAATTAGTAAGTCATACCCTGAATGATTTAATTTGACACGATGAATCTTTGGTAGCGAATTTTCCTCTTTCCACTCAAAAAGAACTCGTGCCAAAATCTGTTGGCCTTCTTCCTCTATTAACTTCTCCGTGGCAATTCTAAAATGATTATCACTCGAAGATTTATTCAATATCTCTTCAAAATATCCTAACTCCAAATCACTATTGGTAAACTCAGAATCAAACCAAAATTCCCTACTTGATAGTAATCCAATTATTTTAAGAAGCGAGGTTTTTCCAGTACTATTTTCTCCCACGAGGAAATTTACGTCACATAGGTTAAGAATCTGATCGGTAAAACCTTTATAGTTTTTTAAATATATTTTTTCCATTTCTTTTTTTATTTAAACCTGCACCACCCCAGGATTATACCTCTTCTGAATAGGCGCATGGTTTGCAGCCTCTATACCCATACTAATCCACTTACGGGTTTCCAGTGGGTCAATAATCGCATCGGCCCACAGGCGGGCGGCTGCGTACTCGGGCTTGGTTTGCTTTTCGTAGCTGGCCATTATACGGTCAAGCAGTTCTTTTTCTACTTCGGGGGTTATGGTTTCACCTTTAGCTTTAAGGCTGGCGGTTTCTATTTGCAGCAGCACCTTAGCGGCTTGTGAACCACCCATTACCGCAAGGTTGGCCGTAGGCCAGGCCACAATTAGGCGCGGGTCATAGGCCTTGCCACACATGGCATAGTTTCCGGCACCATAGCTGTTGCCTACTATTACCGTAAACTTGGGTACTACGGAGTTGCTCATGGTGTTTACCATCTTAGCGCCATCCTTAATTATTCCGCCATGTTCACTGCGGCTGCCTACCATAAAGCCGGTTACATCCTGTAAAAACACCAGCGGAATCTTCTTTTGGTTACAGTTGGCGATAAAGCGGCTGGCTTTATCTGCACTGTCAGAGTAAATGACTCCGCCAAACTGCATTTCGCCTTTTTTGGTTTTTATAAGCTCGCGGTTATTGGCCACTATGCCCACGGCCCAGCCGTCAATACGGGCATAGCCGGTAATAATGGTTTTGCCGTAGCCCTCCTTGTATTCTTCAAACTCGCTATCATCCACCAGGCGGTAAATAATTTCGTGCATGCTGTAATTCTTGGTGCGCTCAATGGGCAGTATGCCGTAAATCTCTTTTTCGTCTTTAGCAGGCTTGGCGGGTTTTATGCGGTTAAACCCGGCTTTGTCAAAGTCACCAATCTTATCTACGATATTCTTGATGGATTTCAGACAATCGGGGTCATCCTTGCTCTTATAATCGGTTACCCCGGAAATCTCCGAATGCGTGGTAGCGCCCCCCAGGGTTTCATTGTCAATATTTTCGCCAATAGCGGCTTTCACTAGATAGGAACCGGCCAAAAAGATGCTACCTGTTTTTTCTACAATCAGGGCTTCATCACTCATAATAGGCAGGTAGGCACCACCGGCCACACAACTGCCCATAATGGCCGAAATCTGGGTAATACCCTCCGAACTCAAAATAGCGTTGTTGCGAAATATGCGGCCAAAGTGTTCCTTATCGGGAAAGATTTCATCCTGCATGGGCAGGTACACCCCGGCACTATCTACCAGGTAGATAATAGGAAGGCGATTTTCGAGCGCAATTTCCTGCGCCCTTAGGTTCTTTTTAGCTGTAATGGGAAACCATGCACCGGCCTTTACAGTGGCATCATTGGCTACCACTATGCACATTTTGCCTTTTATATATCCAATGATCACCACAACGCCACCTGCCGGGCAACCACCATGATCCTGGTACATTTCGTATCCCGCAAAAGCTCCGATTTCAATCTGGGGCATATCCTTATCCAAAAGGTAGGCAACGCGCTCGCGGGCGGTCATCTTGCCTTTGGCACGGTGCTTTTCCATACGCTTTTCGCCACCGCCCAGGTAAATCTTTTCCAGTTTTGATTTTACTTCAGATACCATCAGCTTCAGATGGTCTTCGCTTTTGTTGAATTCAATGTCTTGGCTCATGTTTTCTTATTGTTGGATGTACAATGTTGGCTGGGTAACTATAATTGTATTTAGCCTAAAATATCTCTTATTTATTCTGTTCATTTTTGGTTACTCGCAAGCTCGTGCTTTCGCTTTTGCTCAGGTGACACAAAAAGAACCAAAAAAGTCAAGGCTTACAATAAAATATTCTCTCGATTTTCATTTCCCTTAAATTCCTTCGGGTGATTTCCGAAGCAAGTTCGGAACTTCCCGAACTCTCTAAAGGTAAATTTCAATCAAAAGGAATATTTTCTTGAAGGCCGGTCCGCGTTGTACCATTTCCAAACTCCCTACTCTCAACTCTCCCCACTTCGTACTTCGTATTTCCAACCTCGTACTTCAATAGCATTTATCAATTATCCATTCCCCTTGCTTTTTAAGCAAAACCTTTTCGCTGGCAGGGTCGCTTATAAACAGGGTAAAGTGGTTTTTTTCGTCATACACGGATACGAATATAATCTCGGGAACACCATCTCCGGTAAAGTCGCCATACCAATACACCTCGGGCATTCCGCATTGTCCTTTAAACAGCAATTCGGCTGTGATGTCCTGCTTTAGCGTTTGGCCGTATTTTTCACCGCTAAGGGTAAGCTTGTAGTCTTTAAGCTCAGGGCAGTCGCCAGAGGAGGTTACAGCACCCGTAGCACTCAGCTTCATCATAAGGGGTGGGGCATTTAGTTCCAGCTGTTGCCCGGGGAACACTTTGCGGCCTGCGTACCTAAGCTTTTCGGCATGGTCAGGTATGCTGATCTCCTCAATTTCCAGCGGGCGGTTTAAGCCCAGTAAAAAAATACTGCGTTCTTCCTGATCAGTTTCAATGTCAAACTCCATCTTTTTACCCACCTTTATCTTACTCATTACAATATCAAGCTCCACTTGCTTTATGCGGATGTTGGTACCGCCTTTTTCCTCCTTAGGGTAAAAGCCATACCACAGCAGGGTAGGGTCGAGCTTTTGAACGTCACCACAGTAGTTGTAGGCCTCGGTTAAAAAATCAAATACGGTAGAGTACGTGGTGCTGGCAATACCGGGTTTTTCGCCCTCAGGATAAGTTACCGGCTTAGGGTCTGTTTTTGGTTTTTCCTCATTTTGTTCTCCCACTTCCGTAGAATCGCCCAACTCACTGAGTTTTTCGTAGCGTTCGTCCTTTTGGCCCTCGGCTGCAATAATCTCCAGGAAGCCATCGAACATATAACCTACAGCGCCCTTATAGCTCACCTTACGCCAGAAGCCCTGTTGTTCTTCATAAGTCATGCTGCCAAAGGTTTCGCGGCAGGCGGTTACCAGGCTGTCGTAGGGTACGCTGCCGGCTACACCGGCTTTTAGTGAGGGCGACTTCCGCATCCGCATCCCTGAAGGAGCGGTAACACGGCAGGTAAATTCTTCATTACAATTTAACTGGGCAAACACCTCCGAAAATGCAGTAATGGCGATAAGTAGAAAGAGAAATTTTTTCATGCTTTAAAAGGGAATGTCGCGAAATTATGGGATTTGTTTGTTTTAGGAAGATACTGACTGTGATATAAGAAGATTTTTGCCACAAAGGCGCAAAGACACGGAGTCCGCTATTTAAACTTAGCGCCTTCGTTTATTTTTGGCTATCAATCTTTTAAAAAATCAAAAGCCGCAGGTCCCTCATTAAACAGCAAATCAATTATGGATAGGTTAGGGGCAAAGCCTCCTTCAATAGTAAAAACCTGAGGGTAAGCGGTAAAGCTACTTTCGCTTTTTCGTTTTGGGTGAAAGGCCTCCCGGAAATCATTCTGTACCACCGGTTGCCAGCTTTCAGCTAGTGTAATGTCCTTATCTACCACCAGCCAATTAAGTATCAGCTTTATCAATTGCAGGTTCCAGTCAAAAAGGCGGGTGATCTTACGGCTGTAAAACTCCTCCAGTTCCGGACCAAGAATTTCAAAAAACGGAGCAGAGCCATAAGCCGTTTTAATAGCCTGCCAGTGGGTGCGCTGCCAGTTTTCTACATAGCTAATTTCAACCGTGCCTATCACACCTTTGTGCTCATTATGCAAAATGGGTATGTTAAGCATCTGCACACCATTAGGCCCTAAAATGTAACAGCGGTTGCGGTAGGTTTGCTTTTGCCAGCTTTCATACTGCTCAAGGCAGATAGTGTTGCAGCCCAAGGCATGCCGAAACCAATCGATAGGAGGAAGGTAGGCGGTGCTGAAGTGCCCGGTCATCAGGCTTCAGCGTTTTTCTTCTTCTTTTTTCTCCAGTAATTAAAACCGTAAATAGCGGCCACTACAATCACAAATGGAATAAAATACGATCTGCGCGGGCCATCACCGCTTACGGTGGTAAACACCCTGTCAAACCTTATTTTATTAAAGAAGCCATCGCCAAATTTGTCATAACTCATCCAGATGAAAACCGGCTTACCTACAATGTGATCCTCTGGCACAAAGCCCCAATAGCGGCTGTCGTCAGAGGCATGGCGATTATCACCCATCATCCAGTAATAGTTTTGCTTAAAGGTGTAAGTCTCTGCTGGTTCTTCATTAATAAAAACCTTTCCGTCCCTCACGTCAAGGGTGTTGTGCTCATAAGCGGTAATAATCCGGCTGTATTTGTAAAGATTGTCCTTATTCAGTCTTATCTGGGCACCTTCTTTTGGGATATATAGCGGACCGTAATTATCCCTGCTCCATTTATAAACATAGGGTGCCTGGCCAATTGGTTTAGGGTTTGGAAAGAGATCCTGATTGGCTAAAAGATATTGATTGGTCGGATCCTGGTAAATTGCCTTAAGGGTAGGGGGCAATGAATCAGAATAAGCCTGAAGGTTTTCCTTGCCCACCACAGGGTAAAATTCTTCAATATTGGGCATTTGCGAAAATTCCTCTACTGCTGATTGAGGCACATTCAAAAGATAAATATAAGTCCCTGAAGTTGGATCTTCATACATAGTGCGGGCAGCACCTGCCAGCTCATTCATCTTCATCTGCTCCTGCTGTGATACAAAATTGATATCAAAGCGCTGCTTAAGCACCTTGCCATTTAGCGGCCCACCTTTGGTACGTACATAGTAGCTTATTTGCGGATCGGCTCTAAAAGGCATCTCCAGCCCATTTCCATTGATCAATACTTTCCCATCAACAATACGCAGTGTATCGCCAGCAATAGCCACGCAGCGCTTTACGTAATGCTCGCGTTTATCAATCGGCCTTACCTTACCTTCCATATTGATTGGGCGTACATCTTCTGATGGATAATTGAAAACCACGGGGTCACCACGCTCCACATCACTTATTTTAGGAAATCTCCAATAAGGCAGTTGGGGCCAGTCGCTATAACTGTCAAGTCCAAAAGGCTTGTTTAAAAATCCTGTTAAAGGAATTTTGTTATGCACCAACGGAAGCGAAAGGGGCGTCATTGGGGTACGCGACCCATATTGGATCTTGCTCACAAATAGAAAATCGCCTACCATCAACGATTTTTCCATGGAGGGTGTTGGGATGGTAAACGCCTCAAAGGTGTAAGCCCGGATTACCGTTGCGGCAACCACGGCAAAGATCAGTGAGGCGGCCAGTTCGCTGACATGCCTCCGTATATCCTGAAAATCGCGACCGATATGGGTTAGACTTGCCGTAAAGTTTAAATACCCGATGTACAGCCCCAGGGTAAGGATGGCCAAAAAGGTGTGGTACAACTTGCGGTAGTTGAATACGTGGAGCATTTCAAAAATAACCACCACGGCCATTACATTACCTACGACAGGCAGGTAGCAGAGTATTACCCACCACCAGGGGCGCTCAATAATTTTTAGCAGAACCACCATCCTGTAAAAGGGAATAAAGGCCTCCCAGGCCTGGCGTCCGGCTGCTTTGTAAAAGTTAAAGGTGAGTATGCCACTGATGATTTCAATGGCCAGGAAGATTATAATAAGATTCATCGGGTTAAAAGTTTAGAACGTCTTTCATGGTGAACACGCCACTTTTGCCGGCCACAAATTCAGCGGCAAGCACTGCGCCAAGGGCAAAGCCTTTGCGGCCGTGGGCGGTGTGAGTAATTTCTATAGAGTCAATTTCTGAATGATAGTTAACAGTATGGGTGCCGGGTACATCATCCTTTCGCACGGCATCTATACTTATTTGTTTTGGGTCGTGCTGCTCTTCCAGTGTCCAACCTTCCTTGCGGCTAATATTTTCTACAATTTGCTCAGCCAAAGTTATGGCAGTACCGCTTGGCGCATCCTGTTTGCGGGTATGATGTATTTCCTGCATGCTAATGTCGTATTGCTCGTGAGCCTCCATTATACGCGCAAGCTGCTTATTTATTTCAAAAAAAATGTTAACGCCAAGGCTAAAGTTAGAGGCATACAGCAAAGCTCCATTACTTTGATTGCAAAGCTTAACAGCTTCATCATAGCGGGCCAGCCAGCCCGTAGTGCCACATACCACAGGAATTTTTTGTTCAAAGCACTTCACCAGATTTTCAAAGGCGGCTTCGGGCCTTGTAAACTCTATTGCTACATCGGCCTGTTTCAGCACTTCTTTATCAATTCCGGAGCTGCCAAAACGGGCTACAACCTCATGGTTTCGCTTTACTAAAATCTGCTCAATGGTTTTACCCATCTGGCCATAGCCAATAAGCGCTACTTTCATTTAAAACTTAGTGTTATACCCACCCCAAAGGCATTTGACCGGGCGTATTGGTTTCGTATTAATGATGGCTGCCAGTTAAGGCTCAGATCGTCACTCACATCAAAATAAAACAGGTGGGCATCTACATAGGCATCCAACACCTGCAGGCCGTAGGCCACACCGGTAAGTATTATTGAAAGATCGCGCCACCTGCGGTAAATGTTCTGTAACTCTATCAACTGCCGCTCATCATATACGCCTGCAAACTGGTCGTTGGTGATGTCATCATCAATCTGCGTGTAAAAGGCATCCAGATATATCCGGTACTGATCATGATTGAAAGTGATGGCATAGATACCAGCGCCTAATGCCCCATATACCAGCGGTAGCTTCCAGTATTTTTTATTGTAAATCTGGCCCAGGCCGGGCAGTACAGCGGCATACATAGCTGCCTTACCCGGATTTTGGTAAGGGCGCACTGCCGTATCGTTTTTTACTACTTTTTCGGCTTTAACCTTTGGCGGGGGTAGCTGCGCTGTATCTTTTGATAAACTTTCGTTTGAGAGGGCAATGCTATCGGGTTTTACCTCTACAGCATTGCTATCCAGTATTTGGCCATTAGAGTAAAAATGCAAACTGCACAAAAGCACAAAGGCCAGTGCCCGTAGTATTATTTTATGTGTACAGTGTTGGATTTTCAATTTTTGAGTAAACTCAAGATACGTTCAAACTCATCATCATTTTTAAACGGGATTACGATTTTTCCCTTTCCGCGCTTAGTGCGGATAAGGTTTACATCGGTATCCAGCCTTTCGGCCAGGTTATCCTGTATTTCCTGATATTTTTCAGGCAGCGAGGCAGTAGCAGTTTTTGTGCCAGAAGATGCAGGTTCATTCCTATCCTTAAGTTTTCGTACAACATCTTCTACCTGGCGTACGCTAAGGTCTTTAGCTATAATGTTCTGGTAAATATCCAGTTGTTCATCCTCATTTTCAATATTAATGATGGCGCGGGCATGGCCCATACTTATCATTTTATCACGCAGCCCGGCTTGCACTATGGGTTGCAGTTTTAGCAGGCGCAGGTAATTGGTAATGGTTGAGCGCTTTTTTCCTACGCGCTCACTCATGGCCTCCTGCGTAAGGCTGCACTCATCAATAAGGCGCTGGTAGCTCAGGGCAATTTCAATGGCATCCAGCTCTTCACGCTGAATATTTTCCACCAAAGCCATTTCAAGCATGGTTTGGTCATCAGCTAAACGAATATAGGCAGGGATACTTTTAAGACCGGCAATTTTACTGGCTCGGAATCTACGCTCACCACTTATAATGGTGTAAGTATCGTTGCTGTTTTTCCTTACGGTGATAGGCTGAATAATGCCCAGCTCACGAATAGAAATGGCAAGTTCCTCCAGCGCCTCTTTACTGAACTGTGTACGGGGCTGATCAGGGTTGGCCCGGATTTGTGCAATCTCAATGTCAGCAATTACACCAACTATTTTATCGGCATTTTTATCTGCTGCGGAGTTTATTTCTCCGGTTTCCTTCAAAAGGGCCGAAAGGCCCCGTCCCATTGCTTTTCTTTTTGGTGCTGACATTCTCTTATCTCAATCCTTTAATGAAGAGTTGTTAATTCCTGCTCTTACTATAATACTATTGCTTAGTGCCTGTCCAGGTGCCTTGTATACCCTGGGCTGCGTTTTGCCATACTCCGCTACCGTTGTTCCCCGAAAGGGTGCCGGTAAAATTTACTGTGGTTATAAAAACGTTTACCTCGGCTGATAAACTTCCATCCGTATTTACGCTTCCGGTAATATCAAAGTTGAAGTTTCCAAGAGAATCTGGCGTAAGCAACCCTGTGATTTTGCCCTCATCATCTACATTCACTCTCCAGCTACCGGTATCACCACCGGTGTAGGTGCCCGCCCAGGTTCCCTCGTATTCTTTGTATTCATCATCCTTGCAAGATGACAGGCCCAAAATGATAGCCGCTGCTATAAGCAATACTTTTTTCATTTTACTGTATTTAGTTGGCAACAGATGGCTGCCTGTGGGTAATTTACTAGGCGGTTTCTTCTACAGCCTCGTTTTTCTCCAAAAATTCGCGGGCCAAATTTAAGTAATTCACCGCGCCATTACTGGAGGCATCATACATAATGATGCTTTCGCCATAACTGGGCGCTTCGCTGAGGCGCACATTACGCTGAATAATGGTATTGAACACCATATTCTGGAAGTGTGTACGAACCTCTTCCACCACCTGATTGCTAAGGCGCAGGCGCGAGTCGAACATGGTAAGCAGCAGCCCTTCAATATCAAGGTTGGGATTGTGGATATTCTGTACACTCTTAATGGTGTTGAGTAATTTACCCAAACCTTCAAGGGCAAAATACTCACATTGTATGGGCACAATTACAGAGTCAGCTGCAGTTAGGGCGTTAAGGGTAATAAGCCCTAAAGAAGGAGCACAGTCAATTAGTATGTAATCGTAGCTATCCTTAACCTCGGCCAGTGCGCGCTTAAACATCTGTTCCCGGTCCACTTTGTCAACCAGTTCAATCTCCACTGCCACCAGGTCAATCTGGGCCGGCATCAAATCAAGGTTTGGAGATTTGGTTTTTATGATGGTTTCGCTGGCCTTGAGTTCGTGCTCAAGGGCCTGGTAGGTACCAATAGAAATATTATCAGGATCAAAACCCAGGGCAGAAGTGGAATTGGCCTGAGGATCGGCATCAATCAAAAGCACCTTTTTTTCTAAAACTCCAAGACTGGCGGCAAGATTTACGGCTGTGGTGGTTTTTCCAACACCGCCCTTTTGATTGGCAACGGCTACTATTTTTCCCATCTTCCTTTGTATTTTTTTATGATGCTACTAAAAAACTCTATCTGAAATAAGCCCCGGACAAGTGATATGGCAGTAATTTGCAGCTTGTAAGGCCTTTACGGGATCACTTTTTAGAGGGCTTCAAAATTACAATAATATGAGGCCTTACAGATTTTGGCAAGGCCACCGGAATATTAATTTTTTAACAAACTGATGATAACTGTAATTTGTGGAACGCACCGTCCTAAGAACCAGACTTTGAGCGTTGTAAACCGATATTTTGAGATTTTGAAAAACCTGGGGCAGGAGGTCGAGGTTTTGCAAATGGATGAACTACCGGAAGACTTCCTGATTACAAATACATTTGGAAAGCGAACTCATGGCATGGAAGATATTATCCATGAAAAAATAGTGGCCGCAGATAGGTTCGTTATTATCACGCCCGAATATAACGGCAGCTACCCCGGGCTTTTTAAAGCATTTTTAGATGCTGTAAAACCCCATGTTTGGAAAGGTAAAAAGGTAGCCCTTGTTGGAGTAGCCAGCGGGCGTGCCGGTAACCTTCGCGGCATGGATCACCTTACAGATGTTATGCACCACCTGCGGGCCGAGGTTTTTTCTTTAAAGGTGCCTATATCCCGCCTGGATGCGCTTATGGATGATAAGGGAATGATAGTAGATGAAGCAACCGTAAAGGTATTGGAGCAACAGGCAGAGGAGTTTTTAAGGTTTTAAGTCTGAATTAACCAAAAAAAGGATTTCGAAATATTGATACTTGTACAGGCCTGATAAAGTTTATGCATAAAAAAACCGCCCCAACTTTCATTGGGGCGGTTATCTATTGAAGTATTTTTTGCAGTTAATCAGATATCATCAAAGCTTACATCCGTATAAGCATTAGTGGTACCTGTTGGTTTTATTTCCATGCTGGCCACCGGTTCTGCATATTCAGCTTCCTGGTGTTTGTGGAAGTCGGGCTGGTGAGTTTCAGAAATTACCTCAGTGCCTTTTTCAGCTACAATAAAATTGGTAATATCTTCCAGTATCTCGCGGAAGCTCTCAAAGTCTTCCTTGTAAAGATAAATTTTGTGTTTTTTGTAAAACTGATTGCCATTTTCAGCAGTGTGCTTTTTGCTCTCAGTAATGGTCAGGTAATAATCATCTGCCTTGGTGGCTCTTACATCAAAAAAGTAAGTTCTTCTGCCGGCTCTTAAAACTTTGGAGTGAATTTCTTCCTTATCGTGATCGCCCATTTTTTCGTTTCGGTTTACTGATTGGGACAAAACTAAAAAAAAACTCCAATTACAATAGGCTAAAGAAATTATACGGCTTTTTTAGATTCTTCCATTAGTTGCTGCTCATACATTGATCGGTAATAACCATCCTGTTGCATAAGCTCATCATGACGTCCCTCCTCAATTATAACCCCGTTATCCAGTACTAAAATCCTGTCGGCATGCTTTACTGATGATACACGGTGGCTTATAATTAAAGTAGTGCGCTGGTCAATAAGGCGCTTCAGGTTGTTCAGTATTTTTTCCTCAGTTTCAGTGTCCACAGCACTAAGGCAGTCGTCAAATATCAGCACCTTAGGTTCTTTAGCAATGGCACGCGCAATGCTTACGCGCTGCTTTTGTCCGCCACTGAGCGTTATACCTCTTTCACCAACCCTTGTATCATATCCTTGCGGAAAGTCAACAATGTTTTCGTGTACTTCTGCATTTTTGGCGGCATTTTCAATTTCCTCAAAGGGCACATCACCAATGCCAAAGCCAATGTTGCGGCCTATGGTAGTTGAAAATAAAAAGGCCTCCTGTGGTACGTAGCCTATCGACCTTCTCAGGTCGTGCAAATTGACTTCATTGATAGGTTTTCCATCAATTAAAATTTCACCCTCAGTAGCATTGTATAATCTCCCGATAAGGGTAGCAACGGTAGATTTACCACTTCCGGTTTTACCAATAATAGCCAGTGATTTTCCCGCTTGAAGTGAAAAAGAAACATCATCCAGCGCTTTAATTCCTGTATCAGGATAGGTAAAGCTCACATTTTTGAATTCAATTTCTCCTTTAAGGTGTAAGGGTTCATCAGAAGGGTTTTCAATGTCAGGGGTCACACTCAAAAACTCGTTAATCCTGGTTTGGGAGGCAGCCGCCCTTTGCACCAGCGAAGTAACCCACCCGATAGAGGCTACAGGCCAGGTTAGGTAATTCACATACATAATGAACTCGGCAATGTTACCTGTGGTAAGTCTACCTGCAAAAACCTCCTTTCCCCCAATATAGACGGTAAGTATAGTGCTCAGGCCAATCAACAATATCATTAATGGAAAAAAGAGGGCATTGATACGATATAGCTCTTCATTCTTTTTAAGGTAGGTATTCGCCTCAACCGAAAACCGCTCAAGCGAATCTTTCTCTCGCGTGTAGGCCTTTAGTACCCGTATGCCTGAAAATGCCTCCTGCACGTAAGTGCTAATTGAGCTCAGTTGCCGTTGCACCTGCTCACTCTTAATATTTATTTTTTTACTGATGTAGAAAATGGCCACCGCCAGTATAGGCAGGGGTGTAAGTACATATAACGTAAGCTTTACATTAATATCAAGCATTACGGGTATTACTATAAGCAGCAGCAAACCTGTATTGATGGTGTACATAATTGCCGGACCTATATACATCCGCACCCGACTCACATCCTCGCTGATACGGTTCATCAGGTCGCCTGTATTATTCCTTTTATAAAAGGCCAGCGAGAGCTTTTGATATTGATTGAAGATTTCATTCTTCATATCAAACTCAATAAAGCGGCTTACCACAATGATGGTTTGCCTCATAAAAAAGGTAAAGAGGCCATTTAGCAATGAGGCTCCTATAATAATAAGACCGTAAAAAATAAGCTGTTGCTGAAGATCCGTTAATTCAAAACCACCGGTTTGGTAATTTTTAAGAGCCTGCTCCACAGTGTCGAAAGACTTCCGGACATATATGGCCGGGAATATTTTAAAAACCACGGAGATAGCGACAAACAGTACACCTAATAAAAGGCGACCACGATATTTATAGAAGTATTTATTTAATACAGTAAGAGAATTCATGCAATTGCGTCAAGTGAAAATTTGAACTACTTTCGCGCCAACAAAATGGCTTTTTTGACCATTTTGGTTAAGAGCTTTCAAAAGTAAAGCTATTATCCCTATTGACTTTTTATTACTCTATCAATAATTACAATGAGCGATCTTAACATATTGCAACATCAAAAATTCACCGGGCCTGTATTTGGTTCAGAAGCATTTAAAGGACATGAGCAACTGGTATTTTGCCAGGATGAAGAAACAGGACTTAAAGCCTTAATCGGTATACACAGTACTACTTTAGGCCCGGCCCTTGGTGGAACCCGGATGTGGCAATATGACAATGAGGCTGATGCTATACGCGATGTGCTTCGCTTATCGCGAGGAATGACCTACAAAGCTTCTATATCCGGCCTTAACCTTGGCGGTGGAAAAGCGGTAATTATTGGTGATAGCCGTAAAGACAAAACTGATGCGCTAATGCGCAAATTCGGGCAGTATGTTAATTCGCTTTCGGGCAGATATATTACCGCAGAAGATGTAGGTATCAATACCCATGACATGGAGATGGTAAAAATGGAAACAGACCATGTTACCGGTATTCCTGAATCTATGGGCGGTAGTGGTGATCCTTCTCCGGTAACGGCCTATGGCGTTTATATGGGTATGAAGGCCTCAGCCAAATACAAATGGGGTAGCGATAGCCTTGATGGCAAAAAAGTACTGGTGCAGGGCATAGGCCATGTGGGCGAAACCCTAGTAAAACACCTTGTGGAAGAGGGCGCCATAGTTACTATTAATGATATTCATGAGGATAGAATTCTGGCTATCTCTGAAAAGTATAACACTAAGATTTATCGGGGTAACGATTTATTTAGCGAGGAAATGGACATTTACGCTCCTTGTGCATTAGGCGCTACAGTAAACAGTTCTACTATTGCTAAAATGAATTGCTCTATTATAGCCGGTGCGGCTAATAACCAATTGGCCGATGAAATGGTACACGGAATGGAAGTGCGAGAAAAAGGAATTATCTACGCCCCTGATTTTCTTATCAATGCCGGTGGTTTGATAAATGTATACCGTGAGATTGCCTATTACGATCAGGCGGAAGCATTGCGCAGAACAGAGAATATTTACAATACAACTTTGGAGATATTTAAGCTGGCTGACGAAAACAATATTACCACACATGAGGCAGCCCTTAAAATGGCTGAAGCACGTGTGGCCAAGAAGAAAGCTGAATTACAAAACGCCTAAAAATCCGATAAGGGAATGTTGAGCCGCAGGCATATACGCATTAAAGTGTTGCAGGCACTTTACCAGTATTTTCAAAACCCCGGTTCGGATATGGCCAGGGGCAATAAAAAGTTGCTGGAGAGCATCCATTCTATTTATGAGCTTTACCTATATGAGCTTAAAACCCTTAGCGACCTATTAAAAATTGCCGAGGACGAGATAGAGCGCAAAAAGGGTAAAAAGCTCCCTTCTAAGGAGGATTTAAACCCTAAAAGAAACTTTGTAAACAACAGCTTTTTAAAATGGCTGGAGAGTAACAAAGCCTTTAGAAAACAGGTGGAGCAAAACCACATCAGCCTCGGTGAAGACCGAGAGGTTTTAAAAAGAATATTCCGCGAAATGGAGGCTGCTGAAGAGTTTGAGGCCTATCAAAACCTGGAAAAGCCAAGTGCTGATGACGATAAAAACTTTATTAAGTGGGTGTATGGTACTTATATAGTGAGTAGCGATTCGCTTCACCAGTTATACGAGGCCCGCGAAATGCATTGGGCAGATGACCTTGATGCCGCCCAAATGATGGCAACCAAAACCATAAAGCGATTTGATGGCAGCTACACCACGGAGTCATCTTTACCAAAATTGATAAAAGACAGTACAGACCTTGATTTTGCCGAAGTGCTTTACCGCAAAAGCATTATTAAAAGTGATGAGTACGAAAAACTGATTCACGATAAGGCCCGCAACTGGGAGATGGATCGCATTGCTTTAATTGACATACTGCTGATGAAGCTGGCCATTTCCGAGCTTGTTAACTTTCCTGAAATACCGGTAAAGGTTACTCTGAATGAATACATCGATATCAGTAAGGAATATAGTACTCCAAAGAGTGGAGTATTTATTAACGGGATACTGGATAAGGTAAAGGCAGATTTGATGGAGAGTGGTGAAATCAGAAAAATTGGCAGGGGATTGCTTTAGCATTATTTTTGCTCAGCGCACAACTTATTTACATAAATTTTAATTTCAATTACAATGAAGAAAATAGCATTCGCTTTATCAGGATTGCTTTTCGTAGCCTTCACAGCCTGTGATAGTGCTACCAGTAAAATTAATAATGGCAGCGAGTCTTCGTCTGTAGAGTTATCAGATGTGGATGGTGATGGAGCACCAAAATTCAGTTTTACTGAAGAGGCTCACGACTTCGGAACCATTGAGGAAGGAACTGTTGCCAAGCACGACTTTAAATTCACCAATAGCGGAGACGCTCCTTTAATTATCACCAATGCTCAGGGTAGCTGCGGTTGTACCGTACCACAATGGCCACGTGAGCCTATTGCTCCGGGTGAGGAAGCTACTATACACGTGGAGTTTAACAGCCAGGGCAAGCCGGGTAACAACCAAAAAGAAGTTACCCTTACGGCTAATACTGAGCCCAATACTTATGTACTAAAAATTTCAGCTACCGTTACTCCAGCCGCTAAGCCCGAAGGCGAAGCCGCTACCGATGCTGCCAAAAGCTAAGAAGAGAAATAAATGATTTTAGATATTCTATTACAAGCCGATGGCGGTGGTTTAGGTTCTTTATTGCCCTTACTGCTTGTTATCGTGGTGATGTACTTTTTCTTCTTCCGTCCGCAAATGAAAAAGCAAAAGGAAGAGCGCAACTTTCAAAAGGAAATTGCCAAAGGAATGCGCATTGTTACCAATAGTGGTATTCACGGTAAAATACTGGAAGTGGCCGATGGCTATATTATTATTGAAAGCGAAAACACCCGATTAAAGGTGGAGCGCAGTTCAGTTAATAAACAGATGAGTGCAGTTTACCTCCCTAAGGAGGAAAAAGCCAAGGACGATAAAAAATCGGACAAGAAGTAATCAAAACGGGCCTTGTGCCCGTTTCTTTTTTTTATGGCAGACGACAATAACATCAGGAATTTTTTCAGCAAATTCAGGTTACCCCTGATTTTTCGTGGAAATACCACGGCTAAAATTCTATTTCTTCTTCTTTCGGTGTTTTTGTGGTTTTTAATTAAACTCTCTAAAACAGGTTATACTACGGAGTTTTCCTTTCCTGTAGAGTACGTTAATATGCCTTCTGACAAGCGCCTTAATAAAAAGCCCATTAAGAGTGTGAAAGTAAAGGTGCGTTCTCATGGTTATGATTTACTCAAATATAAGCTCCGCTCTTTCAGGCCTGTGGAGGTTGATTTAACTAATACCGTTAAGTATGAAGGTGGCCGTTACTTTTGGGAAACCAACCGTGGTGCTAACCCTATTAATAGCGAGTTTGACGAGGATACCGAGGTGCTTTCCATAAACCCTGACACCATATTTTTTGATTTTAACGCTATCAAAAGCAAAAAAGTAAAGGTCTATCTGAAAGGCAAAAGGCTGTTTTCCAACTTTAAAACGTTTTTTGCCCCTCCAGAAATTACTCCGGACAGTATTACCATTTCAGGTGCTGAGCAGGATGTTAGTAAGATTGACTCCATATTTACCAAGCCCATTGAGCTAAAAGCGGCCGCTGATACCGTGGTACACAAAGTTGACCTTCAATTACCTAAAAATAAGGGGCTTGAGTTTTCAGCTAAATCGGCTACTGTAAAGGTGAGATATACCAATTTGACTGAAGGCACCTTTACCATTCCGGTGAGTATTATTAACCTTCCGGCAGAGTATGAGCTCAACGTATTTCCAGCAAAGATTTCTGTAAAATACCAGGTACCGGTGCAGGATTACAATAGAGTAAACCCTGCAGATTTTGAGGCCTATGTGGATTTTGCTGAAATTCAGGATAACCCTGATGCGCGATTTTTAGGAGTAAAATTGCAGGCGGCACCTGCCTTTTTGCGTAAGGTTACGGTTGATCCTAAGCAGCTGGAATTTATCCTGATAAAGAAATGATAGTGGGGCTAACAGGTGGAATTGGCAGCGGCAAATCTACCGTTGCCATGATTTTTTCACATCTCGGAGTTCCCGTTTATGAGGCTGATAAAGCTTCAAAAACCATAATTGATACCAACAAGGAGCTTCAGAAAAAATTACAAAACCTGCTTGGTGATGATATAGTGAACGCTGAAGGCTTAATTGACCGTGAACGCATGGCCTCCATTATATTTAATGATGAGGAATTACTTCAAAAAACTAATGCCCTTATCCACCCCGCGGTGGGTGATGATTTTAAAAAGTGGGTAGAGAATCAGGATTACCCTTACGTGCTAAAAGAGGCGGCTATACTTTTTGAAAGCGGCAGTTACAGGCAATGCGATAAGATTGTGGTTGTGGAAGCTCCTGAAGAACTGAGGATTGAGCGTGTTATGCAGCGCGGAAATGTAAAACGAGATCAGGTACTGGAGCGCATACGAAACCAAATGCCGCAGGAACAAAAGGTGGCTTTGGCTGATTATGTTATTCATAACGAGCTTAAACAATCAGTAATAACTCAAGTACTTAGTGTTCATGAAAATCTTATCCGCCAGTCAAACCAAAGAAGCTGATAACTACACAATAGAAAATGAGCCCGTAAGCTCTATTGATTTAATGGAGCGGGCTGCCAGAGGTTTGACACGTGAGCTGGCCTTAAAATATCCTGAAAATACAGCCTTTATTATTTATTGCGGAAAAGGCAATAATGGGGGAGATGGCCTTGCCCTCGCCAGGTTACTATGCCACAGAGGCTGTATTAGCAAAGTTGTGATTATTGAGCACAGCGAAAATAGCAGCGATGATTTTAGCGAAAACCTGGAGCGTTTAAAAAAAACAGATGCGGAGATATCTCACCTGAAATCAATTAATGAGTGGAGCGACCCCGATTCTAAAGCGGTAATTGTGGATGGTATTTTGGGTTCGGGCCTTTCCCGACCTTTGGAAGGGCTGATACTTGAAGTTGCAAATGCCTTAAATAAACTGCCTAATGACAAGGTGGCTATTGACATCCCTACAGGTTTATTTGCAGATGATAATTCAGAAAACGATCTCGACAAAGTTTTAAAAGCTGATTACACCTTTACCTTCCAGTATCCAAAGCTGTGCATGATGCATAAGGATACAGCCCCGGTTTGCGGTGAAGTATCGGTGGTGGATATTGGTCTGCATGGTAATTTCCTGAATAGCGCGGAAAGTAAATATCACTTAGTGGTAAGGGAGGAAATCAGGGAGTTTTTTAAACCCAGAAAAAAGTTCTCATATAAGGGGAGTTACGGACATGCGCTATTGCTGGCAGGTAGCAAAGGCTCAATAGGCGCTGCTATTATGAGTGCCAAAGCGGCTTTGCGGTCGGGTAGCGGATTGCTGACAGTTGCCACACCAGCTTGTGGACTGTTACCATTACAATCCAAACTGCCCGAGGCTATGGTAATTGCTGATGATAATGATGATATCCTTACCGATTATCCGGCTTTAGAAAAGTTTACAGCATTAGCTATGGGGCCCGGTACTGGTACAGAAGATGACACAGCTCGCTTACTGAATAAAATTATTCAGAACCATCAGTTACCAATTGTATTGGATGCTGACGCTCTTAATATTCTCTCACAGAATAAAGACTGGCTTAAGCAGCTTCCGGCAGGCGCTATACTCACACCTCATCCGGGTGAGTTTAAGCGTCTTTTAGGTGTTGATACATTAGGCGATGATTATCTGGATAAACTTACTTCACTGGCTGTTTCAAATGGAATAATTGTAGTACTGAAAGATACCATCACCACCATAGCCTCGCCTGACGGGCAGATTTATTTTATGGACTTTGGTAGCCCTGCACTGGCCTCACCCGGTAGTGGAGACGTACTAACCGGGGTAATACTTGGCTTATTGAGTTCGGGCTACAAGCCATTACAGGCGGCCATTTTGGGCGTTTATCTGCAGGGTAGGGCCGGTACACTTTCGGGAGAAATTAACGGATTGGAATCCAGTTTGGCAAGTGATGTTATAGATTGCCTGGGCGGGGCATTTAAGGAACTTTACTGAGCTTTTTTAAAGATCACATAAGTCCAGCCTTCGGGGCTGTTAAAGGTCTTCACTTCCTGTAGATGGTTGTCAGCCTTTATTTTTTCTAATGAAATACCATATTGAACCGGCACGTAATAGCTGTCATAAATCCATAGGGTTCCGTCAGCCACATCATCATAATAGTGATATCTACTCCAGTCCAGGCGATTGGCATCATCCTTAAAATTGGTATTTAGAGCTATGGCCATTTCCGGTTTATCCATCACAAATTGTTCGGCTTCAGGATAATTGGACCTTATATAGCCGGCAACATTTTCTCTAAAAAATTCATACTCAGCTCCGGGCCTGAGGTGGGCATTCCAATAATATTTTGATAAGGGATTATCAATAGTAAAATAAACCTGTATAAGTAACACCGCAACCGGTAAGGCAATGGCAACTTTAGTATTTATCCTTTTCAGGAGATCTCTGAGCAATAGCACCCCATCCAGCATAATGATCCATAAAAAAGGAAAGGCTGTGAGTAAGGTACGCTCAAGACCGGCACTGCCATAAATACCAAGGGCCCACACAAGGCTATGGCCTATAAATAATGAAAAGAAAATTCCGTGAACCAGCCAAGGCTCGGTTCGCCAGTTTATCCGGCCTGCCAGCCATTGTGTAAAAAAGCGGACAATTCCCAGCATAGTTAATATAAAACCGGGTAGGGCCAGCATCCCTTTGAGACTGTTTACATAATCAAACCATTCGCCACTACCATAAACGGAACCCTGAGAATTGTAAGGCGAGCTGAAGACCCATAAAAAGTTGTCAAATACAAATCCGCCAATTATTGAAAAAAATAAATAACCGGTAGCCAGTAAGGGGAGCTTCTTATAATGTCCGTTAAGTAATCCAAACACTAAAAAGAAGAGAAGAAATATTTGAGCCTCCGTACGGGCAAATGGCAGGAGGGAGGCCACTATAAAACCCCAACTGACTTTGCCGCTAAGGCAAAGCCAAACGGCCAAGATGCTTAGCATGCCGGCCAATGGTTCGGTAAGCCCGGAAAATATGTAGGTATAGTAGGCAGGGGCAATAAACGCCAACGGAAGTATAAGCCAATGCAAGCTCTTGCCAAGGCGTTGTGCTGTAAGGCACGTAAAGTACGAAGCTGCTACAGCGCAGCAAACATTAAAAATTTTGATACCGGTAAATCCAAATAGCGCAAAAGGGGACGATAAAAAAGTGAAAACAGGCTTACCCCATAAGTCCAGAAGATATGTTGGCTGTTGCCAGGCCAGTTTGGAAATAAAGTAATGAGTGAGTGAATCACCGCCACCACCAAGTCCATCGGTTAGTAAGGCGATAGCACAAAGTGCCAGCAGCATTACCCCATGTATAATCAAAAGGCGCTTTTGCCTCATAGGATATCAATGGAGCCTTTTCCTTCACGTATTACTTCGCGCTGCCCTTCGGTAAGGTCAATTACCGTTGAAGCGCTGTTATCACCCATGCCCCCATCAATCACCAAATCCACCACTTTATCAAATTTCTCTTTTATCAATTCGGGGTCAGTGGTGTAGTCGATAATTTCATCCTCATCATGTACGGAAGTGGCAATGATCGGGTTACCAAGTGCCTCTACAATGGCGCGGGGTATGCTGTTATCAGGTATCCTGATACCAATGGTTTTCTTTTTGTTTTTAAAAATTTTAGGGATAGCGTTACTGGCCTCAAGTATAAAGGTGTATGGTCCTGGTAAAGCCCTTTTAAGGATTTTATACGTGGGCGTATCTACCTGTTTGGTATACTCACTCAGGTTGGCCAAATCTGAGAAGATGATGGAGAAATTGGCTTTTTCGAGTTTTAACTCTTTAATACGTGCTACCTGCTCCAGCGCCTTAGGTTTGGAAATATCGCAACCAAAAGAGTAAACGGTATCGGTTGGGTAAATAATTACTCCACCGTTTTTTAAAGTTTCAACCACCCGTGCTATAGCTTTGGGGTTCGGGTTTTCCTCGTAGATTTTGATAATATCAGCCATACTGTTGTTTTATAAATTACTACATAAAAAGATGCCCCTGAATTACAGGGGCATCAATTAAGCTTATTTATTAATTCCCCGCCTTGCGGTGATCCTCTAAAAATTTCTCAAGCCCAATGTCGGTAAGTGGGTGCTTCAACAATCCCATAATTGAGCTAAGCGGCCCCGTAATCACATCGGCACCCAGTTCGGCACACTCAATTACATGCATGGTGTGGCGCACTGAGGCAGCAAGGATTTCAGTTTCGTATCCGTAATTATCATAAATCAGGCGGATTTGTTCAATAAGAGCCAATCCATCTGTTGAAATATCATCCAGCCTGCCAATAAATGGTGAAACGTAGGTGGCTCCTGCTTTTGCTGCCAATAGTGCCTGGCCAGCTGAGAATACAAGCGTACAATTAGTTTTGATGCCATTATCACTAAAGTACTTAAGGGCCTTAATGCCATCCTTAATCATTGGAATTTTTACTACTATTTGGGGATGTAGTTCAGCAAGGGCTTCACCTTCCTTTACCATTCCATCAAAATCAGTTGAAATAACCTCTGCACTAACATCTCCATCTACAATTTCACAGATTTTTAAATAGTGCTGTTTAATGTTTTCGGCACCTGTAATGCCTTCTTTAGCCATTAAACTGGGGTTGGTGGTAACGCCATCCAATACGCCAAGGTCCTGTGCTTCCTTAATCTGGTCAAGGTTAGCTGTATCTATAAAGAATTTCATGTAACTGATTTATTGTGAATGGCAAAAGTAGAAAGTATGCCCTAAACCCTAATGACTGTGCTTTACTGCCGCCTCAATTTTATTAACAAGCGGCAATGAAAAATAAAAGTCGCTGCCACGTGCCTTTTGCGACTCAAGGTGCAGGTACGATTTATTGAGCTTAAGCAACTCCTTACAAAGGCTAAGGCCAAAGCCGGTACCAAGTTCATTATTGGTACCAGGGGTAGAAAAACGTCCGCCAAACTGAAACAGTTTATGCTGATCTTCTTTTGAAATGCCCATCCCGTTATCCTTTACATGTACTTCAATATTACCTTCTCTTACGTAAGTATTAAGGGTAACCTTACCTGTATCGGGTTCGGTATATTTAATGGCATTGCCTATCAGGTTCCGTAATACGGTTTTTATCATTTCCCGATCTGCCATTGCCACAATCTTATCTTCAACATGTATAATAATATCAACGCCTTTTACCGTTGCGCGCTCATTGCATTCCATCTTAACCTCATTCATCAACTCTGTTAAGTTAAACGGGCAAGGCTTTGCTTCCATGGCCCCGGTTTGGGTTTTCATCCAGTCCAGCAGACCATCCAGCAGGTTTTTGGTGCGATCAAAGTTGTTGTACAGCAAGCCAAATAAGTGAACCAATTCATCTTTAGGAAACTGATCAGGTGTTTCGGTAACCATCTCTGATAGAGAGCGGGCGGAGTAAACGGCATCCTTTAAATCATGGGCCAGTATGGAGAGCATTTTTTCTTTGGCCTTATTACTTTTTTCAAGATGATCACGCTGCTCTGCTATCTCAACACTAAATTCATGCTCTTTGGTAATATCATTACCTACCAATACGAGTCCGGCAAATTCGCCATTATCCTTTTTTATGGTAGAGAAGTTTTCCAAATAATAGTATGTTTTGCCTTTTACTTTTATTTGAGAAACCTCTTTCCAGCCCGACTGCTCTTTGGACTTTTCAAACCAGTTGGTCCATACCTTTCTTACTTCAAGGTTTTTTATTTTGTCAAAAAGATTATCTCCGGCTTTTATATCATTTTCAATCCAGGTGGAAAAGAATTCAATAGCTGATTGATTAATCAGCCGAATTATGCCATCATCATTTAATGAAAGTATATGGCTATCAGTATTATTAACCACGGCCAGTATGCGCTGGTTAAGCTCACGCTGGTTTTGCTGTGTTTTTCGCTGCCTTGAACTTAATTTATTGATATACCAAAACAGAACCAGCAAGATGGTAATTACAATAAAAGCCCCAAACAATAGCCAGTTCTGGCCTTTAATACGTGCATAATAATCTTCTGAGGCAGAAATTAACTCACGATTTTCGTTTTTGGCATTTGCAAAAGCCAGGCTAATCTCCAATAGTTCTGAAACCACACCTTCATTGAGATCGGCAATGGAGTCTCTTACCTGTTCAATATTATCAGCATAGCCCAAAGCAGCTTTAATGTCATCTTGCTGTATACTAAGTTGCTTACCCAACTCACTAAACTGTAATGCCACAGGAAAGTCATGGTGCTTAAAGGCCTCCAGGTAGCCTTCATCAATTATAGTTTTGGCTGTACTGTAGTTTTTACGGGCCATCTCATATTCTGATTTTACCAGAAGTATGTAGGGCCTGAAGTACTCCTGATCTGTACCAAAGGAGTAGTTTTCAAGTTCACGAAGCCTTTGTTCGGCATCATTCATTTTTGATTGATGGATCCGGAGCCTTGCCATCTGTAGTTGCAAATGCTTATACCAAATACTGGCCGTGTCTATATCATTATCATTAATGGAGTAAGCAATTAAAGAATCAGCTCTGCCAAGTTGTTTGGATGAAAGAAAAACATCCATCAAATGAGTATAGGAGTGAGTGATCAGGATTTTATCACTCAACTTTCTTCTTATGGCCAGTGCATCTGTAAAATGATTAAGAGCTAATTGTGGCTTATTCAGCCGTAGGATACAAAGGCCAATATTGTTTGTAGCCACAGCTATACCCTGCGTAGCAGTTATCCCTGTATTCAGTTTAAAAATCTCAAGGGCCTTTTCGTAGAAGCGTCTGGCATCTTTATACTGACCCAATTTGTAGAATATATTACCAATAGAAACATGCAGGTAGCCAATATGTACATCATCATGCCCTTGCTTTGAATAAGTATAGATACCGTGCTGAAACTCTTGCAGCGCTTTTAAAAAATCTCCTTCAATTACATAAAAATGCCCCCTTGTGGAATTAATGCGAGGGTACAAGTCCATTCGGTTTTTTGCCTTTAATAAAGTTTCGGCAGTATCAATATGTGCAATGGCCTCCTTTTTATTGTAGCCGTACAGTAAATCTGCCAAAGCAACATGTGCATCAAAAGTTTTTTCAACTGAGTCAGGGTGCGACTCATTGAGGGTGGTTTTATACTGTTTGATGGAAGTAGCATCAGTAGGGGTGTACTGTGCAAATAAACCTGAAAAAAGCAGGCAGAATGTAATATAGCTGAGCGTCAGCCTCATTGATTATTCAAAAGGTTTTACGAGTTAAAATGGTTGGCGCTAAAATAACCAAATCATTAACAAAGAGACCCGAAATGAGGTGAAGGGAGAAACAAGAATGAGTAAATGGAAAAAAAGAAAGGCAAGCGATCCATATCACACCGCTCAACCGGATACCCTTGCTGCGTTCCCGCCCTGGGGGAGTTCACCAGGAGCTGGTTGTATGGGACTTGCCTTAGCCGGCAAAAGTATAATAATCGTTTACAATTTTAAAATATATCTCACTTTTCTGACTTTTACTTTTGGCTATATTTGCCGGCAATCAAACAAAACTAATCTCCCATGGATTCGACCATTAAGTCAACAGCTTCCCGTTTCGGCCTTATCATTGCCTCAATAGGGATTTTTTACACTTTGATGGCTTACCTGATTGACTTGCAAATACTGGTAAATACGTTTGCCGGGATTGGGTTGTGGCTGGTAAATATGATCCTATTAATTGTTGCGGTTTTTCAGGTGAAAAAGGCCTTTGGAGGTTACATTTCATTTAAAGAGGCGTTTAGCACCTTCATTTTAACCTACATTATCTCTTCATTGGTGTCGGCCGTTTTTGCCATTTTGCTTTTTGCTGTCATTGATCCTGAAGCAGCGGATAATGTACAAGAGCTGATTATTGAGACCACCGTAAATATGATGGAAAGGTTTGGGGCACCCGAAGAGAGCATTACAGAGCAGGTAGAACAACTTGAGGCAACAAACCAGTTTTCAGTGGTTAACCAGGTAAAAGGCTTCTTTACAGGAATAGTGTTCTATGCAGTAATCGGCCTTATAGTGGCAGCTATACTTAAAAAAAATAAGCCGGAATTTATCGACCAGCTGGACGATACACAGTAATAACGTATGGATATATCGGTAGTAATACCTCTTTATAACGAAGAAGAATCTATAAAAGAGCTTTACGATTGGATCGCCAAAGTAATGGAGGCCAATCGTTTTTCTTTTGAGGTCATTTTTGTAGATGATGGCTCAACAGACAGTAGTTGGGAGGAGATCATGAAAATGAGTTCAGCCGACCCACGTGTTAAAGCCATTCACTTTAGAAGAAACCACGGTAAGTCAGCAGGACTTAATGTTGGTTTTGAAGCTGCCAGTGGCGATGTGGTTATTACAATGGATGCCGACCTGCAGGATAGCCCGGATGAAATCCCTGAGCTGTACCGCCTTATAAAAGAAGAAGGCTACGACCTGATTAGCGGCTGGAAGAAAAAGCGCTATGATCCAATTTCTAAAACTATCCCTACCAAACTTTTTAACTGGGCCACGCGCAAAATGAGCAATATTGAGCTGCATGACTTTAACTGCGGCTTAAAATCCTATAAAAAGGAAGTTATAAAAACTGTGGAGGTAAGTGGCGAAATGCACCGCTACATACCTTTTTTGGCAAAAAATGCCGGTTTTAAAAAAATAGGCGAAAAGGCTGTGGAGCATCGTGCCCGTAAATACGGCACCACCAAATTTGGTTTGGAGCGCTTTGTAAATGGTTTCCTTGATCTTGTTACGCTGGCCTTTATTTCAAAATTTGCTAAAAGGCCCATGCACTTTTTCGGGCTTATAGGTACAGTAATGTTTGTGGTGGGCTTTTTTGCAGTTTTATATATAGGAGTGGACAAGCTTTATATGATGAGTATTGGCCAAAAGGCCCGCCTGGTAACTGATATTGCCTGGTTTTATATCGCCCTTATTGCAATGGTATTAGGCACTGTGCTTTTTATGACAGGCTTTTTGGCCGAACTGATTGTAAGAAACAGTGGCCGCAGAACCGAATACAGTGTAGATAAAAGGATAAACCTAAAGAGGAGTGAAGTTTAGCCTTATTGCCCCCACCTTTAAAAGACCGGATGAAGTAACAGAGTTTCTGGAGAGCCTGCTACACCAGAATTACGAGGACTTTGAGGTTATATTGGGAGATGGTACCCCCGGAGACACACTAAGACCTGAGCTAGCACGCTTTGAGAATAACGGTAAATATCCTTTAACCATAGTGTACGAGGAGTACCTTTCCGTAAGTGATGCCCGCAACCGTGCAGCGGAGGTTGCAAAAGGGGAATACATTATATTTCTGGATTCCGACTGCCTGATTCCATCTGAATACCTTAATAATATAGAAGCTCATTTAGCCAAACGTCCGTTAGATGCCTTTGGTGGGCCGGATGCTGCCCATAAAGATTTTACCATTCTACAAAAAGCCATTTCTTTTAGCATGACCAGTGTTTTTACCACTGGCGGCATTCGTGGTAAAAAAAGTCATGTGGGGCAATATCACCTGCGCGGTTTTAATATGGGGATGAAGAAATCAGTATTTGAGGCTGTAAATGGGTACTCCGATTTCCGCTGTGGTGAGGATATTGAGCTGAGCATACGTATTATTAAAGCGGGCTTTAAGGTTGGTTTAATCTCCGAAGCCTTTGTATATCATAAGCGTAGAACAAGCCTTAAACAGTTTTTCAAGCAAGTGTTCAGGTTTGGTGCCGCTCGCATCAACATCTATAAAAGGCATAAGGAAGAACTGAAACTCACACACATGTTTCCGCTGTTCTTTTCCCTGTTTGTGATTTTAGCTTTTTTAATGATTCCACTTTCGGTATTCAACCCCATCTTTCTGGTACCCATACTTTTTGTAGAACTTTATATTTCTCTGATACTGCTGGGTAGCTTATTGGAATCTAAGTCGGTTCCTGTAGCCGCACTTTCTATCATTACCTCATTTACCATGCTTTTTGGCTATGGCTGGGGATTTATCAGAAATTGGTGGGCTTATAACATTGAGGGAAAGCCTCAAGGCTTAAAGTTGTAAAGTCTCAAGGTATTAAGGTGGTAAGATTCCGATCTACAAAATCTGTGTAATCAGCGCAATCCGTGGCGAAAGTATTCAGCGTTTCACTTCCACAACCTCCAAATCAAAAATTCTATCTCCTTCAATTTTAAACCGTAGCATGGTGCGCACCTTATGAAACCCGTGCTTACCAATAGCACCGGGGTTCATGTGCAGGGTACCTAGCTTTTTATCATTCATCACCTTTAATATGTGGCTGTGGCCGGTAATAAACAGCTTTGGTGGGTTATTGTAAATCTCAGGTTTTACATAGTGAGAGTACCTACCCGGATAGCCGCCAATGTGTGTTATCCACACATCCATACCTTCGGCCATAAAGCGTGCGTGTAGGGGCCATTCTTTACGGATGTTGCTATCATCAATATTGCCATACACAGCTTTTACAGGCGCCACTTGCTGCAAGGCATTGGTAACTTTTAAATCACCAATATCACCGGCATGCCATATTTCATCTGCGTTTTCGCAAAACTTCAGAATCTGGCTATCTATATAAGAGTGGGTATCGCTTAATAAAGAAACTCTAATCAATGTTGGGTAGTGTTAATTTACCTTTGCGCAAGTATAGAAATTAAATTCTCCATTGCGCTACTTCGTTCGCCTTTCCTACCTCGGTACTCCTTTTCATGGCTGGCAAATCCAACCCAACGCCAAATCGGTGCAGGAAGAACTGAACCATGCATTTTCCACCATCTTAAATACAGAAATAAATGTGGTTGGGGCCGGCAGAACGGATACCGGGGTGCATGCACGCGAAATGTGGGCGCATTTTGATACGGCAAAGCCGGTTCCCGAAAATTTTATCCATCGGGTAAATAGCTTTATCGGCAAAGACATTGCGCTTTATGACATAATAAAAGTTGGCGATGAAGCCCACGCCCGATTTGATGCCACTGAGCGCAGTTATGAGTATCACTTCACCACCATTAAAAATCCGTTTACACAGGATTTAGCGTGGTATTTTCCCTGGGAAATAAACCTAGGCAAAGTGGAGGCTGCTGCCCGGATTTTGCTACAGTATGAAGACTTTACAAGTTTTTCAAAATCTAACACCCAAACCTTTACCAACCTTTGCAGTATTAAGGAAGCGAGGTTTGAAGTGCGTGATGACGTAATTGTTTTTCATATTACGGCCAATCGCTTTTTGCGCAATATGGTACGGGCTATTGTAGGCACTTTGGTTGAGATGGGGCAGGGCAAACGTGAAGTGAGTGAAATGGCTAAAATTATTGAGGCAAAAGACCGTAGATTAGCCGGAGAATCTGCCCCGGCACACGGATTATATTTAACGCGGGTTACATACCCAAAAGAAACATTTAATGGCTGAAAAGGGAGTTTCAGGAAAGGCATTTGACCTAGGCCTGCTTCGGAAAATATTGAGATACGTAAAACCCTATAGAGGAGTGTTTTACGGAGCCATTGTGTTAACAGTGGTGCTTTCAGCATTAACAACGGCCCGCCCTCTCATTATTCAGTATATCATTGATAGCTTTGTAATGGAGCCCGATCCACAGGGTCTGCTCAACTACTGCTTACTATTGGTAGGCCTGCTTTTTGCTGAAACCTTTGTCCAGTTCTTTTTTATTTACGGAGCCAACCACCTGGGGCAAAATATCATTCGCGATTTACGTGTACAGCTCTATGAGCACATCATTTCATTTAAGCTTCAGTACTTTGATCAAACACCCATAGGTACGCTTGTAACCCGCGCAGTATCTGATATTGAAACCATTGCTGATATTTTTGCCGAAGGCATCCTTACCATATTTGGGGATCTTTTTAAAATACTGGTAATGGTTGGTGCGATGTTCTACTTTTTTGATTTTCGCCTGGTGCTGATTTCGCTGTCTGTAGTGCCGGTACTTTTTTACGCTACACGTCTATTTCAAATAAAAATCAAGTCTGCTTTTCAGGAAGTTCGTACCCAGGTATCGGCATTAAATGCTTTTGTGCAGGAGCATATTACGGGTATGAATGTGGTTCAGATTTTTAACCGCGAAGAGGCGGAGATGAAACAGTTTAAGGAAATAAATGAAAAGCATAAGAAAGCCAATATCCGTTCTATCTGGTATTTCTCCATTTTTCTTCCGGTAATTGAAATTATGAGTGCCATAAGCATAGGGCTGGCCGTGTGGTTTGGCGGACTTAAAGCTGCGCAGGAGGCTGGCAAAATTTCTCTGGAACTTTTGCTATACCAGGCTATGGACTGGAACATTACCGAAAATATGCAGCTCATTACGTTGGGTGAAATTACCGCCATCATCATCTTTATAAATATGCTGTTCAGGCCCCTGCGCCAGTTGGCTGATAGATTTAATACCCTCCAAATGGGTATGGTGGCCAGCGAGCGCGTATTCAATATCCTTAATACAGACTCCACTATTGAGGATAAAGGTACCACTGCTCTTAGCGAAGTAAAAGGCGATATTGAATTCAGAAATGTATCATTTGGGTACAAGGCCGATGAGATGATTTTGAAGGACGTTAGCTTTAAGGTGGAATCGGGGCAAACCCTGGCCATTGTTGGGGCTACAGGAGCCGGTAAGTCAACTGTAATAAACCTTCTTAGTCGTTTTTACGAGATTAACTCCGGAGAGATTTGCCTCGATGGGATGAATATCAAAGAGGTTGAACTGGCTTCACTGAGAGATAATTTGGCTGTAGTGCTGCAGGATGTATTCCTCTTTTCAGATTCTATTTTTAATAACATCACTTTAAACAAAGATATCAGCCGCCAGCAGGTAGAAGATGCCGCTGCGTTTATTGGAGTGGATGAATTTATTGAGAGCTTGCCGGAGAGCTATGATTACAATGTGCGTGAACGCGGTAATATGCTATCCGTAGGTCAGCGACAGCTTTTGGCATTTTTAAGGGCTTATGTTTCAAACCCATCGGTATTAATATTGGATGAGGCTACAAGCTCCATTGACACTCACAGCGAAATGCTCATTCAAAAAGCCATTGATAAACTAACGGAAGGCCGCACTTCGGTAATTATTGCACACCGCCTGGCCACAATCAAAAAAGCCGATAAAATATTGGTGATGGAAAAAGGCCGGATAGTAGAGGAGGGAACTCATACCGAGCTATTGATCCTGAATGGCTATTACACCCGCCTTTATGAAATGCAGTTTAAAGCTGAGGAAGAAGGCGCTTAATATTCAGCTCAATTTCAAAGTCTGTATTGTAAGCCTATACCAGCGCGGGCAAGCCAGTCCTTGGTTTCTGTAACACCTTTTATTCCATCCCAGTAATCGGAAAAACCAGGGCGCAGCATGCCAAATAGATCAATAGTAACCCTGCGGCTGATCACATACGCAATACCTCCACCAAACTGAGCCGCTACCTCAAATCCTTTTTGTTCTTTAATACCGTATGCCTCCGGTACGCTCTGTTCACCTTTCAAATTTACATTGGTATATAAACCACCAACACTCATGCCGAGGTAAGGTAAAATTTGCCCTTGGTAAGGGTTATAGCGATTTATTGAACTACTGAGATAAAACCTTAGTCCAACTCCCAAATACGCTTGTTGGGTTTGAGTTTTAAATGTTACGGATTCAGGTTGCTTTTTAAGTAGGATTTTTGGGTTATTCTTAAAATCATATTCTTCCTTTTGCCCCGAATACACAAAATCAATTGTGAAGGCCCACCGCTCATTTTTCATAGGTACAATCAAAGATGAGGAGAAGTCATAACCGTAGTTGTCCTCAAAGGGATTTTCATCTACCAACTCTCCCCTTATGGATGATACACCGATGCCTGCACTTACAGATGGTTTTTGGGCTGAAGCCCTAAAAGAGAAAGTAAGGCAAGCCACAAGGCAGCCGGTAATGGTTAGTATTAGTTTCATGACATTAAGTAGGTTGTTTCACTGCCTAAATTAGTTGTTACCAACTGATTATCAAAACTATGAAGCCTTGCCCTCAATGGTGGTTCAGTACTTAACTAATGCCAATGCAGAAAATTTGATAATGCTTATTCCGGAAATAATTTTTGGTGCTATTGCCATTTATCCCCATCGGTGGTCATTCTTTTGATTTAACCTTTATTGAAATAATATGGAAGCCGGATAGACTTGTAGAAAAAGGTACAATCTAAAAATATTTAAGAACTACCCTTTGCCTTAGTACGAGGGGGGTGAAAGAGCGGAGGTTTGCAGTTTATACCGTCAGGCAGAACTTTCAAGTAGGTATATCAAAGAGAATAATCTATTGTAAACTAGTTTATATTATAAACTTTATTATCTTTGATGTGAATTTTAAAACCTATCTCTAAAATGGAAACATCTATAGATGAACACAAAAGCCTTGAAGTAATCAGAAGATATGATTAGCAAAGGCAAACATAATTTTAAAGAGGGGAGTATTTTTTACCTTATATGGGGCTGGGCAGTACTGGTTGCCGGAGTGGGGCAATATCTCCTTATAAATGTAGCAGAGTATGAATATCACTGGGCTACCTGGCCCGTATTTATGCTGCTTGCAGGAATTGTTGCAGCCGTTACAGGAGCTCGTCAAAGTAAAAAACAAAAGTTTGTAACCTTTACGGATACCGCCATGAAGTACCTATGGGGCGGATTCATTATTTACCTGTTCGCGGTGCTATTTATGAGCAAAACCATAGGGTGGGGGCCCAGCTATATATTGGTAGTAGGCTTGTATGGTTTTGGCACTTTTGTTTCGGGCGGCATACTACAGTTCAGGCCCCTTATAATTGGCGGGCTAGCCAGTATTGCCCTGGCCTTTGCGGGCATTTTTGTTCCTGCAATCACTCAGTCATTTTCAAATGTGCTATTGCTACTCTGCGTAAGCATAGTTATTAGTTACCTGATACCCGGCTACATGCTCAGGGCAAAATTCAATAACGATGCTACCAGCGCTTGATCCCTTATTACATTCTGAATTACGGTTAAAAATAGTTTCCATCTTAATGGGGGTGCAGTCTTCGGACTTTACTCATATTATGGAAACTACTGAGGCCACGCGCGGTAATATTTCTGTACAGCTTAAAAAGCTGGAAGAGGCCGGTTACATTACCATCAGCAAAAGCTTTGGTAAAAGCTATCCGGTAACTACCTGCAGGATTACTGCAAAAGGAAGAGCAGCTTTTGAAGCCTATGTTGAGGCTATATCTCAATATTTAAAACCCAGGGAATAACTTAAACCATACTCAAATCTTAAATCAATTCATTATGAAAAAATCAGGAATTTTTCTTTTTGTAGTGGTATTTACTTCGGTGCTGAATCTTAGTTCACTACAAGCACAAAACGATAGAACCGGGCTGAGCCTGGGTATGCAGCTAAATCAATACCATAATGATTTTGGCCTGGGTTTGCAACTTACCAGCCCATACTTTGCTGAGGGCTGGGTTGCTGTAAGAGCCAGGGGCAATTTTATGTATAACGAAAATGTGCAAAATGCAGAAACGGTTTGGTCTCCCTATGGACACGCCTCTATTGGCATGGTAAGTACGGCAGGGCGAATTGGCGATTTTATGCGGCTTTATGCTGAAGGGGGCCTTATTACACTTTTCCCCAATCCGGATTTTTCATCCGAAACGCTCGTGCCCGGTGGATATGGCCTTTTTGGCTTTGAGTTTTTCTTTGAAGGATATGGCGGCTATTTTATTGAACTTGGAGGCGTAGGTACAGGAGCTTCTGCCGATAGAATAATGAATGAGCCTATTTACTCCAATGGCTTTGTAATTAGCACCGGTTTTAGGGTACATTTTAAAAGAAAAGATAAATAGATATGTATAATCAATTTTGTAGCAAAGGAATTATAGTTACGCTTTTATATCTGATGATGGGCACAGCGATAGCCCAAATCAATCAACCAGTTCAGGTTGCTGATTCATTGAGCTTTATGCTGGGTACCTGGAAAGGTGAGGGCTATATGCGGATGGGTCCTAAAAAGCAGGAGTTTAATCTTACTGAGGTTATCTCATCCAAAGTTAATGGTGCTGTTATAAGTATTGATGGTGCCGGTGTTAGTACCGACAGTATAACAAATGAAACGCGTAATGTGCATGATGCCTTTGGTGTGGTGTACTATGATATGGAAATCAAAGGATTCAGAATGATGGCATTTTCATCGGCAGCAGCCCAAAAAGATGTGGAACTGAAGGTGGAGAACAGGGTGCTTACCTGGAGCTTTACATCAGATAATGGCGGCTTTGTAAAGTTTACCGAAGATTTTTCTGATGAAGGAAAATGGACAACCGTGGGAGAATATTCACCCGATGGCAGCCGTTGGTTTACGTTTATGGAATATTTTCTTGAAAATACTCTGAAGTAGAATCAGGCTTTAGATTGACTGTACTTTAATACGGAAACAAAAAAGGCTCCGCCTATAATATTGCCCAGCACTGCAAAAAATAAAAAGTTGAAATAATCGGAAATACTGATAGAGTCGGAAACCAGCATACCGCAAATAACCTCTGCCGAGCCCACTATGCAGTGATGTAATCCGCCAATACCGATAATTACGGTAATCAAAACCACAATAACTATACGGCTTATTGACTCTTGTGAGGAGGATAACAGCCAGCCGAGTAAGCCCATCATCCAGCCGGCCAGTATAGCCGAGCCAAGTGTAATTTCCCAGCGGGGTTCAATCATTTTCAGGGCAATATGTTCAAATGCATCAGGAGGTATGCTGCCGCTCTCTACACCTATCCAGGTAATAAAAAATGAAAATAACAGCCCGCCTACAAGGTTACCTAATATCACAAACCCCCAAAGCCCAAACAGATTTTTTATGCTTGCGCTGCCATTCAGCACCGGCATCAGGGCTAAAGCGGTTTGTTCAGTAAAAAGTTGCGAGCGGCCAATAATTACAAAAATGAAACCCAGGGGATAGCCAGTGGCTACTATAAGATGCAATAGTTGCTTATCCAGTCTGCTCTCAAAAATATGGTAGAGAATACCCATGAGCATAACCGAAAAACCAATTTCGAGACCGGCCGTAAAGGCACTAAGTGTAATTTCAAGGTTAGTTTTTTTATACTCTTCGGTACCGGCACGACTTTGCTCCTCAATTATTTCATCGTGCTCTTTTGGTTCATCTTGCTTGCTCATGAACTGAAAAACCACCCTTACATTATAAATGTTCAGGGTGGTTTAAAGTAGGAGCCGATGGATTGAGCAGAGTAGCTTATTGATACTTTAACTTAAAAGAATAACTTTTTCCAACGTTTTCCTTATCTACAAAAAGCTTTAAAGTGCTGAGTTCTTTTTGCACATGTTGTTTCAGCCACTCGTTTTCGCAGCTTATTTCCTCAAGCGTTACGCTAAAATCATTTTCTACATGAAACTTCACCAAAATGCCTACAGGCACACCCTGGTAGTGTATAAATTCGGGGCACGTCATTTTTTGTGATAACTGTAACGGGAGTGATAGAATGGAACTGTTTACATTTTCATCGCCATCACCACCTGAGGCCATAAGTTGAGAGTTACACAGCACTGCAAATGCTAATAGGGTAAGGATTTTGAGAGTTTTCATAACTGTCGTATTGTTTTTTTTTTGATGGGACAAAGAGCGTTCAAAATCCGGGCATGGAGGTTACCGTGGCTTTCTGTTTTGGTTAAGGCTTTATTATCCTAAAAGAAGTTAGAGATGAACTATTAATGAAAGCATAACCTTACATGTGTAATTTATTAATAGATTGAAAGCCAGGTGTTTGTAATTAATTCAAAATGTATTTTATCTAAAAGACTTATATTCCGCCTTTTACATCTTCTTAATCCTGATAGATATGCAGTATATAGAAGTGCGACTTTAGAAAAAACAAAAGGCCTTATAGGTACTGTCAATATCAACAACCTTTAGAGGAAAACTTAGCCCGAATAACCTTTGCCAGTCAATTTTTGCATTTATATTTGACCGATGTTTGAGTTTCAAGCCATTGCACCTTCTGAGTGTGCTTTTGAACAAATAATGGCTTTATAATTTTATTAAGGTTTAAACCAGATTAAATGACAGCTGTAAGAAAGAGAGATGATATTATCGATAACATAGAAACCCTTGAGGGCTACATCAGATCGGGAAAGAAGGAAGAAAAAGACTTTGCCGTAAAGGCTATTAAAGAGGCTACATCGGTATTAGTGTATAAGGTTAATGGTGAAAACCATTTTGCTCCGGCCCGCTTTGTGGCGTATAAAAATAATAAGATGGCTTCTTTTTTAAAGGAAGAAGAGGATGCCCGCGATGTGATAAACATTATGACCAAGATTGTTGGCCTGCCCTTTAAAAATGATAAGATTATCGAAAAATACGAAGAGTACCTGGGGCAGTTTACCAAGTCCATCCCGGAAATTGAGCGTCAGTATTGGCGTATAAAGGATGAAAGAAGAAAAAATCTTGATATCACCATCAAGGAATAATTTTCTTTACAGTGCTATAATTTTGAAGGCCATGCCGTAAGGTATGGTCTTTTTTTGTGGCAATAGCGGCTGAAATAGGGGCAGGGAGTACATCTATCTTTATATCTTCGGCTTTTCTAAACATTTCGAACTATGAAACAATTAAGCTACGCATTAATAGCGAGTATTTTTTTTATGAGTTGTAACCAAAACAAAGAGCAGGAAACTCCCGTAAAGGAGGAGACTGTAGTAGAAGAAACTGAAAATTTTGAGTGGGAAACCGAGCAGTTTGCTGATATACGAATGCTTAGATACCGCATTGATGGCTGGGATAAGCTAAGCCTGAGGCAAAAAGAGCTTGTGTATTACCTAACCCAGGCTGGCCTTGCAGGTAGGGATATAGTTTGGGATCAGTACTATCGCCATAACCTGGAGATTAGAAGGGCTCTTGAGACTATTGTGAAGAACTATGAGGGCGACCGTGAAGCCGAGGACTGGAAGAAGTTTATGGTGTACGTAAAAAGAGTTTGGTTTAGTAACGGTATTCACCACCATTACAGCAACCTAAAGCTTAAACCCAAATTTAGCCAGGAGTACTTTACTAAACTGGTGGCTAAAACCGGGGCCAATATTAGCCCTGAAGCCAAAGCCGTAATCTTTAATGATGAAGATGGAAAAAAGGTAAGCAAGGATGCCGACACCGACCTGTTGCTTGCTTCAGCGGTTAATTTTTATGATCCTGATATTACGGAAAAGGAAGCCGAGGAGTTTTATAAGGCTATGATTGACCCGAATGACCCCAGGCCAATTAGTTATGGACTCAACTCCAAACTGGTGCGAAACGCAGACGGCTCTATAAAGGAAGTAAAGTGGACCGAAAACGGAATGTACGGAACGGCTATTACCAAAATTATTAAGTGGTTGGAGAAAGCTAAAGGTGTAGCTGAAAACGAGGCACAGGCGCATGCCCTGGGTTTGCTAATAGAGTATTACCGCACGGGTGATTTAAAAAAGTGGGATGAGTATAATATTGCCTGGGTACAGGCTACCGAAGGTGATATTGATTATATCAACTCTTTTATTGAGGTTTATGATGACCCGCTTGGTTACAAGGCTACTTATGAAACTGTAGTTCAGATTAAAGATTTTGATGCCAGCGAAAAGATGAAGGTGATCAGTGATAACATCCAGTATTTTGAGGATAACTCACCGATTATGCAAGAGCATAAAAAGCCCAATGTAAAAGGTGTTACTTATAAAATGGTAGCTGTGGCCGGTGAAGCAGGAGCAACAACTCCGGCAACGCCAATTGGTGTTAATCTTCCAAATGCTAATTGGATTAGAGCAGAACATGGTTCAAAATCGGTAAGCCTGGCCAATATTGAAAATGCTTATGAACACGCTAAAGGTGGTGGGTTTTTAGAGGAGTTTACTTTTACAAAAGAGGAGTTGGAACGCGCCAAGGAATATGCAGAAATAAGCGGAAAAATGCACACCGCACTTCATGAAGTGGTAGGCCATGCTTCAGGTAAACTAAACCCCGGTATTGGTACTCCAAAAGAGACTTTGAAAAATTATGCTTCTACATTAGAGGAAGGGCGTGCCGACCTGGTAGCCTTGTATTATATTATGGATCCTAAGCTTATGGAGCTCGGCCTTATTGATACCATGGCAGTAGGTATGGCAGAGTATGATAACTACATCCGTAATGGGTTGATGCTACAATTGCGCAGGCTGAATATGGGTGAGCAAGTGGAGGAAGACCATATGCGTAACCGTCAACTGGTAGCGGCATGGGCCTATGAAATGGGCAAAGCCGACAATGTAATTGAAAAGAAAAACCTTGATGGCAAAACCTATTTTGTAGTTAATGATTACCAAAAGCTACGTGACATATTTGGCCAACAGCTTAAAGAAATTCAACGCATTAAGAGCGAGGGAGACTACGAGGCAGGTAAAAAACTGGTAGAAACCTACGGGGTAAAAGTTGATCCGAAATTGCACCAGGAAGTGCTGGACAGGGCTGCCAAGCTCAACATTCCACCTTACTCAGGATTTGTACAGCCGGTACTTCGCCCTGTTATGAATGGGGATACACTTAAAGATATAGAAGTACTTTACCCCACAGATTTTACACAGCAAATGCTGATGTATGGTGAGCAACACTCATTTTTAAAGTAGTAAGAATTTTTTAATACAAAGGGCCCTTCCGTTAATCGAAGGGCCTTTTATTTTTTAGTTAATATGAGCGAAACCAGGTTTACAATGCCCATACAATTACGCTGGAGCGATATGGATCCTAACTTCCACGTAAGGCACTCCGTATATTATGATTTTGCCGCACAATGCCGCACCCTCTATTTGTTTAAACATGGGCTTAATGCCAAGGTAATGATGGAGAATAATTTCGGCCCCATCCTTTTTAGAGAAGAAGCCATCTTTAAAAAAGAGTTGAAATTTGGTGACGAATTAATTATTGACTTTAAGGCTTCTAAGTTGAGGAGAGATGGCTCGCGGTTTTCATTTCAGCATAAAATAATGAAAGGCGAGGAGGTATGTGCCATCATAAATGTGGATGGCGCCTGGATGGATACTCAAAAAAGAAAACTTACCGCACCACCCGAAATCGCTTACAAAGTACTTGATGAAATGCCCAAAACGGAAAATTTTGAGTGGGATGATCCACGATGATTTCAACAAATAGGGCCGCAGGTAGTTATAAGGCTTTAAACCAACTATAATGTTAAAATATCTTGGCCTCGCCTTTACAATCTTTGGAGCCATCGCTTTGGTGTTCGGTATAATTGGAGTTTTCGGATCACCCATACTCCAGATAAACTCATGGGCCCTTTCCATACTGGGCATTATTTTCTTTTCTTCAGGCTTGGGCCTGCTTAAAAAGGGAAGTGGCGAAAACTAAAAAGCCAAAGCATTTGGGCTCCGGCTTTAAGCATCTAAAGTTATTTTGAGAAGCTACATTTTTTGAAAAGTTAAATGCCCCTTACCACGGCTGCCTATAAAACTAAAAATATATTGACCCTTTGGCAAATAGCTTACATCAAGGCGCCTGTCAAGTTTACCCTTAGCCATTAGCTGCCCGCTTAAGTTATAGATTTCGTAGTTGTTTAAAACCTGTTCATCGTAATCCAACTGCACATAATGGCGCGCAGGGTTAGGGTACAATCCAATATTTGTTTCTCCAGTTTCAGGTAGAGATATAGTGCTGTTTTTACGGGTATCAAAATGTATTTCAGCCGTAAACTCAAGATTATTATTGGTATTTAGCACAAACTCCCTTATCTGTACCACTTCGTTCATCATATTGTGATCAAAGATCAGCCGCTGAATAAGATCTTTTTCACCATCATTATCAATGTCTTCATACGTTTCCAAAGCCAGGGCCTTTGATGGATTGCCGCTGTCGTATATATATTTAAAGTAACCATCATTGTTGCTTGTCATGCTTACAGTGTAATAAACGCTATCCAGGTTTGCTCCTATATAAAAATAGCGGTACGAACCGATTCTGGTAAGCCCTGAGCCTAAGTCGGCATATATGTCTATTTCATCTACGAGATTTCCGGAAGGGGTAGTGTAATTTATTGCGGCTTCAAAAAACAGTTGATAGCTCACGCCATTATAATCATAATAGGCTACGGTACTATCCCTGTAAAGGCTATCCTGCCTGAATTCCATCTTATCAATAATGTTGGAGGTACTTATTTCCGAGCCTACAATGGTGGTCATTCTGCCTGCTAAAGTTCCCTCATAAGCGTATTGCGGAATATTAAACTGCTCAATTACAAGGGTGTCAATAATGCCATTGGTAAAGTAGTGCTGTGAAGCAGTTGCTATGGCATTGAAACTCGCTCCGCTATCCAGTGAAACGGCAATGGAATCATATTCCACCAGGCTGGGTATAAAGGATTTATTAAAGAACTGATCAAGAGGTTCCACCTGGGCATTTAATAAGGTGGTGGTTAAAAAGGTGACTGAGAATAAAAGCTTTCGCATTTTTTTAAGTTTTAAAGTCTGTTATGATACCTGACACTTGTAAAGCACCAAAAGGTTGTTTTGGTTTTTTAAAAATATCATAATTTATTTAGGGAAGGCTTTAAGAAACAACCCATGCCTGTATAAGGCATAATTCTATCTTTGACAAAATTTAACTGACTATATGAAATTACTGGAAGGAAAAACTGCAATTATTACAGGAGCATCAAAAGGTATTGGAAAAGGTATAGCTGAAGTTTTTGCAAAACACGGGGCCAATATTGCCTTTACCTATCTGTCATCAGTAGAGGCTGCAGAGGCTTTTGAAAAAGAACTTGGAACTTCAGGAGTTAAGGTAAAAGGCTACCGTAGCGATGCATCTGACTATGCCAGTGCCGAGGAACTGGCCAGCAGTGTACTGGCCGATTTTGGTAGTATTGATGTGGTAGTTAATAATGCCGGTGTTACCCGTGATAATCTTTTGATGCGCATGAGCGAGGAAGATTTTGATAAGGTGGTGCAGATCAATTTAAAGTCAGTTTTTAATCTTACTAAATGTGTACAGCGCACCATGCTTAAGCAGCGTAGTGGCTCCATCATCAATATCAGTTCCGTAGTGGGTGTAAAAGGCAATGCGGGCCAAAGCAACTATGCGGCATCCAAGGCTGGGATTATTGGTTTCAGCAAATCCATTGCTCTTGAGCTTGGCTCACGCAACATCCGCTGCAATGCTATTGCCCCCGGTTTTATTGAAACCGAAATGACTGGTAAACTGGATGAAGCCACCGTGCAGGGCTGGAGAGATGCTATACCACTGAAAAGAGGGGGTACACCTGAAGATGTTGCCAATGCCTGCTTGTTTTTGGGCTCTGACCTTAGTGCCTACGTTACAGGGCAGGTGCTTAATGTAGATGGAGGAATGTTGACCTGATAGCAGTATCCTAAAGCTTCTCAAAAGATCCTACTCAACACTTCCTACAGGTAAAAAATGCAGATAATCCTTGAAAATTCAGCCTTGTGGCTATTGCCAATTGCTTTGCTTTCGGCAATAGCTACCTGGCTTTTATATTTCAGAAGGTAAAAGCTTTACGGGCACGCAACGTGGTTTCCTAGCAGCATTGCGTTTCCTCATTTTCTTCCTTTTAGGCATCTTACTTCTTTCTCCATTGTTAAAGTCATCCGATAGGATAGAAGAAAAGCCCATACTGGTTTGGATGGAAGATCATTCGCGATCTATGATGCTGGCCGGGGACAGTCAGCTGGTAAAATCAACTTTTGGCAATGCACAGCTACTTAGTGAGTTGGAAGAAAGATATACGGTAGAGCAGGTGGATTTTGGTAAAGAACTCACAATTCCTTCGGACAGTTTTAGTGCGGCATCCACCAATATGTATGAAGCGCTTAATGGCATACAGGAGCGCTATTACAATCAAAATGTAGGGGCTGTTGTAATTTTAAGCGATGGTATTTCCAATAGTGGCAATAACCCTGCTTATGCGGCCCGCAATCTTACATCACCCTTATATACGGTAGGTTTTGGAGATACTACCACCAGCGCTGATATTTTTATTGATAGGGTGGTTCATAATAATGTGAGTTATCTCAACAATAATTTTCCGGTAGAAATTTATGTGAAGGCGCGCGAGCTTTCAGGTGGAAACTACACTGTATCGGTTTCTGATAATCAGGGCAAACAAATCTATAGCCAGGCCAAAACCATTAAGGGCGGTGACTATTTTGAGCGAATAGATTTATTTATTAAAGCTGAAAAAGTTGGTTTGCAGCGCTTTGTAGCCAATATCAGCCCGGTGGGTGATGAGGAAAACCTGGAGAATAATAGCCGCGTATTTAGCGTGGATATTTTGAATAACCGAAAAAAGGTACACATTATTGGCACCGGCCCGCACCCTGATATGGCAGCATTGGGCAATGCTTTAAAATCGGTAGAGAAATATGAGGTACAAACCTATATATCGACTGATTTACCTGATGCGGCAGAAAAAGCTGACCTTCATATTTTACACGATCCCAATTCAGGTTTGCTGGAGCGCTATGCTACAGCCAAAAATCCGGTCTGGATTTTTCAGGGGCCGGCCACACCAATCGCAGAATTAAAGAGGTTTACAAATGTTTCAGCCGGCAGCGATAATTTTGAAGAAGTACTTGCCAGTATAAACAGCAGCTTTAACCTCTTTACCTTAAGTGAAGATGAAATAGCCTTTACGGCAGACCTGCCACCACTATGGGCGGCCTTTGGCAGGGCGGAGGTAGCAGGTAATATATATCCCTTATTTAATAAAAAAGTGGGTAGCGTAATCACCACAGACCCTTTGTGGTTTTACACCCAGGATGCTGAAGTGCGCAAGGCATTTACTTTAGGCACCGGCCTTTGGCGCTGGAGGATTGAGGATTACCGAAAACAGAAAAGCTTTGTAAGGTTTGATGCGCTTATCTACAAAACAGTACAATACCTTACCACCAGTAAGCAGGAGAGAAGGTTTGTAATTGATGTGGCCAGCCGGCTTGACCAATCTGAACCTATACGAGCTGAAGCCCGACTTTATAATCCATCGCTTGAGTTAACAAACGAGCCAGAACTCAAGGTAACTTTTACCAATGAGCAAAACCAGAGTTTTGATTTCAGCTTTTCTAAAGCGCAAAATACATATCGACTGAATGCCGGTAAACTCGCGGCTGGTGTATATAATTACAAATCAACGGTAACCCTTGGTGACGAAACCTTTACCCAAAGCGGGAGCTTTGTGGTTGAAAAAAGCCTGTTGGAGGAAACCGACCTTGTAGCACGGCATCAGCTGTTACGCAATTTATCAAGCGAAAGCGGAGGTAAGTTTTACAGGCAAAATGAAATGGAGCAGCTAAAACAGGAGTTGCTCACCAATACCGATGCGCACAGCATTCAGGTTATGGAGACCAACACTTCCAGTCTTATCAATAAGCGGTGGATTTTCGCTATCTTCCTCGTGTTGCTGACTCTGGAGTGGGGCTTCAGAAAGTTTTTCGGAAACTATTAATCAAATTATATAAAGATGAACCAACGTAGAACCGCACTTATAGTAGTGGCATTTATTGTTTTGATAGGCCTTGTACTGGCCTGGAACTCCTTTACCTACACCATAAACTCAGGTGAAAAGGGTATTATCTTCAGAAAGTTTCAGGGAGGTTTGGATAAGGATAATACGTATGACCAGGGTTTCCACGTAAAGTGGCCGTGGGATGATGTATTTGTTTATAACGTTCGTTATAAGGATGACCAGGGAATTATGACGGCCCTGTCTAAAAACGGGCTTACCATTGATACGGAGCTATCTTATCGTTATCGCCCCGTAGCAACCCGCATCGGTTACCTGCATGATGAAGTAGGTTTTGAATACCATGAGGAGATTATTGTACCCGAAATTCGTTCGGCCACCAGGGAGGTAATTGGTAAGTATTTGCCGGAGGAGCTTTATTCATCAAAGCGCGAGGCCATTCAGGATGAAATTTTTCAACGTACGGCCACTGCCCTCAAAGACAAGAATATTTTATTGGATGTGGTATTGATCAGAGAGGTAAAGCTTCCTCCTAAGCTTAAGGCGGCTATTGAGCGTAAACTGGAGCAGGAGCAGGCCTCGCTTGAGTATGAGTTTAAGTTGCAGCAAGCCCGTAAAGAAGCACAGCGCCAGGAAATTGAAGCAGAAGGTAAGGCCAAGGCGAACCGAATCATAAGTTCATCGTTAACTGATAAAATCCTACAGGAAAAAGGTATTGATGCCACCTTGAAGCTATCACAATCAGCCAACTCAAAAACGGTAATTATTGGTAGTGGAAAGGATGGTTTACCTATAATTTTAGGAGATAAGTAAAACTTTTAAAGACAAAATTGTACGATGAGCAGTGAAACAAGAAAATTGGAGCCGGCATCGGTTTGGAATCACTTTGAAGATTTGAATGCCGTACCACGTGCCTCTAAAAAAGAGGAGCGCGTAATTGCATTTATGGAATCATTTGCTAAAAGCCTTAACCTGCCGTGCGAAAAGGATGAAACCGGAAATCTGCTGATTAGAAAACCAGCTACCGCTGGCATGGAAGACCGCAAAATGGTGGTAATGCAGGCCCACCTTGATATGGTACATCAAAAAAATGCAGATACCGTATTTGACTTTGAAACGGAAGGAATAAGAACCTATATTGACGATGAATGGGTAAAGGCCGAAGGCACCACGCTTGGCGCGGATAATGGTATGGGTGTGGCCGCTATTATGGCCGTACTGTCATCTGATGATGTGGCCCATTCCGCAATAGAAGCCCTGTTTACCGTAGATGAGGAGGCTGGAATGACCGGTGCCCAAAACCTTAAACCCGGCTGGCTTAAGGGCGATATTCTTTTAAACCTTGATACAGAAGAAGATGATGAGCTGAGCATAGGCTGTGCCGGTGGCGTGGATACTGATATTAAATGGGAATATGAGCAGGAAAGCCTTGAGGGGGATTACCAGGCTCTTGAGATAAAAGTTAGCGGGCTTACTGGTGGCCACTCCGGTATGGATATAATTGAAGGCCGTGGTAATGCCAATAAGATAATGAACAGGATGGTGTGGGGCACTGATAAAAGACTAGGGCTTCGCATTGTAAGTATTGATGGTGGCAGTTTGCGTAACGCTATTCCACGAGAATCCATAGCGGTGGTTTTGGTGCCTCATCACAAGCTAAATGATATAAAACCTTATTGGGATAACCTTATTAACGAACTCCGCGAGGAGTTTGCCACTACTGACCCTGCTTTACAAATTAGCTATAAGGATATAACTGTTGATGCTGATACAGCTATGGCCCTTGATGATCAGCAAAAACTTGTATTGGCAATACAGGCTTGCCATGATGGTATAAAGCGTATGAGCCCTGATGTGGCAAACCTGGTGGAAAGTTCTAATAATCTGGCCAGGGTAGAAGTGAAAAATGGAAAAGGACAGGCAAAGTGCCTAACCCGTAGCGATCGGGAGTCTGGCAAATGGGATTTAGCACATGCCGTTTCCGCTCCTTTTATTATGCTTGGCGCAGAAGTAAATCACTCAGGCTCGTACCCCGGCTGGAAGCTGGATCCCAGCGCTCCTATGCTTGAAATGATGAAAGCCTTGTATATTGAGTTGTTTAAGGATGAACCCAAAGTACTTGCATGCCATGCCGGTTTGGAGTGTGGCTTACTGGGGCAACATTATCCAAATCTTGAAATGATTTCATTCGGACCGACTATCCGTGGAGCTCATTCTCCTGATGAAAGAGTTCACATTAAATCGGTTCAGAAATTCTGGGGTTATCTGCAGGAAGCATTGAAAAGAATTCCTAAAAAAGTTTGATAACCTCAAATTGATGAACAGGCAGGCTTACTTAGTAACTTGCGCCAAATTTTAACTTCATTGACACAGGAAAATACATTAAAAATTGTGGAGTGTCCCCGCGATGCCATGCAGGGCCTTCACGATTTTATCCCCACCAAAAAAAAGATTGAATACCTGAGCTCACTTTTAAAGGTGGGCTTTGATACGTTGGATGCGGGTAGTTTTGTTTCGGCTAAAGCTATTCCCCAGCTTAAGGATACGGCCGAAGTGCTGAATAGTTTAGATATGAGTGCTACCAGATCTAAGCTACTAACTATTGTGGCTAATAAAAGAGGGGGTGAGGAAGCTGTAAAATATGAGCAGGTAACCTACCTCGGCTATCCTTTTTCTGTATCTGAAGAATTTCAGAAGAGAAATACAAACAAAAGTATAAAGCAGTCAGAAGAACTAGTGCAGGACCTTGTAGAGCTTTGCGATAAGCATGGTAAGGAGTTGGTGGTTTACATTTCCATGGGATTTGGAAATCCTTATGGTGAAGAGTGGAATGTAAATATTGTTGAGGACTGGAGCGCAAGGTTGGCTGAAAAAGGAGTGAAAATTCTGTCTCTGTCTGATACGGTAGGTACTTCCAATCCGGAATCCATAACATACCTTTTTTCTAACCTGATACCTGCCTTACCTGAGGTGGAGTTTGGCGCTCACCTGCACACTACACCCGCCACCTGGCGCGAAAAAGTGGAAGCTGCCTATAAAAGTGGCTGCAAACGATTTGATGGCGCTATTAAAGGTTTTGGTGGTTGCCCGATGGCGGCTGATGACCTTGTGGGCAATATGCCAACGGAAAAGCTTTTATCATTTGCCCAGGAGAACGGCCTTGCCAAAAATCTTAATATGCTGGCCTTTGAAAGTGCTTACAACAAAGCGCTGCAAACCTTTCCTCATTAGCTTATTAAAACTCTAAGTTATTTTAAACGAGCTTCTTTAATACTTTAAGCGAGGCTCGGTTTTTTTCACATTTTCAGGAGTTCTTGGCTGAAATGTGTTAAACTGCCTGTCAGGTTTTAAAAAAAAGTAAATTTTTTTTGAGAAAACTGACGCTCTAACTTTTTCGTACATGTAGGAGCAAAGCTTTAAATAGTCTTTTTGCTTAACCGGATAGTTTACAGCTAAAAACGTAACCAATATTTCAACACAGCCAATATTGTATAATCATTAGTGCAAACCCGTAAGTATATAAATGGAGGTGCTATCCATTGGTTTACTGCGAGTTAGAAGCCTGAATAATAGTTGATATCTCAAAAATTATTGGCATTTTCGCTGCACTCTAACTTTACATGAAACATAATGAACAACTTAACTCATGCGGTGGAAATAGCCGTCTCCGTAAGAAGGTACCTTCGGGAGACTGCCGAGATACACCCGATTACAGCCAGGGAGCTGAATGAAAATCAGGAAAAAATTACACAGCAGGTGAAGAACATCACGAAACTTAAGTAACGCTAAGTTTGTGTAAATCAGATTTATTTCAGTGATTTGGCTTGAAACATTGACTCACTCTAAAACTCTACTCAAACATGAAACAAACGCAATCCATTGTGGATGTGGCAAATATTGTTCGCCATTTTCTACAAAATGAAGGTCAAACCTTAAAAATCAGTAAGGGGAAAATTCTGAAAGACAAGGAATTTGACGAAGAAGTAAGAAAATATATGCACGTGGGATAAAAAATTATTCCTGCATTTTTAAAGCAAAAATCCTCTGCCAGCGCAGGGGATTTTTTTTTGTTTGTATATATCGCTGTCAGCCAGGCATCTTCTGTAGGAGTGAACAATAGCGGCCCTCATTCGGTTCTACCACTATATCTTATTAAAAAACATATGAAACGTATAAATGCACTGGGATGTGCTGCCCTTTTATTTATGGGCATGGCATCTTGCAATCAAACAGAAGAACCCGCAGAAACCATAGAGGTAGAAGAAACTCAAATGCAAGAAACCACAGAACAGGATGATGGTAACTCTCTGGATGTTGAGATAAATGCAGATGATGAAGGCAATGTAGATGGTGAACTCAGCGGAGATATTAAGCTGGAAGACAGAAAATAATTTATTATGAAACGTTTTAAATTTTTATTGGCTGCAGCGGTAGTGTCTTTAGCATTTGCATGTAATGCGCCAGAAACAGCATCCGATGTAAATGAATCAGAGGAGGTTATAGATAAGGAGGACAGAGGTATGAATACCACTGAGGATGATAATACCGATGTACAAACCATGGAAGAGAAATATAAGGATGCTGATGAGGATGTAATTTTAGATTCGTTGTAAGTATTCAAACCATAATTGAACCACGTCATGAGCGTGGTTTTTTAGTAAACCGAAAATTTATTTTATGAAAGTATTAGTTGTAGGAGCCAATGGAAAAGTTGGTCAGAGGGTTGTAAAAAAATTGTCAGCTCATAACCATGAGCCTATCGCCATGATTAGAGATGAAAGTCAGCGTGAAGCCCTTGAATCTAAAGGTGCCAAGGTTGTAGTTGCCGATTTGGAGAAAGATATAAGCCATGCATTTAAAGATCATTTGGATGCCGTTGTTTTTGCAGCAGGCAGCGGGGGCAGCACAGGTAAGGATAAAACTGTGGCTGTAGATTTACAAGGTGCCCGTAAAACCATTAATGAGGCTGTAAAACATAAAGTTCCGCGCTATGTAATGATAAGTGCTTTAGGTGCCAATGATGCTAATAATATGCCTGATGATATGCAGCATTATTTTGTGGCTAAATCCGAAGCTGATCAGCATTTGGTGCAAAGTGCACTGGACTACACCATCTTTAGGCCTGGTAGATTAACTGATAACAGCGGTAATGGCAATGTTAATGCAGCTGAGAACCTGGAAGACTATAACTCTACTGATACCAGCCGTGATAATTTGGCCAACGCTGTTGTGGATGCTCTAGACAAGAGAAATACCTACAAAAAAGTGATAGAGCTTATAGATGGTAACACACCTGTAAAAGATGCCATTGCCTCTATTTAAAGCTAACATCAACCAGCAAAATGGGCCGGTGCAATTACATTTGCACCGGCTTTTTTATGGCCATAAATGTTTCTCATTATGTTTCAAAAAATTGAAAGCACGCAATTTCCTCCCCGCTACAAGCCCGTAATGGTTTGGGATGGTAAATGTGGCTTTTGTAAATACTGGGTTACCCGCTGGAAGAAAATTACCAAAGATCAAATTGATTATAAACCCTTTCAGGAGGTAGCTCATAAATTTGAAGATATTGATTTGATTCATTTTAAACAGGCCAGCAGGCTGATTGAAAAGGATGGAACTGTATACAGCGGCCCACGCTCTGCTTATCGCACATTAACTTTTGGCAGTAAATGGGCTTTTTTAGATAGGTGGTATGAGAACAAAAAATGGTTTGCCAACTTTAGCGACAGGCTGTACAACTGGGTGGCCAAAAACCGGTCATTTATGTTTAAGGTTACCCGTTTTATGTTTGGGTCTGACCCTGATCAGGTGCGTCCCTTTTGGGTGATCTACCTGGGCCTTGTTCTGTTTTTCGTGTATTCCGTTTTTTCTTTCTGATCCATTCTTCGGCCTTTTTACGTTCCGAAGTCTCAAAAATCTTCAACTCGGTGGAGCCCAGGCTGGCTAATACCTCTGCGTGCTTTTCAACCCAGGTTTTGGGGCTAACTACCACTATACTTTCAAAAGGCGAAAAGTTCTGTAAGCGCCCTTTCAGGTCTTCAAAAAGTAAGCCCTCATCTTCTTCTTTGTGATGTTTAATTTCTAAGAATAATTTGATCGCGGAGCTGTCATCTTCCAGGTTTTCAAGCTGTTTACGGGCCGCACTTATTTGTTCATCATCGCCACTTCCATCAATGGTTATGGTTATAATATGTGCATGATCATCGTTAAACTTCATAGTAATTGATTTGGTTTATTAACAAATACATTCTAAAATGGTTACAACCGAAGTCTGATTTTCTATTAACCAATAATGGTTAAGGACTTTTACCTTGAGCCTGAGATAGCCATTTCAGCTTAACTATATTTGGCCTCATTTGCATTCAATCAGGTATATCCAAACTATGCTTAAAAAAACCATTGGCTTACTGGCCATTATGCTTTTAACAAACCTTGCTGCCGAAGGGCAGGAGCAGTTGGAGTATCTGCAAATTCCAAAAGAGAAAAAGATAATTTCTGTAGAAGCGCGCATTGGCTATTATTGGGATTTACAGTCTGTACCGGATTCTATTCAGTATCCGTTAAATGATTTTTATGAGGAAATGGGAGAGGGACCCAGGGCCGATTTTTCAGTTTTATACAACTGGGGGGATAATTTAGACATCGGCTTTACTTACGCCTACTTCAACGCTACTTCGCGCACTGATTCATTTGCTTTTACTTACCTAACCATGGGAGGCAATCAAAGAACATTGCGCGGTGGTATATCCGGCAGGGCTACCCAGCACTATTTTGCCCTTAGGGTTGATCCGCACTTTGGCGTTGGCCGGTCTTTTTCTATAAACCCGGGTATTTCATCCGGCATTTTAGTGTATGAAAATAATACCAGGATAGATTATCTCCATCAAAGGATATCAGGACAATCGTTGGCCTTTGAGCTACACTTAGGTATCGAATATTTTCTTGATCAGAATTTTTCCATAAACCTTAATGGCGCTTATATGCTCAGCTTTTTGCATGAGCCGGATGTGTATAACTCCATAGAGGAGATTTCGGTGGAAAATCAAAGTGTAGGGCTAAGTAAATGGTACGTGGGCTTTGGGCTTAGGTATAATTTTACTAAAAAAGGTTCGGCAGTTCCTGCACCATCTAACAATAACAATACGGCTCCGCGAAAGAAGAGCCGCTTTGACTAAAGCTTTTTGAGCAGTTTTCGCGACCTGGATACGTAGCCGGCAGATGCACTCTCCAACCCGGCTTCAATTAGCAACTTAAGCTCAGGTTTCAGTTCAGCGTGTTTTTGACAGATGTTAAAAGCCACCGTCATACAAAACACCTTTATAGCCACCGGTATTTTGGGATTTGATAAATCCCTGGCGCACAGGTCAAATAAAACGCCTTCGTGCTCTTCAGGTACCTTCATAAACTGTAGCACGCGATATGTATTTCGGCTAATAGCCGGATGAATGGGATTGTATAGACATTGGATTAGCTGAGTAATGTAGGGTTGAAATAGGTGAGAGTAGGAGGTGCCTAACAGACCTACCGGCCAGGCTGCGCGCTGCGCGAGTAAACTATCTTTATGATTCATGTAACTAATCAGCTGGCCGATAAGTGATGGATCTACAATGACCAAGTCCATTATTTTTTCGGATTGCTCTCGGCTGTGTTCCGCTAGTAGCAGTTGCTCAATGTCCATAAAATTATTGTTAGCACTCAAAGGTAAATGGTAATTTGAAATTTAACTTTCAAAATATTTTGAAAGTTAGAAAACATTTGTACATTTGAACCATGCAATACGAACAGGCAAAAGATGAGTTTATACAAACCTGGGGCAACCTGGCCACACAGTGGGGGATAAACCGCACTATGGCTCAAATACATGCGCTGTTGTTGATTAGCCCTGAGGCCCTTAGCACTGATGATGTTATGCAGGAGTTGCAGATATCGCGTGGTAACGCCAATATGAATATAAGAGCGCTAATAGACTGGGCGCTTGTGCAAAAGGTATATGTAAAAGGTGATCGAAAGGAATTTTTCATCGCTGTAAAAGATAGCTTTACCATAGCACGAAGAATTGCAAAGGAGCGCCAAAAAAGAGAAGTAAGCCCTGTTGTAGGTATGCTGGAGGAACTGGCTAAGGTGGAAGGAAAAGGGGCAAAAGAGGAAGAGCTTAGAAAAGTTACCCGCGATATGCTGCAAATGACTAAACAAATCAACGATATACTTTCAAAATTCGGAGATTCAGAACCCAGTTGGTGGAAGAAGAAACTACTGAGCCTGATTAGCTGATATTTTTTTAAATCAAACTTTCAAAATTTATTGAAAATATAATAACTAATACATAAATTCAAACATCATGAACTATCACGTAACAAGTTATCTGATTTACTTACCGATTACCATCCTGCTTACAGCTTGGGTAGGGCACAAACTATTTAAAAATGGTAAGCTTTTTTTACTTGACATTTTTGAGCAAAACCAGGCTCTGGCCGAAAGTATCAACCAATTGTTAATGGTGGGCTTTTACCTGATCAACATTGGGTATGCTGTTTATACTCTTGCCATTGCCGGAACAATTACCGATGCCCGCGAAATGATTGAAATGCTCAGCCAAAAAGTTGATATTATCATACTGATACTTGGCGGAATGCACTTCGGCAATATCTTTATCTTTTACAGGCTTCGCAGGAGGCACTTTGATGATAAAAGAGTCAAAGCTATTTACCAGTAAAGCCTGTTATCATGAGATTTTTTTATTACACCAGCATAGTGCTTTTATGTGTAGCTGCCTTATTCGGCTTAATGACTTTTATAGAAGGTTCTGCGCTCATATTCCTGCTGTACATCCAGTTTGGATTGGGTTGTCTCCATGCTGTTTCATCAATGTTGGCTCTTTTTAAGTTGGGTACTCAAAATACATGGTTTATTTGGCACTTTTTTATATGTCTTACTTACTTAGTCATACTGCTTAATGGAGGTTTTGGCCTAAGCTTTAATGATGGGTTTGCCACATTTGGCTTTTTTATCCTCCCATGGTTAATTGCCCTGTTTCATACTTATAAGCTGAGTATAGCTTTCGCTGAAAAGCGATTGAGCGTACTGGACATCTAAATATATTAGCTATGAAGTTTCACTTTTTTATAAGCCTTCTTATGCTGATAGCCTCAGCAGTATCAGGCCTTATAGGCATTTACGATGAAGAAAGTCTGATGTGGGCTATGGTAATTGAATTCATTTTGGGATGCCAGCAAATACTGGCCAGCATGATTGCTCTTGCCCTTTATAAAAGTAATAGAAGGTATTTCATTTTGCATCTCATATTCTCTGTAACCTTTGTTATATACTTTTTATTTCTGAAAGGTTTGGGTATGGACGATGATATCCTTTGGACAATAGTTTTTAGTGTTCCCTGGGCCGTAGCTATTTACCATACTTATAAACTTTACTCCATCAATAAGGTTGAGTAGCTTCCAATCAATGTCCGGCAGGGGTTTCTCTAAACATAAGTTTATAGCCACCTTTGCCGGCTCATTTTTAAAGATAGATGGCCGGAAAATATCCAAATTGGTTAAAAAACGTAGCAAGGCTGGGATTAATTTCCAAAGGTCTGGTTTACCTTATTTTCGGTAGCCTCATTATTATGGCCACCTATATTCCAAAGGATGAGCCTGTAGGTCTGTTTGAAATAATAAAATATACCATCAACCTCGGATGGATAGGCCGCCTGGTAACCATGCTAATGGCTGTAGGGCTGTTGTGTTATTCTATTTGGAAATTTTTCCAGATGGCTTTTAATGTGGAAGGCTACGAAGATAATATTAGAGGGTACTTTGTGAGGGTTACCTGGTTAGGCCCATTTTTATTTTATCTGATTTTAGGTGGACATGCCGTGTTGCAATTACTCAACTGGTATCGAGATGATTTCCAGTACAACCCAAATGATGTAAGCGTTTTTCAGGAAATACTGTTTACCGACTGGGGTAAGTGGGTAGTTGGATTTGTTGCCCTCACGTTACTGGTTAATGCTGGCTCTCTATTTTACCTGGCCTTTACTGGCAGATACACCATTATGCTTACCGGCCGTGGCTTTTTTCAAAGCAGCCCTAAACTGGCCCGGTTTACGGGTTTATTTGGGTATATAGGTTACGGAGTTACTCTTTTTATACTGGGCACCCTGTTTTGCCTGGCTCTTTATTATTCCAACAGCTATTTTGCCCGTGGCGAGGATAGCTTATTTTACTACTTAATCAACCAGCCCTTTGGCAGGATAGTATTAACAGTAATTGCGTTTGGAACGGTGTGCTACGGTGTTTACTTTTTTTTAGCCTCATTTTACCGCTGGCGCGATGATGGCTCTGTAAGTTCAACGAGTACCGGAAAGTGATCAGAATTAATGTTTTTCAGCCTTCCCATTTTAACCAGCTTAAAATGGCTGCTGCAAAATAAGTGATCCAACGGCCAGCGCATAAATGGTATTTTTGCATGAAAGGTGGCGTAGATGCCGCGGCCCTTGCGGGGATCCTGAAGTTTAGAAATCTCTATAAATTGATCTGTGGTAAAACTCCAGGCCACGTCATTAAGGTCTCCGGCTACAATTACGGGCATGTGTATGTTTTCAATTTCCTTAGCCACCAGCCATAGTTCATTATCCCTATCGGTTGAATATGTTCTTTCCGTTGGAGATGGGGGCGGGGGGTGTACACCAAAAAACAGGCATTCAACGCCTGATGGCATTTCCAGTTTAATTTTTATGCTCGGATATTCCTTTTTTATTAAAAACCTGATGTCGTGCTCTGTCATTTCAATTTTTGAGTAAAAGAGCATTCCGTAGGTATTGTCCTGTGGATATTCAACCTTAAAGGGATAATCATCTACACATTCCGAAATTTCATCCTTCCACTTCTCGTCCGTTTCCACTAACAGAATAATATCAGGGTTGGCAGCAGCTATACGCCTACGGAGTTTGTCATAACGCTTATTAAACTGATAAACATTTGAGATTAAAATTTTAAAAGACGCACCTTGGGCCTTCGCTGATTTAACTGTTTTTGATGCAAGTGGTGTAAAAGGATATATCAGGTAGGCAAGGTATAGTTGACAGAGAATAAGTACTCCAAAAACAATCTGTACGTACAGACTTTCCATCAGCACATATCCACCCAATAGTGTGGCCACAAGTCCCAGAATAAGCTTCTGTAGTCTGGGAAACTCAAAAACCCTGAAGGTCCAGTGGTCTTTCCTGATAAAGGGAATAAGGGTGGCCAATATGATGATTGAGGCCAGGATAAAGAAGATAACTTTGATAATCATCAAAAAAATGGGGCTACACAGGTTTGCAGCCCCAAAGCTATTTAATAATTATGAGTGTAAGTGCGCTTATTCAATCATCTCATCTTACCAACCTCATTATTAAGCTAATAACAAATAGCACTAAAAAGATGTAAAAAATGATTTTAGCGATTCCAGCGGCTCCTGCCGCTATCCCGCCAAATCCGAATAAAGCTGCAATTAATGCAACTACTAAAAAAATGATGACCCATCGTAGCATAATTTAATTGTTTTATTTGGTTCATAATAGTTATGGTCTATAAACCTATAGCATACACAAAAGTTCAGCATTTATTCTTCCGGGGCTGTAAGTAAGGCTCGTTTTAAACCTGTCGATTACCTTACTACGTGGTTGTTTTTCTCAGCTTAGTAAATTGATTAGCAGTATATAGTACCATCAAAACTTAGTGTATCTTCGCGCCCAATTTTAAGAATACAGATTTGAATAATTTTGAAGCCTTAGGGCTTTCACAACCAGTTCTTAAGGCCTTAAATGAATTAGGCTTTGAGAATCCCACCGAGATCCAGAAGCAAGCCATTCCGTTACTTCTTTCAAAACCACAGGACTTTATTGGGCTCGCCCAAACCGGTACAGGTAAAACGGCTGCTTTCGGACTTCCACTTGTAGAGCTTATTGAACCTGCGGAAAAAAGCACACAGGCCCTTATACTGGCACCTACGCGTGAGCTGGCTCAGCAGATAGCACGCCAGTTAGAGCAGTTTTCTAAATACGTAGGTAAACTTAATGTAGTGTGTGTTTTTGGAGGTGCCAGCATCTCCGGACAAATATCTGAGATACGTAGGGGAGCTCAGGTTATTGTAGCGACCCCCGGCCGTCTTATTGACCTGAGCCAGCGTGGAGTTGTAAAACTCAATCAGTTGGAATACATCATTTTAGATGAGGCTGACGAAATGCTTAACATGGGCTTTAAAGATGACCTTGATTACATACTGGCCCAGGCTCCCAAAGAAAAAATTACATGGTTGTTTTCAGCAACTATGCCCAGGGAAATACAGAATATTGTAAAGAATTACATGATTAACCCGGCCGAGGTAAAGGTAAACACTGGCCAGGTGGTTAATGCAAATATTGAGCACCAGTATGCTGTAATTAAAGCTTCGGATAAAACAGAGGCTTTGCGCAGGATGCTTGACTTTGACCCTGAAATGTATGGCGTAGTTTTTTGCCGCACCAAACGTGATACGCAGCGTGTGGCTGATGAGCTTGTGGAATCAGGTTATGCAGCCGAGCCTTTGCATGGAGATTTATCGCAGGCGCAGCGCGATAATGTGATGCGTAAGTTTAAGTCTAAAACAGTGCAATTAATGATTGCCACTGATGTGGCTGCCCGTGGTATTGATGTGAATAACCTAACCCACGTGGTACACTTTGCATTACCTGATGATGCTGAGTACTATACCCACCGTAGCGGACGTACGGCCCGTGCCGGTAAAAAGGGTATTTCGCTTTCGTTAATCACCAAAGGTGAAATGCGCAGGGTAAAATACCTGGAGAGTAAACTGGGTATTCAGTTTGAAAAGGCTATGATACCGGCCATTGAGGACATTGCTAAAAACCGTATCTCACATTGGGCGCAAAAGCTGGCCAACCAGGAAATAAGCAAAGGCGTAACGGCCGAAATGATGGGTGAAGCTAATTTGATGCTCATCAACTTTAGCAGAGAAGAGCTTATCGCCAAATTCATTAGTGCACAGTTGTCGCGTATTTCAGCTAAAAACTCGCTAAATGATTTAAATGATACCTCTAAAGGCCGTGATAGAGATATCTATGATGACCGTGGCGGAAAGCGTGGCCGCAGAGAAAAACGTGATCGTGACTCTAAGGGCAATGAGCCTGGTATGAATCGCTTTTTTATTAATCTTGGTACCATAGATCAGCTTAATAAAGGTGGTTTGCTGAGATTTATCTGTGATAACACAGGCCTTAAAGGAAATGAAGTTGGCAGAATAACACTTGATCAACGCCATGCATTTTTTGATGTGTCAGATAAGGCTGAAGGCCTGATTTCATCTTTAAACGGAAAAAAATACGATGGCCGCGAAATACGGGTAAACCGCGATGATGCCGGTAGCCCCGGTGGAGGCGGCAAAAGGGGAGGGAAAAAATCCTCCGATAAGTTCAGGAAAAAGAAGAAGAAAAATAAGTACTAAAATCTAAAAGCCCCTTCAGCATTGCTCAAGGGGCTTTTCTTTTGGCTTTTTGATTTACTACCATTCGTCCTCATAGTAGTCGTATTCATTATAATAATTACCCCCTTCAGCGCGTCTCCGCTCGTAGGTCTCTATCTCTTTCAGGGTGTCTTCAATAATCTCATCAATATCATCCAGATTGCGGTTATAGTTCTCACCTTTCTTAGCCATTACATAATCCGTACTCATGTCAGGGGTATCTTCAACTACCACGTAGCGTAGGGCCCACAGCTTATCATCTTTCTTTTTAGTTCTGAAAAAGTAGGCCACCGCAGGAAATGGCTTAATGTTGATTTCCTCGCTCCTTATAAAATGAATAGAATCAAAGTTATTGCCGTTGTAGTTGGGCGTCATCGCTTTGGCAAGGCTCACCTTGGTTAAATACTCTGGAGCCAGCAGATTCAGTTTATTGGCTTCTTTAAGGTATTCATAGGCAATGTAGTGTGCCTGCGGATCTTCTGATAAATAATTCCAGATGGTATCGGGTACATCAAAATACGATGCAATGTAGGTGAGCTGTTCGGCTAGAACTACTTTGTTACTAAGTTTCAGCACATTAGTATAATGCTCCTTTACAGCACGCTTTCCCGCAAAGGGTATAAGCAACTTATTATAAAGCGTAAGGTTACTTTGTGCGCTTGAGCTGTATGAGTTATATGTACTGATCTTTTCGTCTTTAGCACGCTGCTTTTTTAACTCCACCTTGGCAAAGCGCAGTATTGTATTATACTTTTCCCGGTAGTGCGATTGCTTTACAAGTCCACTATCCACTAAAGTGCTCAACAAATCGTAAACGTGCGGACGGTAGTCTTCAAAATCGGTAAGCCCCAATAATTTGGGGTACATAGCCGGTGCCAACTCCAGTGAATCATCCAGTTCATTAATTAGGTTGGAGTAGGTGTAATCCGATGAAGTAAAGGGCGGCTCATCCATTATGAGTTTAATGAAAGACTTATTACCTTTTTTGGTTTTAAAGTCGGCCAGTGTTTCCAGTATCATAAACTGGTAGGCGGATGAATCAATATTGGTGTAATATAGCTTTTCAAGGAAGGGGATGTTTTCCTCATCGTCCAACCAGGCCAGCCTGTTTAGTAAGTTCAGCCTTTCATTACGTGTAAAGCCTTCAAACTTAAAGTTCACCACCATATCCTTTATTTTGGCAGCATCCTTATCCCTGAAGCGTACTGAAGAAATGGAGTTTTTAGCTTCAAAAATCCTTACACTATCGCCACTCTCCATATCGGCAAAAAAGAGGTCAGCGCGCGAGTCAGTTACCGGAAGTCCAATAATCGTATCACCTGTTGGCCTGAAGCTTGAAAATGCATTTTCTACAAATGGCGAAATGCTGGCCTGGTTATCAGCACCGGCATAAATGGAGAACATGGCATCATTTTCAAGAATGTGTTTTACGCGTATGGTGCGGTCTGTATTGGTATCGGTAAGCCAATACTCGCGGGCCTGCGAAAGGTAGCCGGGCTTTTCAATGGTGTATAATGTTGTATCCCTTAATATTTTTAAAGAGCCATCCTTAAAGGCGCCCTCCTTGTACTTCCAAAAAGATTTGAGGTCTTTAGCCGAGCCATATTTGCCCATATACTCGTACTTAATTTTTACCTGCTCACCAGTTGGTTCATTAATAATAGTTTTGGTTTTTGTTTTACCCCGGTAATCGTGATTCTCTTTTTTACTGCTGTATGAGTTTCTGCGCAGGCGTTCAAAAAATGAGTCATAATTGTTTATTTCCATTGGGGCCGCCATCGTGATGTGCAACACTGAGTCCTGGTATTCCTGGAAGCCATCATCATATTTCCAGTCTTTAAACTCAAATGATTTAAAAAAGTCCAGTCTTGATTCTTCAGAATCATCAGTGGTCAAAAGAATAACATACTTAGGCCCTTCAAGGTGTACCTCGCCATATACAGGTTGCTCCTTTTTATTGGATAGCTCAAAACGCGCAAAATCCCTTTTACCATTGTTAAGGATGAAAACCGTATCAAGCTCCAGCTTTTTTTCCTCGCCTATTTTTTTGGCCATGTAGGTAAGCTCAAAATCGTCCTCCTCCAGGTAATCAAAGTCATAGTACTGCCTTAGAGCCGTGGCATAGTAGTTTTTATCATCATCGGCAGACTGTGCCCAAAATGTGTAGTTGGGGTTGTAAAAAGCCGCTTCATACATCTCTGTGCGCAGGCTACCGGGAAGGTTCACTTTAAATCCGCCAAAACGTGGGGCATAGGCTTCACTGTCATTTTTCCTGGCAAGTTTCAGGTTATTGAAAAATACCTCCGGCTGTGCAGATTTGGCAAACTCTTTATGGCCACCTACTTTACAGATAATCGTTTCAAGAGGGGTAAAAATGATCTGGTAACGCTGAAAGTCGCCCTGGCGTGTTTTATTACTAATGTCATAAGCCGGGTAGCCCGAAACGGTGATACTCTTTTTATCTATAATTTTTCCGGGGATATTTTCAAACAGAAGGCTGTCCAGGCGCGACATATAGTAGTTTTCATCCCGGCCATACACCAACCCAAAGGTGCTTATCCTTCGGATGGAGTAAAAACTGCCATTGGCCATATCCGCAAAAACATACTCCTGGTAAGGCTGGCTAATAAACTTTACCAATTTGCCGGGGGCCTTAGTGCTAATAAAATTGTCATCCGTAGTAAAATCCCGCAAAGGGTGAGTATATATTATTTCATCAATCTCATCTTTTTTACCCATGCTTTGCGAGGTAATATCCCTGTCCACAGCTTCTACAGTGTAACCCAATTCGCGCAGCATATTTATTACACCACGGTTTCCCGGGAGGTGAGCAGCGCCAACACCCGTAAACACCACGCCAAGTTTCATCAGTGAGTCTATGCCATTAACCATAATCTCATTACGGATATCAAGCATATACTTGCGGTGATATTTACCCGGATTGGTAGAGCTGGTTATGGTATCCAGCAAATCAAGATTCCCTTTGCGGTAAGCATCCTCCATCAAATCATTCCAGTTGGTAAAATTGCCCAAAAGGCTTTTGGCCTGGCGTTCGGTAATCCTTACTGCATCAGGGTCAGCGCGGTTTGCCATTAGTACGCTTTTAAATGATTCCTCGTAATCCTCAAGTGCTACAATCTGTTTATTCTTCTTTTTGCCGGTTTGAAAAATGAAAAGATCGAGATAGGTATTTTCCTCAAAGTTTTGCTCATAGGTACTGTTTCTGTAAAGCAATGAGTTGAGCATATCCTGATCGCGGGAGAGGTAGTACTCCAACTCCTTTTGCTTAGGCTCCTTGGGTACAAACGAGCTGTACAATGGATACCTTCCGGAGGCATAACCATAAGACGAGGCAAAGAAATCATGATAAAGTTTAGAGGAAGTAAGGTCTTTTACCCAATATTCAGGGTTGGTCTCCAGTGCGATGATGTCAGCACTTTCCAGAGCATCAAAAAAAGTTTCACCCAAATGGAAGGCCACGCGGTTGCTTACATGCATAGTGCCATACAGATATGAAGGCTTTTCAAGGCCATTTCCGCTTATTTTCCAAAGCAGGCCCTGGTATTCTTTTTTGGTTTGAGCCATTATGGTAAGAGGCAGTACAAGTAGAAGGATGTATCGTAGCATGAAAAAAGAGTTCGGGTGAGTTAGTACAACGTTAAAACTTCACAATTATAGTGCACAGCGGGCAGAAAATAGAATATTAGATTGCCGAATCCACTTACAAGATCGATATGATGAAAATAAAGGTGGAAAGTGAAATTTTTACTGCCACCAAGAACTAATTTCTTACCCGAAGGTTATTCATCAAAATTACAAGGTCATGAAAGAGGTTGATAATAATCCCAATAAAACAGGCATGGAAGACAAAGGTCAAAGTAGCATGTCTCCACAGTTTTTAGCCGTTATGCGCCTCAATGCTATGAGCAGAGGCATGAAGTGGATAGATACTTATAACTTTAGCAACACCAGCTTTAAAGGATGATAAAGGAAGGTAGTAAGGTAAAGTGGAGCTGGGGAAATGGCGAAGCTGAAGGTAAGGTATCAGAAACCTTTACCCGCAAGGTAACCAGAACTCTGGACGGATCTGAAATCACCCGAAAGGGAGAGGAGGGAAATAAAGCCCTTTTGATAAAGCAGAATGATGGTACGGAGGTACTTAAGCTAGAAAGTGAAGTTAGCAAGGCTTAATTTTACTTTTTAAGATTTACTTATGAAAAACATCCTGCTGATATTTTTCTTTTCAGCAATTGCATTCAATCCTCAACCTTCACAAATTGATCAGGTAAACTGGATTTTAGGCACCTGGGTTAATCCTAATAACAATGAGAGTCGCCAGGCTTTTGAAATCTGGAAAAAAGTTTCGGATACCAAGTTTGAAGGAATTGGCTATACGTTAAAAAATGGCGATACCACTTTTGTAGAGCGATTGGAGATTTTAGAAAAAGATGGCGATTTATTTTATATAGCCGATGTGGCGGATAATAAAGCCCCTGTCTTTTTTAAATTCACCACCATAACGGACACACTTTTTATTTGCGAAAATCCCATCCATGATTTCCCTAAGGAAATTGCCTACCGGAGAGATGGCAATAATTTATATGCTCATATTTCTGATGGAAGGCGCAAAGTGGATTTCTCTTTTAAAAGGTTAGAGGATTAGCAGATATTATCTATCACATATTCGGTTCCGTTAAATGTAAATGATTCCCCGGAGGCCTTGCCAAGCATTGCTTGCGCCAAAGGCGATGTGGGCGCCATTACAAATATGTCGTTTCTATCAACTTCAATTTTACCCAGGGCTACGGCCAGGTAGTACGTTTGACTACCACCAGTCGTAATCAATGCGCCAGACTGTACTTTGCTGCAATGGCTTTTTGGATTTATACGCTTTAAGATGGTATTAAGCTTTTGCGTTTCAAGTAATTGACGGCTCATTTTTTCCTGCTCCAATTGAATCATGGCCCTGCCGGTTTCATGCTTGTCACCAGCCGTGCTTTTGGCTTCAGAGCCAAGGGCTTCTTTGCTTTCTGCGTAAGCGGTATTTAGCTGATGAAGTTTTTCGTTAACCAGTAAAAGGCACTTTTCATAAAGTTTCTCCTTTATTTGGGCGCAATTATTATCCATGGGATTTTAGTTGATTCAAACAAAAGTAGTTTTCCATAGTTGAAGTGTTAAATCAATACGAAAAACCCATGAACGAGGAGAAGTTAAAAGAAAAGCATAAAGTTTTTAAAGCCCTTTTGGACCGTAAGCAGGAGGAGTTTTCAAAAATCAGCAAATACCAGCAGGAGCAACTTAATAGTATTAACAATGCAGACCTTGACCAGAGTGAGATGATTGAAAACCAGCGTGAGAATATGATGCGGGAGATGCGTACTGAGAGCCAGTCACTAGATCATCTTAAAGAAGAAATAAATTACCTGGAAGATTTTCAGTCTTTTACTGCCCGTACTGAAGTTGGGCCATCAACCCTTGTAAAAACCAGCATCGGCAACTTTGTGGTATCAGTGCCTGAGCACCTTTTTGAAGTTGATGGTACGGAATACACAGGAATAACTACTAAGAGCCCGGCCTATGAAGCTATGGAGGGTAGCAAAGAAGGGGACAATCTGAAATTTAATGGACAGGAAGTGAAAATTGATTTTGTGGTTTAGACTAATGCCTCAGCGGTAATGGTTGGCCCGAACATTTTTTTCAGCCAGGTTTACCGTTTCCTCAATTCTCTTTTTGCGGGTTTCAGGTCTTTTGGCGTTTAAGATCCACTCCAGAATACCTCTTTTGGATGACGGTGGAAAAGCATCCCAATTGGCAAAAGCCGTTTTATTCTTGTTGAAGAGTTCTCTGAGATCATCCGGTACAACAAGATTCTCAACCTCGTCCAGGGCTGTCCAGGTGCCGTTTTTTTTGGCTACTTCTATCATATTAAAGCCTGCTTTCTGCATCAGGCCCTGCTTTATAAGCGATTCAACTTTTTGTTTGTTAAGCCGGCTCCAGTTGCTTTTGGGGTTTCGGACGGCAAAAAACTGGTAGTAGCTGTGTTCGTCTCTTTTGTTGGGCTTGCTGTCTATCCAGCCAAAACAAAGGGCTTCATCCACCGCTTCGGGGTAATAAACACTGGGCGTACCACTATCCTTTTTATAAATAATCAGCCACACCGATTTTTCACTTTCGTGATTCTTAGCCAGCCAATTACGCCAGGCCAAGCGGTTTTTGGCATGAAAAGTATTTACGCCTTTGTAGGTTTCCATTTACGAATTTACAGGTTCTCCATCTTTAAAGAAACCACCGGAAGGCCCACATGCTGGCAGGGTAGGCGGCATCCTTCAAGCCCGATTTGGCAGGTTTCACCGGCCGGGCGTTATAGCTCCCCATTGGCTTCGTACCGGGGTAGGTAGCTGTAACATTGGGGTCAATTTATTTTGATTTTGGCTACGGAAACTCTGTTGAGGATTAAGTGGCGATTTTGTTACGGTAAGTCCGATACTTTAAGCCGCCTTTTAAGCTTGGTGATAAACCGTAACATCTACGGGTTCACTTTGTTAAAAATGATAACGCCAGTGCCAAAAGTAAATCGCTCCATTCAGACGTATCAGGTAAAAGTCAGTCCCCCAGCTCGAAAGGCTACATAAACGCATTCTATCCACTGGCACATCTCTTTTTCAAGCAGTGGCTGAAAAGCTTTTATGGGGATTATTACATCCGCCATGCGCCCATTGTGGAGAGGTGTTGCCGTCTGTTCAGCGCCTCTTTGGTTTAATTGGCATATCGGTATCCAATGGCTCAGCAGGTATATTCCCTGGTGCAAAAAGCACTATCAGGATAGACCTTATTATCCATTTTGTTACTTTCATTCAAAACCACTGTATGGTGTTGACCTTAAGCACCCAGGTTACCATACCATTTAGCTTTCAATTACCTCTTTACTGCTAGGGTACTATATTTATCCTTGATGGAGCCGCTGGGCCGGGGTTCTGTTGAATGATTCAGATCTCGTCATTGGTAATTTGAGCATTATGGCTACATGCCAATAGGGGTCGACGGTTTGCCATCCATTCGGCCAATCACCAACTCGTGGTGGAGTAGTAGAAGGGTTTTTATATTGAATCAGCTCCCTGGCGGGTTAATGACTCACCTCGTTGAGATTTTTATTAAAGAAATCCTTTTTCCATCAACTGTTGGGCTACAGCATAGCCGAGGCCCTGCTCACGGCTTACACCTGTTACCAATGCAACATTCTTCAGAACATATGATTTATTTGAGTGAAAATAGAAAATTGACTATTTCTTCCATCCGCCAGCTGCCAATAAAATCGAAAATTAACCAAGAGTTAAAATCCGGAAATACTCAAAGAAACAATTCTAGAAAAAAAGTATTGCATAAGTAAGTGCTCCGCGTTCGTCCACAAGGGGCTAACACCCAACCAGCGATATATTTAAAGTCTAAAGCTTTACACCATGGCCCCTTTAAGCGCTTCGCGCTGCTCCTGTATTTTTGGTTCGCTGATGTACTCATCGTATTCCATCAGCTTATCCAACATACCGTTAGGGCTTATTTCAATAATACGGTTGGCTACCGTTTGCGTAAACGTATGGTCATGCGAGGTAAAAAGTATAGTGCCCTTAAACTCTTTTAATGAGTTGTTCAACGCCTGTATAGATTCCAGATCCAAGTGGTTGGTGGGCTCATCCAGCATCAATACATTTCCTTCCTTCAACATCATACGGCTAAGCATGCAGCGCATTTTTTCACCTCCGCTCAGTACACTGGCCGATTTAAATACCTCCTCACCGGTGAAAAGCATTTTACCCAAAAAGCCTCGTACATATACCTCGTCTTTATTATCAGAGTACTGGCGCAACCAGTCTATGAGGTTATCCTTGGTATCAAAAAACTTATCGTTATGGTTGGGCAGGTAAGAGGTGGTGATGGTTTGACCGTAGGTAAGGCTGCCAGTATCAGGTTTCAGATTGCCATTCAATATTTCAAATAGCGTTGTAATGGCCAAACTGTTATCACTCAAAAAGGTGATTTTATCGCCACGATTTACTTTAAAGTTAATATCCTTAAAAAGCAAAGTGCCATCCTCGGCATGGGCGCTCAGGTTTTCCACTTCCAGTACCTGATCTCCTGCCTGGCGCTCCTGGTTGAAGATTATAGCAGGATACTTCCGGCTACTGGCCTGAATTTCGTCCACATTAATTTTCTCCAAAAGCTTTTTACGGCTGGTAGCCTGCTTACTTTTAGAAGCATTGGCGCTAAAGCGCGAAATAAACTCCTGAAGCTCCTTACGCTTTTCTTCAGCTTTTTTATTGGCTGATGAACGTTGGCGCAACGCCAGCTGGCTGCTCTCATACCAAAAAGTATAGTTACCTGTAAACTGTTTTATTTTCTGGAAGTCGATGTCGGCAATATTGGTACATACGGCATCCAAAAAGTGACGGTCGTGAGAAACCACGATTACCGTGTTTTTAAAGTTCAATAGGAAATCCTCTAACCAACCAATGGTTTTCAAATCCAGATCGTTGGTAGGCTCATCCAGTATCAGTACATCCGGGTTGCCAAAAAGGGCCTGGGCTAAAAGCACCCGTACTTTATAGCTGCCTTCCATGTCATTCATGGATTTGTAGTGATCGGCCTCATCAATGCCCAATCCGCTCAGAAGGCTGGCGGCATCGCTCTCGGCATTCCAGCCATCCATCTCGGCAAACTTCTCTTCCAGTTCCGCGGCTTTTATACCATCTGCTTCGCTAAAATCTTCCTTAGCATAGATGGCGTCCTTTTCCTGAATAAGATTCCAAAGCTGCTTATGGCCCATCATTACGGTGTGCAGTACCGTATGCATATCATAGTCCGAGTGATTTTGCGAAAGGACAGCCATCCTTTTTCCGGGCTCCAGCGATACGCTCCCAGTTGTAGGAGATATTTCTCCGGCAAGTATTTTCAGGAAAGTGGATTTTCCGGCACCGTTGGCACCAATTAATCCATAGCATCTTTCACCATGAAATTTGATGTTAACATCATCAAATAGAACTCGTTTGCCGTACTGTAGGGATACATTATTTGCCTGAATCATAGCCTGAATTTTGAGCGTGCAAAAGTACGGGGAATAGTTTGTTTTTAGGCAGGGGTGGATAAGTTAATTAGTGGATTGGTAGAATAGTTAATTCGTTGATTGGTGAATGGGTTAAACAGGGTGCAGTGGAAAGTAGTAGATGGATTTTCCTGTTGTGATTATTCACCCCCCATGCGCCCAAGTTAAGGCTATACCTACTCAGGATAGTGATAAAATCCACCCCCGGTCTGCGACCACCCCCGCCAGCGGGGGACAGACTTCGGTAAAATAACTGTTATAAAAAATATCTCATTTTATGAATGAAGTTTGATCTGAGACATCTCCCCCGCTGGCGGGGGTACCCGAAGGGTGGGGGTGGATTATGTGAAACGAACCAAAAGGCGGAATACGGCAAGGTGGTGGGAATAATGGAAATCTGTTTCAATGTCTTACAGCATCTCTTCCTCCAATTAAATCGTTAATTAGTACCCTAAAGAAACTCACTCATTAATGATGTTCAGGTACTTAATAATTGCGATAATGGCTGCTTTTCTGTTTTCATGTGACAACTGGGGCGAGGATGGTATGAGCCGTTTCTGCGAGAGTGAAAAGCAGTTAATTCAAACTTTTTCTGCTGATACTGCTATTTGGGACTTAACATTATCAATGAATTCCTTCTACAAGGATATTCAGGAACAAACCGGAATTGACAGCTGTGACAGTGCTCAAAATATATATCTACAGATTGAGCTTCCAGAATTCGGCAAAACCTTCATTCCTGCCAAAGTTGAAAACCCTTATTGCAGGTGCTGTCCGGATTTGCCACCGGCAAAGATTCGAAAAGTGATCATTTCTATTTTGGGCAACGACTTAATTCTTTTTAATGGTAATCCTCTGAATAAGAAATTACTTAGGGAACAGTTAGTGTATGAAACTAACTCGCTTTTCAGAGGAAACAAATACGCCATATATCATTTAGAGTGGGAGGATGATGCAGTGGCAAATGAAAAGACAGCTGTTGTTTATACAATTCTAACATCATACTTCAAATCTTTGGAACACAGTTATGCCGTGGCTAAACAAGGAATATGTAAACTGGAAAGCGTAACTGAAATGCCAAGAATTATTTTGCTGATTCAAAAAAGTAGAGTCCCACCGCCACCTCCTCCTTTTCCTGATTCAACGGAAGTTGAAGAGTGTATGAAATTGGAGAATCCAAAATGACAATTATCATTCCTTCTTCCATTTTGCGGCTCTAATTTTCAATTCTTCAAATTGTTGAATGGAATAACCAATGACCGACACCACCTTACGTCCACGCTACAGGTTTAGCACTAACCTGACTTCTGACGATATCCGTAGCGGACTGAAAGCCGCCCTAAAGGATAAGGCAATAAATGAGTACGAGTTGCAATACCGTTCGGTGCGTCATCATCTTATCATTTTATTCCCTCAAAAACACAGGCACTTTTGGAGCCCTACCCTGGATGTTAATATGGAGACCAACCCGCAGGGAAAAACCATTGTGAGAGTATTGATCGGGCCGGAGCCTTCCATATGGACGATGTTTATGTTTATGTACACACTGGGTGGCCTGGCTATGACGGCCGGCCTGGTGCTGGGCTATTCGCAGTGGAGCCTTGGTAAAGGAGTGGTGGCATTATGGCTGATCCCAATTGGGTTTGCTATTATTTTATTCTTTTACCTGGCAGCCCTTGGGGGTAAGTCCAAAGCCCAACTTCAAATGAAGATACTAAAGAGCTTTATGGAAGAAGCTATCGGCCAACCCGTGTTTCATGAGGAAGTGATTGCCTAGAAAAGTTACTCCCCGGGCATTACTCTTTCCAGTCGTCCTTCTCTTAAATCTTTGTATAGGTCGCCTTCAGCATTTCCCTTAAGGGTACTCAGTTGAAGGCCTCCTCTGCGTTTTTCCCTCAAAATATAAATTCTGGTTTCAAACAATTTCGGCTCTATGCTCTCGCAAATCTTAATTCCCTTTTGTTCAACACAAAATTCTACACTATCGGTTTGAGAGTTGCTATAGTAGCTGAAATACTGATTTGGTAAAAGCTCACAAATCAAAGAATCATTTGCATATAAAGTCAAAGTATCACCCGGCTCATTAAAGTAGCTGCTATAAATCAAAGTGTGGGCGTTTACATCTTTAAGCCCCTGCTGTGTATTGGGTATTACCGAGCCGCGGTCAAAATCCACAATCCAAAAATCAGCACTTTCTAAAGGATTAATAGATGCTGCAATGGCTAAGCCAATTACTCCACCGGTAACGCCCCCAATTATCATAGAGGTTATGGCTACCGAATGGTCCTCTTCATAGGTATCAATAATCATTTCACCATTTTTATACCTGAGCGGCACAAACTTGCGGCCTGCCTTGATAAATATGGTGGTGCCATCGCAAAACCCAAATACTGATTTTACCAGTTTTTTATCATTGGGAATATCAATAGTAGCGCTAACTATTTTCGTTTTCTTCTTATAGCGTATATCCGGGTAAAAGGTGGTTGTAGTATCACCGTTGTTGTCCCTCATGGCGTACAAATCAAAGTACAAGGCCTTTTTTAGTTCTTCGGATTTATGAATGGGGTAATTGGATTTGCCACATGGGTTTTCCGACATTTCATTTTGTGAGATATTTAAGGGCTGGAGGCGATGTGATCTTAATTTTTTCTCAAAATCGTCAAAACACTTTTTAAAGGCCTGCTCTACGGTATAGCCCACCCAATTGGTGGCGTCCTTTCCGGGTTCACTTATTGTAGCCATAGCCTGAAAGACATGCTCGTAACCATCGGTAGTTTTGCCAATAAAACTTACGTTAAGGTCGGTAACGGCCATGGGCCTGCTACCTGCCATAACCTCATAGGTAAAAAACCTGTTAATACGAAGAAGATAGGCAGGGGTAGAGGGTAAACTTTGTCCGGATTTAAGCAGCCTATCTAAATCGTTGACTAAAGAGCCTTTGTAGTATGCGGGTATCTTTTCTTTGTAATGGTCACCTAAAATATAACCCACTACCTGTTTGTCTTCGCGCACATCGATAATGCTGTCAATTCCAAAACTCCATGGCCAGTTTTCCATTGGTTGCAGTTTTGATAGGTCATGGTAAAGGTTTTGGGCGCTTCCAAGCGAAGCCAGCAGGAATATGAATGGCAGAAAAAATCTTTTCATTACAAGTATTAAGCGGCCGAAAATAGTAAGATTACTTGTATAGTTTTTAGTAATCAGCGGAATTCACATTATATTTTAGCCATAGTATAGAAGTGTAAAAACTCTACATTTATCCACTGTTCAATTTTATATCAATTTCATGGAAATAGTAAAGGAATACACCAATAGTGATGTAACCGTAATATGGAAGCCCTCTCTATGTATGCACTCTGAAAAGTGCTGGCGTGGCTTGCCCGAAGTATTTAAACCAAAAGAAAAGCCGTGGATACAACCCGATGATGTAGATTCAAAAAGAATAGTTGATCAGGTTTCAAAATGCCCCTCAGGAGCGTTGAGCATGAAGTCAGATGAAAAAAGCACCACTGCTGTTGCCGAAGAGGGGATAAAAATAGAAGTACTCAAAAACGGCCCTTTAATGGTGCATTCGGATTGTGTGCTTACAAAATCAGATGGTACTACTGAAGTAAGACAAAAGCGGGTAACCTTTTGCCGATGTGGGCATTCATCTAACAAACCTTATTGCGATGGAGCACATAAGAAGGAGGGGTTTGAGGGGTGAAAAGAAAAGGCGACACTGCTTGGATGTCGCCTTTAATAATCTGAAAGCCGTTTAATTTAGTTTTCCCATAAATAGTAGCCAACTGATACTCCAAATACGGTGTTTCTTGCTGTGATACCATTAGCGGGCGTTACATCAACTAAACCTAGGGCATAAAACAATGAAACAGTGAAATCCTCTATTTCGACACCTCCTGCTACCTGAAGTCCAAAATCCAGCCTTTTTAGGTTGTCGGTATTTTCATCATTTCCCCATTCTACATCCTGATCAGATTCCGCAGTTATACCTAAAGTTGTAGTTGTAACTTTTTGATTTCCGGATAATCCAAAAGCAAGATAGGGCCCTGCTCCAAAGAACGTGTTTATGTCTGCAACCTCTAAGTTTAGTTTAGCCATTATTGGGATTGTAATGTAATAGGTGTTAAAGGAACCTTCGGCTGATGTTGCAAAAAACCCGATGGTAGTCGTTTCTTGAATTTTATAACCCATTGTGCTAAACAGAAGGCCAGCATCTAAAGAAAATAAATCAGAAAGCTCATAATCACCTCCAACACCCACATGAAAGCCAGGTTTAACCTTTGGGTCTATCGGCTGGCCAAGAGAAGGGTCTGAGGTTTGGATCATATTGGATAAATTGAAGCCCGCGTTGGCTCTCAACCTTTGGGAATATGCATTTGTAGTAATAAAGCATGCCGCAATAAATAACAAGGCGCTAATTGACTTTTTCATAGAAATAAATAGTGTTTAGTTATAGAAATATCTAACAGCAAATCTAATCTCTTAAATGAAAAACTCATACAGAGAGAATTTTTTGTTGAGGCATTTTAATCACTGTACTGTTTAGTTTTTATGAAGTGGTATCCGCCATTTTACTGTAGGTTTGGATTTCTCATATATTGAACCCACTTAGGTAAATGAATTTCCCTTCTCAAATAATTATTATAGGTGGTGGCCTTGCAGGGCTTACCAATGCTATTGACCTTAGGCAACGTGGCTATGAGGTGCTGCTGATTGAAAAAAAGGAATATCCTTATCATAAAGTATGTGGGGAGTACATTTCCAATGAAGTGAAGCCTTACCTGCAAAGACTTGGGGCGTATCCCGCTTCACTTAATCCAAAAGAAATCCATCGGTTTGAGATCAGTTCGCCTAAAGACACCCTGGCAGACTGCAATATGAAGATGGGTGGCTTTGGCATCAGCCGCTATGCCTTTGATAACTTTCTGTATGAAAGAGGGAAGGAGCTGGGGGTGGAATATTTACTGAATACCACGGCCACAGATGTAAGGTTTGAAAATGATGAGTTTCAGGTTATCCTTAAAACAGGGGAGACGCTCACCGCAAAGGTTGTAATTGGTTCTTTTGGCAAAAGATCTGTTTTGGATAAAAACCTAGGAAGGGAGTTCTTTAGTCAGAAGACAGATTACGTAGGTATCAAGCATCACTTTAAAGCCGATTTTCCGGATGATTTGGTTCAGCTTCACAACTTTGAAGGTGGTTATTGCGGATTATCCCGGGTAGAGAATAATCATGTAAACCTTTGCTATTTAACCACAACCAGGGTTTTTAAACAATACAACTCCATCGCAGAGTTTGAAGCAAAGCATATTTCGCAAAATCCACATCTCAAAAGTTTTTTGACTAATGCGGAAGAGGTTTTTGAACCATTGGTAATCAGCCAAGTAAATTTCTCTAACAAAAAGGTGGTAGAAAATCATGTTTTGATGAGTGGCGATGCTGCAGGACTAATTCATCCTTTATGCGGTAATGGAATGGCGATGGCCATACACTCAGCTCAAATTTGCTCGGATTTAGTGGATCAATTCTTAAAGAAGGCAATCTCCCGTAAGGAGATGGAGGAGAGTTATGTACGGAACTGGAAAGCCGCTTTCGATGCGCGCCTACGCTTCGGGCATAGTATTCAAGGGCTTTTTGGTAAACCCACACTTTCAAATGCAGGGGTGGGATTAGCTAAAGCATTTCCCTTTGCACTAAGGCAGGTTGTGAAGATGAGCCATGGGGAGGAGGTGCTATAGATCTGAGGAATGAGTTTTTTGAAATAGATTTTTACTACAAAGAGTGTTTATTTACAAAATCAATAATTTGACCTCTCAATTTAGTTCCCCCAATTGCGGCTACATTTAAATGATTAGCGCCATCAACAGCAATAAACTGCTTATTAGTAGAAGCGATATTACTATAGATATCTTTACCATAATCAATAGAAATTCGATCATCTTTGGTACCGTGAATCAGAAGTACAGGCTGTGTTATTTTTAGAGCCACCTTTGAGGGCCTCACTTGGTCTGCTTCAAATTTTGCGATTTTCTCTGCTCGCCATAGGGCATAATCAGCTGTCCAGTGAAATCCAATACCTGACCATAATTTTTGATAATCGTAAACTATGGTTCTTAGGTCACTAAAAGTACTTTCCACTATTGCAAAGTTTACATCACTACAAATTGGTAAAGCTTGTAAAACTACAGCGCCACCAAGCGAACGGCCCCAAAGACCAATTGGTTTTGAATATCCTGAACTTCTAAGGTGATCGATTATTTCAGTCAAATCATATTTTTCATAATAGCCATAGGTGCAGTAGTCACCTTCGCTTTCTCCATGAGCCCTTTGGTCATAAATTAAACAATCATAGCCTAGTTCAGTAAATTCAATAACCTCTTGTAAATAGGCTTCTTTATACGCCCCTATGCCATGTACAAAAATTAGCAGGCCTAATGAGTTTTGTTGTTGAGCTTTTATAAATGCACCATTTAGTTTTAAGCCTGATGCCGTGTTAAATATGATTTCTTCGGCTGGCAATTTTAAATATTTAACTGAGTATGCTGGCTGATGACGTTGTCTCTCTAAGATAAAACTGGGAGCCAGGAAGTGGAGAATTACAAAACAAACTATTATTGATAATCCAACCAGAAGAGCGATACCCTTAAGTGCTTTAGATCTGTTGTTTCCTGCCATTTCAAGTTTAGTTTGAAAAAACAAACCTAAAACTGGTTGCTTTAGTATTCCAAGAATTTGGGTGCATTAATAAAATCACCTCAAGCTGTAAGGTAAGAAGCGGGTTAGCGGACTTTTTGAGCGATAGTAAACAATTGATCTTTCTACGACTTTAGCAGTAGCTTAGCGCTTTATCTCTCAATGTCTTTGATATTTAAAAATAGAAGCACCCAAAAAGAAATACTTGATGACTTTGAGCTTAAGGGCAACGACCTAAGCCAAAATCTGAAAGAGCTGCAGTTGGTAAATTCCAAACTTGGTGGCTACACGCTTGTAAAAGAAGGCATTGAGCAGATTGTGCAAAAAGGAAATTTACCAAACCCCATAAAGGTGGCAGATATTGGTTGTGGGGGTGGTGATACCTTACGCGAACTGGCCGGATGGAGTAAAACCAGGCCTTTTAGGCTTGAGCTGATGGGATTGGATGCTAACAGCAATGCTATAGCTTTTGCGAATGAGCGTTCCGCAGACTTCCCTGAAATAGAATACCACCAGGTAAATATATTTTCAGAGGAATTCAGGCAAATGAAGTGCGACATTACACTTTTCAACCTGTTTGTACATCACTTTGAAGAAAAACAAATTATTGATTTTCTAGCAATATGCAAAAGCAAAAATTCCGTAGTGCTTATTAATGATTTGCAAAGATCAGCGGTAGCTTACACACTTTTTAATATTGGATCAAAGCTTTTCCGTTTTTCTAAAATCAGCCGGCATGATGGCCTGTTGTCCATCCAAAAAGCTTTTACCCGTAAAGATTTACGCGAATTATTGAGAGCTGCCGGTTTTTCCGAATTTTCTATAAAATGGAAATGGGCCTTCCGTTACCAGGTAATTGCCTGGAGATAATTAAAGTTGCAACATTATTTTAAAGAACTTTGTAACTGCCGAACAACGGCATAATTGAAATAAAACACATTTGAAATCTGAACATATAGCTGAGACTAATAGACCTCAGACCAAAATACTAGCTACGGCCAAGGCGCTTCCGCCTTATACGCGCACTACTGAAGAGATTATCCCCATGGTGGAAAACTGGCTGCACGATCAACCTAAACGATTTGTAGATAAGGTAACCCGCATTTTTAAATATGCCCAGGTGGACAGGCGTTACAGCATTATGGATCTGGAGGATGTTTTTACTAAAACTTCCTTTGAGGATAAAAACCGCCATTATGCTATTGAAATGACGAAGCTATCGGAGCAGGCCCTACAAATGGCACTTGAAAAAGCCAATCTTCAGCCTACCGATATCGACTATATAATTACTACCAGCTGTACCGGGATTATGATTCCTTCAGTTGATGCTTTCCTGATTAATAGCCTGAAGATGCGCCATGATATTATTCGCATGCCCATTACCGAGATGGGGTGTGCGGCCGGGGTGTCAGCTCTTATTTATGCTCATGATCTGCTAAAAGCTAATCCCGGTAAACGGGCAGCCATTGTGGCCTTAGAGTCGCCAACCAGTACTTTTCAGCTTGATGATTACAGCATGACCAATATGGTGAGTGCCGCTATTTTTGGTGATGGCGTGGCGGCTACCATTCTTGGCCCTAATGAGGATCAGGTATTACCGGCTATTGTGGATACCAGCATGTATCACTTTTTTGATGAAACCCACATGATGGGCTTTGACCTTACCAATGGCGGACTGAAAATGGTATTGGATGTGGAAGTACCTCAAAAAATAGAAGAGCACTTTGAGGATATCCTGAATCCATTTTTAAAGAGAAATAATCTGGAGGTTAAGGATGTTGAGCACTTTATATTTCACCCCGGTGGTAAAAAGATTGTAAAGATGGTTGAGGAACTTCTACATGATATGGGTAAGAATATAAATATCACCAAAGAGGTGCTGCGCCTGTATGGGAATATGAGTAGTGCAACTGTTTTATACGTGCTGGAAGAGTATCATGTAAAACCCATCCCCAAAGGTGATAAAGGTTTGATGCTCAGCTTTGGCCCGGGCTTTTCCGCACAACGCGTTCTGCTGGAATGGAGGTAGTATGTGTGGCTGAAATTTAGTAAATGAAGATTTAAAGAGGCTTATGTCCGAAGCGATGCAAAAAAAATGGGTGTTGATTTTAGGAGGTAGCTCAGGTATAGGGTTGGCCTGCGCCCAAAAGTTATCCCACAAGGGTTATAACCTTATTGTGGTACACCGCACCCGCAAAGCCGACCAAGAGGCTGCCGAGACAGCTTTTAAGGAAATACGGCAACAGGGTAGTGAGTGCATCACTTCTAATCAGGATGGATTAAAGGATGAAGTGATAAACGAAGTGTTAGGCGTATTGCGCGGGAAGAAGATAAAAATACATTTACTCCTGCACTCCATTGCCAAAGGCAACTTAAAGCTTATGACCTCAATTCCCAATACGGATATGTTGCCGGCCGGTTTGCAGAATTCTTTCAAAGATCAGAGCCATTTTTTACGCGAGGATGACTTTTTACTAACAGCACAGGCTATGGCGGTGAGTTATTACAACTGGGGTAAGGCGCTTTTAGAAAACGGGTTATTTGCCAACGGTGCATCATGTATTGGACTTACCAGTGAAGGCGGACGAAAGGCCTGGAGAAACTATGGAGCCGTATCTGCAGCCAAAGCGATGCTCGAGGCTATTTCGCGCAATATGGCCCTGGAGTTTGCTCAGCATGGGGTTCGCTCCAATATTTTACAACCCGGAGTTACTGATACCAGCTCGTTGCGCATGATACCGGGAAGCGATTATTTAAAGAAACAATCCATACAGCGAAATCCTTTTGGACGACTTACCAAACCTGAGGATGTAGCCAATGTGGTTTACCTGCTTACGCAGGAGGAAGCGAGCTGGATAAATGGAGCAATAATTCCTGTAGATGGCGGAGAATCAATAAGCTAATGGATTTACTTAAAACTATAGTTGAGCTTCTTCCTTATGACCATCCCTTTCTTTTTGTGGATGAATTAACAGCCATTAATGAAAATGGAAGTGAAGGCCATTATACGTTCAGGGAAGATGAGTATTTCTACCGGGGACATTTTAAAGATAGGCCCGTTACACCAGGAGTTATTTTAACCGAGTGCATGGCACAAATCGGGCTGGTTTGTTTGGGGATTTATTTAAAACAAGGTTCTGTTACCCTGAGTGATCCTGATGAAAGAGGGATTGTATCAAATGGTGTGAATACTAAATCGGTCATCCTCAGTGGTTCGGCCAAAAGCCGAAATGTATCGAAGCCCGTCATCCTTAGTGGTTCGGCCAGAAGCCGAAGTGTATCGAAGGATGAAAACCTCACTTTCGTTTTCTCCGAATCCAACATGCTTTTTGAAAAAGCCGTATATCCGGGAGAAAAAGTACAAGTGGTATCTCAAAAAAAGTACTGGCGCCTGGGTAAACTTAAATGCCGGGTGGAGATGTTTAATGAAAATAGTGAACGCGTTTGTAGTGGGGAGTTGAGTGGAATTATCTTAAATGAAAAATAGAGTTGTAATAACAGGCCTTGGGATAGTAGCACCAAATGGAGTTGGGGTTAAAGATTTTGAGGAGGCTATAAAGTCCGGCAAATCGGGTATAGAGTTTATACCTGAACTGGAGGAGTTGAACTTTCGCTGCACCGTGGGGGGAGCTCCCAAAATCACAGACGAACTTCTTGCAGCAAATTTTACAGAGTTAGAACTAAAGCGCCTTACCGCCAAAGGGGTTATTTATGGCATCCTTGCGGGATTGGAGGCCTGGAGTGATGCCGGATTGTTTCAGGCTGAAACCAATGCTGAACCATACTGGAATTATGGAACAGTGTTCGGAGCGGGCATTAGCGGTATCAACACCTTACGGGATGCCATCTACAAAACGGATGACCTTAAAGTGCGTAAACTGGGAACTACAATGGTAGAGCAAACCATGCCCAGTGCCATCAGTGCCTTCCTTGGCGGGAAATTGGGCCTAGGCAATCTGGTAACTACCAATGCCTCTGCCTGTAGCACAGGTTCCGAATCTATTTTAATGGCTTATGAACGCATTAAGGATGGCAAGGCTACCATCATGCTGGCGGGTAGTTGTGATGCTGACAGCCCGCATGTATGGGGTGGTTTTGATGCCATGCGTGTACTCAACTACAAGCATAATGATCAACCTGAAAAGGCATCGCGGCCAATGGCAGTCGATGCCACGGGATTTATACCCGGAAGCGGAGGCGGGGCTCTGGTTCTGGAGTCTCTTGAATCTGCAAAAGCAAGGGGGGCGAAAATATATGGTGAGATAACCGGAGGCTTTGTAAACTCAGGCGGACAAAGGGGAGGAGGAACCATGACCGCCCCAAACCCTATCGGAATACAAAAATGCATTGAAGGCGCACTAAAAAATGCTGAAATAGAAGCCCGTGAAATTGACCTGATTTCGGGCCATCTGACTTCCACCATGGGCGATGTACCCGAAATTGCCAACTGGAGCAAAGCCCTTGGCCGTAGCGGAAAAGACTTTCCGATGGTAAATTCGCTTAAATCCATGACGGGGCATTGCCTTAGCGCAGCCGGTAGCATAGAGTCGGTAGCCTGTGTGCTGCAGTTGCAGGGTAACTATATTCATCCATCAATTAATTGTAAAGAGGTACACCCCGGCATACTCGAATTAATTGATGAAAGCCGTATCCCACACCAATTAGTACAACAGGAAAACACTATCATTGCCAAGTCAAGCTTTGGCTTTGGCGATGTAAACTCCTGTATCATTTTTAAAAAATTCCGCGAATGACACGCGAAGAGATAGAACTCAAACTCAAGACGATTATAAAACCTTATGTGCAAAATGAGGAGGCCTTTAAGAACCTGACGGCTGAAACGGATATGCTACAGGATTTGCAGATAAATTCGGCTCACCTGGTGGATATCATTTTGGATATGGAAGAAGAGTTTGATATTGAAATTGATGACGAAACAGCTGAAAAGATGCTTACTGTTGGGGAAGCAATAAACATTACCGAAGAGCTTCTACAAGAAAAGCAGGGTTGATATGACCGGCTAAACCAGCCTTATACCGTCATCCTCAATGCTTATAAGCTTTTGCCTCAAAAGCCCGCCAATAGCCTTTTTAAAGGTTTTTTTACTCATTTCCAGCCTATTGGAAATCTCATCAGGATTACTTTTATCATTAAGGTTTAAAAAACCTTTGTTGGCTTTTAAAGCCTCCAGTATTTTTTGGGCATTTGGCTCAACCCCGCTATAACCCTGCTTTTGCAGGATGATGTCAATCTTATTATCCTCCCGAATGTTTTTGACATAGCCTGTGGTTCTTTCTCCAATATTTACCTTTTTGAATATCTCATTATCATAAATGAGCCCCAGGTATTGATTATCTACAATTACATTATAACCCAGCGGTGTTTGTTTCCAGACCAATAAATCCACTTCCTGGTTCGGTTTCAGCATGATATCGCGCTTCTCCAAAAAGTTTTCCAGCTTGGCAGAGGCCGTAATGCGATCCGTCATTTTATCTACATATACATATACTACATACCAGTTGCCTTCCTGCATTCGGCCTTCCTGCTCTATAAACGGGCAAAAAAGATCTTTCTCTAATCCCCACTCTAAAAAGGCACCGACACGCGTGAGCTGTTTAGCCCGCAGGTAAGCAAACTCACCCACATGTGCCTTAGGTTTCATGGTTGTGGCAATGGGCCTTTCTTCAGAATCGAGGTAAACAAAAACCTCAATTTCATCACCTTCCATGGCGCCCTCGGGTACCCACTTTACAGGAAGCAGGACATCATCGCCATTTTCATCTTCCAGAAAAAAGCCAACACTGGTGTGGCGTACGATGGTGAGGGTATTGTATTTTCCGAGTTCCACTGTGATACTAGGGTTTTAAAGTTTTAATGTTTAAGGTTGTAAGGATTGAAGGCTGCAAAGATGGGGAGATTTAACAGTTTTTATTAAATAATGATATTTTTTAGGTAAGTGAACCCTGGTTTGACCTAAAGTATATATTTACCGAACTAAAGACTGCCTTAATGAAAAAATTTACCTTACTACTTGTTTGTATAGTTAACTTATCTTTTACAGAAATATATGCCTCTCATATTATGGGTGGAGATATTCGAATCGAATTTATTGGAGATTCGACAAATACGCCCAAACATTATATGGTGCATGTAAACCTTTATAGGAGATATACGGGTGGGGCATCTTTACCATCAACCATTTCTACAATGGTTGATGCACCCTGTTTTTCTAATACAACTATAAGTCTTAACCGTTTTTTACCTGCAGGAGTTACCCCGGCAGGTGATGGTGGTTTTTTTCCAAACTTAAGTGAGTGTTCCAGTATCACCCCAGGAAACTTATTTCAAGTATCGGTTCATTCCTATAAAAAGGATATCGTACTTACAGGTAACTGCCAATACAAATTTAGTACGGAAATATTGGGAAGAACTTTTTCAAGCAATTTAAATCCTTATAGTGGCAATTTTTACATAGAGGCATTGCTTAACATAGTACCATGGACAAACAGCACACCTAAATTTGAGGAATATCCCCGATTTTATCACTGTCTTAATCAATCAGTGCAGGCAAATTTTTCGGTAATAGATGAAGAAGGGGATTCTATATACTACACACGTTCAGTACCCCAGGGCACATTCGGAAGCACATACTCCTATCAAACGGGATATTCTAAAAATCAGTTTCTGCCAACTGCCGGTGGGGTAGTATTTGATTCCATTACCGGGCAAATGACATTTCAACCCAGCGCACTTGGACGTTTTGTGGCTAAAATCAAGGTAAGAGAGTATAGGTTTGACACAATAAATAATGTATGGAATTTTATGTCCACCATCAGTAATGATTTGACCTATTACATTGAAAGCTCCTGTGATACTTCCGTCAAAACAGGCCATTTGGTTAAGGATTCCACAGGTTTTGATACTACGGCCGTATATTATTGCAGCGATAGCACTATTGACCTTACTACTCAAAGTCTGTATATGGTTTCGAGCCTCGCGGCTGATGGTAGTGATTTTTCAATTACAGGATTATCAGGTAAATCATATCAATTGGTGGGTGCCAGAGCTATTAATCAATTTAACTCTCAATATGCCTCAGGGATAAGATTACACCTGCTTGACAGCCTTACTCAAAGCGATACTTTGATTGTTAAAATGCGATTAGGTACAGACTCAAATAGCATTCTGAATCACTGTGGCTATGAATTTAATACGATGGACTCGGTGCTAGTAGCTGCGCTGGATACCTGTACCAAAATATTGCCTCCATCAGCCTTGGCAGAAAGCCAATTGGAAAGGTTAATTAGCATTTATCCTAATCCAACAGTTGATAAGTTGAGTATAGAGTTATCGCCTTTGCTCAGGGGAAACGTTACAAAGCTGTTATTAACTAACATATTCGGTAGAAAGATTTTTGAAATCGATTCAAGCGAATTGAATAATCCCATTAGCGAAATATCAACTTTTGGTCTTCCAAAGGGAATTTATTTACTGGTGATAGAAGCTACAGGTTATCAGTTATATGTTAAAAAGATAATCATAAAATAACTGGATAACTCAATTACGGGTTGTACTTGCCAAATAGGGGCTGTTGCTCCTTCTAACTTTTGGGCTGTAGGCCACTCAGTATGACCTGAATTTAACTTGTTTAAGGCATGTTCTGTCACCCTGAGTTTTTTCTTTTGGTGATAAACCAAAAAGAAAAGGTATCGAGGGGTGTTTACACAAATTCCTATTTTACAAACCGTTTATGCTTCGATACTTTAGTCTTATGCTTGCGCATAGACCAAAACTCAGCATGATACTACTGCATTAGCCAGTCTAAATACTAGTGTCTAGTATCTAACTACTTCCTCCTCAAACTTCCTTCATACTCAGTTGTATCCGCTTACGCGGGATATCCACTTCCATAACCTTTACGGTTACTTGTTGCTGAAGCCGCACAATTTCATTGGGATCACTTACAAATCGGTCGGCCAGTTGAGAGATGTGTACCAGACCATCCTGCTTTACGCCAATATCTACAAAGGCGCCAAATTTGGTGATGTTACTTACAACGCCAGGTAGAATCATGCCCTCGCGCAAGTCTTCCATTTTGCGGATGTTGGGGTCAAAAGAGAATACCTCGGTTTTACCACGCGGGTCGCGGCCAATTTTTCCCAATTCAGAAACTATATCCTCTAAGGTGGGTAGTCCCACATCTTCAGTAATGTAGCGGCTCAAATCAATTTCTTCCAGTTTTTTGGTAGCTCCAATTAATGAGGAAACCTGTCGGTTCAGGTCTTTGGCCATTTTTTGCACCACATCGTAACTTTCAGGGTGCACCGCTGAATTGTCCAAAGGATTATCACCACCCGAAATACGTAAAAATCCTGCACTCTGCTCAAAAGCCTTAGGGCCAAGGCCATTTACTTTCTTCAATTCCTTACGTGAAGAAAAGGCTCCGTTCTCATCTCTGTGTTTTACAATGTTTTCCGCAAGTTTTGGCCCCAGGCCGGAAACATAGGTAAGCAAGTGTTTACTGGCAGTATTTAAGTTTACACCAACCTGGTTCACTACACTTTCCACTACTTTATCCAGACTGTCTTTCAGTTTATTTTGATCTATATCATGCTGGTATTGGCCCACACCAATGCTCTTGGGGTCAATCTTTACCAGTTCTGCCAGAGGATCCATCAGTCTGCGGCCAATGGAAACTGCGCCACGTACTGTAACATCATAGTTAGGGAATTCCTCGCGGGCCACCTTACTGGCTGAGTAAATAGAAGCTCCCGCTTCATTTACCACATACACCTCCACATCTTTGGGCAGGCGCAGCTTTCGCTGGATGAAGTCCTCCGTTTCGCGGCCAGCCGTACCATTCCCAATAGCAATGGCTTCCAGTTTATAGGTTTCTATAAGGCGGCTGATTTTAGCCGCTGCCTGTCCACTTTCCGATTGGGGTGGATGAGGATAGATATTTTCGTTGGTTAAGAGGCCACCTTGTTCATCAAGTGCCACTACTTTGCAACCCGTTCTAAATCCAGGATCGATGGCCAAAACTCTTTTGGGGCCAAGGGGAGGGGCCATAAGCAACTGACGCAGGTTTTCTGCAAAAACGGCTATGGCCTCATCATCCGCTTTTTCCTTGCTATGGTTTTTAAACTCCGTTTCAATAGAAGAACTCAACAGTCTTTTATAAGAGTCTTTTACAGCCAACTCCACCTGTTCAGAAGCTTCATTGCGGCCTTTTATAAATATTTTGTGCAGCGCACCCAAGGCCTCATCTTCATCCGGAAGGATATGCACCCTTAGCAAACCTTCAGCTTCAGCACGCCTTATGGCCAGCATACGGTGGCTGGGGCAGCGCTTTAGCGGTTCGCTAAATTCAAAGTAATCTCTGTACTTGGCGGCCTCCTCTTCCTTGCCCTTTACTAGCTTAGCGCTTATTTGGGCCGAACGGCTAAACAGCCTACGGATGGTATTTCGAGCATAGCCGTTTTCGTTTATCCACTCGGCCATAATATCACGGGCCCCGGCCAGGGCATCATCCACAGATTCTACATCACCCTTTACAAAACGCATGGCAAAACCTTCTACATCTGTAATATCCTGCTTCATCAGTGTGCCAGCCAATGGCTCTAAGCCTTTTTCGCGCGCTACAGAAGCACGTGTTTTGCGCTTGGGCTTATAGGGCAGGTAAAGATCTTCCAGTTCGGTAAGGTTCCAGGTAGCCTTCAATTTGGTTTTAAGTTCCGGTGTTAACATATCCTGAGAAGCAATACTCTCCAAAATGCTTTGCCTGCGCTTCTCGATCTCTTCCAGCTTTTTCCGCTCCTGCTGGATGTTGCCAATTTGAATCTCATCCAGACTCCCTGTTGCTTCCTTTCTATATCTTGAAATAAATGGCACGGTAGCTCCTTCTGCCAAAAGGGAAACCGTATTCTCAACCTGCCTGGCAGATATGTTCAGGTTATTGGAAATATGGGGGATGAGGGTAGAGGACATTGGAAGAATTATGGTTTCCAGCAAAAGTATAGGTTATAACTTCTTTAAACCTTCGCAGGTTTCGATTTACTCTACAAGTCACGCTGGTCTCAAAAGCCTCTGATAGATTTTGGTAAGAGTTTTTTGTAAATAATATCCTAAAAAAGGATAGATTTGACAACCACTATTTAATACCTATTGTACTATGCTTAGCCTTACAAAACTGAATCTGTGTTTATTAGCCGTTTTCGCTATACTATTTCTGGCATCCTGTGAAAAAAGAGATTTGGGTGGAAGTACTCCTTTAAATCCGCTCGATACTTCAACTACTAAACCAGTTGACACCACATCAAATAATCCTAATAACCCGGTGCCTAACACTACACCAATAAGATGCAATGGGGCCGATTCTACTTCAGTTTTTATACCAGGTACTGTAACTGATGCTTAACATAGTGGAAGTAACAATTTGTTAATCATAGGTACCATTCAGCCCAATGCACTGGTTATTGTTGATAAAAATACAGATAGCGTTTATTCAGTTTCTTTAAATAAAGAACCTCTTTCTGTTAGCGTATCTCTTGATGGTCAAAGAGCAGCCATTGGGCATGATGGAGCAGTTTCATATGTAGATATTAATCAGCACAGCCTTTTGTTTTATGAAGTAGTACCATGCAAGGCCGGGGATGTGGTACTTGGTAATAATAATTATATATATGCTTTTCCCAGCGATGGCCAATGGACGGATATAGTTTGCTTTAGTATAAATACTAGGAGTGTAACCTACCACACGGGTAACTCAGTAAGACAAGGAACCAAGGCGAAATTATCGCCTCTCGGTCAGGCCATATATGGTGCGGATAATGGGTTAAGTCCCAGTGATATTGAAAAGTATAATATTAGTGGTGGTACCGCCACGTACCTTTATGATTCGCCCTATCATGGGGATTATCCTTTTGGGGGTGATTTATGGATTAATGAATCCGGTACCCGGCTTATTTCCAAAGCCCGTACAATACTGCAGTTAACAGAAAGCCCAGGTCTTGATCTTACTTATGCCGGAACGTTAAGTGGCAGGTCAGGCATGTCAAGCTACCAGGATTTATTGATTCATGCTGACCATAGTAATGGGGCCAATAAGTTATTTACCATTTTCAGTAATGGTGAGTACAGTCACTCCACTAAATTTGGTCCGGATAGTTTACTGCGGATTTATGACGGAACCTATTTTGGATTTGTGGAAAACCGGTTAATACCCTATGTGAAGCAGGCCGGCGAATGCTTTAGAAGTGAAATTCATTATGGATATTTTAATGATTCGGGTACAGAGTATTATATGATTATGAAAGTGTCATCCGTGGAGAATCCTAATAAAATAATGTGGACTGTAAGTACTATGGAAGTATAACTTACTTCATAAACTGAACAACCCTTTCCGCCAATACACCCAATTCCACCTTTTCTATTGGGTGTTTAAATCCATCAAATATTTCAAAGGTGCTTTTGGGTATTGAATCGGCAACTTGCTTTGTTTCTTCCTGGGTAACCATGTTGTCGGCACTACCAGCCGTTAATAGTACCGGGCAACCAACCCGGCTAAAGTCCTTTGGCTGAAGAGCCACGCCATTACCAAGAGCTTGCATCATGCCAGCCGTTTTGGATAAGACCATCTTCCAATCTAAAGGAGCGTGGCGCTCTTTTAGTTGAGTGGCAAACTGCGGCACCTTCTCTTCAATCACATCCGGGTTCAGCATTCCTACTTCATGGGCGGCAGACTCAGGTGTCCAGTTAAATTTGGTACCCAAAGTCATGATTCGGTTTACCTTGTCGGGAAACTCCATGGCCAGCTTTAAAGCTACATACCCGCCCATGCTGTAGCCAAAAATGTCGGGTTTGTTCAACTTTTCATCCTCTATAAACTGACGAAGGTTTTCCATAAAATGATCCAATGAAAAGTCTCTGGTGCTGCGCCTGCCACCATGGCCTTCAAAATTAAGGGTATGTATTGCGAACTCATTTTTCAGCCTTTCGGCCAGAGGTTGAAGCTGTTGTTGGCTACCAAGCGCACCGTGTAGAAGTATCAGAGGCTGTTTCATGAAAAGTATTTTTACCGGACTAAATTTAGGATGATATATGTTATTAAGGTATGAGTTTGTGCCTTCGGGTATTATTTCAGCGAAAGCAAAAGCTTCGGGCTTTGGATTTAGAATATTCAGCAAATAGGTTGCTCTCCTTATATTTTAAAATTAATATCGCGAGCGAATAGCGCAATGCAGCTTAAAGCAAGATGAAGATTATGGAAAACACCAATGTGATAGATTATATAAAAAAGGTAACGGAGAATGTACCCGCAGACTGGCTGAACCTTACCACTCATAGGCTGGATATTTACGAGGAAAAGCTGGCTAAAACCCGGTTCATTGAACGGTTTGAAGAACTCTATAAGGCCGGTATTGCAGATGCAAATGCTTTGGCCAACTTACCTACGGCCTATGATTATATCCGTCTTGGGCACCCGCTATCCAGTGTGTTGGAGTGGGGTATAGCCAGGATAGATAATCTAAATCCTGAAGAGGTAATCAGCTTTTCTTCGATGACGGTACCCGTGTTGGCCGTGCTTCGCAAAAACCTTTTGGAAAAAAAAGAAACTCAAATTTTTTATACCGGAGAATTACCTGAATACTTTGATGCAGAAGCGATTCGTAAGGTTTACGGCTACTCCTTCAGCCTGAACAAAACAGAGCAGGGGCAAGACATTACAGCTTTTGAAGGTAGTACAATCCTTATTTCGGATAATGCGGAAATAGGAGCTATTAACTTGAACCCCAACATTGATTTTTACATCAACCTTTATGAGGGGTTGGGAAGTGTATTAGTGGTAAATGGCGATGCGAATAAGAGCTATATATCGGAAATTCAGCATGTGCGCAGGCGCGAAACCATAGCCATGACACCGGCCAACTGTTTTAAAGCTTTACAATTACTTACCGGTGAACCGGCAAAGCCTTTTACGGATGCCAATGCCGAAGCCAACGAGGCAAGCGTAATAAAGTCCATTCATCAAATTACAGGCTCCGATACCAAGGCGCTGGTAGCCTCCAGCGGACTCTCTATGCAATACGCCATTATGATGGGATTGGTGGATCATGCTGTGGAAAATCATCCCGATAAGCCTATACGATTTGTTGTACCCCCTAATTGCTATGGTGGCACTAATGACCAGGCCAGGCGGGTAGCGGCCTGCCTGCCTAATGTGGAGATAGTGGATTTGCCTGTGGACAGTGGCAATGATATGGTAAGCAGCGTTGATACGGTATTGGAAAAACTGGCGGCCGAAGATGCCATCCCATACATTATAGCCGAGATACCTACCAACCCAAGGGTGGAAGTACCTAATCTCCAGAACCTGAAAGCTGCGCTAAGCAAGAAGCGCACAACTCCTGGTGGTAAGGTGGCCATTGATCCGGTATTTATTCTGGATCAAACGTTTTGTCCTAATGTCCACTTTTTAGGCGAAGGTGCTATCCTTTCAGGTGTCCGTACCATTTCCTATGTAAGCGGTTCTAAATTTCCGAGTGGTGGAAAGTGTACGGCCGGTTATTGCGTGGGCAATACCAAAACGCGTGATCTAATGGATAAGGTAGAGTTACACCTTAATTTATGTGACAATAAAGCCACCGATCTTCAAATGGAGATTTTGGCTGCTCAGTTACCTTCCATGAATCAGAGGATAAAAAATGCCTACATCAATACCCGCGAGTTTGTGAATTTTATTCGTGAAGTTTTGCCAGCGGCTAAAATCAATTTTGTTTCTGAAGAACTGGCAGAGGAAGGATTTACTCCTTCCGTGTTTTCATTGGATTTACCTACTAAGGGTAATACGGAAGAGGAAAGAGAGGCCCATAAACGGGAGCTGAACCTTAAGCTCATTAACATGATGATTACCAAACTACCCAATGACAGTAAGTTTTGTGTGAGCTATGGCCAGCTAAAAGGCTGCTACTGGACTATACCTGCCACCTCTACCCAGGGTACCACTAAGGAAGGAGATAAGGACTATATAGTGCGCGCATCACTCTCAGGCAATATGGATATGGAAGGTCACAAAGAAGTGTTTAAAGAGTTTGTGGCTGGTTTGTGATTGTTCTGAAAATTGGTTTAGGAGTGCCTTAATAATTTTTAATAGCAAAGCCCCGAACCAAAAGGTTCGGGGCTTTTTGGTTTAAAGGGAGGTGGAGCTATTAAAGTTCTCGAACTTTCTTTACATCAACGATCCACCTTCAGGCTGCATCTTAGCCGGTACATCGGGGTCGTCAATAATTTCTTTAAGGTCAATTTCAATAACGTTTGAGATGGCGGATAGGGCCACATCGGTTTTCCAGTTTTCAAAGGGGTTAGACATTACCAGCCCAAAAACATATATCTGGTAAAAAATCCAGCCAATAATGGCCGTAACCGGTATTACCAGTAAGGGTGCTGAAAGGCCAATAAACATCTCAATAAAAGCAAAGGGAAAAAACAGGATGAACAGGTTGAGGAAGAGCATGGTGTAATAGTCATACGGGCGGGGCAGCGGTGTTGACTTTATACGCTCACAGCGGCCCTGCAAATCGGTAAGCCTTGTAAGGGTATCATCCATTTGTATGTAGCTGTAAATATCCAGGGTTTCATGGGCATTTATTTCCTTAATGGCATAACCCTGCCTCATGGCAATCTGGGTGACCTTATTGCTTTTGCTCATTATTTCGCGGTACTCATCTTCTTTAAGATAAACCCCAACTTCGTTTTGCCAGGTGGTTTTATCCGTTTGATTGCGCAATTGCAGGCGCAGAGCGTTTACCCAGGCAATTTGTCCGCGTACCAATCCTCTACAGTTTTCCAACAACTCATGCGGTACATTTTTAGGATCAACAATTGTAAGCACCTGACGTGTAAAAGTGCGGCTTTCGTTTACTACGCCACCCCATATTTTACGGGCTTCCCACCATCTGTCATAGGCGGATGAGTTTCTGAACCCCAGAATAATGGCCAGTGCAGTACCCAATATAGCCACAGCCTCTTTGGGTATAAAAAACTTTTCGAAGCCCCAAACCCAATGTACCAGCCAGGCGGCAGTAGCACATATAAGACTGTAAATAATATTCTTCCAGGAATATCGAAGTGCAGTATCAAGGCGGAGATGTCGTCTTGTAATCATAGATAAGGTGGGTTCAGTTATAGTTTACTCCGAATATAGGCATTATGCCACCTGATTTTAAAACGGGTTAAATTGTTTTATAAATAGGTTTTTAACACGTTGTAAATCAATTTGGTGAAACTCTAATCTGATGTATGTGCTACTTTTGGGGAGGTAACCTTTGTTTAACTTAACTGGGCCTGAATATAAATCCCGAAGTAAATGGAAATAAGGAGGGCTGTAGTTATCAGAATGTAGCGGGGGTTCATAAAAATTAATGTAGTTGCACGAATGGATAATGACTCAGTGAAATACAACAGGATTGGCAGGAATTACAATAATACCCGCAAGGCCGATCCTTACCTGGTAGAAAGAATGGCCCATTATTTAAACCCTGAATCCGGTCATACTTACCTTGACATAGGTTGTGGAACGGGAAACTACACCAGGGCCCTAAGCGCGTTAAATGGAAATTATATTGGCATTGACCCCTCTGAGCTTATGCTTGAAAAGGCTAAGTCGAAAACTCATGTTATTAGCTGGAAAATAGGAACTGCCGAGAACACGGGCCTGGAGAATGAATGTGTTTCAGGAGCCTTGGCTAGCCTTACTATTCATCACTGGCCCCATTTGCAGAAGGGTTTCAGTGAAATTTTCAGAGTATTGAAGCCGGGTTCTATATTGGTGATTTTTACTTCATCACCTAACCAAATGCGCGGCTATTGGCTAAACCATTATTTTCCGGGGATTATGGAGTCTTCTATAAAACAAATGCCGGAGGAGAAAATAGTGAAGGAAGCTTTGGTGCATGCCGGCTTTAAAGTAGCGCATACCGAAAAGTATTTTGTGCATGAGGACTTGCAGGACCTGTTTCTTTATAGTGGGAAGCATAAACCTGCACAATATTTTGATGCTGAAATCAGAAACGGCATTTCCTCTTTTGCTGATTTGGCCAACCGGCAAGAGGTAGAAATTGGCCTGGCCAGGCTAAAGGCTGATATGGATGAAGGAAGAATCAGTGAAGTGGTAAGATCATATAACAATGATGAAGGCGATTACATGTTTATCTCAGCCCTCAAACTATAATGCAATTACCAATGGTTTTCAATGCTGCAAAAAAGTTCTTTTATTAATAGGGATTAGCAGCTAAGGATTAAATCATAAATAAAAACCAACCTCCGTCAGGACATTATCTTAACAATTACCTGGGTGCTTTTAAACTGCTCGAAAATGATTTTAAGCATTACGGTAATAGGAATTGAGAGTATTAAACCAGCAACATTCCAAATGTAGCCCCAAAGTAATAGCATAACTAATACCGTTATGGTATTTATGCGGAAAGACTGCCCCATAAAGATTGGTTCTAAAACCCCGCCAAATAAAACCTGGAGCCCAATTAGAATTAAAGAAAAGGCTAGTAAGGAGGCGGAGGCATCTAAATCTACCAAAGCAAATGTAACCAGGAAGATGGTTACCACTACGGAGCCGATCATTTGAATGTAATTGCAGGCAAAGGCTATTAAGCCCCAAAAAAGGGCGAAACTCACCCCAAAGAAGTAGCACGTAAGTCCAAAGCCCAGACCTGTACAAAAACTGGTGAGGGTTTTAACCTTGATAAATTTCACAACACTGTTTTCTATGGCTCTAAAAGCCTTAATGGATGAACTCTTTCTATTGAATACGAGCGTGCCAAAAATCTTTTGCAGATTAAGCGAGCCTGCAAGCAGAAGGATTAGAAAGAATAACATCATTAGAATGTTTACCACTAACCGCTGTACAAAACTTATGGTGCTGCCAAAATTATCATATACCCATTTAGAAACTTTTTCACTATCCATAAGGTCCTTGGCAATGCTAGTGTCATCGTTGGAATTTAACCTTACGCCAAGCATTTCCGTGGCTGGCTGCCATTCATTCTGTAATTTGGTATTTACCTTTTCCCAAAATTCTTCCTGTCCGTTTACAATTTCTTTTGAACTGAGCCTTATCAACTGATAGGCTCCAAATAGTGCTGCGGCCATAATCAGACTAGCCAGTCCAACCGATAGCCAATGTGGAAAATTTTTCTTTTTGAACCATCGCATCAAGGGCATGAATAGAAGAGCCAGAAAAATGGCCGAGATCAACGGAATGAAAATAAAAGGTAAAAGCTTAAGAACAAAAAAAGCAGCTATTACCGTAAAGAATATAAGTATGCGCTTAATGATTTTAGTATCGTCCATGTTTGTTGGTTTCGCTGGGTAAACTGGCGCGCATTACTAGTAGCCACGCTAATTGTAGTAAATAATACATACAAGTTTATTCAAATGTTTAATAAGATCAACTATTGGCGTAGCTTTATGGAGTAATAAAATAATGTATTGAAGATAAGAGAAAAACACGCGCTGGCTGTAAGGTGGCTGCATTGGATTAACTTCCCGCTGCTGACCATTATGATATGGAGCGGTTTGCTTATTTACTGGGCAAATGATGTGTATGAAGTTAGGTTAGGCAGCCATGTGCTGTTCGCTTTCTTCCCCCAATGGTTTTATGATTTTTTTAATATTCCATATCGCCTGGCCGAGGGTATGGCTTATCACTTTGTATTTATGTGGCTGTTCTTTTTTAATGGATTACTGTATTTTCTATACCTCCTTATCTCAGGGCAGTGGCGACTTTTGTTTCCTAACAGGCAATCATTTAAAGAAGGCTGGCATCAGGTACTTTATGATTTGCGTATCCATAAAGAAGAGCCAAAGGCAATTAAATATAACGGGGCGCAACGTATTGCCTACACCGGTGTACTTGTGATGGGCTTTTTAATGATCCTTACGGGATTGGCCATTTACAAGCCCATTCAACTAATGGGGTTAACAGCACTATTTGGGGGATATGAAGGGGCTCGCCTTGTTCACTTTATCATTACCATTCTATTTGTGTTGTTTTTTATGGTTCATATCTGGCAGGTTATCCGTGCTGGTTGGAATAACTTCCGCAGCATGGTATCCGGTTATGAAGTGGTGGAGCAGGAAGATTTAAAAACAGATGAAGATGACAAGTCCTGATAATCTAAAACGTAGAAACAGAATTTCCTTTGGGATTTTTATACTGGCCTTTGCCCTTGGTATTGCCGGTTGGGTATGGCTACGTAACCAACCTAAAGATGCTATGGGAACTAAGAAAACTCTGCGCACCGTGCTCAATAAAAATGAAGATATTTTTGAGGAAATCCTGAGTGATGAGCACCTGGCTAAAACTTATCCTAAGGAGATGGCGGCCAAAAAGGCCCGGGTAAATGGCAATGTAGGGATGGGAGATGATTTTAATCCTGATACATGGAAACTAAAGGTGGTTAAAGCTAATGGCGATACCCTTCGTACATCTCTTGAAGAAATTAAAAAACTGCCTAAAATAGAGTACACCTTTAACTTTAAGTGTATTGAGGGCTGGAGCCAGATTACCAATTGGGGAGGGGTGAAGTTCAGCGACTTTGTGGAAGCCTATGGCCTTGAGGAAGAAGCAAAACTGGCTCATACCGCGCTTCTAACACCCGATGGGAAATACTATGTAGGTATTGATCAGCCCAGTATGATGCACCCTCAAACCATACTCTGCTACGAGTTAAATGGCGAACCAATACCTATGAATCAGGGTTATCCACTGCGGTTGATGATACCCGTAAAGTATGGGGTGAAAAGCCTTAAGCGCATCGGTACCATTTATTTTAGCGATGAACGCCCACCGGACTATTGGGCCGAAAAAGGGTATGATTACTATATAGGTTTATAAATTCAGGCAACTTTATAGCACACAAAAAAGAGGCAGCTTCAGAAATGAGGCTGCCTCTTTTGTTATGTAGATAATCTCTATTCCAGAGTCTAAAATCTAATATCTCGGGTCTAAGACCTATCTTCCAGACTAACCATTCATACTTACTAAAAACTCAGCATTATCCTGAGTACGGCTCATGCGGTCATGTAAAAATTCCATGGCCTCCACAGGATTCATATCGGCAAGGTGGCGTCTCAAAATCCACATGCGCTGCAGCGTTTCCTTATCAAGTAGCAGGTCTTCTTTACGGGTGCCTGAAGAAATAAGATCAATAGCCGGCCATATTCTACGGTTTGCAATCTTACGGTCAAGTTGCATTTCCATATTACCGGTACCCTTAAATTCTTCAAAAATCACTTCGTCCATTTTAGAACCTGTATCGATAAGTGCAGTAGCCAGAATGGTAAGTGAGCCACCGTTTTCAATATTACGGGCGGCACCAAAAAAGCGCTTGGGCTTATGCAGCGCGTTAGCATCCACACCACCTGATAGTACTTTACCCGAAGCTGGAGAAACCGTATTATAGGCTCTGGCCAGGCGGGTGATAGAGTCAAGCAGAATAACTACATCATGTCCGCATTCCACCATTCTCTTGGCTTTCTCAAGCACAATATTGGCAACGCGTACATGGCGTTCAGCCGGCTCATCAAATGTAGAAGCCACAACCTCTGCATTTACGCTGCGAGCCATGTCAGTAACCTCTTCAGGGCGCTCATCAATAAGTAATATTATCATGTACGCCTCAGGGTGATTGGCAGCTATACCATTGGCCACTTCTTTTAATAAAGTGGTTTTACCGGTTTTTGGCTGGGCTACAATAAGTCCACGCTGGCCTTTACCAATTGGCGAAAACAAGTCAATAATACGTGTGCTTAGTGTACCTTTTTTTCCCGTAAGGTTAAATTTCTTTTCAGGGAAGAGGGGAGTAAGGTGTTCAAATGAAATTCTATCCCTTACATAATCCGGCTCGCGGCCATTTATTTTCTCCACTTTTACAAGCGGGAAGTACTTCTCACCTTCTTTTGGCGGACGAATCTGTCCACGAACAGTATCTCCTGTTTTAAGGCCAAAAAGTTTTACCTGGCTTTGTGAAAGGTAAATATCATCCGGTGAGTTTAGGTAATTATAGTCTGATGAGCGCAGGAAACCGTAGCCATCAGGCATCATTTCCAAAACACCCTCACTTACTATAATACCGTCAAACTCATACTCGCGCCCTTTTTGGTTGCGGTGGTGATTTTGATTGCCGCCATGGCTATTACCGTGGTTATCATCCCTGCGGTTATCTTTTTTGCGGTTATCGTTTCGCTGGTTACGATCATTCTGATTCCGGTCTCCACCCTGGTTTCTGTCATTCCTTTGGTTTTGAGACTGGTTCTGCTGATCCTTATTTTGTCCTTTATTATTGTTGTCCTGGCCCTTATTACTGTTATCCTGCCCTTTATCCTGGTTATCAGTTTTAGAGTTGTCTTGATCCTTGCTTTTATCAGATTGACGAGGATTTGGACGGGATGGGTTAGTTCGGCCGCTACGGTCATTTTGCTGTGGGCGGTTGTCGCCTTTATTGCCATCATTCTGGTTATCTCTTTTTTGATTTTGAGAACGGGCAGGGCGGGGGCTGCTGTCTGATTTTGTATCAGACTTAGTATCCTGTGTTTGCTTGTTTTCAGCACTTGGCTGAGGCTTTGGTGCAGTATCAGCAGTAGCTTCCTTTTTTGCCAAACTGGCTGTGGCCTGTGGGTTAACGGCCTGGTGGTCAAGAATTTTGTAAACCAACTCCTGTTTATTCAGGGACTTGTACTTTGGTAAAGCAATGGTTTCCGCAATCTCCTTCAATTCAGGTAACTTCTTACCCTTCAATTCGTTGATATCGTACATTAAGAAAAAATTTGTGATAAATTTTATAGAACTATAAAAGTGCTGCAAACCATTTATGATGGATAAAACAGCGGTAAAATCTGGGGAATTTGTTTTGGGATAAACACCATTTAGCTGGCGTTACGTGGCAATATTACAAATAAATATATTGTGCAATGGCTCCGTCACCTAAATTTTGTGAACTTTGGCCGCAAATTATATTAATCAATGATTCAGCGAATTCAATCTGTTTATCTGTTTTTAGCAGCCCTTGTTAGTGGTTGTGTTATTTTCTTTTTACCACTGTTTGTATATTCAGATTCTACCTATATGATACTCGATGATGCCATTTTTACCGGCACCACAGTTCTGTCTGCACTAATATCCTTTTACAGCATCTTCCGCTATAAAAACCGTAGGCAGCAATTGGTGAGCGGCCGTATCAACATCATCATCAACTTCATCTTTTTTGGCTTTTTGCTTTATATGTTTTTTGTTGAACTTAGTAATGAAGGCGCTTCGCTGGGGCTAGGTTCATTTTTGCCGTTAGTGGTAGTAGTGCTGGTTACACTGGCCAACCGCGGTATTATGAAGGATGAAATGCTGGTAAGAGCAGCTGACAGATTGCGCTAATCCTCCACCTCTTCCTCTACACTTTCCCTTATACTTTCATGAAATTCATCAATGGCAATTTCATGCAGGCCGGGGTATAGCCTTCTGTCTCTAAACCTGGATTTGCTCCTGAAACGGGTGTAATGGATAACCTGTGTATAGCCCTCCTCGGTAGGCTGAAGCTGTATGTATTGTGAGCCATGTGAAATGCCGGGAGCGAGGTAGCAAATCTCAAAATACTTTGCCTCATCATCAATATAATGGATAACCTGCCCAACGGATATCTTAACTAAACCTGCTACCAGCCTGAGGTTCCAAAACACAAGCTGGCCTTCTTCCATCCCTTCATAGGCATCCTCCAGGTAGTAAATCTTATTGGTTTTTTTGCCATATAGCAATCCAAAACCAACTACCTCCTTTTTTTCGCCAGGGGAGGTGGGGCTTACTGTTTTATAGGCCTTCCAAACAGTATCAATATTTGCTTTTATTAAAAAGGTTTTAGTATGAGAACTATAGCTTGTGGAATCATCCGTGGCCGAATAGCAAGCGAGTTCAATATCACTTAAATCGCCCTTGGTATAAAGGTTATTTCCCTTAAGCAGTTTAGTGAGTTTTTTAAAGTGGATGCGGTTAAAGTCTATAGAGTCCTTTTGTTGAGCATTGAGGGCACTACACCAAAATAAAGCTACCGCAAAAGTGATATACAATCCCTTCTTCATATTGCAATTAGTGTTCGGCAAAATAAATCAATAATGATATAAACTGAGTGCGGCACTTTGAGTTAGGCGGTTTGTACTTCCGGCTTTTTAGTAACCAGCCGTTTAATCTTAATGTTGAAAATGGCAAAGGCCAATGTCATTAAAGGACTTATGTAATTGAAAAAGGCATAGGGCAGATAAGCAGCCGTATCTACTTGCAACACTCCACTTTGATAGGCCCCGCATGTATTCCAGGGTATAAGTACAGAAGTTACGGTACCACTATCTTCCAAAGTACGGCTTAGGTTTTCGGGCGCCAGACCTTTTTTTCGATAGGCATCCGCATACATGCGCCCGGGTACTACTATAGCCAAATACTGATCGGCCGCAGTAACATTTACAAAAACGCAGGTGCCTGCAGTTGTGGCTATTAAAGAGGCGGTGCCCTTTGCCAGAGTAAGTAAAGCGGCACTTATAGCAGCTAAAAATCCACAAGCCTCCATTACGCCTCCAAAAGTCATGGCAGCGATGATCAGCCAGATAGTATTTAGCATACCACTCATACCACCCGAACCCAACAACTCTGAGAGAATGGGATGCTGAGCATCATATACCATATCTACGGTAAATGAATCCATAAGAATTTGATAGGTATTTTTCCAGTCAAGGCTGCCGGTTTCGGTAAAGGTTAGGAGTAAGTCCTGTTGAAAGATATACGCAAATAAAGCCCCGGCCAGCGTACCTATAAGGATGGCGGGCAGGGCGGGCATTTTGGCTACTATCAAGCCGATTACAAGGGCCGGAACTAAAAATAACCATGGCGTGAGATTAAACATGGCATCCAACTCTGATAATATGGGCTGTATGTTAGAAACTTCTCCTGTAGCATCCAGGTTTAAACCTATAATTACGAAAAGTATAAGTGCTATGGTAAAGGAGGGGACAGTGGTAAGCATCATATACCGGATGTGTGTAAATAAGTCCGTTCCTGCCATGGCAGGAGCCAGGTTAGTAGTATCCGAAAGCGGTGAAATCTTATCTCCGAAATAAGCCCCTGAAATTACCGCGCCCGCCACAATAGCTTCTGATACACCAAGCGCTTTACCTATACCAACTAATGCTATACCTACTGTAGCCGTGGTACCCCAGCTACTTCCCGTACTAACAGAGACCAGCGCACATATTATAGCCGTTGCCGGAAGAAAAATCTCCGGACTTAAAATTTTTAGGCCATAATAGATCATGGCCGGCACCACACCGCTGATCATCCATGAGCCGGAGAGTGAACCTATCAATAATAATATAAGAATAGCACCCGTGGTGCTACTCACAGATTTTTCAATACCTGCAAGTATATCAGAAAACTTAAAACCCTGCCGCACGCCAACAATTGCAGCTACAGCCGCAGCCAGTAGTAAAATAAATTGATTGGAACCATCCAGGGCACTGTTGCCAAAAACACCAATAACGTTAATGCCAAGGGCAACTAATAGAAATATAACAGGGATAAGGGCAACAGCTAGCGTGGGCTTTTTTGTCATAGATGGCTAAAATGTAGCGCAGTTTACGAAGAAAACCGGAAAGATAGTAAAGCACTTAGCCGATAGTCAATAGACCACAGTTAGCCCAATAAACAGTTTTACCAGAATTGGCTAAGTTCTTTTGCCACTAAATGTGTTGGTAATCCCATCACGGTAAAATAGGATCCTTCTATTTTTTCAATGGCCCACTTACCAATCCACTCCTGTATGCCGTAGGCTCCGGCTTTATCAAAAGGTCTGAAATGCTCTATGTAGTAAAATATTTCTTCGTCCTTCAATTCCCGGAAGTAAACTTTGGTCACGTCACTAAACACCACTTTTTTATCCTGCGATAGCAGGCACACCCCGGAAATTACCTCGTGGGAACGGCCGGATATCTTCCTTAGCATGTCGGCAGCTTCCTCTTTATTTTTGGCTTTCGCCAGATGTATTCCATCACACCACACAACAGTATCCGAGCATAACAGAATTTCGTTGGGGGCAAGGTCATTAACAAACGCCTCAGCTTTTTTCGCGGCCAGGTGTTCGGCAATTTCAACGCCATTTAATTGCGGAGCGTGGGATTCGTCCACCTCCTTGGTACGCACCTCAAACGTAAATCCTAAATCGCTGAGCAGCTGCTGCCTGCGTGGCGATTTACTGGCCAGTATGAGCTTTTTTCCTTTGGGTAAAAACTCCATCAGATGCTCATGTTTAATGAAAGGGTAAACATCACCATACTTAAAATTCCGGTAAGCATAATTATTTTAAGTAGTGTACTGGCCTGCTTAAAGTCATGTTTCTTTTTGGCACGAAGTACTTTATAAATGAGGTAGGCAATAGGCAGGTTTATAAAGATGAGGATGTAAACCGAGGAGTATATATCGCCTGCAAAAAGGTAAATATTAAAGTATCCACAAAAAATTAGCAACACCAATAAAAGGGTAATAATTACATACCTGATGTAGTCACGCCCTATAAGTACCGCAAGGTTTTTAAAGCCTTGTGCCTTGTCGCCCTCCAGGTCTTCAGCATCCTTAATAATTTCTCTGATAAAGTTTGTGTAAAGCGCAAAAACAGCGTAGGCAATTATAGCATAAAACACAGGTCTTATTTCGGATGCATTTTCTGCATTAGCGGCTGGTAGAAGATCGTAAACAGCAATTAAAAATACTGGCAGGGCCGTAAGTATGGATACCAGCAGGTTGCCTAAAATGGCTCTTTTTTTAAAATCAATAGCGTATAGGTAAAGCAAGGCAGCGGCCACCGGGGGCAGCATCCAAAGGCCGGGCATATCAATATGCTGTGCCAGCAGGTATCCGGTTATAAAGGCAATTATGTTGAAGGTGGCATAGAGGCTCCAGGCTACGTTTTCAGAAATGGACTTTCCTACCAAAACCCGCTCGGGCTTATTATGGTCATCATTGGTTTGATCAAATATGTCATTAATTATATATCCGGCAGCAGCCAGGGCCACACTGCAAAGTACACCTACTGCAAACCAAATGTTATCAAGGTAATGGGGTACATAGGTGCTTAGGTTTGGAGGAAAAAAAGCCCTTTCAATAATAAAAAACCTGATGAGGTATTGTACCAGTATTATCAATAGGAGGTTGGGCCAGCGTATAAGTTTTAAGTATTTCATATTACCAGCTAAAGTCTTCGTCAAGCATCCAGTTATCCTGCAGCTTCAGGGTTTGTTCAATTACATCACGCACACAGCCCTCGCCACCATTTTTTGGAGAAACGTATTGAGCAATCTGCCTGATTTCAGGAGCAGCATTGGAAGGTGCCGCACCAATACCAGCCTCAATAATAAGGTGGTAATCAGGTATATCATCACCCATATAAAGTATGTTTTCGGGTTTAAGTCCTTTATGCTCATACACGGCTAAAAAGTCATTCCAGCTATCCATTTTATGGGCAGCTCCCATATAAATATCAGTAAGGCCGAGGCGCTTTAAACTGGCTTTTACCCCTTCGCACTTTCCTCCGGAAATTACAGCCACAATAAAACCTTTTTTAATAGCAAGCTGTATGGCATAACCATCTTTACTGTTCAGGTTGCGTATGGGATGTCCATCAGGGCCAACCTGAAAAATGCCACTAGTAAGTACCCCATCAATATCAAATACAAAAGCCTTAATGTGGTGGAGCAGTTCTTTATAATTTTTCGTCATGTGCTTGTTGTATGCTTTGGGTGAGCAATTTATAGATGTCTGCAATAAGTGGATCCTCAATCAGGGCCAGGTGTTTTTCAATGGTTATATTATCCCTTCGTATAGCCGGACCGGTTTGCAGTTTCTCAGGCTCCTTAAATGCAAGCTTCTTTACAGAATTTTCAATAAGTGGGGTTAGTATTTTAAAATCCAGTTCTACCTGCTGCAAAGTAACCTTTGCCAGATTGTACAGGTGGTTAGTAAAATTTTGCGCGAAAACCGCAGCCAGGTGCAGGTAGGCTCTTTTTTCAGAATCTACGGGATAGTAAGTTGCACCTAGTAGGTTTATTACATCCGCCATCAGCTCAAAGCCTTCATCCGTTTCTGCCTCCAGGCAAAAAGGTACAGTCCGCGCATCAATTTTAATTTTTCCTTTAAGGCTCATCAGCGGATAAAATACACCGCGGTTCTTGTGTTTGCCATCAATCTGCTCAAGGCCTAAGCCTCCGGAGCAATGAGATATAAGTCCTTTAAAGGCGGGCAGGGCAGCACTTACCGTTTCAATGGCCGAGTCGCTAACAGCCAGTATTATCATATCATAATCTGATAAGTCTTCCTGAAGGCTTTCAAATGATTTTTGATATTTACCGGGTTTACGGGCATAGGTGGCTACCGTTATTCCGTGTATTTCCAGCGCCTGGCCGAAAAAAGTTCCGGCATTGCCGTTACCAACTATTGCAATTTTTATTTGAGACATTTGGCAAAAGTAGCAAATGGCCCAAGGGTTTACAGTCTGTTCTATTAGCAAGTTATCCCCAAAGCCCTTGCGGTTTAAAATTAGTATCTGAAAGGTTTGATTTTAATTAAAATGATTTACTTAGAGCCGAAATTCTGATACACATTGTCAATTTTTGCAGGATTTATATTTGCAGATATTAAACAACCCCTATATCCTTGAAATATTTTCTTTTCAGCTGCGCAAAAAAGTATTCAAAAACACTACTTACAGGGTTGTTGTTGGTTTCTGCTTTTTGGAGTGAAGCCGCTCACCTGGTGGGCGGGCAGATATCCTATACCTGCCTGGGCGGTAACAATTATGAAATAAGGCTTAGGGTTTACCGCGATTGCGGTGGAGGAGGGGCACAGTTTGATGCCCAGGCCAATATTGCCATTTATGATGTCAACAATTTGTTGATTACCATGCTTACTCCCGCCAAGGGACCAACTATTAACGTACCACCGGATTCTACCGGTAACCCTTGCGTAACAGCGCCTGCTGGCCTTTGCACCGAGTATGCCGAATACCTTGATACTGTAAACCTGCCACCTATAGCAGGGGGATACGTAATAACCCACCAGCGATGCTGCCGAAATAATTCCATTGCCAATGTAAACAGCTCCGGCACCTTTGGTAATACCTACACCGTTTCAATTCCTGATAATGATACTACCTGTAACAGCTCACCGGCAATATTAGGTGTGGCCCCAATTGTACTGTGTGTAAATAGCCCTGTAAATCTTAGCCTCAGAGCGACCGAGCCCGATGGCGACTCGCTGTACTACGAATTTTGCGATATACTTAACGGAGGAGCTTCCGGTGGTGGCACGGGATGTAACGCTACAATACCAAATCCACCATGTGCTCCGCCATATACTCCGGTACCCTTTGCGGCCCCTTTTACCAGCCTGTTGCCATTGCCCTCTATGCCAGCGTTTCAGGTTGATCCCCTTACGGGAACACTATCCGGTACACCTAATCAATTGGGGCAGTATGTGGTGGGTATTTGTGTAACTGAATTCAGAAATGGTGTACCCTTGAGTACTACAAGGCTCGATTATCAGTTTAATGTGGCCAACTGCATCAATAATGTAGTAAGCGATATGCTTACACCACTTGAGGATCCCAGTATACTTTGCGATGGACTAACGGTTAATTTTAGGTCTGAAAGCCAAAACGTGAACTCAGTGCTTTGGGATTTTGGAGTTTCAGGCACCACCACAGATACTTCAACGCAGGCCAATCCCACATTTACTTTTCCGGGTTCAGGGATTTTTGTGGTTACCCTTTATGCCAATCCCGGCTCGCCTTGCGGAGATACAGTCAAAGTGAGCTTTGATATCAGGCCAGAGATTATTCCGGATTTCAGAGATAGTGGGGTGTATTGCTTTGAGGCCCATGCAGTTGATTTTATTCAGGCGGGTAATTATCCGGCCAATACCACCTTTTTATGGGATTTTGGGCCGGATGCCAATTTCCCAACCTCCACACTTGAAAATCCTCCTACCATAACATCTGGACCAGCCCTGGTAAAAAATATGTGTCTCTTACCATCAATTATGGGCTTTGTACCAAAACAAAACTGGATTCGATTGAAATAAGTAACCTGTCGGTAGGGGTGGATGCCGGCCCTGACCAGGTGATAGAAGAGGACGAACCGTTTTTCCTTTCAGGAACCGGTGGTACTCAATTTTACTGGTGGGCTGATCAACCTGTTGATATTGGCGACAGGTATGGCCAAACCACGCCAGCACGACTTGAAAAAGATCAGGATACCGTGAAGTTTTACCTGCGTGCCAGCGATCCGCTGGGCTGTGAAGGCATTGACTCTATGTATGTGTTTGTTACCCGCCCCGGTGGCCCCATCAACTTCATTTCACCAAATGGAGATGGTATTAATGATATGTTTGACCTTGGCGATCTTAATCCTGATTTGGATTGTAAGCTTACCATACTAAACCGATGGGGTACAGAAGTGTGGGGCGCTGAGCGCTATAAGAACGATTGGAATGGCGTAAACCGCGGTGGTAATGATTTGCCGGATGGTACTTACTACTGGATACTACAGTGTGGCAATGAAATAAGGCATAAAGATGCTGTTACTATTTTGAGGTCTAACAACAGATGATTTCGGGACTTCTGGTTTTCGCTGAATAATATTAGCCTGTTGGTTTTAATCCGCTTTTTTACCTTGCAAGCTTAGAACTTCCGCCTAACCTCAAAAAGAATGATTCGCACGCTATCCTCCCTGAAGAATATTTCCTTATTCGCAATTTTATTTTGTGCCATAAACCTATCGGCACGCCATTATGTAGGAGGGGTATTAACTTACCAGTACTTAGGCAGCAATCAATATGAATTAAACATAAGGGTTTACAGGGATTGTAACCCCGGCAATACAGCCTTTCCGCCAAATATTCGTATTTCAATACGAGACACTTCCGGTACAGAATTACAATCGCAGAATGCGCCAAGAGGTACTATTGTGCCTGTTTCACTTGATACTTCCAGGTGTGTAAAAGCGCCTCCGGGAGTTTGCATTGAATATTCGGACTACACCATTACCGCCACATTGCCACCAATACCGGGAGGTTACCTGATAGATGCCGATCCTTGTTGCAGAAACGGGATAATCAGCAATATCCCAAATCCGCTTAGTGCTGGTTATGTATACAATACCAATATCTCCAATGGAATAGTGGGAAACTCTACACCCACATTTGGTGGGGTACCACCTGTACTCCTTTGCCTGGGCCGTCCAGTAGATTTGGATTTTATGGTTACTGATGTTGATAACGATTCTCTTTCTTACGAGATATGCGAAATTTACAGCGATGCCTATCCCTATGTGCCAATTACTTTTTTGGCACCTTACACCCCGCAATATCCACTTCCTTCGGCACCTGCTATGTCCGTTGATCCTGTTACAGGCAGGCTTACCGGAACTCCTAATCAACTTGGGCAATATGTTATGGGTATTTGTGTAACCGAATGGCGAAACGGAGTGCCGCTGAGTACTATTCGTCTGGACTATCAATTTAATGTAACCAACTGCTCCAATTACTACAGTGATGTTATCACTCAGATTGAGGATACTTCTTTGCTTTGTAAAGGTCTTACCATGAATTTCACCTCCCAAAGTCAAAATGCCACTAAGCTTTTATGGGATTTCGGTGACCCTAACATTACCACTGATACATCATCTCAAGCAAATCCTACCTACACCTATAACCAGCCTGGTAATTACCTGGTAACGCTTATTGCGGAACCTGGTGATACCTGTGCTGATACAGCTTTCGCCTTTTTTGATGTGCGCGATCCTGTTTTTGCCGGTTTTGATGTGGATACCCTTTATTGCTTTCCACAACAGCCCATACAGTTCATGCCCAATGTTACAAATCCTGCTCCTGCAAACTTCAACTGGGACTTTGGGCCATTTGCCACGCCACCTACCTCCAATCAGGAAGTGCCACCAGGAGTAACCTGGAGCCAGGGCGGTAATCACTATGTAGAACTAACTGTAACCAACGGAAAGTGTATTGCCGTTTATGGCGATACGGTTCGAATAACACCTGAGCTTACGGCCGATATACTTACCCCTCTGGAAGACCCCACTATTACCTGCAACGGCCTTACTATACAATTTACTTCTGAGTCGGTTGGAGCTACCAATTTGCATTGGGATTTTGGCGATGGTGCTACTTTAGCTGATACCTCCAACCAGGCCAACCCAACCTACACTTACCCCGCTCCGGGTTTATACACGGTTACCTTGCGTGCAGGCCAAAACGGGCAGTGCTTTGATGAAGCCACCTTTGTTTTCAACATATTTGAACCTCTTGATCCACAAATCAGTAAAAGCGGTATTTTTTGTTTTGAAGGGCAGGATATACTGCTTCAGGCCCAGGGCCTTTATCCACAGGGTACCACTTTTCAGTGGGATTTAGGCGTAAGGGCCAACAGACCATTTGCCACAACCCGCCTTGTACCGCATGTAGCTTTTGATACAGCAGGCACTTATCCTATAAGCCTTACCGCCACCAATGGCCCGTGTATTGCCACAGTATATGACACCATTACAACGGAAGCCTGGTCGGTAAATGCTGATGCCGGACCTAACCAGGTACTAAAACCCGGTGAACTGCTTACATTGGACGGCAGCTTTGGCAGCGATTATTACTGGTCATCCAGCCACGCGGTGCAAATCAGTAATCCCTTTGGCCGAAATCCTGATGTGGAATTATTCCACCAGGGAGACAGTATTTATTTCTACTACATCGTTACTGACGAAAAGGGCTGCAAGGGTAGGGATACTATGTCCGTATATGTTACCCCAAATATTGGTGGAGGCGGCTATAACATACTTACTGCCAATGGTGATGGCCGAAATGACTTTCTGGACCTGAGCCAGTATATTACAGGCCCTGGCTGCGGACTTACCGTATTAAATCGCTGGGGTAGCGAGGTTTATAAGGTTGAGGAATATCTTAATGATTGGACCGGGGTTGATAACTCATCCAACCCATTACCGGATGGAACATACTATTACGTGCTGTTTTGCGACAGGCAGATTGTACTTAAAGGCCCTGTAACTATAATAAATAGTATGCAATAGGATATAAGTAAGGCGAAGCCAAAGATATTTTTAACTTTAACGGCTATCATTTTATCCCTATCCTATGCTTAAAAAACTACTTCTACGCCTACTGCTTTTTGTTTTTGCCATTTCGTCTTCAACTGAGCTTTTGGCTCAGGGTGGTTATGCGGGTGGCTATATAACCTACATAGGGCAGGGTAATAATGTATATAATGTTAAAATGAGGCGGTACTTTCTTTGTACCGGTAATATTGCTGCGCCTCCTTTCCCAAGAATTCCTTTATATGATAATCAGCAAAATATTTTGCCTACAAGTTTTATACTTTTCATTGATGATTCTCTAAGTGTTTCATTGGATACAGCCAACTGCACCACTACACCAACCGGAATTTGCTATAAATACAGGGAGTATGATAACCTGGCTGTTCTCCCGCCAAGGCCGGGAGGCTACGTATTAACCAATGGTTTGGGCCCTCGTAGTCCGCAGGTAACCAACCTGCCAACTTCCTCTGCTTTTCTCGTTACTTCTATTCCTGATAATGATGGCGGAGCCAATACTTCACCTCAAATTGGCGATCCACTTATTATGTCTTCATGTTTAAACAGGCCCATGAGCATTACTATTCCTGTAACTGAACCAGATGGGGACTCGGTTAGTTTTGAATTTTGCAATGTTTATTCTTCCATCACCAATCAGGTGCCATACTCGGCACCTCACTCCGTAAGCGCCCCCATGCCCGGCTCCCCGGCCATTGCAATAGATGCGCGCACAGGAGAAATTACAGGAACACCTACCCAGGCGGGCCTCTATGTTTTAGGCATCTGTATTAAAGAGTGGCGCAATGGGGTTAATATCAGCTCGGTTACCCTTGATTATATGATACAAATTTTTAATTGCCGATATACCATTGCTGATATGGTAACGCAATTGGAAGATACCACTCAGAATTGCCAGGGGCAAACCATAAACTTTACCAATGAGAGCCAGTTTGCCACATCCTACTTTTGGGATTTTGGTGACCCCAATGTATTAACTGATACATCCACCCAGGCCAACCCAACCTACACCTACACAAACCCCGGAACATACACTGTAATGCTTGTGACGGATCCCGGTGCATTTTGTAGCGATACCATGTATTCGGTATTTGATGCCCGCGACAGTCTAAGGGGTAGCCTTGTGTTTGATAGTATTTATTGCTTTAAGGATCAACCAATACAGATAACTGCAGCGTTACAAAATGTGGACACCAATGCCATATACAATTGGGATTTTGGGCCCCTGGCAGACCAGCAAATCTCGGTACTGAAAGATCCACCACCCATAAGATGGAGTAGTGGGGGCAGCCATTATGTTGAATTAATTGTACGAAATGGTAAGTGTAATACAATTATTGGTGATACCATTAAAATTGCCAATCGCCTTACCGCAGATATGCTTACATCCGATGAAGATCCCACGGTGCTTTGTAATGGACTTACGGTTAACTTCACCTCACAATCGGTTGGGGCAACACAGCTATTTTGGGATTTTGGTGATGGCGCTACTCTGGCAGATACCTCGAGCCTCTCAAGACCGAGTTATACTTACCCTGCACCGGGTGCTTACACAGCTACATTAATCGCCAGTCAAAACGGACTGTGCTATGATACTACTTCCTTTACTTTCAATGTATTTGAGGCGCTTAATGCCGACATCAAAAGTTCAGGTGTTTTTTGTTTTGAAGGGCAGGATATCCTCTTCCAGGTAGATGGCACCTATCCTCCCGGCACCACATTCCGGTGGGAGTTAGGGCCGCAGGCCAACAAACCGTTTGCTACAACTCCGTTGATTCCACATGTGGCATTCAATACGCCAGGCACCTATTTTATAAAGCTCACAGCTACTTTAGGAGCATGCTCAGCAGTTACCTTTGATACCATTACCACCACTGCATGGACAGTAAATGCAGATGCAGGGCCCAATCAGGTAATAAACGAAGGTGATTTGCTTCAACTGGATGGTAGCCCGGCCAGCGATTATTACTGGTCATCCAGTCACACCGTTCTTTTCAGTAGCCCTTTTGGTAGAAACCCAACTGTTGAAATTGACCATAAGGGAGATAGTATTTATTTCTACTACCTGGTTACCGATGAGCGGGGCTGCCAGGGCAGGGATACCATGTCTGTATTCATTACAAGCTCTAAAGAAGAGGGTGGTTACAATATTATCACAGCCAATGGCGATGGCCGTAACGACTTTTTGGATTTAAGTGAATACATGACCGGAAATAACTGTGGCCTTACCGTACTTAACCGCTGGGGAAATGAGGTGTATAAAGTAGCTAATTACAATAATGACTGGGCCGGAGTGGATGACTCATCCAACCCATTGCCGGATGGTACCTATTACTATATACTGTTCTGCGATAGGGAAATTGTGCTCAAAGGGCCAATAACCATAATCAATAGCCAATAACTAATCAAAGAGGGCGTAAGATAATTCAGGCTTGGTACCATTGAAGCATCAAGTTATTTTTAACTTTAAACCGTCAGATTCGTAATCACTAAGCCTATACTCCTGAAAGCCATTAAAAACATCCATTTTCAGACTTTTTTACTGCTGGCAGCTTTATGCCTTAGTACGTCAGTTTTTGCATCCCACCTGGTAGGCGGTTACTTAACTTATGAGCACAAGGGCAATAATCTTTATGAGTTTACTTTGCGCATCTACCGTGATTGTAACCCCAGCAATGCGCCTTTTCAACAATCCTATTTTATTAAAGTTAGAGATCAATCGGGTACTGAATTGCAAAGTCTTACTGCACCCCAGGGTCCGGTTATATCTGTTGATACCGATACCGGGGGCTGCGTAACCACACCTCCGGGCATCTGCATTGAGTATTCTGACTATATAATTTCGGCAACACTTCCACCAATTCCCGGAGGCTATTTAGTAGATATGTCATCGTGCTGCAGAAATGCTATTATAGTGAACATCCCAAATCCTGGAAGGGCTGGATATACCTACAACACCAATATACCCGCCAATGATATTTCCGGAAATACATCCCCACAGTTTGGTGATTCACCTCCCGTAATTGTATGCCTGGGTAGGCCGCTAAATATCAACCTCAATGTAAATGACCCTAATGGTGATTCGCTGTCTTATGAGCTTTGCGATATTTATAACCAGGGCGGATATCCTTATCAGCCAATCAGTTACAATCCCCCTTTCAACAGTTTATCACCTATGCCGGCTTCTCCACCATTTGGTGTAGATCCGATTACAGGAGTATTAACCGGAACGCCCTCCCAACTAGGGCATTATGTAGTTGGGGTATGTGTTACTGAGTGGCGAAATGGTACCCCGCTAAGCACGGTGAGGCTCGATTATCAATTTAATGTAACCTCCTGTACTTCCATTTATAGCGATATATTAACTCAGGCTGAGGATTCTACACTTTCATGTCGGGGTTTTACAATGAACTTCACTTCGCAAAGCCAAAATGCCACCACCTACTATTGGGATTTTGGTGATACCACCACTTTGGCGGATACTTCAAACCTGATGAATCCAACCTACACCTACAGCGCTCCGGGTTTTTATACCGTAATGCTTATTGCAGAACCTGGCGATACCTGTGGCGATACTGCTTTTGCCGTTTTTGAGGTAAGGCAAAATGTAACCTCTGGCTTTGTGGTAGATAGTTTTTATTGTTTCCCTCAGCAGCCTATACAATTGCAGGCCGGCACCTCAAATCCCGCTGCTGCTACCTATAAATGGGATTTTGGTCCGCTTGCCACGCCTTCTACATCCAACCAAAAAATACCGCCACCGGTAAGCTGGAGCAAAGGGGGCAATCACTATGTAGAACTGGTAATTACCAACGGTAAGTGTAAAGCAGTATATGGTGATACAATCAGGCTTTCGCCAGAATTAAAGGCAGATATGATAACACCTGATGAGGACTCATCAATGGTTTGTGGTGGGTTGGGTATTCAGTTTATTTCCGAATCCGTAGGCGCAAAATACCTCCGGTGGGATTTTGGTAATATCCATACCCAATCCGATACGGCCCGTACAGATACTGCCTATTACACCTACGCCAAACAGGGCAATTACCTTGTAAAGCTCATTATTAACGATGGAGGAAGTTGCTGGGATACGGCTCAATATCTTTTAGAAGTATTTCCTAAACTCGATCCGCAAATTTCAAAGTCAGGTATATTTTGTTTCGAAAATCAAAATGTAACTTTTGAGGCAGTAGGAACTTATCCTGCGGGCACCAATTTTATATGGGATCTTGACTCGCTGGCCAGCAAGCCTGTTGTTAAAAATCCTTCGGCAACTAATATTACCTGGGGTAAACCGGGTACATATCCCGTAAGGTTAACTACCAGTAAAGGACTTTGTACTGCTACAGTTTATGATACCGTAAAAATTGAAGCCTGGTCGGTATTTGCTGATGCCGGACCAGACCAGGTGCTGGAGGGGAATGAACTATTAGAATTGAATGGAAGTCCTGCAAATCAAACCTACTGGTCCAGCAGCCATGCAGTAAGCATTAGTAACCCATTTGGTAACCGCACTTCCGTGGATATACCCACACGAGGGGATACGATAATGTTTTACTACCTGGTTACCGATGAAAATGGTTGCCAGGGTAGGGATACCATGAAAGTTTATGTTGGGTTGGATAATCGCGATGGAGGCTATAATATACTTACGCCTAATGGTGATGGCCGTAATGACCTACTGGATTTAAGCAGTTATATGATGGGGCGTGATTGTGACTTTACCGTACTCAACAGGTGGGGCAGTGAAGTGTATCATGCAGAAAAGTACCAAAACGACTGGGGTGGATGGAATAATGCCTACAAGCCATTACCTGATGGCACCTATTACTACATTTTGTTTTGCGATAGAACTGTTACCGTAAAAGGCCCGATCACCATAATAAACAGCGATAGGAAGTAAACTCTGCTAACGAAGTTTAACCCTTTGCCAAACCGCCACACCCGTACCAATAGCCATTAATATACTGCCCAACCACAATAGGTTGATAAGCGGAAATACGATAGCCTTCATAACAATAAATGGCTTTTCATCAGGGTCAGCTTTGGTCCAGGCAGTGAGTTTAAACTTTTTGGTTTCCGGATTTATATCACTCAACCTGAATTTAAAACCTTGTTTTTCAAGTATGGCATCTTCATGATAAACAGAATTTCCCTCTAAAATGTAGGCAGGCTTTACAACGGTGTCTTTACCCAATACATTTACAATTCTCAGGTCAGCCGTTATTTTAATGCTTTCATACTGCCCGGTTTCCTCACTTACATTGGCATTTACAGCAAGGCTATCCAGAATAATGAAGTGTTGCTGATACAGAACCGTATCTCCACGGTTTATTTCCTTTTCCACTTCTGCTTCGTAGCCATCAGGTGTAACAGGCTCCAGGTATGACGAATACTGAACATGTGTATAAATGTCTCTATCCCAAAAGTGCTTGGTACTAGGGTTAGGGGTAGGGCCCATATTGTCGCTCATCTGCAAAAAAGGCTGTAGCTCAAATTTCTTTTCCAACGTTCCGGTATTCCTATTCTGGCTGTAATAGCTTACGTTATAGTAGTCCTTATTATCTTCTTCAATACGTTTATCCCACACAGCCACATAACCTCCAAGCTGAGTTGAATCCTCCAGCTCCATCAGCAGGTTTTCATTTTGAGGAAGATCTTTGCTCAGGAAAATATCGCTATTGCTGATCACGGTTTTTTTAGCATTGGAAATAAGCGCCCCTACAATAATTAGTGCGAAGCCAACATGGGCGATACTCGAACCGGCAATTCCGATTTTGCCTTTTTTTACTACCAGCCAAAAGTAAAGGTTGCTTACCATGGCAAACACACCCAGGAAAAGCAGTATTAGGTATAAAGCCTCTCTCCAAAAACCGAATAACTGGGCCAATAGAGCAGTAACAACCAGGGAAACCATGATGGAAACTGAGATGTTTTTCCAAAAGGCCTTTGAGGTAGTTTTCCCATAATTGAAATATTGGCCAATTGCGATTAATAGCGCGATAATTATAGTAAAGGGAATTTGAAATTTATTGTAGTGCTTAATGGCGTCAAGAGGTGGTGCCATATTTTCGGCATACAACGGATAAAACCCAGAATTTGGAAATAGACCCTCAGGTCCCCAAAGCCAGTTTATAGCAGGAGATAAATATGTTATTGGAAATACACCCTGTGGTCCAAAAAGCTGATTTATTACAGGAATAGAAGTGCTTAAAATAATCTGGAAGGCTGAGATCAATAAAACCAGGCTACCAATAAACATCCAAAACTCGCGCGAGCTCAGGTTATCATCCTTTTTATTTTTTGGGATACTCTTATATCTGTAAATAAAAACACCCAGCGCAATTACCACAAAGAATAGCAGGTAAATAAGTAACTGACCGCTAAGACCTAAATCCACAAATGCGTGTACTGAGGAGTCTCCCAGCACCCCACTGCGGGTAAGAAAAGTAGAGTATAGGATTAACAGGAAAGAAAGTATGCTCAGGAAGAAAGCACTGCTGAGGCCTGTACTTTTGTTTCGAACAATTAGTAAGAGGTGAGCAGCTCCCACCATAACTATCCATGGTACTAAGGATGAATTTTCAACAGGATCCCAGGCCCAAAAGCCACCAAAGCTTAAAGCCTCATAAGCCCAGGCGCCACCCATTAAAATACCTACACCAAGTATCATTACACTGAAAAACGCCCAGGGCAAGGCAGGCTTTATCCAACCTTTAAAATCTTTATTAAAAAGAGCTGCCATGGCAAAAGCAAAGGGCACAAGGGTAGAGGCAAAGCCAAGGAACAGGGTAGGTGGATGGATAGTCATCCAATAATTCTGAAGTAGGGGATTAAGCCCTGTACCATCCATAAAAGCGGGAATGCGTTCAAGGTATTCAGGCATCTTCGTCCATGGCAGGCCAAAATTCTCTGCGGTGTTGCGCATTAATACAAACGGGCTGCTACCAATTTTCATCCCAAGAGGATAGATGCCCAATATCATGCTCGCGAGAAAAGCCTGTACCGTTGCGAAGACAATCATAGCCGGGGCCTCCCACTTTTTGGCGGTAAACATTAATATACAACCGAGCACCACATGCCAGAAGAGCCATAGTATAAAACTACCTTCCTGACCTTCCCAAAAAGCACTGAACACATATTGCACAGGCATTTCAGAGGAGGTGTGCTTCCATACATAATCATATTCATAATAATGGCTAAGCAGCAGATATAGCAGCGTGATTACAATTCCGAGTACACTAAAGGTGTGAGTAATGAAGCTGGCCCGGGCCAGTTTTTTATAGGCAGCATCATTATTTTTTATAAAAAGAAAATAGGCAGCAGCGGCTACCAGGGCCGATGCAAAAGCCAGACTTACAAAAAAACGACCCAGTTGACCGGGTATAAGATGTTCTCCTATGTATTCCATTAATTATAGTTCGTCTATTGTGATTACCTCAACCTCCTTAAAAGACTTCAGGTGTTTATCATTGGTAAGAATATAATCGGCATTTGATGAAATGGCCGAAGCTAAAATGAGTGCATCGGGCGTTTTGTAGCCGTATTTTACTCTTAATTCCGATGCCAATACTGCAATGTCTTTATTTACTTCAACAAGTTTAAAATTTGTCGAGTTTGAAAGGCTATCTCTGTAAACCTCTGTGAGATGATTATCATTTAGTAACATGGGACGAATGAGAATCTCTGATAAAGTAATAACCGATGATAAGATGTTGAAACTGCCTTTTTTGTTGGCTAAAAAAAATGGTTCAACCATTTTAAAGTACGCTGAGTTTTCCTCAAAAAAATATATAAGCGGAGCAGTATCTAAGAAAATGGTCTTCCCATGAAATCTCTTCATTAGTACAATCTTCTATTTCTTCTATTGAATTTGCTTGCCAGAGGAATCACGATCATCCCATTCATTACGTAGCCTCCGCACGTATTCATTAGGATTTACCTCATTCCAGACATGTGCGCCAACTCCTTTAAGATCATATAACGAAATAGAATTTTCTTCGCCCAACGGCTTTTTATCATTTTTAGCAAAAGCTTTTAGAGTATTCAATACTGCCTTGCGGGTTTGCTCATCCAACTCCTGATAGAGCATTAAAATTCTGTTTATTTGTGTTGAATTCTCCATAACTGAGCTTTAATACGTTCCGTAACCCGCCATTTCGTTTTGCTCATTGTACTTACTGGGGCACTTCATAAGTATTTCTTCGGCCACAAAGGCATCATCGGTGGCATACCCCTTCATGGTGATTTCCTCGCTACGCTCAAAATCCTGTGGTTTTGGCTGATTGTAAATCACCTTTTTCTTAATTCCTTCTTTATCAATAGCGGTAAAGGCAAAGGTTTGGGCGCGTGCATTATAATCCATTGGGGCATCTTTATCCAGGTAGCCGATTACAGTGTATTTGGTGCCGGGTACCGCGTCAGCCTTGGCAAATCCCACGTAAGTGGAGGCATCATTAATAGTTACCATAATGGCCCCAATAGCAACGGCAATTACAACGATTATGGCAATGTGCGATCTTTTCATTTCTCTCCTTTTTCCAGTTTGTTCAACTTGCGGTCTATCGAAATAAGGTAGCCGATAATGCCGATAAATATGATAGACACTATAACTACCACCACATAAATTTTGCCGTTTTGGCGCAGGGCATCAGCCATTTCTACCTGTGGCATTTGGCTTTGTGCTTTCATTGATAAACCCAGCAGAGCAAAGCAAAAACCCAACCAATATTTCATCATTTTATCCATTCTTTTTCCAAATCAATTTTTGATATCTCACCCTGATGTTGGTAATCCAAACGGCTATGAGTGTCCAGCCAATTACGGCCGGGTAAAACACCATCCGCATACCACTATTAAGATCATACCCACCAAAGCCAGGGTTACCACCGTTGCCGGGATGCAAACTATCTGTCATGCGTGGCAGTATACCGATAAACACAATCATCATTACAAAAGCAAAGATGTTGTATACAGCAGCCAGCCGGCCTCTTTTTAGCGGATCGTCAACCGAACCTCTTAAAACAAAATAGGCAAGGTAAATAAGCATGGTTACAGCTGTTCCGTTTAGTTTGGGGTCGTTAACCCAAAAGGCACCCCAGGTAAACCTGGCCCACAGGCTTCCGGTAACCAAACCGAGTGAAGCCATAAAAAAACCGGAAATGGCCAGTTCTTTTGCCTTTAAATCCCGGGTAAGGCTATTGTTGGCCAAATGTCCAATACTATAAACAACTGATCCACCCATAAGGATAACCATGGCAAACCACATGGTAACGTGGAAATAAAGGTTGCGGATAGTTTCGTTGAGAATCGGTAAGCGGGGTACTTCACCCAAAAAACCGAATATTATGGTGTAGAGAACTAAAATGGCTCCGAGCGCCTTCCACCAGTGTTTCTTCATCTCAAAATTTTAGTCGCGCCAAAGGTAGGCAAATAACATATAGGAGAGCATTGAGGTAATCAATGCCAATAGCAGTAAAACCAATAGCAGCGGGGCATTCACGCTCCAATCAAAACCTGTAAGTGCCCTTGTGCTGGTGCGGCTTAAGGTTAGTACCTGAGGGTATAATAAGGGTATGCTTAGTATGGCTGGCAAGGCAGGGTTATCACCCGCCTTGGCGGAAATACCGGAAACAAACGTAAGTATAGCCGAAAAACCAGCCGAAGCCAGTAAAAGCAGAGCGATAAAGGCAACCGGGTCGTTAATAATATTTCCTAAAAAGAAACTGAAAAACAGCAAACCCACAAGGCCAATTACGAAAATGTAAAAGAAGTTATAGAGTATTTTACCAAGTATAAGCACCTGGGGGCGCACCATACCAAAATACAGGAGGAATCTACGGTCGGCCTCATTTTGAAAACTGCGAAAGGCAGCCTGTAGCGAAGCAAAAATCAGGATAATCCAAAACAGTGCATTCCAGCTTTGGGTGGAAATGGTTTCGTTGAATACAAGGTAACTGAGGTAGGTGGTGGTAATTACATAGAGTAATACAGCGAGAAAACTTTGTCTTCTGCGCCACTCCAGCTTAAAATTGAGTTTAAATATTTCGAGTACCTGTATTAGCACGGGGCAAAGGTAATTCAGGAAAAACGGGTGGGGAAAGTTTCTTATTTAAAATGATTCCAGTTTACGGTTCAGTTTATAGTCAAAAGTCTATAGTCCACAGTTCCTGGTTTATTTCAATGAACCTCTGAATTAGAGATACTTTTAGTTCCAAACCTAAGCCTGGCCTAGAGTTTTAAGACTAGTATCTCAAACCTACCTCCTGGAAATAATCATCCCGCCAAGGAAAACTATGAAACCTGAAATAAGCAGGCTGTAAAGTATGTGGGTGTAGTAGGGGAAGGGTCGGTTTGCCAGAGTAAAGCCAAAAACTAAAATCCCCGCTAAAATCAACCCAAGGCCAATAAGCATGGTAGTTTTGGCTTTGCGTCTTCGCGCCAGCATTTTTATGTGGATCATCTCCTTAAACATTACCTGCCTTAAGATGAGCTCGCGATCACCATCTTCCATAAACTGATCCTCCAGGCTTTTCCGGATTTCGTTTTCAGCCATGCCATTTATCTTCCTCTGGAAGTAATATTCTATGAGTTTATCTTCAGTAGTGCTCATTAAATGGGTTCAAGAAGTCGGGGCAAATGTAGTATCAATTGGGTTGTTGCTATTTATTACGTGCCTAAACTTTTTCACAAAAAAAATGGCCATAAAGGCCGTTGTAAAAGGTAAATGAGGATCAGACCTTGAAGGCCTGATTCCGGGTAGTATTAATTAAGTTAATAGTACCTCGGGTGGTGGAGTATGCCTGTATGGGTAATAGGCAAAATAACTATGAGAGAATTTAAAATTATGGACTGAAATTAATTTAAAACCAGTAGGAGCATCTACCAGCAGTGGGGGTATGCACTGAAAAACCAGCTGTACAAGATTTACATCACTATTTTCAGTATCAGTTTCTCCATGTATGTGAAAAAGTGTTGTATCACCATCATGGTTGTGATGAGTATGGTTGTGAACATTCTGATGCACATCAACCTGAAAAGTATGCATACCCATATGACCCAGAATGACCAGCGGATGATAAAAAATCACCGCCAGGTAAAACAGGGCTGCTAATATGGTTAGTCGCTTCTGCAATGTAAGTTAGAATTATGATGCTAGTTCTCAAACACTTATTGATATACGATGAAACTTACGATTTGGATTGGCCGTCTGATAAAACTTCCATCCTAAAATTATCTAATCAAATTTATTACAAAAGGTTTAGGGGGCTACGCAAGGTTGGTTTACTTAAATTTATGTTCTAGTTTAAAATTAACCAGCCTTACTATGAAGTTTTTAGTACCCTACGATTTTACAGAAATTACCCGCATTGCTCTTGACCATGCATTAGCCATTGCCCCGGCTTTTGATGCTGAAGTTTTACTTTATCACGTAATTGACGATGAATCTGAACGAGCAGAGGCCGAACAGAAGTTTAAAGATTTATTAAAGGTACTTAATGGTGATAATACCGATGTACAGTCAAAAGTGCAGTTGGGTAAAATCTTTAAGGATATAAGCAGAGAAGCTGAAGAGGGTGATGCCCACTTGCTAATAATGGGAACACATGGTGCACATGGGCTGCAAAAGATTTTTGGCTCGCATGCCATTAAAGTGATAAAAAGTGCGAGTACACCTTTTATGATAACCCAAAACAAGGGGCCCGCTGAAAGCATAAAGCAAATAATGATGCCGGTAAACCTTACCCGCGAAAGTGTGCAGATTGTAAAATATGCCGCTGAGTTAGCTCAAAAGTTTGAAGCCCGGATTCATATGCTTTGTCAGCCGGAAACGGATGAGTTTTTAGAGAGGCAACTTAAAAACAATATTGCCAGGGCACGCAAATATTTAACTAAAGAGGGTGTTGCCAGTGAGGTTGATATGTTGCCGGGAAAAAAATCGCTAAGCCAGGAGGTAATTGAATATGGCCATGCGCATCAGGCTGATTTATTTGCAGTTGTTCATTATTCAGAAAGCCTGATACCTCAGTTTGATACTTTTTCGCAGGATATGATAACCAATGAATATGGCATACCGGTGCTGATTATGAATGGTAATGAGATGAAGGGTATAAAGCTGAAGTACTCGTTTATTTCAATTTGATTTGTTGAGCATTGGGTACTTTCTGAAAGCGCCACCACACTTCTCTGATCTGCCGCTAAGCAGTTATTCAATCTCAAAGTTCTTTGTAAAAAAGGCTCAATACATAGTATTTGAGTTAGCCGATTTTTCCGGAATTTGCTGAATGGCATCCCAGTGTTCGCAAATTTTACCGTTTTCGTCAAACCTGAAAAAGTCCATGGTTACATATTGGTCATTACTCGGCCAGGTTTGGTGGGTATGTAAAGCCACCAAGTCACCTTCGGCAATGCATCTTACAAATTCAATTTCCTTTTCAGGATACTCCCTTTGCATTCTTTCAAAATAGTCAATAAAGCCCTGTGTGCCGTTGGCTACATCAGGGTTGTGCTGAATGTATTCCTTGCCTACATAACCTTTCACGGCCTGTGCGGGGTTACCGAGGTAAGCGGTTTTGTAAAAGGCAATGGCGTTTTTTTTATTCTCTTCTGGATTCATGGTGGTTGTTTTTCTACTAAACACGTTTTTAATTTCGGCTGGCTTCAATATTTAATTAAGCGCGATAGCTTGGTCTTTTCCTGCTTGGCTGACATTATCCAATGCTTGGTAAGACTGATGTAAGAGGGAGCCTGATTGTTAAAAAATTCCCATGCAGCCTCTTCTTGCTCAAATAGTTTTTCAAATTCTATATTCAGTTCCGTTGCAGCACTTCCTTATTTAAACCCATACGTTTTATCCTTGTTCTAAAGCTGAATGCTTTAAGCCCGGCTTCAGTCATTAATCCGGTTTTAGTAAGCTCTTCCGTCTTTTTAATGTTAATGGCGCTCCAAAAGCTCGTTTTTCTTCTTGGGGTAAACCTGATGGTGTAGGTTTCTTCATCAATAGATTTTCGAAACCCATCTATCCATCCAAAGCACAAGGCCTGATCTACCGACTGTGACCAGGTGATTGAAGGCTTACCGGTTTTTACTTTATAAAACCCTACAATCAGTTCGGTTTCTGTTTTGTGATTTTTCTCTAACCAGTTTCTGAATTCTGATGGATTTGCAAAAAAGATGGGGGACATAGTGTGTGTTTATTCAACCAGGTTGTTAATAGCATATTGGTATCCCAAGCCAATAACTATGGCCAGGCCAAAGCTTAGTAGGGTACCAATTAAAATATATTCGGTGAGCTTACGGTCTTTGGCCTTGGAAAGGTCGCCAAAGCGGAAAACGGATTTGGCCGCTATAAGAAGCCCGATGGCCTGCCATTGGTTAAGGATAATGAATCCAAATACAAATAACCTTTCCAGCAGACCAATATACTTGCCGGCATTTTCCAGCGAATCAGTTGTACTATCTTCCGGTAAGGGCCATTGGCTCATCACCAACTTCATAATAACCATAGAAATGGAAGTAATCGATAACAAGGCAAAAACCAGTAGTAGTGTTTTGACGGAGTAAATAACCTCAAGGTTGATGAAAAGTGAGTCGTATATATCAGCCACTGCAACTAGTATAACCAGGTGTGCAGCCTGGTCAAGCCCAAACAGTAATCGTGGGTTTATCTTTTGTGTAAGGTTCAGTTTTAATAAATCAATACCAAAATGGCTTACCACTATTAGTATCATGCCCAGCCAGTAGTTAAAATCAAACTGTAGTAAAACCAACAGAGCTAAGGCATGTACTGCCATGTGCAGGTATAGGTAGGCAGATTTATGCTTATTCTGTTTTTTATCTTCTACCCACTTATCAGGCTGTAGGGCAAAATCACCAATGGCATGGGCTATCAACAATTGTAGCAGCAGGGTACTCATAAGTTAGAGTGTTGCATTTGGTAAAACCTGTTCAGGCTCATTATTTCTTCATAGCCTCCTCGTGATAAGGCTTCGCTTATGCTACTCTGTGATTTTTTTAGCAATTGGGCAATTTCTTTTTGATTTTTATGGGGATGTTCAATAGCGCAGGTAATTACCTCGGCCACAGTTTTACTCCAGTTATTAGCGGTAAGCAGGGCCAGGCTTAGCATGAGGTTTATTTCTTCGTCCTTCTCGGGAGTGCCTGATTTTAGGGCAATAGTCTGCTTTTTTAAAGATTCAAAACACTCCCCGGACCTTACATAGGCCGACCCATTGGATTCCGTTATTTTTTTTGCCTTATGTGTTTCTTCCCCCAGGCCTATACCCAGGCGTACATCCTGCACGTTGGTTTGCTTAATGACCGCTTTTAGGTGAATGGCCGCCAGTAGTGCATCTTTAGGCTTTAAAACTAACTGAAAACTATCGCCCCTGTATATTTCCCACTGTAGTGGAGATTGGCCATATTGATTGAGTACGGCCTTAAGGGGGGTAAGCCAATCAGTAACCTTACCTGTGCGCGAGTCTATCACATCACCAGTTAATACTGCTATCATAAATTAGAGTTTTAACAAATATCGGTTTTTAAGCCGATAATGGCAAATATCGGGTTTGGAGCCGATAATTTATCATATCGGATGGAGAGCCGATAATTAAGTAAAACGGGTTGAAGGCGATAATGAGCGCAGATATAATACATTCAGACTATATCAGATAATCCATTCCAAAGTCACTGTGGCTTTTTTCTATAAAAGCACGGTAATAATCCACCTTTACTCCAGGGTACTTAATAGAAGCTCTAAAAACTACTATTGCAATCAGTAGGTAAATAAAATTTGTATCCAGTGTGAGCAAGGCCAGTGGCAACCCGTAAATCGCAGTGAATTTAACAATTCCCATTACGTTATTATATCTATTTGGAACTTGTTCAACATTTCCATCTTTACTGGAGGAGCCTAACCCAAAGTGAAAAAAGTCAACAGATAACACTACCATCAAATAATCGCTCCACGCTAACTTCCAAAATCTAGAAGCGCTAAAAAATTCCCGTGGAAAATCTCCATTTTCCAATTCATTGATAAACTCCGTTTGTTTTTTCATCAGCAATATGCCAAGACGTTCAAACCTCTTAGGGTTATGTAACCAATGATCGTAATACTTTTTTAAAGTGGGGTTTAGAAATATCCTGAAAGCTACCACTAACTCCCGGGGTAGAGGCTTATCCGATGAAACCTGACTTATTAATCTCCCCAGCCTTAATACTTGAAGATTAGGGTTGGATTTGCTACGAATCTTGAATTGGGAGTAGTAGTTGTTCATTAATCAACCAAACCCTGTTTATTGATATTTAATTGAATTCAGAATGGATAAATCTAAGCTTGATATTGTTTTAAGTGGATTTCCATTACTGTTGGAAAAGTAAATAAGAAGACCATTCCAACCGCTACCGGATGGAATAATAAGACCCAGGATTTCCACTTCTGGCCGGATCTCGTTGTTGGCAGCTTCATTTTTTAATGAATAGAGATATTGAATTCGCTCTTCACCAAGAATAGTAATAGGAGGTAGGGCTTTAATATTTAGATCTTTGTTGGTTGATATTTCAGGAATTTTTAAAAAGTCCTCAACCCATCTTTTTTCATTTTCCTTGCTATACTTGCCTTGAAAAGTTACCGTTGTGAGTGTTATTTCATTTAGTTGAGGACAGCTTGCTTTGGGTGTTAACCTTAGCGCTACACCGTCATTAGGATTTAGTTCATAATTATATCCGGCCGGAACCCTTAAGCTAAAAGGGATTGATGGTATCTCATAAGCCATGCAGTGGCTTATCGTAATAAATATTTCGGATGATTGGGACTCTTTGATTGGTTGGTAAGAGCATAAATTTTCATTTGATGTTTTTGAACTATCCGGCTTTTGTTGGCATGATTGAATTGTGAAAACTCCTAATAATACCAGTGTAATCAAAGTGCTGTTGGGGGAATTATTCATTTCATTCCTTCTTCTCCTTTCTAGCCTCCTTCACCGTATTAGCCGCTATAAAACTGGTGGTCATCTGCGTAAGCATATCACTGGCGGCTGTGGGGTTGTTGGGTAAAAGGATTAGGTTACTGCTGGTGTTTTCACTAACCGCTTGCAGGGTATCGTAATGCTGGGTAATTACAATCAGGGCAGAGGCTTCCTGCGAGTTGATACCAACAGCATTAAGCACTTCTACTGAGTCCTCCAGTCCTCGGGCAATTTCCCTGCGCTGGTCCGCAATACCCTGGCCCTGTAGTCTCTTGCTTTCTGCTTCTGCAGTGGCTTTGGCCACAATACGGATACGCTCAGCTTCACCCTCATATTCAGCCGCTATCTTTTGACGCTCAGCCGCATTAATCTTGTTCATAGCGTGTTTTACCTGCTCATCCGGGTCAATATCAGTAACCAAAGCCTTTATAATTCCATAACCGTAATCGTTCATGGCTTCTTCCAGTTCGCGTTTTATGGCCACAGCTATGTCGTCCTTCTTTTCAAATACGTCATCCAGCTTTAGCTTTGGCACTTCAGCGCGCACGGTATCAAATACATAAGAGGTTATCTGGTCTTCAGGGTTTTGCAATTGGTAAAAGGCCTCGTACACCGATTGCTTTAAGACCAGGTATTGCACCGATACCTTCATACGCACAAATACATCATCCTTGGTTTTGGTTTCCACTAATACATCAAGTTGCTGTATGCGCAGGTTTACACGCCCTGCAATCTGATCAACCAAAGGAATGCGCCAGTGAATACCGGGCCCGGGTGCCTTTATAAACTTACCAAAGCGCTGTATAACCGCCACATACTGCTGACGTACGATATACAGTCCACTTAGCAAAAACAATAGAACTACAATAAAAACGATAAGACCAATGGGGAAATCCATGATGAGAAGATTAAAATTTGTTGAACGAAAATTGAGCTGTGAATATACTTCAAATGCTGAATGGTGATAACTCTTCGCTCATTAAAAAAGTAGAGGGATAAGTTCATTTGTGGTAATGGTGGCCTTTTGTAATTTCCCGCCCTTTAAATGAAACGCTACTACCAAATACTTGGCCTGGAGGAAGGCGCCTCAAAAGAGGATATAAAAAAAGCCTACCGCATGATGGCCATGAAGTATCACCCCGATGTAAATCCCGGGGAGAATGCGCGGCAGAAGTTCCTGGAAATAATAGAGGCTTATGAATACCTTACCGGGGTAAGAAAAATGGAGCCGGGCCGCGGCATGACCCCTGAAGACTTACAGAAGTTTTATGACCTGCTGAAAAAGGCAGCAGAAGAAAAGGCTAAGGCACAATACCGCAAGCGGGTAAGAGAGTTGCGGAAGGAACAGGAACGCAAACAATCAGCCGAATTTCAAAAAGCCATTTTTATTTTAATAGGTATGGTGGTAGTAGGAGTAGCCACCTGGCAGGGCTATGGTTTTTACAAAAATCTTGTAATTGACCGCGATCCCATGGTAACCGAAGTGCAGATTACCGGCCTGGCCACCAAAAGGATGGAATACATGTTTTATATTGGAGATACCCTGATAAAAGAACAGGTATATGCCGGTCAGCACGGGCTTGATGTGATTTCAGGAAATGGCATGCCATTAAAGATCGGAGACCAGTTTGAGATTCAATATTCACAAAGCCAGCCTGGTTATCACCGCATTAACTTTGAAAGGGTAAGTGCCGAAACCATGAGGCGTTACATGAATCTTGTAGGTTACAAATTTCTGGAGATTTACGCAGACGAATGGACCTCACTTTCCGACCAGGATAAAAAGATACGGGCGGGCTGTTTGGCGCTACTGGTATTCAATAAATTTGGATATGATGGTTTGAGCAGTGTTTACTTTTCGGATGTAAATCCGCTGGATAACTTTTCGCACAACAGCTGGAGCTGGAGCAGCCTGGCCGAAAGTGAAGAATTCCTCCACATTAAAGCCACCTGCGCCTCCGACTCTATCCGGCTGGGGCTGTAATCATATTCTCCACCTAAAACTTTACAACCTTAAAACTTTCCAACCTCTCAACCCTGCACCTTGCCGCTCCTTTATTTCTTCTAATTTTGGGCCTCTTTAAATTAAGCACCAAAACGATATGTCCATAAAGCCCAGCCTGCCCAAAGGCACCCGTGATTTTATGCCTGATGCCATGCAAAAGCGGGAGTTTATTCTTAGCACCATAAAAACTGTTTTCCGCAAATACGGCTTTCAGCCCATAGAAACCCCGGCTATGGAAAACCTGAGTACCCTTACCGGGAAATATGGGGAAGAAGGCGATAAGCTGATTTTTAAGATTTTGAATTCGGGAGACTTCCTTAAAAAAAGTGATAAGACGGCCTTTGCTGATGATGATAGTAATGCCTTTGGTGCTTCCGTTTCCGAGAAAGCCCTTCGCTATGATCTTACTGTTCCCTTCGCCCGTTTTGTAGTGCAAAATCTAAACGACCTTACATTTCCTTTTAAGCGTTACCAGGTGCAGCCTGTATGGAGAGCTGATCGCCCGCAGAAAGGCCGTTTCCGCGAATTTTACCAGTGCGATGCCGATGCTGTAGGTTCTGATTCTCTGTTGATGGAACTGGAATTTATCCGCATGTACGATGAGGTTTTTAAAAACCTGAAAGTTCCGGCTGCTATTCACATTAACAACCGTAAGCTATTGGCTGGTTTGGCGGAAGTAATGGGTATAAGCGACAGGCTTACTGAGTTTACCGTAATTCTTGATAAACTCGATAAAATCGGTAATGAAGGCGTAGCTAAGGAACTAACAGAGAAGGGATTCCCTGAAAAGGCAGCCACCATGCTTTTTGATATACTTTCTACCAAAGGCAGCAATGCCGAAAAAATGGAAGCCTTTAAGAAAGCCCTAGCTGGCAACGAAACGGGAGAGAAGGGCTTAACCGAACTTGAGTTTGTGCTTAACAATCTGGATAGCCTTAAACTTACGAATGATGTGGTGCTTGATGTGAGCCTTGCCCGCGGCCTGGATTACTATACCGGGGCTATATTTGAAGTAAAGCCTGTAGGCGTGGAAATGGGCTCTATTGGTGGCGGTGGCCGCTATGATGACCTTACGGGAATATTCGGGCTTAAGAATCTTTCGGGTATTGGAATCTCTTTCGGTCTAGATCGTATTCAGCTGGTAATGGAAGAACTTAGTCTTTTCCCCGAAATGGATGGAAATTCCACGGAAGTGCTTTTTGTAAATTTTGGCGAAGCCGAAAGCCTGTATAGCCTTGCCTTTCGCTAATGAACTTCGCGATTTAGGCGTAAAGGCTGAAGTTTATCCGGACAGCAGCAAACTGAAAAAGCAACTCGACTTCGCAAATAAAAAGAATATCCCCAATGTGATATTGATTGGCAGCAATGAAATGAAGTCTGAGAAGTTCACCATGAAAAATATGGCCGAAGGCACGCAACAGGACTTAAGCCGCATTGAGATACTCGAATACTTTAGCAACCGCAAAAACTCGAATTATGGCTTCCACTAAAACTCATAAAATTGGCGCTGAGCATCTGAGTATCGGCAGCCTTTATACCATTTTCACTGAAAACCTTGAAGTAAGCCTTTCAGAAGAGGCGCGTGCAAGTATTGTAAAATGCCGTGAGTACCTTGATCAGAAAATTGACAGATCAGAAGATCCGATCTATGGTATTAATACCGGTTTTGGTTCATTATACAACATTACTATAGAAGGGAAGGACCTGGCCCAGTTGCAAACCAACCTGGTACGCTCACATGCCTGTGGTACAGGCGAGGAGGTTCCCCGGGATTTGGTAAAGTTGATGCTTTTGCTGAAGGCCCGCTCATTGTCTTACGGCCATTCAGGCATCAGCCCTGAGGTGGTGGATCGGCTGATAGAGTTTTACAATTTAGGGATTACGCCAAAGGTATATCAGCAGGGGTCGCTTGGAGCCTCAGGAGATTTGGCACCACTGGCCCACCTAAGTTTACCATTACTGGGAGAAGGGGAGGTGTACTATAAAAACAAGTTGCAACCCACAGCAAAAGTGCTGGAGTCGCTAGACCTTAAACCTCTTCAACTACAATCAAAAGAAGGATTGGCCTTGCTGAACGGCACCCAGTTTATGGCAGCTTATGGTTGTTCTATTCTCTTTAATATGAGAAAGATGAGCTACCTGTGCGACCTTATTGCTACGCTTTCGCTGGATGCATACGATGGCCGCCCGGAGCCTTTTGATCTATTGATACATCACGCCCGTCCTCATAACGGCCAGATTGCCACCGCCACGCGCGTTCAGGAATTTTTGGAAGGCAGCGAGCTGATATCACGGAAGAAAAAGCATGTGCAGGATCCGTATTCTTTCCGTTGTGTTCCGCAGGTGCACGGGGCATCAAAAGATGCGCTGGACTATGCCGAAAAAGTTTTCACTACCGAGATAAATTCGGTTACGGATAACCCCACTATTTTTCCTGATGAGGATAAAATTATTTCAGGTGGAAACTTCCACGGACAAACACTGGCTATTGCGCTTGATACTATGGCCATTGCTGCTGCGGAGCTCGCAAACATCTCCGAAAGGAGAACCTATTTACTGGTAAGTGGGCAACGTGAGTTACCACCATTTTTGGTAGCCGTACATGGGCTTAATTCAGGTTTAATGATTGCCCAGTACACGGCCGCATCTATAGTAAGTAAGAATAAGCAGTTGTGCACACCTGCATCGGTTGATTCTATTGTTTCATCCAATGGACAGGAAGATCACGTGAGCATGGGCGCCAACGCGGCCACCAAGGCCTGGGAGGTAGCGCAGAATTTAGAAACGGTATTGGCTATAGAATTGATCTGTGCCTCGCAGGCGCTATATTTCCGTAAGGATAATACCTCTCCATTCTTAGAATCCTTTTTAGAATCCTTCAGGGCAGAGGTTCCTTTTATTAAAGAGGATAGAATTATTGCGGAGGACATCGCTAAAGCAAAAGCCTTTATTGCGGGACTGGAAGTGGATGGAGAGCTTATATTTTGAAATGAGCTGAATGCTGTTCAAAGTACAGCATACATTTTACAACATACAACCTCTACATAAAAAGCGTGAGGTAACCCCTTCTGCTCTCCTTACCCGTATTAAGGATGTAGGTATAAACATCCTCTTTTGGCTTTTCGCCATTATTGGTACCATCCCAAAACTCGGTAAAGGGGCTGCGGGTTTCAAACACTATCTCACCCCAGCGGTTAAAAATGCGTAAATAGTCGTTGGGGTTACAGGCATTGCCGGATAATACGAATTCCTCATTTATACCATCACCATTGGGTGAAAAGGCGTTTGGTATAAAAATCTCAGTTTGTATAGCTTCAATCCGTACTTTAAAATCCTGCTCGTACTGCTGTATGCACAAGGGGTCTTCCACCGAAAGGTTTACCGAATAAATACCGGGGTTATCAAATTGAATTTTAGGATAGGCTCCGGTAGCTTTTTTGCCGGAATAAAGCCATTCATATAAATACCTGGCCCGGTAGTTTAGATGCGCAATTTCCAGTTCACCGGTGCTACATTCTTTATAGGATACCTCCGCACGGGGAGTAGTAGTACTATCACTGAATGTAACAGTGCCGTAAATGGTATCTGCAATACCACAGGCGGTATCAAAGGCAATAAGCCTTATTTGATAGGTACCACTATCCTGGTAAAAGTGGGTGGGGTTTTCATTATCTGATGAGCTGCCATCACCAAAGTCCCAGCTAAACTGGTTTACCTCGTTAGAGGTATTACTGAAATCCACCTGGTAGGTTTTATCGCAACCCACATAATTATAGGTCATAGAAGCATCCGGACCCTTTGGTGTATCATGATTAATAGTAAGAGTGGCAGTATCCGAAATATCACATACGGTATCTTCCGCAACTAGTTGAATCGTGTACTGACCCAATCCATTATAAACCGTGCTTGGTTCAAACTGATTAGAGGTAAGTCCATTACCAAAATCCCAGTAGTACTTATTAGCATGCTTACTGTTGTTCGAAAACTTCACAAATAACTCATTACAAACCGTGTCCATGTCAAGAGTAATATCAATATCAGGCACTGCTTGAACGGTTTGCTCAAGGCTGATTTTGATGGCTCCAAGATTACAGTTTGTTGATCTGTTGTGAGTATTGGCATATGCACCTGGCGTTGTGGGGAAAGTCGGAAGAAAATTCTCCCCACATCCTGCACATACTGCCTGATATATAGTGCCATCCGGGCTGAAGCGGCTTGTACCCCCATCAACATGTTCTTCTTCTGAACCACCAAAAAAACTTCCATACAAAAGACCGGAGGCATCGCGGTCCAATACCATAAAGTAGAAATCACTGCCATCAGTGGTTGATTTGATAGCATTTGATGTAACGGATAGCCCAGTTGTACTACCACCTAAAAAGCCATTGGATAAACTATTTGACCCACCTCCCCAACCACTTAGGTAAATATTGAGGCATTCATCCACCATAAAGGCAGATGGTACAAGGTCAATTTTGGGCTGACCACTTCCTACTGCCGTTGACCAAACTCTTGAACTGAGATCTGAGGAATATTTTTGTATAAATTGACTGGAGTTTGGATTACTGTATTTACCGCCTGATATTGGAAAGTTGATATCACTATGTCCGAACAGGAAAATGGAGCCGAACTTGTCAATATCTATAAAATAGGCCTGATCATATCCCGATGTACCTACATAGGTTGCTCCTAATAGCTGCCCATTATTTCCATTGAATTTTGCTATGTAGCCATCCAGCCCGCCCTGCTTGCTATCTTCAAAGGAATTTGGAAACATGGGCAAATCTGTACTTTGAGTTGATCCACATAAGAAGATATCTGTACCGTCAGATTTTACCGAATAACCTGTTTCATGATTAGTACCACCAAAGTAACTTCCCCAAACTAATTGGCTCAAACTTGGGTTAAAAACTGCCACAACTGCATACTGCACATTATTTGTAGCAAGCGGAACTCCAGGGTTTATAAATGGAAGATCAACAGCCCTGGCACTTGTAGCAACCGCAATATTTCCGTTGGCCAGTACAATTACTTCACCTCTCGATCTATCACTATAATTTTTTGTAATAGCTGAATTAGTGCCTACTGGTCCTGAGCTGCTACCAATAAAAGTTGAGCCCATCTGAGAAGAGCCGCTAGCATTAAGTTTAAAGATAAATGCGTTAGCCCCGTTGGTGTAACTGGCATTTGAGGCAGAACCCGGAGGGAAGCCTACATTTGAGCCAATTGAAAATGTAGACTGATAACCATTAGAAGAGACAGGGAAATCCGGAGAACTTGTGCTACCCAGAATGACCAGTTCGTCTTGGTTATTTACAAACATGCTGTGAGGCATGTCAATGTTATTACCACCAATAAAAGTAGAGTAAATGAGGGCAGTTCCAGAGGGATTGAATTTGGTAATAGAGACATCAAAAGCTCCACCACCATAGGTGTTTTGTACTATACCTGTTGTGATTGGATAACCAGCGCCAAAAGTTATCCCCCCGCCATAGAAGTGGCCAGAGTTATCATATGTAGCGGTAAATCCCCAATTGTCTGACGTTGCTCCCGAAAAAGTAGAAAAATCCAAAACCGGGTCAATTATCAACGGTTGGGAGCTGTCATAATTTCCCAGCTTGAAACCTACCTGGGCGTTGGATAGAGAGTAGGAGCAGGGTATTATTACCTTTTCACCATTTATGATTTGGTAAGCTTCGGGGATGTATTCGTAAACGGGCCCTATGGCCGTTTTCATTACCAGCCGGCTTTCTGATATTTCCAGGCCTTGCAAGCCTTCAAATGTCATCTGTAAAACTCCGGGGTCGGCATGGGCTGCAAGCAGGATGTCATATTTCAGCCTATCGCCATCTTCAAAATAGTTAATGGTAACACCTTTATACAAGCCTTTATAGCTAATGCCTTTAAAAACCGGCACGTTTCCCTTCCATCGGGTAGAGTCATTTCCTAAAAAGTAGTTGTGGTAAAATTCTTTTTCAGAGAAACCCGAAACAGGACTCTTGTTTGAGTTAACCCACTTCATACGGTAGGCTACTGATAAGTACTCTTCTTTATGGTTGTGATGGTGATGATCTTCGTCTCCGTGATTATGCCTGTGTTCAACAGCTTCAGGATCGGTAAGAAAGGCTGTATAGCCATGAGATTCAAAAAAAAGTGCTCCGCTTACCAAGTCAGTTTTATAGAGAAATTCACCATCCCACTGCCCCTGGTTTGGAATAAATGCGGGTTGTGCCCACACTCCAAATGCAGCGATTAACAGGCCCAGTAACAGGCAAACTTTTATGGCTTGAGTAGCTTTTCGCATCCTATAAATCAACTCACTAAAGTACCACTAATGACTGAGATAGCACGGGGCTTTGAATAGGATTTATTTAAAGCCCCATAAACCTATTCTGCCCTGCTTAGCAACTCACAAACGATAAAGGTGTAACTCCCATCCATCAGTCTTGTGGCTATAAGATAATCCTTATATGAAGGTTTAAGCTTTAGTTTCTGCTCAATTTCATTGGCTTTTTCAGGGAAGTTTCGGCTGATAACATTAAACCTGCCCTTAGTTAAACTCTTGTCAAAAGGCTTAAATAGTTGCTTTATCATAAAAGTTTTTCCTGGAAAATCTGTAACAACTTCGGTTGAAGTATAGAAGTTGCTATTAGGATGTAACTTTTTTACCTTCAGTTTTTTAGATAGAATATCCTGTCCACCTGATTTTAATATTGACGCATTGGGTTCATAGAGGTAATTTTCAGGATTATCAATGGTTGCTTTCGCTTCTGTAAGTTCATCCAATAAAAATTCAAATGTGTATATCCTTTCAGGATAAATGTCAAATGTTTTTACCCTTACTGATTTGGTTTGAGCATCCATTAAGAACAAAACCTCTTTGCAATCATTCCTGTGACTTATAATCCAAACCTCGCTCACAAATTTCAATTGTTCTAAGGCAAGGCTGATGTCAAGCATGGGGCTTGCCTTAATCAGGCTTTTGCGGCCATTGCTTACCAGTAAGTCAAGTAGTTGGGTTACATCCGGCAGGCAATCGGAGAGGGCCACCACTTTACTCTTCGCGTCATCGCGCCTGTATGGATCCACATAAATAAAGTCGGCTTCTGAGCCTTCCAGAGTCTTTATCCCATCACCAATTATTATTTTAATGTTAGTGTTGGAAATTTCAAAGTTATGCTGTGCTACTTCGGCTAACTCAGCATTCTGTTCTACGTAAGTACTTTTTGTAAAGGATTCGGAGAGGTAAAAGCAATCCACACCCAGCCCACCGGTAATATCCAGTAGTTCATAGCCATTTACGAGAGATGCCTTAAGTTCAGCTGTAGCCTGAGAACTGGCCTGTTCAAGGCTAAGTCCGTTGGGGAAAATGATATTTGGGTTCTCTAACCAGTCAGGGAGTTTTTTCCTGATTTTTTGCCTGGCCTGAATTTGCTCAACCAAAACCTTCTTCTCTGGCTGTTTGGCGTATTTCAATAATAGTTTAAAGGGATCATCAGAGCTGTGGCTTTTAATAAAATCCCTGTTTTCAATGATATGGGAAATTTCTTCAGGACTCACTTTCCGGCCATTCCCTTAAAGGTGTATTCCAAAATATTGGCGCCCATTTGCAATGCTTTTAGCCTTTTTTCAGGCGGATCATTATGCACCTCTTCGTCTTCCCAGCCATCACTTAAATCAGTTTCGGTGGTATATAGCAATGCTAGCCTGCCTTTTATAAAAATGCCCATGGCAACCGGTGGGGCATTGTCGTGCTCATGTATTTTCGGGATGCCATCCTTAAACACATAATGCTGGTTAAAAATAGGATGGGAGGGGGGAATGGGCTGGAGCTCGATTTCAGGGAATACCTTTTTTAATTCTGGCCTGATAAACTTATCCATGCCATAGTTATCATCAATGTGCAAAAAACCGCCAGACTCAAGATAAAGTCTCAGATTTTTACGTTCATCATCAGAAAAAATCACATTGCCATGACCCGTCATGTGTATAAAGGGGTAGCTGAAAATATCTGTGGAGCCTACATCAACTACATCGTACTCAGGGTCAATATCGGTACCCAGGTTTTGATTTGTAAATAAAATGAGATTGCTGAGGGCGGTGGGGTTCGAGTACCAATCTCCACCACCATTATATTTAAGCAAGGCCAGTTTATAGGAGTATTGCTGTGGGTTAAGAGCCATTAAGGCAAGGGCCAATACGGGGATAAAAAGCATTTTTCGCATAGGTGCAAAATTAGGGCTTACAGTAAAACGGAAATCAGTTGCAGTGAATGTGGTGGTAAGAAACAGTTTACAAATTATACACACCTCTAATTTCGTTTAATAAGCTTATTTAACTGATTGCTAATTAAGCTTTTGAACAGATGCATATTTAGCGATGATGTTGTATTTTCACCTAACGAAAACTACAATCCTATTTCATGATGAAAAATTACTCACTGGCATTTATGCTGGTTTGGATAAGTCTCACCACTGTGCTATCCGCACAATCACCTACAGTAGCTACTTATACAGCCGGATTAATTTCTTCCGATTTTCAAACCGGTGTTGTTCCCATCACTCTGAATTCCAACTGTCCGGGGGTTTTAAACGTACCTGTGCCTGCCGGAAGATTTGTAACATCCGTTGATGTAGAGTATGATTTTGAAGCCCTTGGCCTGGGTTGGCAACGAGAGCAGAGTTCATATCTCGAGTGTGTTACTACCAGCACCAAAGAGGCTACCGTATCAGTTGGCCCTAATGTTACCAGTTCGGGTGTCGTGTCCTACAATCGTACTGGTTTGTCTATCGCCAATGGGCTCGTACCTGTCGGTGGGCTTCAGTTCAGGCTTCATGCCTTCCGTTCTTTTTCTGGTGGTGGCTGTAACAATACCGTTCAGCGCATCAATAACAATACGTTTAAAATTACCGTACACCATGTGCCGGCACCAACCTGTTTACCACCCACTGCTTTATCCGTTAATGCAACAGGAGCAACAACCGTTACCCTTGGCTGGACTACTGGTGGAGCCACAAATTGGCAGATAGAATATGGTCCTCCTGGTTTTCCTGTTGGGACAGGTACTATCGTAAATGCTAACACCAACCCCTTTACTGTAACAGGTTTAAACAGTTCTGCCATATATGACTTTTACGTAAGGGATAGTTGTTCAGCAACAGACAAGAGTTTTTGGAGTGGGCCGGTTACTGCCAACACCGATTGCTTTCCATTTTTAGCTCCTTTTAGTGAAAATTTTGATGGATTCTCCTGGGTTACAGGAACAAATTTTAATGATACAGGATCCATAGCACAATGCTGGACGAGAAACCCTCTCGTAAATTACCTTTGGAAACCCGGGCCTCCTCCATTTACTACAACTCTTACCGGCCCTTCGGCAGATCATACCACGGGAAGTGGGAAGTACCTGTTTGCCGAGTCAATTTTTAACGGGGGTACAGCTCCTTTTGACGCCTTTGTTATAACTCCGCCCATAGACCTTACCGCACTTACCACCCCCGAACTCAGTTTTTGGTACCATATGTTTGGAAGTGGCATTGGCTCTATGACAGTTGAGGTTGATAATGGCAGCGGTTTTACTCAGGTTTGGAATAAATCCGGCCAGCAGCAAACAAGTAATACCCAGGCATGGAAAGAAGCTATTATAAACCTGGCGGCCTATGCAAATGATACCGTTAAAATTCGCTTTAAAGCAACAAAGGCTAGCTTCAGTACATTGGCCGATGCGGCTATAGATGATGTGGATATTCACGAAGCACCCAGCTGCCCTAAACCTCAAAACCTAGTTATTACTGGTAAAACCAACAATACCGTAACCCTTAGCTGGACTACCGGAGGCGCAACTAACTGGAATATTGAATATGGTAGTCCGGGATTTACACCAGGTACGGGAACAATTGTAAATGCAAACAGTAACCCATTTACGGTTACAGGTCTTTCGGCAAATACAGGCTATGCATTTTATGTTAGAGATAGTTGTGGTATTGGAGATGTTTCGGACTGGATAGGCCCAGTGGCGGATACCACAGACTGTAATCCGCTCCCCGCACCGTACCTGGAAACCTTTGATGGCCCGAACTTTACGATAGGCTCCTTTACAGTTCCGGGAAATCTGGATAACTGCTGGGAGAGGGATGAAACGGTAAATTACGTATGGTCGCCACAAAATACTGTAACTACAACTACTACAGGCCCCTCTGGAGACCACACAACCGGTACAGGTAAATTTCTACATACCCAAAGAACTTTCGGAACGGTTATTCAATCAATGGAGGGAACAGTCATGTCACCCCTCATTGATCTTACACCCCTTAACACACCTGAAATGAGCTTTTGGTATCACATGTATGGTGCCGATATTGATTCACTTTCAGTGCAAATTTTTGATGGATCCACATGGAAACATGAATTATCGATAGTAGGACAACAGCAAAATTCGAAAACCGCCTTATGGAAAGAGGCAATTGTGGATATTTCATCCTATGCCAATGATACCATAAAGGTCAGGTTTAAAGGATATAGAAACAGCACTTTTGCTTTTAACTCAATAATTGCGATTGATGATCTGGACATACATGAGCAACCTACCTGCCCTAAACCTTCGGCATTAAGCATCACAAGTTCCACCGCAAATTCAATTACCCTTTCGTGGACAAGTGGAGGAGCCTCTAACTGGCAGATTGAATATGGAAATTCTGGATTTACCCTGGGTACTGGTACTATCGTAAATGCGAATACCAACCCGTTTGTGGTTTCCGGATTAAATAGTTCAACTACTTATGATTTTTATGTAAGAGATAGTTGCGGAGCTACTGACGTTAGCGATTGGTATGGCCTGGCCACCGGAGCTACCGACTGTTTACCGTTATTGGCACCTTTTACTGAAAATTTTGACGGACCTTCATGGACACCTGGAGCAAATTTTAACGATACAGGAACAGTAGCCCAATGCTGGATAAGAACTCCTTTGGTGAATTACCTTTGGAGGGTAGGGCCAACATCATTTGTAAGTACTCTTACCGGCCCTGCAAATGATCATACCACGGGCTTTGGTAATTTTATTTTCGCAGAATCAATATTCAATGGAGGTACTGCTCCCTTTGACGCTTTTATTGAGTCTCCTCAAATTGATCTGAGTGCGCTTACCAATCCTGAACTTCGTTTTTGGTACCATATGTTTGGTACCGCTGTGGGCAGTATGAGCGTGGAAATTGACAACGGTAACGGATATACGCAGGTTTGGACAAGATCAGGGCAACAACAAACCTCAGGAATAGACGTATGGAAAGAGGCTATCGTTAGTTTAAGTGCATATGTAAACGATACAATCCAGATTAGGATTAAAGCAACAAAAGCGAGTACTAGTACCCTTGCAGATGTGGCCGTTGATGACATTTCGGTGAAAGAGGCTCCCTCATGCCCTCGTCCGCAAAACATAACTTCTACTACCACTACCACAACTTCAGTTACCTTATCATGGACTACAGGTGGTGCTACAAACTGGCTGATAGGATATAGAGTAGCTGGAGGAACGGGTCCGCTAACTATAGTGCCGGCAAATACAAATCCATTTACAGTTACCGGATTAAGCCCATCCAGTAGCTATGACTTTTTTGTAAAAGATAGCTGCGCTGTAGCAGATGTAAGTGTTTGGGAAGGGCCTATAAGTTTTAGCACACAATGTGGTGTAGCAACTGCTCCCTGGGCCGAAAATTTTGATGGCTCCAGTTGGGTGAGCGGCACAGGTTGGCAAAATCTGGGCAACCAGATAAACAGTTGCTGGATAAGGCCGGTAGGAAATAATCTTGATTTTGGTTCTTTCAGAAGGGCCAACTCAAACGTTTGCCTCTGGTCCGGCTAAAGATGTATCAGGTACTGGAGGTTATATCTATACTGAGGCTAACAATAATACCAACAATACGGGAGTAATTTCCACTCCACCGATCTACATTCCCTCAACCATGGTAAACCCAAAGTTTGCGTTTGCCTATCACATGTTTGGTGCTAATATCACTTCTTTGTCTGTTAGAATAAATACTGGTAGTGGCTTTGGCCCTAATGTACTTGTTATAAACGGACCGCAGCAAAATTCAGAATTAGATCCATGGAAATTCGATACCATTAATCTGGTTCCGTATTTAGGTGATACTATCCGGTTAAAATTCTTTGGAACCAATAATGGTTTTAATGGTGACATTGCAGTTGATAACGTCAGTATTTTTGATGATCCAGGTTCAAATAATTGCGCTGATCCTTCCAACCTTGCAATCGGTTCAGCTACTCCCACGGGCTTCACAGTAAACTGGACAGGCAATGGAAACTCACAAGTTGAAGTTGTTCCTGGTGGTCAACCCCAGGGTAGTGGCACAACTTACTATAATGTAGCATCACCATTAGTGGTTACGGGGCTTCTAAGCAATACTACCTATGATATATATGTAAGAGATAGCTGTGGCACCACCAGTTTAAGCCAGTGGATAAATGCCAGCCAAACCACATTGGTTTGTCCTCCAATATCTCCATCATTCACCAATACCAATTCCTGGCTTGGTGTAAACTTTAATTCAGGTGCCACGGTAAATGCTGATTCACTCCAATGGAATTTTGGGGATGGTAATAGCACATCTGGCAACAGCCCCGCCCACACCTATGCCAGTGCAGGAGTTTACGTGGTTACAATGGATGCATTTTCGGATTGTGGTTCTACCGCTCAATTAATTGATACCATCAGGGTTTGTGATACGCTTAGCGCTGATTTTACATTTACAGCCAATGGTGATACTGTAAGTTTTGACGCTTCATCATCAACCAACGCCACTTCCTATACCTGGGATTTGAATGGTTTTGGGGCCAATGGACAATTGGTAAATTACAGGTTTCCGAGCCCTGGAACTAAGCCTGTAACGCTCACCGTATTTAATGAATGTGGAGATAGTGCAAGGGTGGTTAAAAATGTGAAAGTATGCCTTGCCCCAAAAGCAAGCTGGACCTACAACATTATATCTACTACCAGTGCCGGTATGCTTACACAATTTGATGCTTCAGCCTCGCAAAATGCAGTGAGCTATGAATGGGATTTTGGCGATGGCAGTGCACTGGTTACAGGGCAGATTATGCCACAGCATACCTACATTACGCCAGGTTTGTTTTATAAGGTTACCCTTAAAGTTACTAATACCTGTGGTGAGGCCAGTGTACAGTCTTTCAGGTTGAGCCAAATAGGACTTGAGGAATTATTATTAGAAGAATCGCTTAAAGTGTATCCGAACCCTGCCAGTAATAAGGTTAGTATTTATTGGGATGGTAAAGAGGCTGATATTAATCGAGTTTCGGTGTTGGATGCTTCCGGAAGACTACTGAAATCAATTGCTATAGACAATACTGAACAGAGCCAATATAGTTTAGAGGTTTCGGAGCTTGCAGCAGGTGTCTATTTTATTCAGTTGCATTACGGAACAAAGCTTATCAGAAGAAGACTAATTAAGAAATAAAAAAAGTGTTCATATTCAAAAAGCCTGTTCATCAATTTTGTTGAACAGGCTTTTTTATTAAAGATAATAGCACAGTGGTTATATAATGGGTTTTTACTCTAAATTGCTGAATTATAAATGATTATAATGAGCAGATTCTTACAAACCCTAGCCTTTTATCTAATTTTTCAAGTTGCAAGTTTTGGCCAGTCAGATAGTTCAACCTACTCTACAGGTCATATTTCAACCGAGTTTCAGGGAGTAATTACTGTTACTGACGAAAGTTTTGGTTGTAGTGATACTCTTGTAGTAAATATCCCTGCCGGAAATTATGTAACTGGAGTAGATGTCTATTATAATATAGAAGCTCCAATTGCCGGCAATGGCTGGGTTTCTGAGCAAGGCTCTTATCTTCAGTTCATAAATAACCAAACCAAAGAAACTGCCATTTCATTTGGTGATCCTAATTGGGATTCGGCAGGTGTTTTTTCTTATTCCAGGCAAGGCTTAAACATAGCTAATGGTACAAGTGTATCAGGTCAGCTTTTATTTTTTCTACATGCCTTCAGAACTTTTGGTGGAGCACCGGCCTGTGGAACAAATTTTCAAAGAGTTGTAGATAGCACCTGGAAGATAGTTGTACATCATATACCGCCACCAACTTGTTTTGAACCAACCGCGCTCAGTGCCAGTGCAGTTTCTACCTCTTCGGTTTCGCTTAACTGGACAACCGGGGGTGCCACTAACTGGCAAATAGGCTATCGCCAGGCCGGTTCCATCACCCCATTTACAATTATAAATGCTTCCTCAAATCCATTTACAGTTAATGGCCTTTCAGCAGGGGTAAACTATGAGTTTCAGGTAAGAGATAGCTGCGGTACTGGCGATGTAAGTATTTGGCATGGAACAGCCCGGGCTACTACATTTTGTAACCCGGTTACCGCACCGTATAGTGAAAACTTTGATGGCTCATCCTGGATAACAGGGGCAGGGGGCGATAATTTAGGTAACTCAATTGATGTGTGTTGGGTTAGGCCAACAGGCAATCCGAATTTTGGAGCCAGGGCAGGGGGAACTGCTTCAGGAGCCACTGGCCCTGCTACAGATTTTGGTGGAGGTGGAAAATATTTATATACAGAGGCCAGTAATGGAGCAACTGGAGCCGGTGAGATAAATAGCCTGCCGGTTTATATTCCTAACAGTATGGTAAATCCACAGCTCAAATTTTATTATCACATGTTTGGTGCCGATATAACCTCGCTGGAAGTTCAGGTAGATAATGGTTCTGGCTTTGGAGCCAGCTTACTTACCATAGCTGGTCAGCAGCAAACTTCTTCTGCAGCCGCATGGCAATTCGATACTTTAGGCTTAAAAGCCTTTAAGGGCGATACTGTCGTAATAAAATTTATTGGCACAAATTCAGGCTTTAATGGTGATATTGCTATTGATGAATTTAGCATAGCTGAGGCGCCAACCTGTTTTCCACCAGATACTCTTTTTACCATTAATCAATCCCCAACATCAATTGCGCTTGATTGGAATAGCGGTGGGGCTTCAAGGTGGTTAATTGGTTATCGGGTAAACGGTTCAACCGGACCACTCAGCTATTTTGCTGCGGCCACCAAGCCAAGGGCTGTTACCGCATTAATGCCAGGTACTACATACCAGTTTTTTATAAAGGACAGTTGTGGAGCCGGCAATACAAGTGTATGGAGTAATCCCATTACCGCAACCACAAGGTGTATTTCGGTTATCGCCCCTTATACTGAAAATTTTGATGGACCAAACTGGACTAGCGGTACAGGTGCGCTAAATGCAGGAAATGTAGAAGATGTTTGCTGGACAAGGCCAACAGGCAACCCAAATTTTGGAACGCGTACAGGTGCTACCGGCTCAGGAGCTTCAGGACCTTCTGGTGATTATAATGTAGGAGGTAATTATTTATTTACCGAAGCCAGCAATGGCGCAGTAGGAACAGGGGAGATAACCAGTGTCCCCATCTTTATTCCTAATACTATGACTAAGCCCCAACTGAGATTTTACTATCACATGTTTGGGGCAGATATTACTTCGCTGGAAGTGCAGATAGATAATGGATTTGGCTTTGGGGCCAGCCTATTGACTATTTCAGGGCAGCAACAAACCGCTTCTGCTGATGCCTGGCGATTTGATACGCTTACGCTAAGTGCCTATAAGGGTGATACCATTTTGATAAAGTTTTTAGGTACCAATTCCGGTTTTAATGGAGATATAGCCATTGATGAATTTAGTATTGCTGAGGCTCCAACTTGTTTCGATCCTGACTCGTTGGCGATTATTAGTACCACTAGCAGTTCCGCTGAACTTAGCTGGATAACCGGTGGCTCTGCAAATTGGTTAATAGGGTACAGAGTAAATGGTAGTACAGGTCCGCTCACAATTGTACCTGCCGGCACAAATCCTTTTGTTGTAACAGGCCTTAGCCCGGCAACAATCTATGAGTTTTTTGTTAAGGATAGTTGTGCTGTTGGTGATGTAAGCGGTTGGTCCACACCAATTATAGCAGGTACGGAATGTAGCATTTCTATTGCACCATGGTCCGAGAGTTTTGATGGTACAAGCTGGGTGGCAGGTGCAGGTGCCGCCAATGCTAATAATCAAATTGATTACTGCTGGGATAGACCTTCAAATGGCAACCCAGATTTCGGAACACGTACTGGTGGTACCGTTTCCACTGCAACTGGCCCGGCCGCTGATAACAGTGGCAGTGGTAAATATCTTTATACAGAAGCCAGCGGTGGGGCCTTGGGTACAGGAGAAATTACTACTCCCTGGGTAGTCGTTTCAAATTCAATTGTTAGCCCTACTCTTGAGTTCTACTACCATATGTATGGTGCTGATATTACATCTTTAGAAGTTCAGGTAGATAGAGGTCAGGGCTTTGGAGCTAGTTTGAAAACAATTACAGGCGCTCAGCAAATATCATCTGCTGATGCCTGGAAATCTGATACTGTGGACTTGAACACCTATAAGGGCGATACAATAAGAATCAGGTTTTTAGGAACTAACAGTGGTTTTGATGGGGATATTGCTATTGATGATGTTAGTATTGACGAGCCGCCAGCATGCCTTGCCCCACAAAATCTTGCTTTGGATTATGCCTGGGTAAATACCGCCAGTATTACCTGGCTAAGTGGTGGTGCAAATACCTGGCAGCTACAACATGGGCCCACGGGTTTTACCTTGGGTAGCGGTACAATAACTGGTGCAACCATCAACCCCGGTATAATAACTGGTTTGTCCGCAGCTACTACCTACGATGTATATGTGCGGGATAGTTGTGCACCAGGAGTAGTATCAGCGTGGGTAGGGCCTTTAACTTTTACAACTTTATGTGCGTCAACAGGAGTTCCATTCTCCGAAAATTTTGATAGTATCCCCTGGGCCACAGGTGGAAATAATTTTGCATTAGGCATTATTGGTAGTTGTTGGGAGCGAAATCCTCTAACCCAGTTCATCTGGAAGACGGGGCCCGCACCCGCTCAATCCACCTTTTCAGGTACCGCTAATGATCATACTACAGGTAATGATCAGTTTATCTATTCCGAGCGTATATCAGTACCGGTAAACGGTATAGTAGATGCATATATCCAGACTCCGCCCATTGTAATTTCAGGTCTTTCCAATCCTCAGCTTACATTTTGGTACCACATGTATGGTAACTCTCTGGTTGGTCTCGAAGTAGACATTAATACCGGCTCCGGATGGACTGGGATTTATCAAAAAGTAGGGCAACAGCAAACCTCCGGAACTGACCCCTGGAAAGAGGCTATTGTAAATCTATCCGCTTATATAGGAGATACGGTAGTTATCAGGTTTAAATCAACCAATAACAATGGGGGCACTAACAACGATGTTTCCATTGATGATGTTGAAATTGATGATGCACCAAGCTGTCCGAAGCCACAGGATATTAAAGTAATTGGTTTTACAAATACCAGTGCAACCATTGGTTGGACAGCAGGTGGTACAGCCACTAACTGGAATATTGAATATGGAACACCGGGCTTTACCTTGGGTACTGGAACGGTTATAAATGCCACCACAAATCCGTTTACTGTAACCGGGTTAAGCCCAAATACCCCTTATGAATTTTATGTACGTGATAGCTGTGGTTTAGCCGATGTATCGGTTTGGGTAGGTTCTGATAGTGCCATCACCGATTGCAATCCTGTAGCTGCCCCATTAATTGAAAATTTTGACGGTGCAGCCTGGGTTGGTGGAACTCCCGGAACTATTGATGCCTGTTGGCAACGATACCCAACATCAGGCTATTATTTCAGGGTCGGCCAAAATGGTACGCCTACTGCCAATACAGGCCCTTCTTCAGATAATACTACCGGAAATGGAAAATACCTGTACGCTGAAACAGATTTTATTTTTGGCGGCTTTAATCCCAATGTGGCAGTTTTTTCAACTCCATTGGTTGATTTAAGTACCCTAACTACTCCGGAGCTAAAGTTTTTCTATCACTTATACGGAGCAGATATTGACTCCATGCAGGTGCGGGTATTCAATGGTACTTCCTGGACTATCGTTCAGAGTTTTACAAGCCAGCAGCAATCATCCAGTACAGATGCCTGGATAGAACAAATAGTTGATCTCTCACCATTTTCCGGAAATACTATTAAGGTAGAGTTCAGGGCGATAAAGGCGCTGGGTCAAAGCCTGCTAGGCGATATGGCAATTGATGATATCTCCATTAATGAAAAACCTTTGTGCCCGAAGCCTTCAAACCTTGCCTTTTTAAGTGCTACAACCACAACTATTGATATTGGCTGGACGAGTGGTGGAGCTACTAACTGGTTGGTAGAGTATGGCCCGGTAGGCTTTACACCCGGAACAGGTATAGTTATACCAGCCAGTACTAATCCATATACGGTATCAGGCCTATCACCATCATCTTCATATGATTTTTATGTGCGGGATAGTTGTGGAGTTGGCAGTATAAGTGATTCTGTTGGTCCGGTATTCGGGGCCACTTTGTGTGGTGTAAGATCAGCACCCTACCTTGAAACATTTGACGGGCCAAACTTTGATCCCGGCCCCGCGGGTTTTGGAATACCTGGTACTATAGACACATGCTGGACACGCAATACCACAGCTACCTATTTTTGGAAAGCAGGCCCAAGTACCCCACAAACAGCAGGCACCGGATCAACTATAGGAGACCATACCAGTGGAAATGGGCAATACCTCTTTACGGAGTCAGGCGGTTTTGTAGGGCCACCATTAAATGCCGAAGCCAATACACCACCTATAGATTTATCACCACTAACAGCACCTGAGTTGCGGTATTGGTACCACATGTTTGGGCCAAATGTCAATGATCTATATGTGGAAATTTCAAATAACGGTGGGTTGAGTTATACTACCATCGATACCCTTAGCGGTAATCAGCAGGCTACTCAGGCCTCACCGTGGCTTGAGGCGATAGTTGATATTTCAGCTTACGCTAATGATACGGTTATAATAAAATTCAGGGCGGAGAAAACCTCCAATGGAAACCAAAGCGATATTTCCATAGATGATATTTCCATAGATGAAGCACCGAGTTGTCCGGATCCTACAAACCTCGTGGTAACAGGAAGAACATCTTTTACAATAACATTGGATTGGGTTACAGGAGGAGCAACAAATTGGAATATTCAATATGGACCAACTGGCTTTCAACTGGGGCAAGGCACCACTGTTATGGTTTCGTCTAAACCCTACACAATTACCAACCTTACACCACAAACAGGTTATTGCTTTTACGTACAGGATAGTTGCGGTATTGGAGACGTAAGTAATTGGATAAAAATTACTGACACAACCGCTTGCGCCCCAATTACCGTTCCCTGGACAGAAAATTTTGACGGCCCGGATTGGGTGAGTGGGGCAGGTGCTACTAATGCAGGAAATTCAATTTCTGACTGTTGGACAAGGCCATCTGCGGCCAACCCAAATTTCGGAACAAGAACAGGAGGTACAAACTCTGCTGGTACAGGCCCGAACAATGATGTAAGCGGCACTGGCAATTATATATATACTGAAGCCAGTGGAGCTCCGGGTTTGGGAAGTATAACATCACCATTTATTGATATCCCTGCTACAGTACCGGCAGCAACCCTGAATTTCTCCCACCATATGTTTGGAGCCAGTATAGACTCTTTGGTAGTTAGTGTGAGCACAGGAGGTGCATTTGCACGACAATTTAGCCTGGCAGGTCAACAACAGGTTAGCAATGCCGCTGCCTGGAGTACCGCCTCAGTTGACCTTAGTGCGTTTATTGGCAACAATATTCAAATACGTTTTGAAGGTACCAATAGTGGCTTCGCTTCTGATATTGCTATTGACGAGATAAGTATAGATACCAACTCTTGCCCAATACCTACAGCCCTTGTGGCAACAGCAAGTACGGCCGGTACTATATCTTTAAACTGGATAACAGGAGGTGCTACTAACTGGCTTGTAGGATATAGGGCTGCGGGCAGTACCGGCCCTCTAACCATAGTATCAGCAACTACTAATCCTTTTGTACTGGGTGGACTCACAGCTTCTAGTACTTATGATATTTACGTAAAAGATAGTTGTAGTGCCGGAAGCGTAAGTGAATGGGTAGGTCCTGTTACCTATATCACACAATGCGGCCTGGTTACTGCGCCTTTTAGCGAAAACTTTGATGGCACTAACTGGACAAGTGGAGTTGGGGCTGTAAACAATGGAAACATCATATCCTCTTGTTGGGCAAGGCCTGCAGCAACAAATCCAAATTTTGGGACCCGTACTGGCGTTACTCTTTCTGCAGGCTCCGGGCCATCTGCAGACGTGAGTGGACTTGGCAACTATTTGTACACAGAAGCAAGTGGAGGTGCAACAGGCACCGGTGAAATAACTACTCCATCTATTTATATACCCGCTTCTATGGTTAATCCCGAGTTGGTTTTCTCCTATCACATGTATGGTGCTGATATTACAAACCTGGAGGTAGAAGTTGATAATGGTTCAGGATTTACCAACATTTTGACCATAACAGGACAACAGCAAACGGCAAGTACTTCTCCGTGGGCCATTACATCTGTAAATTTATCAGCCTACAGCGGAGATACCCTCCTCATAAAGTTTAAGGGCACCAACACAGGCTTTAATGGTGATATTGCCATTGATGAAGTTACTGTTGAAGATATTTCCTGTCCGATACCCTCCAACCTGCAAGCCACGTCTTCTGCGTCCAATTCAATTACACTTACCTGGACCACAGGTGGTGCTACAAACTGGTTGGTAGGCTATCGCGAATTGGGAAGTGCCGGAGGATATACCATCGTGCCAGCCAGTACAAATCCTTTTGTGTTATCAGGCTTAGTAGCCTCTAAAACCTATGAGTTGTTGGTAAAAGATAGTTGCGGAGCAGCCGATGTAAGCGAATGGATTGGCCCAATTACCTATGCCACTGAGTGCGGTGTAATTACAGCACCGTATATTGAAAGCTTTGATAATAACCGTTGGATAACGGGTGCCGGAGCCACAAATGCCGGAGACCAAATTGACTCATGCTGGATAAGATCAACTAATACTGGTGTACGGTGGACCACCGGTACCGGTGGAACTCCCTCAAATGGAACCGGACCAGTAAGCGATAGAGGTGGTAATGGCAATTACATCTATACGGAGGCGTCTATTGGAACAGGCACTGTTGAAATTCAATCGCCAGCAATTTACTTACCCACTTCTCTTACCAATCCAATACTGGAGTACTGGTACCACATGTTTGGTAATGCTGTTTCTTCTCTTTCGGTAGAAGTAAGTAATGGCGGTGCTTTTGTAAATATAGGTACCATTTCAGGGCAACAGCAAACGGCCAATAACGATGCCTGGCGAATGGACACCATCAATTTGTCTTCCTACTCTGGCGATACGATCGTTCTGAAATTTATTGGTGTAAATACTGCTTTCGCAGGAGATATTTCGGTAGATGATGTTTCCATTAATGGCGTAATTCAGTGTAATGATCCCACAATGCTAAGTATCACCAATATTGGAAGTTTTGGTGCGCAGGTAAACTGGACCAGCGGATCTGCAATTTCTGAATTGGAAGTTGTACCTGCCGGGCAACCTCAGGGTACAGGCACTACCTATAGTCCTGCCACAAGTCCATATATCCTTTCCGGACTTACAGCAAGCACTTTATATGACATCTACGTTCGGGATTTATGTGGTACAATCAGTAGTAATTGGGTTACTGATACATTTACCACACTTGCCCCTCCAACCGTCTGCTTAGATCCTACATTAGTAGCGGTTTCGGCCATTACCACAAATAGTGCTCAGCTCAATTGGACAAGTTCCACGTCATCCATTACTTCAGAGGTTGAAGTGCTTTTAGCAGGGCAGCCCCCTGGTACTGGTACCTTGTATGCACCAGCCGTTTCACCCCTGGCAATCACAGGTTTACTCTCTAATACGGGTTACGATGTATATGTTCGTGATTCTTGCGGCAGCGTAAGCAGTGCTTGGGTAAAAGACTCGTTTATGACGGCTGCTTGCCCCACCGTAGTTGGCAGTTTCATTTTTTCGCGAAGTATCCTAAACGGTACTTTTGACGGCACTGCAAGTATAGGAGCTACTTCATATAGCTGGGATTTTGGTGATGGAAACAGTGGTACGGGCGTAAATATTTCGCACCCGTACGCCAATGCAGGAACTTATATTGTTATCATGATAGCCTCAAATGGATGCGGTAATGCCGATACTGTTATTCAAAGTATTCAGGTATGTGATTCGTTGATTGCGGATTTTACCTATTCCATAAATGGAGATACTGTTAGTTTTGACGCTTCATCATCAACCAACGCCACTTCCTATACCTGGGATTTGAATGGTTTTGGCGCCAATGGACAATCGGTAAATTACAGGTTTCCAAGCCCTGGAACTAAGCCTGTAACGCTCACCGTATTTAATGAATGTGGAGATAGTGCAAGGGTGGTTAAAAATGTGAAAGTATGCCTTGCCCCAAAAGCAAGCTGGACCTACAACATTATATCTACTACCAGTGCCGGTATGCTTACACAATTTGATGCTTCAGCCTCGCAAAATGCAGTGAGCTATGAATGGAATTTTGGCGATGCCAGTGCACTGGTTACAGGGCAGATTATGCCCCAGCATACCTACATTACGCCAGGTTTGTTTTATAAGGTTACCCTTAAAGTTACTAATACCTGTGGTGAAGCAAGCATTCAATCCTACCGCTTAAGTCAGATTGGACTGGAAGAAATTACAGAAAAGCCCTATTTTAATTTCTATCCTAACCCGGCACATCAAAACATAAAAGTGGAGTGGGACGTAAATTCTTTTGGCGCCTCGGAGATTGAAATAATAGACGCCAGCGGTAAAGTAGTAGTTAAAGACAACCTGAAACAGGCCTCTGAAGGGGCTCAAACTGTTGATATAAGTACCCTTGCCAAAGGTTATTATATGATAAGGATGAATACAGATAGTGGAGTCATTCAGCGCAAGCTGATAATTGAATAATCGGTAAAGACCTTATAAACGATGAAAGCCCATCATGCGATGGGCTTTCTGTTTTGTACTGAAAAAAGTTAAAGCGTATATATTAAACTACTTTCACATTAACTGCGTTCAATCCTTTTTTGCCTTCTTTAAGGTCAAAATCAACAACGTCACCTTCACGGATTTCATCTACTAATCCGGAAACGTGTACAAAGTGTTCCTTTCCCGAACCGTCTTCAGTGATAAATCCAAAACCTTTGGTCTCGTTGAAGAATTTTACTGTGCCTTTACTCATGGTAATAAATTAAATAATGTAATAATGTAGCAAAGGTAAGCTTTAATAGCCATGCAAGCTGTTAATTGCTGCATAATTAATAATTGATTCACAAGAGGTTAACCTCAAAAACAAACTAAGCGATAAGATAGTGTAGGTATTTGCCTATAAATGAACGGCTATGCCTAATTTCGCGTAATACTCAAAAAAGTTCCTTATGGCAATGCTTTGTATTGATAGCCCTAGCCTTGAGCCGTATTTCAACCAGGCTGTGGAAGAATACTTTCTGAAAAATTTTGATGACAACATTTTTATGCTGTGGCGGAATAACAATGCTATTATAGTTGGCAAACATCAAAATACGCTGGCTGAAATAAATGTTGACCATGTGAAAGAACGTGGGATCAAAGTGGTAAGGCGCCTTACCGGTGGGGGAGCTGTGTTTCATGATCTGGGTAATATTAATTACACCTTTATAATGAGCTATGGAGATGAAGGTGCCAAGGTGGATTTTAAAAAATACAATCAACCAATAATTGATGTACTGGCAGGCCTTGGAGTTAAGGCTCACTTCTCCGGCCGAAATGATATTCTTATTGATGATCAGAAGTTTTCGGGTAATGCAGAACATATCTTTCATCAAAAGCAAAGGGTATTGCATCACGGCACTTTGCTGTATGCATCAGAAATACAGGATATATCAGATGCGCTGAATGTAAATCCGCTTAAGTTTGAGGGGAAGGCGCGAAAGTCTGTACGGAGTAGAGTGACCAATATTTCAAGTCATCTTAAGGAAGATATAGGTGTGGATCAGTTTCGCCAAAAGGTTATGAACCACATTACCGAAATGTACCCGGATGCTGTGCCTTACCAGTTTACTGAAGAGGATAAGAAAGCCATCCAGAAACTGGCAGATGAAAAGTACAGCACGTGGGAGTGGAACTATGGTTACTCACCTAAATATGGTTTGAAAAAAGGTGTAAAAACCGATGGTGGTCATGTAGAAGTACATCTTAATGTGGATAAAGGAGTAATAACGGAGCTGGAGATTTTTGGAGATTTTTTTGTTAACCGCGACCTTGATGAAGTAAAGCAGGCGTTGGTAGGAGTGGAGCACCGAGAAGAGGCAGTTTTAAATCGACTAAAGAAAATTAGGAGTAGCGAGTATTTCAACAATATATCTGAAGAAGAATTGGTAGAAGCGTTTTTCTAATGCTGCACTTCAGAACTTCTAACTATTATACGCTAAAGCCTGATTCGTATTCCCAGGGAGTTTAGAACATCCCATTCCTCAAGCCATTCTTTCTTATTACTCAATAATTTCTGAGAAGGATACTCGGTGTTGGAGCTGTTTAGAGTATATATACCCGCGCGGTAACGAGTATCGGCAAAAAGGGAAATCCGTTCTGTAATTCTGACACTCAGCATAACGGAAGGTGCTACGCCCATGTAGTTTCTCTGATGGTTGATGTAAAATTCAGTTTGAAAGCCGGATGTTTCATAAGTGCCATGGATTTTTGAAAATTCACCGAATATCTCAATGCCTAAGCTAGCGGATAATCGTTTTTCACTTAATGGTGTTAATCGGGCTCCTAAGCGGAACTCGGCTCCCCGAATGGAGGATTGCTCATAAGTATCAATACCTGAAGTTTCGACCGAAGCATTGGCATTGGCAACCCCCAGGAAGTACTGAAAGCGAGGTGAGGATTTATACATCAGGTTAATACCTGGAAAATAGAAATATTCGCCATCATAATCCTGAGACCAGCCATGACTTTTGGCGTGTCTCAGGGTACTAAGTTCAATGGAGAAATTGCTCAAATCCTGCGCTGTCATCTCTAAAGTAAAGAAAACAAGAAGGGGGAGTAGAAATAGTTTTTTCAATTTAGTATATGTATGGAGCGAATGTTTTAAAATTTAAAATTGCCAAAATAGGGTAAGCTATCATGAGAATGATTTTTTCTGATGGATTTCAGAGTAGCACTAGTTATCTAATTCTTTAATATTTTGTGTACAAGCACTTCTGTATTTCCTGCTTCAATCTTAAGAAAGTATATACCACCAGGTCCGTCAAAAACTAGTTCTGTGAAATCAGCTGATTCAAATTCCTTCGTTAGCACCAGTTGTCCAATATTATTGTAAAGTGTTAAAGTCACATCATATAAAGTGATGTTAAAATCTATGTAAACTATTCCAAAATTCGGGTTGGGAAAAATCTTTGGTTTTAAAAAATGCTCATTATCCCATAAAGAAATTTTGTTGGGGTAGTCGCATATCGCCAAATCTATGCTTGAAAATGATTGAGGAGGCATTGGTATTGGAGTTTCAACTATGGCAGAGTCCGCTGAAAATGATATTGGAAGTAGTGTGTTTGGATTATCTAAGTTCAGCGATCCTAACCCGATGTATAGTTTGTTTTTGAGATAAAACGACCCGTAGGCATTGTAAAGGTTGTACCGTAATGGAAATGACTTTATTATCCTACCTGACGGTGAAACTACTCTTATGCTATCACTTAACGCATTTAAGGACATACTTAAATCATAAGATACAGGAAACCAAACATTACCATGTTGATCAACAGCTAAATCACCAGTGAAAATATTACAGCTGGAATCACTATAGATTGTAGTCATGTTTACCCCATCGTATCGATTTATACTCTGAGGTACAACATTAGACAGTGGTGCAGAGTAATATAAAAAATTACCATATCCACCGCAATTGAAGTTGGGACTCGTAATAGAGGTATTTATCCACCTTGAGCCATCATAATAACTTGGAGAATATTTATTGAATGCCCTTGTGTAATAATCACCATAAAGTGTTGGTGTAAAGTTTCCTCCATTTAAATTATTACAGATGGCAAGGCTTGCGGTCTTGGTGTTGGTTAGTAAGGTTGATTGATATGAAACCGTATTACCTATTAAGGAATATTGAGAGATATCACCAGATGTATTAACTGCATAAAAGCTATTGGTGTCACAATTTATCGCAGTACTTAATATATAATTTCTTATAGGCTGCACCGGCTCTGATGAATCAAGAGATGTGTGAAAGGCACCTATTGCAGGGTTAAATTTACTAAGTGGATTTACTTGGGCCTCAACATTTAGAAAGCATGCAATTATCCAATAGAATGTTAATAGGTGTATTTTCATTTGTAAAAACTTAATGCTGAAAAAGAGCCTAGATACCTTATGTAAGTTGGGCAGAATAAGGAGCATGGTCTTTTAATCCAGATTTATCTAGCTTAATGACAAACCGGCAACTTTAAAATCCTAACATCCGGGCCATGTTGAAGCTTTAGCACATAAACACCATTTGCAATTTCATCTAGTTCTAACGTGTGTTCTCCGGCCTCCACAATCGTCTGATTCAAAATCTGCGCGCCATTCATTCCTGAAATTGTAATTTCAGTATTTTCCATTTCTTCCGGAAGGTTAAGATAAAGTTTGTTTCCAGCAGGCACTGGATATACCTTGATGTTTTGCAACATGTTTTCAGCCAGGCCAACATTATTAACTACAAAACATGCCGATGTATCATTGCAGCTGCCATCAGAAGTTATTAGGGCATAACTCCCATTTGTGGTTACAGTAAAACTCTGACTGGTTTCACCTGCCAGCGGAGAATAGCCATTGTTACAATCTACCCATTGGTAGTTTACACCTGAAACATTTGAAGTAAAAGTCAACCAGTTTTGCGATACCTTATTACCCACCGTATCTACCGTAAGGTTTGTAGTTACAATACTATCACAGCCTTGCGAACTCCTAAGGGTATCTATATAAGTACCTGTTGTAATTTGCGGTTTGCCACCAGCAAAGTATCGCTGACCACGGCAAATGCTGGTATTCACAGTGGATGTAACAGTAGGGCAGTTGGTATGGCCCAGTAGCATAACATTATCAATAAGCCAACTGTCACTACTGGAACTGCTCCGTGCCGTAATTTTTACTTTAATCTGAGATACAGATGAAGGAAAGTTAATTTTTGCAGTTGCATACCCATCAGTGGTTTGTAAGCCACTATTGGCGGGTTGAAACATGGCTTCTGTAGCCGGTAAGTAGCTTACCTCCGCTACTGCGGATGCCGAATAGGCCCATGAGCAATTATTAGCTACGGCACCTCTTATTCTCAATCGGTCGTAAAACGTGGTGCCTCCATCTGTACTCAGTTCTACCAAAATATAATCCAGATGATCAGGGCCACCAGAGCTGCCATTGAGGTTCATAGCTGCTATTTTAAAAAATACAGTAGTGCTATCATAACCCGAGGGTACCGCAATATTTGCAAAGTCCAGCGTTACGCCACTACTTACTTGTACTGTATGCCAGGCTTGAGAACCATTTATACCCAAAGGGCTATTAGCCGGTGTGGCATTGGCAGGGGACAAACCAGATTGAAAAGCCGGGGTACCTGTATAAGTCCAGGTAGGTGTTGCAGGGCTGTTCTCAAAATCCTGAATAGCAATGGTGTCCTGCGCTCGTAGAAGTCCATTAAGAAAGAATAACAAAAGGGCGGTATATAGTAGTTGTTTCCGCATAGTTGAGAAGTATTATTAATATTATATCTGTGAAAATAATGAAATTCAGCAAAGCGATTAAACCGCAGAAACATCTGCAAATAAAAAGTCCCTGCCGGGATACCAACAGGGACTTAAAAATTAATACTGAGCAATAATGTCTACTCCTCCTCAGCCTTTTCGTGCTTCTTCACTTTTACAGTAATTTCATCTTCACCGGCCTCATTTTTATCCAGGCTGATAAAAATTTCATCACCTTCTTCAATTTCAGAATTTATGATTTGCTCCGCGAGCGGATCTTCGACATATTTCTGAATGGCACGGGCCAATGGCCTGGCTCCAAATTTCTCGTCAAAACCTTTATCAGCAATATATTCCTTAGCTTCTTTGGTCATTTCCACTTTATAGCCCAATTCATTAATGCGCTTATAAAGCTTCTCCAACTCAAGATCGATGATTGTTACTATATGCTCTTTACTAAGGTTATTGAATAATACCACATCATCAATCCTGTTCAAAAACTCAGGAGAGAAAGCACGCTTCAATGCCGTTTCTATAACTCCTTTGGTAAGGTCATCTTTGGCCTGTGTACGGCTCGATGTGCCAAACCCAACACCGGTTCCAAAGTCTTTCAACTGGCGGGTACCAATGTTTGAAGTCATAATTATAATCGTATTCTTAAAGTCAACCTTACGGCCTAATGAGTCCGTCATGTGGCCATCATCCAATGCCTGTAAAAGAAGGTTGAAAACATCAGGGTGAGCTTTTTCAATCTCATCAAGTAACACCACAGAGTAAGGTTTTCTGCGAACTTTCTCAGTAAGCTGTCCACCTTCTTCATAACCCACATATCCGGGAGGCGCTCCTACCAATCTTGATATGGCAAATTTTTCCATATACTCGCTCATATCAATACGGATAAGGTTATCCTCACTATCAAACAGAGAACGGGCTAGCTCCTTGGCCAGCTGGGTTTTACCCACACCTGTTGGTCCTAAAAATATAAAGGATCCAATAGGCTTATTAGGGTCTTTCAATCCGGCACGGTTACGCTGTATGGCCTTCACAATTTTGGCCACGGCTTCATCCTGACCAATAATCTGCGATTTTATTTCCTTAGCCATTCCGCCTAGGCGCTTGCTTTCCTGTTGGGCTACGCGCTGTACGGGTATGCCTGTCATCATAGCTACAACCTCTGCTACATCCGGCTCATCAACCGTTTCGCGGTTTTTCTTCACTTCTTCTTCCCAGGCAGCTTGTGCTTCCTGTAGCTGGCCTTCAACACGCTTCTCATCATCACGCAATCTTGCGGCCTCCTCATAGCGTTGTTTTTTAACCACCTGTATTTTCTGATCCCTTATTTCATCAAGTTTTTTCTCAAGTTCTATAATTTCCTTAGGGACATGAATACTGGTTATATGCACACGTGAACCAGCTTCGTCCAGGGCATCAATAGCTTTATCGGGAAGGTGACGGTCCGTTACATATCTGGCTGTAAGCTGAACACAGGCTTTAATAGCCTCTTCAGTGTAGTTTACATTATGATGATCTTCATACCTATCCTTAATGTTATTTAGAATTTGAACTGTTTCTTCAGGAGTTGTAGGATCCACCATTACCTTTTGGAAACGTCTTTCTAAAGCACCATCCTTTTCAATATACTGTCGGTATTCATCCAGGGTAGTGGCACCTATACATTGTATTTCGCCACGGGCCAGTGCGGGCTTAAACATATTACTGGCATCAAGTGAACCAGTGGCACCACCGGCACCTACAATAGTGTGGAGCTCATCTATAAAAAGTATGATGTTCTCATTCTTTTCCAGTTCGTTCATCAGAGCCTTCATGCGCTCCTCAAACTGGCCGCGGTATTTGGTACCGGCTACCAATGAGGCAAGGTCAAGCGTAACAACGCGCTTATCAAAAAGCACACGGCTAACCTTACGCTTAACTATCCGCAGGGCCAAACCTTCGGCAATGGCTGATTTACCCACACCAGGCTCTCCAATAAGCAGGGGATTGTTTTTCTTTCTCCTGGAAAGGATTTGCGAAACACGCTCAATTTCCTTTTCGCGACCTACCACCGGATCCAGTTTTCCATCTTCAGCCAGTTTGGTCAAATCACGGCCAAAGTTGTCCAGCACCGGAGTTTTGGTTTTAGTGTCGGCTTTTTTACCCGAACCACTGTAGCCAGGGTCTTTACGCTCAAAATCATCGTCATCATCACTGTACGACATTTCCGCTCGGGGCTTATCTTTATCCTTAAGTTCATCCGCGTAATGCGACTGATACTCGGATTTTACATTATCATAATCAATTTCATACTGTCTCAGTATTCTTGAAACAGGGTCATCATCGTTTCTAAGGATGCACAGTAAAAGATGCGATGTTCTAATTTGATTGCTTTGAAAAAGCTTGGCTTCCAGAAAAGTTGTTTTCAAGGCTTTCTCGGCCTGTCGGGTTAGCGGAAGGTTCTTTTTAGTGCTTATCTGTCCTGAAATATTGGGGGCGCTAATGGCCTCTATCTTTCTGCGAAATGCCTGAACGTCAACACCCAGATCTTCGAGTATCTGGATGGCACTACCTTCACCTTCCCGTATCAGCCCAAGCATAAGGTGCTCGGTGCCGATGTAGTCGTGGCCCAGCCTCAAAGCTTCTTCCTTGCTGTAGCTTATCACGTCTTTTACTCGGGGTGAAAAATTTTCGTCCATATTAAATATTAAAAAAGGGAATTAGAGTATTCAGTGGGCTTTATCATTTACGATTATTATGCCAACAAGAGTTTACTTCAAAGTTAGCCTTATACGGCAGACACGCAACTCGGGCTATTGTTTTAATTATTAACAGTACAAACGTGCATATTGTGAAGAAATTACCCATCTGATAAGGCCTCAGGCGGGTTTTGAGTGGTTATATTTGGCCTTTTAATAACTTATTCTTTATAGTAAGGTAAAACACTGACAACATGGCCGAAGGCGAAAGAATAATACCCATTAACATTGAGGAAGAAATGAAATCATCCTACATCGATTATTCGATGTCGGTAATTGTTTCGCGTGCTCTTCCTGATGTTCGTGATGGGATGAAGCCCGTACACAGAAGGGTTTTGTATGGAATGTATGAGTTGGGCGTGCTCTCAAATCGCTCTTATAAAAAATCTGCCCGTATAGTTGGGGAGGTCTTGGGTAAGTTTCACCCGCATGGGGATACTTCCGTTTATGATACTATGGTGCGTATGGCTCAGCCCTGGAGCCTTCGCTATATGATGGTGGATGGCCAGGGTAACTTTGGTAGTGTGGATGGTGACCCTCCCGCAGCCATGCGTTATACGGAGGCCAAACTTCAGAAGATTTCCGAGGAAATGCTTTCTGATATTGATAAGGAAACGGTTGACACCCAACTGAACTTTGATGATACTTTAAGTGAGCCTACCGTATTACCTACCCGTATCCCTAACCTCCTGGTGAATGGGGCCAGCGGTATTGCTGTAGGTATGGCCACCAATATGCCTCCGCACAACCTTACTGAAGTAATTAATGGAATTGTCGGATACATTGACAATAAGGAAATCACTATTGAGGAGCTGATGCAACACATTACCGCTCCTGACTTTCCAACGGGCGGTACCATTTATGGTTACGAAGGTGTTCGCGAGGCTTTTGAAACCGGTCGTGGCAGGATAGTGCTGCGTGGTAAGGCTACTATGGAAGAAGTGAAAGGCCGCGAGTGTATCGTGGTTACTGAAATCCCATTCCAGGTGAATAAGGCCGATATGATAAAGAAAACGGCCGACCTTATCAACGAAAAGAAGCTGGATGGTATCTCTGATATCAAAGATGAGAGTGACCGCAAGGGAATGCGCATTGTGTATTACCTCAAGCGCGATTCGGTGCCTAATGTGGTGCTTAATAAACTTTACAAGTACACGGCTCTTCAGTCATCGTTTTCGGTAAACAATATTGCACTGGTAAAAGGTCGCCCTGAGCAGTTGAACCTCAAAGACATGATCAAGTACTTTGTGGAGCATAGGGTAGATGTGGTAATCCGCAGAACGAAGTACGAACTGCGGAAGGCAGAAGAGAGAGCGCACATTCTTGAAGGCTTGTTGATTGCGTTGGATCATCTTGATGAGATCATTGCTTTGATCCGCGCTTCACAAACTCCGGAAGAAGCCCGAAATGGTCTGATGGAAAATTATGATCTGTCAGAACTTCAGGCACGTGCCATACTTGACTTACGCCTACAAAAGCTTACCGGCCTTGAGCGCGATAAGATTAAGGAAGAGTATACCGAGTTGATGGAAAAAATCGCTTATTACAAGCGTATCCTTAATGAGGAAGACCTTAGGATGAGCATCATTAAAGAGGAGCTTATTGAAATTAAGGAGAAGTATGGCGATGAGCGCAGAACGGATATTGAATATGCCGGTGGCGATGTGAGCATTGAGGATATGATTCCTGATGAGGAAGTGGTGATTACCATCTCGCATGCCGGTTATATTAAAAGGACTGCCCTAAGCGAATACAAAAAACAAAACCGCGGTGGTGTTGGCCATAAAGGTGTGCAAACACGTGATGCGGATTTTGTAGAAACCATTTTTGTAGCCACCAATCACCAGTATATGCTCTTCTTTACTGAATGGGGTAGGTGCTACTGGCTGCGTGTTTATGAAATTCCTGAAGGCACTAAAGCAAGTAAAGGCCGGGCGATACAAAACCTGATCAACATCCCGATGGAGGATAAGGTAAGAGCCTTTATGAATACCCGTGATCTTAAGGACGAGGAATACATTCAGAACCATTTTATTGTAATGGTTACTAAAGAAGGTGTAATCAAAAAGACATCGCTGGAGGCCTATTCACGGCCAAGGGTAAATGGTATTAATGCCATTACTATACGTGAGGGAGACTTGCTGCTTGAAGCAAAACTTACCACTGGTCAGGATGAAATCCTTATCGCTAAGAAGAGTGGCAAAGCCATCCGCTTTAATGAAGAGAAGGTGCGCAGCATGGGTAGAAATGCCAGTGGTGTACGCGGTGTAACTCTTGAAAATGATAAGGATGAAGTAATTGGTATGGTAACCATACCGCCCGGAGATACTGAGCATACGATCTTAGTAGTATCTGAAAAAGGATATGGTAAGCGTACCGATCTCGAAGATTATCGCGTGACTAACCGTGGTGGTAAAGGTGTAAAAACTCTTAATACTACTGAGAAAACCGGGAGTCTGGTGGCCATTAAGGCTGTGAGTGATGAGGACGACTTGGTTATCATCAATAAGAGTGGTGTAATGATCCGCACAGGAATTGCCGAACTTAGAGTAATGGGGCGTGCTACACAGGGTGTACGAATTATTAATCTTAAGAAGAATGATTCGATTGCCTCTGTAGCCCGTGTACCGGCAGCCGAGGAAGAGGACGAAGAACTAATGGAAGGTGAAGAAGGTGTTGTTAACTCCGCAGAAGGTGCGGAGGGTAGTACTGAAGCTCCGGAAGTTGATTCTGAACCTACACCTGAAGATGAATAGACTATAATAGTTTGGATTAAGCTTTTAAAAACCCTGCCCCGCTTATGTGAGGCAGGGTTTTTTGGTTACTTTCTAGTTATTTTTATTGAATGATAAGAATTACCCTCGCCTTTCTTTTGACTTTTAGTCAGTTTTGCTCTGCTCAGGAATTTTGGAGTAACGAATTCGATCCAACTCTTTTTGAAGAAGATTCAATATTCATAGTGAGGGAGTTTTATAATATCTGTAGACCAGAAATAAGCAAATCGCTGAAGAATGAAATTCTTGAACTTTCAAACTACTTGAAAACCTTAGATAGCTTCAAAATCACAATATCAGGACACAGTGACTATAGGGGTTCAGACACCAATAATACTCTTCATACTTTAGGAAGAGCTCTGGCCGTGAAAAAGGTTTTAATGGAAAGCGGCATAGATTCGACTTTGATTATTGCAAAAGGTTTGGGCGAAGCAACACCTTATATAATTGATGAGCAAGCCCTAAACCTTGGTTTAGAATTTGAAATTTCAGACACCTTATCAGAAGGGTACATTAAGAGACTTCCGCCTAAAGAACAAGAAGTAGCAAATAAAATCAACAATAGATTGGAAATAAAGCTCGAATAAGTTTTTCCAATTTTATTTTCATAGTTAGCCTTGAAAAGGTAATTCTCAACCATGACAAGAAAAAAAGGCCGCGTAAAGCGGCCCTCGTATATTTAAATAGGTAATCAAATTACTCTTTTACAAGTTTTACATGTCCCTTACCGGGGATGGCTAACATGTAAACACCAGTTTCAAGGCTACTGATATCCAGTGTATTGGTAGGTTCAACGGTTGTGCTTATTAGCTCCTTGCCAGTAAGGTCATATACTTTTACAAGTTGGCTAGAAGTAATATCCAGTTGAACTTCATTATTAGCCGGGTTAGGGTAGAAAGACACGGGTGCTTCATTAGTTACTTCATCAATACTTATGGTATTGGTTGAACGCTCATATGAAAAGGCACCACCCCCTGAATCCCCTGAACCGCCACCGTTGCCGCCAGCCCAGCTGGTGAATTTTATATCGATGTAAACATCATCAGTAATAAGGTGCAATACCATATTAACATTTACTGCACTACCAGGGCTGCCTACGGTATTTTTCCAGGTATCAAAAGTTAGGCTGGCAAGGTTGGCTGTTGTGCCCACTGCCCATTCCGTATCATCAGGGCTGCTGTTGGAGTAACTATTTTCTGTTTTAATATTAAAAATACCTTCATTGCCTGCACGGGTAATCCAAACATTAGAGGTGATTCGATCCTGATTTGCGGGTTGTGTCCAATCGGCATTGGCTGCCTTACTAAAGGTCATAATAGGGCCACTCCATATAGTTTGAGCATTAAGACCTGCACATGTTGAGAGGCCAAGGAAGAGATTGAGTAAGTGTTTTTTCATCGGGGTTATTAATTTTTAAAGTTTAAACTTCAAATATAGGTTGCATACCAAGGCAACTATGTAAGTGCAGCTGAAAGTAATTTGAGCTATAGAAGAACTCTATAGAAAGGACTTGTAAAGTAAAGAAGTACCAGTTTGAAGTATTCAATTTAAAACCAGCTCCTTAAAAGGGCGGCTTCTCCGTTAAAATTATAATCAAGCATTAAGCTAAAAACCAACGTGATAATAATAGTAATTGGCAGCCCGGCACGGAGATAATCGCTGAATTTATATTTACCCGGGCCGTAAATAATAGCAAGGGTATGGTATCCCAGCGGTGAAATAAAACAGGTACTGGCACCAAAGGTAATAGCCATCAATAAAGCTTTGGGGTCAATGGCTGTTTGCCCGGCCAGGCTCAGTACTACAGGTGCCATTAACAGGGCGGCCGCATTGTTTGATATAAAATTGGTGATAAGGGTAGTGGCCATAAAAAAGCACAGAATAACCCAAAAAGGAGCAAGGCCATCCGTCATATTCATTACCTGCTCAGCCATTAATGTATCCAAACCCGTGTTTTGCATAGCCACGCCAAGTGGTATAATACCGGCCAGCAAGAAGTAGATGCGCCAGTCAATCCGTTCATAAAGGGCTGCCGTTTTAAAAATCTTTAAAAATGCCATTACCACCACACCGCCCAACGCACCTACTGCTATAGATACTACATTGAAGGCTGCCAGTAAAACTACGGCAGCAATGATACCAAGTGCGGCCAACTGCTTCCACAAGGGGTTATCGTCTTTTTGCTCAAAACTCCGATAAAGTATCAGGTCATGCTTTACTTCCGGACTTTCAAAAAAATCAGGATTGGCTTCCACTAGTATGCTATCCCCAATATTGATTCGGTTTACAGCAAAAAGCCTGGTGCCTAAGTGCCTGAAGTAGGTATCATTTACCTGGCGCAGGGCCAGGGCATTGCCTCCATACTTGCGTTTAAAAGCCCTTGGATTAAACAGATTTCCTACCAATGAGGATGATGGGCTTACCACCAACTCCATAATTGTACTATCCTGATCTTTATCAAGATCAGTGGAAATACCCGTGTGTAGTTTAATGCCATCATCTTCCTGCAAGCCAATCAATTCCTGTACATCGGCTTTAATAATCAGTCGGTCACCTTTTTCTAGTTTTTCACCATTGTCATCGTAATTGATAACAGCACCGTTCCGCAATAGCTTCAATACCTCAATGTCTTTTTTAATGAGCAGGTTTTTTATTTTGCCCGGCTCTGTTTGGGTTTCGCCCTCTACAATTATTTCTGCCTGGTATTTATCCTGCCTGAATTTTCGGTTGTAATCCTTTACCCGCCTTCTTTTGGGGATGAGCTTATATCCGCCTAAAGCAAAAAATAAAACACAAATAGCAATGCCTACAAGGCCATAAGGGGTAAATTCAAAAAAGCCTAATACCTCCGTATCATATTGCCGGGCAACGGTATTTACCAAAAGGTTGGTGCTTGTACCAATCAGCGTGGTCATCCCGCCAAGGATACTTACAAAAGCCAGCGGCATAAGCAGCAGGGAAGGACTAATATTCTTTTTGGCCGCCATGGTTATCACAACGGGCAACAGTATGGTAATAACCGCGGTATTATTAAGAAAAGCACTGAAGAAGGCTGCCGGAATCATTATCACCAAAAGGGTAAGCGGAACATTGCTTGAGGCCAGGCCAGATAGCCAAATACCGAGTCGTTTTAGAATACCGGTTTCCTCAAGCCCGGCACTGAGTATAAGCAGCGCCAGGATAGTAATGGTGGCCTGGTTGCTAAATCCGGAGAGTCCTTCGGGAATTGTTACGACCCCGGTAATCATTAAAATAACGGCTATAAGGATAGCAGTAAGATCAATAGAAACCTTTTCTGTGATAAACAGAAACAGCGCCAGAGCGATGGTTCCTAATAGGATGTAAGCGTCAGTACTCAAGTGATATTTCTTTTAAAGCTAAACCTTAATGCAATTCTATAGTTTTATTTCTGATGAAAATACTTTACTACAAGTAAACCAGCTGTAGCTGGATATGAGATATAAACTAATGGATAATAAGCTATGAAACTGAGGATCAATCCGAAAAGTATTTGGGAAATGCTTGTGGCCACCGCCAAAGAGTGGAATGCTGATGATCCTTTCAGGCAAAGTGCCATTATTGCTTACTATGCGATTTTTTCCATCCCCGGATTATTAATGATAATCATATGGACTGCGGGTGCCTTTTTTGGAGCAGAGGCAATACGTGGTGAGCTAAGCGCCCAGATAAGTGGTATAATGGGGGCCGAGGCAGCTAAGGGTGTTGAAGATCTCTTAACAAATGCTGAGCTGAATCAATCCAGTTTTATTATGAAAACCATTGGTGTGCTTACACTCATTTTTGGTGCTACCACACTATTCTTTCAATTGCAAAAAACTCTTAATTATATATGGGAGGTAGAGGCTGACCCGGATAATGGCATTAAAAAGCTGATTGTGGACAGGGCTTCTTCCCTAGGACTGATACTGGTAATAGCTTTTCTTCTTTTAATTACTCTTGTTCTCTCGGCTGTAATATCCATAATAGGAGATTGGATGGAACGCAACTTTGGAGAATATCTGCTGTATTTGGTACAGGTAATCAACTTTATTATTTCGCTAGGGATAGTTTCTCTGTTATTTGCCGTAATGTTTAAGTTTTTGCCGGATGTGGATATCTCCTGGCGCTCGGTGTGGGTGGGCTCTGTGGTTACGGCCGTATTATTCGTAATTGGTAAAACCCTTTTAGGGTTATACTTCGGGTATGCCGATCCCAGTTCCAGCTTTGGAGCAGCTGGCACCGTGATTCTTGTTATGCTATGGGTAAATTATACTTGCCTCATCCTGTTTTTTGGTGCCGAGTTTACGCAAGTTCACGCCCGAAAATATCAACATAAAATAAGGCCCTCCAAGCATGCTAAGTGGCGAGCTGAGCACATTCTTCAGCATAGTGAGCTTCAGCCAGAAATGGATAACTCTGAAAAAAACGATAAGAAGTAAATGAAGCACGAGGATAAATTGGGACGATTAAGGCAAGTGGGATTTTTTACCAAAGGACTTGTGTACGTACTTTTAGGAGGACTGGCTGCCATTGCGGCATTTGGATCTGGCGGTAAAATAGGAGGCAAAGATGGTGTGATGAAATTTTTATTGGGAATGCCATTAGGTCAGGTGCTTGTGGGTATTGTGGCCTTAGGCCTTGCGGCCTATTCGCTTTGGAGGTTTTACTCCGCGTATCGTGATCCCAGAAGCGATGATACCGATAGGAGGTGGGGTGCCAAAGCGCGCTTTGTTTACTCGGGTTTTTTTTATGGCGCCATAGCCTACTCTTTTGCCAAGCCCTTGTTCAGCTCATCATCAGGCGGAGATAAAAAGAAAGCCATGCTGGGTAAGTTACTTGATACCGAGTGGGGCGTTTGGGCAATTGGTGCAATTGCCCTATTAGTTGCCGGGCAGGCCATATTTCAATTTTACAATGGCTACAAGGGTAAGTTTATGAAAAAGATAGATGATCATCCCGGATCAGCCTACAAGTGGGTAAAATACGTTGGCCGGATAGGCTACTACGCAAGGTTTGTACTATTCGGAATACTGTCCTACTTACTGGTGCGGGTGATATTGGAGCACAATGCGGATGCTTATGATGGTACAAAAGGCGTTTTTCAACACCTTTTATCTTACGATTATGGAAATATATTAATGGGTGCAGTAGCCCTCGGCCTTACAGCGTATGGAGTTTTTTCAATTCTTATCGCCCGGTATTGCAACCTTACAAAGCTGGCTTAAATATTTACAAATCACATTTTATATATGGATACATCTGAAGAAAGAGTAAAAGAAGTGGCACTGGCCATTGGCGCATTTGCAGCAAGCTATTTATTAAAGCGCGTTTTAGAAGAGGGTTATACAAAAGTGTACCATGAGGATCCTCCTGATGCCATTAAGGATGAAGAAGTAAACTGGGGTAAAATTATAGGCTGGGCTATTGTAAGTGGTGTAAGTGCCGCAGCACTAAAGGTATTTATCAAGCGCTTCGGAGCAAAAAAAATCAAAGGAATAGGTTGATTTGCACCTTCCCGCATTTTTTAGGATAGCTTAATGCTGTTACCTTAGCAGCCTTAATTTTTCAATTAAAATGGGAAGAGCATTTGAATACCGCAAGGCGGCAAAAATGAAAAGGTGGGGAAAGATGTCGCGTCTTTTTCCAAGATTGGCAAAGGCCATTACCATGGCTGCCAAAGAGGGAGGAACTGATCCTGACATGAATCCATCCCTGCGCTCGGCTATACAAAACGCCAAGGCGCAAAACATGCCCAAGGATAATATTGATAACGCCATTAAACGCGCCACAGGCAATGATGCCGAAAACTATGTGGAGGTAAATTATGAAGGCAAGGGTCCGCACGGTGTATTGATATATGTGGAGTGTGCAACTAATAACACTACCCGCACGGTAGCCAATGTAAAATCATACTTTAATAAGGCTGGTGGACAGATGGTGCCCAATGGCTCACTTGAGTTTATGTTCGATCGCAAGGCCCTTTTTGAAATAAAGAAAACAGATACCATTGATGTTGAAGAACTGGAGCTGGAGCTGATTGATGCCGGCCTTGAAGAAGTGGATATGGAGGACGATATGATCTACATATATGCAGACTATACCAACTATGGTAAGCTTTCCACCGCTTTGGAGGATATGGGCATTGAGGTAGAAAAATCATCATTACAGCGCATACCCACCAGCCCGGTTGAATTTACGGAAGAGCAAATGGCGGACATTGAAAAACTTTTGGATAAGATTGATGATGATGATGATGTGCAGGCTGTTTACAATAATATTGCATAATACCGGCTTATGAGCATTACATCAAAAGTAACTTACCAGGGTGGTCTTAGAGCAGAAGCCGAGCATATACGTTCGGGCAAACGTATTATCACAGATGCGCCCCTGGATAATAATGGAAGGGGTGAAGCCTTTTCACCAACCGATTTGTTGGCAACTTCTTTGGCTGTATGTGCTCTTACTGTAATGGGTATTAAAGCCCGTTCCATGAATTTTGATCTGGAAGATGCTTCCGCAGAAGTTGTGAAAATTATGGAATCCAGTCCTAGGCGGGTGGGAGAGGTACAGGTAATTATTTCTCTTAAGGATAATTGTGACGATCATACAAAGAAGGTGTTAGAAGAAATTGGCCTGAATTGTCCGGTGGCCAAAAGCCTTTCGGCAGATTTAAAACAGTCAATCACTTTTCAATGGACCTAGCCAAAACGCGCTTTAGCCTTTTAATTTTAATGATTGCGTGCCTTTTATTTACAAACGGTATGGATGCTCAGCAACCCGAAGCTATTGCCAAAGGGGCTGAGAAATACTCCAAAGCTCTTGTAAAAGCGCAATGGGAAAAGGTGTTGGATTTAACCTATCCTGAAATTATTACCAAAAATGGTGGTCGCCAGGCCATGATTAATCAAGCGAAAGCCTTTGAGGCGGAAATGCAGCAACGTGGTTTTGAGTTGCAAAAGGCCGAGCTCTCTGATCCTTTGGAAATATATAAGAGCGGAAAGTTTTTGATGTGTGCTGTTCCCATGAGGCTCACATTCAATGGCCCGTTAGGCAAGCTGTATTCCGAGTCCAGTTTACTGGCAGTCTCTTCTGATGAGGGTAAAACCTGGACCTACATTGACATGGCCCAGGTGCAAATTTCTCAGCTGGCAGAGGTTTTCCCTGAAATCAATCCCAATCTCACCATTCCTCCCAAACGCCTTTCTCAGGATTAGTAAAATGTAGTTTTTCTTATTAGGAGCTCAAGGGGCCAAATTTTACAATGCTTTTGGTATATACGTTAATATCTGTGATTTAAGGACTGTCCTTTTAAAAATTGCGTTGAAAAGCAAAGCGAAACTTGCCTCAGAGAAGTGCCGAAGTGCAGCAAAGCGTAACGACTGGGGCTTCGAAAGGTAAGTGAGTGATAGCTTTTAAGGAATTTTTATGAAGACTTGACTTTTTTGCCTCTTTTTGTGTTAAGACAAAAAGAGGAGAGAAATTCTAAAACAACATTATCTGCCCATCCCTAGATGGCCTCTCAAATAAAGTTGTATCGAGTGGCTTAATGCTTCTTCCATTAAAAAACCGCTTTCTCGCCAGTTTCATCATAGCCCAAACATTCTCAGCTACTTTACCATCACCCCGCATTCTTCGTCCAAAGTTGCTGTCATTAAGTGTTCCACCATGTGTTTCTTCTATCTGGTGAATAACCTTATCAGCACGGTCGGGATAATTCTGGCGGCACCAGTCTTTAAATATTTCAGCAATCTGCCCATTTAATCGCACCATAGTGTAAGAAATTGACTTTGCTCCGGCATCGGCCACGGCTTCCGCAAGGTTCATCACTTCATGGCTGTTAAGCCCCGGAATAATAGGTGCCATCATTACGTTTACCGGTACGCCAATCCCCGAAAGTACCTTTACGGTTTCCAATCGCTTTTTTGCAGAAGCGGTGCGAGGCTCCAGCTTTCTTCGCAATTCTTCATCAAGTGTGGTTATCGATAAATTCACCGCTATCAAATTCAGTGAAGCCAGTTCTTCAATAATATCTAAATCACGCTGTATCAAAGCATTTTTAGTGATGATGCCCACCGGATGCTTAAACTTTAGAAAAATCGACAGTAATTGCCGCGTAATTTTCAGTTCGCGTTCAATGGGCTGGTAACAATCCGTATTACCCGATAGCACAATGGCTTCAGGCGTCCAGCTCTTTTTATAGAGAAACTGTTCCAGTAATTCAGGCGCGTTTTTCTTTACCAGGATGTTTTCTTCGAACTCGCTACCAGCACTGTAGCCCCAATATTCATGAGAGTTGCGGGCATAGCAGTACGTACAGCCATGTTCACAACCCTGGTAGGGGTTCAGGCTCCAGTTCATACCCACATCAGGGCTCACCACTTTATTAACTATGGTTTTCGGGAATACCTCTATGATTTTGGTTTTCCGCTGTTGCGAAACATCTTCACCATTCAGTCTGAGATATTCGAGGTAATTATCCTCAGTTTCATACTGATGGCTTGCAAAGCGGTTGTGAGGGTTTACCTGCGCTCCGCGCCCGTTTTTATATCTGGAAGTTTCTTTCGGCATCGTATCACTCTACACCATTGCAAGCTAAAAATTGCAGCTATCATAACCTGCATTATGCGATTGTAATTATCAACATGCAGATAGTTTTTTGGCCGAATTTAAGTTTGGTAAAACATAATAAGTAGCGTCTGGTTTGCAGATTTATTGAATTTCAGCAAGTTTGCATTCCGCTTGCGGTTTAGTAAAAACTCTATTTTTACCACTCGAAAAAATCAAACTATGTCAGCAAAACTTTTAGAAGGAAAAAGAGGAATCATTTTCGGTGCACTTGATAACAATTCCATTGCCTGGAAGGTGGCCGAGCAGGCTGCACACCACGGTGCCAAATTTGTTTTAACCAATGCACCTGTAGCCCTGCGCATGGGGGCCATCAACTCACTGGCCGAAGAAACCGGCTCAATTGTTATTCCTGCTGATGCCACCAGCCTTGAAGACCTTGAAAACCTTTTTACAAAAGCCGAGGAGCACCTGGGCGGAAAACTTGATTTCGTGCTTCACTCCATCGGTATGTCCATCAACGTACGTAAAGGCCAGCACTACACGGATGCCAATTATGATTGGATGAGCAAGGGTTGGGATATTTCGGCTGTATCTTTTCATAAAGTAATGCAAACCGCCTGGAAGCTGGATAGCATGGCTGAGTGGGGAAGTATTTTAGGATTAACCTATATGGCGGCCCAGCGCACCTTCCCTGATTATAATGATATGGCTGATAACAAAGCTCACCTCGAAAGTATTGCCCGCAGTTTTGGTTATCACTGGGGCGTTCGTAAAAAAGTACGTGTAAATACTATTTCGCAATCGCCTACAGCTACCACGGCCGGTAGCGGAGTTAAAGGTTTTGACGGCTTTATTAAATATGCTGACAAAATGAGTCCTTTAGGTAACGCCAGTGCAGAATCATGCGCCAATTACGTGATCAGTATGTTTTCCGATCTCACTAAAATGGTAACCATGCAAAACCTCTATCACGATGGAGGTTTCAGTAATATGGGCGTTAGTGATGCCGTAATGGCGCAGTTTATGAATAATGATAGTGAAGACTAGCTATTAAGGAGCAATAATATATTTAATGATAGCCCTGGAGATGTTGCAGTCTTCAGGGTTTTTTTTATAACAAATAATCCTCAATCAACTCCCTTACACAACCTTCACCGCCTTTTAGGCTAAGTACCACTTCGGCCGTTTGCTTTACAGCAGATACGGCATCTGCAGGGCAGAAGGAGGCTCCAACTTTTTCCAGAATAGGAATATCCGTTACGTCATCTCCTATATAGGCAATGTTCTCAAAGTTCAGTTTAAGGCGATCCAGCCAGCCCTGTAGAATTTCAAGTTTGGGATGTTTTCCAACATATACGTGCTCCACGCCCAGCATTTCAGCGCGCTTTTCCACCAATCCCGTGCTTACACCGGCACTGATTATTCCGGTTAGTTTTCCCTGGTGTCTGAACAACTTAATTCCCTGGCCGTCCTTGGCATTAAAGCGCTTTATTTCGTCCCCATTTTTACTGAAAATCATGGCTCCATCCGTAAGAACTCCATCGCAGTCCATAACCAACATTCTAATATCACGACTGCGGATGGCTTCTCGTGTAGCCAGGTCTTTAAGCAAAAGGTGTTCAATTGGAATAGATGTTTCCTCGGCAACCTGCATTAAGCCTTCCAGTTCACTTTTAGTGGTAGGTATGTTTTGGATGAGGCCTTTGGCCAGCAGGTAATCCAGGTTTTCTCTGAATTGATTGATATCAGTCATTTAGCGCCTTTCTTATTTTCATGGTTTTCTCAAGTATCGGGCGGAGCTTATCAAGCTGTAGCATGGTGTGAGGGTCGCTTTTCGCTGATTTAGGATCGGGATGGGTTTCAATAAAAAAACCATCGGCACCCGTAGCCGCAGCGGATAGGGCAATCGTTTCAATTAGTGTAGGATCACCACCGGTTACGCCTTCTGTTTTATTGGGTTTTTGTACCGAGTGGGTGCAATCCATTATCACGGGTACACCGTGGGCTTTTAAGCGGTATATCGAGGTAGCATCTACCACTAAATCAGAGTAGCCAAAGGTTACACCACGCTCGCATACCCACACATTTTTATTGCCGGTGCTTCTGAACCTTTTCTACCGGAAACTGCATAGCTTCAGGTGATAGAAACTGGCCCTTCTTGATATTAATGCCTTTTCCGGTCTCCCCGGCTGCAATCAGCAATTCGGTTTGGCGGCACAAAAAAGCCGGAATCTGGATATGATCGACATATTGGGCCACAGTAGCTGCCTCATGGCTCTCATGGATATCGGTTATGGTTTCAACTCCTAGCTCTTCACCAACTTCTTTCAAAATTTGCAGCGCCTTTTCGTCACCAATTCCTGTAAAGCTATCCAGCCGTGAGCGGTTGGCCTTTCGGTAACTGCCTTTAAATATATAGTGGATGTTCAGCTCATCGCAAATGGCTTTAACGGTTTTGCCAATGTGCAAAGCAGTTTCTTTATCTTCAATGGCGCAGGGGCCGGCTATTAATGTGAATTTCATCGCAATTCTTTTAATTCTGATTCCATGTATTTCTGAAGTTCTTTAACACTAGGTAGTTTTATAAGGTATTGTTGCACAAACAGATTTTCGTCCATTCCGGCCGTAGCATATTTTACAAGTGCGTTATCCTTTTCAGCTACCAACAGTATTCCAACAGGAGGATTATCGTCCATCTCACTGACCTTATCTTTAAAATAATTTAGATAAGTATTAAGCTGTCCGATATCACCATGCTCAAAGGTTCCCAGTTTGAGTTCCAAAAGTACATGGCATTTTAATATGCGGTGATAGAATAGGAGGTCGATAAAATAATAGCTCTCTCCAATTAATATTCGCTTCTGTCTGGCTTCAAAGCAAAAGCCGTTACCAAGCTCAATAATAAATTGTTGAAGATGATTTAGAAGAGCCGTCTCCAGATCTGATTCCTCCAATAATTCAACGGTTTCTAAACCTAAAAACTCCAGGGTATAGATGTTTTTAATAATATCCTCGGGAGACTTAGGCGAAGTTTTTCTCCTTACAAGCTCAGTTAGTTGTTTGGGATCAGACGAAAGTCCGGCTCGCTCATAATATTGGCTATTGATTTGTCGCTTTAATTCGCGTACACTCCAGGTTCCTTTTACACATTCCAATTCATAGAAAGAGCGTTTTAACGGATCCCCAATTTTTATTAATTCTATAAGATGGGTGTAGGATAGGTGTGTAATGAGCTTTACGGGTGGAATATTTAATCGCTCTTCAATTTTGATTGTATTTGTAGAGTTTAATTTTTGGGTCAGCGACCCAAAGATTCTATCAGGAATAAGTTCAGCGAAATTTTGTGTCAGTGCCCCAAGAATTTGTGGATAGCATTGATAAAACTGTCTGCATCTGGAAAGCTCAGGGGCTGAAAGTCCTTTGATCTTTAATTCTGAAGACAACTTTTGAAGCACCTGCTCACCATATCGAGCCCTGTCTTCGCCCTGCTGCTCAAACTCTAGTATATAGAAGCCAATTAACCAATTTCTTATAGTGAGAGCCCGATTTACTGAACTAACAGCCTTTTTATATAAATGACTGTGAAGCTCTTTAATACTGATTTTAAGATGATTAAAGTTTTTCATTAACTATAGAAAGGCAATCTTTGGCGTTCGCTTGCTGCGACATTAAAGTGTGTACTTGATCCTTACAAAGGAATAAATCTCTCAATAATCATTTAGACCATGAAGCGATATGCTACCAAATTATCATTAATACGGTTTTTCAATCTTTCAGATACTTTTACCCGCTCAGCATAATCCATCCAGTTAGAAACAACTTCCCAGATTTCATCTATTACCTTTTCTCCTTTTTTAATGCTATTGGCTTTGGCGATGGTCATTAAATCCGCTTTGGTAAAATCTATGTGCTTTCCGTTAATGCTCAGCGTTTGCTGGTTTACCCACACATTGGTAGGGTCATATGAATAGCACACATCATAAGCGGGAGCCAGTTGCCACCTACCATCCTGCTTTAGCATAAAGGAGAAATTTTTGGTGTGGTCATCACAATTAGTAGCCATTACATTAAATACCATTCTTCTGAACATCTGTTCCGCTTCAGGGTAGGTTAATCTAAGCATCCGCATAGTTTGAAATAACTGCTCGTAGCTATAGCTGTACAAGTGGTTGTAGTCAAAATGCTGAAGGCCACAAAAGGTTTGCACATGATGTTTGATGTCGTTTCCCTCCCGGTCATAGCGCTTAGTCATAAAGTGGGCGCGGCCATTTTCCTCCAGCAAATCGCATTCCATCATTTCTATTCCGCAGTCTACAGCCATCAGGTGGTAAGCATATTCCACGCGGCCGTAGCCCAGGCTTTCGCCAAACTGGGCATCACTTACGCCATCCAGTTTTAGCAACCAATGTTCAAACCCTTTGGGAGCAATGGTTTGCCCGGAGCGAACCTCGCCCGTTTTTTTGTTGTAAGCTATTACAGCTTTAGGCCTGGCACCACCGGCCGAGGTTCCTATCTTCAGTATTTCCGTCATGGCTTTTTGCTCATCCTTTTGCAGGTTTACATCAAAGCCTTCACGCTCAGCCAGCATTTTTTGAGCAACATCCACCAACGTTTTCATTTCAACCGAAAAGGTTTGTTTACTGGGCTGTAATTGGTTCGGTTCAAACTCCAGCGCACCCATGCCTCTGGCACCAATAAAGCACAGTTGCTCCACAGGGTTCATGCTGTGTGGCGGACGGCCATTTTGTGCCAGCCAGATATTAATGAGCCGGTTTCCATATTTATCAGGTAGCGAATCCTCTAAAAGTCCAGGAAGGCCTTTGAAAGTGGCAACCTCTTCATCCTTGGCTTTTCGTAATTCAGGGAAACTGTAAATGCGGCTCCCGTTACTAATGGGCATTTTGATAGGAGAGAGGTCGTATCCATTTTTTGTAAATGAATCGGCATATTGAAATACCGCCAGCTCCCTTGTAGGATCCCAACGCACAGCCCCGGCCAATTGCCCCCATATTTTTACTTCAGCTACATCTACCATCCCAGGTCGTCATTAGGGGTTTCATTGCTTTTGCCACTGGCGCGCTGCCTCTTGTTCTTTTGCAGTTTGGCGTACTCAATGGGGCTTATCTCCTCGCTTACGCTGAAGACATCCATAATGTGAAGTAAATCCAATACCCTTAGTACTTTCAGCAGATTACTCAAAACAGTTTTTTCACCCCGCTCCATCAGGCTGAGGGTAGAGCGGCTTATGCCCGCAGCATCTGCCACCTCGCTTTGCGACTTGTTTTGATTAAGACGATGATGCTGAATAAACTTACCAATCGCTTCCAGTAAAGCGGCATCACTCATGGAAGGCCATTCATTGAATGATGTATCACTCATAATACTGTATTTATACGCTTAATGAATGATTAAGCATTCAAAGGTAAGAATAAAAATAGAGGAATTGATACGTGTGAATGAAATATCAGTCAAAAATGGCTTTAAACCAGCTTATTGAATGATAAATCATTCAATATGAATCAGGTGATAATGAAACTAATTACTTATTGGCAAAGAAGAGAAAAACTTAACCATTAAAATAAACACTTAGTACAACACACAATGCAGCTACTATCACCAGGACAATAAAAGAAATCAAGCAGCTCTTAAGCTCAGGTTTAGGAATTCTGTTTCTGAAATTTCCGGTATCACCATAATGGGTGCTGGGCTCAAAAAAGTGAACTTGATGGTATTTCATGTCAATTTCACTTCAACCGTGCCTTATCTCCCAAATACCCGCTATGATGCCTTTTGGAATACTCTTCTTTAGTGAAGTTGATTTTCTCCATCATCAGTACCACAAGTATATCACCAACCACAGTCATTACGGTGGTGGAGGTAGTAGGGGTAAGGCCTAGTGGACAAACCTCTTTTGGGTTTCCAGTACTTAACACCACATCACTGAATTTGGCCAACTCACCCTCGGGATTACCGGTGAGGCCAATGATTTTAATATTGGGATGCATGCGTTTTACCAAAAACTCCATCTCTATAATCTCACGGGTTTTACCCGAGTTTGAAATCATAAACATTACGTCATTGGATTGTACTACGCCAAGATCGCCATGCTGTGCCTCACTGGGGTGCAGAAATATAGCCGGGGTACCGGTAGAACTAAGCGTAGTGGCAATGTTTACACCTATCTGGCCCGCTTTACCCATGCCGCTTACTACTACTTTTCCATTTTTTTGATGCACCTGTTCGTAAATCAAAGCAATGGCGCCATCAATTATTCCGTCAACAGGTATGCTCTGTATCGCCTCAATTTCTTTGGCAATAATGTCTTTAATCTTGGTTGTAATCATAGGGCAAATGTAAATATTGTATGGTGTAGGTTGTACAATGTACATTGCACGGTGTACATCCATCAAACCAGCAACCCATCCACCATTTTCATTCTTCTATCAGCCAGGTTGGCCAGCTCGGGGTTGTGGGTAATTACTATAAATGTGTTTTTAAACTCATCTCTCAACTGAAAAAACAGGCGATGCAGTTCTTCAGCGTTTTTAGAATCCAGGTTGCCAGTGGGCTCATCAGCCATTATTACTGATGGATTATTGATAAGCGCCCTGGCCACGGCAACGCGTTGTTGCTCGCCACCACTCATTTCAGAGGGCTTGTGTGTGATGCGGTCTTTCAATCCTAAAAAATCAAGCAGTTCGGTGGCACGGGTTTCCACCTCGCTTCGCTTTTTCTTACCAATAAACCCTGGGATGCACACATTTTCAAGTGCGGTAAACTCCGGTAACAGATGATGGAATTGAAATACAAAGCCAATATTTTCATTACGGAAGCGCGCCAGCTTTTTCTGCGAAAGCATAAAAACTGACTCGCCATTTAGCTCAAGGGTACCGGAATCAGGCTTTTCAAGGGTTCCTAAAATCTGCAGGAAAGTAGTTTTACCAGCACCTGAATCACCCATAATAGAAACGATTTCGCCCTTGGCGGCTTCAAAGTCAACGCCTTTGAGTACTTGTAGCGAACCGTACGCTTTGGTGATTTTTTGGGCTTTAATCATCAGGATAAAAATTGAAGTGCCAAACCTATCAAAATTATAGCTGCCAATGGCAAGTTTACCCATGGCTGATAAAACCTTCTGAAAATTTTCCCTAAACCAATGTTACCTCTATTTTTGCGCCACTTTAACAAGTAACATCAAACACCGAAAATAGATGAACCTACACGAATATCAGGGAAAAGAAATTTTAGCCTCTTATGGAGTAAACATCCAAAGGGGTATTGTGGCAAACACTCCGGAAGAAGCTGTGGAGGCAGCTAAAAAACTGAATGCCGACACCGGCACCAACTGGTGGGTGGTAAAGGCGCAGGTACATGCCGGTGGCCGTGGTAAAGGTGGCGGTGTAAAACTTGCCAAGTCATTAGATGATGTAAAGCAGTTATCATCAGATATTATCGGAATGCAGCTGGTAACCCCACAAACCTCTAAAGAAGGAAAAAAGGTAAACCAGGTGCTTATTGCTGAGGATGTTTACTATCCGGGCGAAAGCGAAACTTCTGAAATTTATATGTCTGTATTGCTAAACCGTGCTACAGGCCGTAATATGGTGGTGTACTCTACCGAGGGTGGTATGGATATCGAAAAAGTGGCAGAGGAAACTCCAGACCTGATCTTTAATGAAGAAATTGATCCTAAAGTAGGATTACAGGGTTTCCAGGCACGTAAAATTGCCTTTAACCTTGGCCTTAGCGGCAATGCCTTTAAGGAGATGACAAAATTTGTTACCGCTCTGTACAAGGCGTATGATGGTATTGATGCCTCACTTTTTGAAATCAACCCTGTGTTGAAGACATCTGATGATAAAATACTGGCTGTTGATGCCAAGGTTACCCTTGATGACAACGGACTTTTCCGCCATAAGGATTATGCTGAAATGCGTGATAAGCGCGAGGAGGATCCCATTGATGTAGAGGCAGGTGAGGCAGGACTGAACTTCGTTAACCTTGATGGTAACGTAGGCTGTATGGTAAACGGTGCCGGATTGGCCATGGCTACCATGGATATTATTAAAATGGCCGGTGGTAACCCAGCTAACTTCCTTGATGTAGGTGGTACTGCTGATGCTGCCCGCGTTGAAAAGGCTTTCCGTATCATACTAAGAGATGATAAAGTAAAAGCCATTCTTGTGAA
>CAVWUM010000006.1:0-1117391 GCA_963758205.1 Schleiferiaceae bacterium
CATGGTCGATAGGCTCATCATCCACATAAAGCACTTTAGGCTTTTTAGTATTAGTCATTTAACAAGTCTGTTTGGTAGGTTTACGGTAGCCACGGTACCCTCTCCGGGCTGTGATTGCAGCTTAATTGTTCCATGGTGTGAATTTATAAGTTTATAACTAATGAACAAGCCCAGCCCCGTGCCTTTACCCGCCTCCCTGGTGGTAAAAAACGGATCAAATACCTTTTTCATCACACCAGGCTCAATACCAACACCGTCATCTCTAATGTCAATTTCAATGCTGTTGTCCACTAGCTTTCTGGTGGTTACTTCTACCCGGCCGTCTCCATCTACGGCCAATATGCCATTTAAAATAAGGTTGCTGAAAACCTGGTGCAAACTTCCTTCATGTGCGGAAATAATAAGGCTTTCATCGGTAAAGTTGGTGACTACTTCACATTGCTGTTCTGCTATTTTGGGCTTCAAAACTGCAATGCACCTCAGCAATATATCGTGCACATCACATCGCACATAATCTTTTTTGATGCTATTAATACTGAAAGTATTTAATTGTGATACGATGTCCGTTATCCTCTCTACGCCAGTTTGCATGTGGCCTAGTAGGGTTTGCACCACTTCCTCTTCTTCAGCCTCCAATGCGGGCAATTGGTTTTTCAACCCATAAATGCCACCCTGTATAAAATTCAGCGGATTATTTATTTCATGGGCTACTCCGGTAACCACCACGCCCAGGGCATCCAGTTTTTCATATTGTACCAACTTAGCCTGGGCCTCTTTTAAATCCTGTAATAACTGCTCCAGCTCCAGGTTTTTTATTTCCACCGCCTTTTGGTGCAGTCGTAAATCATGGTTTTGTTCCTCAATCTTTTTGTTTGAAGCTTCAAGCTCATCATTCTTTAGGGCCAGTACTTGTGCACTGCGGCTTTTCAGTCTTATGTTCCATAAAATCAATACTGATAAAAAGAGGAGAAGAATAACCAATACGATCAGGTTGTTTCTAAAATTCACCTCTTCCTTAAGGCGAGCCTGCATCAAAGCGTCTTTTTTAGCCTGCTCAATTTTTAGTTGATTTTGCTTTTTGGTAAAAGCCCGCTGATTTTCAAACTGTAAAAGTTTTTTTAGTTGTGAGTTGCTGCTAATGGAATCGCTTATGGCTTTGAGCTGGATGTGTGTTTTATATGCCAGCTCATAATCACCCATTAGTGAATAAGTTTTGTGTAGTGTAGCCAGTGCCTCTTTAATACGAGGAAGCAACTCACGGCTTTTAGCCATCTCCATACTTTTAATGGAGTAATCTGCAGCAAGCTGTAGTTGCCCTGAATTTTGGTAACTCACTGCAATATTATTAAGGATGGGCACCACTATTAGGGAGTCGCTGAGCTGCCTGGCAAGAGTGAGGGCCTTGAGGTTATAGTTGAGCGCCTCTTTATACCGCCCCAATGAGTTTAGTGTAAAGCCGATATCGCTGGTGCTTACTGCGCGACCAAGCGAATCATTAATCGAATCAAATACAGCGAGGGCATCCTTATGAATATTAAGGGCTTTTTGCTTTTGCCCTTTTGCCCAATATATATAGGCCGAATAGTTGGCATTGAACTTTGCTTCGGCATACAGGCCAAGTTTGCGGTAAATCTCCCGCGCCCGGCTAAAGTAGGCAAGGGCCGTATCCTGTTCTTTTAAATCACTGAAATAATAAGCAGACCCAATACTGCTCATAAGGTGTGCTCTTGTAGAATCGTTACCGAACTTTTCGTATATCTCCAGCGCCTCCTTCATGCGTGAAAGAGCCTCCGGATATGCCCCCATTAAAAAGCGCGTACGGCCCAGCTTTTCGAGAATACGGGCCCTGAGTAAGGCGTCACTATTATTTTGGAGTAACTCAGATGCCTTTAAATAATACTCGGCAGCCAAAGATGGATTTACCGACATGGCTGAATCTCCACGAACTACAAACTTGCCAAAACGCAAATCTTGTGTTGGGGTGTTGCTATCTGCCTGCGCAGATGCCGCAATACATTGCAAAATGAGAAAAGCAGAAAATAATAACCATGTGCATAACACAGGCTTTGCAGAAGTCATAAAATATAGTTGGTTCGTTGGTTTAGGCTAAGGTAAAAAGATAAGTGCAGAGCCTTTAGCAAAAGTGTGCAACTTCCACATTACAATTGGTATTTGAACTTCTGAGTTAGCTTTTCTGTGAATTTCAGTAATATTGGCCCTAGCCAATTATTTTGAACACTTAACTAATCCATTGCCATGAAGAAGCTTTTGTTCTTTTCTACTGTCCTTACTACAGCAATATCCTGCAGTGTTGCTAAACTTCCTTTAGATACTTCTACCACTTCCACACCAACAGATTATGTGAATAATGTGGATAAAAAGCTGTTCGCCAACTTTCACGGCTTGCAAACCCAAAGCAATACTGTAGTGCTTGAAGGGGAGGGTATGACCTTTACTATAGAAAAGGTAGACTTACCACCAATCAAAAAATCACTAAATAAAATTAAGAATGCCTACATGGCCGATGGTGATATCTATAGTCTTGAAAAAACCAGTTTTAACCAGCCCAACCTTATTTTGCTGGGAGGGGAAGTGATAGCCGGAGATTACTCTACAACTTCTCTTTTGTTTATTATACCGGCTGCGGATAGCACCATGCATGCTATTAAAGTAGAGAGCGCTTTTATGCTCGATTTTGAAAGGGCAGGTACATTGGTGAAGGATTTAGTGGATAATGGACTTCCGGAATATATCATTACCGAAAACAATGCTGCAGTAATTGATTTTGTGGGCAGGCCGTTGGAGTTAGGCAATGTATGTGCCTGGGCTAAGCCACACAGTATTAGTTGTACAGGCCTTGGTGAGTTGCAATGGTCGTTATTCAAAACTGCGGATGACGCTTTAATGGCACGGCAGATAAATATGGCTATAACAGAAGCAAAAAGTGAAGGCGTAATTGACAAGGATGAAAATGCACGTATAACTTTTGAAGGCACCCCAATGGGCGCCACAAAAGTGGTGTATAAAGGCGCTGAAGGAAATTCTGTAACCGCATATTACGTATCAACCTTTTTACGGGGGCATTATGTGTTTTGCAAAGTGAGCTTTACAGCCGATGAGGAAAAAGGCCAAAAACTATCACCACTGGCCGCTAAGGTTATTGCTTTGTAGCGGTCCAGCTAAAATCCTGGTTCACAATAGTATAATCACCGCTTCCTGTGCGGTCGGGAGTAAGGTTACCACGGCTGATACCCAGTATGATGGTATCAATTTTAAGATCAGCTCTTAGTTCACCATTTTCTTCAACACGGCCTCTTACTTTCAGCACACTGCCACCATAGTTAAGATCATATTCAAAATCTCCGGTAGCGCTAATAAAAAATGATGAAGTTGAATCTACTTCGGGGTGTGGGGATGTAAGATCCCAATTACCCTCATAGTACTTTTCTACATTGGTTTCTTCATCAGTGCAGGCCGCTGTGGCCATTACTGCAAATAGTAGCAATAGATTTTTTATAATGCGCATAGCTTAGTTTGTTTAGTTTCAATTGTTTGAAGGGCTAAATATAGATTTCCCAAAGCAATTCCCAGGTTTCTATTTTATGAGGTGGACGAGCCAGAGGACTACTGCAATTAAAAGGCAAATAATACTAATTACCAATAAGAAGAAGCCGGCAAGGATTTTTAATAAATGAAGGGCGAGCATTACCAACCCGATAATGAAGAGTGCAGCAATTAGCTTTTTCATATGATTTTTCAATTAATGGTCTAAAGTAATCAAAACTTAAATTGAAGCTAAATCACGTTTATCAGTCACTTTGTCACCATCTGCCAAGCGGCACATCAGTTGCTAAAAGCTGCATGGCTTAATAAAATGGCCGAAGTGCATAATTGTAAAACATCAAAATTTCAGATAAACCATGTCAAACGGAAAGATTAATGTAACTGCCGACAACATTTTTCCCATCATCAAAAAGTTCCTCTATTCGGATCACGAAATATTTTTGAGAGAACTTATTTCGAATGCCGTGGATGCCACGCTAAAGCTTAAAACCCTTACGCGCATTGGCGAGTCTAAGGCCAAGCTTGGAGATCTTACTATTGAGGTAAAGATTGATAAAGAGGCAAAAACTCTTACGGTGAGCGACAGGGGAGTAGGTATGTCTCCTGATGAAGTGGAGAAATACATTAACCAGCTAGCCTTTTCAGGTGCTGAGGAGTTTGTGCAGAAATATGAAGATAAGGCAGATGGTGCTGCGATTATCGGTCATTTTGGCCTTGGTTTTTACTCATCATTCATGGTGGCCGAAAAAGTGGAGATTTTCTCAAAAAGCCATAATGCAGATGCACCCGCGGCACACTGGACCTGTAATGGCGATCCGGACTTTACTTTGGAAGAAACCACTAAAGAGGATCGTGGAACGGATATCGTGCTGCATATCAATGATGAGTCAACCGAGTTTTTGGAAGAGCACCGCATAAGCGAGTTGCTGAATAAGTACTGTAAGTTTCTGCCTGTGCCCATTAAGTTTGGTACTGAAGAAATCACTGAAAAGGAAGGAGAGGGCGATGATGCTAAAGAGATAAAGAAAACGGTAGATAACATAATCAATAACCCTGAGCCGGCCTGGACAAAAACGCCAACCGACCTACAACCTGAGGATTATAAAAAGTTTTACCGGGAGTTGTACCCATCCACTTTTGAAGAGCCACTGTTCCACATTCACCTTAATGTTGATTACCCATTTGACCTTACCGGAATTTTGTTTTTCCCGAAGATCAATCCTAATATGGAGATCAAGAGGAATAAGATTCAGCTATACCAAAACCAGGTTTTTGTAACCGATAACCTGGAAGGAATTGTACCGGACTTCCTTACGCTATTGCACGGTGTGATTGATTCTAAGGACATTCCGCTAAATGTGTCACGCTCCTATTTGCAGAGTGATGGCGCTGTTAAAAAAATCAGCAGCCACATTACTAAGAAGGTTGCGGATAAGCTGGACGAACTTTTTAAAAATGACCGCAAGGATTTCGAGAAAAAGTGGGATGACATCAAAGTGATCATCGAATACGGCATGTTGAGCGATGAGAAGTTTTATGAGCGTGCTCAGAAATTTGCCCTTTACCAAAATGTAGATGGTGAATACTTTACCCTTGAAGAATACAAGGAGAAAATCAAAAATCTACAAACGGATAAGGACGAAAAACTGGTAGTGCTTTATGCCGCCCATAAGGAAGGTCAGCATAGTTTTATAAAGCGTGCTAAAGACCGTGGATATGATGTATTGCTGATGGATAGCCCTATTGTGAGCCACCTGATGCAAAAGCTGGAGATGAGCAATGACAAGATGAGCTTTGCCCGTGTGGACTCTGAGCCAATTGATACACTTATCAAAAAAGAAGACAATCAGCCAAGTAAACTTACCGAAGAGGAAATTGAAAAGCTAAAGCCGATTATTGAAGGTGCGGTTGAGAAATCTAAATACACCGTGCAAATGGAAAATATGAGCTCTGATGAAAATCCGTTTATTATTACAGTGCCTGAGTTTATGCGCAGAATGAAGGAGATGAGCCAAAGTGGAGGCGGAATGATGGGTATGGGCAATATGCCTGATATGTACACCTTGGTGGTAAATACCAACAACGAGTTTGTAGGGAGCATACTAGCCGAGGAAGATGAGGCCAAACGTGCCCAAATGATTAAAAACGGTACTGACCTGGCGCTGCTTTCGCAGAACCTGCTACATGGTGAGGAACTGACCAATTTTGTAGAGAGATCATTTAAAAACCTTAATGCATAAGTAATTGCATTTAGTTAAGCTGAGAGCCGTAGTACCGTAATGGTGCTGCGGCTTTTTTCGTGAAGCCCTGTTTTGTAAAGGTACAAGGCACCGCATACAAAACAGATGGCGTTCAAAAATGTAAATTGAAAGTTCTGAGAACCCTAGATTTGAAAAATTTTTCAGAGAGGAATCCAAACAAAAAAAAGGCTGCCTGAAATTTCTCAGACAGCCTCTTCATATTGATATTTTTTTCTACTCTTTCTTTATTTGCCTTGAAAACTCACGACCTGACTTGTCAATAATTTTGATGATATAGTTGCCACCATCAAGATCCTTAAGGTTTATTTTGGCTTCCGGTGTTCCGCCAGTAAAATCAATGCATTTTAGACTTTTTCCATCAATTGCTATAATCTCAATTTTGGAAATCCAAATCTTATTCTGAAAGCTGATAGTTACAAAATCAGAAACAACAGGGTTTGGATACACCTTAAGCATTTTATCATCTAGCTTCTTTAGGTAATTTTCTAGTTCCTTCCCACTCACCTTTTGAGGAAAAATAATTTCCTCTTGTAAATCTTCCTTCTTTTCAGGTTTTTTAATTACAATGGTAATATTATCATCGTGAGTGAGTGAGAACATTTCAAGGTCAGGATTTTTCAAAAAGAACTTTCGGGCCACTGGCAAATAGGCTCTTATCGTCTCTAAATCGAAACCTGAAAGGTATAGACGGTCATGAGCCTTTCCTTCAACGATCGTCCAAGCCCGGTATCCTTGGGCAAACAAAATGTAAGCGTTTTGTTTGGTCAGTTCGGGAATACCGCTTACATAATTTTTTGAGTAGCAATTATCATCTACACATTCATATCCCGTAGGAGCTTCAGTGTTTGCGCAGCATGCCATGAACCACTCTCCAAACATATAGACTTCATCCACTTTATAGCAGCCGTGTGAACCACTTTCTGAGCCTGTTGGGCATAATTCTATCCAACCATAAGAGGGTATGGAAAAGGCAAATAAGATAATGCCTAAAGCTAAATTTTTCATAGATATTAAGTTAAAGGTTATTAAATTATGGACAATCATATTTGAACCATCCTTGAGGGGCATCAACATTTTCACAATCTGCCTCAACCCATTCACCATTGATATTTACCTCAGTGATCCTAAGGCACCCACTTCGTACTCCAGTTTGCCCATCCGCTGGGCAAATAACAACATAGGCATATGCCCCTGCAATGCTCAGTAAAAAACATGCTAATAATAGAAATAACTTTTTCATAATACGTGTAAAATTATGCCAGTACACATGCCTGACTGGCTTAGGCTATATCCGAAATTAACTAAAATTTTAATAGGTAAAACATCATGATAAAAAATGGTAATGATTATTCTTTTTATTGCACTTCACTTAACACATTAAAAAGACGAGGCTCACCATCCATTTAATCATTGCATAAAATGTAAATTATCCTTTGTATATAGCTTTTTCCAATTGCATTATTATTGATTCCGGAGGTTCTTCCAGCTAGCAATATGCTCACACCGCTCCGGATTTAGGTGGCAACCTTGATGTTTCACGAAATTTTGTAAGCGCCACAAACTACCGGCTTAAATATATTTCTCCAGCACGAGATGCAGGTCTTCTTAGTTTACTTCCTTTTGATACGCTGGATTTGGATGAGGATGGAATTACCAGTGAGCCATTACCAATAGACTTAGATGGAAATTCTCTGTTAACCGGAGGACAGATTGATATGGGAGCCTATGAATACAGAACTACAGCAGTGGACAGCCTTAACGTGGCTATTTGCCCCGGAGGTCAAACCACGTTTGACGGAAAGGTTGTGGATTCGGTTGGGGTTTACTCTCGTTTAATTAGCTCTACTTCTAGTGGTGATTCCGTTCAGTACTTATTGCTTTCCATTGATTCAGTAAATACCAAGCTTAGTCTGGGCCTTTATGGCGCTTCTTTTATTTCGGAGGAAGACTCCGCTACTTACCAATGGGTAGACTGTACCTCAAATACGGTTTTGGTGGGTGATACATTTCAAACTTACAGCCCTACCCAAAATGGCAGTTATGCGGTAATTATCACCAGCAAACTGGGCTGTGTGGATACTTCGGAGTGTGTAACTATTAATAATGTTAGTCTGGCAGAGAACCTTGCCGAAACTGGTTTTAGGCTTTATCCTAATCCCACAAAGGACTTGCTTCACATAAGTAGTCAAGAAGGTTTTACTCAAAAGGAAATCACTATTCATATCTATGATCTCAGCGGGAGAGTTGTTTGGAGTGAAATCACTTCCCAAGCCGATGGTGAACTTTTGATTGATGTGAAAGGCTTGCCCGCTGGTGTTTATGTATTGGAGTGTGAAGGGGAGAGAAGGAAGTTTTTGAAACAATAAGTATTTGCTCAAGCCACAAGGCTTTTTCTTTTCATTTTGCCATGATGCAAAACAATGCTCAAGCCGCAAGGCTCATACTTTTTCATTGCCAAAAAGTATGCAACCGACCACGAGTGAGCGTGGGAGCTCATGAACACTTAAGACAATAATAACTAGTGAATAAAAATCTAGAGCATTTTAAGGAACTTTTGCTCCGTTTCTCTTCGCAAACCGCTGTTAAACCTGCGCTCCACGCTTATTCCTCATTCTTCGTAATGCGATTACTCTTGCTTTATCACTAGTTCTGAAAAATGCTCTTGGGTCAAACGAGGAATTCGAGCCTCGGGACCGGCCTTTTATAAATTTCGTATAAAAACAAGGTGAAACTTACCCTAGAGAAGTGCCGAAGTGCAGCAACGCGAAATGTCTGGGACTTCGAAGGTAAGTGAACTGTAGCTTTTCAGAAATTTATAAGAAGCCTTGACCTTTTTGGTTCTTTTTGGGTCAAGCCAAAAACGAACAAGAATGTTTTCTAATTAGGTGGGGTGTTACTTTTTGACCTTGAGCAAAAAGTAAAGACTTTCCTTATCAAAGTAAAACCCTGTTCAAAAATCTGTGTACATCCCTATAATCTGTGGCTCAACCCATTTAAGCATCTTCCTATTTTTGTTGTTCTACAATACCTCCGTATGACAAAAGACCAGGCAAAACAGCAGATTGATGCCCTCAGCACTTTACTGCAGCATCATAACTACCTCTACTACATTAAGGATGCGCCCGAAATTTCGGATTATGAGTTTGACCAAACGCTGAAGGAACTGCAAAAGCTGGAGGAGGAATTTCCGGAATTCAAATTGGCCAACTCACCTACACAGCGCGTTGGGGGCGGTATTACCAAAGACTTCCCAACGGTAAAGCACAAGTACCCCATGATGTCTTTGGCCAATACATACAGCAAAGAGGAGCTGGAGGATTTTTTGGGAAGGATTGCCAAATCCATTTCTGACCCGGTAGAGTTTGTATGCGAGCTGAAATATGACGGTGCGGCCATCGGCATCAGCTATAAAAATGGAGTGCTGGATAAAGCAGTAACCCGTGGTGATGGTACTCAGGGTGATGAAATCACGGCTAATGTACGCACCATAAAAACGATTCCGTTGGTATTGAGAGGAAACGATCATCCACAGGAATTTGAGATACGTGGGGAGATTTTTATGCTACTGGAAGGTTTTGCCAGGCTAAACCAGGAGAGGATAGAGGAGGGACTGGAACCCTTTGCTAATCCGCGTAATACGGCCAGCGGTACACTAAAAATGCAGGATAGCAGTATAGTGGCTTCCCGTCCACTGGATTGCTTTCTGTATTACATTATTATGGATGACCGCCAGCTTGAAAGCCATTATGAAAGCATAATGCAGGCCCGTGAGTGGGGCTTTAAAACTCCCCCTCCCGAAAAGAATTATATCGCCAAAGCCAACAATATTGATGAGATTTTTGACTTCATAAACTATTGGGAGCAGCACCGCCACGAGTTACCCTTTGAGATTGATGGCATTGTGATAAAGGTGAACAGCTATGCACAACAGGAAAAGCTGGGCAGCACGGCTAAGGCGCCCCGCTGGGCCATCTCCTATAAATACAAAGCCGAGCAGGTTTCCACCAGATTAAACAGCATTACTTATCAGGTAGGCCGCACCGGTGCCATAACGCCTGTGGCTAACCTGGAGCCGGTGCAACTGGCTGGCACCACAGTAAAGCGGGCCTCTCTTCATAATGCCGACCAGATTGAAAAACTGGATTTACGCGTGGGCGACCATGTTTACGTTGAAAAAGGAGGGGAGATCATCCCCAAAGTGGTTGGCGTTGATTTTGAACAACGCCCGCCCGACCTGGAGCCTGTGAAGTACATTACCAATTGCCCGGAATGTGGAACAGAGCTCATCCGAAATGAAGGTGAGGCCCAGCACTATTGCCCTAATGATGATGGCTGTCCGCCACAAATAAAGGGACGGATACAGCATTTTATCAGCCGCAAGGCTATGGATATTGAAGGCATGGGTGGGGAAACGGTGGAGCTATTCGTAAATGCCGGCCTTATCAGCAGTTATGCGGATTTGTACCAACTCACCAAAGAAGACCTTTTACCACTGGATAGACTTGCGGAAAAATCGGCTCAAAATATAATTGATGGCATTGAGGCCAGTAAGCAAATACCTTATGAGCGGGTGTTGTTTGGACTCGGTATCCGCTATGTGGGCGAAACTGTGGCTAAAAAGCTGGCGCGCCATTTTGGAGATATTGATGCATTGATGAAAGCTCCATTTGAGGAGCTGGTAAATGTGAGTGAGATTGGTGAGCGCATTGCCCTGAGTGTACGCGAATTTTTTGAGGATGAAACTAAAGTGGCTATAGTAGAAAGACTGAAAGGCGCTGGTTTACAGTTTGAAGTGGTGCAACAGGAGGGAGCTTCTACCAAGCTGGATGGGCTTACCATTGTGATTTCGGGCAATTTTGAACGCTACACCCGTAAGGAGATAAAGGAACTGATAGAAAAGCATGGAGGCAAGAATACAGGAAGCGTATCCGGTAAAACTGACCTGATTGTAGCAGGAGAGGGAATGGGCCCTTCCAAGCGGCAAAAGGCCGAAAGCCTTGGAGTGCGGATAATTGATGAAAATGAATTTGCTCAACTAATTGGTGACGCATGAGCTGGATGAAGAAAATACGGGACTACATGTTGCAGAAAAGCCGCAACATCGCCTACCGGCCAGCGGATTACCCGGGCTTTGAAAAGTTAAAAAGTGTGGCTATTGTATTTGAATCGGGCCAGCAGGATGATACCATTATGGCTTTTGCCAAACAGATTAAAGCAGCCGGCAAAGAGGTGGAGCTGTTAGGTTATATCCCGCGTAAGCGCAAGGAAATACAAAGCCCGCCTGATTTTTATCACTTTACTAAAGATGAAGTAAGCTGGTTTGGTAAGCCTAAATCAGATGATGTAAAACAATTCCTGAACGGCACCTACCAGGTGTTTATCACTTTAAATGAAAGGGTGGAAAGCCCAATACAGTTTGTAACTGTTGCTGCCAAAGCTGACTTTGCTGTTGGGTTAAGCAATGGAAAGGTAGCCCGTATTGACCTATTAGTAGGCTCTGGTGAAAATCATGATTATAAAGCGGTTTTTAAAGAGGTGGAGTATTATTTGAAGTTTATTAATGGATAAAGTGAGAACTCACCTAAATATTATTGAAGAAATTTGCGTTGGCTTGGAAAAGCATGGCCTAGTCTATGAATTCAAAGCGTTGAAAAATGAAATAGGACATCACTGTCTTCCTACGGAATTTATTGCAGAGACTTGTTCCCTCTTATTGAAGATGAATGAAAAGGAGTTAGTCCGAAATTCTGTAGGTGTTTTGGTTGAGGAATATGATAGTTATGCTAAACGTCATGGAATTTTCTGTAGGCCTTCAGAATCATACTCTCTTGAACAAAAGGAGTTTGTGATAAACGGAAATAACTTTTCAACTCTTAAAGGTTTTTATCTGGAAATAGGAAATCTTTTGACTGAAAAAAACGATTGGGGTAAAAATTGGAATGCGCTTAATGACATTCTAATTGGTGGATTTGGAAAAACTCAGTACGGTGAACCTTTCAAGCTGGTCTGGAAAAACTCCAAAAAATCTGAGTCTGAGCTTGAGGAATTTGAAGAAATAATACTTTTAATTTCCGAGCACAATAATATTGACCTCATAAAGGAATAAGCCTTTAAACCGTATTGTTTAATTAGGAAGTTAGCTCTTCCTTAATAACCTTTCACATTACCTTTGCCACCTCGGCCAACATTCAAATTTTCAAACATCGAATTAATACAGCATGAATAAATTTCGCGGAACAGGTGTAGCTTTGGTTACACCTTTTGATAAAGATCATAATGTAGATTACAACGGACTTGAAAAACTGGTAAACCATTGCATTACCGGTGGCGATACCGGAAAAGGTGTGGAATACCTTGTTGTAATGGGTACCACTGCTGAGAATGCCACTTTGACCTCAACTGAAAAGCTGGAGGTGCTTAAGCATGTACAAAAAGTGAATAATGGCCGTAAACCTATAGTTTACGGCATTGGCGGTAACAACACCAGGGCTTTGGTGGAAACCATTAAACAAACGGATTTCAGTGGAATTGATGCTATACTTTCTGTTTCTCCATACTACAACAAACCCACACAAGAGGGTATTTACCAGCATTTTAACACTATAAGCGAAGCCAGCCCTGTACCAATTATTCTTTACAACGTTCCGGGACGTACATCTTCTAACATGTCATCGGCCACAACCTTGCGCCTGGCCAAGGACTTTGATAACATTATAGCCATTAAAGAGGCTAGCGGTAACCTGGAGCAGGTAATGGAAATTATTGATGGTCGCCCGGAAGAGTTTTTAGTGATAAGTGGAGATGACAATATTACCTTGCCTATGATTGCAAGCGGTGGCGATGGAGTGATTTCTGTAAGCGGACAAGGCTTTCCGGAAGTGTTTACCCAAATGGTGCGCGATGCTTTGGCTGGCGATTTTGAAAAGGCGCGTGAGGGCCACTACAAGGTTTTTGAGGTTACTAAAATGCTTTTTGCTGAGGGTAATCCCGGTGGTATAAAGGCAGCCTTGGCTCATAAAGGCATTTGTGAAGAACATATGCGTCAGCCACTTTGGCAAATATCAGATGGCTTGAGGGCGAGTATAAAAGCTGAAATCCAAAAGCATAATATTTAATAATGCTGGATAACTTCGGAATACTTGAAATCATCATTATCCTGGCCAACGTAACGGTCAGTATTCAGGGATTTAATAATCCGTCAGGTTTTGAGGCAGGCACATTTCAGGTGGGTAAGGTGTTGCACGGCAAGGAATATTACCGTCTGCTTACCAGCGGTTTTTTACATGTGAGTTGGGCACACCTGTTTTTTAATATGCTAAGCCTTTATTTTTTTGCCGGCCATATTGAAGCCTATCTCGGTCCGCTGTTTTTCCTGCTTATTTATATCGGCAGCCTTTTAGGTGGAAACCTATTGGCGCTTTTCATTCATCGCAATACGCCTTATTATCGGGCTGTAGGTGCCAGTGGGGCTGTAAGCGGGGTAATCTTTGCGGCTATTGCTTTGTTTCCAAAAATGAAATTGGGTTTCATCATAATCCCGGGTTTTGATTTCCCCGCCTGGGCCTTCGGGTTGGGTTTTGTATTGTATTCCATTTACGGAATCCGCGCGCAGCGCGATAATATTGGTCATGAAGCACACCTGGGAGGAGCTATAGTGGGTTTGCTTATTGCCGTGGCCATAAGGCCCGAAATGCTGATCGAAAACACATTACCCATTGTATTGGTTTTGGTACCCACGCTCATTTTCATCTTCATAATTATTTATAAGCCCGGAATGCTGATGAGCGGTACTAAATCCTTTTACCAGTATTACGAGCCTGAAAAAGAAGATATGGATCATAAGTACAATGCGGATAAAAAGGCGAAGAGCGAAGAAGTAGACCGCATACTCGATAAGATAAACCGCGAAGGGGAGGAGAGCCTTACTGAACGTGAAAAGGAAGTACTCAGAAATTTCAGGGGTTAAGCAATTATTAAGATTTTCTTTTTTACAAGTTCCTTTGGGAAACTTTTTTGAGCCAAAACTAGCTGAGTTTTTCAGCTTCGATCTAAGTGGTTCAATATCAACTTAATTATTTTAGTATCAGTAGATAAGGGAGTGAATTTTGGATTGTCCAATTCAATAATTTCGATAAAAATTCCCAACTACTAAAATGATACATCCTCATACTGAAGTAAAATTTATATCTGATGAAATTGGCTATGGTGTGGTCGCTAAACAGCTAATACCAAAAGGAACAATTACCTGGGTGCTTGATGAACTTGATCGGGAAATAGCCCCCAATGAAGTTGAGCACATGGGGCCTGTAGCTAAAGAAATGATAGATACATATTCGTACCGCAATAGCAATGGCAACTTTGTACTGTGCTGGGATAACGGTCGATTTGTAAATCATAGTTTTAATTCTACCTGTTTGTCCACTGCTTATGATTTTGAAATTGCTGTACGCGATATACAGCCCGGTGAACAACTTACGGATGATTATGGCTACCTGAATATCTCTGAGCCTTTCAGAGCGTATTCAGAGGGTACTAAACGCAAAACCGTCTATCCGGATGATTTACTCCGTTATCACAAAACCTGGGACAAACAACTCCTTTCCGCATTTAAGTATATCCCTAAACTGGATCAGCCATTGAAGCGACTTATTAGTCCCCAGCTATGGGAGAAGGTAGAGGCAATTGCCAATGGCCGTGAAGCCATGGACTCTATCCTTAAAAATTACTATGAAGGTGGTTCTGCAAAATCTACCCTTCGCAAAACAGCGAATTAAATTTTTAATCACCTGATGATTGTAACCCTTGCCAATATTGGCAGGGGTTATTTTTTTCAGGGTTTATCAAAGTGCATATTAAACTACAACAAGCCGATTAAAGCTTCGTTTTAGATACTTTCGTGCCCGAACTTCAATATCCTATACCTGTTTATGCAAAAAGTACTTTATGCATTTATGTTTTTACTCTCTGCTACATTTCTAAAAGCACAAAGAAATAGCCAGGACTACAGGATTACCACAGAATTCAGTCAGTACATTTTTGGAAATATTCCCTTATCTATAGAAAAAATTGTAGGTAAAAAAATTACCGTAGGCCTTGACCTTGGGGTGAGGTTTGCCACTAAACAGTCCGGAACATTTGATAATAAAGATTATTTCCCCTTCACCAATAACGGTGTGTATGATTACACCAATCAGAACACATTCAATCGGTTTTACAACGCCTATACCCTGGGTATCCATTTTAAATATTATTTTAAGGAGTACCGCACATTTTACTTAGAGCCAGCATTTTACTACCGCTATTGGTATTTTAATGAAAAGCAAATCAGGTTTACCCAAAGCGAGTTTGCTTTTGAGGGGTACTTTTTTGATGGAGTGCGAAACGAAAACCAAAAGGACTATGTTTTTTGCCTGAACTTTGGCCGGACGATAAAGCTAAAGCAGGGACGCAAAAACCGCTATGTGCTGGATTTTGAAATGGGCATTGGTATGATAGATCGCTCTTATACCTTTTACACCGCCAGTGGCTCCGTAAAGGGTGAACCCGTTAGAGCCTACACTGAAAATGGGTTTGGCAAACATCCGTACATCAATCTTGGCTTAAGCATTGGTTTAGAGAGATGATTCAGGCGCAATAATCCACCTAATGGTAGTTTTGCGTAAGTTGCACAAAGCCTTATTCATGAAATTTCTACTTTTTGCCTTCACTATTTTAGTGGCAGCCTGCGAAAAATCTGCAGAGCCTGAAGCACCACAAACTTCTTCTATTGAACCCAAAAAATTCAATTACCTGGCCTTAGGCGATAGCTATACAGTAGGTACCGCTATTGGGCAGCAAAATGCGTATCCATTTCTTTTAAAGAATGAGCTGGAAGCTAATGATTCCATCGGTACTGTTTCGGTAGATGTGATTGCCAAAAATGGCTGGACAACCAGCAATCTTCAACAAGGCATATTGGCTGAAAAGCCTTCACCCGATTATGATATTGTAACTTTATTGATAGGCGTAAACAACCAGTATCAGGGCAAAAGCAAGGTAGAGTACCGTGTGGAGTTCAGAAAACTATTGGAGCAGGCCATAGGGTTTGGTGCCGGGGATAAGGATCGGGTGTTCGTACTTAGTGTTCCTGATTGGGGCGTAACACCGGCCGCGGACAGAAGCAGAAAGGAAGAAATAGCCATGGACATTGACCGCTTCAATAAAATCAACAAAGAAATATCTGATTCGCTTGGCGTGAAGTATTTTGATATTACACCAATCAGCCGTACGGCAGATAACAAACTGGAGCTTGTGGCTAAAGACGGGCTTCATTTCTCCAAAAAGATGCACGAGCTTTGGCTCCACATTATTTATGCTGATATTAAAAAGCAGCTGCTTAAGCCCTGACTCTATTTTCTAAGAGGAGTGAGCAGGTAATCAAGCCCCTCAGTGCGGATTACAAACATTGTTTCCAGCAGTACACCTATTTTACCCTTTGGTACGCCTTGGGTTTGAAACCACTCAAGGTAGGCCGTAGGTAAATCACAAATGAGGCGGCCTTTATATTTACCAAAGGGCATTTCGGTTTTTACAAGATCCTTCAATATTTGAGGATTAGGACCCATCTGCATTTTAAGCTTTTTGTCTTGCGGGATAAAGAGTTATTTCATTTCGCTTGGTAAGGAGTAACCCTAGTGCAAGCACAGCGCAGGTACATATTATCCAAACCATAGGCTGAATTGTACCATTATGAAATACGCTAATAAGAGCCGTGGCGATAGCTCCGGATAACATCCGGAGACTGCCCACCAAGGCTGAGGCAATTCCTGCGTTTTTACTGAAGGGTTCCAATGCCAGGGCTTGTGTATTTGGGTTTACAAATCCTAAAAAGAACATAAAGAGGAATAGGAGAACCAAAAGCACTTCTACACTTAACAGGCTGGAGATATTGCTTACTGCCAGTGTTACAGCTACTAACACCATCAGCACGGCAAAAACATAGGTAATCACTTTTGGATCTCGCTTTTTAAGCACATAGCGGTTTACCTGGCTTCCGATAATAAATCCGGCTGCGTTACTGCCAAATACCCAACCATACGTTTTTTCAGTAAAGCCGTATAACTCTATAAGTACAAATGATGAATCGCCAATGTAGGCAAACATGGCGGCCATGGCCAGGCTGCCCGCTAATCCGTATATAATAAATGTATTATTTGACAGCACCTTCCAGTACTCTTGGGCCACTTTTACCGGCTTTAATGATACTTCTAAATCAGGCGAATGACTTTCTTCTAAAAATCTGTAAAGTAAAAAGGTTACAAAAGCTGAAAAAACGGCTAAAAAGAGGAATACAAACCTCCAGCCGAAGGCAGCTATTACAAAGCCACCCAGCGTTGGTGCTATAATTGGAGCCACGCCCATTACTAAAATAAGCGTTGAAAAAACGCGGGCAATTTCACTTACCGGAAACCTATCACGAATAATGGCGCGACTGGCCACCATACCCACGCAACCGCCAAGTGCCATTAATGCTCTAATGGCAATAAGTGAATAAACATCTGGCGCAGCAGCGCAACCTAATACGGCCAGTATGTAAATACCCATACCAATCAGTAGGGGCTTTTTGCGACCGTATCTGTCCAGTATTGGTCCGTAAATGAGCTGGCCTACTGAAATACCAATAAAATAGCTGGTAAGGGTTAATGCAACTTTTGAAATATCCGTATCCAGATCATCAGCAATAGCAGGAAACCCCGGCAGGTACATATCAATAGAAAAGGGGCCCAGAGCGGCCACACTGCCTAAAATGAGTATTAAGATGTTTTGCTGCTTTTTGGTCATTTGCAATTATTGATATGGCTTACCACGCCTTTTGGCTGAAAGAGTTGGCAAAACTACGCCCTTCATATAGGCTTAAGGGAAATATTACATTAATAAATATTGGTTGCTCATTGAGTAAGCCTATCGTATTTATAATACCATTTAATCTGCCGCATAAGTAAGTGGCTAAGCAGTACAACTGACTAATCGCTGCTCGGTACATGTATTAATAATTTGGTTACATTTAATCCATTGATCTCTAAAACTCTAAGTTTATTTAAAGTTGAAATCAGGTCAAATCGTTCTTTAGCCCACATTCACCCAACCTTAATATCATACTTAAGATGAGTACACTTACCATCGACACTGCAAAACACCTTTTGCAGGGAGAAAGAGTTCAACACCTTACTTGCACTAAAAACACCTCAAGGTTTAAATCAGGAGATCTTGACACGATAATCATTCATTATACAGCCGGCCGTGACTCTGAATCGTCCGCCAAATATCTGGTACGCCCGGATATAAAAGCCTCTGCCCATATCGTAATTGGCCGTAAAGGCGAGGTGTACCAATTGGTACCTTTTGATACCATTAGCTGGCATGCAGGTACGAGCAGTTACATGGGCCGCACCGGTTACAATAAATACTCAATAGGCATTGAATTAGACAATGCCGGTGTACTCACCAAAACAGGAGGGGAGTTTACGGCCTGGTTTGGTAAAAAGTACCTACCCAATGAGGCTATGCAGGCCACCCACCGAAATGAAAGCTCACCAAGGTATTGGCACATCTATACACAGGAGCAAATGGAAGCCTGTGAGGAAATTTGCCAGCTGCTGCTGGAAAACTACCAGCTAAAACACATCTTAGGCCATGAGGAGATTTCGCCAGGCCGTAAGCAGGATCCGGGTCCGGCATTCCCGCTGGATAAATTCAGGGATAAACTTTTGTCTCATGACCGTAGTGAGCATGATCATACTATGGAAACCGCTAAGGAAGGTGAAACCATTCCACCTAAGCTCAATATCAGACGAGGCCCATCCACATCATTTGAAATGGTAGCCCAGCCATTACCAGCGGGGGCCAAAGTAAAAGTGATTGAAGAAGCCAACGGTTGGTATAAAGTAGAAACCATTGTAACCGGCTGGGTAAGCAAAGGCTATGTTAAACTGAAGTGATGAACAGGTTTTTACTTTTAATACTGGTAGCCCTGCTTACCCTTGGCATCGTCTTTTTAGTAAAAAGGCCTGAAATTCTTGATCAGATCTGGCTATGGCTGCTGGGTTTTGCGGGGCTTATTGGTCGCTTCTTTCAGGAGTTTTGGGGCAGAATAAAAAAGATTTTTGATAAAGAGAAAGAAGAGCGAAACCAAGCCAGTGGAATCACAACTTCCAGTGAAAGCAAAGCTATCAACAGCCCAAAATCAATTGTTCCCGAGGATAATTTCAAAGGAATAACACTAAGTATTATTCGTCAAACGGATGACGGCACTACCACCATCGGTATGCTTTACCTGAATGAGGAGTTCTACGGCTACACACTGGAGGATTCAGGAGCAGACGCTACAGCAAAAGCAGCCGTACAAATTCCGGCAGGTCAATACCGTGTAGAGATGGATCACGAACCAAACACATTTGCCGCGAGGTATCAGCAACTATACGCTGACTGGTACACAGTACCTCTAAAACTCAGCGGAGTAAAAGGCTTTAGCTCAGTTTGGCTGCAAAATGGAGTGGATGAATTACCGGGCCAGGCCAGCATTGTGGTTACCAACACCCTTGAAGTTTCTGACCAGCAATTGTTTAAAGCCAACAGCCTTGAGACCTTCAAAAAAATATATACTAAGCTGCGCAGTGCAATAGAGCAGGGTACTGCCGTTCGCACCATCGTTAAGTCGGACAATGTTAAACAACAAAACCTTAAAGCTTCATAACCATGGCCTCTCAACCAAGTAAAAAAAGTAAACTCACCAATAGCCCCTATAAAGTAGGTCTGATTATCAGCGTATTATTTTTTGTGGGTTTTCTGGTGTTCTTTATCATAGGTAGTAAAGACAAGGATTTCTACTTCAACCTGGCCGTTTTTATTATAGTAAGCTGGATGGCCATTTTGCTCATATACTTTTCTTGGGCCATTGGTTTTTACAACATTAATATGGGCTGGACAGATGATGACTGGCGCAGATTGCGTGAAGCCAAAGCTGTAAATCCTGATGCCGCACCTGATGAGCCCACTGAAAACCCCCATAAAGATGAAACTCTTGGGTTACCCAACGGAACGGTAAGAGGCACAATAGCCATTTCATTACTTATTGGCGGTTTGGCAATGATGATAGCCTCGTTAAGCTTTAATGACAGGCTTCACCCCAATGAGTACTTCATTGATAATTTTGAGTTCTTCAAAACAGCTTACCTGATGATGATTGCCTTCTACTTTGGTAACAAGTCGCTGGAATTTTTAAAGGACAGAAAACAGGTTGTAGATGTTGCCCCGCCTGAATCTGCTAATAAGCCAGTGGATAATCCCGCCACTCAAATTCATAATACTGCTAGCGGATCTGCTTCAGCAGCAAAAAAAATGCTGACCGGAAACAAGACATTGGCACCAGGAGAGAGTCCTGTGCCTAAGCCTGTGACGGCAGATAGCCAGCCTCCATCACAAAAGGAGTTTACGGATCCTAATAGTGTAGGGTAATGAAACTCTTCACTTACATCTTATTGGTTGCTATAATAGTAGCCTGCAACAAAGCGGATGATCGGTACCTGGTGGTTAGTAAAATACAAAGTGTAAACAAGCTGGCTACCTGCGAAGCTGTTGTAGACAAGGTAATTCTTGGTACCAAGGATAAGCGTCTGCTAGGTTTAATAACTGTTAACGAAGCTCGTTTTTTGGCTTACTCAGAAGCAATAGTAAAAACGGGTATTGATCTTAATAAACTAAAACCAGAGGACGTAAAAATTGAAGGCAAACGCATTGAACTGAAACTGCCGGCAGTAGAGGTTCTTGATTTTTCTTATCCTTTTGAGAAATACAAGATTGACTACAGCATTACTAAAAATGCTTTTTTGAATAGCATGGACATCATGGACCATGAACGGCTTTACCAAGAGGCCGAACTGGATATACGCAAGCAGTTGCCATACCTAGGGATAAGACGCACCACTGAAACTAAAACGCGCCTTATGGTATCGGGCATGCTCAGGAACCTTGGATACGAAGAGATTTACATATCATTTGGCGAAGGGGAGTTTATTACCCCGGTAAACCTTAAATACGAAAAAGACTAATGCCATTCTTTTCACAAATAAGTGGGTTCTTTTCGCTGGCGGTCCAAATAGTGCTTGTAGTTGCTGCTGTGCTGGTATTTTCTTTTTTTGATCCTTTCGGAATATTTAAACCATCGTCACCCAAACTTGAGGACACACCGGTTAGTTTAAAGAGCATCAAGGATATAGGAGAATTAATTACTGCGGAATATTATGGAGAAGTAGTGGTATCCCTTAAAGGAAAATATATTGAGGAGATTGATACTACTTCAAAAGCTTTTGCTGAAAAAGCCAATGATCTGAACCAGCAATTTCAGCTAGCCATTGCGGCTTTAAAAGAACAGGATAGCGTTCGCTTTAAAGACTTCAACCAGGGTAAAAAAATCAAAGAGTACTTTCATAGTGCTTTTCCTGATTTAACCAGCGATCCAAATTATTATGCCTTTATTGAAGCCCTTACCAAAAATCTTAAGGAAAGAAATGAGCAATCACTGCTAAAGAGACTTTATAAAGAGAAGGTATCTGATGCTGAACTTCGAGTTGATCCTTCAATTTTTGAAGATTACAAGCGCGAAGAGCTAAACGCTGTTTATGCCGATAACTTTAAGCGAAATCGCCAATTGGTGATACTTGGTCGCGGATGGGTGAAGGCTGGGTTTGACTTTGGCAATTTTACAGATGATAATTTCAAGTATGATGCCGATAAAAAGCTGATTCACTTCATCGGCCTTGAGCCAAAGTTGTTATCCTACACCATCAATCCATGGTTTATCCCTGAAAAGGGAGTAAAAGGTTTTGAGATTATACTGGCCAGTAATAAAAACAATCCTGAGCATGTATTGGAGGCCAAGCGCGAAGCCCTGAATAAGCTCAGGTCACAAGCCCTGGAGAGAAATATCCTGAAGCAAGCGGAAGACAACGCAAGAGAAAATCTCAAAATGTTCTTTTCACTATTACTGGAAGTAGATATTGAGGATGTAATATTTCATACCAATGAATTTGAATACAACCTGAAACTAATTACCAGAGATGACACCATAAGGGGAGGAGAACTGAACCTGATTGACTCACTGATCAGTAAAAATATTGACAGGGATAGAGTAGGTGTTGAGCTGTTTATGGAGAGTTTACAGCAATACCAAGTTTGTTACCTTGGGCATTGTGATTCTTTGAAATTTTCGCGGTATGCGAATGTGGCTCAAACCATTGCAGATGATGAAAGCTTTACACCAACCGATTCCGCACTGCTGGCAAGAACTTATGCCGGCCTGGATAAACTCACAGCTTTGGATACCATTTGGTATAGCCACATAAAAGGTTGGAATAAGCCAGGTGCTATTAAGCAGTTTAAATGTAAGGACATGAAATCGCTGGAAAAGGCTGTAAAAAGTAGTGTAAGCGAGAAGTTTATTAGCGCCAGGGCACCAAATTTAAAACCATGCCTGTACTGATTACAACAGCATTTGGCCTTCAGCAATTATGGTGTACTGGCCGGTAAGCTTTACCTGATCGTTGTGCACTTCACAAAAAAACTTACCCCCGCGTTTACTCAGCTGCAGCGCTTCCATTTTTGATTTGCCAAGCCTGTTTGCCCAAAAGGGTGTAAGAGCGGCATGAGATGATCCCGTAGCGTGATCTTCCAGTTGCTGTACATGAGGAACCAAAGTGCGACTTACAAAATCAACATTATCGCCAGGCGCGGTAACGCTGTACCCAAATACATCAGACTCCCGCAGTTTTTCAAAATCGGGAGTCATTTTCTTCAAAGCCTCTTCGCTTTCTACCACTACAATCTGCTTATTGTCTGTGGTATGGTATTCCTTTACGGAGATTCCCAGCCCCGCTTCTAAAATCTTTGGAGGATCAACTTCTCCGGTAACGGGAATAGCCGCGAGTTCCATAGCGCAGGTCACATCATTATTGGTGTAGCCTTTTATGTTTCCGTTACGGTAGGCTAAGGTCATTTTATCTGTTTTGTGATGGTTGTGCAGATAAGCTACCGCGGCAAGGGAGCCATGACCGCAAAGACCTATCTCAGCATCCGGTGCAAACCATCTAACATTAAAGCAGTTCTGCTCACCTGTAGGCCACAAAAAAGTGGTGGCTGGTTGATTGAGGTCTGCTGCCAGACGCTGCATTTCCTCGTCTGAATACGGTTTTTCCGTAAAAAGTACTGCTGAAGTATTTCCGGTAAAACCCAGCTCAGGTGCGGTAAATACGGCTATTATACTAAGCGGGGTTTGCATAGGGATATATGTTTTTCCGTTTTATTTGAGATAGGCAGGTTTTACTAAACCCCATTTTGCCAGGCGATATTGCAAAGAAACCTTAAGTACACCAAGCCCGTAAATAGAGCTCCTTTTTAGGTTTATTGATGATGCTTCAGGAAAGTATTTTGTAGGACAGGTTATTTCACCAATCTCATATCCTTTATAAAAAATCTGCGCCAGCATTTGGTTATCAAATACAAAGTCATCAGAGTTTGCTTCATAATCCACGGCTTCCAATACCTCCCTCGAAAAAGCCCGGTAACCGGTATGGTATTCCGATAGCTTCTGGTTCATAAGGATGTTTTGAGTTAGGGTAAGAATACGGTTGGCTACGTACTTATACCAGGGCATACCGCCTTTTAGCGCCCCCTTTCCTAAAATTCGGGAGCCAAGCATAGCCGGGTATAGATCATTGGCTATCATATAGCTGAGTGATTCTATAAGCTTAGGTGTGTACTGGTAATCGGGATGGAGCATAATTACTATGTCACCACCAATTTCAAGCGCTTTGTTATAGCAGGATTTTTGGTTGCCACCATAACCACGATTTTTCGGGTGAGAGATAATATGCTTTATTCCCAGTTTTTTACCAACTTCTACGGTATCGTCAGAACTTTTATCGTCCACCAGTACAACATCATCCACAATGTCAAAAGGAATTTCGTTGTAGGTTTTTTCCAGTGTACGGGCAGCGTTGTAAGCCGGTAGTACAACTATTATTTTTTTGTTGTCAATCATAGCGGCTGCAAAAATAGAATTTTTGCTTACGGTAAATGCTTAGGTTAGCAGCGGCTAATTTTTTGTAGATTTCCACTTCTAATTTATTATGCATACATAATGAAGCTGCTCAACATCTTGCTCATATTTGTTTTTGCTATAAATGGTATTTACGCTCAAACCATTAATGGCGTTGTAAATGATGCCAAAACCAAAGAGCCTGTAATTGGTGCCAATGTGGTGATAAAAGGTTCCACAGCCGGTACCACCACTGACATGGATGGTAAGTTCACTCTAAAGCTGCCAACCGGCTCCGGTTTTCCTGTAACCCTTCAAATTAGCTTTATTGGATATACACCACAGGAAGTGGTAGTAAAAACTGCCAATGATAAAATTGCTGTAAACCTGGCTGAAGACAAGGAAATGTTGAGCGAAGTAAGCGTGGTAGAACAGCGCCTTAGCCAAAAGCAGAGGGAAAGTGCATTAACAGTTGAGGCTCTTGACAACATAGCTATAAAAGAAACCCCGGCCGTAAGTTTTTATGATGCATTGGGCAACCTGAAGGGCGTTGACCTAACCTCCGCCAGTATAGGTTTTAAGGTAATTAACACCCGGGGGTTCAACAGTACCTCACCGGTACGTTCATTACAAATTATTGATGGTGTGGATAACCAGGCACCGGGGCTTAATTTCAGCCTAGGCAACTTCTTAGGGGCCTCTGAGCTTGACATTGCCAATGTAGATATTATTGCTGGAGCAAGTACCGCTTTTTATGGGCCGGGGGCTTTCAATGGGGTTATTTCCATGACCACTAAGAATCCGTTTGACTATCAGGGGCTGAGCGTAATGCTTAAAGGCGGAGAACGAAATCTGTATGAGGTAGCTGTGAGGTATGGAGAAGCCTTTAGGATAGGAAAGAAGGAGTACGACAACCTGGCTTTTAAAATCAATTTATACTACTTAACTGCCGATGATTGGGAGGCGGATAATCTGGATCCTACTGAGCAAAGTGAGGAAGGGCGGGATAATCCTGGTGGTTATGATGCCATAAACCGATATGGGGATGAAGTTAGGTTTGATGATGGAGGTGATATTAAGACCTATCCTGGCTTGGGGAATTATTACCGATCTGGCATTGAAGAGAAATACCTTGTGGATTATGACACCAGAAACCTGAAGCTGGGTGCTGCATTACACTATAAATTACAGAAAAACCTGGAGCTTATTTACGCTTTCAATTTTGGATACGGAACCACCGTTTATCAGGGTGATAACCGCTATAGCCTTAAGGATATACAGTTCTACCAAAACAGGTTTGAAATAAACAAAAAAGACAAGTGGTTTATAAGAGCATACAGCACAAATGAAGATGCAGGAAACTCTTATGATGCCTACTTTACAGCTTTGCAAATGCAAAATGCTTATATAGATGAAGGTGCGTGGGGTAGTACCTATCGAAATTTCTGGAGCTTTCTTGGTGCGCCACAGGTTAGAACACTTCCGGGGTATCCTAATCCCAATCAAAGTAGAGAAGAGTTTGAAAGCCAGTTAAATACTATTTTGGCAGACACTTTGGATTTTCTTCGCAGCTTACACGCTGAAACCAGAAATACTGTAAATCTGGCTAATGGTTCAGAAGAAGCTTTCACACCCGGCACGCCTCAGTTTGATTCGCTATTTACCTACATTACATCGCACAGTTTTAATGAGGGCGGTTCAAGGTTTTTCGATAAATCATCTTTATACCACATACAGGGGCAATATGCCTTTGATGAAAATTACTTTGGAAAGTTTACACTTGGAGGAAATGGCCGCTTATACAGACCAAATTCGGATGGAACCATTTTCAGAGATACGGCTGGTGTGGAAATATCCAACTATGAAGTTGGAGCCTTTGTAGGTTGGGAGCGTTTATTTGGTGAGAAGCTAAAAGCCGGGATTACTGCACGCGTTGATAAAAATCAAAATTTTGATTTCTTAAGCTCTCAGGCTATTTCTGCGGTTTATAATATTGATCGCCTCAATACTATTCGGGTTTCTTTTTCATCTGCCATAAGAAATCCCACTTTGCAGGATCAATACTTATATTATAATGTTGGCAGGGCCATTTTACTGGGTAACCTTGAGGGCTATGACTCTTTAGTAACTGCTGATGATATCAGCAATTTTTTGGCTTCAGGGGTTCAGGCAAGGGCTAATTACAAATGGGATTATTACTCAATAGATCCAGTACGTCCGGAAAGGGTGCAAACCGTAGAGGCGGGATATCGCACTACGCTATGGCAAAAGCTTTTCCTCGACTTAAATTATTACTATAGCTGGTATCAGGATTTTATTGGTTTTAATATTGGAGTTAAGATAGATGATGATCCTGGCGCAGGCCCTGCCGATAGACTTAGTGGAACACAGGCCTATAGAATTGCAGCAAATGCCGAAGAACAGGTAACCACTCAGGGTTTTAGTATAGGTGCCAACTACTACTTTTGGGATAAATATATGTTGGCTGGAAACTATACCTGGAATGTATTAAACACAGCCACAGATGATCCAATAATACCAGCCTTTAATACTCCGCAACACAAGTATAACCTAAGTATAAGCGGTAGAGAACTTAGTGTTTGGTTTTTAAAAAATATTGGATTTAACGTGACTTACAAATGGATTGAAGGATTTTTATTTGAGGGCTCTCCTCAATTTACAGGGTTCATTAATAATTATTCCCTATTGGACGCTCAGGTGAGCTATGGATTTAAAAAGCCAGATATCAACCTTAAGTTAGGTGCAAGCAATCTTCTTAACAATCAGGTGTTTCAAGTTTATGGAGGCCCAAGGGTAGGACGGTTGATTTACCTTTCGGTAACTTATGATTTAAAATAAAATGTTAACTTAATTTCTAAATTTCTAAAACGCTTCTTATGAAAAGAAAACTATGTGGATTTGCTGCCTTGGCCTTTTTGCTAGGCACTTTACATGTTAACGGTCAAACCCGTTACAGAGATGATGTCTTTACATCTTCTCAAATTACGGTGACCAAAGACGTTACCTATGGAATAAACTTTAATGAATATGCCCCGGCAAGTGTGGGTGGCCCCCAATTACTCCCGCTGCAATGCGATATATATCAGCCTGACCCATCAACAGACACTGCCACCAGCAGACCTGTTATGATATATTTTCATACCGGAAGCTTTCTGCCAAAAGGATTAGTTAGCCCAATGGGCGCGAGAACTGATAGTGCTGCAGTTGAAATCTGTAAGCGCTTTGCAAAGAAGGGTTATGTTGCTATTTCGGCCAGTTACCGTGTTGGTTGGTTAGCCAACAGTACCAATCTGGATTTACGTAGAGGTACAAATTTGCTTGCAGTTTATAAATCCATTCAGGACGCTAAAACAGCGGTGAGATGGGTACGTAAGACCATTGCTGTAGATGGTAACCCTTACAAAGCGGATAATGATGATATATTTCTGGTAGGTCAAGGTTCCGGAGGCTACACTGTGTTAGCTTATGCTACTGTTGATAAGTATGCTGAAGTTGCCAGTATCAACAAGTTTCAATATGACGCTTCAGGTCCTGGGCTATATGGAGACCCTGTAAATGCGGGTGACCCATATATAGATACAAGTATTGTTGGCGATTGGGACGGATTTGGTGGTGCCGTTACTTTAACGGCTCAAACTACTCCACTGGGCCTGCCCGTTATTGATACCAATGCAACAGGTAGAAATTATATCAACTATCCGGGATATAGCAGTGACGTTCGTATGGTTCTAAATCTTGGTGGCGCACTTGGCGATTCTACATGGTTAGAGGCTGGTGATGTGGAAATGGTTTCTACTCATTGTCGTTTCGATTTCTTTGCACCTTATTATTCAGGTGTGGTGCAGGTACCTGTGGGTATGCAGTTTTTCCCGGTAGTTGATGTAGCTGGTAGTCATACTGCTATAAGAATCGCCAATTCTTTAGGAAATAACAATGCGGCTATCCAGGCAAGTTACCAGGATCCAATCAGTGTGAAGGCCAGAAACAACATCTATAATCGAGGTAGGCAGGAGAATATTCTCACCTTCAACATTATGCCTCCAAATCCGGCTCTTCCATTTCAGGTAAATAGCAATCCCTGGGATTTTTGGGATCCAGCTGATCCTTTAGGAGCAAATGAAACAAATCCGAATAATAAGGCGCAATCTAAAGCCTATATTGATACTGTGATGGGATTTTTTGTACCAAGAGTTTATACTCAAATATTTACCAATATCGGCCTCGAAGAGGCCTCAATTGCCGACAAAGTAAGCATGTATCCTAACCCTGTTGTGGAAGACCTTTACTTTGAGGTACAGGATGCAGATATCAGAATAAGCAACCTTAGCATTACTGATATCACTGGCAAAGTGGTTAAAACCATTTCATTAAGCCGTGATCAGAAATCGGTTAATTTATCTGACCTTAAAGCGGGTGTGTACATGGTTGAATTAAGTTCAAACAAAGGCACGGCTGTAAAAAAGATTATTAAGCAATAAGCTAAAAACTGAACATGGAAAAGGCTCCATTTCGCTAAGGCGGAATGGGGTCTTTTTAGTTAATACATTTGCCGGCCAATCTACGTTATCATGCATTATAATCACAATGGCACCATTACCGAAGGAGATAAAATAACCACCGCAATTAACAATCGTGCTCTCAACTATGGTGATGGTATTTTTGAGAGCCTTAAATACTCCAACGGGCGCCTCAACTTTTGGGAAGATCATTACTTCAGGCTGATGTCTTCCATGCGGATCGTAAGGATGGAGATTCCACTCACATACTCCCCTGAGTACATTGAGGAACAAATCAGACTTACTCTTAAGGCTAATGGCCTTAGTGGTAAAGCGGCTCGCGTAAAGTTTTTGGTATATAGAAAGGAGGGAGGGCTATACACTCCTGATACCAATGATGTTGAGTTTATTATTACAGTAAGCGAATTGGAAAGTGCTACTTATAAGCTCAATACCAATGGTCTTGTGGTGGATGTTTTTAAGGACTTTCACAAACAGAAAAACCTACTTTCAAACATTAAGAGTACTTCAGCGCAGCTATATACCGTGGCTTCTATCTATCGTAAGGAGAATGGACTGGACGAATGTATTTTATTAAATGATGATAAGTCCGTTTGTGAGGCTATTAGCGCCAATGTATTTATAGTTAAAGGTGAGGAGGTAATTACCCCACCACTCAGCGATGGCTGCCTTAAAGGTGTAATGCGTAAAAATGTAATTAAAGCTTTGAAAAAACTTGGCTATTCTGTTTTAGAAAAAAGCTTTTCGCCATTTGAGATACAAAAGGCCGATGAGATGTTTTTGACCAATGCCAGCAGCGGAGTAAGATGGGTAGGCAGTTACAAAAAGAAGACATTTATCAATAATTGCTCTCAAAAGCTTACTGCTGAGTTGAACATTGCAGCAGCCTTGGGCTGACTAGTTTAAATTAGGGTCAGCCGGGCTATTGGCCCAAAGCGGGTAATTTCCACCAATAGCCATCAGTACTTTTCCCCACATTTCGGTGGGATTATCGCTAAAAAGGTTAATAGCACTATTGCCGATTATCAACCATGATTTTTCGTCAATTTCATGTGATAATTGGCCCATTCCCCAGCCACTATATCCAAGGTAAAATCTGATATTATCGCGCGTTACCAAACCGCAGCGTATCAACTCCTTTAAGGCCTCAAGTTCGCCTCCCCAATATAAATCGCCCATTATATGGTCACTACCGGGAATAAGGTCTCCTTTATTGTGAACGAAAAACAGGCTGTCTTCCTGCACCGGCCCACCGTGGTATATTATAGTATCAAGCTCAGGAAAACCAATAGCAATATCATTGAGCTTTACTTCGAGTGGGCGATTTACAACAAAGCCTATGGCGCCCTGCTCATTGTGCTCAGAAAGTAACACTACGGTTCTATCAAAATTAGAGTCACCAAGAAATGGTTCGGCAACAAGTAAACTTCCTTTATTTGGATTGTCAATTAATAATGACATACTTTTTTATTTATAATCTAATATATAAGGTTGTGCTTAAATTAGCAATCTATTTGAAACGATAATATGAACAGCGAATTGCAAAATATGCGCCAGGACTACTCATCCGGCAGCCTTAGTAAAACTGATGTAACGGATAATCCTGTTGACCAGTTTACAAAATGGTTTGAAGAATACAAACCAAAGGCTATGCATGACGCTAACGCTATGGTACTTAGCACAGTTGGTGTAAATAACAGACCTTCTTCAAGAGTTGTTCTGCTAAAGGGCATTTCTAAGGGAGGGTTTGAATTTTATACCAACTACCAAAGCCATAAAGCCCATGATATGGGTGTTAATAACTTAGTATCTCTGGTGTTTTACTGGCCAGAGCTGGAAAGACAGGTAAGGGTAGAGGGTAAGGCTGTAAAACTTACCGAAGCCGAATCTGATGCTTATTTTAAAGAAAGGCCCAGGGGAAGTCAGATTGGGGCCTGGGCATCACCACAGAGCCAGGTAATACTGAACCGCCAAATGCTGGAAGAGCGAACTGCGGAAATGGAGAAGAAGTTTGATGGAGAAATTGAAAGGCCTGACAACTGGGGGGGATACCGTGTAATGCCTGATAGTATTGAATTTTGGCAGGGCCGCTCAAGCCGATTGCACGACAGACTGATTTATATAAGAAAAGATGATGATAGTTGGGATTTGAAGCGTCTGGCTCCTTAAAAAAATCAAAAACCCGTTCAGGACTTTCCGGAACGGGTTTTCTTTTACTCACAGTTTGCAAGCGGTGAGTGCTGATTAATTACTTTTTCATGGCCTTCCATGCCGTGATTGAGTTGTCAATCATTTCGCCATAACCAAAATCTGTTCCATCGGTTTTGGCACTTTTCATTCCTACTTCTTTTGCCATTTCAGCAGATTTTATGGCTTCCTTGTACATCTTCTTTTCAGCAAGTATTTCTGCTCTTAACCAGTAGCTGTACCAAGATGTTTTGTAGGCGGCAATAGACTTATCCATGTAATCCAGTGCCTGATCCATATCCATCTTATTATTGTAATAATAGTTGGCTGCATTTCTGTAAACACGCCATTTGCCTTCTTCATCGCTTTCGGTCAGGGCTTTATCAATATTAGCCATAGCCACTTCGTTCACTTCAAATGAAAATGGTATTTCCACCTTGGTTTTATCCCACATTAAAACAATAGAGGCGCTTTCGCTTGAAATGTTATTTACATCAATAGTAAAAGTTTCAGTCATTTCAGAAGAGGTAGAGTTTACCTTGGTTCTGAGCACATCATTTTCTTTGCTATATCCGGTAGTGCCGCCATGGTCAGTCTTTGAGTTGAAAATTACTTCCCAACTATCAGGTGTTGGTATTGTAAACATGGAGTATTTACCGGCCGGTAGTTTTTTTCCACTTATCATCACATCAGTTGAAAATTCAACAGTAGTATTCATATTGGCTCCGGTTCTCCACATCTTTTCATAAGGTACGAGCTCACCAAATATTTCTCTTTCTTTTACGCTTGGGCGGCTATATATAATAGTTACATCGGTAAGGCCAACTCGTTGCTTTAAAGTGGCGGTTGGGCTTGGGGCTGGTAAATCCTGTGCTGTGGCAGGTAATATACCTGCTAGCATAAATGCTGCTAATATGATTTTTTTCATGGTAAAATTTTGTTTGGTGCAATAATACAATATCCCAGTGGCGGAAGAAATCGGAAAACTCTATGGGGCGAGAATCTCACTTGAGTCACATTTCAATATCTCAGTATTGATGGAGGATTTGGCATTTCTGTAAGCCACGTATCTATCGCCAAAAGTGGCGCGTTCATTCATTGCATCAAAATGCTGATCCAACAGTCCTAATAGTAATTCGCAGAATTCACGAACGGCATTTTCATGACCCTGACAACTGGATATATAATCAGGCACCTTTTCTTTAATAAGATATTCCATAAAGATGGGGTTACAGGCCCTGCCCACCGCCAAGCTTATTGCAGCCTTAGCGGCTACGGCTACATCGGTAACATCGCTAAAAAGATAAATCACCTCCGATGGATCAATGCTATGACTATCACAAAAATGCTGAAATGCTATTTCCTTGTCTCTGGATTCACAATACACATTATTAATGTTTTCACGCCTGGCAAACTCATGGGCATTGCTGTTTTTTGATCCGGTAATAATGGCCGTTTTTACCATTTTGCCAAAGGCAAGGTAAAATCCCTGTCTGAGCAAATCAACGCCCGTGGCATCTATTTGGCTATAACCAGCTTCTGTATCGGAGCTGCGGGCGCCATCATTAAATAATCCATCCCAATCAAACAGTATGGCTTTGATGTTTGGCAATCTTTCGCGCATGTCAAAACCGCTGGTAAAAAACTGGCCTCCGATGTCAATAAAGCTCTCTTCAATGTGTGCTAACTCCATATTTGTAAGTATATGATTATTGTTTTTAACTAAGTGACAAAATTTTTATTAAAATGTTAGTGAACGTGTGTAATTCAATAAGCAAATGAGATATTTTTATCCAAATTAATCCTAAAACTAAACAATTATGCTAAAGGAATTTAAGGAGTTCATTCAGCGCGGCAATGTGCTGGAGCTGGCAGTAGGTTTTATTATGGCTACCTATTTTGGTGCTATTGTAAAGTCGCTGGTGGCGGATATTATTATGCCGCCTATAGGTCTGGCTCTGGGTGGTGTTGACTTTGCTGACCTCAAATTAATATTGAAGGAAGGCGCGCCCGCCATAATGCAGGGTGAAGAGGTTGTAACACCAGAAGTAGCCGAAGTAGCCATTAATTATGGTAACTTCATCAACATAGTGCTTACCTTTATTATTGTAGCCTTTGCGGTATTCCTAATTGTAAAAACCTATAACAATTACCTTAAAAAGAAAGAGGAGTCTCCGGATCCTGCTCCACCACAACCAACAGAAGGAAGTACAGCTTTTAAAAGAAATACGCGATGCCCTGAAGAAATAATGGCATCACAATATAATATTGCCAAGCCGGCCACATTATGTGGTCGGCTTTTTTATTGGGCACCTAACGGAACTGAGATTTTAGAGACTCTGTAACATAGTGCACTGCAGGACACATGGCTGCATTTTTTCGGGTAAGCTCTAATATCTGGTGCATCTTATTTCGGTCGGTATGTGGGTACTCGCGGCAGGCCTTGGGGCGATTTTCATAAACGCTGCAGTAGTTATCGTCACCTAAAAAAGGGCAGGGGGTGGTTTTCAATACAAAATCTCCATCCTCATCTTTTCGCAGGTACTGATCCATAAAGTCCGCGGCCTTAATGCGGAAATGTTTGGCCAGTCGGTCAATGTCAGCATTTGTAAAAAGAGGGCCGGTGGTTTTGCAGCAATTAGCACACTGAAGGCAGTCAATACACGAAAAGGCTTCATCATGTGCCTGATGAAAAGCCTGATCCAGCTTCTTAGAATTTACGGACTTGAGTTTGCGGTAAAACTTTTTGTTTTCGGCCTTTTTATCAGAGGCTTCCTTTTTAAACGCGTCTAAGTCTATCACTTTCCGCGGCCTTGAAGAACAATAAGAACTGTATAGATCAAAATCTTAAGATCATTAAACAGGTTCATATTTTCAATGTAGATGATGTCGTATTTAAGGCGCTGCACCATTTCATCCACATTTTCGGCATAGCCATACTTTACCATACCCCATGAGGTAATACCGGGTTTTACCTTTTGCAGATGCTTGTAGTGGGGAGCCTTCATTTTAATTTTATCAATGTAATATGCTCTTTCAGGTCTTGGGCCTACTATAGACATTTCGCCAAGCACCACATTAATAAACTGAGGCAGTTCATCCAGGCGATATTTACGCATTATACGCCCCCACGGGGTTATGCGTTCATCATCTTCGCTACTAAGCTGAGGACCGTTTTTTTCAGCATCCTCATACATGCTTCGGAATTTAATCATTTTGAACTCGCGCCCATGCTGGCCTAGCCTGCTTTGTGTAAAAAATATGCTGCCTTTACTGGATAGCCTCACCATTATAGCGCTGAAAATAAAAACAGGGGAGAGCAGGATTAAAAGAAGGCTGGAAACAGTTACATCAAAAACGCGCTTTATCACTTTTTGCCACATGGGCATCAACTCGTGGTTGATTTCAATAAGAGGGGCTGAACTTATAGATTCGAGCTTTACTTTACCCGAAATAATATCGTAGGTGTCTGGTATCATTTTTACCTTAACGTTGGTATCCTCCAAAATATTGATAATGGTTTCAAGTTTTTCATGTTCGGAGGATTCAATCGCAATAATCACCTCGTCAATGTTATGACGAGCAATAATCTCAGGTAGTTGGGTATGGGTGCCTAAATGCTCCAGATTTTTTTCAACTAAAAAACGGATGTTGTTGTGTACACTCACAAAACCTACAAAATGATTACCCGTACTCGTTTTATTTCCTATTTCATTATAAAGCTCCACAGCCTTATCGTTACTGCCAATTAAAACGGAATTGAAGGTGATTTTACCCTTACGTATGCGATTGCTGGTAGCCGTACTGAGCAAAAAGCGGAACAAGCTCGTAATTAAAAAATGGCTGCCGAAATATATAAGAAAACCACGGTAATAGTCAGTGTAGTTAGAAACCCAGTCATCAAGTATAAGGGCAAAGAAAATAAAGATGCTGCCCAGCAAGGATGCATTAAAGGTGTAGATAAACTCCTTTAATCTTGATCTCCTGAAAATATCCCGGTAAAAACCGGTAATGAAATACATAGTAAGCCAAAACAGGGCTACAAAAAATAACCCCAGGTAATAAGTACCGGAAAAGAACTCAAAGCTCAGTTCAAAAGGAATGCTTTGAATATCTAGTACCACCCTCCTGAAAATATAGAGGATGCTATAGCTCATGCAGGCAGCTACAACATCCCAAAGCATATATTTAAACCGCTGGAGGGTATAGTTTTTCATAGGCGTTGATAAACAAGTTTTAAGTTGTCTAAAAACACCCGGCCTGTATCAAGCCCATCCTGATGATCGGCCCTGAAGTATATTTTATACCCTAATGCCGTTGGTTGAGAGCTTACCTCCGTAACCAGGTTTATATAGATCTTATTCCAGTCACTTTTTGGGGTAACTACCGCTGTAGCCTGTTGTATAGTTGCACCCGGAACATCAGATATAACACCAACAATAAATGGAATGTTACACTTGTAGTTCATCTCCAGGTATACGTTTTCGCCACCAACCGGCAATTGCAGCGATTTTACCGATGCCACTTCGGCCAGATCATTATTGGTGGTAGTGTAAAGAATACCGGCCCGGCCATTATCTTCTGCAGGGTTTTGAAGATTAAGGAAATTATTGGGATCGTTAATACCGGTCTTCCGCAGGTTGGTGTCACTTCCACCTGTTTTTTCAAAGTTGAGGCCGGCACCATCAAAGTCTTCAATGATATTTACGGTTATCCTGCTCAGGTAACCCGTAACCCGGTTGGCGGAGTCAATCTCAATGGTATCAGCCACAGCGCGGCCTGAAGGTGTATAATTGAGATCGAACTGCAATGGCTCAAAGCCTTCATAAATGGCGCGGGAAGAAGAGGTACCATTCAGGTTGATACCTGCATACATGGTAATCTCATTATTACCTTCATTTAAAATAGCCGGTACGGTGCAGGGGAGTTCAAACACCCCTACGGCATCACCATTGGCATAAATCCAAACCGTGGTTATACGGCTATTGGAGGTGCCTTCGCTAACATAGTCCGTGTTTAATCGGATTTCAGGAATTGAGAGATAGACAGGTTTTTGTGCCTCCCAATCTTTTGAGCAGGAAATAAACGATAATAGTATGATGGCAGCAAAAGCTGCTAAAGAGTATTTTTTGGCCATATTTCAGGCAATCACATTAAGATTGAGATTGATCTTTTCAAGGATTTGATGTGCTACGTCCAAAGCCCGGTAACCGTCTTCGAGACTAACGCTCACATCCTCCTTTTTATTGATTGCCGATGCAAAACTTCTTAACTCTTCTTGTATTGCGTTGGTTTTCAGAGTTTCCGGTTGTTCAAAATAGATCTGTTTTTTGCGGCCGTTGCCCAAATCCATTACCATAGCAAATGGATCGTCTTCATTTTCAATATCGCGCATGCGTATTACCTCGCTGGTTTTCTCCAAAAAATCAACCGTTACATACGCATCCCGCTGAAATATTCTGGTTTTACGCATATTTTTAAGTGATATGCGACTTGCGGTCAGGTTGGCCACACAATTGTTATCAAACTCAATACGGGCATTGGCGATATCCGGAGTATCGCTGAGTACAGCCACACCGCTGGCACTTATCTTTTTAATATTTGATTTTACCATGCCTAGCACTATGTCAATATCATGGATCATTAAATCCAGCACCACGGGTACATCGGTACCCCTGGGGTTAAACTCTGCCAGGCGGTGCGTTTCAATAAACATGGGATTTTGGATGTAATTACGAGCGGCCAGGTAGGCAGGGTTAAACCTTTCTACATGTCCAACCTGGGCCTTCACCCCGGCTTCTTCAGTAAGCTTTATAAGTTGTTTGGCTTGTTCAGGGGTTTCAGTAATTGGTTTTTCAATAAAAACGTGCTTGCAGTTTTTAAGGGCTTTAGCTGCGCAATCATAATGATTAAGGGTAGGGGTAACAATATCCACCACATCTACCGCAGCAATAAGGTCTTCAATAGAATCAAAACCTTTAATACTAAACTCCTCGCCAACCTTTTTTACCGTTTCAGCATTGGCGTCATAAAAACCAACAAGTTGATAGTCATCAGGTAAACCAGCTAAACACTTTATATGGATTTTACCAAGATGACCAGCACCAAGAACCCCAACTTTGAGCATATAAAAAATTTTCGGCAAATGTAGGGCATTTGTAAGGTTGGGCAAGTGTAGAGCCATGCGGCTATTCACAGATTCTTGTTAATTACCCGTACCTTATAGATTATTTTATACCCGGTATAATAACCATTTTAGCGGCAGCTATGCAGAACGACTTACCCAGACATAAAGGCCAGCGCAACAAATTGATTAGGGAACTGATTGCCAAAGGCATAAGGCAGCAGGATGTACTTAAGGCCATTGGCAAAATACCCCGCCACTTGTTTATTGATTCTTCTTTTGAAGATTATGCCTACCAGGATAAGCCTTTTCCCATAGCTTCCGGGCAGACTATTTCACAACCCTATACGGTGGCATTTCAAACCGAATTATTGCAGGTAAGCCCAGGTGATAAAGTGCTCGAAATAGGTACGGGCAGCGGCTATCAGGCGTGTGTTCTGGATGAAATAGGAGCGAAGGTATACAGCATTGAAAGGCAAAAGGAACTGTTTGATATTACCCGCCAGAATATGCGAAAACTGGGTTACAGTTTTACCATGAAGTATGGCGATGGTTTTGCAGGCCTGCCATCATTTGCGCCTTTTGACCGGATTATAGTTACGGCAGGTGCACCTGATATTCCCCCGAAATTGGTGGAGCAACTTAAAAATGGTGGGCGTATGGTAATACCCGTAGGCACAGGCAGCCAAAAAATGCTGCTGTTAACCAAACATGAAAATGGAAAAGTGGAAGTGAGCGATTATGGTGACTTCCGGTTTGTGCCTATGCTCGGCAACCGTAATGTTTAAAAGACTTCTTTTAAAGGGCTGATTAGTACAAAGCCGCGTTCCTTATCCAGCCAGGCCACATCATAAATAAAACTTACCTGTGTTTGCACCCTATCATTTCTGTAAATGAAATTGGTTTTCATGGCATAAGTATCCTTGGAGTTATCAAGTGGTTCGTGGCGGGTTTCAAGGTATTCAAACGTGGCTCCATCTAATATTTCAAAATTGTAGTTCTCTACCATTTCCTGTATGGAGCGCTGGTAATCCACATACATTTGGTTGTAGGCTTCGTTGATTTTGTGCTTGGCCAGGCTTTTCTGATTATCATTCATAGGCTGGCGGTCAATAATCTCATGATACTCACGGGTTCGGATAAAATCAACAAATTCAGTTTGTGTGCTATCCGTCATTTGCCTAAAGAGGATAACCCCATAGTCATTAAAGTCTTCTTCGGTTTGGGCTGATATGTTTAACGTGCCGCACAGCGCCACCGCAAGCACAAAAAGATATTTACTCATAAACTGATTTCTTAAAAATGATTGGCCGCAATAATACAATGATTGTACCTGATGCTAAAACAAGAAAAAACTAACGTACTTAAAACCTATTATCCCCATCCAGCAGTCTGCCTAACCCTCCAAGTACACTTCCTTCTTCTCTTCCCTTGCCGCCCATCTTGGGAGCGCTGGCAATAATTCTATCTGCCAAACGGCTAAAGGGTAATGATTGGATAAAGACCTTACCCGGGCCGGTGAGCTTGGCCAGAAATACACCTTCACCACCAAATACAGCGTTTCTCAGTCCACCTATATATTCAATATCATATTCTACTGTATTTGTAAAGGCAACAAGGCAGCCGGTATCTACTTTTAAGGTTTCACCAGTATGAAGTTGCTTTTCTATAATCATCCCTCCGGAGTGAACAAAGGCCATCCCATCTCCCTCAAGTTTTTGCATTATAAAGCCTTCGCCACCAAACAGCCCCGTACCAATACGCTTTTGAAACTCAATACCAACGGATACCCCCTTAGCCGCACATAAAAAAGAATCCTTTTGGCAAACCAGTTTTCCGCTCATTTCGCTTAAGTCCATGGGGATGATTTTACCGGGGTAGGGGGAGGCAAACCACGCCTTTTTCTTACCCTGCCCGGTATTGGTGTATGTTGTCATAAAGAGACTTTCACCGGTAAGCATTCGTTTTCCGGCAGATAAAAACTTATCAAACAAACCTTTATTTTGATTGCTGCCGTCACCAAATATGGTATTCATTTCAATGCACATGTCCATCATCATAAGGCTACCGGCTTCAGCTACCACGGTTTCCATGGGGTCAAGCTCAATTTCCACGGCTTGCATTTCTTCGCCCAACAGGCGGTAATCTATTTCATGTGAGTTCATATTGTCCTTTATTTTGAATTAGCTACTGGTTTAAACTAAAAGATTCTGGAATTATCTATAACTACAAATCACAAACAACAAAACTTAATACCCATATTTCGCCCAAATCTTTTTCAGCCAATCGCGTATGCTATTTTCCTTAGCATTATTGCCGGGCTCGTATAATTTGGTGTTGCTTACTTCCTTTGGCAAAAACTCCTGATCTACAAAATTACCTTCATGGCTATGAGCATATTTATAATCGGCACCATAGCCCAGTTCCTTCATCAATTTGGTGGGGGCATTTCTTATGTGCAGAGGTACGGGCAAATCACCGGTTTCCTTTACCAGCTTTTGGGCTTTACCAATAGCCTCATAACTCGCGTTACTTTTTGGCGAAGTAGCCAGATACACCACACATTGCGATAAAATGATCCGGCTTTCCGGGAAACCTATTTTTTTTACGGCATCATAAGTTGAGTTGGCCAGCAAAAGTGCATTGGGGTTAGCCATACCAATATCCTCAGATGCAAGTATTAGCAGCCTGCGGGCAATAAAATCAGGATCTTCACCACCTTCAATCATCCGGGCCAGCCAATACACCCCGGCATTCGGGTCGCTACCGCGTATGGATTTTATAAAAGCTGAAATAATGTCGTAATGCTGCTCGCCATTTTTATCATACATGGCCGGGCGGTTGCGCAAAAGCTGCTCAACCAGCTCATTTGTAATGGCTTCGCCTTGCTTTACGTTGCCTGCCAAAAGTTCCAGCGTATTCAATAGTTTGCGGGCATCACCTCCGCTGTAGCGGAAGAGGGCCTGGCGCTCTTTAATATTTAAGTTCTTGTTTTTGAGCCACTCATCTTTTAAAAGAGCTCTGTCCAGCATTTCATCAAGGTGGGCTTTGTCAAGCGATTTTAACACATATACCTGACAGCGAGACAGTAAGGCCGAGATTACCTCAAAGCTGGGATTCTCAGTAGTAGCACCAATAAGGGATACAGTGCCTTTTTCCACAGCGCCCAAAAGGCTGTCCTGTTGCGATTTGCTGAATCGATGAATCTCATCAATAAAAAGAATAGGCGTCTTTCCCTGCCCGAAAAGGCCCTGGTTCTCGGCTTTTTGGATGACCTCCCTAACATCCTTTACGCCTGAAATGATGGCACTTAAAGTAAAAAATGGTCGCTGAACTTCTTTGGCGATCAATCCCGCAAGGGTGGTTTTACCAACTCCGGGTGGTCCCCAAAAAATCATAGAGGGAACTATTTTCTGATCGAGCAGTTTTTTAAGGGAACCATTTTTGCCAAGTAGTTCTTCCTGTCCAATGTAATCTTCAAAGCTTTTTGGCCGTAATCTTTCGGCAAGAGGTGCTGACATTTACTGTAAAATTCAGGCAGGTAAAAATACTACATTTAAACACTGTGAAAAGACTTTACGGCACATATAATCCCGCTGATCCGGAGGTGGTGGAAAATACCACCGGACTGGGCTTTATCATAAAACCATTCTATTTTGTAATACTTATTTGGTTTGTGTTTTGGGTGGATCAGCGCTTTCTGCTTGACCTTTACCGATTCGGGGTTTTCCCCCGGCATTTTACCGGACTGATGGGCGTTTTTACCACACCACTATTACACGGCAGCATGGGCCACTTAGCCAGTAATACGTTGCCTATTCTGGCGCTCGGAGCGGGTTTGTATTATTTCTATCCCAAAATAGCCACCCGGGTAGTACTGGTTTCCTGGCTGGCATCTGGTTTAGCCGTTTGGCTTATTGGCAGGCCAAGTTTTCATATCGGTGCATCGGGTTTAATTTACGCTCTTGCGGGATTTATTTTCCTTAGCGGATTACTACGAAAGCAGCCCAACTTGCTCGCCCTATCATTACTTGTGGTATTTCTTTATGGAGGTTTGTTTTGGGGATTATTACCAATAGAGGAACAGGTAAGCTGGGAGGCTCACCTGGCAGGACTCACCAGTGGATTTGCCCTGGCTGTAAATTACAGGCGCTTTGGCCCAAGGCAAAAAAAATACAGTTGGGAGGTGGAAGGTGCTGATGAAATACCAGAAGCTGAATTATCCATCGAAAGGGAAGTAGAAATAATAAGGCCGGAAATTGAAGCCTGGAAACAATATTCAAACAACCATATTACCGTTAGGTACCATTATCATCCCCAGGTAAAACAAAGGCCCAACGAACAAAACAACACTCAACAATGAGATTGACTCTAACTACCGCTCTATTATTTATAACCTCCATTTTATTTAGTCAGCAATACATCTACCTGCAAAAGGGCAATGAGGTACCCCATACACGGATTGCCTTAAAGGATAAGGTGAAATTTAAAACCCAGGAGAGTGAACGTTGGATTGAGGGTATTCTGCATGAAATAACCGCTGAGAGTATAACTGTTGGCCAGGCCACTTACCTGATAAGTAACATTTCGGCCTTCAGAACGCGCAATGGCTTTGTGCACTTGCTGGGAACAGCAGGTGTAGCGGGGGGTACGCTCTTTACAGGCATATTTATCCTTAACGGTTTAATCAATAATGAAACCTTATTAACCGAAAATCAGGCTATATTAGGGGCTTCATTAGTATCGGCAGGTTTTATTGTGCGTTTGCTTGCACGCAAAACCTATAATAAAACGGATGGCTGGAACTGGAAGGTTATAGACCTTGATAAAGATTTTGATCAGTGACAAACAGGGCGATTTTACTTGGGGCAACGGGCTTAATTGGAGGGCACCTTCTTGATATTCTGCTGGAAGGCAATGCTTATGATGAAGTACTGGTTATAGGAAGAAGCTCGACTGGTCGTAATCATCCAAAACTTACCGAAAAACTTGGCGATTTGCTGGATGACGACTTCTTTAAACAGCCCCTTGAGTGCCAGCATATGTACTGTTGTATTGGTACTACCCAATCCAAAACCAGCGACCTGACTGTGTATAAGCATATTGATTACGGCATACCGGTACAATCAGCTATGGCCGGATTAAAAGGCGGCATGCAAAAGTTTTTGGTGGTAAGCAGCCTGGGAGCAAACCCTAAAAGCAAAATGTTTTATTCGCGTACCAAGGGCCAAATGGAGGAAGCCTTGCGCAAAATGTCCATTCCGCGTTTGCATATTTTCAGGCCATCATTATTGTTGGGGGATAGAGACGAAACCCGTATTGGCGAAAAAGTAGGTGTGGCCATTAACAAACTGCTGGGCTGGGCCTTCCCTGCAAAGTATAAAGGAATACCCGCAAAAAAGGTAGCGCAAGCTATGTATGCCGTTGCAAATTCCATTTCTGATAAAGAAATATATCAGTCTGATGAAATCAGAAGATTAGTTCAATCCTGACTTGCCGTTACTGCTGTCTCCTGAGTACGGATTTCTTTTTCCGCAGCCACTTTCAGTTTTACAGCACTCCATATCCTTAGCCTTATTGCATAATAAATAAGCGTAATTCCAAGGATTGCAGTGTAAATCCCAACTAAAACAGTTAGTGCCCTTATGTCTTCAAAATTGTACCAGATAATAAGCGCACCAAATGTGGCCGAAACCGCAGCATTGATAAAGAATATGATTTTATTGTTTTTGCTGAGCGCCCCAATAATAATCTGGATAAGTGCCATAAGCAGAGCCCATCCACCAATTATTAGCTTAAATACATCAGATGAGGATGATGGATTGGCCAGGATAAACAATCCAATTCCAATTTGAAGTGCACCTGTAAACAAGGTGATGCCCCATTGATTTCCCTTTTTGCGGGAACGCATGGCAAGCAATGATAGAATTACCCCGAAACCCAAAAGTATCAAGCCCAGGTATTGTACCAGTTCCTTCAGCCCTAGGGCGGTATTAATAAGAGCCATAACACCTATACCGGTGAGAAAAAAACCCTGCATAGCCAATATCCACCAGTATTTATTGATTGCCTTCATGCACGTTTATATCGTATAAGTCGAATGTACGTATTAGTTAGTTTCTATTTCCAGCCTTCAAAGACTCCCAGGCCAAATAGGGCAAAGTCATATTTAACCGGATCCAGCGGGTCAAACTTCCGTAATGAATTATCCAGTTCTTCAACAGCCTTCCAGTCATTTTGCTTACGCGTAAGCAATTTTAATTTGCGGGCCACATTGCCGGTATGTACGTCAAGAGGGCATGAGAGTAGCCTGGCCGGGTGATTTTGCCAAATACCAAAATCGACACCTTTGGTATCGTGCCTCACCATCCACCTCAAAAACATATTAAGCCTTTTGCAGGCAGAGTTTGAATTCGGATCCGAAACATGTTTTTTGGTTCGTGGCAAATGTTCAAGCTCAAAAAAGATTCCACGAAAGCGGGAGAGGGCACCTTTCATATTCTCCTCATGCGGTAAGGGCTGTAGCGCGTTTTCCAGCCCATTATGATTATTGTAGATATTCTGTAGGGACGCTAGGAAATATAGCAAATCATCATAATTGAAGGTGCGGTGTACGAAACCTTCAAATCGTTTACGGTCTTTAGGTGTGTGGTTTATAATAAAATCATATGGGGCATTTTCCATCAACTCTTTAAGCCGGGTGGTATTTTTTATAATAGTTGGCCGCTGGCCCCAGGCTAGTGTAGCTGCCAGAAACCCAATTATTTCAATATCCTCTTTCTTACTAAAGTGGTGGGGTATCTGAATAGGGTCGCTCTCTATAAACTTTGGTAAATTGTATTGCTCGGCCTTATGATCTAAAAATTCTTTTAGTTCAGATTTACGCATTAAAACTTTCCTTTATAAGCTGGCGCACCCGGGCTAAGTCTTCGGGTGTATCAACCGGTATGCTGTTATGTTCAACCACCTGCACTCTAATTTTCCGGCCGGCTTCCATCCAGCGGTTCTGTTCCAGTGATTCTGCATTTTCGAGGGCGCTTGGTGGCATTTCTGAAAACTGCTCAAGCGCTTTTGGCGTGTAGGCGTATAATCCCAAATGTTTGTAATAGGGGTGGTGGTTTATCCATTGCTCCTTTTTTGCGCCCCTTACATGTGGTAAAGGTGAACGGCTGAAATACAGTGCATCTCCAAACTTGTCCATAATCACAAAAACTCGGTTTTCATCAAATAGCTCATTGCCGTCTGTAACCCTAACTGCCAACGTAGCCATTTCCACATCTTTATCTTGAAAGCTTTTTACCAACGTGCTCAGTATTGCGGGTTCCAGCAGAGGTTCATCCCCCTGAATATTTACTACCACGTCTATTTCCGAACCTTTTTCTGAATGGTACTTATGATAAGCCTCCAGGCAGCGGTTTGTGCCGGTAGTATGATTTACTGAGGTAAGAATCACTTCACCACCAAAAGCCTTTACAGCATCTACTATTCGTTCGTCATCAGTGGCCACCACCACATCAGCCAATGCAATTTTTGCCCTTTCATACACATGCTGAATCATGGGTTTGCCGTTTATATCAGCCAAGGGCTTGCCCGGTAGCCGGCTGCTGGCATATCGCGCAGGAATTATTCCTAATACTTTCATAGCCCCAAAAATAGAAAAAGGCCATTCCGCACAAGCGAAACAGCCTTATTATCATTTATAGACTGACGTTACAGGGTCTTTTGACCTTCGTGTACACCTTCTGCAAACTCTTCCACCATCTTATCATTAAATGCTGGTAAATCCTCCGGTGAGCGGCTGGTTGTCAATCCCTGATCAACAACTACCTCGCTATCCTGCCAGTGTGCTCCGGCATTCTGCAAATCCGTTTTAATGCTGGAGAAGGAGGTCATGTTTCTGCCATCCAGGGCTCCGGTTTCAATTAATAATTGAGGACCATGGCAAATTGCTGCTACTGGTTTACCTGCTGCAAAAAAGTGCTTGGCAAAGTTTACAGCATCCATATTTCTTCTCAATTTATCCGGATTGATCACGCCACCCGGTAGCATAAGGCCATCATAATCATCTGGATTGGCTTCATCCAAAGTTTTGTCAACTGATACTTCCATATTCCAGTTTCCCTCTTTCCAGCTTTTAATACTGCCGCTGTTTGGAGATACCACATGCACAGTTGCACCGGCTTTTTCAAGCGCTTCTTTGGGGCTTGTCAATTCTACTTCTTCAAAGCCATCTGTACTCAGTATGGCGATTTTTCTATCACTTAAAGTTCCCATTGGGTTATATATTTTTTAATTAACGATTCTTTACCAAGGTCAACGGATGGAAGTAATTTTTGTTTAAAATTTTGTAAGGCAATCACTATAATTAATGATTTCTTAACTCCTTTATCAATTCATCCTTCGTCATATCGCTGTAGCCTTTAATCCCAATATTTTTTGCCTGTTCATTCAGTTCCTTCTTTGTGCGGTTTTTGTACTGCTTGCCACCACCATTATCTTCAGAGTTGGCAATGCGGGCTGCCTTCTCTTTACTCATGCCCTTGTCTTTAAGGGCTTCATATTGCTCTTCATTTTTAATGGAGTTCATGTCTTTATCAGGCATAATTCAAATTTTTATGGTTAGACCTTATAAACAATCTATACCCCCGCTAAGGTTTATACTTTGTATAATTTAAAAAGCCGGGAAGACTCAATAGGTGAAATCAGCGATACATAAAGACAGGATAAAATCATTGAATAAGAAGGAAGTAAAAGATGGTAAATACGTGCTTTACTGGATGCAGCAATCCCAAAGAGCGGAGTGGAACCAGGCGCTGGAGTTTGCTATTGAAAAATCACAGGAACTAAAACAGGGCGTGGTGGTATGTTTTGGTTTAATGAAGGATTACCCGGAAGCCACCAAGCGGCATTACACTTTTATGTTGGAAGGATTGCAGGAGCTGAGTGAGGCCCTCGCTGACCGTAAAATTAAATTCATTTTAAAAATAGGCGACCCCGCAGATGTAGCCATTGAGCTTGGGAAGGAAGCTTCTATGATTATTTGCGACAGAGGCTACCTCCGCCATCAGCGAAAGTGGCGAAAACACCTTGCGCAGAAAGCAGATTGTAAAGTGGTACAGGTAGAAGCTGATGTAGTTGTGCCCGTTGAAGTGGTATCCGAAAAGGAAGAATATGCCGCACGAACTATCCGTCCAAAAATAACCGAGAAGCTAAAAACTTACCGCACAGAAGTTCATCAGGGGAAACCAGGTAAAAGTTCGCTGAGTTATAACGTTAAGGGTGAAGACTTAAGCAACATAAAAAAGTTGCTGAAAAATCTGAATGTTTCGGCAACCCCAGGCCCCGTAACCCAATATTTCAAAGGAGGTACATCAGAGGCCAAAAAGCATTTTAATAAGTTTTTAGAGAATAGCTATAGCAACTACGATGAAAACCGTAACCAGCCTCATTTGGAGGATGTGTCGCACATGAGTCCGTATTTACATTTCGGGCAGATTTCTCCTCTGTGGATTTTAGATCAATTACAGAACAGGAGGGGAACCAATCGCGATTCTTATGAAGAGGAGCTTATTGTAAGGCGTGAGTTGGCTGCAAACTTCTGTTATTACAATGATGAGTACGACTCTTTGAGTTGTTTACCCGATTGGGCTTCAGAAACTCTTGAAGATCATAAAGATGATAACCGGCCCAGGGTTTATACTAAGGAAGAACTTGAAAATGCCGAAACAGACGATGAGTACTGGAATGCCGCCATGCGTATGATGAAGGAGCGCGGGTATTTGCACAACCACATGCGCATGTATTGGGGGAAGCAGATTTTGCAGTACACTAATACTCCGCAATATGCCCATAAAGTGGCTTTGGAGCTAAACAATAAATACTTTTTAGATGGCCGGGATTGCAATAGCTATGCAAACATTGCATGGCTGTTTGGCAAGCATGACCGTGCCTGGACGGAAAGAGAGGTTTTCGGGAAAGTCCGCATAATGACAAAAGGTGGGCTGGAGCGAAAAATTGAGGGTGAAGAATATTTAAAGAAAGTGGAAACTTTTATTTAAGCTTTTGACGGTGGTAGTGCGTAATTTAGCCCGCTGATTATAATCGGCATACATTTAGTTAAGCCTGCTTTTTATATACCCTGAAAATAAATATTAATTCTAACCCATATTTAATTAAGATGCTATCAAATTCATCTGCCGGTAAGCTGGCTTCGCTGTTATTTGCAATACTATTTACCACGGCTGCCTTGGCACAAAACAAAAACCTTATACTGGAACAGTTTTATAAAGCCATGTCATCTGATGATATGGCATTAATTGAAAAGGAGTTAATACGCCTTGAGAAACTAGGCGAAGCTGCTGAAATGGCTTACCAGGGTGCTTTGATAATGAAAAAGGCGGGGCTGATGGAGCAGGTGAACGAAAAGCTGGAAACATTTAAAAAGGGCAAGCAAATGCTTGATAAGGCAATTGCGGCCAGGCCCGAAAATGGAGAATTCCGGTTCCTGACGGATCATGATACAGGAAAATGCACCTTCAATTTTAGGGTATAATAATAACCTTAGTGAGGATGCTGATATAGTGGGTAAAACTTTTCATGATTTACCACAGGAGGTACAGGATGCCATTGTATCTTACAGCAAGAATTCGAAAATTCTGAAAACAAAGAGTTAGCATCCCTAAATGGAGGTATGAAGAAGAAAATTCTTGTTCTGTACTTTACGCAAACCGGACAACTAAAAGACATTGTTACAAACTTTTGCCAGCCATTCAATTCAAGTTCTGATGTGGAACTTGAGGTGGTAAGAGTTTATCCTGAAGAAGATTATCCTTTCCCGTGGTCGGGCAAGCGTTTTTTTGAAGCTATGCCTGACTCCGTATTGGGAAATCCACAAACACTAAAGGCCTTTGAGTTTAAGCATACCCAATATGACCTGGTGATTTTTGCTTATCAGCCGTGGTTTCTTTCGCCCAGCATTCCTGCAACATCCATACTTAAGCATCCTGCGTTTAAAACTATTTTGAATAACACCAATGTAGTAACATTAATTGGTGCCCGCAATATGTGGCTTAATTCACAAGAGAAAGTAAAGGAGTTGATAGCCGAAGCAGGAGGCAGGTTAATTGGCAATATTGCTTTGGTTGACAGGCACAATAACCTGGCCAGTGGGGTAAGTATAGTACGATGGCTACTTGGTGGTAAAAAGGAAAGCCAGAGTAGTGTATTTCCCAGGGCAGGAGTATCCGAAGAGGATGTTGCTCATGCCAAAATTATCGGAGGGATTGTGTTGAAACACATTACTGAAGACGATGAAAATGAATTACAAGCACAGCTGGTAGAAGAAGGTGCTGTGGAGGTGAAGGATAACATCATGTTTATAGAGTCCAAAGCCGGGCGGTTATTTAAGATTTGGGCTAATTTTATAGTTAGCCGCAATAACCGTGGGCCATGGCTGGTAGTCTTTAAGTATTATCTTTTCTTTGCACTTTTCATAGTTTCGCCAGTGGTCTTATTGCTCAACATCATTTTGGTGAGGCCATTCAACTCGAAATCGCGCAAAGCGAAAAAAAACTACTACCAGGGACTGATAAAGGAAAGAGGATAATGCAGGATGTGTTTATAACTAAAACGGCCGCGTACTTGCCAAATAAGCCAATTGGCAATGATGAAATAGAAGATTACATGGGACTTATAGATGGTAAGAGGTCTCGTGCAAAAAATATTGTTCTTAGAAATAACGGAATTAAGCAGCGCTACTACGCGCTCACCAAACAAGGAGTGGCCACACACTCCAATGCTCAATTAGTGGCCCATTCGGTTAATGAGCTTTTTAAGGATAACCCGGAAAGTATAAAGCAGGTTGATTTGCTTTGCTGTGGAACCTCCTCGCCAGACCAAATGATGCCTGCCCACGGTGTAATGGTGCATGGCTGTTTGCCTGAAAGTAATTCAATAGAAGTGGTTACCCCATCTGGTAATTGCTGTGCCGGTATGTATGCTCTCAAATACGCCTATATGTCCATAAAAACCGGTGACTCAAAACTTGCTGTGGTTACCGGGTCTGAGCGCACATCGCGGCTGTTGCACGCCAATATGTATGCCGGTGAAATTGAAAGCTTGAAGGATATTGAAGATGATCCCTATATCGCTTTTGAAAAGGATTTTCTCCGATGGATGTTATCTGATGGTTCAGGGGCATTTTTGCTATCCGATAAAAAAAATGAAGAGGGCTTAAGCCTTAAAGTGGAATGGGTTGAAGGTGTATCCTACGCCAATGAGGTGGAAACCTGCATGTATATGGCGTGCGAAAAACTGGAAGACGGTGAAGTAAAAAGCTTTAAGGACTACACGCCAACTGAGGTTATTGAGCAATCCATACTCAGTATTAAGCAGGATGTGAAATTACTCAGTGGAAACATTGTTTCTATTGGCTTTAAGAAATTAAAGGAAATCTGGAACAGGAAGGGTTTGGACGCGAATGGAGTGGATTACTTCCTACCGCATATGTCCAGTGAGTTCTTCAGGGATAAAATTGCCAACGCATTGGTAGAGAATGACATTGAGATACCCCAGGAAAAATGGTTTACAAACCTTAGCCAGGTGGGTAATGTGGGTGCCGGATCTGTTTACCTGATGGTAGATGAACTTATTAAATCAGGCAAGCTGAAGAATGGAGAAAAGCTACTATTGGCGGTACCGGAGAGCGCCCGGTTTTCATACGTGTTTGCACTTTTAACTGTTTGCTAAAGCATGAAAAAGAAGGATGTTCCCCAGGATGATAGCGGCCTGGTAAATTTTACCAAAGAGGTGTATTATGCTGAAAATGAAAAAGGGAAATACACCACGGAGCTTAGCTCTGGCTGGGAAATAAAGTCTGAGGCACTGAACGTGGCCTGGGATGACATAAACCAAAGAGTAGCCGATGCACGTAAGCAGGTTGAAAGTGGTGAAGCCAGCCCCATACTTTTTTTTATGGAGCTTCGCCTTATGGATATAGGCTTATTGGCCAGCTATACCGGCTTTTGGAAATGGCAGATCAAGCGCCACCTCAAACCCAAATCATTTGCCGGATTATCTCAGCGTAAGCTGAAAAAATACGCTGAGGCGTTTAACATAACCGTACAGGAACTAAAAACAATGGAAGCAGATGGAAATTGATTTTCAGCACATTCAGTCTGCCCATTGTGAAAATGGCGTAACAACCAATTTGCTCCGACATGTGGGGGTAAACGACATTTCAGAACCCCTTGCATTTGGCATTGGTGCGGGACTTTTTTTCATATACATACCGCTTCTAAAAGTTAATAACGGGCCTGCTTTTTCATTCCGGAATATGCCAGGCCAGATATTTAGCCGTACGTGCAAATCGCTACACATACCTGTAGAGCGCAGGAAGTTTAAATCGCCCGGAAGGGCAATGCGCCACCTTGATGAACTACTGGCTAAAAACCAGCCGGTTGGCTGCCAGGTGGGGGTGTACTACCTCACATATTTCCCAAAAGAATACCGGTTTCACTTTAATGCTCACAACATTGTGGTGTATGGCAAGGAGGGGGATAACTACCTGATAAGCGATCCGGTAATGGAAGAAACCACCAGCCTTACCGCTTACGAATTACAGAGAGTACGCTTTGCCAAAGGACCCTTGGCGCCTAAGGGACAGATATATTATCCCAAGGGTGCACCGGCAGGTTTTAATGATGATGTAATGCGCAAAGCCATCAAAAGCGGAATTATGCGGAATGTGAAAATGATGATTTACATACCCGGAAGTATAGCCGGAGTATCTGGAATTAAATACACCGCAAAGCTCATTAAGGGCTACCGCGATAAACTGGGTGTAAAAACGGCTGGTCAATACTTGGCTCAGCTTGTGCGCATGCAGGAGGAGATAGGAACCGGTGGCGGTGGTTTTCGCTTTATGTACGCTGCATTTTTACAACAGGCGCATAAGTATCACTCCAATGATGAGCTCCTTTCTGTTTCTACCGAATTCACGAAGGCAGGTGACTTATGGAGGTCTGCGGCAGTACATGCGTCAGGAATTTATAAAGGCCGCATTACCGAACAGTCTGATTTCAATCAAATGGCAGATTACCTGCTTGAAATTTCGGAAATAGAAAAAGCGGCCTTTAAGCGCCTTGATAAGTTGAAGTGGGCGTAGATGAAATCCTTAGCCGTACAATTACAAAACCTTACATTCCGCTACCGGGGGCAAAATGAGAGCGTATTAACCAATCTGAACCTGGAGGTTCGCCAGGGTGAAAGCTTTGGGCTATTCGGTCCGAACGGAGCAGGAAAAACGTCTTTGATTTCACTAATTACAGGGTTATTGGATTATGAGCAAGGTGATATTCAAATTTTTGGTCAGGAAGTAAAAGCAAATAAAAAATCAGTTCGTCAGCGTTTTGGGTATGTACCTCAAAGCCTTAGCTATTACGAAGAACTGAGCCCCACGCACAACCTTGAATATTTTGGTGCCATGATGGGCCTTTCAGGTTCGGTGATAAAGCAGCGAACCAATGAGTTGCTTGATGTTTTAGGTCTTTTGAGGGTTGCAAATAAACCTGTAAAGAGCTTTAGTGGCGGAATGAAAAGACGTGTAAACCTCGCCATAGGAGTTATTCACCAGCCTGAAATTATATTTTTGGATGAGCCTACTGTGGGGGTAGATGTTCAGACCAGGCATGCTATAATAGCCTATTTAAAACAGTTGAACGCCAATGGTACTACTCTCTTTTATACTTCTCACCACCTTAGTGAGGCACAGGAGCTTTGTGATACTGTGGCACTGATGGATGAAGGAAAAATTGTTGCTCATAACAAGCTAAGTGAATTACTCACTTCACACAATGAGGAAGGCCTGGAAGGCCTGTTTATAAAACTTACCGGAAAAGCTTTTAGGGATTAATGAAGAAGCTTTGGGCCTCCATATTAAAGGATTACCGCCTGCTGATTAAAGACAGGGTAGGACTTCTACTTATGTTTTTAATGCCCATAGTTTTAGTGCTGTTAATCACCATTTTACAAAATAATACTTTTAAGATCGTAAATGATCATCAGCTGCCGGTTATTCTGGTAAATCAGGATACAGGGAAAATAGCTGCTGAGTTTATACAGGCCATTAAGGATGTAGGAATGTTTGACCTCTCGGTTAATGAAAATGCTGATACTACCGAGATATTCCAGTTAATGGAAGAGAGTGATGCGCTGGTGGCTTTGATTATTCCTCCTGATTTTTCGGTAGAACTACAACAAAAGGCTGAAGCGGTAGCAAATCGTGCGTTGAGTGATCTTGGTTTTGCAAACTCAAATCAAAAAAGTAATACAAAATCTCTTTCTCCTCTCAATATGTACTATAGTCCTGTGTTGCAGGAATCTTACAGATATGCCATGGAAGGTGCATTGCAAAGTGCCCTGCAGCTTGTGGAAAGCAAGCAAATGCTTACCGTTATTTATAAATCCATCAATAACAGTGAAATGCCGGATGGAATTAACTCACAGATGGTTGATAACCGTACGCCAATAAATTCCAAACCGGTGAGTAACAACGGCAAAACGGCTATTCCAAATGCCAGCCAGCACAACGTGCCCGCATGGACCATATTTGCCATGTTTTTCATGGTAACTTCATTAGGTAGCAGCCTTGTTAAAGAAAAGCTTAGCGGTAGCTTTATACGTCTCAAAACCATGCCCAGTGGTTACCTGCGGGGCATAGTATCAAAGCAATTGGTTTACCTGGCGGTAGCTCTGCTTCAGGTTTTGGTAATCTTTTCCATTGGCATTTGGGCTTTTCCCTTAATGGGTTTACCTGCCTTAAACATTCCCGATCACCTTGTTGCACTTGTAGTAGTTTCTGTAATAAGCGGACTTTGCGCAGTGAGCTACGCCCTATGTATTGGAGTATTTGCAAAAACCCAGGAGCAGGGCAATGGCTTTGGCGCTGTCTCGGTAGTAATATTGGCCGCTTTAGGCGGAATTTTGGTTCCGGCCTTTGCCATGCCCGAAAGTTTCCGCATGTTTACAGCTATTTCACCATTGCATTGGTGTCTTGAGTCTTATTACGGCTTATTTTTGGCCAATGGAAATTTAAGTGATATCTCTGGAAGTCTTATTCCTTTAATCATCACTATAGTTTTGCTGCAAGGCTTGGCATTTATTGGCCTTAAAAGAAAAAACCTTATTTAATTTTTTGATTGATTCTTTGAGAAAACAATCCGCATAGTACCACATCTTATGGAAAAAGAGCAGTTGAAACTTGAGTTAAAACAGCACATAGTTGAGTTTTTAAACCTTATGGAAACTAATCCCGAGGATATAAAAGATGATGAGCCACTTTTTGGTGGTGAATTGGATTTGGATTCAATTGACTCACTGGAACTGATTGTAATGCTGGAAAGACATTATGGCATTAAGATAGAAATCCGAAGGAGGGCCGTAAGGTTTTGGTAGATGTGAATACCATGGCCGACTATGTAACCACACACAGAACAATTTAAAGAGTTTGGGGCGAATTGTTGTAACCGGCATTGGAGCAATTAGCGCATTGGGTAACTCCGTGCAGCATAATCGTGAGGGCCTGGTGGCGGGTAAAAATGCCCTTTCACAACTTCAGCTTTTCCCAACCAAATACGCGGATATCCGCTATTTTGGAGAGATAAAACTAACAAACGAGGAGCTTTACCATGAGCTTCAGCTGTCTAGGCCGGGTATTAGCAGAACGTCATTATTAGCACTAAAAGCCATACGTGAGGCTGCAGCTGATAGTAGTTTAAAAACCAATGAATTAGAACATAGAAGAACGGCAATTGTTGGAGCCAATACGGTTGGCGGTATGTGCCACACTTCGGAGTTTTTGCATGATTCCACCTCCGGAGATAATCCAAGTGTTTACATCTCATCTTATGATAATGGCTCTGTTACTCGATTTTTACAAACACAACTTGGTAACAAGGGTATTTCAAACACTATCAATACGGCTTGTTCATCCGGTGCCAATGCCATAGCTTATGGTGCAGAACTGATAAGTGCAGGACTGGCAGACCGTGCCATAGTAGGCGGAGCCGATACCCTGGCGAAGTTTACCATAAATGGCTTTAATTCTTTACACATACTTTCACCTGAGGTTTGCCGCCCTTTTGATAAGCAACGGCAAGGGCTGAACCTGGGTGAGGCCGCAGCCTTTCTGGTTTTGGAGAAAGAGGAGGACGCCAGGGGAAAGAATATATATGCTGCTTTAACTGGTTGGTCAAACACCAATGACGCCTACCATGCTTCTTCCATTTCGGATAATGGAGAAGGAGCTTACCTGGCCATGAAAAAAGCCATGGAGAAAGCCAATCTGCAACTAGTGGATATTAGCTATATCAACGCGCATGGCACAGCCACAGAAAATAATGACTTAACCGAAAGCCGCGCCATGATGCGGCTTTTTGAAGAAGTTCCGGCATTTTCCTCTGCCAAAAGTTATATAGGGCACACACTGGGTGCAGCCGGAGCCGTTGAAGCTGTTTACTCTCTTTTGAGTCTGAAATTTCAGGAACTCTACCCAAACCTTCAGTTTGAAGAGCGCATTCCGGAAACCGGTTTAACTCCACTCACTACCTACAAAAAAGCTGAAGTAAAGCACGTGCTCAGCAATTCGTTTGGTTTTGGTGGTAATTGTAGTTCATTAATATTTAGTGAACTATGAAAATATATATTCACAAATCCAACTGTATTTGGCCGCAGGTTGCCCTGGAAGACCTGGACGCATCTACCATAAGGTTATCAGAAAATAATAGGTTAACCGCCATTGAACCTGCGTATGACGGTATTCCACGCGGGGTGCTGCGCAGAATGGGAAAAGCGGTAAGGATAGGAGTTGGCGCAGCCATGCCATTAATTGAAGGCGCTCAACTTGACGGAATTATTTTAGGAACGGCCAATGGCGGTATGGAGGATTGCGTTCGTTTTTTTAACCAGATAATTGACTATGACGAGGGCAACTTAACCCCAACAAACTTTGTACAGAGTACGACTAATGCCATTGCTTCTCAGATTGGCCTGATGGCCGGTAATAAAGGCCATAACAATACACATGTGCATGCAGGGCTGGCCTTTGAAAATGCCCTGATTGATGCGCACCTTCAGCTCATGGCTAACCCTGAAAATAGTTATCTGCTGGGTGGTGTGGATGAAATCTCTGATTACAATTACAACATAGACCTTTTGGGAGGCTGGAATAAGAAAGAAATAATTTCAAGTGAATATCTGTATCAATCCCATGAAAATGGAAGTATAGCAGGAGAAGGAGCTGCGATGTTTGTTGTTTCGGGTAATGAAAGTGGGGCGCAATCAGTAATTGAGGCAATGGAGACATTGCCTACAGACAATATTGATGAAGTAGCAGAATGGCAACAAAATTTCATAGAGTCAAATTTTAGGGTTGGCCAAATGCCTGATTTAATAGTGAGTGGTGAAAATGGCGATCCGCGGGAATTGAATTACTATGAGAATCTGGAAAATGCACTGAGTTCTTTACCTGTTGTTCGCTATAAGCATCTTAGCGGTGAGTTGCCTACAGCCAATGCTATCGGGCTATGGTTAGCTAATCAAATTCTGCAAAAGCAGGTGATTCCCGACATTATGATAAAACGAGGAAAGGCCAAACAACTGAAAAGCATTTTGATTTACAACGTTTATCATCAGTCTCAGCACAGCCTTATGTTACTTAAAGTGATTAAATAGATGGAATCAACAGGCGCTAAATACGATGAACTCTATTTCAATATTGTGCTGGTGGAGCCTGAAATTCCTAATAACACTGGGAGTGTAGGGCGACTTTGCGTAGGCAGCAAAAGCCATCTACACCTTATAAAACCTATGGGTTTTGAAATTACCGATAGCCGTGTAAAGCGCGCTGGGCTTGATTATTGGCCCGACCTTGAACTTACACTATATGAAAACTTTGAGGAGTGGTTGAACACGGTGGAGGATAAAAGCCGAGTGTTTTTATTTAGCAGTAAGGCAAGTAGGGCCTATCACCAAATAGAGTTCAAAAAAGGGGACTGGTTGGTATTTGGAAAGGAGAGTGTTGGCCTTAGCCAGAAGGTATTGAATATTTTTCCTGATCAACAGCTTACCATTCCATTTCCCGGTAAGGTAAGGAGCTTTAACCTGAGTAATGCTGTGGCTATGGCCATCGGTGAGGGGTTGAGGCAGGTTTCCGCAGAGTTTTAACTTATTTTAGACCGTTCAATATCTAACTAAAACCTCCATGCCTCAAAAGCTCTACACCAAGTTTGATCCCGACTACGATTTTAGCGATACTGATTATACGATAATCGGATCGGGAATTGGAGGTTTATCAGTGGCCATATTTCTGGCGAAAGCCGGAAAGAAAGTAGTGGTACTGGAGCAACATTATGTGCCCGGTGGCTTTTCACACACCTTTAAGCGTAAGGATGGTTTTGAGTGGGATGTTGGGGTTCATTATGTCGGAAATCTCAATACTGAGGATTCGCAACTGAAAGTTTTGTTCAATTACCTTACTGATAACCGCCTGAAGTGGGAGTTTATGGGTGAGATTTATGACAAAGCCATTATTGATGGTGATACCTATGAATTTCCGGCAGGTAAGGAAAACCTGAAAAAGCACCTCTATGCATACTTCCCAAACGAAAAAGCAGCTATAGACAGCTACTTTGAACTCGTTGAAAAAGCCACAAAGCGCTTCCGACTATACTTTATTGAGAAGGTGTTACCGTCTGTTTTACGGGTTACATTGGGTAAGCTCTTCCTTAGGCTTTTCAGGCCTTATTCGTCCATTAGCACATATGATCAACTAAAAAAACTTACCGATAATGAAAAGCTGATCAGTGTGCTTTGCGCACAGTGTGGTAATTATGGACTGCCACCAAAAGAGAGCAGTTTTGCTGCCCACGCTATTGTTATCAATCATTTTTTTGAGGGAGGTTATTATCCCATTGGCGGTGCCGCTGAGATTTACAAGAACATGGTAAAAACTCTTAATGATAATGGGGGTAGGGTTTTTATAAGGGCCTCGATTGAAGAAATTGTTACCGAACGAAAAAAGGTAAAAGGTTTAAAGGTAAACGGCACTTTTGTAACTGCCAGGCGGGTTATCAGCAATGCCGGTACGCATAACACATACCGGAAGTTGCTGAAAGAAAATGTGAACGGTTACCTAAAAAAGAGTGTGAAAGGTACAAAGCCATCCACACCGCACCTGTGCCTTTATATAGGTTTAAATGCTTCTGATAAAGAGCTTGAATTACCAAAACACAATATCTGGTTTTATGATAGCTATGATATTGATAACATTATAGCATCTGATAACAAACAGTTATCAAACGAAATACAATTTGCCTACATCTCTTTTCCATCAGCTAAAGATCCTGCATGGACCAAAACCCATCCTGATAAAGCATCTATCCAAGCCATTGGCATTGGTAATTTTGAGCGATTTGAAAAGTATGAAAACGAAGCCTGGCGTAACAGGGGCGAGGAGTATGAAGTATTGAAAAAAGAATTTGAAACCAAAATGCTTTCAAAGCTTTATGAACTTTTTCCACAGATAAAAGGACACGTATCCATAACTGAGGTTTCTACACCACTAAGCACTAAGCATTTTACCAATTATAATAAAGGTGAAATTTATGGGCTTGCCCATACCACCGATCGATTTGCAATAAAAACCCTAAGACCTAAAACGCCCATTAAAGGCCTTTATATGGTTGGCCAGGATATTTCGATTGTAGGAGTGGCCGGGGCTTTAACTTCAGGTATGCTGTGCGCTATTGAAATACTGAAATTTAAAGTGCAAAAAGAGTTTAAGCGTATGGCACGCGAAAACAATATTGCCGAATAAAAAAAACCGCATCAGCATTGCCGATACGGTTTTTGTATAGTTAGTGTTGCTTTTTATATTACTTAATCTCCAACACTTCAATTTCAAAAATCAAATCTTCACCGGCTAAAGGGTGGTTTGCATCAACTACTATTGATTCATCTTTAACTTCGGCTACTGTCAACCTCATTTCCTGTCCTTCAGGTGTTTGAGATACAAGACCCATTCCTACTTCGGGCTTAATTTCTGGCGGAAGCTGGCTTTTTGGTACTTCCTGCATCATTTCTTCCCTGCGCTCGCCATAAGCTTCAGCTGATGGAATGTTTACCGTTTTCTTTTCATTAACTGCCATGTCAATCACGCCTTTTTCAAAACCCGGGATAAGCTGTCCCTGCCCAAGGGTGAATTCCAATGGCTCTCTATCAACAGAGCTGTCAAACACACGACCGTCATTTAACTTACCCGTGTAGTGAACTTTAATCGTGTCGTTTGCCTTTACCGTACTCATAAAAATCTGTTTTTCTTGAATTTATATTGCTGCCCTTGGTGCAAGCACGGTGCCGTTGGCATGATTCCTGACTGATTGTCATTAAAACGTCTGAACTCTACTGTAAAACGTAAATAATTGTAAGTCATAAATACAGCGATCATGAAAATAGCGAGAATTTTAGCCTTCACACTTTTGCCTGTGGTATTGTTTTTTGCCTGTAGCAATACTGGTAATGATCAGGATAAACCAAAAAATAAGACTAAAAGTAACGTCAGGGTAAAAGTGGAAAAAACTTCTGAGCAATGGAAAAAAGAACTCAGTACCCAGGAGTACTATGTACTGCGCGAAGCAGGTACAGAAAGAGCCTATACCGGTGATTTACTCGATAATAAGCAAAAGGGCTTATACACCTGCGCAGGATGTAATAATGTACTTTTTACAAGTTCCACCAAATATGAGTCCGGTACCGGCTGGCCTAGTTTTTATAACTACGCCACTGATACTTCTATAGTAACTGATGTTGATTATAAGCTTGGCGTGGCGCGTACAGAAGTACTTTGTGCAAAATGTGGTGGTCACTTGGGTCATGTTTTTAAAGATGGGCCCAAACCAACCGGTTTACGTTATTGCATGAATTCCGTAGCCCTTGATTTTGTGGAAAAATAGAGGTGCTTTAGCAGAGATGCACTGGCAATTAGTTTACGAACAGTTATTTACACTAATTAGAGCACAAGCAGTTACTAAGCCACTATTAGAAGTGTGTGTTGCTACACTTAAGTTTACGGCCTAAACCAACTGTAAAGCACTATGTTTTTTAAGAAAGCAGCTGTACTTGCCACAACTCTCCTTATTTCACTTTCCACTTATGCCGGCCACGAGGTAGGCGGTATGATAATTACCTACGAAAGTGTAGCTCATGTAAATAATAACAATCTGGAGTATGTAATTACTGTATTTAATCTGGTAGATAATGGTGGAATACCTTCACCAGCAGCTGTTACCGTTACACAAACCAGTTCGTGTTATAGCACGGTTAGTCATTCGCTGCCAAGAGTTAGCGTAGGTACAAACGGACTATTGCCCCTTATTGGTAGTGACTATTGCAGTCCATCAACTTCCATTCAGAGCACTATTGGTTTAGCTATTTACAGAGATACCGTTATCCTGCCCGGAACCTGTATAAACTTCAAATTTGCTATTAATGGCGGGGTGGGCCGCTATAGTAGCACGGCAAATATTGCTAATGGTTTTGGCTCATGCCATTTTGAGGTTAAGCTCAATAATATGGCCGGGCCTAACTCTACACCCACATTGCCAATTTTAGATGTAATACAGGCAGCCTGCATTGGCAAGCCTCTTAACCTTTACAATTTTATTGAGACAGATGGCGACAGCCTGCATTTTGGACCGGGCTTTCCACAAATGTCAGCAACCAGCAACTATAGTTATGGCCCGGGCTACAGTGTGGTAAACCAAATTGGTTCAACCAGCGGTTTTAATGTAAATCCTTTAACAGGTAGTTTGCAAACTCAGGCTAATGGTCCCGGGCAATTTTTAATTACTATCAACTACGCAGAATACCGAAAAAATCCATCTACACAACAAAACGTTTTTGTTGGAGGAGGACAGTTTAATTTGGTGCTATTTGTAACTACAGGCTGTGTTAGTAAACCTTTTGATATGGTGTATAGATCTGCCACCAACCCTGACAGCCTGGCCTGCCGAGATAGCATTGTGCGATTTGCTACCACCCGCAAAATTGCAATTGGATCGCTTACCTCCAATGGTTCTGAGTTTACTGTACAATCCATTAAATCAGGTAATCTGAATGTATTATCAGCCAGGGTAATTACAGATAGTATTGTGGAGTTGGCTTTTGCCCAGCCCTTCGCATCAAATGATACGCTTGAAATAAGAGCCAAGGTGGGTACGGATGGTAATGTAGTTTTATCAAGATGTGGTAAGGAGCTTTTAGTTGATGGCGATACCCTTTGGTTTTATTCGCCTAATGCAGGTAACGCGGTGGCCACATTTTCCACAAACACAAATTTGCTTTCGGCCTCTTTTAGTTCTTCCGGTTCACAAGGCAGTGGTTTTCAGTGGGATTTTGGTGATGGTTCACCTATGCAAACTTCTGCAAACCCAACGCATACTTACACCGCACCAGGTTTATATAGCGTTACACTTATAGCATTTAACACCTGCGGCTTGAACGATACTGTTATACAATCCATCAGGGTGTGTGATTCTTTGCTGGCCAACTTCAGCAGCACCATTAATGGAGATACTGTGTTTACCGATGCCGGCTCTTCTAGTGGTGCCTCTCAGTATTACTGGGATTTTGGTGATGGAAACTCAGGCACCGGGATAAATTCGAGTCATATTTATGCACAGGGAGGTGCCTACCTCATTACCCTTACTGTGGTAAACCTTTGTGGAGATAGTACTTTGGTTACTGATTCAGTAAAACTTTGTGAGGATGCATTGGCCGATTGGACCTATACTGTGGTAAGCACCACCTCAAACGGTATGTTGGTTGATTTTGATGGAACGGCATCACTAAGAGCAACTACTTATGAATGGAATTTTGGGGATGGAAACTCGGATAACACAACTTTAACTCCACAGCATCTATATGCCACGCCAAGTCTATCTTACTTTGTTACTCTCACGGTTTATAATGACTGTAACGAGCCCAACATCCGGGCATTCAGGCTTAACCAGATTGGCCTTGAAGAAATTGCTGTTGAAAGTTTTTTTGAGATATATCCAAATCCTGCCAAGGGCAAAACGACATTACAGTGGGAGGGAGGTACTGTTACCCCTAAAACAATTGAACTAATTAATAGTAGCGGTAAGCTTGTCAGAGCTCTTCAAATTGACGATAAGGCTTTTTTTGAAAGTAAATTAGATCTCAGTTTAGATAACCTGGCCAGTGGAATGTACTTTCTTAAAATTAAGGGTAACGGTTTTACCATCAGTAAAAAACTGATGATCGATTAGGGTTTTACCCACCAGTTTTTATTTTGATATGATGGAATAGACTTTAGTGCTATTTTCTCACCAATTATAGGTGCTATCAAAGGCATATTCAATTTTTGAGCAGCCACGGTAACCCGCTCTATGGGGTCTGTCCATGAGTGAAGGGCCAACGTAAATGCTCCCCAATGTATGGGCATCATCACACTGGTATTTAGATCGGCAGCGGCTTGAGCTGTTTCTTCGGGCATCATATGTATTTCCTTCCATTGCTCATTGTATTGGCCACATTCAAGCATAGCAAAATCAAATGGGCCAAATCGATTTCCAATTTCCTTAAAGTGCGGGCCATATCCGCTATCACCACTAAAAAACAGGTTTTGCGTTTTACCTTTTATTACCCATGATCCCCATAAGGTGCTGAACCGGTTAGTAAGACCCCTGCCGGAAAAGTGGCGGGAAGGAGTGAATGCAAGAGATAGTCCTTCATAAACTTCAGTATCCCACCAGTTTAATTCATGTATCCGATTAGTAGGTATGCCCCATTCTTCAAAGTGTGCGCCTACACCAAGGGGTACAAAAAAGGCTCTTGTTTTATCCTTCAGCTTTTTAATTGAGCCATAATCCAAATGATCATAATGATCGTGGGAGATTACGATCAAATCGATTACCGGTAGTTTCTCAATTTCTATGGGCAGGGTTGAGCTGTAGCGCTCTTGTCCAAGCCAGGGGTGGGGGGCGCAAACATCTCCAAACATGGGGTCTATCAAAATATTCAGGCCATCCATTTGTAGTAAAAATGCCGAATGGCCAAACCAAATAATCTTAGATACCTCCCTGGTTTTTACCAGTTCAAGTGAATCCACGTTTTTAACCGGTAATTCAAAATCCGGCCGGCTATTAGGAGTTCCCTCCAGCATTTCACCTAAAACCTTTAGCATTTGCGAAAAGCTCATATCCATGGTAGTGGGGATAAGATTTTGAAACTTGCCATTTTCATAGTGTCCGGATGCCTGGTATCTTTCTATATCGGCTTCAGTGTGTTGGCCACCAAACTCAGGGCTAAGACTGATAAACAAAGTTGCTGTAATGAGAACCACAACAATTAATGCAAGTAATGTCAGCCCAAAAACCTTTACTATTTTTTTAAGCACCTTCATACCCCATTATTTTCATTGAAAAGTATTATGTAATTAATTGTGACTTGACAAAAGTGATTTTGACGGAATTAACCTTTTTACAGATTAGCGGCAAAAAAATAGCCGCCAGGTTGAGGCGGCTATTCAGGTTTTATAAGCTTTTATTCAGCTGATGCCGTTTCCATTGGTTCTGTGGGCTCGGCCACTTTTTCTTTTTTCGGCATTTTCGAGTTCCATATTTCACGAATACATACATACTCGCCATTTTCTTTTTTAAATATAGCCATGTATGTTCCTTTCTCTGTTTCGTCACCAGCATCGCTTACATCAAACCACTCACCGGTTTCTACTAATAAATCGCCCTCGGCAAATACATCAATTACCTGGAATCGAACTGTAGTATTAGATGTGTCTTTAGACATCATTTCATTGTAGCGCTCTCTTTTTACTTCCTTACCAACCTCTGGCTCCTTATTAGGTGGATAAGAGATGATATCTTCACTATAATAGGTTAAGGCCTCATCAATATTTTTATTGTTTTGGGCTTGTGCAAGGGCATCTTCTTTTTGCTGAATACGGGTTTTTAGTTCTTCCATATTCATTGGCTCCTTGTTTTGATTATCGCCCTCTGCTGCCGGATTACAGGCAATAGCACCGGCCAACAAAATAGCTACAAATACACGGGTTACGGTTGTTGTCATGTTTGTTTTGGTTTAAATTATTTATACCGGTGAAATTATACATTTAGGGCCATGAATAAACACTTCACCAAAAAATCATGAGTAAAAGGGCGCTTAAAGCCTATTTATATGGGCTTACCAAAGAGCAGCTGGAAGATCAGGTGCTGGATTTGTACCAACGTTTTAAAGAAGTAAAAATTTACTATGATTTTACTTTTAACCCAAGTGAGGACAAGCTCATTGCCGAGGCAAAATTTAAAATATCAAAAGAATACTTTCCACAAGGAAAGCGCAGGCCTAAGGCCAGGCGGTCAATAGCGCAGAAGTACATTAAGCACTTTTTACAAATTGGTATGGAGGCCGGTCTCTTGGCCGACTTAATGCTTTACACGGTTGAAGTTGGCCAAGCCTACAATGCTGAAAAACCTCAAAAGGCAGAGGCATTCTTCAAAAGCATGGCCAACAGTTTTGAGCAAGCCATTGATTTTATAAGAATACATGGCTTAAAGCGGGATTTTTGGGCAAGGGTAGAGGCCATCACCCATAAAGCTGAAGAGCAGGAATGGTTTAACCTTGAAACATTTTATAGGAAGGTGGATGAGGGTGGGGGTTAGCCAACTCCTACCTTATTTAAAGAAACAAGCTTGTTTTTAATAGCATATATTACCAGTCCTACTCGGGATTTCACATCCAGTTTTTCAAAAAGGCGTGCTCTGTAGCCGTCAATGGTTTTAACGCTCAGGCACATTTTGTCGGCAATCATCATATAGGTATCTTCAGAACAGGCAAGTTCCAAAAATTTAAGTTCCTGTTCATTTAGATGCACATCTGTTTGCGAGTGTGCATTAGGGTGACGAATTACATTTACAAGCTTACCGGCCACACGCTCAGTATAGTAAAAACCGTTATCAACTATTGCATTGATGGCGGTGCGCAGTTCCTGGGGCTCCACATCTTTGTTGAGATAGCCGTTTACCCCGGCCTTCAAAAGTTTGATGAGGGTTACATCATCATCTATCATGGTGAGAGCCAATACCCCCACATCAGGGTATTTCTCTTTCAGTAAAGCCGTGGTCTTGAAACCATCCATCACGGGCATGCTCACGTCCATCACGGCTATGTGGGGATCGTCACTTTTTATGAGTTTGTCAAAAAAGTCTTTGCCATTTTCGGCTTCTAAGGTTACGCTAAAGTTTTTGTCCACCTGGTGGATCAGGTTTATCAAGCCTTTTCGGAATAAGCTGTGATCGTCAACTACAGCAATGTTTACGGTTGGTGTGTTGGAGTCGGTCATGGTTGCAGGTAAATTAGGTTGGTAGTTTTATTTCAATAAAGGTACCCTTATTTGGAGAACTTTCAATGGTGTAGGTAGCCCCGATAATCCGGCATCTTTCCTGTAGATTCAACAAACCATTACCAGTCGCTGATTTTTCTCTTGAAAATTTTGATTCCGGGGGCATCCCGATTCCATTGTCAGAAACACTCATAGTAAGTATGCCATTACTAACTGAAAGACCTACCTGGGCTTCGGTGGCCTCAGCATGTTTGAGGATGTTGTTTATCATTTCCTGGAACAGGCGGTAGAGGATGATGGAGATACTCGGATCCAGCTTGAGGTCGAGCGGTTTATAGTTGAGGATAATGTTGATAAAGCCAGTGCGCCTAACCCGTTCCACATCATTTTCGATCATCATCAGTAGCCCCTGTTCTTTAAGGTTTTGACTGTTGAGCGAAGTGGAAAGCGAACGTATTTCCATGATCAGCGTTTTCAGCAACTCCACTGATTCCGATATGCGCATTTTGTCTTCCTCATTTTGATCCTCCGAGAGCATGCTCAGGTGAATTTTGATCAGCGAGGCAATCTGCCCGAAGTTGTCATGCATTTCCCTGGAAATATTGGCCATGGTTTGCTCACTGATTTCCACCTCGGTCTGTAGCAAAGTTTCCTTAAACTGCTGCCGCTCCAGTTCAAATTTGAGCTGCGCCCGTTTGTAGAGGATCACAAACAGTATGATGAACACCACCAGCACGGTGACCAGCAGTGTTCCGGCAACTATTGGTATGAGGCTATCAGCGTTCAACTCTTACTTATCCTCTTAAGTTATCTTGCTTCTGACCTAGCGTTATATCGATGAGCATCAAGATGAAGGGCGATACCGTCCGAAATGTAAAGGATCAAATTGGAAAACCAGATTAAGTCATAAAACCACTCTGGCTCATTCGACTTTGCCTTAAGAATGACATCATAAAGACCAAAGACAAAAATCGTTATTGCATGAAATTGAAGATTACCTATTGCGAACCAAAAAAATGAACTTTTAAAAAGTGATCCTTGTTCTGGAGTGCTTAGAATCTTAAAAAGTAAAAACAAAGTACCAACTACCATAAATAAGGAGAACAAGGTGATTCCGGTTGAAGGGAAAAAGTTAATACTTCTATACGACAGGTAATTAAATATTCCAGCAAATACATAGATTACTGATATTGTTAAAAGACTAATGAACTTCCTGGAAAACCCAAATATTCTCATGAATAATAGGTTAAAATACAGAAATTGAAAAATCAATAAAAAATGATATGTAGGAAAACTTGTGTTTATTCTTATTGCCAAAATTCTACCGATAATCTCTGAAAAGAAAACAATAACTATAATTTGTACTAAAATTTGGAAATATTTTGATAATTTTTGATAATTAAGTATTCCTATCAAGGCAGATACCAGTATAGTTAATAGGTAAATACTGAAAGTTAAAGACATTTTTATTAATTACAATTTTCATCAAAGGAAATATTTATCTGAGATACATCTGAGATTGTGTCAGCAAAATCTTTTAGTTTTAAACCAAATGGACACTTTTTTGGACAAGGGTCGCAATAATCATATAAGTTATTGTTGTCTATCTTCCCATTTGATTTTACTCCCGCAAAAATAAAGTTCAAAATCGGTCGATTTTCATTTTCTACTGCTTTTTCATGCATAGCAGGAAATACTAGAATGTCATCATATCTTTTAATATAGTTGCCATTAGCATCTTGTGTTAATACCATAGTTAAAAGTTGATCAGTGTCAATAGAGAAACTGGAAAGTTTTCTGTTCTGAGATCCGCTACAAGGTGTAAGAATCTTATTATTTACATTTCTGTGATATGAAGCAATTCTTTGGGCAGCGCTAGGAAACTCTATTGAATTAAAGGATTCTAGGGCTATGGAGTCCGTCTTGCATTTAACAAGAAGGTATATCACAACAGGTATTAGTATGACTCCGATTAAAGCAAAGAACGGGATAAGATATTTTTTAATAAATGATTTCATTTTAAAAATTTTGAGTTAAAGATTTGATTTCTAGTAAAAGTAAAACCTTCTCTCTATAAATCCTACATCCCAAATCATCTTCAGGGTTTTTCCCCTCCTTAGCAAAGGTTTCTTCCTGAGGTAATAAGGGTAACACCTCTGTTTCAATATGTATATGCTGCTCACTTTTGTCTTAAACAAAATCAAACAGCCATGAAAAATCAAAATTGGACTCTTGGGAAATTAATGTGTTCGGTCCTACTAGTAATTATAGGTACTAGCGCCTGGAGCCAAGAGAACGTACAAAGCACCTTGGACTTTTTTGCTCCGGCATCAAGGATTTCAAGTCCTAAACCAGATTCTATTTTTATGGAGACTAATAAGATAGCTATCATTGGATCTGATACGGTAAAGGTTGTGAAAGCTAAGAGGCTTTCACCAATCGTCAAATCCGTTTCAATTTATGGGGCTGGTTCACTGTTCGGTGCAATTACCGGAGAATCGGAGGGAAGTGATGCCGGTGGGGGCTTGGCCGGAAGTGTAGGTGTGAACCTTGCCACCAGCAATATACTTTGCAACGTCTTCTTCTCCTATAATGGCAAGAAAAAGGTAGAAATGAATGAATTGGCTGACTTAGGTAATTCTTTGTTGAATCCAAATATTGATGGACAATCTATCAGTGCGAGTGTGCTTTGGAAACCTAAGAAAGAGCTTCAATCTGGTGTAAGTGTTAAAGCTTTAGTGGCTGATAACTTGTGGCAGCTTGATAGCAACACAATCTTAGACGCATCGCCTTTCTCTTTAAAAATGGGCTTATTTGCCGTGCCATTTAGATTTCCTAAAATGGACAATAAGGTCAATCTTCTTGTGGATTGCTATCTTACCTATAGAAGCGTTATGGGTGATTTTAACAATCAAGATAGGGAAGTTGAATCTACAATGATCGTCCCCAGGGGTTATTGGGGATTTGAGATTGGTGCAAGTATGCAGTTAAACAGTCTCAGTTTTTTTGTTCAATACAGTAACAATGCAAAAATCAATGATATTGAACTTCCTGGCTTTACCGGACAGCAGATCACTTTAGGGCTGAACGTTACAGGAAATTTAATAACGTGGCTATAGAATAGCCCAACAAAAAGTATTTCAGAAGCCGCAGATGAAGCGGCTTCTCTTTTTTTACAAAGGCAAACTCCTTTGCTGATTTTGGGATTTTCCCCACCACTCTCAGGCTTTCCCCTCTGTTCCCGCCTCCTCATCCTTTTCACCTTTGGCTTGTCATCCTAAAGCAGGGTGGCGGTAGTTCAAAAACCAATTAATACAATAATCATGACCTACAAAGACCCCGAACAGATGCGGGAGGTAACCCGCGCATGGAGAACGGCCTACTGGCAAATCATTCTCATGGTGCTCTTCCTGGCTTTGGCCTTACTGCCTTCTGCCAAGTCACAGGTGTTGAAAAGGCAGGTGATCAACGCTATGGGCGGCAGCTCAACTTCGCCCATACTCAGCCACTCGGTAGGAGAGGCGGTGACTTCAACTCGCTCGAACAGCGGCACTATGCTCACCCAGGGTTTTCAGCAAGGCTTAAAGCTCTACTACGTGAGTGTAGAAGAGTTTACGGTTAGCCCGGCCGGTATCAGCATTTATCCCAACCCGGCCCGCTCCGTGATCAACCTGTCGTTTGACAACCGCCTCTACGAAGGCGGAAACCTGCAACTGGCCATTTACAATGGCAGCGGTCAACTCATGAAACAAGTGGATAACCTGTCTCAAAACAGCGATAAGGTGTATGAGCTCGATATCAGTTCGCTAAGCCCGGGCATCTACTACCTCAGTGTGGCCAACACTAAATTTCAAACCAATCACAAAATCATTAAAACCAACTAATCATGACCTTCAACTATTCTTTTCAAAACAAGTGGGCTGCGCGACTGACGGCCCTGATCCTGACCTTTACCCTGGCCATGGGCAGCGCCCTGGCACAAGCTCCTGAGGCATTTAATTACCAGGCTGCTTTGCGCGATGCCAGCGGCCAAACCAAACCTAATCAACCGGTGGATTTCCGCTTTACCATTTTTTCAGGCAGCGGGGCATCTACCAAAGTGTATGAGGAAAAGCATTCAACCACTACAGATGGTGTTGGTCTGGTGAACCTGTCTATCGGTGACGGAACTGTTCTTAGCGGAACTTTTTCTGCCATCGATTGGGCGGGTTCTCCTCATCACTTAAAGGTGGAAGTGGACACCGGGGCCGGCTATGTGAACATGGGCACCATGGAATTGCTTTCTGTGCCTTATGCTTTGGCGGCCAAAAAGGTGTCTGACATGCAGTTTTCTGATTTGGATGACTTTCCTTCGGGTACGCCACAGGCAGGGCAGGTGCTGCGCTACGATGGCTCGGCCTGGGTGCTGGACTCCGTTTCGGACTCAGATGAGCAGCAACTTAGCCTTAGCGGACAGGTGCTTACCATTTCAAAGGGAAACAGCATAAACCTCCCACCGGCCAAAATCTACGGCAATGGGGCAGGGCTGGTGCTGGTAAACGATACTTTCCATGCGGATACCTCTGCTGCCATTTGGAATGCCCGCAAGCTGATGGGCCGCTCGCTGGCCGGTGGCACACCTTCCGATAGCAGCGTGCTACAGTGGAATGCCACCACCAATCGCTGGGAAATGATCAAACTGCGTGAAGGGCAGTGGATGGAGAATGGTACCGGAGACATCTACTACAATACCGGAAAAGTGGGCGTAGGGACTTCCACACCTCAAAGCAATCTTAGCATCAGTGGTGCGGATGACGCCTTGCGATTGCAGGGAACCAAGGGAACAGGCAGTCACGGTGCACGCCTCAGCTTTGGAAATGATACTTCGGCATTTATTGAGGAATATGCAGACAATAAATTGAAAATGCATTCTGCAAAAGCAGTTATTCAGGCGAATTCTTTTGCTCATGTGGATTCTTCTGGTAACCCATTTATCACTGTAGGGAATAACTCCTGGGGCCAAAATGAGTTGATCGTTTATGGCGATAATCAAAGTCTGAATAGCCTAATAGGCTCCTATGACCACAATGGTGGATATATTGCGATTTTCGATTCGGTTAATCAGAAGGTCGTGGAGCTTACTCCAAATGGTACAGGAGCTGTAAGGACATACGGCCCAAGCGGAACACGCAACGTGGAGATCACTTCTTTTCCCACCGATGGTGATGATGGGCGAATTAATCTCTATGATTCGAGGGATTCGCTTCAAATAATTCTGAATACCTGGGATATTGGTGGTGGCAGAATTGAAACCAAAGGGCCAGGCGGAAGCCAAAACGTAATCCTAAGCTCGGTTTTCGGTAATAATGACAATGGCTATATAGGCGTTAGAAATGCTTCATCATGGACACGTGCATCCATGGAAGTAGCGGCTAATGGCGGAGGGTATCTAAGTACCCGTGGGGCCAATGGAAACTTTAATTTTCAACTGGGAAGTGCTGCAAATGCCGATGAGCCACGGTTTACCATGCACGATAGTGCAGGGGTGGTAAAAGTTGAAGGATTTGTCCATACCACCCAAACAGGTATTTTAGGAACCTACGGCCCCAATGGAAACCGAAACGTAAGGATGACTTCTACCACTGCCACCCCGGATAACGGTATTTTGGATGTGTCTAATGAAACCGGCTTGCCTGATGTTTCAATAAGATCAAACCAAGGATCTGGCGGTACCGTATTTACCTACGGTCCCAGCGGGTATGCCAACGTTGGACTTACATCATTATCCGCAGATAATAACAATGGTTATATTGCTTTGTATGATAGCCTTGGACTTCAGCGCCAGTCTAGTTTGATATTGGCCAGTGGTGAGGGTTATGTGGAAACCAGAGGGCCAAGTGGTAATAGAAATGCCAGTATAACCACGCTTCTCAATTACTCAGATAATGGGTATGTAGCTGTGGATGATGCTTCTGGAAATACCCAGGCCGGTATCTACGTAGATGCCTCTGGTCAGGGTGTTGTTTTTGGAGATATTAAAAACTTCCGTATGCCCCATCCATCAAACGAAGACAAAGAGATTTGGTATGCCTCACTGGAGGGTGCCGAAGCAGCGGCTTACCAGAGGGGAACTGCAACATTATCAAATGGCCAGGCTATAGTTACTTTTCCTGAGCATTACCAAATTGTGGCCAACCCTAACAGTATGACAGTAATACTTACGCCATTAGATGCAAGTTCAAATGGGTTGGCGGTAATTGAAAAAACCGAAACCGGCTTTACCGTAAAAGAACTGGCCAAGGGTACAGGTAACTACTCCTTTGACTGGGAAGTGAAGTGCGTTCGTAAAGGTCATGAAGGTTACCGCGTAATCCGTGATGCTTCGGAATGTCAGCCATCTAAAGCTCCGACAACAACGGTGCCGGCATTGAATGCCGAATAAACCCCGAATTTAACCAACTTCAGAGAGCCCGTTTCAAAAGAATTCTGAGACGGGCTTTTATCTTTTTCCTCAAGGAAAAACACCCCTCTAATCTTAGGCTTTTGCCTCTTGATACCGCCTCTGTTTTACTACACCTTTACTATGCTCAAAATAGACGAAATGAATATCAGGCTAATATCTCAACTTTAAAAACATACCCATGAAAAACGGAATAACAGTAAGCCTTATGGCGATTTTAATACTAATGCAGTTCTCACTTTTGGCACAAAACCTAACCAAAGAACAAACAGTAGAATACATCAATGCAAAATTGCATATTTCAGATCCTGTCTTTAATGAGTTCACCCTGGGAGATAATGGTGAGGCTGTAATAAAATGGGTAACAAGAGATGTATATACCGAATATCGCTTTAACATCAGGGAAATAGAGATAGAGCTGAAATTAAGCGAAGACGGTGACAACTATATAGAATTTACCTGCGTGGGAGGTACTAATAACTGCCTGCAAAGGGCGTGGCGCAAAAACACAAGCCAGGTTGGGGATGATGTGAGCTATGCCTACCATAGAGACTTGACGATTCTTTCCATAGCTGGTTATGACAATATTACCAGCGTAAAAAATGCTTTTAAGTACCTGAAGATACTTTCTGAAAAAGATAATCAGGAAAAATCTTCTGAAAAAAAGGATCCCTTCCTTTATTAACCATTAAACCCCACCCAAATGCAAACCAAATTTTACATAGCCATATTGTTGCTGACAATGGGTTTCACCAAGGTTTCAGCACAACCTCAGGACAAGCTAAAAGAGCTTACTACCCACATACAATTTCTGATAAATCAAAACAACTGGGTAAGGGCAGGAGCTGTGATAGATGATTTTTATCAAAAATACCCCACCAACCCTACAGAATTGGACATGGTAGAGAAATACGAAGTAGACAAACTAAATGAGGTGGTAAAAACAGCCAGGTTAAAGGAGGAGCAAGTTTATAATGATATCAAATCATATCGGGTTATAAAAGATTGCGAAACTTACATGAATGACTTTCCATATGGCAGGTATCGTAGGGAGGTGAGGGCGATATTGGATGAGGAAACAGATGATATGCATTGGGAAATTGCTACCGTGCGCAATACTATCGCAGATTACAAACGCTATCTGAATCAGCATGCAGGGGGTAAGCATATTGAAGATGCAAAGAATAGGATAATTGAGTTAGATAGAATAGGTTATGATATAGCAATAGCCGGGGGTACGGCAAATGACTATCGACTTTATTTAAGCAGGTATCCGGAGGGAATCTTCCGAACTGAAATATCCAACAAACTGGAATTGAAGATAGAGGAGGATATGTACAAAAAAGCACGCCTTAGCAATAAAATTGAGGATTACGAAACTTACATAAGGGAGTACCCTTTTGGTATTTATGCGGACCATGTAAATCAAATTATTGAAAACAGTTATATGGCCTTTGGCAAAAAAGCCTACAAAAATGGAAATTGGAGAGACGCAAGAAGTGATTTTAATAAATATCTACGCCACTATCCATCAGGCAGGTACAAGGAAGAAGCAGAAAAATACGTGAAAAAATGTAGCAGGAAGCTTAGCCAGAGTGGCACAGGTTTTTTGATGTACACCTATGATGAAGTCAGCCCCTTGGGTCTTAGCTTCGGGTCATTATCTGTAAGGAGTGTTTCGGTTTATTATACCATAAAGTTAAACCAGGATATTTTTAAGGGATATGATGTACTGTATGAGATTGATGAACAGGGTAAAAGCGATAGTCCAAGAGATATTTTGCCAACCGGAGAAATTGTTGATGCGAATATTGCAATGTCATTAGGGCTTACAAGAAAACTGGTGTATCCGCTTTGGGCTTATGCCGGGGCAGGCGTTGGCTATTACGCTATATACCATGAAGTGGAACAATTTAACAGCAATGGTACACCATATGAAACCGTTTGGATGAAAAGTACTGAAAGTCCGGAATTCGAATTTTTTCCGGAAGGGGGTCTTATGCTTAAATTAGGTGGTGCGCTGGTCTGCAAATACGGTATTTCATATCAAAATGGCGTAATTCACCAGTTTGGAGTGGGCTTTCAGTTTTAACACCATTTTGGATAGGCGGCTTTAATATGGTTCACATCCCAACTATACTTTTTAATCAGACCTACTAAACCAGCCTCAACAATTTCACCCAATTAATTAAACCTGAACTCGGCTCAACTCAATTTTCCTGTAAGCCGCTTTATATCATTTATAGGGCGGCTTTTTCTCAAAACCCCAACCCGCCATCATACTGAATATTCCGGGTATCAGCCCTGCGCATGCTTACTTCCATCTGGTCCAGGTGATCTTTAAAAAGTTCTTCGAACTGGATTTTGGCAGGCTGCTTAAACTTCATACCATATTCGCGGCCATAGGCATATTTCATCAGGCAGTCTTCTTTTTCCCGTAAGGTGTTTACCACTATGGTTACATTTTTTGATCGTTTTTCTGTCATCAGTATGTCAGCATAGGTAGTTACCAAGGCAGAGTCATAGGCAGTTTTGGTACGTTCGCTTTTTCGGCTTTCCACTATACTGATGTTTACAAACTCAATTTCATTTACGCCCAACTTCATGAATACATCCCAATAGGAGGGATCAAGTATGTGCAGCTCAGTACGGTTACCTTGCGAAATGATGTTTACAAATGAGAAACTTTGCATTTTCATTAGCTTTCGGTATTGCTCCATATCATCCAGGCGAATGTCTTTCATATACATTACTTTTCGAGAACTGTATTTACGTAACACATTTTCAAGGGTGTGGCGGGTTAGGGTGTCTTCTTCATCTTCGCCCGTAAGGGTAATAAATTCGTCACCTTGCTTTATGCGGAGGTCAAAGTGATCTACCAGGGTCAACTTTTTAGCTCTTAGGCCGGCAAACATTTGCCCTGCCAGTAAATTATCGGCATAGCTGCGGTACTTAATGTCATCCTTAGCTAAATATTCCTTTAGCAATTTTTGCCTTAGCGCGGCATCGTGCGTAACACTAAGGGCATTGGAGAGTATTACCTCATTATTTCCCAGCTGGGTGGCAATTCGGTAAAACAATATAAACGCATGCTCATATGTGATAAACAAAGGCTCCTCAGCTTCCCAATACAGCTTGAGCATGGCTTTTTCCTCATCTTCACTCATCCTAAGTATATCGGCATCAAACTTTATCAAAAAGATGCTCGGCCATCTCCACTTTTGCACCTTTTACGCCAGGCTCTACAGGGGTGTAATAATTAGACGTAATAAAGTTGGTAGCCCATAGGGAAGGATCCAGGTAGCATTTTCTGCGGATAGCCTCCACCATGTAATAGGCATAATCACCATTATTGGGCTCTAAAAGGTGTTGCTTAAATGCACTTTCTATACACCTGTCATAACTAAAGCTGCTAAGCAGGTTTTCGAGCGATTCCACTTTGGCCTTTTTCTGCAGGTTTAAAAAATACTTTTCACTAATCTGAAACAGCTCCCCGGTAAGGGGCTTTGGTTCCTTTTCTATGAACTTTTCAAAACGAGCCAGCCTTTTTTCTGATTGTGGATGTGTAGTTTCGGGCGACTCCCAAAGGTCTTTACTTCTGGCAATGGCATTGCGATCCATCTGTGCCATTATTTTAAATGCTTTGCGCATCCCCTCAAAAGAGTAACCCGAATTTCTATACCATATCATGGCCAGCGAATCCGACTCGTACTCATTGTGTACGGAAAATGTTTCAGAGCGGTGATTCTTCAACAGGCCATCGTTAAAATAGCCTGATTCGGCCAAAATAAAACGGTGCAGCGTATGGCGCTCATAATAGTGTGCTAACTCATGGGCCATTATGGCGGCCAATGTGGCTTCATCTGCTACCTCGGCCATAAGTCCGGTGGTAATAAACATCATTCCTGATGGCGTCATGTAGGCATTAAATTGCCCATCTGCCGTAAGGTAGGCATGTATTATGGAATCTTGTTTAAGCTCATCAGGCATTACCTTTTCCATAATCTTGTTCAATATCATTTCCATGGCCGGCCAGTCCATATAGGTTTTGCCTTTGTCCAGTTCATTTTTTATGCTTTTAGCCATGAGGTCTGCAAATCGATAAGCCCGTCTTTCGGTGCGGCCCTCTTTAATCTCCCGGGGTACACCGGCATAAATATGATTTCGAAGAGTGCTTACAGATGGATTGAGTGAATTTGGAGAAGATTGGGCTATTCCTGCCAAAGGCAATAGCAATAGGAAAAAAATTTTTCTGGCCATGGTTTTTAGGGTAATAAGTTGAGCTAATGATTACGTTATAAGTCAGCAGGGCGAATATAAACTATAGTAGAAAAGTATGTCATATTATTCATGATTTGATGTGCTAGGATTATACAGTGAGATAATTACATTTATCCCATGAAATTTTTACCAAACCTTCGTTTACTTGTTCTGCTGTCACTTTTTTGGCTGATGGGATGTGGCATCTATACCACACCGCCTCCCTTTCAGCAAATATCTTTCAGTGCTGAGGATAGCACGCGGGTATTCTGGCTGAGCCCCGAGCAGGCACCACCACCCAGCGCCAGAGCATTAGGCGATTTTGAGTATGTGGCCCATAATAAAAAAGAAGGAAGGGTGGCCCTAAACAAAATAGGTGAGGATGCCGAAAAACTTGGTGCAAATACCGTTTACATAGAACGTTTTATTAGCCCTACTACTTCGCTGGATTCTTATATGTTTATAATTAAAGGTACCTATTACCTGGCTAGTGATGATTCAGTTAACGATATTTTATGGCGTAGAGAATCTGCTATCGATACCTGCAATTGTGCCTATGTGTATGTTTTCAGAAGCCAGTTGGCAGGTGGTGATAATTACTGGCCAATTGATCTATTTATAAATGGTGAACCGGTTGGTGGACTTTCCAATCAAAAAGGATATAAAATTTCGGTTCCATTAGGTGAAGTAATCACGATAGAAAGTAGCATAAAAGGTGGCCAGTATGAGCTGGCTGAAGTTGATGGATATCATTATGTATATGGATATTCAAGCAGTCCGCCCAGTGCTACTGTACCCGTGGCCCGTACCCAGGATGTTGTGGCAGTGGCAGTTATTAAACCCTCACGTGGCCCGCAGTTTTACAGAGAAATCTATTCCTTCCATGGGCGCTTGCTGGCCGAAAGCCTGTACCTGAACAGGAGGTAGAATCACTAAAGTACCACACCCTCCACGGGTTCTGGTTTTTTTGGCAGGTTTGTTTCGCCAAACATCTCCTTAAGGTTTTCCTCAATAGTATAGCTGATAGCAGTTAGGGGCGTGTCGTCCATTCTGTTTTCAAAGGGGTCTTCGGTACGTTCGCCAATTACATCCAATGCCAGAAATACAAAGTTGATAATAAGGGCCAATGGAATGTTCATCCAACCCAATTCCTCAATAAATGCAAAGGGGAGGAGGGTACCATGTATGTACACAAATACCCTTGAGAAAAAGCTGTATGCCCGGGGAAAAGGTGTGTTTTTAATACGTTCGCTCCGGCCCTGGTGGTTGTTGAATTCTATAAGCGTCTCATCCAGCCGCACAAAACGGTAATCCGAGAGCCAGCCACGCTCATACGCCATTTGTAAATCATCACTTTGCATTTTAAGCAAATAGTTGGGTGGGTTCTTTTTATCCAATACCTCGTTATATTCTTCTTCAGAGAGGTACTCCTTAATATCCTCATAGCGGTTGGTTTCTTCAAATAGCTCGTCAACACCATTTTCATTATAAGCATGCTTTTTACGCAAAAACACCCGCAGCCCATGCACAAAAGCTATATGGCGGTATATTAATTTTTTACGCCATTGGTGCAATTCAATTTTAGAATCCGCATCAGTGGCTATACTCAGGCTCATAACCTCCCGGCCCCATGCCCGGCTGTAGTTTACTAGTAGTCCCCAAATCTTTCGGGCTTCCCACCAGCGGTCATACGCACTGTTGTTTTTAAAACCCAGGTAAATGGCCAGTGCTGTACTCAGCGTAGCCACTGCATTAAAGGGTATGGAAATATCCTTACGGTGAAAAACCACGTGCAGTATATACACCAGCATAGAAAGCGTAAAAAAGTACAGCATACTGCGCCAGGTGTAGTGTACTATTGATTTCCACTTGAGGTTTCTTGATACAATCATTCAGTTTTACTATTTGAAGTTGTAACATTAACTGCAAAAGGACATTTAGGTTTAGGCCAGGGGGAGGTAATGGATAAGTAAGGCCAGCTAATCCACACATTGATTACAGAGGCCCTCTAGTAACAGAAAGCTACCATTTACCTGAAAACCCTGGGGAATGGTTACTTCAGGTATGGACGATCCTTCCAGGCAAACCGTATCTCCACAGGTATTGCACTTAAAGTGTGCGTGGTTGTCAGCATGGGCATGGTGCAGGTGATGCGTGTGGTCACATAAGGCATACTTCACAGAAACCTGGTCATCGGGAACTTTATGCAACAAACCTTTTTCCTCAAAGCTCTGAAGAATGCGGTACAGGGTTACCCGGTCCATTTTTTCATCTACCAGTTCCTGCACCTCACCATGCGAGAGCGCCTTTCCGTACTTCAGAAAGCATTGAAGTACGGAAAGGCGTCCGCTTGTTTTTCTAAGGTTGTGATTTTTTAATAGAGTCTCGGCCTGCATTAGTGGATGTGAACTTCTGCTTCAAAGATATTCATATTGCCCTACATTGTCAACCGCTCTGATCATCAGCATGTAATGTCCTTCTTCAGCATTGGCAGGTATAGCAATATTCACATTGCCATCAGCCTGAAAATCCCAGCTGGTATCGGCAGAGCCGGTCAGGTCAAAGTCTTCCTCGTAGATAGGCTCATGCAAAGTGCTTTTATGGTTGTGATCATCATGCTCTTCTTCCAGGTGAATCACGATCTCCTCAAGATCAGTATCGTCAGTTATGGTACCCATAATACTAAGAGTGCTGCCTTTTGTGGCGTGTACCTCACTGCCAAAATCCGGATCAGTAACGTTGATCTCCGGCTGGCTGATATTGGTAATCATAAAGTCCACTTCTACAAATTCACCTTCGTTACCTTCCGCGTCAATTAATCGCATAATAGCATGATAAGGACCTGCAGTGGCACTCTGCGGAACGTCCATATGCTCATGTACGTGCTGTTCCTTTCCTGAAAGGGGTACCGTCATTACATTAGACCATTTGGTGCTTTTATGCGTATGGCCATCAAATGAATCATGAATGTCAATCTTCAATTCTCCCAGCTCTTCATTATCAGTTACATGGGCATCAATGTGCATTTCGGTTCCGGCCATAACCTCTATATCATGGTCTTCCTCATTGATTGCGGCCGACTTGATTTCAGGAGCGGTGATATCCATATCTTCCTCTTCTTTACAGCCCGTAAAGATTAGGCTGAAGGCTGCCAGAAGGCTAAAAATTCTGATTTTTCTCATCGTATATAATTTTAAATCGAAACTGTATTTCGGTGCAAAGCTAAGTAAATGCAACAACGTTGCAAAATGGTTTTAAAACTTGATGCTCAAAGAGACAATTACGTTTCTGCCCTGTTCCGGCAGGTTTAGTATTCGGTAGCGCGAAAGGTGTTGCAGGTAAGGCGTGTCAAAGATGTTTTGTACGCGCAAGCCCAATCTCAGGCTTATTCTACTGAAACTCCTTTTATACCCCAGGTTTGCATGTAACAAGATGGTAACCCGGTGTGGCGGCTTCGTTACGATCAGTACGGTTTTGAGCAGCGGTCCAGCGGTATTCGCTGCCTATGGTCCAGCTTTGGTTTTGCTTAATCTTACCCTCATACGCAGCACTAAACAGGTTAGAAAATGGTGGTGTAAAGGGGAGGGGCAGGCCGGTTTCAATATTGTAGCTATGCACGTACTCCAGCGCGGTAGAGATGTGTAGCGGCTGTATAGGGTGATATTCCGCAAAGAATTCCGCACCGGTGTGTATGGCCTCGGCCTGGGTGTATTGGTAAAGCTGACCGGCCTCAGGCAATGGAGAAAAACGGGCAGAGGGCTTCAGGTACAGGAAGTTCTCAAAGTAGTTAAAAAAGGGAGTGAGTTTTAACAAAAGCGCTTTTTGGGTATAGCTGATGCCGAGGTCGGCCTGGTAGCCTATTTCCGAATCCAGGTCTGGCGTACCCACTTCATGCCTGAAGGTACCGTGGTGTACGCCATTGCTCACTAACTCTGCTGGTACAGGTATTCTGAAACTGCGGGCCAGGTTTAGCTTCAGGTTCCAGAATTCATCGGGATTAAAGGCAAACCCCATGGCCAGGGCATAATTGAAAAATTCGCGTTGCAGGGCAGGGGAGCGCTCTACAAGAGAGTCAATATCATTGTACCACGGCTGCAGGTGCTGGTCGGACTCCATATAGGCGTAATCCGCACGGGCCCCGGCATTCCAGTTCCAGCGCGGGTTAATTTCTCCTTCCACTAATGCAAAAACGCCCCCGTTGTAGCGGTCAAAATCAGGTAGCAGGTACTCCCAGCCGCTCTTGCGATTTTGCTGAAACTGGTGATTGGTACCTAAATTGAACTTTAGTTTGCCGGATCGCCATCCGTATTTAGAATTAAGGCTATAGGTTTTTAGGTCGAGCCCCAGGGCCAGGGTGTTGTTATCGTCAATTTCAATAAAACCATGGGCATGAGGTTTTGAATTTTCCTGCCTTATATTTTGCTGATACCCCAGGTCGGTCACCAGCCAGTTGTTGCCGATTTTAAAATTCACCTTAGCGTAAGCTTTTGTATGAGTGATATCCTGGTTGGGCAGTCCGATATCCGAAACATCACCGATATCCCCAACGTCATACGCCCTGGGTATGCCAATGGCCCCGGGGTACAACCCCACATTTTGCCGGTACTGGCTCAGCATCAGCCGCAGGTTAAATCCGGGGTTGGACAGTCCGTAATTTATTCTTCCGCTTAGCAGTTTGCCTGCGGTGTTTTTCAGGGTGTTATCCGTTACGGGCAGTACAAAGCTGTTATACACAAACTCTTCGGCAGGTATGCGGTAGTCGTCATACTGCTGGTAGCTGATGCGGCCACTGATGAATTGATTTTTATGGCGATAACCCGTTTGAAGCGAATTGCCGAGGGTGTTGTTATTACTCTTATAAATGCCGGTGTAGCTTGCATTCCAGCCCTCCTGGGGAAAGGGAGCGGGCAATACTTTCATCACCCCGCTAATGGCATCCGAGCCATATTGTAAAGCTCCAGGGCCTTTAATTATCTCTACAGACTGGGCGTTAAACGGATCTATTTCCAGCCCATGGTCCATTCCCCATTGCTGGCCTTCCTGTTTTATTCCCTGGTCGTACACCGCCACACGGGTACCGGTAAATCCACGGATCACCGGCTTGGCAATACCCACACCGGTATTGTAGGCGTTGAGGCCGGGCGATTTTTTCAGCACCTCTGCCAGGGAAGATTCCACACCGCCTTCACCATCCTCCAGGTTTACCTTTTCTATAGAAAGTGAGGATTTGCGTTGCTGGGTCTTGGACAGGCTTTCTTCTACCAGCACTTCCTGGAGTTCCAGAAAAGTGGGGGCGAGCCTGAATACCAGCATGGTATCCTTTTGAGCTGACAAATCGTAGTCTTTGGCCTGGTAGCCTGCTACTTCTATATGCAGATGGTAATTACCGGGCTCTACCGTTAGCTGAAAAAAGCCTTCCACATCGGCCTGGCTTTGCTGGCCGGTTTCGTGCACCTGTACGATAGCATACGGCACAGCCTCACCCGACTGGGCATCGAGCAACTTACCGCTTACCCGCACCTGGGCCGGCAGCGCTGTAAGTAAAAAAAGAAAGGGGAGTAGGGCTGCTAATTTTTTCAAGCGGCAAAGTTACGCAACAAAGTTGCAAAAGGAAACGGTGGAGCATAGAAGGTGGTTTTGGGGATCGAAACGAGAGAGGCGGGTCCCGCAATGCTGCGGGATAAAAAGCGGTTTTACCTGTCCTGCAGGATGGCGGGAGGAGGGGAGCGAACTTTAACGGCCTGACGGGTTCTATGAGAAATGTGTAGTTCAGAAAAGATCGTTTAAGAGACGTTTTCACACCAATATAGGTTGACTCACTCATTTTTTTTATTTACACACTCCCATTCACTCCACTAAGAGAAATTTTCTCTTAAGTTTGCAGAAGACAATCAACATTAATAGAAGATGCTTGTAAGATTCGTGTGTGAAAATTTCCTATCCTTTAAAGAAGAGGTAGAGTTCAATATGCTCACAGGTCAATTTAAGATTCACAAAGACCACATTAAGAGTTTTAAAAATATTGAATTACTTAAATCAGCAGCCATTTACGGTGCAAATGGATCAGGAAAATCTAACCTCATTAAGGCTATTTCATATTTAAGAGATCTCGTCCTTAATGAGGAAATTGAGGAATCGCAAACCTCAAATACTTTTAAAATTGATGAAAGCTACAGAAATAAACCTACTAAATTCGAAATAGAATTTGTAGCCCGAAATAAGGTTTACGCATATGGAATTGTCCTTAAGAGGAATAAAATTGAAGAAGAATGGCTTTATGAGATAAAATCCAAAGGCGATGATTCAATGATTTTCACTCGCACCACTACAAATAAGGGAAAAACTAAATTAGATGTTATTTCAAAATACCTTAAAACTGATAAAGACAAACTTCTTATTTCGGTTTATCAGGATGATTTATTAGAAACAAATGAAACGTTCTTAAACAAAGTCAAGGACAAAAAATTTGCAGAGATAAGAGAAGCATACAAATGGTTTGCTAAGGAGTTAACAATTATCTACCCCTGGACAAAACCCCAGCACTTAATTGCCGAGTTCGTTTTCAATGATCCATTTAAGAAATTTACTAATGAGTTACTTTGTTCATTTGATACAGGTGTACATGAATTAGGAATTAGGACAACACCACTTAATATATTTTTAGGAGAAGAAAACAAAGAATTAAAGAAAGACTTAACAGAAAAAATCAGCTCCCAACCCGATAGTGTAGCATTTCTTTCATCGAATGATGATACGGAAGAATTGGTTGTGGTAAAAGAAGGTGATGAGGTTGTTGTTAAACAAATAATTTCCAAGCACAGGGTAAGGGACAAGATTTGGTAGAATTCGATATTAAAGAAGAATCAGATGGAACGCAAAGACTATTAGATTTGATTCCGGCTTTAGCTCTCATACTCGCTAAACCATCTGTTGTATTAGTCGATGAAATTGATCAGAGCATACACCCTTCTTTATTAAAGGAGTTCATAAAAAAGGTTTTAAGTAGTTCAGCCACTAAGGGACAGTTTATTTTTACAACTCATGAATCAAATCTTTTGGATTTAAAAATGTTCAGACAAGATGAAATTTGGTTTACTGAAAAAGATTCCATGGGATCATCTCATCTCTATTCATTGAGTGATTATAAGCCTCGATATGACCTTGATATAAGAAAGGGATATCTACAAGGTAGGTTTGGCGCAATACCTTTCTTAGGAAATTTGGGAAATCTAAACTGGGAAAGCTATGCCGAGAGTTAACCGAGGGTATAAAAGGGGAGAACCCTATCGAGATAGTAGGTTATTTGTAATTGCCTGTGAAGGTGAAAAGAGAGAAAAGGAATACTTTGAAGAATTAAATTCAAGATCTCAAAGAATAAAAATCAAAATCCTTGAACCTTCAGAAGATGAAAGTGGTAAATCTGCGCCTAAATGGGTGCTAGATCGAGCAGTGAGATATATTGATGAATTTTCGCTGGCCAAAGATGACTCTCTTTGGTTTGTTATGGATGTTGACAATTGGGAGGATTCCGATTTAAGGAACATACAGAAGGAGTGTGAAAAGAATGAGAATTGGTACATGGCCTTAAGTAATCCTTGTTTCGAGGTTTGGCTTTTTATGCATATGGCGGACATAATGTCAACTGATGCTGCTACCTGTAAAGAATTAAAGAGTCAATTACATACTATTTCAAAAGGTGGTTATAATCCTAAAAAGTATATTGAAAATATTAATGTCGCCATTCAATCGGCACAGGGTTTAGATCAAGATCCAGACCATTTCATGCCAGAGTTGAATCGATCAAAATTATACCAATTAGCCCAAGAGCTGATTGAATCGTTTAATTTTGATCCAAAAGAATAAAGAGCTGTCCTATACCCAACACATCTTTCCGTGGTAACCGGCTTCATTTATGAAAGGCTGGTTTGCAAAGTAAAGCCTTAGTGAGACCGGGAAGCTCCGAAGAAATGAGGAGATCACCCGGCCGAACTTAGCCCAGGCAAAAAGCAGGTTGCTATTTTTTTGTGAGCCTTGATTTTTTTGGTTCTTTTTGGATCAAGCCAAAAATGAACATCAATAAGAAAATTTCCACCTAAACGAAATTCTGAAGAGCAAATGTGCCGCAGTAAAGCGAGGCTTATTTGCTTGTGGAAACGAAAACCGCGCGTTTGCAAAAAAATACTCACGGGTTTATAAATTTCAAAGGAGTTCGTGAGCTTGCTTCGCTGCGGTTGAAAGCTTAATGGTTTTCGGAGATGGGGCCAAGCATGTCCTGAGCCTGACGAAGGGTCAGCCGCTATGGCCGAAAGCTTTCGGGACGGCTATTTCTACAACTTGTCCCGCAGCATTGCGGGATAATGGCTAATTATAGGAAAAACCCGGAGACGATACTTCGACAGGCTCAGTATGACATTGAATTTGATACGGAGACGGGAACTCTATTTGCCCCGAAAGCTTTCGGGGTGGAGCGCAGCGGAGACATAATATCATTATAGGAAAACTGTAGCGTGTGTGCCAGGTGAAGGTAAAGATGTTTCGGAGAGCGATTATCCTTAAAAGGGAAAACTTGTAAGTTTTTCCTATAATTAATATTATGTCAAATAGAATTATTGGCAAATAAAAAGGGAGATGTAAAACCTCCCTCTTTGCCATATTCTATATAAAAAGTACCCTATTAGCTTTGAGCCTGAATTTCAGCCTGTACTTCTTTTGCCTTTTCGTACATCTTCAATTTATAGTACACTTCTTTAAGTGCTTTTAACGTATCCAGATCCTTGGGATCAATTTCGCGTGCTTTTTCAAAATATGGTAACGCCTTGGAAAATGCTTCCTGCTGTTCCTTCTGCAACTTGTCATACTTTGATTTTTCGTTTAATGACAAGCTATTCATTTTCTCGGTAATCTCATTAGCCTTATCCACGTAAATCAAACCACTCATGTATTGTGATTCAATTTTATCAGGATTTATGGCTATAGCTTTATCGTAAGACTCCCGGGCTTTTACATAATCCTTAACCTCAGTTTGGTAAATATAACCCTGCAGGTATGGGTACAATTCGTTATCCGGATCTGTTTTCATGGCCTGCTCCAGGTTTACCATAGCCTTGTCATACTGCTTGCTGTCCAGGTATTTCTGTAATTCCAATAACAATAGCGATTCATTGTTTGGAAACATCTCTCTACCCCTGGCTACTGTGGCATCAAATTTAGCGGTATCTCCGCTCTGCTTGTAAAGGTTTGCCAGGCTCTTGTAAAGGTCTGGTCTAAGGTCGCCTTCAATTACAGGGTCTGCAAACTGCCCGTTTGATTTTTCCACATAATTCATCAACTGGCTCTTAGATTGGAATTCCACCTGCTCACCGCTTTCGGTATTGGTAGCTTTAAATTGCATACCGCGGTAACCCATATCTACCAGCTTTTCCTGTAATCGTATAGCATTGGTAATATCTTCTCCATTTTGAGCCATAAGTGCAGCATTATACAGCATGGTGGTATCGGTACCCATACCGTTAGCCAGCTTATAGCTATACACCTTATCAAAGTATTTATAGGCTTCCAGGTAATTCTTTTCCGCGTTGGCCTTTATTCCTTTGTTTAAGTAAGCATTAGCCACTGCTATCATGGCAGGTTTTGCATCGTCACTAAGGCGTACTTTACCTTCCTTTTCTTCAAGGGCAATCAGTTTTTCAAATGCATCAGCTGCTTTGGGCAATGCTTCAGGATCAAGAGCCTTTGTAGCGGGTTTGCCGCTGGTGGCTATGCCAAGATTAATGATGCCCTGGTGAAAATAGAACTTACCCAGGTCTTTTGACTTTATCTCACTAAGGTTTTTACTATTGATTATGTCTGCCGCTTCCTGTATATAGCTTTTGGCTTTAACAGTGTCCTTGTTTCGGAATTCAATAATGGCCGAGGAAATTTTTGGACCTTCCTGTGCCAAAAGACTCCCACCAAGTAATAAAGCCGCTACTGCTAATGTGTGTCTCATTTTGTGTTTTTTGATTTTGAGCAAAATTAAAACTATTTGTTACACCTGATAGACCAAAATCATTCCAAAAGGTTGCCAGCTCTGCCGTCATCCGTGTGTTTTACTGCAAAGCCTCAAGTTTTTGAAGTTGACTAAAACTATTGGGATATGCTGTAGTTTAGTAGTAAAGAATTAAATAAGACAACATATGAAAATGGACTTACAGACGGTGGGCTTTAATGCCGAAGATACCCTTAGAGAGTATGCCCGCCAAAAAACAGAAGGACTGTATAAGTATTATGATCAGATAGTGGGTGCTGAAGTGTACCTTAAGCTGGATAACAATGAAAAAGGGTTGACCAAGGTGGCTGAAATAAAGCTGAATATACCTGGTAACGACATTTATGCTGACAGCCGTTCAGACAAGTTTGAAGGTGCTATAAACGACACTATTGACAAACTTAAAATGCAGATCAGAAAGGTTAAGACAAAGCAATCTACCTACTAATTACTGTTTGTATAAAATGAAAAAAGGCCGGTCTCGCGATCGGCCTTTTCTATTTGCATTCCTTCCCTGCTTATTTTCCATTCAGGATTTTGGCAATTTCAGGTTTAAAGTAATTGGCACCCTTCATAATCTTACCATCCTCCCGGTACACCGGGTTTCCATTTTCATCCAGCTTGCTCATATTGCTGCGCTGTATTTCTTCAAATACCTCCTCAATTATATCCTGCAGGCCGTGCTTAAGTATGGTTCCGCATAATATATACATCATATCGCCAAGGGCATCCGCTACTTCCACCAGGTCTCCCCTTTTGGCTGCTTCAAGGTATTCCTCGTTTTCTTCGGCCATGAGGCGGTGCCTAAGTAAATAGGTATCTTCAGGAACTGCTCCAACAGGCTTCGCCTCATTGCCATATTTAAATACTTCGTGAAACCTGGCTACATGATCTAATTGTTTCTTCATGGGTATCTTTGTCAAATAATTCTACTACTATGGAAAACATTACCACCGGACACTGGATTTTTGCAGGTGTTTTTCTTACAGCCTTTATCAGCTACCTGGTTTGGAGCTACCGCAAGGATCTTCAGCTACATAAAATCCAATACAAGGGTTCATCCTACGTACTTATCGGGCTGGTGGTTATACTGTTTGCCTTTTATTTTATGAAGCAGCTTTTGAAGTAAAGCCGCTTTACTCACCGCTACAGCTTGTTTTTTACATACACCGTTTTGGCATTTACAAACTCGTAAATACCGTGTTTACTCAACTCACGGCCATAACCGGATTTTTTGGTTCCGCCAAATGGTAGTCGTGGGTCTGATTTTACCAGTTCATTAATAAACACGGCTCCATCATCTACTCTGCTTCCCAGCTCAAGGGCCTTTTCCACATCGTTAGTTGCGATTGTCATCCCTAACCCAAAACTGGAGTTATTGGCCAGTTCAATGGCTTCATCGGCATTTTTAGCAATTATCATTGAAGCTACCGGTCCAAACAATTCTTCTTCAAAAGCCACCATACCTGGCTTAACGCCATTTAAAATAGCCGGCTCAAAATAGGCATCGGTGCGATTGCCACCACATACCAAAGTAGCCCCCTGCTCTATTGATTTCTTCATTTGTTTCTCCAGGCTTTCCGCCAGATCAACCCTGGCCAGTGGGCCTACCTGTGTATCCTCATTCATTGGGTCTCCGGATTTAAGTGCCTCCAATTCCTCTTTAAAAGCCGCAATAAACTCTTCGGCAATTTCTTTTTCAAGAATGAAGCGTTTGGCCGCAATACAACTTTGAGCATTATTGAGCATACGCGATTTCATACCCAGTTTGGCCGCAGCTTTTATATCGGCATCTTCCAGTACCACAAATGCATTTGATCCGCCAAGCTCAAGCAATGTTGGTTTTATTTCCTCGCCACATACGCTGGCCACGGCTGCCCCTGCCCTTTCGCTTCCCGTAAGGGATGCTCCCTTAATTATAGGATTGCGGAGAACAGCCTCCACCTGTGGCACCTCAATGGCAAGGTTTACAAAGGTTCCTTCTGCAAACCCGGCTTCCAGAAAAATCTCTTCAATCAATTTGGCCGAGCCCTGCACATTATCCGCATGCTTTAGTACGGCTGTATTGCCGGCCATAATGTGTGGTGCCGCAAACCTGAATACCTGCCAAAACGGGAAATTCCAGGGCATTACGGCCAATATAACGCCAAGTGGCTCGTATCGCACAAAGCTTTGGTCGGCCTCGGTTTTTATTACTTCAGATTTTAGAAATTCTTCAGCATTTTCAGCGTAGTACTCACATACCCAGGCACATTTTTCTACTTCGGCCTTGGCCTCAGTTATGGGCTTGCCCATTTCAAGGGTTAGTGTTTTGGCATATTCGCGGGTATTCTTTCTCAGTACTTCTGCAGCGGCCAGCATTTTAGTTTTTCTATCAGCAAAGCTGGTTTTACGATGATTTAAAAAAGTGCGCTGCGCCAGTTCCAGTTTGGCTTTTACTTCTTCGTCAGTATCTACTCTATGCTCTGCAACGGTTTGCAGGTTGTAGGGGTTTATGCTCTTCATTGTATTATTCCGTTTTTAAATTCTATGGTTGTGTTATCGTTCATTTCCAGCTTCAGGTTAGCCGGGTGGTTAAGTTTTAAATTTTCGTAGGGAGATTGCAACTGCCCACTCCTATGTTCTTCAATTCCGTATTGAAACTGTAGATCTCCCAAATCATTTAATATATAATAGCGCTCCAGTTTGTTGGTTTCAAAATTTGGTTTTTCCTCATACAGCAAACCAATATCAGCTTTAACCGTGGTATCATTAACCACAATTTTGCAATCCCTGATAATTAAGTCCAGCATATTGGTTTTGTTTTGGGGGATGGCCAGATAATCATCTATGCCTTCAGGATTCACATTATCGGATGCAATAGTTTCAAAAGCTTTTAACAGCGCTACAAAGTTGGCCTTACGGGCCATATCCCGTAGGCGATCATTTTTATAAGCCCCTGATTCAATCAATATGCAGGGAATATCATTTTGATGAAAATACTCACCCAAAGCCCTGTGGTAATACTCATCGGTGTATCGGCCAATATGATTTGGTAGTAAGGACTGTAGCGCTTGGTACATCTTCCCGATTAAACTCATGGAAAGTTTACGGGTGTCAGTAAGGGTTTTGGCCTCATCTGCAGAAGCAGCCAAAAAACTAATGGTAGCAGTATTGCCTGCATCTCCTGCTGAAAAGATATTCCTTTGATCGTGCAGATTAAAACACCACGCAGGATTGAATTCTTTAACCACCTTTAATAATGTCTGGAGTTCAGGGGTTTGTTGCGCCTGTGCATCCCGGTTAGGATCTATATTCAGCGCATTGCGCCTGCTAAAGGCTTCTGCCCCATCAGGGTTAAGCATGGGCACGAATGCCACTTCCAGTTTAGCATATAGTTGCTGACGCAATTCATCATACTCATCCCTGGCCGAAAAAAAGTTTAGAAGATCAATAACCGCCATGGTTGCGGTTGATTCATTACCGTGCATCTGGGTCCAGCACAAAACCTTTATCGGGCCTTTGCCCCATTTTACCATGTTGATTGCCCGGCCTAAAGTGGAATAGCCAGCTAAATCAACTGAGCAAACCGAATGGTTAATATATTTATTGAGCTTCTCCTTTAAATGATGAGGCCTTAACCATCGGTGCCTGAAATCCTGCTCAATATAGAAACCGTAATCTTCGGTCTTAAATAATTGCATGGCTTACTTGAAGTTGGAAGTGCTAATTGAGAAAGGTCCGAAAGTAGCAACTTTCGTCTGAATGGTATGCGTTTGAATAATCGTAAAATCAATACTTATTAAGTAAAAGCATCAAGTTATTGACAAAAGCAAGATTTAATTAGCACAAATGTAAATTTACACCTGTATAGAATATTTATTAATAGCTTATTCTTCAGTAGTTTAATGATCATTACCTAATGTGATTACTCCAAATAATTGATGTAAGAATAAAGAATTTCTAAACATTTTGATGAAATCAATAAGGTGCATCAAGTTTACATTTATACATTTGTAAAATAATTTAGAATTTACAAATGGAAATGATAGCTGAGCGTATAAAAGAACTGATTGAAACCCTGCAACTAAGCAACTCAGAGTTTGCTAAGCGCACCAACCTAAACCCGGCTACGGTAAGTCATATTTTGGGCGGTAGAAATAAAGCCAGTTTACAGGTTATTGAAAATATCAAAACTGCATTTACAAATGTAAATATAGATTATCTTATTACCGGAGATGGTAATTTATTTAATGAATTTACAAATGTAAATACCCAACAAGAAGCCGGTCAAAGCTCTGCGATGTTCCCAATGGAGGGTGTGAGGGTGGCCAGTATCGGAGCTATGCCTCCTACTGAATCAAGACCCGAAGATTCTCCAAAAGTGGATACTGCAAATGAACCTGAGAGAACAGAAGAAAAAGAATCTGACATAACTGCTGCCCCACAGCGTAGAGATGACGGCCAAAAATCAATAGATCGGATTGTGATTTTTTATAGTGATGGCACCTTTAACTCTTACCATCCCTGAATTTTTTAATACAGCAACCTTTATTAGCTTTGCCGAATACAATTATTATCCATGAAGGGCAAGACACTTTTACTGATAGGACTTATAGCAGCAGCCATATCTACACGTTTTATTCCACATTACCCCAACTTTACGGCCGTTGGTGCAGCAGCACTATTTGGTGGAGTGGTATTTAAGGATAGTTTTAAAGCGTTTCTTATTCCCTTGCTAGCATTGTTCCTTAGTGATTTGTTGCTAAACAACATTGTGTATGCCGAGTTTAACGAGGGTTTTACCTTATTTACTGAAGGCTTTTACTGGATTTATGGAGCCTTTATTATTACCGTTATTTTAGGCAGATATGCCACAAATGGCTTTAAGGTATTGCCGCTACTCGCCACTGGTATAGCCTCTTCTCTTATTTTTTATCTGCTTACCAACTTTGGGTCATGGTTGGGTAATCCGCTTTACCCTCAAAATGCCGGAGGACTTATAACTTCATACGTTGCCGGTCTTCCATTTTTAGCTAACCAGGTGGTTGGTACCATAGTGTATGGTGCCGTTATTTTTGGTGCAGCCTACGCTGTTACTACTTCTAAAAGTGCTTCCGCAGTAAATGCGTAGCCTTTGGCAACAGCATTCTTTTTCTAATCATTCTGACATAGTTATTGTAGGTGCCGGGCTCACCGGTTTGCTTACGGCTATTAAAATCAAGCAGAGTAAACCAGAACATCGCATTATAATTCTGGAAAAGGGTTTGTATCCGGATGGTGCCACAGCACGAAATGCGGGCTTTGCCTGTTTTGGCAGCGTTTCCGAAATTCTTGATGACATTGAGCACGAAGGTGAGTCACTTGCCTATAAGAGGGTAATTGATCGCTACAAAGGCTTACAAATGCTCTTTGATACAGTTCCTCCTGAAAAGATTGACCTTAAACAGCAAGGCGGAATAGAAGTTTTTACACCAGCAGAAAAGCAAATATCCACTAAAAGCCTTGAGGCCTTAGCTGAGATAAACAAACGGCTGAACCCGGAGCTAGGCTTCAATCCCTTCCAGGTGATGAACAAAAATTTTGGTATGGCCACTTTGCCTCAATCCATTAGGATAAATAAGGAAGGTACTCTCCATAGCGGCAAGTTGCTGAAGGCTTTAATTGATAAAGCCAATTCACTGGGTGTAGAGATCAGTTTTGGGAGTGAGGTAATATCTGTAGAAAACAAGGGTAAATATTGGTTGGTGAAATCCCACACCGAAGATTACAAATGCGAAAAAATACTACTGGCGACCAACGGCTACACTTCCGCCCTACTGCCTGAACTACCTGTAAAAGCTGCCCGCGGGCAAATTCTGGTTACCTCAAAAATTAAAAATCTACAGATAGATAGAAGTTTTCATTTACACCAGGGTTATTATTATTTCAGAAATTTTGACGGCAGAATTATGCTTGGTGGCGGCCGTCATCTGGACAGGGAAAATGAATTTACCACAGATATCGCTACCACTACATTCATCCAAAATGAATTGGAACGAGTGCTGAGAGAAATAATACTACCTGATCAGGATTTTGAAATAGACTACAGATGGGCCGGCACCATGGCTTTTGGCCCGGCAAATGAAAAAGAACCTATTGTAGAAGAATTCCAGCCGGGTTTATTTGTAGCAACTCGTTTAGGAGGTATGGGTGTAGCTATGAGTTCCTTAGTGGCGGAAAAATCTAAAAACCTTATCCTTAATTAAATATGAGTTTTTTCTAATCAATAGGTTTAACACTATTGAGTTCATCAAAATTACTCATGTCACTTAAAAAGCTCAGAGCATTTTTGATAACTGGTAACGCAAGGGCTACTCCACACCCTTCTCCCAAGGTAACATTCAAATCAAGTATCACCTTTTTGTTAAGGTGCTGTAAGAGCATTTCATGGGCAACCTCTCCTGACTTCTGACAAACCAGGCAATAGTCAGTTACGTTAGGTGAAATTCGTGATGCCAACAATAAGGCTACGGTAGAAATGTAGCCATCAATTAGTACCAGCATTTTTTGATTTGCTGCACCTAATATAGCTCCTACCATGGCCGCTATTTCATAACCTCCGTACAGGGCTAATATGGTAATAGGGTCATGAGTTTTAGGATGCTTCCGCAACACCTTGCTTACAATAGTTTCAAAAATTTGGCTTTCAGGACTATCAGGCATCAGCTCATCAGGACCTATATCAAGAATAGCGCATGAAATGGCGAGCCCACTGCAAAGATTGCCAACGGCTATATCGCCAAATCCTATAGTATTACAGCCCGCTTCTTTTTCATGTGCTACAAGCTTTTGACCAATTTCCACAGCCCTTTCAGCATCAGCGGTGGACATTGCAGGATAATCCAGGAGGTTGCGGGTGCCCATTCCGATTTTTCGGCTCTGCACTCTAGTACCATGGTTTAGCCAGTAGGTCATGGTGCCTTCAAAACTATGGTCAACACCTACATCAATGAGCTTAGTTTTAAGCTTACTGCTTTTGGCAAATACGTTAATAGCTGATCCTTCATGTAAATAATTCAACACAAGCTGATGAGTGAGGTCTTTGGAGTATTGGCTTACACCTTCTTCTTCTACAATACCATGATCGGCAGCAAAAACAAGTAAAGTAGGCCGTTTCAGCTTTGGTGAAGTGGTTTTAAAGATTAGCCCGGCCTGTATTGCGATATCCTCTAAAAAACCTAAAGCCCCGTAGGGCTTGGTTTTAGAATTAATTTTTTGAGTTAAGAGCCTCTTTATTCTGGAATCATGCAAGGGGCCTACCTGCAGGTGTAGCCTTTCACTTAAATCCAAAGCAACCTGGCATTATACCCACTTTAAAAAAGTCTTCCTGGGCTCCATTACTATTATATCTTAAAACATCTCCGTTTTCGAGGCCATCCACCACATCTGTAAGGTAAATGTCATCTTCAATAGGGTCTACATCAATTCCGTAAAACGAACCGCTGATAAAAGGTGAGGTGGATAGGGATGAACTGTTTATGTTAAACCTCATACAGTTGGCTTCGGTTTTATTATCCAGATAGTACAGTACATCTCCGGCCACATTTCTGCGCAATTTAACCGGGCGCATCTGGTTATCCTGCAGTACTAATGAATCTCCGATTTTTAACTTACTTATTTTCTTAACAATATTGAATTTATCAAGATTAATACTTACCAGGTTTCCGGGGATACTGTTTACCGTGTTTTGCTTTTGAATACCACTGCACAGTACCCACAGTTTCTTTTCAGCATCTATAACAAGGGAGTTTGGGTTGTAACCTACTTCAAGTTGGGTTAAAATAGTATCCACATCAGTATTGATAACTGTTACGTTGCTATCTGCATTGCCATCTCCTCCATTGGTGATAAATGCCATATTCTCATACTGTACCATTTGCTCCGGCCCTTTGCCGGTTAGCAGTGTGTATAAGCTTTTTGTATGATAGCTGTAGATGTGTATACCCTCCAGCTGCCAATCCGAAATGTAGTAGCGGTTCTCTCCCACTTTCATTATGTGCCTTGGCGCTCCAAGACCTTCTATTCTCCTGATTACTTTATAGGTGTCTCTGTCTACCACTACAATTTCTCCGGCACCACTTAGCACTAAAAATATCTTATCGTCATCTACCAACATACTATTAATGGTATTGCCGAGTATATATGAATTTGCTTTTTGATAAATGTTGTTCTCCAGCACTTTACCCCTGGGATCGTAAGAGGCCAATGTTGCTGTGCCTGCTGCTGCTAGACCTTCGCAGCCAATTATAACAGCTTCGGTAGCCGGTGGAAGGGGTTCTGGTTTGGGCTCAGGCTCACAGCCAATAAGAATAGCTGTAGCTAGAACGATTGAAGGAATCCAGAATTTTTTCATAGATCAATATTGAGTTAAATCGAAACCTCTTTTTTTTAGATTGGCTGAAAGGTAACAAGAAACAGCAATTTTATAAGGCGTTAATGAGTTACGATAGTAAAAAACCTTTACGCACAGGGCCTTGAGCAATTATACGTTAAAAGTTTAGGATACACCAAGCATTGTTCTGGCATTAGCTAAAGCCGCATCCGAAATCTGATCACCACTTAGCAACCTTGCCAACTCATTTAAACGGTCATTTTCATTTAGCTGTCGGATGTTAGTTACGGTACTTTCCGTATCGAATTCTTTAACTACTTTATAATGACTTGCGCCCATACTGGCAATTTGCGGAAGGTGAGTTATAGCAATTACCTGCATAGAAGTTCCCATTTCTTTTAATATGGTACCAATCTTTATGGCTGTTTCACCACTTACACCCGTATCAATTTCGTCAAATATTATACTGGGTAGGTTATTTCTACGGGCCATAATAGCCTTTAATGCCAACATTACCCGGCTCATTTCTCCACCAGAAGCCACCTTAGCCAACACTTGCGGTGGCAAACCTTTGTTGGCTGTAAATGAAAATGTTACTTCATCCGCACCCCGGCTTTTATAGCTGTCTGTTTGTAAAATATCAATTTTAAAACTGGCCGTTTTCATATTCAGGGCCACCAATAATTCCAGTATTTGATTTTCAACATCGGTAGTTGCCTTTTTCCTGCTATTATGCAATGCTGTTGCTGTGCTCTTAAGTTTCTTTCGGCTTTCTTCCAGTTTACTTTTTAAGGTCTTAAGCTGAGATTCAACATTGTTTAGCGCATCCACCTTTTCAGCTATTTCCTCTTTCTTATTAATCAATTCTTCTACAGATGAAACGCTGTGTTTTTTCTGCAGATTTACCAACTGGCTTAGGCGTGCGTCCAGCTTTTCAAGTCTTTCAGGTTCAAAATCAAGTGTTTCAGACTTTTGATCTACCTCCATACTGATATCCTCAAATTCAATACGAATGCTTTCCAGCCTTTGGTAAAGCTCTTCATAATCCTTATGATACCTGCTGAGGGTTTTTAAAGAATTGGATATAGTTAACAGAACAGGCCGCACACCTGCACCTTCAGTGTCTTCGCTTAATTTAATAATTGTAGCCAGGTTGCTTTGAATCTCCTCTGCATGCTCCAATATCGATAATTCATCTTCTATAGATTGCTGCTCATCAGGAATCAACCGGGCCTCCTCCAGCTCATTTAGCAAAAAGCTCAGGTAATCACTATCCCCTGCCTCATTTTGGGCTATGTGCTCAAGCTCATCAATCTTCTTAGTAAGCTCTTTAAAGTCTGTGTATTCTTTTTGATAATCAGCCAGTTCTTTTTCATTTTTCGCAAAAGAATCCAGCAATCTCAGCTGATACTGGTTATCGGAAAGTAGCAGGTTTTGGTGCTGACTATGAACATCAATGACTTTATTAGCCAGCTCGTTAACCACATTAAGGTTTACAGGGGTATCATTTATAAAAGCCCGTGATTTTCCTGAAGGTAAAATCTCCCGCCTGATGATAGTCTGCTTTTCAAAATCAAGGTCATTCTCAATAAAAAAGGCTCTATTCTCCTTTTCATTTAATAAAAAGGTGGCTTCCACTACGCACTTACTGGAATCATCCTTCAGCACTTTCAAATCAGCTCTTTTGCCAAGTACCAGGTTTAGTGCTCCCAGAATAATGGATTTACCGGCACCCGTTTCTCCGGTAATTACCGATAAACCCTTAGAAAGCTCAAGCTCAAGGGTATCAATCAGCGCATAGTTTTTTATGGAAAGGTGTTGCAGCATGGGGCGAATTTAATAATTATGCCCGTCCCATCTTCTCATATTTTGATGCATTGGTTGCGTCAAGTTCAATGAGTAATTCCTTTAGTTTAACCAGGTCCATAGGCTCGCCACCACTAAAGATATTCTGAATTTCCTGACTCTTGGTATCAAAGAAAACCTGCATCAGGTATGAGTTTCTTCGTTGTTTGTTTACTTCTTCTAAACCTAGTAATGAGCTCTTGATTATTTCCTTGGCGGCTTTTTGCCTTGCAGGTTCATACATCATATCCAACCCCAGGCGGTGATATTGATAGAGCATAGCCCGATAGTTGTCAAACGCAGGGCTGGTAAGGTTATCTACAAGCCAAAACCTGTTGCGGTTATTATCAAAGCTGCTCCAGCCAGAGTAAGCTCCACCCTGCGCATTACCTACAATAGTTTGTGCATTTTCATAATATGGAGAACCTCCCCTTAACTCATAAGTATCATGGTCAAGACCAATAACCACATAGGCATAGTAGGCTAAAATTGAGGTTAAATTGGAAAGATTGGCATTTAGTGCAAAATCCAAACGGTCGAACTCAAGGTATTGAAAAGCAAAATTATTATCCCTGATTACTAAAACCGGAGAGTTATAACCTGACTTATAAATGGGTCGGCTGTAAAGCACCTGCAGGTCTCCTGAAAACTGATCGCCATTTCGGCTGGTAAGGTTTAATATAAACTGGCAGCTTATGCGTTCATCCGGAGTGTACGTTTCATTGGTCCACTTGCGGTTATTTAAAAATTCACGCACTGCCGTTTCAAGGGTGGTAAACAGCTGGCGGTTGGTAGCCTGTATATTGTTTGATATTACCTGAACCTGCGCATTTAATTCCTGTGCACTTAGATTTTGCGCACTAAACGCTGAGGTTATCAATAATATGGTGAAGAATTTCCTGAGCAATTTGAGTTTTACTTTTAAGTTTTAGTTTAATCTTGTTTTCCTTACGGTCGATCAAAGTTACTTCATTGGTATCAGTACCAAAGCCCGAAACTTTAGTGGGCGTGTTCAAAACGATAAGGTCGCAGTTTTTCTTGTGCAGCTTGGCCAATGCATTGTCAACACCATTGTTGGTTTCCAGCGCAAACCCTGCTAACACCTGTTTTTCATTTTTTATTTTACCAAGGCCTGCCAGTATATCAGGGTTTTCCACCAGGTCAATGCTCATTGGGCTGCCCTTCTTTTTTATTTTTTCATTCACAGGGTTTGCCGGTCTGTAATCAGCAATGGCAGCAGCAAGTATAGCTATATCGCTGTGCGGAAAATGGCTCTCACAAGCCTCCTGCATTTCTACTGCAGTATTAATTCTGGTTACTTCAATATCATTTAAGGATGGCTCTACGGCATTTGGCCCGAGTACCAATTTCACTTCAGCACCAAGTTTATACGCTTCTTCCGCCAGGGCTACGCCCATTTTACCACTACTGTGGTTACCTATAAACCTTACGGGATCGATAGGCTCATAGGTAGGCCCGGCATTTATCAGCACTTTTTTGCCGTTTAATGGCAAACCAGCCTTAATATCATTTTCAATAAAATCAATTATTTCTTCCGGTTCGGCCAGCCTCCCCTCGCCTTCCAGGCCACTTGCCAATTCTCCTTCCCCGGAAGGGATAAAGCGATTTCCAAACTCTTGAAGCTTTTCGATATTATGTTTGGTAGATGGATGCCGGTACATATCCAGATCCATAGCGGGTGCAAAATATACCGGGCATTTGGCTGACATGTAAACTCCCATCAAAAGATTATCGCAGGTGCCATTTACCATTTTAGAAATGGTGTTTGAAGTTGCCGGAGCAATCACAATTAAATCGGCCCACAAGGCCAGCTCTACATGATTATTCCATTTACCTTCTTCATCGGCAGGATCAATATACTCCCACATAACGGGATTTTTTGATAAAGTAGCCAAAGTAAGAGGGGTAACAAAAGCACGAGCCGAGGGTGTAAGTATAACTTTCACCTCGGCTCCATTTTTTATGAGCAACCTAACCAGGAAGCTGGCTTTATATGCGGCAATGCTACCGGTAACACCCAATAGCACCTTTTTTCCGCTAAGCATAATTTAGTCAGGTACTAATTCGGAATCCGAATCCTTGGCTGTTCTTCTGAAATATACTTTACCCTCTTTCCATTCAGAAATAGCCAGGGATACAGGTTTAGGCAGAGCCTCGTAAAAACGCGAAACTTCAATCTGCTCCTTGTTTTCAAAAATCTCCTCAAGACTTTCGGTATTGGTGGCAAACTCTTCAAGTTTGTCGTGCAACTCAATTTTAATATCCTCTCCTATCTGATCAGCTCTTTTGGAGATGATGGCCAAAGCCTCATAGATGTTGCCGGTGGCGCTATCCAGAGTGTTCTGGTTTTGAGTAACCGTGGTTTTGGGGGCATCCATTTTCTTGTAATCCATACTGATTATGATTGCTGTAAATTAATGATCTGTTGTTGAATTCGAGCATACATTGTGGCCGCATCCTTTGCATTTTCGCTTTCGGGATAGGTCTCAATAAACTCAAAATATGCTGTTTTAGACTCTATGAATCTCTGTAACTTTTTTGATTCTATACTGTTTGAAGCCAACTCATAACTAGCTCTCAATCGCGAATACAAAATCTCCTCTCTATAGCGGGTATCCGGAAAATCGTTTAAAGTATTGTTAAATGCTACCACTGCGGCCTGGTAATATCCTGTTTTGTAAAACAGATTGGCGCGCTCATAAGATTTGCGCTCCAGCTTTTTTCTCAGCTCCTGTATATATTCATTACACTCCGGCAACCTTGTACTTTGCCTGTGTGTATTTACAAAAAGCTGTAATTCGTTAATGGCTTTATAGGTATAGGTCTGATCAAGGCTATACACCGGAGATTCCAGGTAATAGCAATAGCCTACCATAAAAGCACACTCTTCTGCTCTTGGACTTTTAGGAAAAGTTTTGTGAAAATTCTTGAAGTGATAGGCAGCCAAAAGGTAATCCTGCAGATGATAATTGGTGTAAGCGTAGTAATAATACACCTCCTGCGCCTTTTGGGTACCCCGGTAAAGAGTAAGTAATTCATCAAACAAGGGATAAGCCTTGTTGTACTTCTCATCTTCATAATATTCAACAGCCGCCTTGAACTTGAGGTCAAGGTCAGTACTCTTAAGTACTTTTTGGTAACGGCTACATGCCGAAACCACTATAAGGGCTGTGATAATAACTAAACTGCGTGCTCTCATAAACAAGTGGGCAAAAGTACAAATATGTTGCGAATGAGAAACGTAAAAGTTCAGGCTTAATTATGAGCAAGCGTAGAGCTCATTTTCCCCTGCTTATATGGCTCAATTATCCTTTCTACAATAATCTTTTCTGTATTATCAGGATAGCTGATGTTCAATGGTTTGTGATAAAGAACCCAATCCCGCACCACAGGTAGCATTTTATTACCGATGCTCTGTAAAACAGGAACTCCCAGCTTTTCCATGGCCGCAGCGTTGCAATATTGCTCATATTGATTTTTGATAGGCACTACCATTACCTTCTTTCCCAGGTAGATAGCCTCGGCCGGGGTTTCAAATCCAGCGGATGTAAAAACACCTTCGCAGCTTACAAAGCTTTTTACAAAGGCCGCATTGCCGGTGGGGATAAATATTACGTTGCCGCGCTCTATTACCTCATTTACATGTTTTGAAAAAACCTGCCACGGCTTTTCATGGATTTGAGAAAGGAAAGAGTAAATCTCTTCATCCCCGTAAGCAGGCAGATATACAGTGTAATGACCATTGTTTTTTACCTCTGCCCTACGGATATCGCCCCGTATTACAGGTTTTTCAATAAAATCGTCAAAATGATCAAAGTGAAAACCAATAGGCCGGCTGCACGGTGCATAATTTTTCAGGATAAACTCTCCGATCCAATCGCCTTTAAGCGGCCGTGGTGTTTTCCTGGAAAAAAAGGAGGCCTGGTGCCCCATTCCATAACATTCCTTTTTTTTGAGTTTACAGGCCCAGGCCGTTATAAATTCAAAATCATTAATAATCAGATCATAATCGTCAACTGGAAATGCCCAAAGCTCCTGCAGAATCTTTAGCAGGTTATTCTTAAATAATGTTTTAGGATAACTAATACCGCCCTTACTATTATAAATGAAGGTGAGCCCTTTACTCCTGAATTTTGGTTCAACGGGAAGTTCTACCTGGCTTTGATCTCCACTTAGCGCAATATCAAGATCACAATACTTTTGAAGAATAGGAATTATTTCTCGCGCACGTGCCACATGCCCGTTGCCGGTGCCTTGTATGGCGTACAGGGCCTTAGGCTGTTTCTCCGATTGAATCATTATTGCTGGTCACTTTTTTAATCAATCGATGGATGTCCAGGTCATTGAGGTCATCATCTTCATCAACCAACTTTTTAAAATCATCATCCCTGTATTGGTTCATGCTCCACTTACCTTCGTGGTACTCCAGAGCAGTAAGGTTCTCAATCCAGTCACCCGAATTAAGATACACACAGCTCCCCGATTTACCCTCCACCTGCCGCATTTGTGGTTGGTGTATATGCCCACAAATCACATAGTCATAACCCTGATCAATGGCCAGTTCGGCTGCGGTATCTTCAAAATCGGTAATGTATTTTACCGCTTTTTTTACACTGTTTTTTATGGCTTTTGAAAAACTGTAGCGCTCCCTCCCCATCCGCTCAAGGCACCAATTACTCACACTATTTATAGTAATAAGTAAATCATAGCCCCAGCCTCCGAGCTTTGCTATCCACTTTGCATTTTGAATGGATGCATCAAAAATATCCCCATGAAAAATCCAGGCAGTTTCATTGCCCAGCTTAAGTATTAGCTTATCAGAAAGGTGAATGTTACCAAAAGTGGCATCGGAAAATCTGCGAAGCATCTCATCATGATTCCCCGTAAGGTAATGCACCTGAGTGCCCTTAGCGGCCAGCGCGATGATCTGTTTTAAAACTTTGAGGTGGCTTTTGGGGAAATAACTCTTTCTGAATTGCCAGATGTCAATTATATCCCCGTTGAGTACTAGCGTATCAGGACTGATACTTTTGAGGTATTTGTAAAGTTCTTTGGCCCTGCAGCCAAAGGTTCCTAAGTGAACATCAGAAATAACAACAACCTCTACCGCCCTTTTGGTCATCAGCTTTTAGTTTAACACTTATGCTTTGGTGCAAAAGTGTTGCTAACTTCAGCAAGCACAGTAAAGGCTATGTAAACAGTAAGTTATGGCTTATGAAATTGTTAAACTGTGATTGTTAACAACCAAATAAATTCGCCTACCAGGTTTGCTTTTTAAGATTTTGGATGGCCTGCATTACATCTCTCTGGCTGATCTGGCCAATAAGTTTTCCTTCTTCCATTATCGGGAAACGTCTCACCTTCATCTCCAGAAACATTTGGGCGGCCTCAAATACATTGGTACCGGGATTCATGGTTTTTACATCCGTGCTCATGTGGTCTTTCACCTTTCCGGCATCATGAAAGGTATTGTTGTATTTACCACGGATAACCTGCTTCATGCAGTCTCCTTCCGAAATAATTCCCACTAAGTTATTATCCTCATCCACCACAGGGCCACCGGATATTTTTTTAGAGAGCAGAGTATCAATTATTTCATCCATACCTTGCTCAGGATTAAAGGTTACCAGCTTTTTAGTCATATAATCTTTTACCTGTACTTGTTGTGTTTCCTTAGGCGGATTGGGCCGCGCGCCCTGATAGCTCATTACCATAATTACGATTTTGAGAAAAAGGTAATCATAATTTGTGAGTAAGTGTAAAAATGTGATTTATGCCAGACCAACGGCTTGGCGATAAGAAAAAGGCCCTCCTTCATATTTGCAGAAGGAAGGCCAATTAATTATAAAATAGGAGTTGTTAACCCTGCAGCTCCTTAAGCAATACCTCTAACTCCTTAAAGGTATAGGGCTCAAAGTCCATTTTGTATTTAGATTTCTTACCACTGATATCCTCTTTATACACCTCTGGTTTGCCATCCACCACACGATAGGCTACCAAAACAGCCCGTTCAGTTTTGGGGAGTCTGTTAAATGCATAACTATTTTTATCATAATAAGAGTTTAGGGGAAGTATGCTATTTATATTTTTAAAAACTATAAACACGCGCTCCTGGGTTTCACTGTCATCCTGTAAAGTAATAGCGCGGGTAGCATTAGCCGGTAGCTTATAAAAGCGGTCAATGTTTATCCATGCGAGCTCAGACATGGTGAAGATGTAGCTATTTACCGCCTGCTCATTAGTTATACCCATAGAGTCCATCTTTATAGCAAGTGCCCCCATTTTCTCCTGCCTCAAAGCTTTCCACGCATCTACCCTGCTTTGGTGTTTTTCCCTGGCCTGCTCGTATAATAATACGTTTTGCCTTTTAGCTTCAAGATATTCGGTAGAACTCAAAAGGGCGATGCTATCTTCCACACATTTAGTATTCCAGGCAATCATATCGGTTTTGTATTTCTTTATCTTTTCAGGATAATCCCTGCCATGTTCTATAAAAAGGTCATAGCGCCTTTGGTACATATCAAAATTCTTTTCATACCTCTCCATTTCAGCCAGGTAACGCTCGCGATCATTGTTTTCAATGCTTTTTCTAAAAGGCATCTGATACCAGGAAATTTCAGTTTTATAATCTTCTTCCGATGGTACTTTTGGAGCTTTAGGGCGAGCTCTTTTTTCGGGCTTTACAGGTCTGGTACTGATATCTCGTTTATAGTAAGGCACCTGATAAGAAACAAATTGCATCGTAGGATAAGGCGGCATATCAATACTCAGCATGCTCATTACTTCGGTTTCGGTTAATCCCCAATTCAGGCCACTGTTGGAAGTAAACAGCTGCATTCCACTTTCTACCTGATCTGCCGTAACTACAGTAGTAATGGGTTGCTCAGCCGAAATCTGAACTTTCTTACCGGAAATGGTTTTGGCCGACACTTCAAACATCCCTCCACTTACCAGCATTTCTTCCCCGCTAAGGGTAGCAAGGTTATTACTGATAAAATCTTCCATTTTCAAAGCCTCTCTAAGTTCAATCTCCACCGGCTCGGTAATGATGTTTCCATCTGCATCTACAAAGGTGTTTGGCTCAATAAGCATATGTACGCCTTTGCCATTTATTACATTCTTTATAGCAGGATCAACCTTAAAGTAGCTCGTCTTTCCACTGCCAAGGGTTTTCTCAAGTTCATCCACCGAGTCAAAATCATACAGCGTTAAATTCAGCTCAACCCTCCGGTTCAGGTCGCGGTTTCTTTCGTTGCTGTTGGGCATGTGGGGCATGCGCTCCCCGTAGCTGGCATCGGTAATATTGTTGGCAGAAATACCTCGATTAAGCAAGTAGGTTTTTACCGCATTGGCCCTCCTTGCGGCTAATGCATCATTATAGCTAAGGTTGCCGATGTCATCAGTATGCCCACTGAGTTTTATATCAAAGTCGGCATCAGGTCGAATAGTAGCAATAAAGCTTTCCAGTTGCAAAATAGCTTCCGCTGTTAACTCATGCTTATCTGTTTCAAAAAATACTGATAGGCTTTTTTGCTGAACGGCAGAATAGGAAATGAAGCCCGCAAATAAAATGGCAAGGGAGAGAATATAACGAGTCATAGATTAGGAGGTTTTAGTGTTTATTAAAAACTCCCCAATCATTAAATCTATTGTATCAAATTAAGGCTTAGAGTGTTAAAGTTTTACAACTTATTTCCTCCTAAGCTCCAATAGCTTCATGAGCAATTTGTCTTTATATAAGATTAATAATAAGCCAAAGCCAAAAAAGATAAGCACCCACTCATGTGGTTCTGGTACACCGGTAACATTAAGAACCCCATTGCCAGACATCTTTCCATTTTCAACTTCTCTTTCATAACGGTCAGAGCCATTCATTTTTTCTTCCAGTAGTTCACGTTGTCGTTCATTTACCAGACAAATCATAGAGGAAAGTGGACTTACAAACGAATGCTCCAGCGCGAGCCTGTGAAGTTTGTCGAGGGTCGTGGTATCACTGTTGCCAGAAATAGTTTTGTTCATTGCCATTACATACCGGCTGGCCCAAAAGGCTTCAGCTTGATTGCTGACAATTTCAGATGAATCAGATTCTCCGCTAAAGGTTATCAGTTGATTACCCTCTTGCCAAAAGGTACTTTTCCTGTCAAATTCTGCCTTTGCCCATTTTATCCATTGTCCGCCAGAGGGGTAAACCTGACCGCCAGAACGAATGACACTCTCCAATAAAGCATCCTCATATATTGCGGCATAACCGTTCAGGTGAATAATGTCAATCTGAGTTTTGGAATCAAATCCTTGTCTCGCACTATCATTAGCAAGCAACTCATAATTTCCTTTATCTGTTACCCAGACAATTTGAGACTCAGGAAATTTTTTGGAAATATTATGTATGGCCAAAAGCGGATCATTAATGCCTATAAGGTCTTTAAGCTGCGGTTCGGTTTTATTTAGCTTTACCCATTTATCTCCCCTAAGGATGTAAAGTGTAGAGTTATCCTTGTATGGAAAACTTTCCCAAAAGGCATTAAAATGTTCAACATGCCTATTCATACTATAAGAGCCATCCACACAAATCACAAAATTGTATTCCGGCTTTCGCTGAGGAAGATCACTTAGTGGAGTTACATCCACTTTTAACCCATTAACCTCCAAAACTTCATTAGGTTTTGAAGGAGTAAAAACATCATTAGCCTCAGGAAACCACTGATCTTCAGCACAACCCGCCAAGCCTTCTTCCCAAAACACATTTCTTTTTTCAGTAAGCTTTGGGAGTTCAATGGCTCCTGTTTCGCTGGTTCTGCATAGCATCCTCATAGTAATGTGCATAGGAAATTCTTTTTCCTCTGTTTCGTCATTATTTCTACCGCGCCTGTAAAATCTATACTCCCTTGCCGGGATTGGAAAAACTCTCAACCGATATTGATATGGACCCACCTGCTCCAATAATGCAGGATCTGCATTTCGTTGCTTTATCTCCTTATAGGTTTGTTGTGCAGCCCCACGTGGAGCTACCTGATAGGGGTATTTGTAAAGACGGTCATCATCATTACTAAGCCATAGCCCGGTTATAACTGCATTTTGAGGTAAACTGAAGTAATAAAAGATTTCCTGTCTCTGGAAGGTTCTGTTGAGATATCGCTCATGGAAAATCACCTCCACCGTTCCAGGCGATTTTTCATTGAATTTGATATCTCTATCAGTAACTTCTACTTGTTTTTGGTCAATATTTAAGATACCTGCCTCCACAGTACGCGGTTGAAATGTAGCGCTCATGGCATCAATAATTGGCTCACGCTCGGCCCGCTCTATAGGTTCATCAAAAATTCGTTCATAATCCAGCGCGGCCTTTTGCTTGTCATTATACTCACCCTCATAAACAAACGGTGATAAAAGCAAACCGTGAACTGAACCTACTGCCGTTGGATAAAAGTTAAAGGCCTCATCATATAACTTCTCAATTATTCTGAATTCACCAAAATGCCCTAAATATCTGTATTTATTCAGGTAGGCATTAAGAAGCCCATCTTTAATATCACTTTCATGCTCCAAAGCATCTCCATCGCTTAGGCTTTTATTTTTCCAATCTTCAACCAGGGCAAAAGCCGCAACCTGAGGCTGAGTACGGGGGTATAAACAGAACACAACAAGCGAGACCCCAAGTACTCCAGAAATAAGAAAATTGGAGTGGTTCCGGATTTCTAGTTTCATATCTCTAACACCATCAATAATGTAATACACTATAAATGCGGTAGGTGATAAAAAGAAGAGTGTACCAGTGAAAACAGCAAACAGCAAAACGAGAAAACCCATAAAGCCTACCTCCAAAATATCTCGAAAGTCCCATTCAGGAATGCTTTGGATAAAAATGGCCAGTAAGGGTATAGCATACAGAATTAAAAAAGAGGCAAAAAGAACACCAGCCACAACACGGAAAATCAGGGCAACCTGCCGTACCAACCGATTCATTTTATGCTCCCAAAGTACATAGGCTCCATAACCAAGTACTGCAAAAACCATTAAAGAAAACCATAAACCTATATCAGGGGTTAATTCCTTGAAGCCAAAAATCCTAAACATTGCCAGAAATCCAAGTGGTACCTCAAAGCCATAAAACCACTGAAGCAGTTTTTTTGGATTTCTCCCAAAAAATTTTATCCCTAAAATAAAACTCACCACTGGTACTAAAAATAGAATTGCTGCATAAACCAGGTAAGAAATTGGAGTATAGGATTCAATAACCGAACTAATAAGAGTAAGTAACATGCCCTCGGATACTTCCACAGTAATAATGGTGAATAATAAGAGGACGTTCCAACCATAAAATACCGGGTAGGCTAAAAATCTCTGGCTTAGTAATCGTGACATTTTTTAGTGTTCTTTTTGAGTTAATAATTGGTGTATAGCAAGTATATCTTCTTTGGGAATCTGACCGGTTTTGCTTAGTAAGCTCACAAGCGTCCACCGCTTGTTCACTCCGCTAATTTGTTTCCAAACCTTGGTGGCAAAATCTTCGGTAACCTCTTCTCCGCTTTGAAACCAGAAGTAGGCCCGTTCCTCTCGGTTCTCAAAACCCAGTTGACGAACCGGAAATTTTTCCTTCAATAAAAGAGTTTGTATGTTGGATAAGGGCAGGCCCGAAAGTTCATAGCACAATTCGGGTTTGTGCTGGCTTCGCCAATCCCCATCATACACCAGGATAATTTGATTTTGTCCTTTTTCAAACTTCTGGCCCACTACTCCTTCCCTACTGTAAACTGTAGTTTCAGCTGGGCTAAGGCTTATTGGCCTCCAACCAAGATGGGTAATATCAGTAAGCAGGTTTGTATCATATCTAAGGCTTTGTTTACTCTGAAAAGCTGGTACAATAAGTCCTGTAAATAATAGCATCATCATTGCCAACTGAGCGTATAGAAGGTTGAAGGAGAATCTTACAGGCTTTATGGGTAAAGGCCTTTTCTTAGCCACAAAAAAATGAAGAAAGCCGTAGCACAAAGCAACTCCTGTTAATAGAAAGAATACTGAAGTACTGTGATGGATCCAGGGATCGATAAAGTCTCGTTGCCAGTAAATATGAACCAGGCTCAATAGAACTATTCTCAAAAGATTTCCGAAGACCAAGTACAGAAACAAAAGACAAAGACCTATAAACCATTTAACAGCAATTGCGCACTGCTCAATCCACGTTATTACAAAATAGACCAACGTAGCTACCCAAATTCCTTTTAGACCGCTACAGTCCATATCTACTTGCGATGCCCGATTTTCAAGTATTAGCAGACTTTGCGTAGAGCTGAGTTCGGGCATTATTGGCGAAAGTGCCTGATGAGCTAAATCCACAGAAAACATCCGTAACGGATAACCGATAAATACATCCAAATGGCGCCCAAAGGGTAAGGTCATAACAATAAGGGCAATAGGAATTAAATTTTGCACCCAACGTTGTGGGGTCATTACCATTCCTGCTAAGGAAAAAGCAAGAAGTATAGATGCTACAAAACCAAAAAGCCTTATTGGCGAATAAACCTTGAGAACAATTAAAACCAATATGGAGATAAAGGCAAGACTTACGGCCGGGAAGTTAGGCTGTAGTTGAAAAGCTCCGGCAAGTTTTGGTTTAGTTCGTTGAAACCACAGGTAGCCAATGGCAACTAGCAGTAACCCACTTAGCAGATCAAAATGTTGAGGCAGATGCCCCAAAAACCATTTGTGGTATTCAAAGGACATCAAAGCCCATAACACCCACAATGCGGGGTATGGAAGTTTTTGTGATTGATTAAGCAAGTGCAGGTTTAAGTGTGGAAAACGGCTTGCGTGCTCAAATCATTGCTTTACATCTAAATTTTATGATAATGTTAAGATGTTTCTCTAAACAAAGAAAAATACCTGTTTAGTTATTATCGCAATTTTTCATTCGCCTGGTATCGGTAATCGGTAGGATCAACCATTCCCCTTCTACTTTTATGAGTTGAAATAGATTAACCCCGCAATGACTGAAGCAGTCATCTAAAGTAAAGCGGTAAGGAGCCCAGACCATGGCCAGGTCGCTATCCGTTCTTATCTCCAAATCGTGGATTTGCTCGTCCAGTTGGTGGTCAGTGAGTTCACCGATTTGTTTTAGAAATTCATCTACCGATGACTCCCTCACAAGGGTATTTCCCCGCGCGATAATGGTTTGGAGGGTAGCATCTTTCGCGAAAGCTGTGCGCAGAGCGGTAGTGTCCTTTTCGGCCATAGAGTTGAAAAAGCTGTGGATGCGTTGGTCTATTTTTTCTTTTTCGGATTGAGATAGGACGCTTAATGACCAAAAGCTGAGAATGATTGCAAGTACTATTTTCATATGTTAAAAGTTAAACTCCCCAGGCCGAAATTACGAGTTTTCGTGATCCGCCATGATCGCGATGCTCACAGAGATAAATGCCTTGCCAGGTGCCAAAAGCCGGGTGGCCATTGGTGATGGGAACCTGTACCGATGACCCCAGCATAGAGGCCTTAATGTGTGCCGGCATATCATCAGGTCCTTCCATGGTGTGGCGGTAGTACGGCTGGTTTTCGGGCACCATCTTATTAAAGTGGGCCTCAAAATCATGACGTACCGTAGGGTCTGCATTCTCACTAATGGTAAGCGAAGCCGAAGTATGCTGAATAAAAACCTGCAACTGGCCTTGGTTGATTTCCTGCAGCTCAGGCATGGCCTCCAGCACTTTATCCGTTATCAGGTGAAAGCCACGTTCAAAAGGTGGCAACGTAACTTGTGTTTGAAACATCTTCATGGCCTCAAAAGTAAAAATCTGTTCACTCCCATTCACTTTCACCTTCACTATCCCACTCCCATCTCCTTACCTTTACCCCATGAAACGATCGGGCTCCGCAGATCTTCCACTACACTACGGCCATGTGCCGGCCTGGCTGCACACACGTATGGCCAAACTGGGCGAAGCGGTTATCGAAGCCATCATACTGGAATACGGAAAAGACGAGGTGCTACGAAGAATGAGCGATCCGTTTTGGTTTCAAAGCCTGGGTGCCGTGATGGGCATGGACTGGCACTCTTCGGGCATTACTACTTCTGTGATGGGCGCTTTGAAAAAAGCCATCAATCCCCGCTCGGCCGAGCTTGGCATTTACATTACAGGCGGTAAGGGTAAGCATTCGCGGAATACGCCTAAAGAACTGCTGCAGATCGGTGAAAGAACCGGACTAAATGCCACCGAACTGGTACGCTCCAGTAAGCTTAGCGCTAAGGTGGACAATACCGCGGTGCAGGATGGCTTTCAGCTATACCTCCACAATTTTATAGTAAGCGATACCGGAAATTGGAGCGTGGTGCAGCAGGGCATGAACGATAGCAACGGCATGGCCAGGCGCTATCATTGGCACTCAGAAGGTTTAGAATCGTTTGTGGAAAACCCGCACTCGGCCATCCACGGGCAAAACCAGGGACTGATCCTCAACCTGACCGCAACAGAGGCGAACCAAACCCGCGCCTCCGTGCTGGACATGTCGCATGAAAATCCCGAGCTCATGCTCAAGGAAATCCGAAAATTAGTGATGCCCAATCGGCACGAGTTAAAAGCTAAAGACGTAGATCTGAAAAGACTGGGCGCCATACTCTGGCTTTCGCAGGAAAAGCAACCCAAAGATTTTGAAGACCTCCTGCTGCTTCAGGGGCTTGGTCCCCGAACGCTGCAATCGCTTACCCTGGTGAGCGAAGTGATCTACGGAACACCCTCCCGCTTTAAAGACCCTGCGCGCTTTGCTTTTGCCCATGGTGGCAAAGATGGTCACCCCTTCCCCGTGCCACTTAAAACTTACGATGAAACCCTAAGCACATTAAAGACAGCAGTGGATCGCGCTAAGCTGGGCCACAGCGAAAAGAAAGAGGCCATCGCCAGCCTATCCAAATTGGCCCGCCAGGCGGAGCAGTCTTTCATTCCCAATCAAAATTTTGATGAAGTCATCCGCCAGGAAAGAGAAAACTCATGGAAGTATGGGGGGCGCACTGTTTTTGGAGAAGCAAAAAAACCGAAAGGAAAAGATAATGAAGACGGGCAGCTGAGTTTGTTCTAAACCAAAACTGTTCTCAGAGGTTTTCTAAGTTTTAATCTAAAAATCGAGTCATGCTAAATGCCCTTCTACACTTTCTTGTAACCGCAGCCACCATCTATTTTGCCGGCAGGGTCATGAGCAAGGTTCATGTCAAAAGCTTTGGAACAGCACTCATTGTAGCGTTAGCCATAGCTTTCCTTAACTTCCTGATTGGGTGGTTGCTCACTTTTGTTCTTCACCTGGCTACTCTGGGTCTTTTTTGGCTTACAGGACTTCAGTTCATCATAGGCATTGTAGTCAATGCTATCCTTATAGAAATTGTGGATCAGTTCAGCAGCGGGTTTAATACCAAGGGGTTTACCCCTTCCCTGTGGCTGGCGGTGATCTTGGCCCTGGTGAATGCCGTGGTATTTGTCATTCTATAAAAGAGTATCTGCAAAACGATTTATAAGGGTTTCAGTTAATCTGGTATGAGTTTAACTTTAAACATCCAAAAACCCCTGGCCGAAGAATGGAAACGGGAGGTCATTAAATTGATCGAAAAGGCGACAGACGAGTTACAGGGCGCCAACACCGAAGAGACCAGACACGAAGCAGTGCACACAGCGCGGAAATGTTTCAAGAAGATAAGAGCAGCCCTCCGCCTGGTGCGCGATGAGGCTGATTTTTACGAAAAGCAAAACGTCTTTTTCAGGGATTTGGGTCGGCAGATTTCAGATGTCAGGGATGCCACATCCATGCTGGAAACCGTAGGAAATTTGAGGGAGCACTACGACTCTAAACTCTACAAAAACGCTTTTACTGAACTGGAAACTGCTCTTAAAAACCACAGAGAAAAGCTGGCAGAGGAGCTTTGGAAGGAAGGTGATATTTTAAATGAAATCGCTGACAAGCTAAAATCTAAAAAGGAGGAAGTGCCGCACTGGACGTTGAAGGTTGAAGGCTTTTCAGAAATAAAGCCCAGCGTGAAGCGCGTGTACAAAAGAGGCAAGCACCGCCTGGCCGATTGCGAAAATCGGGGCAATGCGGAAGACTTTCACCAATGGCGGAAACGCGCCAAGTATTTGCGCTACCAGCTTCGGATGCTATACGATGCATGGCCTGCTGTACTCAAAACATTGGAGGCTGAACTTCATGAAATCACCGACCTGGTGGGCGAAGATCATGATTTACACGTGTTGAAAGAATGGGTTAAGATGACGGGCTTTACATTCAGTCAACCTGACGAACAGGAACTTTTTGAAGCCATTAGCTCTCATCGCCAGGAAAACCTGAAAACGTGGGCCTTGCTTTTAGGCGAGCGCTGGTATTACCAGACTCCTTCGGGTTTTACCGATCGGTTGGAGCACTACTGGCAAGTGAGTAAGCGCCTTAAGCCTTAGCCTCCTTTTTGGCGAAAGCCAGCCGGTAAACCCAATCCACCAGCTCATTCCCCAGCGGAAAATAGAAGGCAAAAAACAAAGCCATAGCCAGGCTAAAGTTTCGCTCGTTAAAGAACTGATCGATAAGATTACCCGGATAGGCATAGGAAGATTCTAAAGCATAGCCACCAAACTCCAAAAGCCCCATAGCAACAAGCCCGTAAGCATACTGGGTGTGCCACTTTTGATTTCGGAGTACAATGGAAATGGGGATCATGTAAAGAATGTAGCAGGTGATGATTTGCCACCAGTTTTCAAAACGAGCAATTTCCACAGTAGTACCAAACCAATCCATTAAGTTACCCCAGGCAAAATAAATCACCACGTAGATGAACACACGCTTCTGCTCCACGCTGCGCAACTCGTTCCAAATCCAGTTTAGCTCCTGTTTCATGTCCTGTTTTTTCGGCTTACGAATTAAACCATTTTTTAAAATAATGTTGAAACTTTGAGTGAGATTTAACCTGGCAGGGTAGTCCAACTCAGTGCCCTCAGCGAACTCTGTGGTTTAAAAAAAAATACTGGCAATTCCAAAGTGCTATTTTTGAGGCAATGGAACTGAATAAAATTCGCTACAAAAAGCCCATCTACCCTGTAAAGGCGACTTTGGATGCTTATCTGCAACGACATTCACGCAATACCAAAATTCCCATTGAATATGCAGATCTTATGCGCTACGAGCATTTGATTCCTATTCTGGATGAAAATGACAACCCTACCCTGTGGAACTCTGTTTTGTACGGCCCCACAGAAATGCAGGAGGTGTATAAAAACCTGGTTGACCTATACCAGTTGCTTATCGCAGATGGTAGCCATTTGGATTACCTTACGGTAGATCGGGTAGACTTTTGTGCCTATGGCAATTCGCAACCCTTCAGAATAAAAATCCTGAACCAGATAAATGATAATTACGACTACTACTATATAAAAAAAGCCGATGCTTCAAGGGTTTATGGGCTGGAACTGGAGCACTTCCTCTCCCCTAACAAAATCAATTATATCTACCACAACAACACTTTGGTGGAGGAGCATATAATCGGAATACCCGGTGATGATTTTATGGAGCGACTTGAACGTGTGCAGGCAGGTCACAATGAGGTGAGGCTGGCAAAGGAGTTTGTAAAGTTTAATGAAAGATGTTTTGTACGCTTACTTGGGGATATGCGTGCCTACAACTGGGTGGTGGTCATCAATCAGGACTTTGACCAGATTCAGTACCGCATTCGCTCCATTGATTTCGATCAACAATCGTACGAGGGGCGGCACCGCATTTACCTGCCACAGTTTTATAAGGAAAACCTACCCTATGTTCAGCTTACGCAGAGAAATATGTCTATTGAAACGGCCCAGCAATACGTAAATGAAGAGCAGGCACTTTTACGAAAGCGTTACAAGCTAGTTGAAGATCAAATTACTGATCTAATTATTATAATGAAGCAAGATGAAATATCTAAACCCGGCCATGTAAAAATGCTTGGCCGTGAGCTTTGCAAGTTTCATGGCGATGAAGAATTTCTTAAACTTGACTCTATGGGAGCGCTTTTGGAACGAAATATTCATGTGAGGCTCAAGTTCTAACGCCTCACTCCTCCTTTTCGGTAGATTTTGTTTTGTGAAATAAGCGATACAGGAAACTCTTCTTCTTTCGATGCTCCGGATGTTCATCCGGTGGACTGCCAATAAGGAAACCTAAAGGTTTGGTATCTTCAATTCCATCAAAAATCACTTTAAATATTGCCAGTAATGGTATAGCGAATATCATCCCCAAAGTACCGAGTATCATACCGCCAATAAACAATCCCAATATAGCTGCAAAAGGATTTATACTAAGCTGATTACCCATAATATTCGGGGTGATAAAATTCCCTTCAAGCGTTTGTACAAACCAAAAAATAAGCAAAACGCCCAGCGGGTACCAGAGAGAATCCTTGGTTACAAGGGCAAATATTATAGGCAGTACTGAGCCAATAAAAATGCCGATGTAAGGAATGATGGTAAGTATGGCCGCCAGAACTCCAAAAAATATGGCATGCTCAATACCAAGTGCCATTAATCCTATAGTATTAAGTACAGCAATTATCAGGATAACTAAAAACAGGCCGAGTATATAGTCTTTTACTACTTTACGGATACCTGAAAGGGTATTGCTGAGGCGGTCATGATTATTTGCTTTAAATACTTTATAAAGGAAAGTTACCAGGAAGCTGCGGTAGTATAAAAAAAAGAAAAGAGATATTAAGAAGAGAAAGAACCCTGAGAAAAATCCAGCCGTAGCCGAAAGTGTGCTCCCAAAAAATGAGCTGCTATTCTTTAAGAAGTTATTGAGTCCGGTTTTTAGATAATCAGTTTGCTGGGTTGGCTGCACTCCAAACTGATTCTCAATAAATGCAGTGGCTTCATCAATAAGTTTTGCCGTTTTAGCTTCAATTTTATCAAGATCAGAAGCAATGTCAGCAATTTGTCCCGAAAAAAACCAGGATAACCCGGTGATCACAATAAATACAATAAGTATAGAAAGGGTTGTACTCAATGCTCGTGGTATGCGTATTCGCTCCATACGTGACGAGAGCGGGGTAAGCAGGATTCCAACTATGAGGGCGGCCAGTAACGGATTAAAAACTGACCTTGAAAGTATGATTATATACACCGTAAGGCTTAACGAAGCCAGGATAAAGAAGTACTTAACGTAGCCAGGAATTTTACCCTCTATAAACCGTAAATTCTCTTTCATTTATTTTATCTGATGTTTTTGAGCAAGCCGCCATTTGTACTTAATACCTTGAAAATATGATAGCGGAAGAATATTATATGAATGCCTAAAGGTAAGAGAGAACAAATTTGTTTAGCAGGGCTTAAAACTTTTAGTTTAGATGATTCATTAATATACGTTGCTAACGCTCTAAATGAAAAAACTTTTACTATTAACCTTATTTACAGGTTACCTCTTCGCCCAGCCCAAAATAACCACTTTTACTACCAACAGCAATGCATCGCTACGGGGGCTTTGTGGTGTTTCTGATAAAGTATGCTGGGCAAGTGGTTCAGCGGGCACCGTAATAATAACTATTGATGGTGGCCAGAATTGGGCTGATATTTCACCTGCGGGATATGACACTTTACAGTTCAGGGATATTCACGCCTTTAATAAGGACACGGCTCTTATACTATCGGCCGGTTTACCTGCAGTAATACTCAAAACTACCAATGGCGGACTCAGCTGGAAGATCGTTTATAGAAATGATAAAAAAGGAGTTTTTTTTGATGCCATGGATTTTTGGGATGAAAATACAGGAGTGGCTTTTAGCGATGCCATTGCAAATCATTTACTGATACTAAAAACCGAAGATGCCGGGGAGAGTTGGTACCATATTGACACGGTTACACTACCTAAAGTAGAGTACGGTCAGGGCGGATTTGCAGCCTCGGGTACATGTCTTAAAGTAATTGGGGATAGCTCAGTAATTATTGGTTTAGGTGGCCCCAAGGCAACTACCCTCCTATCTGTTAACCGTGGGCTGAGCTGGATGAAAGGTGAAGCCCCCCTGGATTCGGGCAGTCCTTCAAAAGGCATTTTTTCATTTGATTTTAAAGACGGGCTAACCGGTTTTTGCGTTGGTGGAGATTACACCGGAGACTCAGCCACAACGCACAGTATTGCCAAAACCACCGATGGTGGTAAAAGCTGGCAACCCGTTAATGACCCTGCTATTTCTGAACACTACCGATCTTCTATTAGCTATTGCAGAAATGATAGGTGGGTGGCAACCAGTCGCACAGGTATAAGTTATACAAACAATGATGGGTTAAAGTGGCATAAGCTTAAAGGGAATTATTACTCGTCTTCATTTGCCGGTAGCACTCTTTGGCTTTCTGGTGCTGGTGGCAATATGGCTAAACTACTTTTTCAGCCCCCGGTGATTAAGAAGGATTAAACCAGGTATATTATAAATACGTAAATCGTCATACTATAAATTGTAGTTATAGTATTATAAAATATGTATTTTCCCCACCAATTAAAACAAAAACGCGTCCTATTTTAAACATTTGAAAGTAAGGTTGTTAATAGGGAGAAGTAGCCCAGCCAATTGGATTTTACTTTTAGTAATAGGTTAAAATCCTGAAATCATAAAGATTTACGACTCAAAGGGTGGAAAGCTATTTTTTGTAATTTAAACCATAGTTCTGAGGCTGCAAGGCCAGCAGATATGAATAATGACTTAACCCGAACAGCTGAGTCCATATTTATGAGCATTGAAAAGGAAGAAACGAAGACGGACGTTGATAGCCGGAAAATGAAGCAAAGCTTTTTTGAGAGCATCATCAATCAAACTGAAGATCATGTATTTGTAGTAGATAAGGACTACCGACTCATGGCTTTTAATCAGCTCCATCAAAAGGAGTTTTCTCAAAGATTCAATGTTGATTCTCGTATAGGAGGCAATTTAATTGATTCCCTGCAGGACTACCCGGAAGCAAAGGCCAGGATGCTAAAATTGGTGGATAAGGCATTGCAGGGTGAAAAAACCATTCTTGACGAATATCAATCCACAAAAAAAACCGAGGAGGGTTACTCTGCTTATTACCAAATGCAATGCTTGCCCATGTGGGATGATGATGACAATGTAATTGGAGCAGCCCTGATGTACAGGGATATTACCCATCGGGTTATAACTGACGAAAAAATTGAACATGTTATCCGCCATACGGCCGATCTTACTGAAGATGAGTTTTTTAATGATCTGACCCTGCAGATGTATAAAATGTTTGGGGCCAATCACATTTATATTGGCCTTTTTGATGAAGCTACTAACACAGTAAGCACAAGAGCTCATCGTAATAATGGTAAGCAGATAAGTAATGTTACATACGCGTTAGAGGATACACCTGATGAAGTGGTTATGAGCCAAAAGGCCTTTCAGAGTTTTGAAGCTGCTCAAAACCAATTTAAGCATGACCCGAAGCTAAAAAAATGGAATGGCTACAGTTACTGGGGTATCCCGGTATTCTCTCCTACATCCGGTGCGGTGCTAGGCATTTTTGTTATGATTAATGATGCCCCCATTCCTAAATTTCCAAACATTGATTACCTGTTTAATGTAATTGCGCTAAGAACAGGAGCTGAAATACAAAGTATCCACAACCTGGCTGCCTTAAAAGCCCATGAGAGGCAGCTAATGGATATTACACACAACGTTCCTGATGTTATTTATGAGTGTGTTACTAAGGCTGATGACTCAAGCAACTACTTTACTTTTATTAGCCGGGCGGCCGAGGACATGTACGAAACCAGCCTGGAAGAGATTTATGAAAATCCTGAAGTCATTTGGAAAAGCATACACCCTGATGATTATGTAGATTTTATATCCGTGATGCAAACCTCCATTGCGAACTTAAAGTCTTTTAACTGGACGGGCAGACTAGTAGGCATTAAAACCTACCAACTAAGGTGGGTAAAAATAACAGCAAAGCCCCAGGTTGCCAACAGTGAGGAACTGAAGTGGCATGGTGTAATCAATGATATTTCACGCATCAAATACATTGAGCAAGAGTTACTTCATGCCAAGAAAAGAGCTGAGGAATCGGCTGCAGCCAAAGAAGACTTTTTAGCCATTATGAGTCACGAAATACGCACACCGTTAAATGGTATTGTGGGTATCACTGACATTATGATTGATGAGGCCTCGCCTGAACAAATGGAGTATTTAAACCTGCTAAAGTTTTCTGCCGAAAACCTGATGACGCTGATCAATAACATTCTTGATTTCAGTAAGCTTAATGCAGGCAAAATTGAGATTTCAGAAATAAAAGTTCACCTTAAGCTGTTGCTTAAAAACTTAAGACACGCCCATTCATTCAGAGCGCAGGAAAATGGTAATGACCTCAACTTCATTGTGGATCCTGCAATTCCGGATGTAATTATGGGGGATGATATGGTATTGTTGCAAATTCTTAATAACCTTATAGGCAATGCCATAAAGTTCACCCGATCAGGTAAGGTAGAGCTTAAGCTCAGTGTAGCCGAACAAACTGATGATAATATTGCAATCAGGTTTGAAGTATCCGATACGGGCATTGGAATCTCCAAGGATGATTTGAATATTATTTTCGATAAGTTTCAGCAAGTAGGTGATAAAAGTCAAAAAGCAGGTGGTACCGGTCTTGGTTTGGGGATAGTAAAAATGCTGATAAACGCTCTGCATTCAGACTTAAAGGTGAAAAGCACATTAGGTGAAGGCACCAGCTTTTATTTTACTATAAATTTCAAAAAGCATAAAGATCTTACTGTGGGAGCTGGAACCTCTGATTCACAGGCTTTAGCAACAGAAAAAGAATTGGTAAACCTGCTACTTGTAGAAGATGTGGCTGAGAACCGCGAAATGTTGGTGAGATTTTTAACCAAAACCGGAGACTTTAATATTTCCACAGCTGCAAATGGCCAGGAGGCTGTAGATGCCATAAAAGAAAACCAGTATGATATTGTTTTAATGGATTTAAGAATGCCTATAATGGATGGCAGAGAGGCAGCAAAAATTGTACGCGAACAAAACACCCCTAGTGCAAAATCACTACCTATAGTTGCCCTTACGGCTGATAGCTTCGACATAAATACTGAGCCTCATTTTACAGATGTTATTTTAAAGCCATTTTCTCCACGTGAACTTCAGGCCAAGGTGATGGATATCGTAAAGAAATAGATCCTTCAGTATACTATTGCACCTTTTCATTAACTCTAATCCATTAAGCAGTTTTGGTCTTTAATCAGGTAAGCTGATTTCTGTAAATAGGAAAAGACTATTTTGCTTCCTGAACATAACTCAATATTTCGTTACTATGAAAAAGCTGATTGCTGTTGTATTAATACTTATTAGCGGCCATATACCCCTTTTTGCTCAGGATGCTAAACTTGATAAAAAAATAAAGAAAGCCGAGACCTACATGGCTGATGGCAAATATGAAAAAGCTGAAGAAAAACTAAAAAAACTTACTGAAGCTAACCCTCAATATGGCAAAGCCTGGGATGCACTCACCAAATCCATATTGCTGCGGTATGAGCAGCAAAAGCGTAAACCAGCTCTTAGTTATACAATTACTACAACCAACAAAGCCGGTGAAGAACTTGAGAACGATTCTTTAACCAACGTACTTGCCGATTTACTAAACGGAGCCATGAGCGGTAAACTAACCCTTAACCGCGCAAAATATACCATGCGTAAGGCGCTGGCCAACTGTAATGATGCTTATATGACCTCAATTTATTTGAGGAATTATATGATTGATACCCCTAAGGATACAGCCGTAGATGATAAGGCCCGCAGTTTTTATGAAGAGGCCGAAGTTGAGTTTCAAAAGAAGAACTATGCAGAGGCGGCTAAACTTTACCAGAAGGCTTTGGAAATAGAGCCTCAATATTATCAGGCCTCACTCTACCTGGGCGATGCTTACTATTACATGGAATATTTTATGCAGGCCGCACAAAAATTTGAAGAAGCCATTGAAAAATTCCCCAATGAACTGGAACCGCGCAAATATTTAGTTGATGCCCTGATGGAAGAAGGCCTTTATGAAAAAGCATTGGAAGAAGCCATAAAGGCCGTAGAAGTTTATCCCGATCTAATAGTAATGGTAAAGCTGCGAAATGCTGCATATGCCAGTGGTAAAAAAATAAACGTTAAATGGACGCCCAGACCGGTTTTACCAAACTCACTAAGTGCTAAAACGGGATATATGGCCTCTTCAGCTGATGAAGCCATTTATGGCAAAGCTCCCTGGGGATTTTATGAAGATGCGCTTGCCAAAGTAAAAGATGACTGCAATGAACTAGGTATTATTGAGCAAAGCAGCAAAACTGATGAGCGCTATCTTGAAGTATTTAGCTGGGTGGAAATGCTTAAAAACAGTGATGCACCGGAACTTGATGAAGCACGCGAAATGCAAAAGCGAGGATTTTTGGACTGCTATGTTTTGGTTACCTGCTTCCACTACGACTTTTATGATCAATACATTGATTTTGTGAAAGCTAACCCCGGTAAGGTGAAATCATACTTCACCATATTAATGGAGCGTAACTAAACATAAATTTAGTTAAACTATGAAGAGCATTGGATTACCTAAGCTGGCCGCTTTATTAATGATAACCTTCGCAATTACCTTTTTGAATTTTGAAGATTTGAGCTTTGAAACAAATCTGAAGTCTTACATCCTGTTGATTGCAGGTGTTGCTATACTTATCTATTCATTTTTTGCATCAAAGAGGAGCAGTAAGAAAATTAAAGAATGAAATAATTTAAGATTAAATTGCCAAAAAAATTACAACTATGAATTTACGCAATCTAACAATGTTATGTGCGGGCCTATTTCTAATGTCTTGTGAAAAAGAGTGTTCATGTGACCAAAATCAGCCATCAGGTGACGCACGCACTAATTACATTGGTAACTACCTGGTTACTGACTCTGCTTTCGATCCGAATTTTAACTTTAACAATGTCAAGACTTATTTGCTTCAGGTTGAATTAGATGAGAATCCTGAAAAATTAAAAATTTCGAATTTCAGAAATAATGGAGAATCTATGAGTGCCATTCTTTCTAACCAGTTTTTGTCTATTCCTGAGCAATACCTGGGCGTGGGAAATGTACATGGCCAAGGCACGGGGACAGTTGATGGTTCCAATATTAAGCTAGAAACCAGCATTAATGAATATATTGGGATGAATAGGATTAATGGCAAAAAGCAATAGCCGACTTGAAAAAATATCTAATTCAGTGTTCTACACAGAATGAACGAGTCTTCCATCTTAAAATTAAGTGAAGAACTTCTTGTTACTGCTAAACTCAAAAGGCCTTCAGGTGTATTGCGTAATCAGTTTCATTTTATTAGAAAGGATTTTTTACTAACCACGGTAAATGCTAATTACCTAAAAAGATGCTTCTGGATAAACCTCTACAATGCCTGGTTTCAGATTTTGGTCGCAGATGGAGTTGATCGTAAAGGCCTGTTTACCTCCCACCCTTTTTCATTTGCTGATTTTAAAGTAACGCTGGATGAAATAGAGCACGGCATTCTGCGTAAGTTAAAGCCGCACCCATCAACAGGTTTTCCGGATGAATACTCGGAAGAGATAAAACAACTGGCACTAAGTAAGGAGGACTATCGTATTCACTTCGCGTTAAATTGCGGTTTAAAGAGCTGTCCACCAATTGCATTTTACAGTGCTGATAAGATTGATGAACAACTAAACCTGGCCACACAGGCATACCTGGAACAGGAAACTACCTATTACCCGGAAACAAACGAAATAGAAACCAACGAATTGCTTAAATGGTATATTGATGATTTTGGAGGTTTAAACGGAATACTATCACTTTTACAATCTCATGATTTGTACCCCTCCGGAAAAAATCCAAAACTCACTTTCAAAGCTTTTGATAAGGCTGATAGCATTCTGAACTTCAGATCCTAAAACAAAAAAAATCCCGGCCAAGACCGGGATTTTTATTGAAAGCTGTTCTTAATTCTAATCCTGATTCCACCAGCATTTACTGTTAATGTTATCACCTTGAGGATAGCGACCAACAACGATTTGGTAGCTTTCACTGTTAGTGGCCTGCTCGGATTCAGGGTACAAATACCTTACGGGATACATATCATTATTCAGATTATCAGGACCCGGAGCCAGGTATGGCATGCCTGTGCGCCTTACGTTAAACCACGCCTCATGGCCACAGTTTATAAGCGAAAGCCACTTTTGGGTAAGAATGCGGTTCAGGTTTTCAGTTCCGTCAAGCATTACTGAGGTGCGGGTAAAATAATCTGTAGGAAGGTCTACACCGTAGTAATCAAAGCTCGCTTGTATTGCTTGTTGGTAGTATGTTTGAGCGGGCATGGCAGTAATATAGCCTCTTTCCGCAGCCTCAGCCAGTGCAAATTGCAGTTCTGCATATTGCATTATCTGAGCATCCACACCATCCGGTTGATCTCTGAATATTGATCCGAAGAGAGATATGTCATTCAGATCAATACCCTTGGAAGCTATAGTGGCATTGCTTTGGCCGTTTAGCAAACCTTTATACATCGGGGTTCCGTCAATTACACTTTTTTGCGTGGGCTTATATAAAACCATTTGTCTTGGATCATCCCAAAGGGTCAAGATGGAATCAACAGTTTTGGTCATTCTATGCTCCTGATAACCACCTTGTGAGGCATTGAATAACGGAAATTGGTTTGGTGCCGAGCTCAAATAGGGAACTACTGCATTATCAGCATTGCCCTGCATCAGTTTACCTGAATTGGCCAATACCTCAAGCTGACTAAGCAAATCAGGGTATTGCCCATCATCAAATCGGTTGCTCATGCGCATCAGGTAGCGCACCTGTAATGAGTTGGCAAAGCGCACCCACTTGTCCAGATTACCATTATACATCACATCTCCACTTATGCTTACGCTCGAATTTTCAAGGGTAGCCGCTGACCTTCTCAATACAGCAATTAAACCGGTTTCGGGATGGGTATAAATATCCTCTTGTGTATCATACATAGGTGTGTAAATACCTTCATCTCCCCTTAGGGCTTCAGTGTAGGGTACATCACCCCACATATCAGTTAACTGTGAAAAAAGAAAACATCGCATAATATCGCCTACGGCCTGGTAGGCTTCATTGGTGCCATCCACAGTTTGCATGGATTTTATATCATTTAATAATCGATATAAACTGTTCCAGTATTCGCTATTACTGCCCATTTCATATCTATCAATACGCTCAAACTCCACACTGGCCGAATGCTGGGCCAGATATCCCGCAAGGATAAAGCCCTGGTCATACGTATTTTGATCGGCTGCTGTAGATATTACATTGGAGAGTAAAAACTGCGGACTGATATTTTCCGGAGCATTGGGGTTTTCATTTATTTTATCAAAATCCTTGGTGCAGCCGGCTATTACCAAACCTAATGCTGCTATAGTTGCTATTATCTTTTTCATGAATACTCTTCTTAGAATTGGGTTTTTAAACTAATACCGAAGCTACGGGCTGATGGGTACGACATATCCTCTACTCCATAGGTGATATTTCTTTCCTGTAAAGCATTCAGCTCAGGATCAAAGTGGGGATTCTCAGTCCATAAAAACAGGTTGCTACCAATAAGGCCTACCTTAATACTTTCAAAGCCAATCCGCTTACAGGTTTTAGTTGGTATATTAAAGTACAGGCTTACCTGGCGTAGCTTTACGTAGGAGGCATCGTATAAGGCACTGGCCTCATTTCCCCTATCGTAAAAAGCATTGTAATAATCACTGGCTGCAACTACAGTAGTGTTTTCAACATATTGAGGATTTTCAGGGGTGCCTACATTTACCACCCCATCTCCTACAATACCACCCTCACGGCCTTCAAGTGTTTCTTCAAGCACACCACTGGTGCTACCTAAAGCTTTGGTACGCGATACTATGGTTCCGCCATAGCGCCAATCAAATAAAACGGAAAGCGATACAAATTTGTAGCGAAATTCATTACCGAAGCCCATACTGAAATCCGGATTGTAATTTCCGAGAAGTCTCAGGGTTCCATCCTGCACAGGTAAACCATTACTGTTATACAGCGTGCGTCCATTAACCTGCTCAAAGCCGGTTCCGTACATATCTCCAACACGGCCACCTTCAGAAGCTATGTAAAAAACAGTATTAGCACCGCCATTTCCACCAAAAACATTGGCCTGGCCGGTTACATACTGGTCCACTCCTTCCGGCAACCTGGTAACCACGCTGCGGAATCTTGAAAAGTTTACTGAGGTAAGCCATTTAAAGTTTTTACCATTGATGATACGGCCGCTACCGGTTAGCTCAAGTCCACGGGTTCTAACTTCACCTCCATTTTCAATAATGTTGGTGTAGCCCGTAGCCGATGAAATTGGCCTGCCGATAATCTGGTTTACACTGGTATTTTGGTAAACCGATCCATCAAGCTGCAACCTGTTATCAAAAAACCAAAGCTCAGCACCGGCTTCATAGGCATTCAGCCTTTCGGGCTCAAGGTTGGCGTTTCTTAAAATCGTTTCGTTGGTTACCCTGAAGTTTGAACCATAATTCTGGTTAAACTGAAAGGTGTTGGCCAATTGATAAGGATCTGTATCATTACCCACACTGGCCGCGCTCAACCTTAACTTGGCATATGATATGGCCCTGGGCAAATTAAACATGCTGGATAGTACATAGCTTAGGCCAGCAGAGTAATAAGCGAAGGAATTATTATCCTCAGGAAGTGTGCTACTCCAATCATTCCGTAATGTAAGATCTACAAAAAGGTAGTTGCGATACCCGATATTTCCTAAAGCATAAATGCTGTTTATCCTTTTGTCAAAGGATTCACTGGTTCCCTGTAAAGGCACACGCGAATTGGAAAGCGAGTATATACCTGGTACTGCCAGTTGATTAGCCGAAGAGTAACTGTAATTTGTTTGCTGATCCATGCGGTTGGCTCCGGCAGAAACTGAATATTTGAAGGCCTCATTTATTCGGTCTCTGAACGTAAGTAAAACATCGGTATTCATCTCCGTAAAGGCAATGTCATCCTCACGGTAGCTGCCAAACACATTCCTATTAGTACTGTAGGCTCGCCTGAAGGCGCGAAGCTCATTGTAGTTATCAATACCTGTTCTTACCCTCAGACTTAGCTTTTCACTAAAATCATAAGTGATACTACCATTCCCTAAAAAGCGGTTTTTATCAAAACTGTTGGTGTTTTCAAAAAGAGTAAGGTATGGATTGGTAAGCCACAGGTAGTTAAAATCATAATGTTGAATTCCCTCCTGTCCGGCCTGCCAGTAATCTTTTAATGAAGAAATATCCGTTTGGCGACCCGTCCAGTTAAAACCATACATCACATTCTCATAACCATAACCCAGGTTTGGCCTGTTGTCACTTCTACTGTTGATATAGTTAACAAATACAGCGGTTTTAAGTCGGTCACTCAGTTTTTGATCCACGCTAAGTGATAGTCCATCTCTTTTGAGATTGGTATTAGGCAGAGTACCCTCATTACGGAGATTACTATACGAAAAGCGAATCCCTCCACGATCATTACCCGAGCTAATAGCAACATTATGTTGGGAGGTAACTCCCGTTTCATAAAAGTCTTTTACGTTATCAGGCCTCGCCACCCATGGTGTTGGGGTAATTTCAGTGTATGTTCCGTTGGGGTAAGTACGTGCAATTACGTCTCCTCCCCTTACGGGATTGCCATTTACGTCCACCGATGGACTATCAAATTGCTTAATCATAAGTCCCTGGTCCAGACGTGGCCCATAACTGCTGATGCCACCATCATTGGTACCACCACCTACACCATTCTCAAAAGAGTATTGGCCATTTGAGCCTCCCCCGTACACATCCTGATAATCCGGAATGGTTAGCAGAGTTTCAAACGTGAGCAGACTGCTGGTACTTACACCAAACCCAGGTTTTTCACTACCCCTTTTTGTAGTGATAACCACAACGCCATTCGCTGCCCTGGAGCCATATAGGGCGGCTGATCCCGGGCCCTTCAATATGGTCATGGAGGCAATATCATCCGGGTTGATTTCGGCAGCTCCATTACCAAAGTCAACTTCCTGCCCAGCGCCATTATTGGTAAGATCACTGGCAATAAGCTCATTACTGATGGGTACACCATCCACCACAAATAAAGGCTGATTACTACCGCCCAGAGAATTCTCTCCTCTAATTATAATGCGTGATGATGACCCCGGCCCTGAAGAACCATTGGTTACCTGTACTCCGGCAACCTGTCCGGCAAGGCTATTCACCACGTTGTTCATAGGTACATCGGTAAGCTGTTTGGCGTTCACTTCCGCTACGGATGAGCCCAGCGATTGCTTTTCGCGCTCAATACCCAGGGCTGTAACTACTACATCATCAAGCTGTTCTGTGCTTTCGGTAAGAGTAATGGGAGTAGGCAAAGTTCCATTTGTAACAGCCACCTGCATGGTTTTAAATCCCAACGCAGAAATCTGCAACATGAAGTTGGTGGACTCTGTTTCCAGTTTAAATAAACCTTCGCCATTGGTAACTGCATATATTTTGGTGCCTGCTTCGTTTACAGTAGCACCCGGTACAGGTTGGCCACTACCATCCAGCACGCGCGAGGTGTAGGTATTCATCTGCGCGAAGACGCTTAAGAAACATAATTGCAGAATTGCTAAGAAGTACAATTTTTTCATTTACTGATAATTAAGTGTTTGTTTTTAGGGATTAGATTTAGGGATACTAATGCGGCTCTCCATCTTTTGAGGGATGAACTGAGCCTCATCAATTTTTTGTTGTTTTCTTTCTTTGAGTTCCTTTATGTCGTAGTGTTTTTTGAAAAACTCATCGCACCACAGGCATACGTTCTGAAGCTCCTGGCTGCGTTGTAGGGCGTACTCGCGGGATATTCCGATGCTTTCGCCCATGCTCCAGGCATCACCTTCGTTAAGTTTTTGCATTATTTCCGATTTTGAAGCTCTGGCCAGTATTTCCGAAACCTTGTCTTTTCGGGCATCTCCCAATGGTTCAATGGTATTCGGGCAGCAGGGGTTGATTTTCCAGAGTTGTATGGAGATTTCCTGAATGATATCGGCCTTGTCATTTCCCAGAAAACCTATGGCCCCTGAGGTAATTGCACAGAAATTATGAAGCCCGTCCTTTTTCCAGATATCTTGATCCATGGCCCGACCTCTCGCCCAGTTGCCACCCAGCCACATGTCTTCGGTGGCTCCAAAGAAGCTATAGGTTCTTTCGGTTCTATTCTGGTTTTGAAGATCGCTATGAGTAAGGGCCGGCTGGCCAGGCACAAAGCTGATTCCTGCGGCTTCAAATAACTGGCTCAAAACCTCTTTGCGCTCCCCCTGCTTTTTGTGATAGCGGTCAATACTGGCTATCGAAAATCGGTCGACTCCTTTCTCCAAAAGGGTTTCAAGAATTTTTGCCGTTAGGAGGTCACCGTTAAACTGTAAGGCAATAAAGAGTTTGTTGCCATATTTTTCCTTTAACCGATCCAGGATTTTGAAGAGCAATTTGCGCTCGGCCAGGGGCTCTCCTCCACTCAGGGTAAGTCTTTCCAGTTCATCGGGCAGGTTTTCTATAACCGCCATGCAGTCTTCCTCACTCATTCTTTCTCCATGAGGCCCACTGCTATTGTAACAATGGTCGCAATAATCGTTACAGAGCTGGGTAAAAACCCAGTAAATACGTTCTATTCTATTAAAATCTTTATGCATGAATTATCCAGTTTTATCAGTGCCTATCCGCTCAATCAGCGTCATCAGCGTTCTATTAATACCGTTCGCGCTTCCTCCATCAGTTCTTTCCGCTTCTCCAAATCAATTTCCAGCGGAAGCTGCGCCAATCCCAGTATTCTTCTCAGTATTTCGGTTGCTGTAAATTTCTTTCTCAGTTTTTCATCCAGTTCTGCTTTCGCGCGATAGCGATCCAGTGCTTTACTAATCAGTTCTTCAGGCTGATCGGCCATTTTGAGGTGTGCTATGGTTACCCCGATTTCAAATTCAGCAGGGCCAAAAAAGCAGAACTCAGGATCGATAATGCGAACGCCCTCCTTGGTTTTGAGCCAACTACCCGGGAAGTAATCGCCATGCAGTAGTTTGTCGCCATCGGCCAGGTACAGCTTTCCGATTTTTTCTACTTCAGCTTTGAGTTGCTCATCTTTTTTGTAAGGTTCAGCTACTTCCGCCAGCCCGGGCAGGATATCGTCCAGGTTCAGGCCGTTGTCATCCAGATAAGGGTACACAAACATGTGCTCATGGTTGAGCTCACGCATCTTGCGATTGTGAATCACTTTGGAAGCAGATTTAGCAGAAAAATTGGTGTGCAGCTCAGCAGCAAAATCTATGATTTCCATGAGCTCACCTTCCGGGATCGTTTTGCCATTCTGGTACACATAGGTGTAATCCGAGCCAGCACCCAGGTCATCCATCACCATTACGCTATTTTCCTTATCCAGAGCAAGAATGTTGGGCATCATCGCTTTTAGCGAAGCCCTTTCACTGATCAATTCATAGAACTCCGCTTCGCGCAAAGCCCGTTCAGCAGGAGCCGCCACTTGTGGGTATTTCTCAACAAAATCACGACTTTGTTTTACAATAAAAGTGCGGTGGCCTGTATCCACCCGCAGGGTGAAATTCATGTTCCCCTCGCCCGGTACCTCGGTGGACTTTATGGATTCATCCTCATTCAGCCAGCCCTGGGATTTCAGGTAGTTTTGGAGTTGGGTTTTGTCTGTGCTTAGTTTTTGCATTTTTTTTATAGCTCTCAGTCGATAGAACACAGTCTACAGAGTCATTTTCTGCCGACTATGGACTGTTGACTATTCTACTTTAATAAACTTTCCATCAACTTCTCATGATACCCCTCCACCACATCGTAGCAGTACTTTACAGGCCAGCCGGTAGACTCATCACATAGCAGGTATTGCTTAAAATGATTTTGGTCAGAAACGGTGTCGTTCTGGTGAATTTCCAGGTGGGCGTTGATATCTTCGGAGATAATGTCTTTAGGTTCAATGATGTAGTGACTGGCGAGGACGTCAAAAGGGTTAAAACCCTCCGCACCCTGCTCAATCCATTGGTTTAGCCAGTTTTTGGATTCTTCGGCTATCCATTTGTTTCCTGCATCACTCGAGGCGGCCAGCTTGTCCAGGTCATTCTGATCTAACCAAACCTTATTCGAAATCTCAAAAGGACAAAGGGTTACAGGCACCTCATGCTGAAACATCAGTTGGAAAGATTCCACATCCTTATCAAAATTGGCATCGCCTGCATGGCGACCTTTGTTACCAATAGCAAAATAGTCGGTTGCCTTTCTGCGGCCTGCTACTAGTACCACTTCTTCAATCTGGTTTTTAAGTTCCGGATAATTCAGCAACAGCAAGCCCACATTAGTAGCGGGCCCTATCGCCATAATGATCAGCTTTTGCTTTTTGAGGGCTTCCGCCAAAGCTTCAACAGCCTCGTTGGTTTCCACTTTTTGCAGGTCAATTCCCTTTGCTGCTCCCTTAAAAACAGGGATTTTTCCATCTGCAAACTCCTCGTTCATCTTCAGGCAAAGCTTATGGGCTTTTTCCAGGGTAGTATTTCCAAACACGCTGCTCATCCCCACGATGTCCACATTGTCGGCTTTCATCAGTTGGAGAATGGCGTAGCCGTCATCTACATCGCAGTAGCCAGGGCGGTTTTCGCGTTGCATGCCTACGGAGAGGTCTGTGTCGATCCAAACTTTTTTGTTCATTGTTTATCTTTTATGCCCCCTAAATCCCCCTAAGGGGGACTTGAGGTTTGTTCTACTTTAAAGTCTTTGCAAAATCAGGTTTAGCCCCCTTTGGGGGTTGGGGGCTCACCAATCCCTCCCAAAACCCGATTTCTTCCTGCACTCCTGTATTGGGGTCGCTTATAAATTCGTTTTTGTCTTTATACACTTTCAATTTTCCACTGCGCATAAATCCGATTTCATCGCCCATCAAAATGGCTTCTTTCAAATCGTGGGTTACAAAGAGTGAGGTAATGCTGAACTGCTCGGCAATTTTTTTGAAGAAGCCCTGCATCCTTTGGCGGGTACCCGCATCCAGGCTGCCAAAAGGCTCATCCAGCAACAGTAGTGAAGGGTTCGTAATAATCGCTCTGCCAAATGAAACCCGCTGCCTTTGTCCGCCCGAAAGCTGGTGCGGCATTTTATTGGCCTGCCCGTTCAGTTCCAGGCTTTCGATCATTTCTCCAACTTTGGTTTTTATCTCGTCTTTAGGCAACTTCTTCAGACGTAAGCCGAAAGCAATATTTTCAAAAACATTCAGGTGTGGAAACAGCAAATCTTCCTGGTAGAGGTACACCACGCTGCGCTTTTCAGGCGATTTTTCATTGATATTTTCACCGTTTAGGGTAATGGTGCCCGCATCGGGTTTTTCTAGGCCTGCAATGATCTTCAGCATGGTGGTTTTTCCACAACCCGACTTTCCCAAAATGCTCAGGGTTTTATGAGCATCCAGCGAAAAGTTCAGGTCTTTAACTACCTGTTCTTGATGAAAGCTTTTGACGATATTTTGTACTTCTAAAAACATTTAATCACATTTCTTTTGGCCCCCTCACCCCCTAAGGGGGAACCGCGCTACCCCTTTGGGGGCTGGGGGGCTTACAAGATTTTGTTAAACACGTACCTCTTATTGAGATACAGCAATACCACGGGTGGAAAAATGAGCAAACAGCAGCTCAACGCCCCGTAGTAAAAATTGGCTTCCTTGATAAACAGAAATACTTTGATGGTAAGCGTCTGCACCTTGCCCACACCGATGATGGAGGTGAGTCCGTACTCAAACCAGGAGATCAAAAAGGTTTGGAAAAAGCAGATCAGCAACATGCCTTTGGCAATGGGTAGCAGCACTTTAAAAAACGTTTGCCTTTGATTCCCGCCAAGGGTGGATACCAGGTCTTCCAGACTTTTGGTACGCTCACTCCAAAAGCTACTGAAGAAAATCAGAGCGTAGGGAAAGGCAATCATAAACTGGGCAACGATCACTCCCGTGGCCTTCCCGAATAGCCCGAGTTTTAAAAAGAAGAAGCTCAAACACGCACCGAAAACCACGGGCGCCAGGATGTATGGGAAATAGGTTAGTAAGGTCAGTGTGTTTTTCTTTGGGTGGTAGGACACCGTCCGGCTGATGAAAAATCCTGATAAGGTAGAAACCGTGGCCACCGAAAGGGAAATCAGCACCGAAATCAAAAAACTTCCCAGTAAACCCGTTTCCGAACCAAATATGCGGCTCCAGTTTTTTAGTCCGAAATAGGCAGGCAGTACATCCGGAAAGCGCCAATCCGAAGCCATAGAAAGCAATACCAGATACACGAAGGGAAAGAGTATCAGGAGGACGATGAGGGATAATATGGTGGGTTTCCAGAGTTTCATAACTGTTTGTTCGTTTTTGGCTGAGTTACTCGCAAAAAACCATTCATTAATAGAGCTCGTGAGCTCGTCCTTCGTCCTCGGTTGACCCAAAAAGAACCAAAAAGGTCAAGGCTTCGCCCTTTCTCGGTTCTTCTCTTTACCATGTCTAAGTGCGGTCGGGTGATCTCCTCAATTCTTCGGAGCTTCCCGATCTTACTAAGCCTTGGTTTTGAATCAGCACCTCCAAAGGCCAAGGCCGATCCAAAATCACATCGCACTCTAGTAACCTCGATGTTCTCTGTGTCCTCTGTGGTGAATTGAAGGCGCCCTCCACCTCCGCCCTTCAGGCACCTCTACTTCGGCAAGCTCAGCACAGGCTGCCCGCGGAGGATATCCGTCACAACTTATAAGTTCTACACCCTGAGCTGAGTTGAATTGCAACCTATGGCTCTCCGCGAACCTCTGCGTCTCTGTGGTGAAGTAACCCAATGCGATATTTCCTTTTACGGCACTCATCAATTCTCAACTATAGCTTCAGAGGTTTTACGTCTTTTTGAAAAAAGCAGAATGGCTGCAATAGACACGATGAACGTGTAGATCACCGCCACTACATAGCCTTCGGATATTTTGGTGAGGTCATACTGCTTGATTTCACGAATGATCAGTACCGACAACATTTGCGGGGATTCCTGACCGAGGATGAGTGGTATTTCGTAAGCGCCCAAAAGGTAAATGAAATACAGAACGATCAGCGTCCAGGTCTTGCGTAAAATGACAGGCAAACTTACCCGCCATGTAATTTGAGCAGGTTTCGCGCCAAGGGAATACGCCAATCGCGACAGGTCTTCCACCCTCTCATTTTTATACACATTCAAAAACAAGAGCACAAAAAAGGGCATCACCACCGTGATGAAAGTGAGAATGATGCCGATAGCAAACTGGTCATTCACCACATCCGGGAACTGCCGTGCTTCTTCAATCCAGCCCAATTTGTAGGTCAATCTTGAGAAAAAACCGGCTTTGCTGAAAAGCTGAAAGGTGAAGAATGCCGCCACCACGCCAGGGATCGCCAGTGGCAGGTAAATCACAAATGACAAGAATTTCTTATTGAGTTCCCTGGTAAACTTGAGCGCAATCCAAAGGGCTAACCCCACGGAGATCGCTACCGAAACGGCTGCAATGACCGCACTGTAGCCAAAAGATTTAAAAAACTCACCCGAAGATAGAACGGACTCCCAAAAACGGGTGGTGAAACCATCGTTTACCACACCCACTACACCAAAACTGTAGAGCAACGAATAGATAAACGCAGCCGCAAACGGCACCACGCCTATCAACACAAAAAATAGCAGACCGATATTTGAATATTTACTTCTCAATTACCTCGGTTCTAAAGTCTTCGTACAGGCGGATCATATATTCAGGGGCTGGCTCCTTGATAGCTTTCTTCGCCAGCTTTTCAGGATCGGGCGAATACTGTGGTTTGGGAGCGTTCCGGAATTTCTGTTTCCACTCCTCAGGTAGGCGATCGGGATCCAGCACGGTGCGCGACTCGCGGCCATTTCGGGTAAGCTTTTCGTACTGCGCTTCAGGCGACATCAAAAAGTTGATGACCGCCATGGCGCCAGCTTTGTTGCCGCTGTTATAGGGTATGCCAAGGTAGTTGGCGTTCAGGATGGTGCCATTGTCCCAGGCATAGGCGCGGGTGGTTTTAGGGAAAAGCCCGTCACGAACTTTGTCTTCAATACCGCCTTCACTAAAGCCATATACCAGGTGCAGCTCACCCGTAGCAAACATCTGATCCATCTTGGAGTGCTCTTTGGGGAAAGTGCTTCCTTCCTTCCAGAAATATTTTTTGTTGCGATTGATGTACTCCCAAAGCTGATTGGAAACGCGCTCGTATTTTTCCTCATCAAAATCGCCATCCAAACTGGTAGGCGAACCACCCAACTCGGCTAAAAAGCTCTTGAGCAAAGTCATCCCGGAGAAGTCGTTGGAAATGGTAAAAGTGCCCGGGTTTTCTTTGAGGTAGGTTTCGAGCTCATCCAGATTACGTGGTGGGTTGGGGACTTTTGGCCGAATCATACACCAAAGCGTACTGGCCGATTCCCCAAGGTGCTTCCATGTAGTTTACAGGCTGCTGAAAGTCAATGCTGATAAATGGATTATCGAAATTGACATATTCGGCACTGGGTAGTTTCTTTACAAACGGTCCCCACAGCCCATCGATCTTGCGGAGTTGAAAAAAGGTTTCGCCATTAATCCAAACTACGTCCACCTGCCCATCTTCCACGCCTGCCTGCTTTTCACCCATCACCAGCTGCACTATTTCAGGGCCCTGGCCACCGCTGATCTCCAGGTCGATGTTGTAGAGTTCTTTAACCCGCGGCACCACATAATTATTGATGTAGTCGTTGAGCGAAGCATTGCCCTGCCACATCATAAAATTGACGGTGGTGCCAGCCGATTGCTGCTCGATTTCGGGCCAGGTGGCTTCCGTAATTTGCGTTTCCTGTTTTGATGGGGTTGACTGACAAGCAACTACCGCAAACGCCAATAGCGTTGCGCCAAACAATTTTTTAATATAAAACATGAGTATTTTCTACCGTATTGGGAGATTGTTGGCGCAGATAAACATCCGCACCATTCGTAATTATCCTGGTGAATTTGCCTGAATGACCTATTGCGTCACAGGAGGACCTTCTGAGATAATCAGTAGAAAAATAAGCGCTGGAAATAGTAGAAAAACTGCTTGTGCAAAAAGCACTTTTCAGCAATAAGGAGCCTATGAGAGAATTTAGTTCACCAGAGCCTTTTAGCGTTTTGCTGGCAGCCAATAAACTATGGTAATCATCTATGTCAACAAGGGTTTCTAACAAATGGCTCTCGCCATAATGTGTGGGAAAAGAGGACATGAATGTGCTGAAAAGCCGGTTTGTTAACCACGGAAGATTTTCAAATTCATGGCGCCTGAAGGCAGATTTATGCATCCCGATAAGGTAAACACCGCCATCAGCAGAAGGCCCCAGTATAACTTCCTGGCTTTTGAGAGCTTCAATAGCTTTTGAAATATGCTTTACGGACAATTGTGGTGTATCCGAACCAATAGCAATTACCTGCTTATAACCTTTACTAAAAGTTTCGTTGATAGCATTGGAAAGTCTCCTGCCAAAGGTTTCTCCCTTTTGATGTAGATCTGTGCAAACAATTACATCAAGACCGGAATCAGGACCTAACTTTTTTGTTTTGGCAATAAGTGATTGTGCTAAAGCCACCTTTTGATTTTGGGACGCGCCCCTATCCAGCATATTTTTATACCGGGCCTCGTTTACCGCTGTGCGGGTAAAAATGAGGAGTGCTGTATCAGTGTTTCCCAAAATCAATAGTTAATCGTTGAAAGGTTGCGCGTCCAAAGTACAAACTAACACTTGCTAATCCGCAAATCAAAGCAAATACTTTTAACAATCGTACCATACAATGGGCATTTACGGATTTTTCACGCCCATGGATTGCTAAAGGGAAATTTTTTATTCAATTAATTGAAAGCTTTAAAAACAGGTTAGTTTTTTGAAATCAACGCATTGAAATTGCGCTTATCTCCATTGTGTTCAGTGTTCTCACTAATTCTTCATGAGATGTTTTTGCAAAACTTTTAAGAGAAATTTCTTTGGTCTTTCCTGTTTTTATACCAGCCGTAGCCAGATATATTTCATCGTCAATCATTTTAAGACCAATAATCGTCACATCTTTATCTGAAGGTACGCGGTGAAAAATTCCTTCATTAACAACCGTTGCTCCGGGTAATATTGATCGAATGTCCTTGAATACCATATAATAGAATACGTCCGCGGCATCCTGGTCATCACAGATCACATATATGGTTTCCAATTTCCGTGGTTTTATAAATCGATCACAATTTATCCACCCTAAATTAGTGGAGTTGAAAACAGCGGACACACTTGAGTTTCCTGTGGTAAACGAACTTCTAACACTACCAATCATACTATTATAACCGGCTTCGCCCAAACCACTATTCTTTTTGGTGATTACATTAATTGCTAATATCTCCTCTTCGATTTTAGAGTCGGGATAAAGAGCCGATAAGTCCTGCCCCTTTTCAAATTGGAAGTTTACCGGAAGTGCTATTGGTTGATTTATTGGTAAATAATCATAGTCCGTAGGTATAAATCTAGGATAGCTTTTTAAAGCATATACAACAGCTTGCGACAAAATCTCATTTGGACTATCTATAATGCGTGGACTCCTGATATTTCCTTCATTATCAATGAAGAATTCCACTACCACTTTACCTTGAGCATTGATTTGCTCCGCAGCTTTTGGGTAATAAACTGTTCTCTCAAATTTTCTAATAAGATTGTTAAGGAAAACCAACTTGGGTTTATTGTCCTCTTCCCATTCATTTACATCTATACTCTGAATTTGAAATACTTCCTCGTTATTTTGAACCTCCCAAACCATATTCCCATCCTGGCTCCTTTTACCATCAAAAAGCTGCATGGCTTCCATATCAGCTGATGCAAACTTTATCTGCACAGCCGAACCTTTTTTGAGTAAACAAGGCTGTCCATCACTGTTTACAGTAAGCTTAATCATTCCTCCGGTTCGAGCAGATTATCCTTGGTAGCGGTACTGAGTTGACCAAAAACTATATCTGAAGTATTATAGTACTCTTCCAATAATATTTGAACGTCACCACGTACTGCATCACCACTTTCCAACACCAGCGAGTTGGCGGCAAAGGTTAGTTCAGTTCCCTGATGCCCTGTTATTGAAATGATTTTTCCAGCATTTGCAGAAAACGTTTGAACCGGTTTCTTGAACGTAGAAAGCAAATCGGCAACATTTTTAAATTTTGAACTCTTATTAGAACTGGACTCTACTACTTCTGTTTCTTCTACAAAATCAGATATTGAATTATTATCTTCCTTTTCTTTATATGAAAGTGTATAAGATTCAGAAGTCAACTTCTCTTCTACCTGTGGAGTGATTTTTTTTGAACTTGGCTGTTCAGTATTGTTCTGGCATGAATAAATCGTCATTGCCATAGCTAGCAATAGCGAGGCTGTCAATTGGTTTTTCATCATTTCTGGATTTTCGGTTAAATATTAAAAACGAACTGATCCTGAAAATATTGATGAGAAGAAATAAACCTTGTATGATAAATCCTGAATAGAGTTGCTAAAAACCGGCAATGCATTAATACACAAAGCGGTTGTCATTCAAAATCTCCTATTTATATAGACTATTCTAAAAAAGGATCCGACCACTTTGGGTCACTATAAATGTTATCCCCGGCAAGAGTAAGCACAAAAGCCAGTAACGCCTCTCTTTCATTGGCTGTGATATTAAGTCTTTGTGGATTACCTCCTGGAGTAAGCCTTGGATCCAGATTATTATTACCGCTAATATTGATCTCATCATAATGAGTAATAACCGTATTAAAATTGCTGGAAACACCAATGTGCATAAATGGTCCATTAGCGGTTCCATCTTTTTGCACCACATCCCGTAGTGAAGGTGCCCTGGTAACAATCAGGTCACTACCTGTACCAGCGGGCGTACCTATTACACCGTTATTTCTTGAATTGGGATCAATGTCAAATTCAGGTGCCGCATGGCAGCCAGCACAACCTAATCCCCCTCCTATTCTTGAGCCTGTATTATCAAATTGCGGTGGGGCCAGAAATAATTGTTTACCCTGATTTTCCTGTGCTGTAAAATTGGCAAAAGGCGCCCCATCATTAGGAGCAACGGCCCGTCCCTGGTCATATTTAGAGTCGAAGGATTGAATGCTCCTTATAAATTGAGCTAATGCCAGTTGCATTTTAGATTCGGTAATTTCACCGCTACCAAATGCCTTTTCAAATAATATGGGGTAATACTCTATTGCTTCCAGTTTTGTAATCAGGTCTGCTATTGTAGCATCGCCATTGGTTCCGCTGTAGCCCATTTCATTATGGTTCTGGATGGGTAAGGTAGATTGAGCCTCAAGCGTTGCGGCACGTTCATCCCAAAAAAACTTAGCTTCATTGGCAAAGCGAGTGTTTACGAGGCGCATAGCGTGCCTGTCAGTTACACCATTTACGCCCACTGAAACCTGTGCGGTATCACTGAAAGCAAATTGTTGCTTATGGCAACTTCCGCAAGAAATAGCATTGTTGGAAGACAGTTTAGTATCGTAAAACAATACCCTGCCAAGAGTAGCACCAGCATCGGTAATGATGTTTCCGTTAGTGTTATCCTTATTTATGTACGCAGGTATTGTCTGGTTACTGTAGTTCGGCAGGTTATTAAAGTCAACGTTACTGCCAAAGTAAGTCTCAAGTATGGGGTTGGATTCATCAGGGGTATTGGCTTTATCCTTATTGCAGGCTATAAATAGTATAAAGGCTGAGGCCAGCACTACAGTTGAAAAGAAGTTTTTAGTCGTCATAGTTTATGGGTTTAGGAAAATATCGGTTTTATGACGAGAATTTTGAGTTAGGGTTTAATTTGAATTTAAGACTCTTTGGATTTGCTCGAAAGAGTAAACCTTCCAGGTTTCCGAAACCTGGAAGGTCTGCTCCTCCTAATCCACTTCCTTAAACCTTTGGTCCCCGCACATCCTCACAATTTTAGGCGTAAAGGAACCAAGGATGTCCACTAGTTCTTGTTGGTGGTTCATCACCGTGTTGATGTCCTTGTAGGCCATAGGTGCTTCGTCCAGGCCGGAGCCGATTACTTCCACCCCATGGTCGTTCAGGTGCTTTACCACCTCGGATTTGTCCAAGGTTTGCTTGGCTTTGGTACGGCTCATCGTTCGTCCGGCCCCATGTGAAGCCGAGTTGATGGAATGCGCTATTCCGCGCCCACGAACGATATAACCCGGAGCAGTCATGGAGCCGGGAATGATTCCCAACACTCCTTCACCGGCAGGTGTGGCACCTTTACGGTGAACGATCACCTCCTCGCCTTGCGCGTTTTTCTCCTTCCAGGCGAAGTTGTGGTGGTTTTCCACCAAGGTCAAAGGTGTGGTTCGCAAACCAACCGCCATCCGCTCATGGATCTGGTGATGGCAGGCGGAAGCGTAATCGCCAGCCAGGTTCATAGCCGCCCAGTACTCCTTACCGAGATCGGTGTCGAGATCCAGCCAGGCCAGGTGACGCGCCTCCTGCGGAAGCTTGGTCATATTCATGGCCGCATTGGTATAGTAGCGGGCAATGTTGGCGCCCAGCCCACGTGAACCAGAGTGCGACAACAAACCCATGTACTCACCTACAGGCAGGTTGAACTCATTTTCCTTTTCGGTGATGCGCACCACCCCAAATTCTACAAAGTGGTTTCCACCACCGGAAGAACCGATTTGGCGGTAAGCCCGATCGCGCAGGTTTTTTGCCACCTCGATCTCCCGGAACTCTTCACGCTCAAAGATCTCGTGATCCATACTTCTCTTGAAGGAAGCATTACCGAATCTGGTGTTGTTGTTCAGCATTTTCACCAGTTGCTCTTTGTCTTTCGCTAGCCGGTTTATGGGCATGTCGTAAATGGACAGGCACATGCGACAACCGATGTCCACGCCTACTCCATAGGGAATTACTGAGTTTTTGGTGGCTAACACCCCGCCAATCGGCAGGCCGTAGCCCTGGTGAGCATCCGGCATCAAGGCGCCAGAGTCGGCTACTGGCAGTTTCATGGCGGTGTACATTTGGTGCAGTGCACCTTGTTCAATTCCTTCCCCACCGTAGATTTTAAAGTTCAGGTGCTTCTCGCGCAAAGCGATGGGCTTACGCTCCATTTCTTCCACCAGGGCCTTGGCGATTGCTGCGGTGTCTTCGTCTTCCAAGTAGGCTTTGGGGTCTTTCATCACCAACTTCAGCTTTTCCAAAAAATCAGTTTTGCTGAGTTTGGTGTGTGGCTTTAGTGCCAGGCCAAAGGCTGGCCCAGCCGGGAAGTTTATTTTTTTAAGGTCTTTTGATGTTAGTTTCATCTTTTGCAGGATTATGTAGTCGGGGTGTCCTCCGCTGGCGGAGGTGCCCGAAGGGCGGAGGTGGATAGTCCACCCCCGGCTCTCCCGAAAACTTTCGGGATTGCCACCCCCGCCAGCGGGGGACATCGTTCCGATCTAAATTCTTCAATTTCTAAAACCCTCCGTAGCCCTGTTGCTACGGAGGGGGTGTCTATTCCAAAAGTGGCTTACTTGGTAAAGATCTCTCTCAACTGATCCACCACATTATTCCCACCTGAAAGTGAAATACTATTGATGCGCTCTGCGATCTTTTCGGTGTATTCCATTTCTTTCAGTTTAAAGAGCATAGGGTTGTCTTCCATCAACTTGGCGGTGTTGAGCAGGCTCCGGATAGAAGCCGTTTCCTCACGCCTGGTGATAACATTGGCCTGAGCCTTTTTCTCAGCCACCAACACATGGTTCATAATCTCCTTCATTTCACCGGGAAGGATCACGTCACGGATACCGCAAGCGCTCACCTTAACTCCCAGATCCACTGCTCTTTCGCGTACAGCTTCCAGCACGTATTCGGCCACGGCTTCTTTCTTCTCCAGCAATTCATCCAGCGTAAGCGTACCGATGAATTCCCGCAAAGCCAGCTGCATCAACACGTACAATTGCTTTTCAAAATCCTTGTTGTCCACCAAAGCTTTCTCAATGTCAGTCACTTTGTATTGGGTGTAAAAGTTCACCCGCAGTGCCGCCTTGTCTTTGGTGAGGATCTCCTGCCCGCTAACCTCCATTTGCAACTGACGCATATCCGCCTTCAGCACACTAATGGGGGTACTGTTTTTCCAGAACAGGTACTCTCCTTTTTCAACAATTCGATCGAATTTACCGTCTATAAAGAGGATTCCTTTTTCGTAAGAAGCCACGCTGAATGCCCTGATGTAAGGCAACAGCAAGCCCTTGCTTAAAACCTCTTTACTGATAGGCTCGGTTATTTCCACCTTACTCAAATCTGCGATGATGAAAGAGTTGTCGATCAGCCCTTTCCAGAACGCGTAGTGCCCTGGCAACAGCACAGATTTAAAGTTTTTGTGTTCATAACGAAGCGCTATCTCATTATCCGCCACATCTACTACGGTCAGCGCTTCTCTAAGCTGCTCATCCTCCAGGTAAATGCTAAGGTCCTGGCCCGGGCAAAACGCATGAGCCATATTGTAAACCACTACATTTTCGAAGGGCGACAACCAATGAACACCCACGGTAATCATCCTTTTGTAATCACCATTTCTGTACACCAGACCAATTTTTCCGGTGTTGATCCTTACTCGTTTCATCGTTTCGAGTATTTATGGGTTAACTATTATTCTTTTGCCCCCAACCCCCTAAGGGGGCTTTATACGCTTTGCGCTGATCCCCCTTTGGGGGATTTAGGGGGCCATTGAACAGTAACCCGGTTAAACATAAATTACACTTTAATAGAAAGCCCTGGTTGCAGACCATCCCCACACCGCGGAATGCCGGTTGAGAAAGGTTGTGTCTGATTAGTTGCTGTCTGACTAAAAAGTCCGATAGCTTCGTTTCGCTTACTTTGAAAACAGTCACTTACTAATGTAAGCTCCTTGATTTTCAAAGCAGCGCAAGCCTTGCTCCCAAACTTTCTAGCTCAGCCATTGATCCATCATTTTCCTTTGCGGAAAAAAATCCGCTTCCGGCTGATAGAAGGCAGCAAGTAGCCAGCCGCCCCGATCGGTATCCCCGGCTTTCGGGCGCTGTGAAGACTGCCGCAGCGTTTTCAGCAGAAAACACGTTGGCCAGCCTGCAACCAAAACTTTCAGGCGATCCTTTTTAGAAGGGATCAACTTCCTGCTTACGATAGATTATGAGTCTATCACTTCCAACCTACGGAAGTTAGGCACTCTGCCAACTGAGCTACAACATCCAAGGCTTTCGCCAAGATGAAGGGAGGAGTCGAACCTCCGCATCCTAAATCTACTGCTCTTACCAACTGAGCTATTTCACGGTAAGTGAAAATGGGAATCGAACCCATGACCTGTAGAGCCGGTAGTAAATGATTAGTTGAAGAGCGGCATACCAGCGCTGATGGCGTGGCACCGTGGGGCTATACAGAAACCCGCACCCGGTCTCTTTTATCCAATCGACCTACTATTTTTAGTGCCTGAAAGCACTATATTTTAAAGAACTCTTTTGTGGGAGTGGTAAGATTCGAACTTACTTAGCCAAAGCACCGGATTTACAGTCCGGCTCACCTCGCCATCGGTGACGCACTCCCATTTTTAAGCTTCAATAAAATTTCGATCTCGGTTATCCCGCGATCGAAATCACTCAGCCTGACCGAAAAGCCTTTTGGCGGCTGTCACCCTGAGTGCCCCGAACTTGTCTCGGGGTGTATCGAAGGGTGCCGCGCCCATACCTCAAAATCTTTTAAAGCACTTTTCTTAAACCCCGCTGCCCACTTTAGTTTCCTAAAGTTCCTCTGCACGGGCAGCGGGGGTTTGTTTCAAATACAGGACAAAGTTGAAATGCCACTGCGCAGTCTTTTTGCGTAGTAAAAACTTTTTTTACTTTATTCGTAAAAAAATTACAGATGCCTGTAAATCGTAATGCCCTGGTGCGATACCGAACCATAGATAATTGCCTGCGTAACCGCTTTAGAAAGTGGACTTTGGAAGACCTCATAGACGCCTGCTCGGAAGCTTTATATGAATACGAAGGCATTGATAAGGGCGTAAGCCGCAGAACGATACAAATGGATCTGCAGATGATGCGCAGTGATAAACTGGGCTACAATGCACCCATAATTGTACTGGATAAAAAGTTCTACACTTATGAGGATGCAGACTATTCTATTACAAATATTCCGCTGACCGATGAGGATTTACGCAAGCTTACTGAAGTAACTGAAATCCTCAGGCAGTTTAAAGGTTTTACTCATTTTCAGGATATCAGCGGTATGGTGAACCGGCTGGAGGATAAAATCCATACTGCAAAAACTCACCAGGAACCCATTATAGATTTTGAGAAAAACGAGAATCTGAAAGGTTTGGAGCACATAGACGTAATCTACCGTGCCATCCAGCAAAAGCTTTGTTTAAAACTTTGTTACCAAAGTTTTAAAGCCAGGGAACCTCAAGAGTTTGTTTTTCATCCTTACTTGTTAAAGGAATTCCGAAACCGATGGTTTGTACTGGGCAAACGAAACAAAGGAAAAGTTACCCTTTTGCTTGCCCTGGATCGTATCCATGACATCGAAGTGCTGAAAACTCACCCCTACTACCCTGCCGATATTGACGTGCACAACTACTTTAAAAATGTAATTGGGGTAACCGTAAACGAAGGAAATAAACCAGAACGAGTAACTCTGTTTGTGGCACGGAGTAACGCTCCTTATGTTATTACTAAACCGCTTCACCCATCACAACAAGTATTGGAAACTACCAATCACGGAATTGTAATTACCATAGATGTACAGCTGAACTTTGAGTTGGAAAGGGAAATACTTGGTTTTGGTCCGAATATGAAAGTACTTTCACCAGATCACTTTAAGCGCAGGATTAAGAATAACCTGCGCGATGGCCTTGATAACTATGAAACAGAAATTACTAACTCAAGACTTGGAAATGCCCGCCATCGTATTAAAAAAAGAGGTTATGATATTTTGGACAGTGTTTACTCCAAAAAGGAGGTTAACCAAATGAAAAACCTTGTGGGTAAATACATTCGTGAAACCAAAGGTACAGAAGCAGTAAAGGAAACCCTCGCACTACGGCAACTACTGCTTAAGGTTCCTGAACTGCGCCAAATAATTCTAAACCAAAACCTCAAACAGATTCTGGATTCAATTTTCCCAAATGCCACACTTACTAAAGCAATTTACTTTAATAAGCCTCATTTAAGTAACTGGTATGTTACATGGCATCAGGACATTACAATAAATGTCAAAGAACGTGTGGAGGCCACAGGCTACTCCGGTTGGACTCATAAGGAAGGCTTTTACGCAGTATGCCCGCCCATTAATTTGTTACAAAACACCCTGGCTGTTCGCGTACATCTGGATGAATCCAATTCCACAAACGGCACGTTGCAGGTTATCCCAGGCTCACATACTCAAAAACTTGGCGATTCAGAAATCCAGATGATTACCCAAAACAGTAGCCCAACCATTTGTGATATTGGAAGTGGTGGAGTACAACTTATGAAACCACTATTGCTTCACTCTTCGTCTAAATCCCGCTCACCCAAACCAAGGCGCGTTATTCATCTTGAGTTTTGTTGCGGTGAATTGGCAGAAGGACTGGAATGGAGCGAAGGCTGAGACTTTAATTCTTAAAGTTTCTTATCCCCAATATCTCTATGCCTATATGCCTATGTGGTTTACACCTTCGTACTCAGCTTTTTCATCGCCTTTACCTTAGCTTTCAACCTACCCAACTCCTCCTGCAAAAACTCCTGCTCTTCCTTGCTTAAAGCTTCGGCCAGCGCAGCTTTAACGTAGTGTTTGGCAAGTTTCATTTCTCTCCTTCGTTCCAGTATTTGCGCCATAGACCACAGCACAAAAGATCTGCTTATGGTTGAGATTTTCTGGGCATGTTCCAACACTCGCTGGGCTTTTTCCAATTTCAATTGATGGATGTAAAGCTTTACCAGATGTTCGTACGCACAGCCAAATTCAGGGTCAGCCATAATGGCCCGTTCGTAACTGAGCTCGGCCTCTGCGTAATTCTTCAGGTAGTTGGCCTGCAACTGCCCCATCAGGCAATTGGCGGCTGCATTCCTTTCATCATAGCTGAGGGCATACGTCAGGTTTTCCATCACTTCTGATAGCTCCCATGGATAATTTTCCAATGCTTTTAGGTAATATGTATTGGCTAATGAAGTTGCCATTTTTCATAGTTTTTTTGGTTAGGAAATCTATTTGTTTTCGATACACCCATTTTTGCGGACTTATTGCAATTTCCACCTCCGTCTGGCCTTTGCAAAGGCAAAGACCAGCCACCTCCGCCAGCGGAGGACATCGCACAGAACATATTGTTGGGACTGAGGAAATGTCAGGTTTGGGCAAAAAAAATCCCGACCATTACTGACCGGGAGCGAACGCGTGCATTGCAGAGCAATGAGATTTAGCTCTCCGGTATCAGGTGTAATTTTATTTGTGGATAATCTGAAAAACGCATAATTCGCTCGCTTTAAAATTTGATGAGGCAAATCACTTTAAAAACAAGCAATGCCGGAATATAAAATGAAAGAAAGCCTATTCCTGAAAAGTTATCGAAACCTAAAGCACTTTAACCGAAAGTCAGGATAAAAAAAAGGCGCCTCTATGTGAGACACCTTTTAAGTTACTTAGTAAAACCGTGGGTTGCTTATTTGGAATTATCATTTTGATAAAAACTATTTCCTATACCAGCCCACATATCGGCCAGCATCTCCCAAGGTACTTGTCCACGCCTTTTGGTTTCTGAAGTAAATATCTTAAGCATTTTATCCAAATGTTCATTTGTAGCACTACCTGCATATTTGGCAATGGTTTCAGCTACCTGTATGGCTAGCTGAGTAGCATTACCGGAAGCCCAGGCTTTACCATATTTGGTCCAGTAGTCTGCAGTGTCGTTATTGGCAGCTGCACTTTCTTCATATACCGTTTCGGCATAAGCTGGAGTAGCAACAACTTCTTTCTCGCTAAAGGTGATAAGTGTATTACCCTCCTCAAAAGCATCAAAGGATTGATGTAAGGTTTCATCCTGCCAGCGAAGCTCCATATAACCCTCCGCAGGGCGATAAACGGCAGTGTACACTGTACCAAACCCATCATTATACTGACGGTTAAAAAGTGGTTTTTTCAAAAAAGCGCTGGCCAGAACTTCCGCTTTCAAATCGTTTTCTTTCAACTTTTGCTGCAAAAACTTTTCGCGCTCCAGTGTTTTTGAGAAGGCGGCATGCTCGGGCCAGTCAGGTGTTCCCTGGTGGTTTGTTGAAACCCGCATATCTGTAACCTTAGGTTTATGATCAGGAGCCAGCTGAAGCATTTTATATGCTCCTGTTTTATCCAGAACCATAATATTGTAAGCCATGTGGGTAGGTACTTTTTGCAAAGCTTCTGACGCTTCTTCTACGTCACTACAAAATTCGAGCACATACCGCAGTATAAAAGGAATGCCGAAGCCATCCCCCACAACCTTACGTCCACCAAAAGTGAGCGAGGCTACAAGTCCATCGGAGTTCATACCATCTACCACACCCATAAGGCAATCTCCTGTGGCAATTACATGTTTACCATTCCATGCACTATTTAATACCGTGCCCTCACTTAAGTGCGGATGGTAATCATAATTTCGCACCAATTGAGGGGGATTTTGAAGTATAGCCTGTGAGCAGCCTGTGATATAAGCGGGTGGCTGCCATCCGGTAAGAAACCGTTGAGCACCCCCATCATTGCCGGCCAGCTCACACAACCTTTCATAAGTTGGCACTAATTCGGGCATGTATTGTTTAAGCATTTGTTGCGATGTCTTTAAGTCTGGCTTGTACATCGCCCCCTTAGATTCGAACCACGCTCTGTAGGCTGGCCAATGGGTATTAAAAAGTTTTTGCCACTTAGGACCGGGCTGGGCCTCAGCGATTGAATTGAAATTTAACTGGAGCATATATTTATTGGGGAGTGAGAGAGTTTTTATTAACTCTGTTTATATCGGTAATGAATAGAGATACAAACGTTTGCACATACCCTATGTTTAGCCTTTCGGTTAAAACATTCAGGAAATTTCAAACCCTTTCCGGAACCCGATCTGCCAGTAAGGGTTCTTCTTCCATTAGTTTGGATTTATTGCTATCGGCTACCTTACGAAGAGGCCTTAACACCAATAGGAGACTAAGTAACATAAGCACCCCCCCTGCAAAAAATGCGGCTCCGGAAAACTCTATGGGAGCATAATCTCCTGTAAAGCGATAAAAAATAGTTGTCATGGTGGGAGGGCCCACAATAGCAGTAAGACTCATAAGACTGGTTAAAGCACCCTGCAATTTTCCTTGTTCGGTGGCTGGTACCTGGTTGGAAATTATACCCTGCAAGGTTGGCCCGGCAATACCACCCAAACAATAAGGAAGTATAAACAGGAACATCATCCAGCTTTGGCTGGCAAAGGCAAAAAGAAATAACCCAAATGCCCAAAGACTCATTCCTAATACTACTGTTGCCTTTTCACCCAAGGCACGCACTACGTATTTTATGAGCCCACCTTGCACCACAGCTACAATTATACCTACCAATGCCAGTGAATAACCCACATAACTCTTACTCCACTCAAACTCATACATAGTGAAAAAGGCCCAGGTTGACTGCACCGAATGGCTGGCGATATGGATAAAAACAAATGATGCTAGAAACCCGATCACCAAAGGATACCTCTTGAGATGTTTGAATGAGCCTATAGGGTTGGCCTTTCTCCACTCAAATGCTGTGCGGTTTTCTGCTTTATGAGATTCAGGGAGCACGAAATACCCATATAAAAAGTTGAGGAAACTGAGCCCTGCTGCTACAAAAAAAGGAGCCCGATCTCCCCATAAATCACCGGTGATACCGCCTATTACGGGTCCAACAATAAATCCAAGGCCAAACGCAGCACCAATTAAACCGAAGTTTTGGGCGCGTTTATCGGGTGTGCTGATGTCGGCTATGTAAGCCGTGGCCACGGTAAAACTGGCTCCGGTAATACCTGCCAGTATTCGCCCAACAAATAGCCAGCCTATAGTTGGGGCCAGCGCATGAAATATGTAATCTATTCCCAATCCCAAAAGAGCCATCAGGATAATAGGTCTCCTACCAAATTTATCGCTCAGCGCCCCAAGGGCGGGTGCGCACAAAAATTGCATTATAGCATAGGCGAACATCAACCACCCTCCTATTCTGGCAGCATCGCTAAGCCCGCTGCCATCAAGGCTTTCAATTAGTGTAGGCAGTACCGGAATAATTATACCGATACCTATTACATCAATTAAAATGGTAATAAAAATGAAGCTCAGAGATGCTTTTTGTCCTAAAGCCATGGGATTGGTTTTGCGGTACCAAAGCTATTTTAAATTGGTGGAATGTAGATGATCCCGCAATCAATAAAAAAAGAAGAAACCTGAATCCCAACTAGCTATCCCGGCTTAAGGTTTTCCTGTTCTTAATCTCCTCGTCAAACACCTTATGATTTTCGGAATAATCCACCGGTACTTCAATCAGGTGTACACCTTTGCTGTTAATACATTCCTCCATCTGTTTTTCAAAACCCTCGGCACTGCTTACCCGGTGGCCATGAGCGCCATAGCTTTCCGCATATTTTATAAAATCAGGATTGGCAAGTTCCAGCCCGTAATTTTCGAAGCCCATGTCTTCCTGCTTCCAACGGATCATGCCAAGGGCTTGGTCGTTCACGATAAGTATGGTTAAGTCAAGGCCCAACCGCACCGCTGTTTCCATTTCCTGTGAATTCATCATAAACCCACCATCCCCACAGATGGCCATTACCTTTCTTTCGGGGTGCACCATTTTAGCAGCTATGGCCGAAGGAAGCCCTGCTCCCATTGAGGCCAGCGCATTGTCCAGCAAAATTCCATTTGGGTGATATGATTTGTAATTTCGGGCAAACCACACCTTGTACATGCCATTATCCAGCGCCAGCATGCTATCGTCAGGCATTACCTCCCTCACGGTTTTCACCAGGTTTTGAGGGGTGATAGGAAATCTTCCGTTCAAATCTCCACCATTGCTGTAAATTTTTTCGTCCTGCACCTTTCGCACCTTATCGTAAAAACTGAAGTCCCACTGGCCTGAATCCAGCTTTTGGGTAAGCCGCTTTACGCTATCTGAAATATCCCCGATCAATTCATAGCGCGGTTGATACACCTCCACAATTTTGGCAGGGTTGAAGTTAACATGGATCACGCTCTTACCATCATCAGGTTGGGTGTAAAAAGGTGGTTTCTCTACAATATCGTGACCGATGTTTAACACCAAATCAGCCTCACGGATGGCATCGTGCACATAATCATCCTGGCTTAATGCGGCCGTGCCGAGGTAGTGTTTGCTGCGCTCGTCCACTACGCCCTTCCCCATTTGGGTACAGAAAAAGGGAATACCGGTCTTTTCAATAAAATCAGCAATGGCCTCGCAGGTGTGGTTGCGCTTGGCATTCGCACCAATCATCACCAATGGAGATTGGGCTTTGCAAATGAGATCCGCCACCCTTTCCAGGTCTTCCTCCACGGCCAGGCCCGTATCGTGATACGATTCCTTATACACCAGTTTTTCCTCTACCTCTTGCTGGGCGATGTCTTCGGGTAGTTCAAGGTGCACCGCCCCTGGGGCTTCGTGCAGGGCTACTCTAAAAGCTTCTCTTACCCTGTAGGGAATGGTGCTGGCACTGAAAATCTGGCGTGTGAGTTTAGTAACAGGTTTCATCATGTCAATCACATCTATTACCTGAAATGCCGCCTGTTTGCGATTTATGACGGGTTTTTGTCCCGTGATCATCAGCATAGGCATAGCCCCGAGTTGAGAGTAGGCTGCTGCGGTAAGTAGGTTGGTAGCTCCCGGGCCAAGTGTACTCAGGCATACCCCGGGTTTTCCCGTAAGGCGACCATAAGTAGCCGCCATAAAACCTGCGGCCTGCTCATGCCGCGTTACTATTAGTTCAATGGAGGATTTTCGCAGTGACTCCAGTATGTCGAGGTTTTCTTCACCGGGAATTCCAAAAATGTATTCCACACCTTCATTTTCAAGAGCTTTTACAAAAAGGTCAGAGGCTTTCATAGTTCAATTTTTTATTTACACCACTCCATTTAACAGGATATACTAGCATTGTTCTGAGGCATAGCCAGGAGCCAATGACGCCATTACAATAGCTGTTGAAATCTTAATACAGGAATAACTTTTCGGGCAAGGGTGAAGAGTTACTTCCGAGTATCTTCGCGGCCCCTATAAATGAAGTCATGAAAAAAGCACTACTCCTACTGTGCCTGTTTTGCTATGCAGGTATGGCTCAGCAGCGCGAATTTACCGTTGCAACCTACAATAGTCTTCGTTACAGCCCACAGAATATTGATGCCCGGCATCCCTATTATCGCCAAATAATAGATAGTATAAAACCCGATATTCTGGTAATGGAAGAGCTATCGGGTAGTGCCGCAGCCACCATGTTTTTAGATAGTGTGATGAATTTTGATAGCACCACTTACAGCATTGCATCATTTTCTGACGGTCCTGACCTGGATATTGCCCTGTATTTTAAGTCGGTAAAATTTTCAGTACTCCCAACTATAAACCATCCAACCGCTCTTCGCGATATTTTTCATTTCAGGCTGCTACCGGTTTATTCTGAGGATACCTTGTATGTATTTGGCGTGCATCTAAAGGCCAGCAGCGGATCGGCCAATGAGGCTAAAAGAGCTGCCGAAGTTGCAGTTTTAAGGAGTATAACTAATCAGTTTCCGGATAGCACCAATTTTTTAGTGTGTGGTGATTTCAATATTTACGGAAGCAATGAGCTTGCTTACCAAAATCTTTTAGCAGATAATGCTGGCGATGATGGCAACTTTCTGGATATCATCACCATGAATGGCACCTGGAATAATGGCAATTATGCTCAGTATCACACGCAAAGCCCACGTACTACGCAGTTTGGCGGGGGTGCCCATGGTGGTATGGACGACCGTTTTGATATGATTTTAATGTCTAATGAATTGAAAAGTGCTTCAGGTATTGGTTACAAAGCAAATAGCATGTATGTATTTGGTAATGACGGCCTGCACTATAATAAGGCCATTACTGATGCTCCAAATAATAATCAATATGATCAAGATATAAGGATGGCGTTACATCAGGCCTCTGACCATTTGCCCGTGGCAGCCACTTTTGCCTATACCCCCACTTATGTGGGATTAGAGCAACTTCCGGCTTCTGAAAAAGTGGGAATAACTTACTCCAGGGAAGGTGTGGCTACTATTAGCAATCAGGAAAATCTAACCCTTGATGTTACCATCTATACTATTCAGGGCCAGGTTCTTAATCAGTTCATTATCAGTAATAGCAAAACCTTGCATTTAAAACAGGGAGCCTACGTAATACAGGCGGAACATCAGGGACAAACCATCCTTATCGAAAAATTCCTCAATTAAGAATTTTCTCCAGAATTTTTTGTGTGATCAGGTAGGTGGGCAAAATTCCTTCGGCCCCAAGGCTACCTGATGAAAGCGTGCTACCACTCACCAACGGATTATCCGAAGCATAGTAGGCATAAAGCACTTTTACGTCCTCTTCAATGCTTTTACGGATGCGTGCGGCACTTTGTATGGCTTTTTGGTAATGCGCTCCTTCCATCTCAAGCCCTATGGCATTCCAGGTAGAAGTAAGGAAATGGCGCAACACATCCCTGTTCTGTAGCGAAGTGCCTAATACCGTTATCATGGGGCCTTCATATACGCCCAGCTCGGTACCTTCAAAATCTGCTTTAGCTTAGCTGGTTATTGAGAGGATAATTATCGGCCGTGCCTTCAAACACGTGAGCGGTGGGTATCATCAGGTCGCCTTTTTTCCCTTCCAGTATTCCGGCTTTGCCCATCACCGAAACCGACTTTACATTCAGGTGAACGGATTTTTTATCCACCTCAAATGGCTTTAACAGCTCATCCATACACTCATAAGCTTGCTCCCCAAATGCATAATCCATTACCAATATTACCGGTTGATCCTTTATAGAATCAGGGGTAAACCCAAAAGGCAAGTGAAAGTCTTTTAACCTTTCTAAATCAATGAGTCTGTACTGACAGATTGGTTCCGGATTGATCCGATACTTCAACCATTCCATTTTCCAGGGCAAACTCTCTTATGGCCTTATTGCTTTCATTCTTTTTGTCATTGGCCGTAAAGGTGGCCAGCTCATGCATGGTTTTGAACTTATGTTCAGCCAGCGCCTCCATACCGTATAATGTATTCATTACACTGTGAAGGTTCGCACTAATTATATGAACCGGCCTTTTCATCCAGTTTCGCCTTACCATTTGGGCTTTTATATCGGCAGCCCACTGCTCACCATACACGTGATGACCAACCACATCTCTCAGTTTTGCTGAAACAAAAATTTCCTTTTTGGCTGAGTGCTTTCGCTCATTCATGGCTATCTGCCCCAGCCAATAGGCAAAGTGGTACAAACTGGTACCGCAACTGCTCGCGTTAAAGGCATTCACTGCTTTTTGAGTTTCAACCACAGTGCGGCCCAATACATTGCTCAGGTAAACCAATGCGCGCTTCTCATTCACGGGTTCGTCATCCCTGAAGTTCTGTACCACTTCCCTCAGCCTAATCCAGGTATCCGTTTCGCGACCACGATGGTCCAGTCCGTGTTCCATAATTTTGGCCGCTTCTATTGTTAAAAATGTAATGTGGGTGAGGATGTCGTACAAGTCGCTTCGGCCACGGCTCATCTCCACATACATCCTGTCCTTGTCAATACGGTAGCAATTGCGCCTTCTCTTTACAGGGATAAAAGGAACATGTCCAGCCTCCTGGAAGCCTTCACGCGCAACCAGCTGAATAAATCTACATTCCTCAATGCCTTTTGGTAACCGCTCGGCTACATAAAGCAAGCCTTCCAGATCCACACGTTCCGGATCGTTTATATCTCCATAAATTTCAGGTTTAAGGGTGAGCAGGGCCTCTTTGAGCTCAATGCCGCTTACTCCATTGGGCTTGTAGCTGCCGCGGATAAACAAGTGGCGCATAGTGATATACAGCCGCTCTATGGCGGCCCGTGATTCTCTTGATCGTTGTTTTGAGTATTGCATGTTTCAATAAATTGCTGTGTAAAGTAATACATTTAGCCCTCACTCCTGCTACAACGTAGCGTCATCAAAAGTTTATGGAATTGGGGTTCAACCACAATAACATAGCAGCCTCACTCTAAAGAGTTCGCACTTCTGCAAGCACATGTTCCACCCAATTCATATCGTTGGGTTTTACCCATATCACATTAAATCCACCCTTTTCACCTTCCAGTTTTACTCCTTCAGCGTCATCTATTAGCAGGTCAATGTCAAAGGCAGGAGGGTACTTGGAGTAAGATTCTGACCGTCCCTTCATAAGGTTTGAATGAATTTGCTGGTTTACAACGCCTTTCAACCTTATTCCGTTTAACCCAAAGGTTAGCCTTATTTTGGTGACGGTTCTGAATGAGGTTGTATAAATCCAAATTTCATGACCTGAGTGATCCAGCTCTTTAAGTAATTCTATCGCTCCTTTTCTGAGTGGCTCAATCCGCAGAAATCTCATTAAGATATTTCGTGGCTCAACTGGAAATTCCTTAGCATAAGGAATAAGTGTATTATCTAAATCAAATGCTATGCGCATATAAAACTCAAACTTTAAGGAGCAGGAAAAGTAATACATTTAACCCCACTCCTGCTACAAAGTAGTGTCATCAAAGGTTTATATGATTTGAACTTAGCAGCAAAAAATATAGAGCAACTGTACTTTATAGCCATTATTCCTCCTTCACCTTTGCGGGAAGAAATGACTGCGTTAAAGAAGTATTTCAGAGATAATTACAACAGTAAGGCTTCGCTTAATTCTCCACCACACATTACGCTGCACATGCCCTTTAAGCTAAAAGCTAAGAAAGAAGACTACTTATTGAAAACCCTGGAGGAGTTTGCTTTAGGCCAAAAACCCTTTTCCATTCAACTGAATAATTTCGGAGCCTTTCCGCCAAGAGTGATATTTATTGATGTAAAAACTAATTCGCAGTTGGAAACCCTACAAAGAGATCTGCATAAAACCTGTCGCCAAAAGCTGAACCTGCACAACGCCAACTATAAAGAGCAGGCCTTCCATCCTCATATTACTTTAGCTTTCAGAGATCTGCGTAAAGCGAAGTTTGTGGAGGCTTGGGAGGAGTTTGCCGAAAGGAAGTTCAAAGGCAATTTTACAGCCCACCACCTATCGCTGCTAAAGCATAATGGCAAAGATTGGGCGGTTTTAAGGGAGTTTAGTTTGAAAGATTAATCAACCCGCCTTCTACATATTACATTTGCCTTTCATCAATTCACCTTTAATGAAAAAGCTAATTACCCTCTGCCTGCTGGCGATTTCAACCCCTACCATTGCCCAAAACAAAATGCTAACCATGGAAGAAGCCGTGGTAAAGCAATACTCAACTTTAGCGCCTGAACGGCTTAACCAATTGGGTTGGGTGCCGGGCACCAATAAATATGCTTTTGTAAAAGATGATGTACTTAAAGTGGGCGCTGCGGATGAAGGGAAGTTTAAAACTGATGATATTGTTAGTCTGGAAGAGCTCAACGAAAAGTTTGGAGCGCTTACAGGCGTGCAATATCGCAGGTTTCCAAGGTTTGATTGGGTTAATGAACAGACCTTAAAATTTGAATACAAGCAGAATGTATATTCCTATAACATCAAATCTGGAGATCTTTTGCACACAGACTCTTTGGAACTGCCCACCAATGCTGAGAACCGTGAGGACGCACCGAAAACCGGATACATAGCCTATACCGTAAAAAACAATCTGTACCTACTTAAGGGCGATGAAGTAATTGCGCTAAGCAATAATGATGATGAAGGCATAGTAACAGGACAAACTGTTTCCAGAAGCGAATTCGGTATAACCGATGGGATTTTCTGGAGCCCTGATGGAACCAAACTGGCCTATTACGTAAAAGATGAAACCGAAGTGACGGATTACCCCATAGTGGATTGGACTGTGCAGCCCGCCACTGTTACCATGATCAAGTACCCCATGGCGGGCACTGACAAAACAGAGAAGCTATCCGTATTGGTATATGATGTTACTACCGGCAAAAAAACCACTCTACAAACCGGTGAACCCAATACACAGTTTTTAACTAATGTAAGCTGGAGCCCTGATAGTCGTGAGGTTTACATCGCGCATCTAAATCGTGATCAAAACCATATGGAGCTGAAGCGCTATGATGCCGAAACCGGTGAATTTGACAAATTATTGTTTGAAGAAAAAAGCGAAAAGTATGTGGAACCTTTGCAGGGTGTACACTTCGTTAAGGGTTCAGAAGACAAGTTTATATGGGAGAGCAGCCGTAGCGGGTTTAACCATCTGTACTTATACAATACCAAAGGGAAATTGCTAAAGCAACTAACCAGTGGTAATTGGATGGTTACCGATTTTCAGGGTTTTGATGAGAAGGGCGAATATGCCTTCTTCACCTCTACCGCTATTAGTCCACTTAACCGGGATTTATATAGCGTAAAGCTATCTAACGGAAGTATTAAAAGACTTACCACTGGAAATGGCACTCACAGAACTGAGCTATCAGAAAATGGCAACTATTTTATCGATCAGTTCTCCAATTATTCAATTCCTCTTGATATTTCCATAAAAGGTACACGGAACGAATCCGGCTTTATGTTAAATGAATCAGCCAATCCCCTTAAGGATTATAAACTAGGCACCAAACGCATGCTTACCCTTAAAGACAAGGATGGCGGAAATTTATACGGCCGGATGATACTTCCGCCAGATTTTGACAGTACTAAAACCTATCCCGTAATAGTGTATTTGTACGGAGGCCCACATGTGCAGATGATTACCAACACCTGGGGCATGAGTGGCCACCTTTGGTTTGAGTATATGGCACAGCGCGGTTATATAGTATGGACGCTTGACAGCCGCGGCTCTGGTAACCGTGGACAGGCCTGGGAACAGAACACCTTCCGCCAATTGGGTACCACCGAAATGGAAGATCAACTGCAGGGAGTGAACTTTTTAAAAAGTAAGAGCTATGTGGATGCTTCCAGAATTGGAATACACGGCTGGAGTTTTGGCGGATTTATGACGATGAGCCTTATGAGTCGCCACCCTGGAGTATTTAAAGCCGGTGTGGCCGGTGGCCCGGTAATAGACTGGAGTTACTATGAAACCATGTACACCGAGCGCTATATGGATACGCCTGAGCAAAATCCTGAAGGCTATAAGGCCAACAACCTTCTCAATTATATTGATGATTTAGAGGGCCACCTATTGGTAATCCACGGAAGTAGTGACCCGGTGGTGGTTTGGCAGCATACCATGCTTTACCTCAAAAAAGCAGTGGAACTCAATAAGCAAGTGGATTATTTTGTGTACCCTATGCATGAGCACAATGTACGCGGTAAAGAACGTGTACACCTGATGCAAAAGATTACGGATTATTTTGAGGATTACTTGTAACCTGACCCTAATTCGTCTCTGTACGAAAAGTCTACGGAGGGCGTTAGTATTCAATTTTAATAAAGGGAATATTATGCGAAACACTTTAACAGCTCTTCTTGGGCTGTCATGCTTGATTGGTTTATCACAAAATAGTATTTCACTTATAAGTTATGATTTCATAAGTAAGCAGTTCGATACCGTACTTGGTGTGAGCTATGACTCAACCTTGACTTCCGATTTTAGTCCTAGTAATAACCTGGGCTTAACAACTATAATACTTCCTCGACAACCAGTAAACCCTTTGGTAACCAATTCTAACTACTCCGAACGCTTTCCGGCAAAAGAGCAATTCAATGTCAATCACTTCCCATTTAGTGCTTGTGTCGCCATGAGGACAGTAATTAAAGATACTATGCAAAATCATTGCAGTGGTTCCATGGTTGGAAAAAACCTGGTTCTTACTGCTGCACATTGCGTAACCTATTTGATAAATAATAACCTGTCTGATGAGATCTATGTTTTCCCATCTTTTGATGATGGAAAGTATAATGGCCTTTTTGATTCAGTTCAAGTAATTAAAGCTTTTTACAATCAAAGTAAAGATATTGCCGTGCTTCAATTGGCTGACGATATTGGACTTAAAACAGGTTGGTTGGGCTATGGCTACGATGCTGATAGCATTCTGCAATCTATCATTATGCACAAGATGAGTTACCCTGCCTTTGACTTTACCGGCCAAAAAGTTTTTAACGGTGATTCATTGTTCTATGAGAATGGCTATGTAGATGCTTCAAATCACAGATTCTTAAGTGTAAATGGGGTTGTGGGAATATCAGGTCAAAGTGGTAGTGCTTGGTTCATTCAAGATAGCGATGATATAGCATATGGCGTGGCGTCAGTCAGTAATGGTTTTAGGCATGCACGGATAACACCTGAATATTTTTACAGCTTTAAGAATTTGGAAACCTATCTAAGCCATCAGACAGCTAAATTGGCAAGCATAGAGATTTTCCCAAATCCTACTTCTCGGTTAATAAATGTAGCTGGAGCCAAAGGACACTTTGAAATTAATATTTATGATATGAAAGGAACCGTGATACAGGCTCTAAACTTCAAAGGTTTTGAAACTGCTACTATAAATTGTGAGTCCATTAAAAATGGGCTCTACATATTAAAGGGCATGGATGAAAACGGACCATTTCAAACTAAACTTGTTATCAACCATTAAAGCGTGAAGAAAGTACACCAATACAAAATCTCCGTATCCCCTGATGACATTGACCAGATGGGCCATGTAAACAATGTGGTTTATTTACGTTGGGTGCAGGAAGTAGCAGAATCTCATTGGTTTGGTGTAGCTGATAAGGAATACACCGAAAAATACCTGTGGGTGGTTTTACGGCACGAAATAGATTACTTAAAACCCGCCTTACCGGGAGATGAACTTTTTGGTGAAACCTGGATTGAAACATTGGAAGGCGCAAGAAGTATAAGGCTGGTTGAAATAAAGAGAGGCGATGAAGTACTGGCAAAAGCCCGTACCACCTGGGTAATGCTGGATAGCCAAACCGGAAGGCCAGCCCGTGTGCCTGTGGAAATGCAGCAACAGTTTTTATAGCTTTTGCCTGTTTTCATAAGCTTTTAAGAGATTTCGGTTTAATTTGTATTGAAATACTTCTGACATGATAAAGACCAAAATAGCCGGAACCGGACACTATGTACCGGATAATGTAGTAACCAATGATGACCTGGCCAAAATGATGGATACCAATGATGCGTGGATTCAGGAGCGCACAGGTATAAAAGAAAGACGTTGGATAGATCCGAAAACCGATGATTCGCCTTCAACAATGGGTACCAAAGCTGCCCGCATCGCTATAAAAAATGCCGGTATTACACCTGATGATGTAGACTTCATCATCTTCGCTACCCTCTCCCCTGATTATTATTTTCCCGGCCCAGGGGTTATGGTGCAGGAACAGTTGGGTATAAAAGAAATCGGAGCACTTGATGTGCGCAACCAATGCAGTGGTTTTATATATGGTTTATCAGTAGCAGATGCCTTTATAAAAGCCGGCACGTACAAGAATATTTTACTTATTGGCGCTGAAAACCATAGTGGTGGACTTGATAAAACTACGCGGGGCCGTGGCGTATCAGTAATTTTTGGTGATGGGGCCGGTGCCGTAATTCTGCAACCTACAGAGGAAGAAGGCAAGGGCGTATTAACGACACATCTCCATTCAGAAGGTCAACATGCCCGCGAACTGGCACTGATTGAGCCAAACACTACCCGCTGGGTAGATAAGATCATTGAAGAAAACGATCCTGCCAACGAAAAGTACTACCCGTACATGAATGGCAACTTTGTGTTTAAGCATGCGGTTACCCGTTTTCAGGAGGTGATACATGAAGCCCTGCAGGCCACCAGTATGAAACCTGAGGATATAGATCTTTTGATTCCGCACCAGGCTAACCTCAGGATAAGCCAGTACATACAGCACAAAATGGGCTTAGCTGATGAAAAAGTGTTCAACAACATTCAGAAATACGGAAATACTACAGCTGCCTCTATACCCATCGCGCTAAGTGAAGCCGTAGCAGAAGGTAAACTTAAGGATGGCGATATGGTTTGCCTGGCCGCTTTTGGTAGCGGATTTACCTGGGGCAGCACCCTTATTCGTTGGTAATAGTTACTAAAAAGCAACCTTCCCCTGCTTTTTATCGTTTTAGCTAAGTATGAATTTGAAACCTGAGGTGCCCCGGCTGCACTCTGGATTATTATAGCTATGCCTCATTTAAGATACTTTTCCTTATCAATACTGTTGCTTATTGCCGCGTGCAATAAAAATGACAAGCCTCAAGAGTCGGTAAATCCACAATTGTTTGAGCACGAAAGCTACAGGTTATACCTGTGGCAACTGCTTTTTTTTACCAGTTATGATTTTGATTTTATCGGTACCCATGTAGATAGCTCCTTTTATCCGGGTTTTGATGGACTATTGTTTGATCGGGACCATGAAGGTATTTCGGGCATACAAACCCAGGGAGTATTAGATAATATGGATTATGTGTTGCAGCACATTGCTCCTCCGGATGTGGTACTGCTTGGCATAGGCGGCAATGATTTGGCTACAGGGAAAAAGCCGGAGTTGGTTATTGAAAATATCGAAATCATAATTAAAAAGCTACAAAAGGAAAACCCTGATATAATTGTGTTTGTAGAGCAAATTGCACCCATAAAATCGTTGTTTAAAAACAGAATACTTTCAAAAAGAATTGAAGATTTTAATAATAGAATTCCTGATTTGGCCATCCGTACTTCCGATGGAATGTCGCAAGTAATTGCCGTGGAGATGTGCCAAAACTGGAGGCAAAGGTACTTTGCTGATGAAGTGCATTATAATGCAAAAGGCGCACAGGAAGTTGCTCACCGCTACTTTAACGAGCTTTACAAAGTGCTTGATGTAAACAGAAAATATAGTATTCTCCCACTTGGAGATTCAAGGGTTGAGGGCAATAGAAAAGCCAGCCAGTAAGCGTGAATTGTTAGGCCATCCAAAATCTCTGCACCATTCCAAAATCGGGCAATACCCAACCAATAAGGCTTTAACTACGTGTAGAACTTGTATAAGCCCAGACTACTATTATCTAATAGTTTCTTCAGGGTTTATTTTACACGAATACGTAACCTCCTAAACTTAAAACCCAATGAAGAAATTTCTCCTTCTTACCGCTTTCCTGTTTTGTTGCTCATATCATTCAAAAGCCACACACCTTATGGGCGGGGAAATTACAGTGCAGGACCTTGGTAATAGGTCTCACATGATTACGCTCATTGCCTATCGTGACACCGTAGGTATTGCTATGACCCAGTTTGCCACAATAAATTATAATGGACCTAATAATCAAAGCTTTACCAGTACAGTTCCGTATGATTCGATTATTTCAGGTAACCTCCTCCCTATGTATCCCTATGGTGTTGAAATTTATCTCTTTGTAGATACGATTACATTTCCATCTGCCGGTACCTGGAATATTTCATGGATTAACTGTTGCCGCAATGCCGCCATACAAAATCTTAGCAACCCTTTAAGCGAAAGCATGTTGCTGCAAACCGAGCTGGTTGTAGATACCGCATCTGTAAACTCTACTCCTTTTTTCCTGGTGCCTGCCGCCATCTTTTTACCATTAAATACCCCATGGCAGTACAACCCGCTACCATTTGATCCGAATGGTGATTCATTGCATTGGAGCCTTGATGTGCCGCTGGATGACATCAATAAATACTGTGCGGGATATTCAAACCCATCTTCGGATCCCAATGACGTTTTCAGGATTGACCCTGTTACAGGCACTATTTCGTGGACAGCCAATACACTGGGCAATTTTGTAGCCTCCATTTTAGTAGATCAATACCGAAACGGTGTTTGGGTTGGCGAAATAAGAAGAGATATGCAGTTTATAGTTGTTAATCCCAGCCTGGGATTTCCTTTATGGAATAATCTTAGTACCCTTCCAAAGGATACCAACAACAACTATTCTTTTGATTTAATGGAGGGCCAGGGCTTTAAGCTCGAAATGATTGCCAGTCATACTTTCAGCAGCCAACCAGTATATATGGATGCCTACAGCGAGGTATTTAAAAAACCACAAAGCAATGCAAGTTTTACCACCTCCAATGTACCTCACACTAATAAACTCAAGGGCACATTTACATGGCAACCTACCGCTGCCGATGTACGCAAAAATCCCTACCTGGTGGTCTTCAGGGCAAGTGACCGGTTCTTCACAGATGATAAAAGCATTCAACTTAAGGTAAACTCAACCATTGGTATACCCGAAATTTCTGATGCCAATAGGTTTAATCTGTACCCTAACCCTGCTGCAGATGTTATGTACCTCGATTTTTCCGGTTCAGAAAATCAAAATCTAATACTGCATGTATTTACAATGAATGGGCAAAAGGTGATTGAAAATATGAGCCTGAACGCTATAAATGGAAGGAACCTTTTTGAAATGAATACCTCACAATGGCAGCCCGGCTCCTACCTGATAAAAATAACTGACGCAAACGGTAAAGACCACAACAGGATGGTGATGATAGAATAAGGTCAAAGTCTGTGATTTTTTTGATGAAAAGCCCTGAAGCGATTTGCTTTAAGGGCTTTTTTGTTGACCAAAGTTCGCAGAATAGAAACAAGCACCCTTATACTCAATACGGTGATATTTCTTACAATTTTAAATTCAAATACCTACATTTACCTTTCAATCAAAAAAAATTATGAAAAAGATTACGCTGGGAATATTTATAATACTTGCTTTTGCTTTTAACACTAGGGCAAGTCACTTAATGGGTGGAGAGATTGTAGTTAAGGTTGACTCTAGTAACAATGCCTTTTTTACATTAACCCTTTACAGGGATGGGAATCCTGGTTCTGCTGGCCTGGGACAAACTACATCACTTCAACTTTCACAAACAGGCATTACCATACCAAACGTTACCCTGCAAAGAACTTCGCAAACAACATTAGCCTCTTCATATCTTACCGAAAAGCATGTTTATACCAGTTCAATGATGCTTCCAAACAATGGTCAATACACAGCTTCATTCAGTTTGTGCTGTAGAAACGGTGCCATAATGAATGGCAACCTGCCAATTCGGGCTTCTATTTGTCCACGGACTTCAGCTCTTACAATATCCAAAATAGTCATACTCCAGTTTTTCTTAATGATCCAATGGTTACATTTCCATTAGATACGGTTTGGAACTATAATCCACTTCCGTATGATGCGGATGGCGACTCTTTATATTGGAAGCTAGATACTCCTATGAGTGCAAGTGCAACAAATATTTCAGCTTACACCACCCCTCCCGGCAATGCAAACGGCCCGCTTACTATGGATTCCCAAACAGGGCAAATCACCTGGTCGCCATCTCAGGTTGGTAATTATGCCATCTCAATTTTGGTAGAAGAATACCGCAATGGAGTACAGATTGGTGAAATACGAAGAGATATGCAGCTCATAGTGGTGCCGGATACAGCCTCCATGAATCTTGTAACGCCCTCAGCTCCGCAAACCAATGTAACTACAGGGCAAACTGTAAATCTTAGTTTCCAGGTGCAAGGCCCCAATCAGCAGGCAGCGATTGGACTCTCCGCAATAGGTGATCCGTTTGAAATACCCGGTAGCAACGCCAATTTTAGTGTTTCAGGTACTGGCACCTCTACCCTTACGGGGAATTTCACCTGGACCCCTACTGCAACTGACGGCCGAACAGAACCATACAGAATTGTAGTGAGAGCTACCGATGGAAAATTCTCCTATGACTATACCATTCTGCTAACGGTGACAAAAAGTAAAGTTGGTCTGAATGATCTGGCTAATCAAATTGGCTTTAGCGTATACCCTAATCCCGGTAACGGACTGTTTACAGTTGAGCTACCAGGCGCAGATGAGCAGAGTTACCTGCTGGAGGTTTTTGATATGCAGGGTAACCTGGTAAAGCGAATAAACGTGAGAGGTAGTGATTTGGCTAAACAAATTAAGCTTAATGTAGAAAGCGGAAAAGGAACCTACATTTTGCGATTGAACAGCATGAATGAGCAAACTAAAACGCTTATAGTTAAATAATCTTTAGTGTTTGTTTTTGATTTAATAGGGTCGGCTTGCCGGCCCTTTTTTTTGCATATAGGGCAAATGCCGTATTGATAAATCCTACATTATGTGATTGCTTTGGTGACCCTTTTGTAATGATCGGATCTTTACCTAATTAACCAGAAAAGCGGCTTAACGGCCGCTTTTTTTATTGGTTTTCAGGAGTATGATCTTACTCTTCTGTTCATTACCATAAACCAAAGTGGAGGTATGGTACTCAACAGCATCATACCCGGGTAACCGGTAGGCATTTGAGGGCTTTCTTTATATGAAGCCAGTACCTGGTACTTTTTATGCGGGTGGGCATGGTGATCGCTATGGCGGGATAGTTCAAACAAAAAGATTCTGCCTAAAATGTGATTGGAGTTCCAGCTATGCACCGGGGTGGTTTTTTCATAACGACTATCTGAAACCTTTTTACGGCTAAGCCCGTAGTGCTCAATGTAATTAACGGTTTCCAGCAGCAGTATTCCGAATAGTGCAGCAACAAAAAAACCTATCAGTACAATTCCTCCAAAAAGAAAATAGATGGTTAAGCATATCGCCACTTCAATCAAGGTAAACTGTATCATTTCATTCCTCAAGCTAAAAGGAGCAATCTTTTTACGTGATAAGCGCTGCGCTTCAATTTGCCAGGCGTGGAGATATGAACCAATTATTGACCTTATCCAAAAGGTATAAAGCAACTCATTATAGCGGGCTGAGGCCGGATCTTCCTCGGTTGCTACATTTTTGTGATGACCGTAGTTGTGTTCAATAAAAAAATGTGGATAGAGCGATGTCATCAACAAAACCTTGGAAAGTCGCTGCTCCGCTTTAGATCTGCGATGTCCGAGCTCATGGGCTACATTAATACCCAAAACGCCACACATCATCCCCATAGAAATGGTTCTACCCCACCAACTAACTCCAAAGGCCTCCACAGTTTGAATATTAAAGAAATACCAGGTCAGAAACCCTAACTGAACAGGGACTATCAACCATACTAGCCAATCATAAATATGGTCTGCTTTGGTTAGTTCGGCTTCGGCTGTGCTCAGGTTTTCCTCTCTGGGCTTAAGCATCAGCTCCAAAAGCGGGATTACTCCAAAACCATAAATAAGTGGGGTAAATGTGCGCCAACCCTCCGCTGTAAAGGAAACTATAACCGCCAATGGCAGTGTATAGGTGGTAAGGTATTTAAGCGCTCTGAGTTTCATCAAATCAAAAGTACGTAAATGCACTTTCCCTTTCCCGTTTTCGCAATTCGGCCAGCAATTGTTGTGATGAATCAGCCTTGATATTTAAAAGTACTTCCGAGGCCTTACAAGCTTCTACATTTATAAAGTAGTTATCACGGGCAAAGTGCACCAGCTTAAGCATTTTAAAACCATCAAGCCAAAAAAAGAAATTGCGCCTGAAGGATTTGGCTGAAGTTGAGCGATGTTTAAGTTCCTTAAGTGGCTTCAGCCATGCAAAGCGCTCAAAAGCCTCCTTTATAAATTGAGGCCACTGCCCTGTATTTAGGTTTTCGATGGCATCGATATTATTAAACCAGCTTTTTAATAACTGAAATATTTCAGGATTATAAACTTCAGAAAAATCCTTTTCCCCCGCTTCCATTTCTAACATCGCCCGGCCTGTGCCAAATGGCACCCGTGTTGAGATTCTTGGTGATGGATACACGGTGCAAGTGGTAAGGTCATAAAACTCACCCTGTGGAATGAGCTTATGTAGAAAGTAAAAGTCTTCTCCGGCTTTTTTGCGGTTCATACCTCCCACCTTAGCATATACCGAAGCACGTGCAGCCATACTGCTACCTATGGTATGAAATGCGTGTGGATAACCTATAAAGCGTAAGGCCTGAATGTAGTATCTCAACCAGTTTTCATAGTTCGAAATCCTAAACTTAACTTTCTCATCTTTAATTGATTCAATGGGGTGTTCAAAAGCTATGCTTAATCCACTTACATTTTTAGATTCAGCTAATAATAATTCCGCCAGGTAGTTGTTGGATACGGTACTATCAGCATCAAAACATACAATAAGTCCATCATGGTCTATTTCTGAAAAACGCTGTAATGCTATGTCCATTCCAATCTTACGGGCCAGCCCCACACCGGCATGTTTAACCGGAAGGTCAAAAGCTTTTATAACTCTAACCACTACCCCATTTTGCAAAACAAAGTTTTGGAATTGCTCGGCCTGCTTTATATGCAAATCCCTCACCCTCTGCTCCTCATTCTCAGAATGATTAAGGACCAGAATAACTTCCACTGTGAATTCGTCCACCACATTTTTGCCTAAACTTTTTAAAGTTGCTTCCGGAGCTTCATCATAGCTGGGAATAACAACAATAACCTTTACATCAGCCTGAGGCCCTTCCAAAATGGCGTGCGCAGTGTTTTGAATACCAAATCGAGATTGGTAATGTGTGGCTATGTCCTTAAAGCTTTTCAATTGAGGTGTAAATCCTAAGTTTGCCAAAAATAGGTATAGATGGAAACCAGCGAACTGCAGCTTAAGGCAACTTCTTCACAAGAGTGGATTGATTGTGTAATTGCCAATTTTAATGATTTCCTTAGAGATCATGCGGATTGCGAGCGTAAAGCCTCATCAATGGCTATGAGCTTTGTTGCTAAATATCCTGATAGAACCGAAATTATTCCTCAGCTCATCCATACCGGTATTGAGGAACTGGATCATTTCAGGCTCGTGTATAAAATTATGGAGAAGCGCGGTATTCAGCTTAATCACTCCATTCCAGAAGATCTTTACGTAAAACAGTTGCTGAAGCATTGCCATAGCGATCGCGAGAAGCGCTTCAGAGACCGGTTGATTATTGCCTCCATCGTTGAAAATCGTGGATTTGAACGTTTTAAGCTGGTAAGCGAAAACATTAAGGATAAGGAAATGGCCGACTTCTACCACATGATTTACGTATCAGAAGCCAAGCACGGTAACCTATTTACAGATATGGCCTGTGTATATTTTCCTAAAGATGAAGTATTACAGCGCTGGGAAGAGTTGGCTAAGGCCGAAGCTGAAATTCTGAATGGGCTTGAGATTAAAGCGGCTTTACACTAGAATTCATTTTACTAAAACTCTTTTTGTTTCATTGTTCCCGTAGAAAACCGGAAAATACATCATTTCAACTTTCACAGGGTCGAGAACATAACTACCCTCAAAGCGAGGGTTAAATTCCAACTCAAATTCACTTACACCTTCAGGCAAAGAATTTAAATATAGATTGAGATGATCCATTTTTTCTTCAATGTGGAATGAATTATATGCACCACGCCTATTAGGAATATAAACGACCCCCGAGGGTTTTGGAACCATTACCATAACGTAATCTGCTTTTTTGGTAGCATCAACTTTTACTTTCATAGTCATGGTTTTGCCAGCTGAAATGCTTTCAACCGCCACATCCTTATCCAACCAGGTTGTAGAAATATCGAAATTTTCTTTATTGGCCTTTGGGTTACTATCCAAATGCTTATATGAATAGCTGATATATAAAAACTTTTCAGTTTCAATATTCAACTTCAAACTATCCTTGTCAGACTTAATCTGCCTTAAGGATTCACCTTCAACAGGAATAGATTTTCCATTAAATTCCACCTTTACCAACCCTTCTGCCTGCTGCTGATTTCCTATTGCCAAAATTCTTATAGCAGCAGCTTTTTCAATGGTATTTAAGTTATACAGATTAACCTGAGCCAACGCATAATCCTGTAAAGCTTCTACATCTGTTGAACGTCCTTTAATTTCAAGCCATTCAGCCATTAGGCGCATATTATAAAAACTACCTGTTAAGCTAAATTTACTCTGTTCATCAACATACTTGTTGCCGAGCATATCGGTCTTAAGAAGCTTATCAATCTCTTTTGAATCATATTTCTGATTTTGTCCTTCTGCAATAATGGCCAGCTTTAATTTTTCGGAAATGGTCAGGGAGTCCATCCTGATATCTCTCATAAAGAATTTGAAGCCTACATTAAGATTTGATTTATAGAGGCAATAAAGCTGCGCAACCCGCCTATTTGGTTTAGTATTTAATAAGCTATTTTCAAGCGCATCCAAAGAATACTTTAGTCCCGAAACATCAAAACCTGCTGATAAAGCTTGTTGTAAAGCCTCGCAAACATATGTAGTCATGAATATATCTGTTTGCTGATTCGGCCACCAACCCCAAAGCCCCAAATTGTTTTTCGCTTTTAGTAGTTTGCTGATTATCCTTTCTATCTCTCCACCACCTCTAAACCGTTCGCCTCGTCTGACCATTATCTGCTGCTGTGCTAATAAGCCCAATAATTTTGAAGCCAACTGCTCATTACACTCATATTCATAGTTATACAAATCCTCAGCTAGTTTTAGCAATACATCCTGACCACTACTCAATATCGTAATAGTGTAGATTTCTTTATCGAGATTTAAGATTTCTATCAAAGTGTCTTTATCCACTCTAATAAAACCTCCTTTACTAAACCCCATTCCACCTTTAATTATGGGAATTGTACGCTCTTCTCCATCCAGGTATCCATCAGGCAATTCCAGCGTATATCTTAATGCTATACTATCAGAGTTAGCTACAACAGGTAGTTTATCAATTATTGCATTCTTTACAGGGCGAAGGCTGTCCATAATAGCTGCGCTATTAACCTCAAAAATGGATTTCACAACCAGGTTAGTATCTAAGTAGTTAAGCACCTTCCCGATTACCACACAGCTATCACCCAAACGCAAATAAGAAGGTGTTGCCAAACGTGCTGTGACTTCAGAAAATGACTGTGTGTTTACCTCGGCTTTAAAGTATTTAAAATCTTCTCCTAAACCTATAAAAGTTGTTGTCCAGGCATTTACATCATCCGGGTATTGAACTGATATTTTAGCCTCACCATTTTCATCAGTGGTGATATTTGGAATAAAAAAGGCATAATCACTAAAGTTGGTGCGTAGGCCCCCTTGATAACCTTGCAGCTTGGTAGGTAGGTTTTTTCCTTTGGTGGAGTTATGGAAATACTTGTCATCATCAATTGCATCCATAGGATTGGTGCCGCTTATTATACCACCTACAGCATCCCCATACTGAGCAGGAAGACCTCCTGATATTACCTCGTACGATGAGATTGCGGCCATAGGCACATTTACATTACTCCGCATCTTTACGCCATTTACAAAATAAACATCATCTGCCTGTACTCCTGGTGCAACAATTAGTGCTGACTCAGAACTAAGTCCTCTAACGGCCAATTCCCTTATCTCTTCGGCTTGAAAGTACATAGCCGAAGATGATTTATCAATTAAGGCTGCCTCATAAGTAAGCGTTAATTCCTCAATAACAAAAGGATCTCCCGATAGTCTGATATTCAACTCGAGTGTGTCCTCAGTGCTATCAAAAGTTACCTGGTTTTGGTTGTTAGATACAAAACCTATTAATGAAGCCCCTACATCATACCTTCCCTCTGATGGTAATGAAACCACATAAGTCCCATCCAGTTTTGAAACACCCATTGCGATGAGTTTTCCATTGGATTTGACTAAAATATTGGCAAAAGGTAAAGCCTCACTACTGTGATGATTGATAATCTTTCCCTTTAAATATAATGTGTTCTCCGTTACTCCCGGGTTCGTTTTCTCATCTGTTGAGGATAGTCTATTCTTAATATATCTGTTCCTTTCAAAAAGAAAGCTTTCAAGAAAAATATAAGTGGTACTCTTTTCTGCGATTTTCAATGAATCCAATACAAGCACAGTATTATGAGCGGTATAGGCCTGAAGACGGTAATTTCCAACAGGCCAGAGACTTCTATAATTAGGCTTTCCAAAAAATAATGAGTCTTTTTCGTAATGATATAGCTGGTAGTATATAAACGAGCTGTCCGTATTATTCCATAGATACATCGTTCCTTGGGCCTCGCCTCTATTTTCATCGGGTAAGTTTTCTATATACAGGGGTTTATTGTTATTTATCACAAAAGGAACTTTTGGCAACAACACCTGCCCTGGCCCCTGTCCACTTATGGTAGCAGGTAAAAATGATCTGCTATATTCAATGATAGTATCAGAAACTTTTACCCTGTTCGGTGAAAAGTGATAGGCATGTCCGGGTTCGAAATAAAATTCCATAGTATCCACAGTTGGACTCCAATACACCATTTCGCCTTTCTCAAATGGGCCTGCAAATTTTTGATTTTTGGTAATGTAATTATCACCCTGAGCAATATACTGCTGGTAGCCCATTGTTTGATTATAAAGTGCATGGGCGGAAATTAGCCTAAACTCATTTTCAGTAAAGTATGGCGGCCTTGCGGTAACTAAAATATCAGCTGTAACCTTCTCTAAGTTTATAGCCACCTCCGTTTTATTATTCTTATAAACTGTTACATCTTTAATTGCAATCGAAAAATCTCTGCACCGTATTTCAAGGTTGTATGTACCGGGCTTTATTGGGAAGCTAAACTTTTCATTGGCAAGATTATAAGCATAAATAGGCCTGCCATTTGCCAGTATATAGTAGATGCTTTGTTGCTCAGTGCCATTATAAATAAAAGCCGCGAGCTGTCCGCAACTGGTTTTCTCAGATATTTTGAAGGTATCTATAATTATTGCCTCATCCCTGAAAAGGTATTTATAGCAAGGCTGACTGGAAAGACCCAAGTATTGAAATGCTCCCTTGGTAAGCGGAACCATCTGATCCCAGCCTTTATTTACCTTGGAGCTGAGTTGTACATCCTTACCTAAGCGGATTTTCTGATTGTATTTAGTGTAAGGCAGTCTTTCCTTGTAAGCCTTATTTTCAAAGCTTTTCTTTTTAGAAAAACCCACTATATCCAAATTCTGTACACCCCCTTGTTTATCTGTAACCTCTAAATCCCATGTTACCATTTCACCAGGCCTTATTTTTAACGGACCAGTTATATCAAGGTGCAGTTTTTCTATTGGGTTTTCATAAATATTCTTTAATGGCAATATTTCCCGTTCCTGGTACCTCTCACCGATATACTGGTATTCCACCACCACATAGTCAGTTTCCATACTATTAATAAACAGCGTGTCGCCCTGGGCTTTTCCTGATGTGATTTGTTGCCTCTTATCATTGTACAGCCTGTATAGTACCGGGAATATATCTGACCGCTCAAAGTAGATATAGGCCCTTCCCGCCTTGGTAGAATCCAATGTTGGAATACCTTCTGGGTATGGTATATTTACTCTTTGCTCAAATCCGTTTTTCCATTCAATAAGATAATAATCTATTGTAGGGTAAAATGGCTCATAATGGTGATAATGAACATTTTTTTCAAAAAGTAAAGTGTCATTTTTTGCAGAATATGGACCAAAATCATTGCGCAGCCCTTTGAAAGCTTTAATCCTAACTTCTGCAATATCATCAGGGATTGTAGAGTCATTTGGAATCAGGTAGAATCCTTTTTCTCCCTTTTCCACTTTGAACGGTAATTTTATTGATTTATACTTCACCAAAAAATTATGGTGATGTGTTTCATTTTCAGAATTTTGAAAACTAACGTTCACATTAAAGCTATAAGTTGCCGGATGAGATTTTGGTCCATAAAACTTAAATATCGTTGGCCCTACTGCGTCTAAAACTATTGTGGTATCAAGTAAAATGTTGGGCAGCAATATTTGCTCAAATATGCTGTCTCTGCTAACTCTGCGCCCTGTAATTTCAATATTAACCCTTCCATCTAATACGGGTAATCCGTTATCATCTTCAGCGGTAAACTCAAATATGAGAGGCTGGTTAGAATAAAATGATTCATCTTCATTTAATATTCGGGCGTTAAAGTCTACTTCATCAAGTCGGTAGTCCTCCACTACAAAAGAACTGTTTATACCTGAGGTTATCCCATTTGACGTAGCTACAATGAGGTTCAAATTCTTTCCTTCAAGGGAATCAGGTATTACAAAACTGCCACTGAAAGCACCCTCTCGGTAATGATTCAGATTTTCGATAGATTTTTGAACGTACCTTCTTTTTACATGATCATGATATCTGAGCTCTAGACCCATATTCTTTGTGGGCCTTCCTTTTTTATTGAGCACAAATGCTTTAAACTTAAGTGTATCACCCACCCTGAACTTTGGCTTGTTAAGCGCTAAATAGCCATAATGAGTGCTTTGCCTTGAGTCATAATTTCTCCAAGCATATCTGAGCCATTGCCAATATCTCCTAAATACGTTATTACTATGCTGGGCCCTGCTTAAATTAATTAGTAATAATTGACCATTCCTATCGATAAGCAAAGGAATGTCATCGCCATTTTCGCTTTTTTTGAAGTTCAGTTTATAGCCATGAACATGCTTATCATACCTGGCAACCTGATTTTCTTTTTTTACAGTAGCATTATTAATTGGTTCAAGCGTGTATCTGTTATATAGATATACTAAGACATCACTCCCTACCGGAAAAAGCTCGTATTCCATTTCATTCTGGAAGTATATTTTCCATTGCAGTTTGTTGTTATTGGCCCAAACCATTACATAAGTACCCTGGCGGCTTGGTAATGATAATTCATAATAACCCTTATTGCATAAAGTGTCTATAGGCGGCAACTCTGTAATGGCAGAAATAAAGGCACCGTCATCCTGCTCCAAAAAGTATTTTTCAATTTGTGATGGCTGCACGTAGTAAAGGGCAGCACATTTACTTCTATTATAAAGCTGTGCCTGGGTAAAGGCCACACAGAGCAGAAAGCAAAATGACAGAAAATATTTTGACATAGCAGCGGAGGGTTGAATCCTGTAAACTATAGACATGTAAGGAAAAGAACAGTTGTCTGAGAATACACTGTTTTACTAATGAAAGAGGATTATAAAATATACCCTTACATAACTACACCAAACAGGGAGACACGGAAATTAATACAACTTCGTAATCTTCTTTCTTTCCTGCAGCTGATTGTTTATAAAAGCGCGCTGTAGTATGTTTTCTATCAGGCGGTCTTCTTCGCTGGTTTCGGGTGAGTAAGGAGTTTTTAGGCTGATATCATAAAAGGCCGCTGCCGTATTCCACCAAAAGGCATTCCAGCCACTGCGGTATGTATCAATCAATTCATAGGTGGTTATGCCGGTTTCCCGGGATATGAGCTTCGATAAAATCTGCCCTTCGGTTCGGGTAAGGGCTTTTAGTTCATCTTCAAACCGGCCTTCCAGGTAATCCTGAAAGTCCTTGATGTATTTCTTCTTATTTCGTTTCCCACGGATATCGGCCAGTTGCAGGTTAAGGCTATCCAGCTTATTGCCGGCAATTACAGCATAGGGATATACCTTAAATACTTTCCGCTTTAAAATTTGGTAGCGCCTGCGGGCTTCATCTGAACTAAAGGAAGGCGTGTTTATCAAAAGCACTTCATCCAACACCACAATGGGGATGGTATCTCCATCCACGATAATAGCATTCATCACCTCTTTACTGGTGCGGTGCAGATATTGTACAATGCTGTCGGATCCGTTGTTGGTGGGCTGCGCAAAAGAGGTTTGCACCGAAATAATGCCCAAAAACAGTAGAATGAGTAGTCGCTTCATGTTGATAATCGTAATAAGTTACAACCGAAATAATTCTAAGCTGTGCGATTCCTCTTCCAGGAGGAGGCTTTAGCTGAATTACTTATAGTTGATTTCTTAGAACGCTTATTTTCCAAAATATGTGCCAACATCATGGCCGCAACCTCTTTTTCCTTGTCCTCCGAAAAGTCTAAATCTTTGGGGCTGTAATGTTTAGCTACAAAATGAGTATCAAAATTTCCGCTTACAAAGTGCTCATTCTGCATTACGTATTTTCCAAAAGGCAAAGTAGTTTGTATGCCCACTATCCTGTAATCCTCACAGGCGCGTATCATACGCTGTATCGCATCGGTACGGTCTTTACCATGGGTTATTAGTTTTGAAATCATTGGATCGTAATAAATCGGAATATCCATACCCTCTTCAAAACCATCGTCAACCCTTATGCCCGGGCCGTGCGGCCTTTCATACACTTTAAGCCTGCCAATGTCCGGCAAAAAATTGTCCCGGGGGTTTTCGGCATACACACGTACTTCCATGGCGTGACCATTAATGGAAAGATCTTCCTGGGCAAAGGATAGCTTCTCCCCTCTGGCCACATTTATCTGCTCTTTAACAAGGTCCACCCCGGTTATCATTTCTGTTACGGGATGCTCCACCTGCAGTCGGGTATTCATCTCCAAAAAGAAGAAATCCTTGTTTTCATCCAAAATGAACTCTACGGTACCCACACCAACATAATCACAGCTTTTAGCTACCTGTAAGGCGGTCTGTCCCATTTGCTCGCGTATCTCTGGCGTAAGCACTGATGATGGCGCTTCTTCAATAACCTTTTGGTGCCTGCGCTGAATGCTGCACTCTCTTTCAAAAAGATGTACACCATTGCCATGTTTATCACAAAGCACCTGAATTTCAATATGCCGTGGAGAGGTTACATATTTTTCGATAAACACGGCACCATTACCAAAAGCTGAAACAGCTTCGTTAATAGCGAGATTCATCTGCTCTTCAAAATCCTCTTTATTATGCACTAAACGCATCCCCTTGCCACCACCACCGGCAGAAGCTTTTATCAATACCGGAAAACCTATTTCGGCACTGATGTTTTTGGCTTCTTCAATATCCGTAATGGCACCATCCGTACCGGGTACTAGTGGAATATCAAATTTATTGGCAGCATCCTTGGCAGAGAGCTTATCGCCCATAATACGCATGGAGTGGGCTGACGGCCCAATGAATGTAATTCCGGCTTTCTCTACTTTTTCGGCAAACTCTGCATTTTCTGAAAGAAACCCATAGCCGGGGTGAATGCCATCTACGTTGAGTTTTTTACAAGCGTCAATAATCTTATCTCCCACCAAATAACTTTCGGAAGAAGGTGCAGGTCCAAGGCAAACGGCCTCGTCTGCATATCTAACATGGGGAGCATTTCTATCGGCCTTAGAATATACCGCTACCGTGCTTATGCCCATTTCCCTCGCTGATTTCATTACCCGTAAGGCAATTTCGCCCCTGTTGGCTACCAGAATTTTTTTCATAGCTATACGTTAATGGGGCGAAGATAATTAGTGTTTTTTATTAAGCACCCCAAAACCTTAATCAATCCTGTCTTCTCAATATTACCTTGGCGGTACCTCACAATCATCCGTTTACAGCCTGCCATATTACAATTTACTTATACCAATTACTCAGTCATTTAATAATTTGAACAATGAAGGCTGAAACTGAGTATTTTTAGGCCGCCAAAATTTATTACAACATCAATGAAACTATCAGCATCCAAAGTGATCTTCACGCTGCTCATTCCTTTCAGCAGCCTGCTTGCCACCGAATACAAACATGATTTTAAAACCGTTCCCAACGATCCTTATAATGTATTGCAATACACCCTCTCCAATGGTTTGCAGGTATATTTATCAGTAAATAAAGATGAACCGCGGGTAAGTACCAACATAGCGGTAAGAACGGGAAGCAAGAACGATCCGGCTGCTTTTACCGGGCTGGCTCATTACCTGGAGCACATGCTTTTTAAAGGCACCTCAAAAATCGGTAGCCTTAATTGGGAAAAAGAAAAACCTTTGCTGGAAGAAATAAGCCGCCAATATGAGCTATATCGCAAAACCAGTGATGCAGAAACGCGAAAGGCTATTTATGCCAAAATAGACAGCCTGAGTAACCAGGCATCTCAATATGTAGCCACTAATGAATATGACCAGATGGTGAGCGCATTGGGTGCCCGGGGCGTAAACGCCTACACCTCGCTGGAACGCACAGTGTACATCAGCGACATTCCCACTATTGAAATGGAAAAGTGGATGATGATTGAATCAGAAAGATTTAAAGAACTTACGCTCAGATTATTCCATACGGAGCTGGAGGCTGTATTTGAAGAATTCAACAGAACGCAGGATAGCGATAGCCGCCAGGCCTATTACACGCTTTTCAGTGCCCTGTTTCCAAATCATACGTATGGAACCCAAACTACAATTGGTACAGGCGAGCACCTCAAAAATCCATCTATGGTGGCCATACATAACTACTTTGACAAGTATTATGTGCCTAATAATGTAGCTATTATTCTGGTGGGAGATCTGGATCCTGATAAAACCATAGACCTTATTGAGAAGCATTTTGGTAGCTGGAAGAAAGGTGAAATGCCGGAGCAGTACAGCGATCCCGGGCAACCGGAAATTACAAGCCCCATAGTGAAGGAAGTAACCGGAACTGAGGCCGAATACAGTATTATGGCCTACCGTGTGGGCGGCATTGATAGCGAAGATGCCATGATGGCCGATCTTGTTTCGAGCGTGCTTAGCAATGGTGAGGCCGGTTTAATTGACCAAAATCTTAATACCAGCCAAAAGGTACTTAGGGCCTACGCGTACTCCAGTTCATATAAAGATTACTCCATGCTGGGACTAAGCGTTACACCACGAGAGGGGCAAACGCTGGAAGAAGCCAACGCTTTATTGCTGGCACAAATTGATCAGCTGAAAAAAGGCAAGTTTGATGAGCAACTTCTGAAGTCGATCATTCTTAATGAAAAGAAATTGCAAATGCGCCAGGCCGAGTATAACAACTGGAAGGCCAGCACTATTATTGACGGTTTTATTTTCGATAAACCCTGGGCCTATTACGCCAACTATTATGATGAAATGGCCAAGATCAGTAAGGGGCGGGTGGTATCATGGGCTAATAAAAACCTAAGGGATAATTACGTACTGGTAAATAAAAGGCAGGGCGCCCGCGATCCATTACGGCTGGAAAAACCCGCCATTACTGCGGTGCAGATCAATCGCGGCTCCAATTCGGCTTTCAGGGAAAAGTGGGAAAAGATACCATCGGAAAGGGCTACCCCACAATTTGTTGATTACAGTAAGGATATCGTAAAAACAGAAGCCTTCTCTAACCTGGATTTGTATTATGTACCTAACAAAACCAACCAGCTTTTTCAGCTCAATTATATTTTTGATATGGGTAGCCGTAACGACAAGGAACTGGCGCTGGCTATAGAGTACCTCCCCTACCTCGGTACCAAAAAATACAGTGTGGATGAAATTAAACGTAAGTTTTATGATCTGGGCCTTGACTATTCGGTATATGCCGGAGATGACAGAGTTTATGTAACCCTGAGCGGTTTAAATGAATCGTTACAGCAGGGCACTTTGTTATTTGAAGAATTACTGGCCAATGTGCAGGCTGATGTGGAATCATACACCAAACTGGTGGATGGCAAGCTGAAAAAACGCACCAATGCAAAGCTGGATAAAAACAGCATTCTATATCGGGGTATGATGAATTACGCCATTTATGGTAAGATGTCTCCACAGACTGATATACTTACTGAAGAAGAGTTGAGAGCCATAAATCCGGCTGATCTTGCTGCCAAGATTAAGGACCTTAAGAATTATAAGCACAAAGTTTTTTATTATGGCCCCTCAAAACAGGGCGAAGTACTGGAGCTGGTGCGCAAGGAACACCCTGTAAAGCTGGAGCTAAAAGATTATCCCGAAAGAAAGAAATACGAATATGCTGCACAGCAGGAAAACCGTGTGTACTTTGTGAACTATGACCAGGTGCAAACCGAGCTCATGATGCTTAGCCGTGGCGAAAACTTCAATAAGGCCAGTATGGCCGCAGCCAATGTATTTAACCAGTATTTCGGCTCAGGCCTTTCTTCTATCGTTTTTCAGGAAATAAGAGAATCCAAGGCACTGGCCTATTCTGCTTACTCGGTGTATACCACGCCTTCGCGCCTTGATGAAGCCCACTTTGTGAGAGCCTACATAGGCGCACAAAGTGACAAACTGGCCAGCGCTGTAGAAGCCATGCAGGAGTTGATGAACAACATGCCAAGGGAAGAATCACAATTTCAGCAGGCCCTGATTGGTGCCATGAAGCAGATAGAAACCAATCCTATTACCAAAGCTTCTATTTACTGGAGTTACCAGAGTACTCTTGATCGTGGCATGACCGAAAACCCCACTGCCGCCATTTATGGCGAAATGAAGAAAATGAAGATGGATGACCTGCAGAAGTTTTTTGACAGCAATATAAAAGGCCAGAATTACACCTACCTGGTAGTTGGAAAAAGGGAAAATGTGGACATGGAGGCCTTAGCCAAATTAGGAACAGTAAAGGAATTAACCCTGGAGGAAATATTTGGCTATTAGAAGCTTTTTTGTAAGGATTTACAAACAAAAACGATGTTCTAAAGTTATGGAGTTAGAAACCCAAAAAAACTTTAGATATGAGCAAGGATAAGCCCAACAGCGGAATACCGATTGAAAATGAAAACGTATCCAAAAATCCAAATCGCTCACCAAAAGGTGATGATAAGGATAAAAACGTAGATCAACATGATGGATATGTAGAGCCTTACAACAAGAAGAAGTATGATAACAACCCTAAATAGGGATTGCTAAAAAGCCAAAGGCCCCTCGGATTTTTCCGAGGGGCCTTTTTGATTGTGGTTTGTTAAAAGCGCTGGTTTAGTTGATCAACTTGCTCTTTTGCTTTTGCAGCACCTCAATTACCTCCTCTTTACCGGGTTGTAATATTTTTTGAGCATAGTCTGTATGATATTTATGATTTTTGAGAAAATTCAATTGTGCATCCAGCCACTGCATTTCTCCTTTTAAAAAACCAATATTAACCCACTCCTGCTTTAGGCCCTCTGCAACTTTAAAGTATTCTTCACCGCCAAGATAATACAGGTCAGAATCACAAAGTATCTCCTCTAAAAAAGTTTTGGGGGATTGTGGCAACTTGGTGGCCAGTATCATTCCTTTCACCATATCAATTTCATGTTGCTCAAAACCATACTTTGGTAGTTCTTCTCCTGCCATCATTGCGCTTTCAGCCTCATGGTTTTCATGGCTTTTTACAAAACCTATATCGTGAAATAAAGCTGCGGTGCGCAGCAGCTTGTGGTCATACTGGCTTAGTTGGTAATAATCTACAAAGTATTGCAAATCATTTACTACTGATGAGATATGCTGAATATTATGATAGGTATAGCTTGTACTAAGGCCTACCCGTAGAGTGTTCCAAACCCATTTCTCCATTGCTTCAAGTTTCATAATAACCTAATTCTTAGGCAGGTTCAAGATGCGAAGATGAGGCCAATGATTAACGTAAACTATAAGTAGTGTTGCTAATATCCCACCTCATGTTGAACCGTTTTGCGCTGATTATCAGTTTTAAATTTACAAACACTAATGCTCTAAAACCTAACATCATTTGTTTTAATTTGGGTGCCGGATTACTTAAAGTAATTACTAAAAGAGTAATTTTAGCCTCTTCACAACCAATTCTTTAATCATGAATATTATAAGTGTACTTATCGATTTTACTGAAACGTCTAAAGTGGCCACAGCCTATGCCTGCCAATTGGCCAAGGGGGAAGGCGCCAAGGTAAATCTTCTGCATATAACCAGTCATTCTGATGAATCAGCCAGCCAGCTTGAAGAAAAGCTGCTTGATTTTACCGGAATAAAAAATATGGGTGTGGACTATGAAGTGTCCGTAGGTGATGGCGATTATATGATCCAGGTGCCCAAATTGCTACAGCTTAGCGATTCTGACTTTGTAGTGATAGGTACACACGGCCAAAAGGGAATCTTTCAAACCCTGTTTGGCGCCAATGTAATTAAGTTGATACAAAGTCTTAAAATATCTGCGTTGGTGGTGCAGGATAACAGCCCTATGCCTGAGGGAGGTTTTGAGAAAATCCTTTTCCCCATGGCGCCACACAGCAACTTCCAGGTAAAAATTGACCAAACGGCCCATTGGGCCAAAAAAATGGACTCAAGCGTGGAAGTATTTTGCCTGTTTAAGGAAGATGGCACTTTGCATGAAGGACTGGCCAAAAATCTGGAGCAAACCAAAAAGAGTTTTACGGATGAAGGCGTGAAGTTTAACCTTATCCTACGGGACTCTAAGGTGTACTCTATAGGTTATGCCCGCGAAGTGCTGGATGAAGCCAAAAACATTGGAGCTGATCTGATTTCAATCATGTCGCAAACCTCAGAAGAAAACCGCTACTTCGGCAATGTGGATAAAACGAATATGGTATTGAATCCTATGGGCATACCGGTACTGTGTGTGGCGGAGTAAGAAAGGTAGTTAGTATATCGTACTATTTTATAGATCACACTTCATACTTAATCTCATTTCTAAAATCCTGCGTTTCACATCTAAGCTCTAATTTCGCGCTATGCGAATGGACGATACTATATGCGCGCTATCTACCCCCCAGGGGATGGGCGCCATAGCTATGATCAGGCTTTCGGGGGCCGAGAGTTTTTCAATTTTCAACAAGGTTTTTAAATCCTATAAAAAGCAGGCGCTGGCACAAGCAGAAGGCTACACCCTGCATTTTGGAAAAATAATGGATGGCGACCATACGCTGGATGAAGTGATGGTTGGCGTTTTTAAAAACCCCCACTCTTACACCGGTGAAGATGTAATTGAAATCACCTGCCATGGTTCTGTGTACATCCAGGAGCAGATTATTAAGCTGTTGCTGAAGAGCGGCTGCCGTATGGCTGATCCCGGTGAGTACACTATGCGGGCGTTTATTAATGGCAAAATGGACCTTAGCCAATCCGAGGCGGTGGCGGATCTTATAGAATCAGAAAGCCAGGCCGCCCACCAGGTAGCTATGCAACAAATGCGCGGTGGTTTTAGTAATGAAATTAAAGAACTGCGCACCGAACTCATCAACTTTGCCTCCCTTATTGAGCTTGAGCTCGATTTTGCTGAAGAGGATGTGGAGTTTGCCGATCGCACCCAGCTTAGTGATTTGCTTACGCGAATAAAAACCGTTGTAAAGCGGCTTATCGACTCATTTGATACTGGTAATGTAATTAAGAATGGCGTGCCGGTAGCCATTGTGGGTGCACCTAATGCGGGTAAATCTACTTTGCTTAATGCCCTGCTTAATGAAGAAAAGGCGATAGTAACCGAGATTGCCGGTACTACCCGCGATGCTATAGAAGATGAAGTTTCCATAAACGGGATAAAGTTCAGATTTATAGATACGGCCGGCATACGCGAAACGGAGGATGTGGTAGAGTCTATGGGCATCCAAAAGACTTTTGAAAAGATTGAACAGAGCAGGATTGTACTTTACTTATTCAATATCGAATATTTAAAATCGAATAGCTCTGTTATTAAAGGTGAGATTGCTGAGCTCAGAAAAAAAACCACCGATAAAACCCTCTTGATACTGGCCAATAAAACGGATTTGGTAGAAAGCACGGAAGTGCTGAACTTACTTGGCGAGCAGGAAGATCTAGTCCCAATTTCGGCATTGCGCAAAACGGGTATTGACACCTTAATTGCGCGGCTTACGCGCGAAATTAACATGGGCGCACTAAACAGCAACCAAACCATAGTAACCAATGCCCGCCACTACCACGCACTGCAGCAAAGTCTTGAAGATATAGTGCGTGTGGAAGAGGGTATGGCCAATAACATCAGTGGCGACTTTTTAGCCATGGACATCCGCGAAGCCCTGAAACACCTTGGCAGCATTATAGGCGAAGTGGATACTGATCGTGATATACTGGGGAATATTTTTGGGAAGTTTTGTATCGGAAAGTAGAATCTCCTACCGATATTTCTCACATATCCCTTTAATTTGCCCCCTAAACTTTTGTTATGGCTTCAGGCTTTTTTGCACTGCTGGATGATATTGCAACCCTAATGGATGATGTGGCCACCATGGGGAAAGTTGCCGGAAAAAAAACGGCCGGTATTTTGGGAGATGACCTGGCGGTAAATGCGGAAAAGGCTTCCGGGTTTTTATCTTCCCGGGAGTTGCCCGTGCTATGGTCTATCACCAAAGGGTCGCTACTAAATAAAGTCATTATACTGCCAATTGCCTTTGGGCTCAGTGCTTTTTTGCCCACAGCAATCACTGTTATTCTGGTAATAGGAGGTTTGTACCTAGCGTATGAGGGTGCTGAAAAAATTTACGAATTCTTCTTTCCACATACAAATGAAGAGGAACCAAAGATAAAAGCCGATCTTCCGAAAGAAGAAGCACTGGAGTTTGAAAAGAAAAAAGTGAAATCCGCCATTGTTACTGACTTCATACTTTCGGTGGAGATTGTAATTATTGCCCTGGGTGCCGTTATTGAAGAAGAGCTCCCTGTAAAAATAATGGTAGTTACGGGTATTGCACTAATGGCTACTGTGGGAGTTTATGGTATTGTGGCACTTATTGTTCGGATGGATGATTTTGGGCGCAAGCTCATAAACCTAAACCCTGAAGACAACAGCTTCTCTGACAAGGCGGGCCGCGTACTGGTAAGCGCGCTGCCCAAAGTGATTAAAAGCCTTTCGGTAATTGGAACGATAGCGCTATTGCTGGTGTCCGGTGGTATTTTTGTGCACAATATTTCTTTTATTCATCACCTGGAAGAACATATTCCCGTTCCCGGCATTGTCTTCGAGTTTTTATCCGGACTGCTTATTGGAGCTGTTGTGCTGCTCATTATTTTTGGTAGCAAAAAGCTTTATAAGAGCTTTAAGAAAACTGCTGCCGGGCATTCGTAAACACTAGCATGATTGAATTACTCTACTACACAAGCAAAACCTGTGGCGTGTGCCAGGTGCTAAAGCCAAAGCTGCTGGAGGCTGTACATGAAACCTTCCTTGAGGTGAAAATACGTGTGGTAGATGTGGAGGAGGAACCCGAGCTGGCCGGACAAGCCATGGTATTTACTTTGCCGGTGGTAATTCTAAAACAAGAAGAGAAAGAAATGTTCCGCTTTGCACGTAGTTTTTCGGTGTATCAGGTGCTGAGGAATATACAGCAGCTTAGTGGCGGATACAGCCAACCCCTTTACATTGTTAAGAACCATTGAAAACTAAATCACTTTCCTTTGGTGCAGTTTATCTATTTTCGAGAATCAGTAAACTAACGCTTAACAAATTACCTCCTCTCGAAATCCCACCTTTTACCTTGGTTTCTTCAAGGAGTTTTAAAGCACTGTTTCAATTAATTTGTCAAGCTAATGCATAATGAATATAACGCAATAGACGCTATGCATTAGTTGGCAGCAAGCTAAATAACGAACACATATCCGATGAATAAACTTTTTATAAGCTACTCACACAAAGACGAAAATCTTATTGAAGATTTTATCACGCATGTTGCTCCATTAAAAAATAACGGCATTCTATCTGAATGGTATGATAGAAAAATTGAAACAGGCGAAGTCTTTCAAAATGATATTGATAACAACCTGGGAAATGCAGACATAATCTGTTTAATGATTTCAAGCAATTTTTTAGCTTCAAATGCTTGCTTAGAGGAGAAAGATGTTGCCCTTAACCTGAGAGAGACTAAAGGAATCAGAGTAATTCCAGTAATCCTGAGTCCATGTGCATGGACCACGCATAAAGAATTAAGTGAATTGTTAGCAGTACCAACCGATGGAAAAGCCGTAACCGCATTTTCGGATAAAAATGAAGGTTGGTTAGATACGATAAATTGGATAATGCAGAGTCCAGCCATAATTTTGTGTTTGGGCGATCCAAAATTCACACTTAAAGATTGGTAGGTTTTAACCTAACCTTTCAGGAAAGGCAATATACAATTGATTATATATCTGGGCCCAGCCCATTCTTGTTTTCTTCCATTTTTGGCTGATTTGCCGGGCAGCCAGATAAATGGATTTAATGGCCGCATCATCGGTTGGGAACACTTTTTTGTTTTTGGTGAACTTGCGCAGATTGGCATTAAAGCTCTCAATGATATTGGTGGTGTAGATCAGCCTTCTGACCTCTGCCGGGTATTCTAAAAACAGGGTGAGGGCTGCCCAGTTGTTTTCCCAGGAGTTTACCGCCTTTTGGTATTTGCCGTTCCAGTTGGCCTTGAACACTTCAAAGGCTTCGCGGGCCATCTTTTCATTATCGGCTTTGTAAATGCCCTTAATATCGGCCATAATGGCTCTACGATCCTTGTAGTTTACGTACTTTAAGGAGTTGCGTATTTGGTGTACAATACAGATCTGGTGCACACTGCCGGGGTAAATGGCCTCTACGGCAGCGCAGAGCCCGGGCAGGTTGTCCGAGCATAAAAACAGGATGTCCCTGATCCCACGGCTGCGAAGGTCTTCCAGTATGGCCATCCACTCCGGGGCGGTTTCCTTTTCCACCACGCTCAGGCCCAGTATGTCCTGGCGCCCTTCCATGTCAATGCCCAGGGTTATCATACAAGCTTTGGAGACCACGCGGCCCTCGTGCCTTATTTTATAATGGATGGCATCGATCCAGAGCACGGCATACAAATCCTGCAGGGGGCGTTGCTGCCACTGGCGGATATCTTCTAAAAGTGCATCGGTTATGATGGATACCTGGGAGGTTGAGTATTTTACCCCGTAGGTACGTTCCACAAAGTCCACCACATCGGAATTGCTCATTCCTTTGGCATACAGAAGCTGTATGCAGTCTTCAATTTCCTGCGACATGGTTTTGTGCTTAGGCACTATCACGGGGTCAAAACTGGCCTCCCTGTCGCGCGGTACTCTGATTCGCTGGTTGCCCTGGGCGGTCCTTAGTGTCTTTTCAGAGTGGCCATTGCGGATGTTTGTACCACTGGGGGGCTTGCCTTTGGGGTGCCCCAGGTGGACGGTCATCTCTGCCGAGAGCAGGTTCTCCACCCCTCGTTTAAAGAGTTGCTCGCGTACCAGCTCCAACTCTTCTTTGCTGCTAATCTGGCTGATCAGCTCTTCCAGTAAATTTTTGCTTTTCTCGTTCATAGAACAAATTTTTAGTTAAAAAATTTGGCCTACCAACTTCAAGTGCGATTTTTGGGCAAAGGTCTAGAAACACAGAAATAGTACTTCAGCAAATTAAACATCCAATACATGATTCTAATCTGAATAAGATTTACCAAAATGTTGAAACCGCAACTTTTGAAGGTAAAATAAAAGGTGATGTTCTCGTTGTATTGTCTGCGGTTGCAGGAAAGATGAAGTAAAGTTTTTTGGAATATATAGGGCTTTTGATTCATTAAGTAATTGCAATCCTACTTCACAAAGAATTAAATGAATACCAAGTCTAAAATTTGGACGACCAGGAATTCGATTATCTTATTATCCATTCTTTTAGTTAGTTTATTCTACACAAGTATTCTAATCGAAGGGTGGACAGCTGTATTTCTCCTGATGATTGCTTTTCCAATAGGTATTCTGCTCATAGGCTTTTTACTATTCGGAATGCTATCGGCCATAAAAGCCCGAGACAAGGCGTTTTTCTTGCCTGCTTTAATCGGTATAGTCACCCTGTTGAAAATAATTTATCGACCTGTTGAACAACTGATTGAAAAGTTAAAAAGTCCGGTGATATTGTATGACTATTGCGAACAGAGTATTACCAAGAACACTTTAATTTACCCATTCCGTTAAGTGAATTGGTTACGAAACTGTCTAATGTAAACATATGTAAATTCGATTCTTTTAATCAATTCGGCTTCTGCTATTCCTACATATACTTCTTTTTTGTTGCCAAGTATCTTTCAGAACATGAAGCTGAGCAAGAAGAAAAAATAGCTAAGATCCTTTCAAATCTTCACAAGGATGAGAATGCGTACATAACAGTATTTATTGCACATCATACAAAATCAGACCACCTACTTGACGAACTTTTGTTAAATGCTGAAATACTATTTGAGAAGTACGAGCCGCAACTTTAAAAACTGATGAACTATCATTTTTTGATAAGCATGAAGACAAAATAATAAAGGCCATTTTGCCTTCTTATCAACATGACCCAGAGGCAGAAAGAAAAAAGTTACTGATTGAGAACTCTGAGGTCGAAGACGCAAGAAATGATGCACCAAACCAAACTCACTTGGACAATGATGAAATTTCGTCTGAGCTACTTAGAGATTTAAGATTGAGTATAAAAACGGTCGAAGTAATGGGTCTAATACTTAAAAACCGTTCGGGTTCCCTTAGCCTAAATAGACTTGAATACATTTTTGAACAGGGCCTTAAAGTGCATCTAAGAATTTTGACCTGTTTTTTGAAATAATAAAAGATGAAGGGACAGAACAAACCTGGTCAATCTTTTAAAAGAGCGCATTAATCATATAATAGAAGAAAATGAAGATAGAAAGGACTTAAGTGTTGATAAGGTTGAAAAACTAGTTTAAAGCAATTTATTGGACTCTGATCTTTGGAGTATTGCATGGATTCATTACTAAACCAATTCATGATTTAGGCTCAATTAACCTATTAAAGATAGCTGAAAATGTGAGTGCGCAAGAAATGACCCCTGCTGCCTTTATAGTTAATCATGGAATTAAAATGTGGTATGATAAGAATGTTAAGCTAAATGAAATAGCTGATAGGATTTCTGATAAGGATTTCTCCAGGACAGCAGAACGACTCTTAAAATTTAAAGTTGTAGAACATTGCAGAATGCATAAAATCGACTTTACAAAATTGAAGGAGATAGAAGACAAACTCCATCTGTCTGCGACAAAAATGCTAGCTGAAAGAGCAAAAAACAAATAAATAAACCCAGATAGCGCGGATTTGCAATCCGTGCTCCTTCTTATCCCTAAAAGTCAGCTCCGCGCTGGCCAAGTGTTTACCTCCAAATCCCTCAACCAATATCTTGACTCTTCCACCAGAACTAAAAACCAATGAAACATCTCATAACTGTGTCCGCTGCTATTCACCATTTCGCTACATGCTCAATCCATTGACTTTGAACTGGGCGTAGGAACAGGTCAGCCCTATTACATTGAGCACTCGGATGAAGGCATTAATAGCGATTACAGCCTTTCCACCAACTTCTACACTTCTTTAATATATCGTAATCCCAACTCCTATTTTGACATTAATGCCACCTTCCTTAATGTGCTATGCAGATTGGAAGGAATGAACTTTAATACCAATTTGCCTTTGGACGAAGAGGTAAGCACATTCAGCACTTTTCTGGCGCTGGAGCATATTTCTGAGTATAGACTATCGGATATCGGCTTTTCCTTCGGGCTAGGTTATACCATTGAAAATATTACATCCAACTTCAGTACTATTCCTGACCGCCAAAACAAGTATGCGAGCGTTAAACTTGAGGGTGTTTTAAGAAAATCGCTAAATGAAAACATAGCCATCAATCTTCGCCCCATCCTGTTTTGGTCAGATCCGTACCACTCGTTTAATTCTTCGGATTGGGGGGTGGCTCGTGAGGACTTAAGCATTCTTGTTAATCTGGGAGTTTCTTATAGTATACCTGTAGCTTCTAAAAAAGAAAAATAATGAAATAGCAGAGAGACGTAAAATGCATAAAGTCTGTCTTGATTATGACTTGCGTGAAGTTTCGGTAATAAACAAAATAGACTGATCAATGAGCCGGGCTACCTTACCGGCAAATACCCCGGTGCCTTTATGTACTACTTTTTTACCGAAAACACAAAAGTCAAAATGGCGGCCATCCACCCACCTTAGTAAATCCTCCTGCCCACCACTGGCGTGTACCAGCACTTCCAGTTTTGCGTCATCCATACCTGCCTCCAAAGCCTTATCCCTTATCTCCTGCTCAAGTATCTCCTCAATGGGCTTATCAAGGTTAGGAAAATGCCTTGCGTAATCGTCCGTTGTATCCTGCAACTCCAGGTAATGTACAAGGTGCAAGGTTTCAAAATGCATAAGGTCATCCATAGCCTTTACATAGCGCAATACGCTATCATCAATTTCAGTAAGATCGAGAAAAATTGCTGCCGTTTTCATTTTTCAGCTTTTTTGATTTTTTGATTTTTCACCTTGTTTGTTGATCACTTCCTGCAGTCGCTTCTCGTAGTTTTCGCGGTCCGAAAATTTCATGATAAATATCAGCCCAAGCATTAGCCTGCTAATTAACTTTGCAGGGCATTAACGATTAAAACTGCCAAACATTAGCAGTTAGGTGCATGTTTGATTACCACAATCCTAAAAAGGTAGTATAATGAAAACTTTACAGTGTGCCGGGGTACCTGAACACTACAATTACCCATGGCAAGTGGCTTTAGCCAGTGGCGATTTTGAAGCCGCAGGAATAAAGGTAAACTGGAAAGAAGAACCTGCCGGAACCGGAGCCATGGCCCGCGATCTTCGCGATGATAAACTGGACCTGGCCATAATGCTTACTGAAGGCGCCCTTACTGACATCGTTCGGGGTAATCCATCAAAAATTGTTTCTACCTACGTGCAAAGCCCACTAAACTGGGGCGTGCATACTTCTGCCAAAGCTCAAATAAATAGTGCTGATGATATTGAGGGTAAAACCTTTGCCATAAGCAGAATGAACTCCGGCTCACACTTAATGGCTTTTTTATATGGCCGTAATAAAGGTGTACAGATTTCAAGTACGGATTTTAACCTGGTTAACAATCTTGATGGAGCAAGGCACGCACTAAAGGCAGAGCCTAACCAACTGTTTTTATGGGAGAAGTTTACCACCAAACCTCTGGTGGATAGTGGTGAGTTTAAACTCATTGATCACTGCCTTACCCCATGGCCTAGTTTTGTGGTGGTGGTGCGCAAAGAGTATCTGAAAAATAACCCCGAGGTAATTGACGAGGTATTGGGTATAGTGAACAAACACGCTCAAAAATTGCAGAACAACTCCAATACCCCTGCTGAAATTTCAAAACACTACCACATTAATGTAGATGATGCCCGCGAGTGGTTTAAAAACCTAAACTGGAATGTTGATTATAATGTGGACGAGAAAATGCTGGTGGAAGTATCCTTTATACTTAGTGAACTTGGCATTTTGGTTAGGCCGTTGAGTGCAATGGAGATCAGGGAACGTGTTTTAAGTGTTCCTTTACTAGAGGAGGTTTAGTTCATACAGAAAAATTATCGTTATAGATTAAGCTGGTACGTAAAACCATGGCTAAACCACCGGTTTGCAATCCATATTTTACCATGGTGATTTTTGTCACCTGTCTTTTCACTGACATTTGTTTACTTTGGATACTCTTCATCATATAAAGTTTTGATTTACAGATACTTTAGACTAGTACCGGTAATAGTTGCTGCGCTGAGTTGTTCAAAAAATGTGGATTTGGGCTCTCGCCCCATTGAGAATAACTGCATTACCGAAAATGTATTTGTTGTTGTAATCGATGGTCCGCGATACTCAGAAACATGGGGCGATCCGCAGCACAGCTTAATACCTAAACTTTTTAGCAAGTTAAGCCCTGAGGGTATTGTTAACCAGGAGTTCTATAACAATGGTGATACGCATACTCTATCCGGCCATACTACCCTTAGCCGTGGCATCTATGAAAAAATGGAAAACACGGGTAAAGAGTATCCTGAATATCCTTCATACCTCCAGCATTGGCTCTATCAAACACAAAATAATCCAAACAAGGCCTGGATAATAGGTTCCAAAACCAAACTACATATTTTAGGAAACTGTACTAATAGCGATTGGAGTAACTCCTACCTCCCTGCTATAGATAGCAAAAATCGGGATGATGATGAGACTATCAATAAAGTAAGGGAAATTGTAGACCTCCATCATCCTAACCTGATATTCATCAACCTCAGAGGGCCTGATTTTGGTGGCCATGCACGTAACTGGGAGCTTTACAGGGCTGGTATAAAACAGACGGATAGCCTGCTGAATGAAATATATAATCTGATAAACTCAGATACAGTTTATGCAGGAAAAACAACCCTGATCATGACGAATGATCATGGCCGCCATCTGGATGGAATACAGGACGGTTTTATCAATCATGGCGATTTATGTGAGGGATGCCGCCACATCAACTTTTTTGCCTGGGGGCCTGACTTTAAAACGGGCGAACTTCTCAATACGCCACGTCAGCAAATAGATATTGTACCAACCGTTTGTTACCTGATGGGCTTTAAAATGAACCAAAGCCAGGGAAAGGTAATGACTGAATTGTTTAAGGATTAATCATTATGAAAACCATTCTCTCAACATTGCTAATTACGGCTTTCATAACCACCAATGGACAAGTTTTTAATAACATGCAATTTGGCCTGGAAGCCGGTGGAAATTATATAGAAGTAGGGCTGGCAGAACGCATTGAATTGCAAATGAGTCTTACAGGGCAAATAAAAAATTCACAACTGTTTTTGGGACCAATAGTACAGATGTATGCCACCGAAGCTCAAACGGATGCCAGTAAACCAAAGTTTACCGGTTTAAGGGGTGGTTATATGTATAGACTACCTGCGCAAGCCACTCGTTTCGACCTTTTGTTCAGGTATGAATTTACTTTACAACAATATGAGAACCGATGGGTGGGTAATTTTTACAATGAAACAACCCAAACCTACGTACCATTGTTACAGGAGTCTGAAGAGATTTTTTCAGCACATACCATCGGTTATGGCTTTTCTTATGATATATCCAAACACCTGCGGGTACAAACGGTAATTGCTTTAGGTATATACTTTTCAAATATTAAGGAGGAAAGTAAACATAGTTTTGAGGCCGCCAATATAATTTATGACTTTAGAGGATACGGAGACTTTGGTTTTTGCTGGAAACCCTCACTGAGCCTGGGGTACACTTTCTAACATAAAAACTACCTGTTACGCCAGAAGTGCGGCATAAAAAGCATCAGAACCGTAAAGAGTTCCAAGCGGCCAAGCAACATCAGGAAGGATAAAAACCACTTACCCTCTGCAGGCATGTGGGCGAAATTATCAACGGGTCCAACAGAACCCATACCAGGCCCAACATTGCCTAAGGTTGCCGCCACAGCTCCTGTAGCCGACATAAAATCAAGCCCAAACATTGACATTACCAGAGAACCTGCAAAAAAGATAATCAGGTAAATAAGCACAAAGGCCATAATAGTATAGGTGATACTCTGTGGCACAGCATTGCCATTAAACCTTACGGGAATTACAGCAGATGGATGCAATTGCCTCTTAAGTTCCAAAAAACTGTTTTTAATAAGCACAATTACCCGCATCATCTTTATACCTCCGGCTGTACTACCTGTAGATCCTCCTGAAAAGAATAGCACAAAAATCAGGAACATAAGGTAGTTGGGCCACAGCAGATAATTATCGGTAATAAAACCAGTGGTGGTTATTATTGAAATAACCTGGAAGAATCCGTTTCTAAAAGCCTCTTCGAAATCAATATTCATGGTAGCCCACAAGCCAAATGATACAAAGAGACCGATAACAATAATGTTGATAGCATATACCCGCAGCTCCTCATTCCTGAATATTTGCCTGAACTTACCTGTGAAACCAAAGTAGAGCAGCGTAAAGTTCACCCCTGCCAAAAACATAAAAACCGTGATGATGTAATGAATGGCAGGTGCCGTCCAGTGCGCGATACTTAGGTTTTTAGTGGAAAAACCACCGGTAGCCATAGTGGCCATGGCGTGATTGATAGCATCAAAAAAGCTCATACCGGCAAATGAAAGCAAAGCGGTTTCAATAGCCGTTAGGGCAAAATATATCAACCACAAACGCTTTGCGGTTTCTGTAATTCGGGGATGGAGCTTATCCGGTGTTACCCCGGGAGCCTCCGCCACAAAAAGCTGCATACCTCCTACTCCTAAAAGCGGAAGGATGGCAACTGTAAGTACAATAATTCCCATACCACCAAGCCAATGGGTCATACTCCTCCAAAAGAGCAAAGCACGAGGCAGTGATTCAATATCCGTTAAAATAGTAGCTCCGGTAGTGGTAAACCCACTGATAGTTTCAAAAAAAGCATCGGCTATACCAGGAATATATCCGCTAATGAGGTATGGCAGGCTGCCAAAAAAAGACATGGCAACCCAGCCACTGGACACAATGAGAAACCCATCACGCTTTTTTACATCACGATTTTTGTTGCCGTAATTAATAAGCCTAAGGCCAACACCGGCCGCAAAAGTAATTAGCGAGGATAAGGCCAGCGACTTCCAGTCTTCCCCGTAGTATACAGACCAAATGATGCTCAATGCCATAGTGGCCGAAACCAGCATCAGCAATGTGCCCGTAAGGGCGGCTATCATTTTAAAGTTGAATGACCTCATGAACTGTTATCTGAAAAAGCGTGTGGTTTTTTTGGCGCAACCGAGTTTCGCAAAAACGATTACACGGTCATTGGGTTCAATTTGAAAATCGCCATTGGGTATAAGGCCTTTATTGCCACGTACCACACCACCTATAAGGGCACCTTTGGGCAAGCCCAGCTCGCGAATCTTACCTTGGGTAACTTTGCCCTTATCGCTCACCTGAAACTCCATCACCTCGGCATCCACACCATGTATGGTGCTAAGCGCCACAAAATCACCACGCCTGATGTAGCGGTAAATAAAGTTGGCAGCGGCCAGCTTTTTATTAATCAGGGAATCTATACCAATACTTTGTGATAAGCTTTGATATTCAATATTTTCAGTAAGGGCGATGGTTTTTTTAGCACCCCTGTTTTTGGCCACCAGGCAAGCCAAAATGTTAGTTTCGGAGTTACCGGTAGCGGCCACAAACACATCGGTTTTGGCTATGCCCTCTTCCTCCAGCTTTTCCACATCTGTACCGTCAAAATTCAAAACCAGCGCATCAGGGAAGTCAGCGGCAATTTCTCTTGACTTTTCGTAATCCTGCTCAATAAGCTTAATGTGATAATCCTTACTAAGCTTACGCACAAGGTGGCGGCCTGTGCGGCTCCCTCCCATTATCATTATGCGGTCAACATCAATTTTTTGCTTGCCGGTAACCTGTATCACATCTTTTAAGCCCTCTGAGTGAGTTATAGCAAAAAGGTGATCACCAGCCTCAATCCGTGTATCTCCTTTCGGGATTAGTGTCTCTTCTTCTCGCTTTATAGCTACAATCACATAGTTTCGCTCCTTATGCATGGCGGCCACTTCAGCTATGGTTTTCCCAACTACACCAGCATCCTTCTCTACATCTAAACCTAACAGTGTGATTTTCCCATTTTCAAATTCTATAGATTCGGTAGCAGCATTGGTTTTAATAAGATGACGTACCTCCCTGGCTGCCAATGATTCCGGAGAAATTAACTCATCAATACCCAGTTCGCGGATATTCATGGTTTTGGCGTCCGTCAGATATTGCATCTGGCTAATCCTGGCGATGGTTTTACGTGCTCCCCACCTTTTGGCATAAATAGCACTTATAATGTTGGCCTCCTCTACCGAGGTAACTGAAATAAACAAATCTGCAGAATCAACCTTTGCCTTTTGAAGCACTTTAAAATCAGTTACTTCACCAGCTATGGTAATGGCATCTATACTTGAGTCAATGTTGGATAATCGATCCTGATCACGATCAATGAGAGTAATGTTATGAGATTCGCTGGAAAGCCATCTGGAAAGGTGAATTCCTACCGCACCTGCACCTGCAATCACAATGTCCATAAAGTATTTTTATAAAACGGGACGAAAGTAATAATTGGAACTATACCGACCCGATAATATTGCTAATATTAGATTAAAGGCCATAATGGGGGGATTTGTTGTAAACGCATAACAACGCAATAAGCGGGCTATTCAGTATTCAATGGCTATTAACTCAAACTCCCTGGACCTATCACCTAATCTAAGCGTAACATTATCTCCTACCTTTTTACCACTAACTGCTTTAGCAATAGGCGCTACAAAGGCAATCAGCTGATCTTTTACAGAGGCTTCATCCACTCCAACAATTCTAAAAACAAGGTTTTTTGAATTATCACCGGGTTTTAGTGTAACCCTGGCTCCAAAACGTACTTCGTCCTTTGGCTGATCTTCCGGGCTAAGAACCCTGGCACTGCTTATTCTTTCATCCAGTAATCGAAGTTTACCATCCACAACCATATTGGCACGCCTGCGCTCCGTATCATTTTCAGATTTATTGGCAGCCCGTTCCTGCTCAAGCTGATTGCGTTCATCTTCCAGTTTTTGCAGCCCCAATGGCGTAACATAGTTTGTAACCCCTGGCGGCAGCGCTGCCCTTGGCGGGATAAACGGAGCTTCTTCCTGATCTTCTTCTTTTACAAATCCTCTGCTCATAGTTATGTTAACTGTGGGTTGGGTTGAAGGTTTAAAACATGAAGTTCACTGCGTAAACCGTAAGCTTTAGCATAGAATGGAAGCCTGCTGGTTTTTTGTTTCACCCCTCCTTCCTCAGCACCTCCAATGGCGGACGGCTAACTACCTCCCTGCTATTGCTCAGCCCGATAATCACCGTAAGGATAGTAATAGAGAAATAGGCGATTAGCAACGGTAGAAGCTCGGGAGCAAACACGGTTTCAAAGCTAAACCAGGCCAATGCGGAGCTGGCGATAATAGCAATCAAAATGCCAACAAAAGCCGCCAGGCTGCCTAGTAAAAAGTACTCCAGTGTATTTATGCTGAGTATCTGTTTGCGGCTGGCGCCCAGTGTACGAAGCAGCACACTCTCCTGCATACGCTGAAATTTGCTGATAATCACCGAACCGATCAATACAATCAGTCCGGTTATGATGCTGAAAAAAGCCATAAAGCGAATAACGAAGGAGACCTTACCGATTACCTCGTCTATGGTTTGTAATATCAGGTTGAGATCAACAATGGAGATGTTTGGAAACTGACGAACAATTGTTTGCTGGAATTTAGCTGATTGCTCAGCACTGCTGAAACGGCTCAATAGTACATGAAACTTAGGGGCATCCTTCCAACACGCCCTCCGGGAAAACGACCAGGAAATTAGTTTCCACGCGTTGCCAGTCCACTTTACGGATGCTTCCCACGTAAGTGATAAGCATGGCACCCTGAACATTAAACACTAGAGGATCACCAATATCCACCTTCATATCTTCCGCCACGCCTTCTTCCAACGAAATAAAAATGCTGTCGCCAGGTTTCACCTGTCCACGCCACTTACCTTTTGTGATGGTTTCCGAATCTGACAATGAATCACGGTAAGTAACGCGGTACTCGTGCCGTAATACCCAACTCTTTACTTCAGAAGTGGTATCCGCCCGCAATGTTTCCACATCTGTGCCCTTAAGGGTTTTAAGGCGCATGGTTACCAGTGGTACATCAGCTAATACGGGCATATCCAGTTCTTTGGCCACATCCTTTACCGAATCCAGCTGACTGGTTTGTATGTCAAACAACAGCATGTTGGGCCTACTTTCCGGAGCAGAAGTAAATGCCACTTTATTGAGCAAAAGCTGCTGGGTAAGTAGTAAGGTAATGATTAATGCCGTTCCCAACCCAATGCTACTTACAAGTACCAGTGTTTGATTATTTGGACGATACAGGTTGGAAAGACTTTGCCTGAGTATGAACGACCCTTTGGTAGGGAAAAACCTCCTCACCAACCAAATGATAAGCTGTGCTACCAGGGCCAGCAAACCAAAAGCTGCAAACAGGCCTCCTGTAAAAATCAGTGCCCGCAGCCAATCGCCTAATTGCAAAAAGGAAAATCCATATACAAACAACAGGATAAGAACATACACCACGTATGGCGGGCGGGGCTTGTCTTCACTTTCAAAGGAAGCTCTGAGTGCCTTTAATGGAGATATACTTCTGATGTTGATAAGTGGAAACAGGGCAAACAAAATGGCGGTAAGTACACCCAGCGCGATACCTTGAAAAATAGAACCCCAGCTAAACGCCAGATCAACCTCAAACGGCAGAAAACTCTGGAAAAGAGCCGGCAGGAAATATTGAATGGTTGTGCCCAAGGCCGCCCCTATGGCAGAGCCTATAAAGGCCATTAGCGTAATCTGAATGAGGTAAATGCCCACCACGCTTTTAGCATCCGTACCAAGGCAGCGCAATACGGCTATGCTCTGCACTTTTTCCTTCATATAAACATGTACTGAGCTGGCAACGCCCACACAGCCCAGCAGTAGCGCCACAAAAGCTGTTAGGTTTAAAAAGCCTGTAAGGTCTGAATAGGCCTCTCCCACTTCATCTTTGCGCTCGGCCACGTCATCAAAGCGGACATCCATTTTTTCGAGGCGCGGTTTTATTAAATCTGTGAATATGGCATTATCAAAACCCTCTGGATACTTTAAGTACAACGAGTAGTTAATCCGGCTGCCCTTTTGCAACAGGCCGGTTTCATTAATCAAACTAATGGGAATAAAAACGGGTGGAGCCACACTTGCGGCAATACCCACCTGCCCGGGGACTTTTACCAGGCTACCTGTAATATCAAAAACCACCTCGCCTACTTTCAGGCTATCGCCTACCCCGGCATTAAATTGCAGCAACAGGGTTTTATCCACTAAAGCTCTCTGACCTTGAGTGAAAGTAGCTGAGGCCTTTGCCGGCATAGCTTCCAGTTCTCCGTAAAAAGGAAATTTATCGTCAACCGCCCGTACATTTATTAGGCGGGTCCCATTATTTTTTGGGAAAAGTACCATGCTGGCAAAGCTTATCTGCTCGCTCTTTTGCATGTTGAGGCTATCAAACAGCTGATGTAATTCATCACTGATAGGCTGGCGACTAGAGACTTCCAAGTCTGCACCAAGCAGCTCCTTAGCCTCGCTGTTTATTTCATTTTTTAGATTATCGCCAAAAGAGTTGATGGCCACCAAAGCCGCGATACCCAAAATGATGCTGCTCATAAATAGGAACAATCGGCCCCGGTTTTTGCGGCTGTCGCGCCAGGCCATTTTAAATAACCAACTGTACTTCATCAGGCCTTAGCAGTTTCAGAAGGTTGATCTTCCACCAGTTTGCCGCCTTTCATTTTAAGGATACGGCCGGTTTTAGAGGCCAGCTCCAAATCATGGGTAACCATAATAAGGGTGGTGCCCTGCTCACGGTTCAGCTCAAAAATCAGATCTTCAATGGTGGTTCCGGTTTCTTCATCCAGGTTGCCGGTGGGTTCATCGGCAAACAAAATAGTGGGCTTATTGGAAAAGGCCCGCGCTATGGAAACCCTTTGCTGCTCGCCACCTGATAATTGGGATGGATAATGATTATAGCGATCACCCAAACCTACTTTTTCCAGCAATTCAATGGCATGTTTACGTACGCCCTTCTCCCCTTTCAATTCCATGGGGATCATTACATTTTCTAAAGCAGTAAGGGTGGGCATCAGGTTAAAGCTCTGAAAGATGAAACCAACATGCTGATTGCGCACAGCTGCCCTTTCATCCTCACTTAGCTTGTCAAGCGTAATTCCATTCAACACTACCGAGCCAGATGTAGCTCTGTCCAGCCCAGCGCAAAGGCCAAGCAGCGTGGTTTTGCCACTACCGGAAGGCCCGACAATAGCGCAGCTTCCGCCCTTGGAAATTTCAAAATTTACAGCATCTAAAACGGTAAGGCTGCGGCCACCACTGGGGTAGGTTTTAGTAAGATTGGAAACGGAGAGAATGGTATCGCTCATTTATTGGATAATTGTAGGAAGCACAAAACTACGGAAGCGATGGAAGGTTTTTGATTGAGGTAGTTATGGAGGGATTTTATAGTTATTTCATTTAGCCAGATGATTGGAATCGAGGTGCAGGTGGGAACAATTTCTATAAGTTAATTTTGTTTTTTGAAAATATTCCTAAAAAATTCAGACACCGAATGAAAAAGTATATTCTCATTTTGCTTGGTTTAACTCTATTGAGTTGTAAAAAGAATAAAACTACAGAGCCTGAAAACACGATGTGCCAGGTAGATGAGTCTTATTTTGACGGTTTTAAATTTGAGAATACCCTTGATGGCGAAAGGAATATTTCTACTGAAAAGGTTGTTGTTTCACACCTGAATTTCACGCCTGCCCTGGGTGAAATGTATCCGGGTTACTCCGTTTTACTCTATTTAAGTGATGCTGCGGGAAATAGCCATGGAATTAGAGGTACCACACTCCCCGGATACGGTAATAAAATTCGTGATATTGAGCTAGCGCCATTACTGCAAGGTAAAAAGTATCGGTATACAGTTACACTAAAAAAGTTCTTAAACCCGGATGACATGCCGTGTTTGCCCTATCCTTATGATCCGGTGATAGTTGACCTGCCACATACTTATAGTTTTGAAACGCGCAGTGCTAAATTTCCCATTGGGCAAATTACAGATAGGGAAGGCAATATTTACGAAACAGTTACCATCGGAAACCAGGAGTGGCTTGCTCAGGATCTTCGCTTGAATTTTTATCCGAACGGTGACACTATCCCCAACTTTAGCTCTACACTTAACACGCCCCTCCCTTACCCGCATTTTAATAATTCGAGAACCTACCTCCCAGGTGCTACTGCAGGTTCAAAAAATCCATGCCCTATGGGCTGGCATGTTCCTACAGTTTCTGAGTTTGAACAACTTCATACCACACTGCAGCAACTCTACGGAAATAAGTACATGGAAGAAATGTATATTGGATATGATAATGAAACCTACCTATCCTTTAACGTAAGTGGCTGGCAAAGAAAATACTTGACCAGTACATTAAAGAATGACTCAACTGTATTTGCTTTCCGACCTGACTTTGGGAATAAGAATACACCCCTAAAGGTAGAATTGACTACAATAGATGCAAAATGGGATGAGATGGCTTGCATCCGGTGTATTAAGGATTAAAGGATGTGGAAATTATAGCCCCCGTTCTCGCGGATTTGCAAAGCCGCGCGAGCTAGATTAATTCTCATCAACAAGAATTTATTTGAGATAATCAAAAACTTTTAATAACTCATTATATAGTCTTAAGTGTATATCCTCAGGAAGCTCAGACCCTGATTCACCTAAAATTACCTTGTTGGAATCCGTTTTAAATTGATAGGTCTCAAAGTGGTCATCAGCGAGTTCCTCGTTAACATACGTTTCAACTTTAAACTTAATAGTAACCCATTCTTCGTTCTGATTAATCTCACTCGTGTTGTAAGTTAATGCACAGCCTGATCCACAGCTAAGTACAAATGAAGAATTATTCAATGCTTCGGAAACTTCCAATTCTGTGGAAGCATTATCTAAAGGCAATTGGCAGTTTTGGAATACCAGCGCTAATAGAACTATTAGGAATTTTACAATAGAATTCACTCCTTCTCCCCTTTAACAGGCGTAATCATAATATGCGCCCTATGTGTGCCGGGATTCATAATCCAGGGGTGGTTGGGTGCTATTGGTTCTTCGGGTAAACCGGTAGACTCTGAAGTAGCCCAGGGCAGATACACCACATAGCGGTATTTGGCATCCTTAACCTTACTGTTTTGTGGGTTGTAAAGGGCCTTAGCACCATAATATACATGCAGGGTTCTGCCGGGCTCAGGCATTTGCAATGTACCCTCTTTAGCTTCGTTTTCACGGATGTCAAATATCTCCTGATGGGATTTACCTTCCTTTTTCAATTCACGGCCCCTTGCCATAAAAGGCTCCAGGTCTTTGTGGTAGCAGGCTGCGTTAAAGCCTTCTTCGTTGGGGTTATCTGTAATGCAAATAAACTCGTTGGTACCTTCTTTAAAATTTACAAACTCACCCGCCATATTAAAACCGATAACCTTACAGCCTTCACGGCTTGCCTCAGGGGCAGCCATAAGGGCAGTAGCCAGCAGGGCTTCGTCTGTATTTATCTCGTTCCAGTTTGTGGTTTCGGCCTCTGTAACTACTGTATCAGGCTCGTTGGTAGCCGCGGGCTCAGTTTGGGTTTCGGTGCTGTTGGTGTTGCAGGCTATTAAGGCTGTTGCTGCAAATGCATATACCAGTTTTTTCATAATTGATGATTTTAGATGGTTGGTGTAGTATTAATAGCATCAAAGCTAAGAAATAGCTAAAGGCCCATTTCTGCACTTAAATGTTTTGATCGGAAAGTTGAACTCAATCAATGAAAACTTAAATCAGGGTAGGCAGTATTTTCTGGTATCCATATACTGATGCTTAAGATAACCCTAAATTTGAGGCATGAAGATAAAAGCCCTATACCCTGCCCTCTTATTGAGTTTCGCCTTGTTTTCCTGCAATGGGGAAACCGAGAAAACAATCAACAAGGAAAATGAAATAGAAGAGACTGAGCAGACCAAAACTACCAGCAAAAAGGTAATCCTGTTTTTCGGTAACAGCCTTACGGCAGGCTATGGTGTGCAGCCTGATGAATCATTCCCGTCCCGCATTCAGCAAAGGATTGACTCGCTGGAGCTACCCTACACTGTAGTAAATGCAGGGGTAAGTGGCGAAACCACCACCGGGGGCCTTGGCCGTGTGGAATGGGTTTTAAAAAATCAAAAAGTTGACATATTTATTTTGGAGCTTGGCGCAAACGATGGGTTGCGCGGCATACCAGCAAACGAAACCCGCCAAAACCTCATGGCGATTATAGAAAAAGTGAGAGAAGCCAATCCCGAAGTAAAAATCATTCTGGCCGGCATGCTGGTACCGCCAAATATGGGCCCTGATTACAGTAAGGCTTATGAGGTTGTTTTTCCTGAAGTAGCTGAAGTAAAAGAGGTAGATCTTATACCTTTTTTGCTTAAAGATGTAGGTGGAGTGGATTCACTCAACCAGGATGACGGCATCCACCCGAACCCTGCTGGGGCAAGGATATTGGCTGAAAACACCTGGGATGTTTTAGAGAAGTATTTGGAGAAGAGGTGATAAACTGCAATTGAAATAGGCTATATCAGTGAAAAATATCTCTTTTGCCACAAAAGAGGAAAACAATTTGCGAAGAGAGCAGGAGTTTTTAAAGCTTTCACCCAGCGAGCGATTAGAGTGCTTTCTCAAGCTCGTTCAATCCATGGCCCAATTTTCTCACCACAAGGAAACAGAGCAAAAAGAAAATTTCATCCTTAATCGAAATTAAATGTAACCTGAAACCTGAGCAATAGTAATTGAGAAGTGATTTGCCTATAAGCTCCCTTAATCCGGACTTTCATCCATCCGCTTTGCTTCCAGCACCGAGTTTATTTCTGCGCCAAGCAAAATAATAAAGCTGATTAAAAGACACCATAGCATCATAAATACAATGGCCAGTGTAGATCCATAGGGTTCGCTGAAAATACCCACCGTACGCAGCATAAATGATAGTACCCAGGAGCCAATAATCCATAAAGTAGCAGCAATTGTGGCACCGCGCATATTGTGGCCAAATTTTGGGGTATGCCTTTTATAGGGCGCATAGCGGTACACCAAACCAATAGCTAAGGCAATTATAGTAGCTATCACAGGCCACTGTAGCCAGTTGGCCAGTAGTTTAAAATAATCTTCCACGCCAAGGCTGGTGGCTATAGCAGGCAAGCCTACCATGGATACTACCAGTATGATATTCAGAATAATTCCGGCTGTTGTAAATAGGAGAGTTATACTGTTCTCGCGCACAAACTTTCTTCGCTTATCAGTATTGTAGGCAATGTTTACTCCTTTAAACAAAGCCCGGGTACCAATATTAGCCACCCAAATACTAAGCACTATAGAGGTAGCCAGTTGCCACCCCTGCCCTGTCTGGTTTTTTAGTAAACTACCCAGCCTATCTTTAATAAATGATGAAGCCTCATTGGGCAATATGGAAGCAAACTGGTTTAACTGATCCTGTATTTGGGCCGGATCTGCCGCAAGGCTATAAATGGAAATGATACCGGCCAGAGCCGGAAAAAGAGCCAGAAAGAAAAAGAACCCTACACCAGCAGCTACAATTACCACATTGTCGTTGCGTAATTGGTAAAGCAATTGTTTAAAAAAATCCTTCCAGGCGCTTAGGGTAAAATTATCTGAAAAAAGTTTAAATCCCTCTTTTGACGGGCTGTTTGAGCTTTCCTTCATTGCGATGTTTAATACATAGCAGACAGTAAAAAGCACCAATTTGTTTGTATGGAGATGTTTAGATCTGCGTCATACCCACCTTACCCAGGTAAGCACCAGTGGCCATTATACCACATGATATTGCCAGACCAATGCTGATGGCTACAAAGGCATGTTTACGTTTTAGCTTAAAAACATAGGCGGCTATGCTTGCTGCGTAAGCACCTGTTACGGGTAATGGTATCATCACAAACACCATAAGTCCCCAAAAGCCATATTTCTGAATTTTTTTACCAACGCCTCGCTTACTGCGCTGCGCCAACTTTACAGAGCGTTTTTTGTAAAACCTGAAGCGCCACAACTTACCATTAAATTTATCCAGTAAAAACATAAATATGGGAAAAACCAGAATGTTGGCCACCAGGCCAATAGCCAGGGCCCATAAGGGGTGAAGACCGCTAACTATACCAAATGGAATACCTACCCTCGACTCCCCGAAAGGTGATAAGCTGATTAAAAATGTCTGGATTACCTCTGCGATCATGACTTTATTGGATGGGCAAAAATATAAACAATGGTAGGAGTTTTCAGTATACTATTTTTTAGTTTTTAGGAATTACGCACGTTTTCCCCGATAAATGGTTTAAACGGCACCCTTCGATCAATATTACGCATAAGGTGTTGTAAAGGTTTGGTAAAAATTAAAATATTAGCAAATGCCTACAGAACAGTTGACATTAGCCGGATTTAAAGAGAAAGTCCACGATTTTTCGGATAACAGCGATTGGAAGTATTTGGGAGATAAACCCGCCATTATTGATTTTTATGCAGATTGGTGCGGGCCATGTAAAGCGGTGGCGCCCATTTTCGAAGAGCTGAGTGATGAGTATGCCGATGATATAGTTATATATAAGGTAGATACAGAGGCTGAGCCTGAGTTGAGCCATGCTTTTGGCATACAAAGCATTCCGTCCATTCTATTTATACCCATGGATAGCAGCGCCCCAATGATGCAGCGTGGAGCATTGCCCAAAAACGTATTGGAGCGGGTGATTCGCGAAGAATTGCTGGGCAAAAAACCGGAGCCTGAAGAGTAAACTTCCTCTTTTTTTTACCGCTTTCGCGGAATGTGCCCGCGGCATTTTACATATCTTCGTTTGCGCTACAGCCCATCCGATAATTGCCCTTTCTGCGTTTACTCCTATTAAATGAGAATTAATTTATGATTGGCAATTTCTTCATTTGGTGTGCCGGTAGTGATCAGTCTATCCTAAAGCATTGCCCACGTTCAGAAAGGATTAAGCACATTGGCTTCGGTACATTAGTACTGGTGCCGGCTATTCTGGCGTTTGTATCCATGGCTTATGCCCTTTCAACCATTGGCCCGATGCAGCAGCATATATGGCTTGCCTACCTGGGCGGCCTTGTTTGGGCAGCTATTATTTTCAGTTTTGATCGCTACATCGTTTCCACCCACCGCAGAAAACTCAGCAACAAGGAAGAACTTAAAAGCCCTGCATTTTACCTGCGTTTTGCATTTGCCTTTATTCTGGGCATTGTAATCTCTCACCCCATTGTACTGCTGTATTTTGATGGCAGTATTACAGATCAGATAAAAGAAAATGTAAAGGCCGAACAACAACTCATACATCAGGATTATGACAAACGCATTGCAGCAAATGAAGCAAAGGTGGCTGCCATGGACAGTTTGTCTTTAAACAAACTAAAAAAGCGAGATGAGCAGGCCGCTTTGGTGGCTCGCGAAATTGACGGTGAGGTAAGGCGGAACGCCAGCGGAGAAATTATCACTACCGGAATTTACGGTAAAGGCCCATCGGCCGAGAATAAAATCAGGCACCTGAATAAACTGGAGAAAGAACTCCAACAAATGCAAAAAAATGACAGTTTACAACGTGTAACGCTTAACGCGGAACGAGCTGTATTACAAGCAGAACAAGACAGTGCGGTGAGTGCTTTTGCCGTAAGCTTTGATTACCTCCGAAGAGAAATGGCACTGGAGCAACTAAAAGAAAACAATGGAATTGTTGGCCTCACCCAATTCTTTTTAATGCTTCTTTTCATTTTGGTAGACATCCTCCCGGTAACCTTCAAAACGTTTTCGCCATTTGGGATGTACGACAAAGTTCTATTGGACGATAGCCTGATAGTAAAGCAGCTCAATGCCGAAGACAGAGCCAAAGTTCTTCAGGAAGCCTATCGAAAATTGAATCGGGAATTTGTACAATAGAAATTTAAGAGTGGGAGAAAATCCTCCCTATTCCCTTTTATTGGCAATGGCATCTCCCAGGTAACTGAATAGGCGGTTTATAATCAAAATGATAATAGTGGCTCCCAGAGCCACTATGTAGTGCTTTAATGCCACACACATCCCTATAGCTGAAGCCATCAGTATGGTAGCCGAAGTAGTCAGGTATTTTATCTCCACTCCATCCGCTGTTTTTAAAATAGTACCCGCCCCCAATACACTTACGCCAATTATAGTGGCATACACAATCCGCAGCGGATCTGTACCAAAAAAATCTTCCAGTGGTATGGCATCCTGGTAATCAATCATTACAAAACGCCCTAGCGAAATAAAAAAAGCCGAAGCTGCTGCAATAATCATGTTGGTACGAAGGCCGGCTGGCTTTTGCTGCCACTCGCGCTCAAAGCCTACCACACCGCCAAGTATAGCCGCTATAAAAATATCCAACAGTACCCAAAGCTCCTTTGCAATATCCATACAACCAATGCTTGATTATCATAATTAATCAATCATAAAATAGCTGGAAATGTTCAATAAATGAACTGAGTTTGACTGGTAGGAATTAACTAGTTCCTCCTGTAAAAAACGAAACCGTTCTTTTCATAGAGAAGTACGGCATCGGTGATTTCAGCTTCCAGCTTTTCTTTGGAAGTGATTTTAGTGCTGATCAAAACCGGCTTATCGGTATCACCATACAGTAGCCAATGCCCATTTTTAGCGAGGGCATTTTGGTGTGGCTGAATTTTGGCATAAAACCATGGCACATAGCTTTTATAGCCATATGTTGTAACGTAAACATCCTTCCCTACCTGGTTTTCAAAAAACTCTACAGAAGCTCTTTGGGAGATACGTTCAATCTTACCAATAAAAAATATCAGGGTAACAAAAACCCAGATGCCACTGCCAATAAATAATACTTTGAATCCCCTGGATGACTTTTGGCGTACCATGATGATATAGCCTATCAATACCACAATCATTAACAACCCGGGTATGTAGTCCCAGTTACTCCAGGGCACCTCGGCATTGAGGTTGGCCATGGCAAATGCATCTTTTTCAAATAGTGGTTTTACCGCTTCTAAATTCATCCCCGCCCACGGTAGTGCCAATGAAATAATGGCAATGATTAATCCTATCCCAACTATGCCAAAGTAGTACCAGCCACTGTTTGCCGCCCGCTTTTGAATAACGTGCCACAAGGTAAGTGCAGAAAGAAAAGTAAGTGGATAATATGCCAATGAAGAGTAATGGATAATTTTAGTTCCAACAATGGAAAACAGTATCAGCACCACCCACAGAAGTATAATCATCCAGCGCTGAAAATCTCGGGCATGGAAGGGCAATGACTTAAAGCTACCCATACCGCGTATGGCAAAAATACTGGCCGGGAAACATCCGAAAAGCAGCACCACAAAGTGATATCCGGGGAAACCGCCATGGCCGGCATCATTAGAGGTAAGCAGCTCCCATTGTCTTATTGTAAATTCAATAAGAAAATCGGGACCATGGATAGCAGCATCAACTGAAAACCAAATTAAAAATACGCCTAGTGCTATTAGCGAAAATCTGATAAAGGCCCAGGGTGTGATAAACATCTTAAACTTGCCTGCCACCCAGTACACAGCCATAGTAAGAAACACCACCAGGTAGGCAACCGGTCCCTTTGTAAGTATGGCCAGCCCTATAAAAATGCCCGCCAGCCAAAAGTAGGTAGCCAGCGATTTTGAAAAATACAGTTCGCGGTACTTATCTTTTTTCCAGATGTATTTGATGAAGAAGTAAAGCCCCGCAAAAATGAAGAGGTTGAAGTAGGGATCAATAATTCCTGACTTAAAGTACAGAAAGGGTAAAATACTGCCAAACCAGCTCAAGGCCCATAAAAAGCCAAACCTCCTGTCAATTAAAAACTTTCCAGAGGTGTATATGAAAGGCATAACAATTACTCCAAGCAGCGCGTTGGGCAAGCGGGCGGCAAACTCTCCTACTCCAAATATTTTCATAGAGATAGCCTGCAGCCAGAAGAATAAAGGCGGCTTTTCAGTAAAAATCTCGTAGTTGATTTGCATGCGGAGGAAATCTCCGGTAACCACCATTTCGCGGGCAAGCTCTGCAAAGTTTATTTCGTCCCAGTCAAAAAGGTTAACGCCTCCCAAAAATGGGATGAAAAACAAGGCGGACATAAAAGTCCAGAACCATGTATTTCTATCGAAGTACCTCAAGCAGGTTTAGCGTTTTCGCAAAATTAGTTTAGAATCCAGTTTCTCGTTGCGCAGGCGCATCATAATAAAATAACTTAACATGGCTATGGCTGTTCCCAAGGCTGCACCGGCTATTACATCTTCTAAAAAATGTTGGGAGAGGTAAATCCGTGAATATCCTGCCAGGCCGGCACCCACAAAACACAATATTTTAGCCCAGTTTCGTACAACTATAAATGCCAAAAAGGCAAGGCACGAGAATGCCGAGGTAGTGTGGCCGGAGGGAAAACTATTGATCATATTCATCTCAACTCCTTCTACCAGCCTAAGCTCATATTTATTTTCGAAATATTTGGCCGGACGTGGTTCTCCCGCATAAATCACCTGTTTTAGTAGAGATACTAATACAATAGTTAAAACGCCAGTAATCACCAGGCCAAGAAGGTAGCGCCACTTAATAAATATGAGGATAACTGCCACGGAACCAAACATAATGCCTTCGCCTATTAGCGTGGCATATTTAAAAAAGGTATCAAAAAACGGACTGTACCAGCCGTTTTGTGTAATGTGGATTACATCCTTGGGAAAGAGCGCCAAAAAAACAATCCCGGTCAGCAAAAAGAGGATGACCGGGATAAAGAATGCACTATTTTTTACGAAGAACTTTTGGAAGTTCATATCGTCACGAGCCGATTGTATGAAGCAATTCGTGGATCTGGCTTTCCCAAAGCAGCTTATCTTCCTCTACTTCGTCTTCATCGCTAAAGTCGGTAACCATTAAAGCGGCATCGTTCGTAAGCTCATCAACCACAATTCTAAATTCAAAATAATATTTGGAATCCTCCTCGTAATCTTCTTCCCAGCGAAAGCGGATGTATTTATCGGTTTTTTTACCCACCATGTAGGCTGTGCGTTCATCGCCATCCCACATAAACACAAACTTCTCCCCACGGGAGTTTACATCATCGCAAAACCACTCGCTGAGGCCACTGGGAGTAGATAAAAATGGAAACAGCATATGAGGAGAGGCCTTTACTCCGAACTCCAGTTCGTACTTAACTTTTTCTTCAGTCATTATATGATTTGGTATCAAATTCAAGAAGGGCGCAATATATAAAATTTTACCTGTCAAAAAGGTGAAATAAAAACGCTACGGGCTTTTGTAAGTTGGATAAAACTGTATATTTGCAGCCCGAAAAAATGGCGAGGTAGCTCAGCCGGTCAGAGCGCAGCACTCATAATGCTGAGGTCGAGGGTTCGAGCCCCTCTCTCGCTACAAGTCGTAAGGGGCTGATTACCAGCCCCTTTCTTTGTTTATATACCCTTGGTGAACAAAAACTGGGGACGAAGTGGGGACGGCAAATGAAGGCATATCGAAAGCCAACAATCGTAGATCACGAGGGAGACATGACCAAGCAATGGTATGTCTATTTCAAGTGGTGGGATGAAGAAAATCAGAAATTTGTTAAAGCAAAACGATCAAAGTTTCCCAATGGGCAGGCTATTAATCGGATTGACGACAAAAGAGAGCGCATAAAGCAAATCGGTTTGCTTTGTGACGCCATAGAATATCTGCTAAGTAGTGGATGGACACCAGAAGATCAGATAAAAAACGGACGGATAATTACCGAAGAAACGCCAGCGCCTGTTGAATCAAAGTGGACAATCACCACGGCCATTGATGAAATTCTTAGAATTAAGGCCGAGTATCTGAGCAAATTTGGGTTAAGAGGTTTTAAGGCCAAATGCAATGCTCTTAAAAAATACCTTGCTGATAATGGTATGGCAGATTGGGCGCCTGATCAAATTAAAAAGAAACACATGACCGAATTTTTAAGGCATGTGAAAAAGACCAAAGGCAAAAACGGAGAAGAGGCCAGCGCAAGAACGCGCAACAATTACCTGATTGAGGTTCGCGGACTGTTTGAAAAGATGATTGAGGAGGATATTATCATTAATAATCCTTGTAAGGGTATTAAATCATTAAGAGAATCAGTTACCCGCCATATCTCCTACTCTAAAGAACAAATGGCTCTTATGAGCGAATGGATGGGTGAGCATGAACCCTATCTTAAAATGTTCTCCACATTTATTGGTTACGCCTTTTTAAGGCCGGTTGAAATTTTGCGCCTACAGGTTAAGGATATAAGAGGAAATGAAATCTATCTGAAGGCCAGCGATGCCAAAACGGACACCAGCGAAGTAATACCGATTATTGACCGATTAAAGCCCATAGTTGATAAACTGGTATCAGAAGCCAGCAGCCCCGAAGATTATTTATTCACCTCTAAGAAAAGACCAGGGAAAACACAGGTTTACAGTACATGGTTTTTCTCCAAGCGTTTTCAACGGTGCAAGGCCTACATGAACGCAGAGCATGATTGCAACTTTACAGATGATAACACGCTCTACGCCATGAGACACACCTTTATTAAGGATATTTATTTACACTTCAAGAAAACGATGAATAAGGAACAAGCTGAGTTTGCCACTATGAAGATTACCCGCCACAAGAGCCTTAGCTCTCTAAGGTCGTATATCCGTGATTATTCCATAGATATACCAGAAGATTGGAGTAAAGCATATTCTATTGATTACTAAACCTTCTTGTATCTGGCGGGAGTAGCAGCATTTATTTGATGTGCAATTTCCAATACCTGTTGTTTTCTTGAGATTTTAGGTTTGGTAGCTATTTTTTTAGCAGTTTCCTTTTGATAATCTGCATTGAGCACCGTAAGGAGTTGAGCCTTTTCTGTTGGGAGCATTGAATCGTAAAGAGTTTTGATTGCTGAGACTTTGGGACACACTGTAATTCATGGAAATAGATGCGATTGTTAGTCTGTTTTATTACGCTAACAAGCGACTTTTTTGTTAGTACTAATTGAACAGGCACAAAGTTAAAATCCAAAAATTAAGATTCTGATTTTGTGGAGTTTAAATTTCAACTAGCTATAAGTTGTGGAGTTTTTGAATACATCAAATAATGGGGTAAAATGAGCTTTAGAGAAATATCTGGAATGAATAGGTTAAGAAGACCCCATTATTGGCCTAAAAATTTGGGTGAAATGCCTTTTTTTGAAAAAAGTAGTAAAATTGGCTGGATCGCTTAGCTGTAAAGAGATACAGAAGACTGGTTGAAAATCAAAAAGGGACAAGTTGTCCTCTGGCTGGGCTTTGCTAAAAGGACTACGCCCAGCACCCTGAAATTTGGATATATAAAATATTTTTTGTAAGGAGTTTTTAGGTCTATAAATCCTTTCCATGGCTTAAGGCAAAATTAGCCTTCAAAGCTGTTGTCATGGACAAGGGTTTTCCCGGCATAAACCGCCCCTCCCTACGGTCGGTTCTTTTTATTCCAGTTTACTGCCAAGACCCCAACTTTGTAGCTGCAGGTTGCCTAAGCATTGGAAAGGATAGAACTATGGTTGTTTTTTTGAGCTTAGAGGCAGTTCAATGGCAAAAGTAACGTACTGTTGCTTTGGGTTTAGAAAGAACGGTAGAACCAAAATAATGGGCTTCAGGTCTTTTCTTGATTTAACTCGCTCAAAGTACAAATTGCCCCCAGCTTTCTTCTGGCTTGGCTTGATACAGTTTTCTTTAAATATGGCTGATAGGCTGGAACTGCGTTAGTTATTGTTGGGTTCAATAGAAATAATTGAACAAATCATCTATTATTTGCCTTTCGAGGTTTTCACTCTTTAGCAATGAATAGAAATTACTTACCAGTAATTCCAAGTATTCTTTATTTGAACTACATATGAACCTGTCTGATTGAGACATAATCAATGTGTCCATTTTTAAGTTAAATACAGGTGAAAGAACTTTCGGCACATGTTTTTTAGAATGAACCAAAACCTTCGTTGAACATAAAGGAATCATCAACTCTTCCCGGATACTGGAGAAATCTTGATAGTCATTCTTGAAAATTAACGGATTATCCCCTGTTACATGGATGGTGTTTGTACGATGAATTAACTTCCATGAGAAGAAATCATCTTTATTATCATCCCTATTGCGTGTTGTTATTGAAAGTAGTGAAGGATAAATTTTTCTAAACAGGTCTGTATTTTTCAATAATTCTTCGGCCTCTTGAGACCGTTTACCAGTTTCTTTATTGAAAATTCCAAACCCCAGTTCAGAGAAAGAGAAATTATCAATAATATCTTCTCTTAGCTGATCATTGGTAGGTATGCGCCAGAATGTTGTAGCTATGAATGATTTTAAAACGGCCAGTACTTCTGGGGTAAGAACATGTTCCTTGAATTCTGATTTCCTGACGGTTTTTAGGGCATTGGCATCCCTTCCGTCAAAATAAGACAACATTTGTTCAGGCAAATCGGTTCTTTCATCACCCACTACAGCACTATTTCTATATTTTTCAAAGAATGAATTGATGGGTTTACTTTTTCTGATTTCTTCCTTCTTCTTGTCAAAAATGAAAAATTCACCATTGTTATTTGTGAACCCCTCCAAATAGAATTGCGGTATGTAATGGTGTCTTTTAGATTGTCCCATCTTAATTTTTTGATGTAAGCCCTTACCGGCCATGACTATAAGACGCACATATTGAAATCCTGATCCTTGTCCGTTGCCCCAAAGCAGGAAGCCAAACGGAAAATGTGAATTTCATGTTTGTGGAGCATGTTTTCACAGCGTTTGATAAACTATAATCTTTATTTACAATAAGCCATACCGAAAACGGCCACTCTAATGAAAATTGAATCAGCAAGGCCGTACTCCGAGGCAATTTCTATTGTCCCATCCTTTGACAAAAAGAAGTGAGCCGAAAAGGAACAACCTAAGGAAGTATAGGGTATTGGTCATTGCACGAAGAAGCACTAATGTAAAAATCCTTCAGGCCTTATTTGTAGTTCATTTATTTAAAGCTTCACCAGCTTCTGGTTGTATTTGCCATTGATACTTACCATATAAATACCAGGTGCCAGGTGAGAAATATTGAACTGCGCGGAAAAGTTCTCAGGCCGGTCATTTTCAAGCACACATTGCCCTTTAAGGTCATATACTTTAATGGTTTCTAGAGGATCACTGCTGTCACAGGCAATGGTGAAAGCATCCCCTGCAGGGTTGGGGAATATTTTAAACTCCCCTGTGCCAGCAGACAACTCCTCTTCCCCCAAACCCAAAGTGCTGCAAATCGAATTTGGACCATTAAGGTAGTCCCCATCGTAATAGTTTAAGTAGCTTACACTATCGCCATTAACTGTGGTTGGATATTGAAAAGCCACAAACAAAGTATCTTTAATGATGCCAAAAGATGTTGGAGGACTGCCAAAATTGGTTGGAGTTCCACACCATTGATGCTTGTTCCAGCCAGCAAAGTACGGAATGGCAGCATCACCAAACCTGTGGCTACTGCTAAAACCTCCGTCTATATTGCAGTATAAAATACTGTCATACACAAACAGATCGTTTACAAAACCAACCGTTCCTCCTCCAACATTTTCCCAACTGCTACCTTTCCAACTCGCGATGAAATTTCCCGGATCTTGAGGATATTGCGACTTATTAAAAGTGCCTCCCATATAAAGATTCCCTTCAAAAACGGCAATATTTAACGTTTTTGAAGTTGTACCACTCAACCCTGAACCATAGGAATGCCATTGCTGCCCATCCCAACGAGACACACCCCTAAAAGGGCTCCCCACATTTGAGCCGTTATTGATTGTTAAGATATCCCCATTTGGTAAAATTTCCAATTGTGCCTTTGATCCAAAATCTGCCATGGAAGAGGTGGGATGGATGATTGAATAAGGATATTGCCAAGTGTTTCCCCTATCTGGAGTCATGAAGTGTGTGTAGGTATATGATGAATCCAAAGAATTATAATAACTACCTCCCCAGATAAGCAATGAATCTCCTTTCACGGCCATATCATCAACACCATATATTGGACCAGGGTTCTGCCAGCTTGAGGTTGTCCACAAACTATCGTTGTACCATTTCAAGAGATATGTGGACGGAAGTTTTATTGAATCCTTATCAAGCAGAAGGTCTTGAAAAGTCCCTCCTATATAAAGGGTGTCACCATACATCTCAATGTCATTTGCTACGTTGGCAAAATATCCAGAAAAGGGGAGGGGAATCCAACGCCCCCTCATTCTGTATGCAACACACCGTCTTATAGAATCATGATCAAGCCAACCTCCATACATCCAATCTAGACCCAATGGGCCATCTGCCTTGAAATGCACCTGAAAATGTGCTGGAAAACTATATTGCTTAGGATAAATATCTTGGGTTTCCGGATTCCATCCCTGAGCATGTAGAGATGGTGTCCAAATTATCAAGATAAAAAATTTACATCTTAATAAACTTCCTAATAAACTTTTCATTTGCCTTTATTATATATACCCCACTCATCAACACAGAGACGTCTATTTCAATATGACCATCGCCATCCGGGAATGTATATTTTTCTACTTGCTTGCCGCTCAAGTCAAAAATTTCTATCTGAGTAATCTTATCAGAGCCTGAAACAATGTTTAATTTCAGATTGGCTGGGCTGGGAAAAACCTCTATGAATCCGTCTTGGCTTGGATCAACTTCAACCAGTGATACCCCTTGATTCACATCTGTTATATTGAAGCGAGTTATAACCATGTCCGCATAAGACCTTCCAATAAGAGTATTATTTGGTTTGTACCATGAAGTTCCTGAAATAAAATTGGTAACCGGATAATAATCTATATCTGAAATTGATGTAGAGCCATTTGGCGTGGTGGAATGACCGAGAGTAACTACATAACTATCACCTCCAAAGTCATAAGTTACTATATCATAAATGGCTTCCTCTCTTTCACCAGCAGTCCCATCACCGCCATACATTGTACTCCACGTTAAGACGTCCGTAGCCCCTGGAGTGGTGCTACCTGTGAAAGCAGCCAGGTAGAGATCACTTCCAGAGTTTGAGCCATTTGAAGAATTAGTTGCTTGAGTAAAGAAATTTTGTTTAGACTGGATTTCAATAGGCAAACCTTTGGCTTGAGCTCCAGCAAAAAGTGTGGAAGTGGTGTTGTTATAAGCTAATTGCCCTAAACCACCCAATATCATGGAGCTTAATCCCCAATAGCCGGAGGCCTGATCTGAGTTCTTTCCAAAATAGCTATCCCAAACGGGAGTTGTGCCCACATACCTCACTATGTAGGCCTCTCCCAAAAGTTCCTTATATTGTGGTGAAACTGGTGAGGTCTGAAGAGATTTCAAACCTCCAGTGTTAATTCCGATGAAAGCATTCCCCCCATTAAAAGCTGGCGAAATCGATGTAAAGCGAGATATTACGGAATGATTTGTGCCCGTTGGGTCGTAGATTTTTGAACTTGAATTAAAAAAACCTAACCTTCCTCCACTAAAACCCTCGCCACAAATAGCACTTGTGCTTCCTGTAGCTTTTATATCGTTTACATGTTGGTAATCGTTCAACAATGAAGAGTAAGCAAGTTTATATGTTGAGAGATTAAGAACAGTTAAAAATCCTCTATAGCTAATTCCTTGAGACGGATGTACACCAGTATAAACTGATCCATCACCAGGATTATATACCGGAAATGTCCAGCCTGAAGGTGAGTCAGGACTTCCGTTTCCGATTTGTGCGGTGCTACCACCCTGTGTGGACCCGCAGAAATACATAAGTCCATTATTTGAAATACTCATTGACTCCATCCAAATAATTTCTTTACTTCCGAAGTTTGAGCGGTATAACAAAGTGCCATTCAAATTTTTGAAGGATGCTAAATATGATTCACTCGAGCCACCAGACGTATTAGTATTGTTTTTTATCTGTTGATAAGCTCCCTGTGGAATTGAGGGATCTATAAAATTTAAGTTGTGAGAGCCAGAAACTCTCCCAACAACATGTATTTCTTTACCAGTCCAAGCAGATAAATTCTCATGCAGCCCAATTCCAACTACAGGTAAAGCACCCGTCATTAAGGTAAGCCAAATAGGAGCTCCGTCAATATCAAATTTTGACAGGAGACCGTTGGGGCTTGAAAAGGTTCCAAATGATCCATTTGTTATCCCAAAACTTTGCGGGAATGCCGTAGAATACGCTATGCAACCCATATAAAGGTCTCCATTATTTTGGTCTACCTCAAGGGCTCCATGATCTTTCTCTGAGCCATTCCCTCCAAAAAACGTACTCCAATCCATATTTCCTATTGCTGAACTACTATAAACTTGTCCTGCCCCAACTTTAACTTGTATTACATATGGATAGCTAAAGTCACTCATGCAGATATACTGAAATTTAAGCTTGCCATCATCTAACGTATATACAATACAATTGTCGTCAAAAATTTCTGAAGATCCTTGTTCATAGCTAAATGGCGCTAAGTAAACAATATCTCCATGTACCGTTTCAACATGAAGGTTGCCTCCATTTAAACTTAGATTGCTGGATCCTTTAATGTCTAGTTCTATTTCGGCTAAATCAGAGCCCTCATCCAAAACAAATGTTAATTTGAAGCCTTCTGAATTTGAAGATACGTAGGCATCCGTGCCCTCGTAAATCCCCGGCCATGCCAGTACATCAAATGTCCCTTGATTCTCATATTTAAGGAAGTCTGTATAATAATTTAAACGTGTTTCCTTTTCATATTCTTCAAGGTGACCCACATGGGTAGCATTAGCATCCAAAAATTCAAAATCGATCCTTTGTGATTGTGTACTATCAAAAGAAACTAAACTAAAGAAATTGTCCCCCATAAAGTAATCAGGGTATGAGCCAAAACTAAAATACCTCACATTCATCACAGACTGTCCGTTTTCATCCTTTAATTGCCCGGAATTTGAAATGTAGAGGTTCCCTCTCGAAAATGGTTCATCATCTGTAGGAAAATCCATTTCTCCATAACTGTAAGCCTCTGTAACTGATAGGTTGTTCACTTGGTAGGTTACATATACCTCCCCTCCAAAGGCCACTTCTAAGGAAATTCCCGTTTCATCAAGGCCAGCATCATCACTAACTTGTTCACTCCATGACACACTACCTGTACTTCCACTTAAACTATAGATATATACATCCTTTTGTGCTCCATCAGTTACATCTGCCAAAACGAGAAAGTTGCCTTCTCCATCTTCCACAATATCAATAGCTCTATCATTCTTTCCATCAAAATCGATTTCCCTGCTCCATAGCAAAGTGCCTCCCAAATCATATTTACGAACCAGTATGTCTTCATTATTTGCGGCTGTAGTTACATATCCAGCAGCAACAAAAGAGCTTGCAGAAATCGCAATGGCAGTCCCTTCATCTGCCAGATTGCCTTTGTTAAAGGTGTCGGACCACAGGAAATTGTTACTGGCATCAAGGCAAACCACTTTAAAGTCATTGCTATTGCTGATATAGGAGGAGCCGGTAAGAACCATATAACCACTCTCCAGGGCCCCATCCTTCAATTGGTCCGATGAAGTGCTTGTTCCGCTATTGCGTTGCTCGTTTTGAAAATTGCCCCCGTCATCATATTGCCAAGTTACAATATCCCAATCATTGGGACTGGATTCACTAGATCCATTGACAAAGATCTGGCCGCCATCCAGATTTATTTTAGCACCTAAATCAATATTCCCATTGTAGTCCTTAGTCACCAGCCAGTTCTTCTGAACCATCAGAAGCATAGGATGCGAGCAATAGATCATAATTACCATTGCGCTCAGTGGAGCCGGTTACATAAAGGCTGCTGGTATTGCCATCATAAATAATATCAGCAGTAACATCATTCCCTGCTTCAACATCCAGGGTAAACCATTGAATAGCGCCACTGGAGTTTACTTCCGAAACAAAAAAGTCAGTTTCACCAGAGGAGATATAGGTTACTATCCCGGCAACATAAATATTGGTGCCATCGGTAGTGATTTGGGTTGGCTCATAGACATCTACACCAACACCACCGCCAGAAGCGGCCACGGTAGCCAGTCTACACCAGGCTACCTTCGTTATCTATCTTTTGGAGCTTTACATCCGTACCGCCTTGTGCGTGTTTTTCAAAACCTGCACGATAAAAGTTGTCTGAATTATCAACTACCGTTGGTAAACCGAATTTGCTGGAATAAACCCCGTTGCTCTCCTGCCAAAGTTGGGTAATAGCATTGTTTTGGGAAAATGATATAGTTGGAGCGAGAATAAAGAAAATAGCAGTTATGGCTAGTTTTGTAATAGCAAAATTTGATTTATTTTCCGTTTTAGAAGCTAGGGAATACGAACAAATCTCGTAATTGAGTAATGATTTTTTCATTTTAGTTTGGGATTATTTGGTTTATACTTTGTGAAAAATAATGAAAAAATCCCAAAGCCAGGTTTGCTATGTATTCTTTCTTTGTTAATTTTTTGTTGAAAAATTTTGATAACCCATATCTTCAGCTAGAGTAGATGATTTTGGTCATGGAGAATATTAATCTTTTATCCCATATGATGAAGCTAATTACAAAACCTCCTTGGATCATTTAAATCCATTCGGTATGTGTTGGTTCAACAATGGTGGCACCTTCAATTTGCTTAGCTTTTTGGGGAAATACCTCTTTTTTAGGAGGACAGGCTCTTAAAAGGTGGCGCCTCAGTGCGACAGCTTATGCCCATTCATAAAATAATCCAAATAGTAATTGGTTTGCTTTCGGATTACACTTGATAGAGTAAACACTAATTGAATTTAAAGAGAATCTGGCTTTAACAAACTCCTATATATCTTGGACTGATATTTATTCAGGAGTGTTCAAAATTTATGCGTCATCTGGCTCCAAAGTGGGAACGTTTTTTATCTTTACGACACAAAACAGCGTTATAACTAATTGATATTCAATGAAAAATTTTGGACGGGAAAATTCGAGCCCCTCTCTCGCTACAAACAAAAAACCCTCTTAGCTTTCAAGAGGGTTTTTTGGTTATCAGGCCTAAGTTTCTATCCCTAATTTTCAATTTTACCTTTTAGATAAACGATGGAAGAATTGTAGGCCTTGGTGGCTACCAGGCGGTCGTATCGTTTGTCATTAGGATTGGCAAAGCCCTGGTCGGCAGCGAGTGTGGTAACCTCAAGTGTTTTACCCGCAGCTTTCATATTCTGCCTGAATTGGCCTACCGTTTTTTCAGTTACCCAATTGTCGTTTTTAGCAAAAAAGGCCAAAACATCAGTTTGAAGCATTTTCAGCTTCTCCACATTTTTCTCAGGCATAGCATAATACATCACGCAGCCATCCGCTTTATCTTCCATAAGTATGGATGCCCTCAAGGCCCAGGTACCACCAACGGACCAGCCCAGGGTAGAGATTTCAGCGCCATTACCGGCATATTTTATGGCACCTTTAATTATGTTGCGGATGCGATCTTCATCAACCGTACGCATCATTTCTGCGGCCTTCTCCTCATTTTCAGGCGTTACTCCATCGTATAAGTCAATAGCCATTACGGTTACCCCTTTCAAATCCCCATAATACTTCAGGGTTTGCTTTTTAGTGTTGTCATCAAGACCCCACCAATCATGAAAGATAAATAGATAGTTGGTGCTTGGTACTTTGGCAGTTAGCAAAAAGGCATTGGCCTCTTTTCCGTCAGATGTGGGGAAGGAAATCATTTTTCCTTCACCACCACTACCCTGGCCGGGTAAAATCGTGCTGTTAAAATTGTAATATTGGAAGGAACTAACTGTGAGCAGAGTTCCGAATAGAATGGCACTGATTGTTACAGCTTTAAATTTCTTCATGACTTAAATTTTTGAGTTCTCAACATTTTCAGAAACTTAATGTTTTTCCAAATAAAAATGACACTATGCCTGAAACAAAATATGATGTGATAATTGTAGGTGGTGGAATTGCTGCCCTATCCACTGCCCTGGAGCTTGAAAAATTCAATCTTAAAATACTGATTTTAGAAAAAACTGATCGGGTTGGAGGTCGTGTAAAAACCGATGTGGTTGACGGTTTTTTGCTGGATCATGGCTTTCAGGTTTACCTCACATCTTATCCTGAAGGTAAAAAGTTGCTGGATTATAAAGAACTTAATCTTAAGCCCTTTTATAGCGGGGCTTTATGCTTTAACCAAACACGCTCGTTTACGGTTACCGATACACGTAGGCATAAAATGAGTATGCCCAAGATGGCCTTTTCGCCAGTGGGCGGTATTATGGATAAATTGAGGCTGGGCAACCTGCGCGCCAGGCTTATTGATACCTCTACAGAAGATATTTTTGAAAGACCTGAAGTAAATACCGCTGAATACCTAAAACAAAATCGTTACAGCAAAACCATCATTAATCGGTTCTTTAAACCGTTTTATGGAGGAATATTTTTAGATACTGAACTGGAGACTTCCAGCCGGATGTTTGAGTTTGTATTTAAAATGTTTGCCGAGGGTAATGCTGCACTTCCCGCCAAGGGTATGGAGGCCATACCACAGCAGCTTAAATCGCAGTTGAAAACCACAGAGTTTAAGTTTCACACTGAGGTTAAGAATGTTTCAGGCAACATGATACAACTGGCGGATGGATCGCATTTGAGTTGTGACCATATTGTGGTAGCTATCAATAAAGATGAGGTAATAGAGCAGGTGGACGCCAACCAAAACTGGCGCGAAACGGCCACCTATTATTTTTCAGCCGATAAAAGCACGCTGAAGAAAAACATCATCGCCTTAAACTACCATGAACCTAAGTTGGTAAACAACTTTACGGTAATTAGCGATACGGCCAAAACCTATGCCCCTAAAGGCAAACACCTTATTTCGGTAAGCCTGGAGAAAATTCCTGAAGAATCAGTTGAAGATGTGAGTACGAAAATTAAAAACGAGCTTGCCCTTACCTTCGGCTCCGATGTACAATCGTGGAAATTTCTCCGCAACTATCATATAAAAAGGGCTTTACCAAAAATTCAGGATTTCAGGTATGAAATTCCATTTAGTGAAACCAAATTACGCGATGGGTTATACCTTGCGGGCGACCACCTGTTAAATGGCTCAATTAACGGTGCCATGAAGAGTGGCAAACTGGCAGCCCAGGCGGTGATATTTAACTACAACGCCAATAAGAATGAGAATACTGGGCAACATACCACACCCTACGTATAAAATTACAGCCTACTCGCTGGACAGGTTTTACTACATTGAAATTGAAGCGGGCCCCATGAAGCAGTGCTATAAGCTGCACCAGGAAAACACCCCCGGCATGGAGGGCATAAAAAAATGGCTGGATGAGGAATTTTTAACCCGCATCCAGCCCATTTTTGAAGATATGTATAAAAACCACAAGGCCTCTATTGATAGAAACCTCAAGGAATAAGCCAGTTTATGGCGCCAGCACCAACATAGTGGCCAATTCTTTTTCAATGGTTTTACCACGATCCCGGGCATACCAAAGCTGTAATGCCTGTTTGGCATCTGCCATAGGGGTATTGGCTTCTTTGGCATCATCCACAAACTTTTGACCCAATGCCGGCCGTGGACCCCAGGTGCTTAAAACTTCGCCCTGCATGTTTAATCTTATTAGTTTAGGGATACTGCGCGCACCATTAGTGAGAAACCTGTCTATAAGCTCAGGATTATCATCACGGAGCACCACTTTCATTTCAACATTTGGTGATAGCTCCGCGAGCTTGTGCATTACCGGCAATGAATGTGCTGCATCACCACACCAGCCTTCACTGATTACCAGCCATAACTCACTTTCCTCCTTTTCCCGCATTAATACTGCAACATCTTCACTAACCTTATAGTGCTTGTCCCACTTATTCATACGATGTATGTTCAGATCACTATAGTTCAAATAACTATCGCTTTGTGTGTGGCCTGTTGATTTACCCTGTGCAAAGAGCTGGTTTACTAAATCTCTGTATTGCTCATAAGTCATAGAACCGGCCAGGGCTCTATCTAAAATGTTTTTTTCCAAAATTTCCATGTGGCAAAGGTGGGGTGCTAATCGTTTATAAAAGGTCACACATGTTACCTATCTATATAGTCATTGGCGGCATATGTATTTAAACAAAAAACTCCCGAACCTATACAGGCCGGGAGTTTCAAAATATTTCTAGGAACTGCTTAAGCAAATTGCTTACTCACTTTAGCCTCTTTCATTCCTTCCGAGTAATCATAAAAGCCTTCTCCTGATTTTACACCTAGTTTACCGGCAGTTACCATATTTACTAATAGCGGACATGGGGCATATTTAGAGTTACCGAAACCTTCATAAAGCACGTTCATTATGCTGAGGCATACATCCAGACCAATAAAGTCAGCTAGTTGTAAAGGGCCCATTGGGTGCGCCATACCCAGTTTCATGATAGTATCGATCTCTTCCACGCCAGCTACACCTTCGTGAAGGCTAATAACTGCTTCGTTGATCATTGGCATTAATATGCGATTGGCTACAAAGCCGGGATAGTCGTTACACTCAGTTGGAGTTTTACCTAAACTCTTTGAAAGTTCTATGATATTAGCAGTGGTAACATCTGAAGTAGAGTAGCCACGAATGATCTCCACCAGCTTCATTACAGGTACAGGGTTCATAAAGTGCATGCCTATCACCTTTTCGGGGCGTTTTGTGGCGGCTGCAATTTTGGTAATGGAAATGGAAGAAGTATTTGTGGCCAGAATAGTTTCTGAATCACAAATTTCATCCAGTTGAGCAAAGATTTTCAATTTCAGGTCAAGGCGCTCGGTAGCAGCTTCTATAACCAACTCTGCACCTTTTACACCTTCTTCAATAGAGGTATAAGTGCTGATGTTGCCTAAAGTCTCTTCTTTTTTGGCTTCATCAATTTTTTCCTTAGCCACCATGCGGTCGAGGTTTTTACTGATGGTGTTCATGCCGCGTTTCAGGCTATCTTCCGAAATATCAACCAGGTTCACCTTATTGCCATTTTGCGCAAATACGTGGGCAATTCCGTTACCCATTGTTCCTGCTCCTATTACTGTTACGTTCGTCATTATGTTTGATTTTATATTAAATACCTGTTCATTTTTGCCTTGACGCAAAAAGAACCAAAAAAGTCAAGGCTAACAAGAAAATGACAACCTGCTTTTAACAAGCTTAAGTTCGGCCGGGTGATTCCCGAATCAAGTTCGGGACTTCCCGGTCTCTCTAAAGCTCGCTCGCAATCAGAACATCATTTACTTGAATGCCGATCATTGAAAATCGGCCTATGGCAAAGCCAAAATTTCTTCAATTGTCTTCTTATTCTCTTTTACGTAATCGTTATACACCGGAGTACCCGGACCAGAAAAACCTGTATGGATTTTCTTTACCGAATGATCGCGATTTAAATATATGGCTGTTGGGTAACTCATTACATGGTTTAGTGATGGTAATAGTTCAGCCGCTTTATCATCTCTGGTAGAACCAGCCAGTAATACCGGGTATGGAATTTTAAGATTGTCCACCATTTTAGTGGCGCGCTTACGGGCTGTTTCCTCATCTTTCACCCTTTCAAAGGTAAGGCCTACTATCTCCAACCCCTGCTGGTTGTATTCATTGTAAATATCCCGCAAATAGCGGCTTTCATCCATACAATTGGGGCACCAGCTTCCCATTATCTGTACTATTACAGGTTTGCCTTTAAATCGTTCATCTTCCAGTGAAACAAGGTTGCCGTCAAGATCATTAAAACTAAAGCTGAACTTATCATAGCCTTCTTTTAGATAAGTTAATGAGTCCGCATTTCGCAACTCAAAATCATCATCTCTGTAGGCCCTCCACGGTTCCATAAAGCTGCGGCCGGAGTAAAAGCGCCCTTCCATTTCCTGGCCATCCTCAATGGTGGCTTCAAAGTAAAAGAGATGTGCGCCATCAAAAGCGGACAGCCTCAAATCATCTCCTGAAAGTATGCCCTGCAGATAGCGGTAATCGCCCGTTTCGGTTAAAAAAGTGCCACTTACATCGCTGCCATCCTGTTCAAAGTAAGCTATGGCCGGATCGTTATTTTCATCATCAGGTGTAAACTCTACAGCCCATTTTCTATTGATGTCGCAGCAGTTTTTAGCCGATACTTCAAACCTTGTGGAATCCCCAAAAGTGGCCTCAAATGGTAAGCGGTAGTTTTCGGCATCAGGGTTTATATAATAGCCGTTTAGCTTATCGCTAGAGGGCCTTACCAGCAGGTAGTTGGCAAAAACCGGCATCTGAATTTTAAGAGAATCATTTACCCAGCTCAATTCAGTTACCTCAATTTCTTCATCACCATTATATATGGTTATGGCGTAGCTGCTGTCTTCTCCCGTAAGGGTAAAATTGAAGGGCAGGTTTATACTATCACTTAAAGAGATGGCGCCACGCCACATACCATTTTGCGGTTCCTTGATGGTTTGATCCTGCTCTTTTTCAGGTGTTTGATTGCAGCTTATTATAAAACCTGCGGCAACTAGTATCAGTATTTTTTTCATTCGCTATTATTATGTTCAGCCTCACCAAGTACTTTAATGAGGTAAATCTGTTTTAAGGTTTGCATCCTGGTTTCAGGATTCAGAAAATTAAGGTTTAGTAGCGTTACCGAATGGCTACCAAACGAGTACAAGGTATGTACTTTAAAGTCTTTACGGAGGTTCATTTGATATGGATCAACAGTGATTACGTACACCTCCTCCCCCTTTTTCAACTTATACTTAATAAGGGGATCGGTTACCACCTCGGCAGTACGGCCCGCATAAAAGTTAAAGCTGTAAGTAAAGGTGTAATATTCGTGCACATTTTCAGGATCAATGCCTTCCTGCTCGATATATTGGGCCATATGGCTTCCCCACTGGTACTCTAACAAACTAGGGTAGAACCAGGTGTTCATACTAAAATTAACGGCCAGAGAAATTAATACCGAACCTACAATAAGTTTAGCGGATGACTGCCTGTAACGAACAATGAATATAAGGGCTGCAAGTAGCAATAATACGGCTACAATGGGCAGGTAAACCGGGGCCCCTTTAAAAAATTGGAAATAGATGAAATACAAACCTCCGGCACTGGCCACCCAAATAAGTAATTGGGTGATTAAGGCCGTTACCTTATATCCTTTTTGCCTTTTTTCCCATACACCCTGCTCCCACCATGAAGCCAACAAAATAGCCGCTAATGGATATAGGATAAATATGTAATGCGGTAACTTAAACTCGGAGAGGGATAAAGCCAGGAAAGGCAGTAGAAAGCCCCCAAGGGTAAGTAATTCGGGGAGTTTTTCACCTTTAAGGGAACTTTGGACCACCTTAACTATTCGGCTAAAGAAGGCTATTATAAACAAAAGTGCCCACGGTAAAAACGACCATAAAAAGTTGTGAATGAAAAAGAATGGTCCGGAATTATTGCTCCACGTATTCTCTCCCGTAATGCGGCCAAAACTTTGGGTCCACAGGTAAAACTCCAGGCCGGAAATGCCCTTCTCGTACTTATAACCCTGAGGTGTAATCATCGGTACACTCTTTTCGGGCTGAAGATCAAATTGGGTGTAAAGACCATACAGCATAGGCGCCAGCATAATGCCTACCAAAGCCAGTATCACCAGGTATTGCCAATTTAAAAAGTCTCCCCAGCGGCCTTTCCCCACCAGATAACTGGCAATAGCTAACACAGGCACCATAAGTCCCACCGGGCCTTTGGCAAGCATGGCAAAACCAATCCCTACCGAGGCACCAATGAGAAAGAGCCACCGCCTGTTATTAAGCCATTCGGCAAGCTGCCAAATAGCAAAAATCACAGACCCGGTAAGTATGGTATCTGTTCTTACATCATTATTAAATAAGAAGAAGGCCTGGCAGGTAAAGAGAATAACCGCTGCCAAACGGCCAATACGCTCTGTATATAGAAATTTACCCAGGCGATAGGTGCTGAAAACACCTAATAGGGTAAACAGGAATGAACCGATTTTAAACGCCCAGTTGGAGTAACCAAACAGGTTAAAAAAAATGGAGGTAATCCAGAAAATCAGCGGAGGTTTATCCAGGTAATCCTGTCCGTTGTTGTGCACCTGCAGGTAACTACCGGTTTCCACCATTTCGCGGCTGATGCTGGCATATTGCGCAGAGTCAACGTCCATCAAATCAACTGAAAACCCAAAGCAGTAAACCACCAGGGCCGCAATAAAAATCCACCAAAAGGTTTTAGTACTCAAACCAGCTCATTTAGCGATGCAAATCTACAACCCTAAACCCTTTTTAATGTCAGCAATGCGGCCTTGCAGTGTAGCCCTGGTTTTTTCAAAATCTGCCTTATCAGTAAGCTGTGTATTTACACTTATGTAAAACTTAATTTTTGGCTCTGTACCTGATGGGCGAGCCGTAATCTTTGTACCCTTATCTGTGATAAACTGCACCACATTGCTCTTAGGCAAATCAATAGACTGCTGTGTATGGTCTTCCAGGTTTTTGGTAGTGGAACTTTGGTAATCCATCATTTTTACGATGCGCTCCCCTCCTATTTCCTGTGGTGTATTGCTTCTGAAGTTTTCCATCATTTGGGCAATTTCCTCAGCGCCCTTCATGCCCTTGCGGGTTAGTGAAACAAGGTCTTCCAGGTAAAAACCAAATTTGGAGTAGATGTCAATCAGCACTTCATAAAATGAAGAACCACGGGATTTTGCCCAGGCTGCAGCTTCGGCCAGCATTACACCGCTGGCAATAGCATCCTTATCACGAACAAAATCGCCAATCATGTAGCCATAGCTCTCTTCGCCACCACCAATAAACTTCTTATCAGGATTGTTCCTAATCAGGTCTGCAATCCACTTAAAGCCTGTAAGGCAGTTGGGGCAATCTACCTGGTAGTGTGCCGCCATTTTATCTATAAGATCAGTAGTAACAATGGTTTTAGCCACAAACTCCTTTCCGGTGAGTTGGCCGGCCTCCTGCCACTTTTCAAGCAAATAATAGATTAGCACAGAAGCCGCCTGGTTTCCATTTATCAAAACCAATACACCGTTAAGGTCTCTTACCGCCATCCCTACTCTATCCGCGTCAGGATCGGTACCAATCACAATATCTGCATCAATATCGCGGGCCTTATCAACCGCCATTTGCAAGGCTTCAGCCTCTTCGGGGTTTGGAGATTTTACCGTTGGGAAATTACCATTGGGTTCGGCCTGTTCATCCACAATATGGAAATCTGTGAAACCTGCAGCCTTCATGGCTGGTGGCATACTTATAATGCTGGTACCATGTATGCTGGTAAAAACCACTTTGAGTTTATCCTTGCCGGCATCGCTGAAGCTTAGCTTTTTAATTTCAGCCAGGTAGGCATCGTCAATCTCCTTACCTATTACCTCAATCAGGTCGGTAGTATTATCAAATTTTACATCTTCAGGCTTTACTTTTCGTACTTCTTCAATTACACCTTTATCATGTGGTGGCACCAATTGTCCGCCATCGCTCCAATACACTTTATATCCATTGTACTCTGGTGGGTTGTGCGAGGCCGTAATTACAATACCGCTTTTACAGTTCAGGTGCCTTACAGCAAATGAAAGTTCAGGAGTAGGGCGCAAATCATCAAACAAATAGGCTTTTACACCATTAGCAGCCAATACCTCGGCTACCTGTCTGCTGAATAGTTTGGAATTATTTCGGCTATCATGAGCGATGGCAACACTTACCTGCTCATCACCAAATTGCTTTTTAAGATAATTGGCAAGCCCTTGGGTAGCGGCTCCTAATGTGTATTTATTAATTCGATTTGTACCGGCACCCATTACCCCTCTAAGGCCACCAGTGCCAAAGTCAAGGTCTTTGTAAAATGCATCCGTTAAAGGATCGCCACCATTTTCAATAAGAGCTTTAACCTCCTGGCGAATGGCCAGATCATAATTATCGTTATCCCAGGCCTGGGCCTTGGCTAATACTTCCTGTTCAAGTGTCATTTTGGTTGTGCGTTTATAGAGTAGTTATAGTTTCTTTTTTAACCTTCCGAAAATGTTGATATAGTTTAAAGAGGCTTTACGGTGGCTGATCCGGAAACTTCCTGGTTCACCTTTCCGGGATTGCCCGCGTAGCGCACCTGGGCTGAACCACTAACATCAACATTCAGTTCTTCGGTAGCATTTACCAGGGCTTCGGCTGATCCTGATACATCCAGATCGGTAGTTTCAGTTTGAAATTCTTCTGCTTCAACAGTACCCGAACCGGAAATATCGAAACTGGCTTTTTTAGAATCGCCTTTAATATTCAACCTGGATGAACCGCTCATATCAACTTCCAGATCCTTGCAGGAGATATCAAGCTCCGCCTTATTATTTCCGGCTAAATCAATTCTCACTTTCTTCCCATTCAGTTTGCCTTTTGAATTTAATTCACATGAACCTGAAATATCGGCTCCGTTAAACTCATTCATAGTAAGCAGCAATTCCAGCTTTTGGTAGTGCCCCAATTTCTTTTTAGGCTCAACGTGCAGCGTTCCTCCTTTTACGTAGGTCTCTATGTGTTCCAAAAGGTTTTGGTCGGTAACCACAACAACTGAAGAATAATTTCCGGGTTTTATATGGATATCGAATGATCCTGAAACATTGATTTTATCAAAAGGTGCTGCCTCCCGGGTTTCTTCCTTTACATTTCCGTTTCCCTCAATGGCCTGCTCGCAGGAGGTGAAAACTATGGCTAGTAAAGCAAAAAGTATGATTTTTTTCATGGTTTTGATGATTTGCGGCTAAAGTAAAGAAGAATGAGGAAAGAGGAACAGCGATGGGCTGACGTTGTTCGGGTGATTTGCGTACAATTGGCTTTCAGAAAAATCTAAATAACTATGGCTTCACTTAAATACATTCTTCTCATAGTAGGCATTTTATCAATAATAGCATCCATCTACCTTATGATATCCACGGGAGAGATAGTGAATGAAATATTCGGGCTGGTTTGTGGTGCCGGGCTAATCTGGGGTTATTTTGAGGTTAGAAGGAGGGAAAGTAAGACCGAGCAAAACTTTCCTCCCCAAACCCTTTTCCCTTTGCACTACTCTACTACCTTTGCTCCATGATTTTCATTTTTGGATACCATCCCGTTACCCGGACCGAGGGCCCGGTGGAGGAAATAGAATGTCCCAATTGCCATAATACCCGCCATTGGATTTTATCAAAGATGACTTATTTCGTCAGCCTGTTTTTTATACCGCTGATACCTACCCGCAAGGAGCACTTTAAGCAGTGCCCCATTTGCCACTTTAAAAAAGAGGTTACCCGCGAGGAGTTCAGACATGCCAGCGACCTGGCGCACCTAAATCGCGAGGCGGTGGAAAATGACATGAGCGAGGCTGAATACGAAAGCAAGCTAAAGGATATTCACCCATGAGAAGGCCACAGGTGGGTGAATATGGTGCCTTTTACCAGGAATATATTGACCTTACACGAGGTGCAGATTTTCTTCAAAATCTGGAAGACAGTGCCGATATGCTGCTGGAGTTTCTGGAAAACCTCCATACCGAAAGACGAAATTACAGCTATGCCGGAGGAAAATGGAGCATCCACCAAATGCTTCAGCATATAGTAGATTGCGACCTGGTGTTTACCTACCGTGCCCTATGGATGGCCAGAGGTGGTGAGCCCAACATCCCCGGATTTGACGAAAACACCTGGGCCGATAATTCCCTGAATGCCTCTGCTAATTGGGATGAACTGATAGCACAGTTTAAAAACCTGCGCAACTTTTCCATAAGCCTTTTTCATAGTTTCCCTGAAAAGATAATGGATTACGAGGCCACTATAAATGGGTACAAAACCCGCCTCGGTAGTATTCCATTCATCATGGCAGGCCATACATTCCATCATCTCTACATACTTAAAACACGCTATTTATGAAGTGGCCAATGGCATTAGCAATTATTCCTTTTTTGGTGGGATGTGAAAATATTTCAGTGGAAACTGAAGTAAAAAGCACCAATGAGCCAGTAGTTAAAAATGACTGGCGAACAGAAATAGACTCGCTGATGACAGCGCAGGAACAGGCCTGGAATAATGGCGACCTCAAAAATTATATGTCTGCTTACATTAAATCAGATTCGCTGATGTTTGTGGGCAGCCGTGGCCTTAATTACGGTTGGGAAACCACGCTAAGCAACTACCAAAAAAGCTATCCGGACAAGGAAGCCATGGGCACTTTAGAATTTGACAATCTACAGTTTAAAAAGCTGGGAACCACTAATGCTTTGGTAATAGGCCGTTGGAACTTGTACCGCAAAGCCGATACTTTGCAAGGCAGCTATTTACTGAACTGGCAATTGGTGGATGGTGAGTGGAAAATTATAGCAGATCACTCCAGTTAGCCTATGAAGATCAGCGGCTTCACTTTCGTTAGAAATGCAACAAAACTGTTTATTCCCGCTAAGGAAGCCATTGCCTCCATACTACCTATAGTTGACGAATTTGTAGTAGCCCTTAGCGAAGGTGATGAAGATGATACCACGGAAGAAGAAATTCTTTCGCTGAAAAGCGAAAAAATCAAAATTATACGCACCGGGTGGGAAGCTGATGAATACCCGAAAAACACACTTTTTGCCCGCCAAACAGATATTGCTAAAGAAGCCTGCACAGGCGACTGGCTTTTTTACCTTCAATGTGATGAAGCCGTTCATGAAAAGTATTTACCCATCATACAGGAAGCTTTTCAAAAGTATGATGATGATAAGGAGGTTGAAGGCTTTGTGTTTCATTATAAACACTTTTGGGGCGATTTTGAGCACTACAATCCCTCTCATGCCTTTTACAAACGTGAAGTGCGCGTAATCCGCAACCTTCCTCAAATTCACAGCTTTCGCGATGCACAGAGCTTCAGGTTTCATTTAGGTGATTTTAAATACACGTTTGAAGAATATCAACGTAAGGATAACACCCGCAAGCTGAATGTGGCCCAGGTAAAAGCAGAAATTTACCATTATGGCTGGGTACGCCCCCCGGAACTTATGACGCGTAAGCGAAAAATCGCCAGCGACACTTATCACGGCAAGGAAGAAGCAGGGCGCATGTTTAGGCATGAAAGCAACCGTTTTGACTACGGTCCGCTAAACAGGGTGCAGCGTTTTAATGGCACCCACCCGGCCAGTATGCAGCAATGGATAAAGAAAATATATTGGAAGGATGAACTTCAATATTCAGGTAAACCGAGGCCAAAGCTGGTAAAATCAAAAAATGAGCGCCTTAAATACAGGATTCTTACCTGGGTGGAGGTAAACCTGCTGATGGGAAAACAAATTGGGGAGTTTAAGAACTTCAGGCGCATTAGATAGTTACACTTCTAAACTCAAACAAAATGAACACACTCAATATTCCAGATAGCAATTTACCACGCATAGTTGTTATCGGATGCGGGTTCGGGGGCTTGCATTTGGTAAAAAAGCTCAAAAAAAAGCCCTTTCAGGTGGTAATGATCGATAAACACAATTACCACACCTTTCAGCCGCTGCTATACCAGGTAGCTACTGCAGGGCTTGAGCCTGACTCCATTGCCTACCCTATCCGCCATATATTCAGGAAGCAAAAGGATTTTTATTTCCGCATGGCGATTGCCGAAAAAATAGATGCTGAAAACAATGTACTGAAAACCAGTATTGGCGATATTGATTATGATCACCTGATTATAGCCACAGGTAGCAGCACCAACTATTTCGGGATGCAGAGTATAGAGGATTTAGGTATCCCGATGAAGAGTGTGCCTGAGGCGCTGAACTTGCGCTCTATCATTTTGCAAAGTTTTGAGGCGGCTAGTCTTACCAGCGATCTTAAAGAAAGAGAACAGCTGATGAACTTTGTAGTTGTGGGTGGGGGGCCTACGGGTGTAGAACTTTCCGGAGCTTTAGCCGAGTTGAAAACACATGTGCTCCCGCACGATTATCCCGATCTGGATTTCAGGCGGATGTCTATTCACTTACTGGAGATGCAGGAAACAGTACTTCCACCAATGAGTGAAACGGCCCAGGATAAGTCTACAAAATATCTTGAAAGCCTAGGGGTACAGGTATGGACCGAAACACAGGTTAAAGGATACGATGGTAAAACAGTAAAAACCAATAAAAAAGATTTACCCGCATCCAACCTTATATGGGCTGCAGGAGTAAGTGGTACGCTGATACCCGGCCTTAAGGAAGAAGAAGATTTTAATAAGGGCCGCTACATTGTAAATGCATTCAACCAGGTGGGCAATCATAAAAATATTTATGCTATTGGTGATGTAGCCGCCATGATATCGGATGAAAACCCCAAGGGCCACCCTATGCTGGCACAGGTAGCTATACAGCAGGGTGTAAACCTGGCAAAAAACCTGGTGCGCTGGCGGAAAAAGCAAACCGGCAAGGAGTTTAGTTATAATGATAAAGGCTCCATGGCTACCATTGGCCGAAACCGTGCAGTAGCCGATATTGGCAAAGTTCATTTAGGAGGATTTGCCGGCTGGATTTTATGGATGGCCGTTCACCTGTTCAGCCTGGTTGGTTTTAGAAACCGGATGGTAGTGCTCCTCAACTGGTTCTTCAACTATTTTAGTTACGATAAAAAAATCAGGCTGATCATACGGCCCGTAATCCGCAACAAAATACAGGAAGAGGAGCTTTCGCTGGATGAAAATGCAGAAACTATAGATGCCACAGAGAACGACAAAAGTTAGGTTGAATTAAATATGTGTACTCTCACCTACCTCCCTACTCCCAAAGGCTTCATCTTTACCCATAACAGGGATGAACGGATGGATAGGCCTACGTCAAAGGAATTTCAGCGAAAGAGCCTGGGTACACAAGTGCTCTATTATCCAGAAGATTTAGAAGCACATGGAAGCTGGATAGCGTTTTCAGATAAGGGCATAGCCGCTTGTTTGTTGAACGGAGGGGCCAAAAGCTATATCCGCAAAGTGCCCTATCGCAAAAGCCGCGGACTGGTAGTACTGGAAAGCTTTGATTACAAAACCGTAGATGAGTTTTACAGCAGCTACAATTTTAAGGATATTGAACCATTTACTTTATTGATAAAATCCCGTGATGAGTTTTGTAAAATAACCCATGATGAGGATGAAACCCGGCTAGCCCAACTAAACCCCGATACCACTCACATTTGGTCATCAACTACTCTATATACTAAAGAAGTTCGCGAAAAGCGTAGGAAATGGTTTGAAGCATGGCTTTCTAAAAATCCGGAATTAAACCCTGATAACATCAGGGCCTTTCATTATAGTGCCGGAGATGGGGATAGCGAAAACGACTTGGTAATGAGCCGTTGGGGAATATTGAAAACTCTCAGTATTACACAAATCTCCGTAAGGGAAAATGAAGCGGATCTGGTTTACCAGGATTTTGTACAAAGCAGTGAAGAAAAGATTTCTGTTGGGATAAGACCCTAATACGTAAGTTCTCCTTTACCCCCTCCTACTTTCTTATCTAATAAGAGCGTAAGTCACTTCGGCAATTTTTACCGATTTGATAAGGATGTCTACCATGGCACATGGTTATAATTCTCCTCAAACCTTAAATTTCAACTTCCCTTTTCTTTTTTACCTACTGTAATACAGTGGATTATAATTTTATATGGTACTTTGTATTGCATAGTACTAAATTAATCTTATATCTTTGCTTAACCAAGTTCTATATGATGAGGAAGATTTGTTTGACATGTACAGCACTTTTATTGGTCGGGATGGTAGCCTGCAAACAGCGGTCTGCCGAAGCCGGGAATAATCGAAATGTACCTGCAACAAAAAATCACGAAATGGGCAGCAGCCCGCAAGGATTAACCTTTACCACGAAAAAAATTAGTAGAACTGAGGTGCTGCATCAACTTTCAGTAAAGGTGGATGCTGATACGTACTACCAGATGGCAACCATTACCGATCTGCAGCCGGTAGGGCCGGCCAAAAGAGTTCTTAACATTAATGCAATGGAGAAATGAATTTAGAAAATACCAAAGCCCAGATGCGAAAAGGAGTTCTCGAACTCTGTATCCTATCTATGCTCGAAGGCAAAGATGCGTATGCATCTGATATTATTGAGCACCTAAAAAAAGCGGAAATGATTGTTGTGGAGGGTACCCTCTACCCCCTGCTTACCCGCCTAAAAAATGCCGATCTCCTGGCCTACCGCTGGGAAGAATCCACTTCAGGGCCACCCAGAAAATACTATTCCCTTACTGAAAAAGGGAAAACTGCCCTAGAAGAACTTTTACAATCCTGGGACACACTTGTGCAAGCCGTAAACAAAACCGTAAAAAAATCCTGATCAGCCATGAATAAGACTTTAAACATAAATCTTGCGGGATACATCTTTCATGTAGATGAAGATGCATTTACCCGCCTTGAAAAATATTTGAATACCCTTAAGGTTCAATTTGTAAATACCGAGGGTGGTAAAGAGATTATCAGCGATATAGAAATGCGTATTGCCGAACTTTTTAAAGAGCGTACCGGTGAGCATAAAGATGTGATAAATGCAGCGGATGTGGATCAGGTAATAAACATTATGGGCCAGCCCGAAGATTACCTGGACCTTGGTGAAGACGAGGCACCAAAATCGCCCGAGCTGGAGTTTACAAGCCGTAAAAAGCGCATTTTCCGCGATACTGACAATCGTATTATTGGTGGTGTGGCAGCCGGTATAGCCGCCTATTTTAATGTAGATTCCATTTGGATAAGGCTGGTGTTTATTCTGCTTTTCCTCAGCGGCTTCGGTTTTCTTTTTTACCTGATTATGTGGCTGATTATACCCAAAGCCCAAACCACCGCTGAAAAACTACAGATGCGAGGGGAAAAAGTAAATATCTCTAACATTGAGCGATCCATACGTGATGAAATGCAGGGCTTCAGCAACCGTGTTTCTGATATCGATTACAAAAAAACCAAAGGCCACCTGTCCTCTTTTTTTACTGATTTAGGCGATTTTATAATAGATGCACTTAAACTGATCTTTAAAGTGGTGGGCAAATTACTTGGGCTTTTCTTTCTGCTTATGGGCTTTGTAATACTAGCTGCGCTTATAGTAGGTTTATTTGCCGGAGGTGTTGAAATTACCGGCTCAGGCTATGCCTTAAGCGATCTTTTCGACTTTTTCCAATTGATTACTGTTAGTGATGGACACTACAACCTGTTGCTGGCCGGTATTGTACTTAGCGTAATTGCGCCCTTCTTTTTACTATTTTATTTTGGCATACGGTTGCTGTTCCAACTGGAGCCACTAAATGCCCCTACACGAAGTGCGCTGGTTTTAACCACCTTTTTAGGCATTGTGTTTTTAGTGGTAGCGGGGGTAAAAATCGGTTTGCAATTTGACGACTATGCTGAAACCAGCCGTGAGCTACCCTTGGGCAATGCCAAAAATTTTACCCTCGTTTTAGATGAAGACTCATTAAGTCAGCAATTTTTAAGAGGTGATGCCCCCAACTGGATACATGAGGGCCAAATGAATGCCTTTAACTTTGTAGAACTTGATATCCGCAAGGCCGATGGCGACATAGCATATCTTAAGATTTATACCGAGTCCGAAGGGCATGACAGAAAAGCTGCCAGGTATAATGGCCGTGAAGTAACTTTTAACTTAAAGGTGCGTGACTCTACTATTTACGTCCCCAACCACTTTGTATTAAATAAGGGTCAAAAATTCAGGGGCCAGCAAGTAACAGTAATATTGTATTTACCCGAAAACCATAGTACCTATATAGACGAAAATGTGGTTGAAGTGCTTGAAGATGTGGAAAATCTGCAAAATACCTGGGATGCAGATATGGGTAAAACTAAGTGGCTTATGACGGAAAGAGGCCTGAGTTGTGCCGGCTGCCCCATGCCCGAGTATGATGAGGATGAAAACTATGACGGTGACTTTGACTTTGACGAAGATGCAGAGCGTATAGACTGGGAAATTAAAGAAGAGAATGACAGAATAGAAATCAGAAACAATGACTCCAAAGGTTCGGAAACCTGGATAATTGATGAAAATGGAGTAAGGAAAGTGAGAGAGCCAAAAACCAATAGGCGGGAAAAGAAAATTGAAATGGATACGTCCCAGGGAATTTCATCGCGATATGGTACAGGGCTACTGGCTTTTAAAAATGACCTGGAAGCTGTAATTTGAAAACCAGATATATAACACAGCCGGCAAAAAAGCCGGCTGTGTTATTTTTAAAATTGCGCTAATATTCGCCTGATATCTTTCATCATCAGTGGTTTGGCAATATGCTCATCAAAACCTGATTCTTCAGATTTTTCACGAGCTTCCTTATGGCCAAATCCTGAAACGGCAACGAGCTTATTGGTAAAACCTTCTCCCCGCAGTTTTGCAGCTACATTATAGCCTGGCTCATCAGGTAAACCCAAGTCCACAAAGGCTATATCGGGCTTTTCATTTGTTATCAAATTTATTCCTGAATCAGCGCTGTCAGCAGTAAAAACAGTGCACCCCAGTTTTTTAAACAAAAGTGATTGGGTTTGAATAATATCCACATTATCGTCCACCAACACCACCTTTATACCGTCTTTTACAGAAGCAGCCATTTCAGAGGTGGATTCTGAACTACCCACCACACCTTTTTCAATAGCCGGCAAAACAACCCTAAAAGTGGTTCCATTATTTTCGCCACTACTATGTACTGATACCGAGCCATTGTGTAACTCAGTAAGATTTTTAACCAAAGAAAGCCCAATACCTAATCCCGCAGACGGTTTTGAATCACTCTTCGCCTGATGGAATGGATCAAAAATATCCTTGATATCTTTTTCAGAAATACCAATCCCATCATCTGCTACCTCTACTGATACTTTATCAGCCACCCTCCAGGCTTTGATTTGAATTCGCCCTCCTTCGGGGGTAAATTTATGGGCATTAGTTACCAGGTTAGAAAAAATCTGTTCAACTCTTGTAACATCACCTTCTACAAAAAGTCCATCCCTTATTTTATCTACCAGCTGCTGATTTTTATCCCTGCATTTTTTCTCAACCTCAGCCAATTTACTCTTTAGGATATCACTTAGGTTGATTTGAGCTTTTTCAAGTACAATGATGTTTCTACTGATGCGTGACAGATCCAGTAAATCATCCAGCAGCCTGGCCATGGTACTTGAGCTACGTTGCAGGATATCAATGTAATCATCCAAAGAATTCTCACCATCCATACTCAGTATGTCTATACTGCCCTTAATTGCTGCGAGTGGATTTCGAAGCTCATGCCCCAACACGGCTAAAAATTCATTCTTGCGCTTATCGGTTTCCTCAAGTTTATTAATGGCCGATTTCAATGACGCTTCCAGATCGCGTTGCTTGGTAATATCAGTATTAGTACCAAACCACTGAGTTATTTCTCCTGACTGATCGCGTATGGGGTTAGCCCTGCTTAAGAACCAGCGATACTGGCCATCATCCCCCATTAAAGGAAAAGTATCCTCCCAAACCTTACCCTTAACGATATGCTCTTTAAATCTCCTGGTAACCTTATCTACATAATCAGGGTGATGTACCTTTTGCCAGCCCCAGCCAACCATATCTTCTTCAGTATGGCCGGTATAATCATACCAACGCTTATTATACCAAAAAATATGGCCGGTTTTATTAGCCATCCAGGCCAGTTGTGGAATGGAGTTAGCCATAGTCCTGAAGCGCTGTTCGCTTTGAAATATTTTATCGGATGCCTCCTTAGACTGTATTGCTGTGGAAAGCATGTTGGCTACAGACATCAGAAAATTAGCATCATCCAACGTAAACTCCCTGTGCTTGGTAGTATGTACACCAAGCACACCGTATGGTGGCTCGGTATGGTTTATAACGCAGCTAATGCCACTTACCACACCATGGTCTGTCAATAATTGCGGACCAGTAAAACGCTTTTCCTGATTTAGATTTTTAACAATTACGGGCTCATTAGAGTGTAGTGTAAAACCAGCCTGGGAGTTATTACCAGCCGGTACAGTTTCAATACCCACCATACCATCTTTCCAACCTGCACCTGCCACCATAAGCATATCATTATTCTGCGGCCTGTATTTTAATACTTTGCAATAGTCAGCTTCCAGTACATGTACCACTTCTCTTACGGCCTGGTACATCAATTCCTTGGGGTCAAGTCCGCTCAATGCCTGTATGCCTAGCTTGGCCACTACAGACTGCTGATGCTCCCTGCCCTCGGCTCTTTTTGAAAGTTCCTTTAACTCCGTTATATCCTGAAAAACCAATACAACCCCCTCAACTCTCCTTTCTTCGGTTTTATAGGGAGTAATCTGGCGGATGTACCAATGTCCGGTTATTGATTGCTTTTCTTTTTTAACAGGTAAAAAATTCTGAAGAACACTTTTGCATTCATTTTCCAGGTCTTCATCCAACAGATCGCGACCAATAGCAAAAATTGGCCGACCAATATCCTGTGGACCCATTTTTAGCAAATGCTCTGCAGCCGGAGTATAACGCTGTATATTCAATTCAGGATCAAGAAAAATAGTGGGCAGGTTAGTACTGGCAAAAAAGTTTTCAACGTCATCATTAGCGCTTTTCAGCTCATCTATCTTTTCTCTTAACTGAGCATTTACGGTGCTTAGCTCCTCATTAAGTGATCTTAGTTCTTCTGAGCTTGCTTCCAGTTCCTCATTAGCGGATTGCAGCTCTTCGTTGGTTGAAAGGGCTTCTTCATGAGAGGCTTTTAATTCCTCAGTACTGCTTTCCAGTTCCTCAAGGGTATTCTGTAGCTCTTCTTTGGTTTCGGCCAGTTCCAACTCAAGGTTTTGCTGGGTAAGACTATCTTCCTCAAAAGCTACCTGATTATTTTTATCTTTTTGCTCGTGGGGTAATTCATTAAAAATAACGCCAATGGCTTCTCCATCAGCGATATTGGAGTTTTGTAGAGGCACTAACTCAACTTTAACCGTTTTACTGTCCTTACCCTCATCATCAATAATATTGCAATGAAAAACCAATGATTCACTACTCTTCCTTACTCTGAAAAGACCACTTCGCAGTTTTGAGCGCATGGCAGGATATACTACCTGGCTAATATCATTACGGGGTTCGCCAGCCGGTACAATGGTAAATGGCCTTAAGTTACCATGGTTGTATAGCACTTCGTTATTACGGCCTATAATTATCATAGGGGGCACCACCGCATTTAATATAGAAGATCTAATATGCTCCAGGTAAGAGGGTTCCGATTGTTTATTGAATTGCTTGCCTTTAGGCTGCACGGTACCCTCAGCTTTATAAGCATTATCAAGATTAAAACCTTTAGTGAAGTTTTTGTTATCCTGCCCCGGCACCTTTTGAAAAATCCTCCATTTTCTTGAAATGGATTTAAAATGAGAGGCATTAGAACTGATAGCTTCCGAGCTTCCTAAAAACAGGTAACCATCCTTTTCAATAGAAAAATAAAATGAACCTAAAATCTTCTGCTGTATTTCCTTTTTCAAATAGATAAGGAGGTTTCTGCAACTAATAAGGTGCATGTGTGAAAATGGAGGATGGATGGCCACGTTTTGAGAAGCGAAAGAGATACGATCGCGCACCCTATTAATAATTTTGTAGTGATGCCCGCTTTGGCTCTTTTTAAAGTACTTATCTAAAAGTGCCTTGGGTACTTCAGCTGCAATACTTTCAGGATACACTCCTTTCCTGGCGGTTTTAATAGCATCCTCATCTATATCCGTAGCAAATATTTTAATGGGGTTACTCTTCTTCTTTTTCCTCTGTACTTCCATCAATGAAATGGCAATGGAGTACGCTTCCTCGCCACTTGCACAACCGGCTACCCATATCCGTATATCATCCCCATCAGCCACATTCTCCACAATATTTGGTAAAACCTTATTTTCCAATACATCAAATGCCTCATGGTCTCTGAAAAAATCAGTTACATTTATTAAGAGGTCGCGGGTAAGTCGGGATCTTTCCTCATCGCTATCACGCAGCTTTTCAAGGTAATCATCATAAGAATTCACTCCTGTAAGCCCCATTCTTCTGCTAATCCTCCTCTTAACGGTGGAGGGTTTATACTGCTGTAGATTGAAATCTTCCTGGGTGCGCAATATGGCTGTAATAGCCTCTAAATTATCAAAAGGCTTTTCGGTGGCTTCTGGTTTGTTACCTAAAACGATAAGTGGATGATTAATAAAATTTTGCAGAATGACGGGTATCTGATCTACTGTAGTCACTTTATCCACCACACCAGCTTGTATAGCACTAATTGGCATACCGGAGTGTTCTGCCGTTTCAGGGTCTTGCACCAGGGCAAGCCCCCCGGCAGCTTTAATAGCCCTAAGCCCCGCAGTACCATCACTACCCGTGCCTGATAATACAAGCCCCGCACATTTATCTTTATAATGGTCTGCCAATGATCTGAAAAAGTGATCAATGGACTTTCGAAAACCTCTCGTTTGCGTTGGTTTTACCAAGAGTATCTTTCCATCACTTACTTCTAAAAAAGTATCACTTGGTATTACATATACATGATCTGTCTCTATTGTTTGCTCATGGCTCACCTCCTGCACAGGCAGGCTGGAGTTTTTGTCCAAAATACCACTCAGCATACTTTTATGGTCAGGATCAAGATGCTGAATAATTACATAGGCTATACCTGCCTCGGATGGTAAATTTTCGGTAAGGTCTTTTAATATGGTGAGCCCCCCGGCAGATGCTCCCACTCCAACTACCAATTGTAGTTCCTTCTTCTTTTTACTCACAGTTCGGTTGTTTTACAATTCAGAATAGGTATCAAAGTTATTATTTAAGAGAATTTAACCTAAAGATATGTACCAAATTTTTAACATATTAAAATATGCTCATTATCATTAAAATAGAATATAAAAAATCAATGGCTTAATTTTTACAGCGTTTTTAATACGACTACAGTTGGTCTGATTAAAATGTTTCGACAGGAAATTCTGATTTAACGATTTTGATTTCGGTTGAGCTGCGCTAACAGGGTACATCCACCTCAACTGCTTTATATTTGCGCAAAAGCTGAAAACATTGAAGTTTTATCACTTCCTGGTCATCCTGATGCTTGGCGCTAGTCTTAGCTGGTCTCAGGGTAACAGGTACTCATACTCCCTAAAGCTTATTGATAGCACACAGGTACTGGCTGGCACGGCCGAACTTACTTCTGTGAATACTTCAGTAAAAAAGATTGACACTGTTTACCTGCATTTACCTCCCCGCTCGCTTCAGTATAAAAAGTCGTTTTTACACCGGCAGCTGGCCGAGTTTCAAAAGATTGATGCATACTACGCTAAAAAGAAGGAACGAGGTTTTATCACAGTAAATCAACTATCTATCGACACAAAATTATTTCCTGTTTGCAAAAAATGTGAGTTTGTTTCTGTACCTCTTTCTACCTCAATATCGCCCGGAGATTCCATAAAAATAAGTTTAGATTTTGAGATACAAATGGGTTCATCAGAAGTTCAACGGTGTGGGTTATGATGGGCAGGTGTATCGTATTATTGACTGGCTGCCCAACTTCCCTACGTTGGATAGTAATGGTTTTAAGCTGTACCCCGTTACCTTTCAACGCGATATTTACCCTGCCCAAAACCGTTATCAGGTAGTGCTTAGCCTTCCGGCAGATATGGTAGTAGCCTCTAATGCAGGCCTTGGTACATCAAGTGAAATTGCTCGATTGGATAGCCTGAAACAACTACCATTTAAAAAGCTAAAAGCGCCATCAGGCCTTAAAACCCTTCATTATAAGCATACGGGCACAAATCTTCAATTTATTATTTCGCGTCACTTTTTTGTTTTTCCTATGGCCAATAAAGGCACGCTGTATGTGCTCGATCAGGATTTGTATTTCCCGTCTGTAATGGATAAAGCCAATAGCGAGATTGATGCCTTCCTGCGAAAGCAGATTGGTGAAAATGAAGAGGAGAGCTTTGACCTGGTTCTATTGCCTGAAAAAAATGGAGAATATCAAAGCGACCATCTGTTAACCCTGGAAACACCCAAAGACCTTTTTAAGCTTTCCAGCGATTTGTGCCACGCCAGGGCCGAAATGATTTTCAGGTATAAAATGAAGCCGGACGGCTTTAAAGATCCATGGATCGCACGGGGCATCCCCTATTTTTATAAGTATCACTTCATAAATGAAAACTTCCCTGAAAAAAAGTGGCTGCCTCTAAGCAACACCTTCTTAGGCCGCTTTTTCGCGTTAGATCAGTTTGACTACTCTTATCAAAACCAGTTTTTATACCTGTACCTGGCGCGTCAAAACCTTGATCAACGCATGTCGGCCCCGGTTGACTCGCTTAGCAGACTGAACTATGAAGCCATAGCCCAGGCTAAAGTGTATATGGCGCTAAGTCATTTACGTGAATATGTATCGCCCAATAATTTTAGCCGCTCCATGCGCAGGTATTATCTAAACCATAAAGGAGAAGCTAATGCCAAAAACCTTGAAAAGAGTATAAGTTATTTTTCCAACAAACCTGTAAACTGGTTTTTTACGGATTGGATTCCTACCACAGGCACCTATGATTACCGCCTGGTAAAAACTGATTATTGCCCAACGGTAAGTACAGCCACAGTTACAAATACCGGTACACTGGTGCTACCTTATTCCCTTACGGGGATAAAAGATGGAAAGCCCGTATTGACTCAATGGTACGAAGGCCATACCGGAGAAAAGTCAGTACAGATGTATCACGCAGATTATGACGAAGTAATTCTGAACTATCCTGGCCGTGTGCCCGAATACAGCCAGCGAAACAATACTTACTATAATCGTTGGCTCTTTCCACGTATGGAACCGCTTAGCCTTCAGTTTTACTACAGTTTTGAAGACCCAAAGCACAGCCAGCTGTACTGGACACCAACCCTAAACTTTAATGCGTATGATAAAGTTTTACTAGGCGTTTCGCTGGATAATAGTTCATTAGTGCAAAAACCTTTTGAGTACATCATAGGCCCAGAGTATAGCACAGGCACAGGAAAGTTAACTGGTTACACCAGTTTTATCTACAACTTTTTACCACGCACAAGCAACCTCTTTCATCAGATAAGAGTAGGCTTGTTTGGGCGCTATTATCACTATAATGAAGATCTTACCTATTTGCGGATTTCACCGGCCATTAACTTTTATTTTAAGAAACCTTACCCTACCAGCAGTGTGCTACAGAATATTAGGTTCAGACTGGTGAGCCTTGAAAGAGAGTTGCCCCGAAATTTTAGTGAACCGGCCAACCAGGTGGGTAACTCCAGTTTTAGCGTGTTTAATGCCACCTATAAGTATGAAGAGACTAATATTTTTAAACCCTATACCATCCAGGGTGATTTTTACTGGGGAGATCAATTCAGCAGATTAGGTCTTGAAGGTGACTTCCGCTGGATGCTTCCCAACAAAAAATGGCTTATTTGGCGAAACTATGCTGGCTACTTTTTTACCAACAAATTTGCGGCTAATGGTATCACCAATAATTATTACAGCCTTGGCCTTAGCGGCACCCGCGATTTTCTCTTTGACTATCAATTTTTCGGGCGCTCGGATAGCTCCGGTATCTGGAGCCAGCAAACGTTTGTAACGGAGGGGGGTTTTAAATCTCAAACCAATGCCTTTGCGGATGAGTGGATGCTGAGCACCAATTTGGTGGTGCCAATATGGTCAGTATTTGGCGTGTTTGCCGATGCCGGTTTACTAGACAATACCGATAAACTCTATTACGATTTTGGAATAAGAATAGCCTTTGTAACCGACTTTTTGGAAATCTATTTTCCTCTTGTAAATCAGGATCAAAACTTTTTGATTACACCGGCCTATTACAACAGCATACGTTTTGTGCTGGATATTGACCAAAGCAACATCATCAACCGGTTAAGGCGAGGATATTATTAAAGAAAAAGCCCTTCAACTTTGCAGTGAAGGGCTTTTCTTCAGTTCCTGATCATTTCTACTTCTATTCCGCTTTTGAGTTTCTTAATCTCAAGTGCCTTGGAGTAGTTAAGAATGAATTGTAATGTTTCCTTCCGAGGTTTTGTATGAGCCCCGGACTCATCTTTAAGTGTAGTTGAATTTCCCATAGGCAAATTTTTGTTCGGTATGTCATTAACGACAGCAATTTAATACTTATTGCACCCGAATAAAATATTCGCCTGAAATTTCAAATTCACTATTGCATCAGCAGCGAAACATTGTTCTTCTCCATCATTTTACGGAGGTTGATCAATGCATAGCGCATACGGCCCAGGGCAGTATTAATACTTACATCTGTTTGATCTGCAATATCTTTAAAACTAAGACCTGAGAAGTGGCGTAATACAAGCACCTCACGTTGCTCTTCAGGGAGCTTTTCGATTAGCTTGTGTAAGTCCTTTTCAATTTGATCTTTAACCATTACACCTTCGGCATTTAAGCTACCGTCATGTAGTATGTTAAAGATGTCGAATTCGTCAGTGGGCGCCATAGTTGGCATGCGCTTCTCACGTCTGTAATGATCTATAATTAAGTTGTGGGCAATACGCATGGTCCATTGCAAAAACTTACCTTCTTCATTGTACTTCCCACGCTTCAAGGTGTTTATAACCTTTACAAAGGTGTCCTGGAAAATATCATTAGCTAAGTCTGAATCCTGAATGCGTACCAGGATGTAAGAGTAAATCCTCTGTTGGTGTTTAGAAACAAGAAACTCGAGGGAGGTCTCTTTGCCTGACAGGTAACTCCTGATGAGTTCACTATCGCTCATTTTTGAATAATCCATAATCTACCTGATTGAGGTTAGTAAAAAAAATTTCAAGTCAAGTAGTTATGTTTTATAAGCGATATAAGTTTTAAAAAATTAATTGAACTCTGGCAATGATAAAAATCAACGTTTCAAATATAAAATTTTTTTATTCAAATAAACAAACGGCAATGAGTTTGGTAAATTTGCCGCTCATTTTTTGAAACGCTCTGATGCCCAGTAATCCCTTAGAAAATCTAGATCCACGTAAGTTTATTATCATTAAAGGTGCCAAGGTACACAACTTAAAAAATGTGGACGTTGCCATCCCCCATCGTAAGCTAACTGTAATCACGGGTTTAAGTGGTTCGGGTAAGTCTTCACTTGCCTTTGATACTCTTTATGCTGAAGGCCAAAGGCGCTATGTAGAAAGTCTTTCATCATATGCCCGCCAGTTTTTAGGTAGGCTTGATAAACCCGAAGTTGAATATATCAAGGGTATTTCTCCGGCTGTTGCCATTGAGCAAAAGGTAATTTCCCGCAATCCAAGGTCAACCGTTGGAACCTCCACTGAAATATATGATTACCTGAAGGTACTTTACGCCCGGATTGGCAAAACCATCTCACCCGCCACAGGTAAAGAAGTAAAACGCCATGAGGTGAGAGATGTGGTGGATTATGTGGCTGCCCTGCCGGAGGAAAACCGCATTATGGTTAAATGCCCGCTAATACTGCATGACCGTAAGCTGGAAGAGCAACTGGCCATACTTGAGCAGCAGGGATACTCCCGTATTGCCATTAATGATAAAGTAGAGCGCATAGAGGAGGTTGACACCAAAAAGGCAAATCCTAAAAGGGATAAACTGGAGATTGTAATTGATCGCCTTACGGCCGATTTGAGCAGCGAAGAAAACCGCAACAGGCTGGCTGATTCCGTGCAAACGGCCTTTTTTGAAGGACGCGGGTACTGTATTATTCAGGATGCCTCGGATGATACCAGCCAGCAATTCTCCAATAAATTTGAAGAAAACGGAGTAGAGTTCGAGGAACCCTCCATCCACCTTTTCAGCTTTAACAACCCTTTTGGTGCCTGCCCTAAATGTGAAGGCTTTGGCAATGTAATAGGTATAGCTGAAGACCTGGTAATACCAGACTCCAGCCTGTCTCTTTACCAGGAGATGGTAGCCCCTTGGAAAGGTGAAAAAATGCGCGAGTGGAAAGATGATTTTGTTCGAGGAGCTGCTAAGTACAATTTTCCTATCCACAAGCCTTATTTCGATTTAACAGAAGAGCAAAAGGAATTGCTCTGGAATGGAGCAAGAGGGCTTAAAGGCATCAATGATTTCTTTAAATACATTGAATCCAAAAGCTATAAAATACAGTATAGGGTAATGCTATCGCGCTACCGTGGTAAAACACGCTGCCCTGAATGTAAAGGGGCGCGCCTGCGTAAAGAGGCTTCTTTTGTAAAGATTAATGGTAAAGCCATTACAGAACTGGTAGTAATGCCTATTGATCGTTTGGCTGAATTTTTTCAGGATTTAACTTTTAACGAGTATGAGCAAAATGTTGCCAGGCGCATTTTAACGGAGGTTAATAACCGCATTAGTTACCTCCAGGAAGTTGGACTTGGCTACCTTACGCTCAACCGTGTTTCCAATTCCCTTTCGGGAGGAGAATCTCAGCGTATAAACCTTGCCACTTCATTGGGAAGCGCCTTAGTAGGCTCTACCTATATTTTGGATGAACCCAGCATAGGCCTTCACCCACGGGATACCGATAGACTTATTAATGTTGTAAAACGGCTGAGGGATATCGGCAACACTGTGGTGGTGGTAGAACATGATGAGGAAATGATGGTAGCCGCTGATCAGATTATTGACATTGGGCCCGGGGCAGGTAGCCATGGCGGTAATGTGATTTTTAGCGGACCCTATTCTGATATCAAAAATGAAACAGATAGCCATACAGCACGCTACCTAAATGGTACAGAGGAGATTGAAATCCCAACAGAGCGCAAAATACCACGAAAGTTTATTGAACTAAATGGTGCCCGCGAAAACAATCTTAAAAATATAGACGTAAAAATTCCGCTTCATTGCCTCACGGTGGTAACGGGGGTAAGTGGTTCGGGTAAGAGTTCCTTAATAAGTAAAGTGCTTTACCCTGCCCTCAAAAAACGATTGGGAGGCTATGGCGATAAAACCGGCAAGCACACTTCACTGGGTGGCGATTGGCAAAAAATTGCTGATGTTGAGTTTGTAGATCAAAATCCAATTGGTAAGTCAAGCAGAAGTAATCCCGTTACTTACATAAAGGCTTACGATGACATCCGTAACCTGTATGCTGCGCAGCCTTTGGCTAAAGCAAGAAATTACAAAGCCGGACATTTTTCATTTAACATTGATGGTGGCCGTTGCGACAAATGCCAGGGCGAAGGCGAAATTACCATTGAGATGCAGTTTATGGCTGATGTACACTTAAAGTGTGATGAGTGTGACGGCAAGCGCTTTATGAAAGAAATACTGGATGTAAAATTTCAGGACAAAACCATTTACGATATACTGGAGCTCACCATAGATGATGCGATTGCATTTTTTAAAGAAAATGAGCAGGATAAAATAGCAGATAAACTTCAGCCACTTGAGGATGTAGGTTTGAGCTATGTAACTTTGGGCCAGAGCAGCAGTACCCTTTCGGGTGGAGAGGCACAACGTATAAAACTGGCCACCTTTTTAGGTAAGGGCGGGCGATCTGAGCATCAACTCTTTATTTTTGATGAACCCACTACCGGTCTGCATTTTCATGATATTAAAAAATTACTTCAATCCTTTTATGCCCTTATTAAAAACGGCCATAGTATTTTAGTTATTGAACATCACCCGGATGTTATTAAATGTGCGGATTGGGTAATAGATCTTGGCCCTGAAGGAGGTGAGGATGGTGGACACCTCGTATTTGAAGGTACACCCGAAGATCTTGCTAAAAATGATAAATCCTACACGGCAAAGTATGTAGCTGAGAAGTTGAAACTAAGCAGTCAAAAAGCTTAATCATTCTTATCAAATAAAGCAGAAAGTATAGTTCTTAAACCTCTGATGGCAAGGTAAGCTGCGGTACACATTAACAAAATGCTGAGAGCAAACCAAATGTAATTTCCTTCTCTTGAGTAAGGGATTCCCATGGAAGTCATTAGCATTGGGCCCATAAAAATAAAAGGAAAACCTATTGCCAGAAAGCGCACTCCGCGCATCAATTTGTCTTTATCTGTTGCCATAGGGCGAAGGTAGAAAAATGGCTTGGCCATTAACAAAAAAAGTTCCCCACTATAGGTAGCGAGGAACCTTCAAAAGTTTACGGACAAGATCATAAGGGGTCAAATAATTCAAAACTTATGCTCTATCTGATCTGAGGTAGTAGTCCGCAAACTCCATCACACAAAATCAATGGTTGACAAGAGGGTTTTTAGTTGATTCAAATCTCTAAATTAGAAACAGCCTGAATTTTAAGCAATGTTGCTATCATATATACTCAGGTTGCGTATAGCTATTTTATCAATAACGTTAGTTTAAGCTGTACCCACCTATATTTGCCGGCATCATGAATCTCCGCCATATTTCATATTCCGCACTGGCTGTGCTGTTAATAGCTCTGAGTATCCTGTTTTACGGAGATACAATTGAGCTTTTTCCTGCCTTTATACATGGCTGGACCCAATCAGACAGATACGCCCTTGCCCTGGCTTTTCTGGATAATGGCATGAATCTCTTTAAGCCTCAAACCTTTAACCTGATGACGGTTGATGGAATTACAGGAGTGGATTTGCCATGGCATGAATATATCATAGCCTGGATTATGAAAATAACCGGCATCACAGCGACATGGTTATTTCGTAGCTACACCATCCTGTTTTCATTCATAGGCTACCTGTATTTATACAAACTGGCAAGGCTCTTTAATAACTCCTCCATAAAATCACTGGTACTTGTCGTATTTACTTTTACCCTGCCGGTGATGACCTACTACCAGGCCGGGTTTGTGCCCTCTGCCCCTGCGCTTTCCACAGCCTTTATCGGCTTATTTTTTTATTTCAGATATCAAAAAAGTGACAACACCAAAGATTTTATTTCAGGTCTGTTCTTTATTCTGGCGGCAGCCTTACTACGTTCACCTTTTAATATTCTCTTATTTGCCACTTTGCTTCAGCAGGCCCTAAAAGCCTTTCAGCAAAAAAGAATGTATAAGCAAGAAGCCTTTGCCTACTTTGCGGCATATAGTGCCATATTCGGCTGGCACTTTTACAAGGCTTTCCTCAATAGTAAATACGGCAGCATGTTCCTTACGGAGATAATGCCGGCCGAAAGTTTAACACAATTCGGGCAAATTGTGGCAGAGGTAAAATCCCGCTGGGGATTGGAGTACTTTACGATCGGCCATTACCTTATTCTAATTGTAGCTATTGTATCCACATTTATTTATCTGGCAAAGAAAAAAGAATGTGACAAGCTAAAAACTGTACTGAGCCAGCAGGTTATTCTGTTGTTGTTAGGTGGTATCAGCTTTTTCATTCTGATGGCTCAACAGTTTCCCGCGCATGACTATTATATAATTGATAGCCTTTATCCCGGCTTCATTATGCTGGTTTTGCTGGGGATAACTTTATTACCACAAAATAAAAGTTGGCTTAAAGGAGTTGGCACTTTTGCGCTCATCGGTTTTGCGGTGTTGGCCTGCGCCAAAAGTATAAGCGTACAGCAGGAGCGGTACGCGTATAACTTTTGGGATAGAGGTACTATTACCTGGCAAAACTTTAAAGGATCAGAGAATCTTCTTGATTCACTGGACATATCCGAAGAGGCTAAAATTCTTGTGTTGGATGCCTACTCTACCAATGCCCCATTAATATTAATGAACAGACGAGGCTACACTGTACAAAATACCACTCGTGAAAATCTACAGGAAGGATTGGACTACCCCTTTGATTATGTGGTGGTGCAGGATATTTTTCTACCCTCTGATGTGCTATTTAATTACCCTGAACTATCCAAACACTTAAAGCGAATTGGGGGCAATGGAAAAATCAGCGTGTATGAATACACCGAAGTACCTAATAAATATGACCTTCAGGATAATTTGGGAATTCATGCCAGCGCTGAAAAATTCCCTTTGGCATTTGATGAAGATACTGTCATACTCTGGGAATATGATATCGAAACGGTTTATAATCTGGAATTGGATGAAACTACAGGCACTCTAAATTCCGGCAATTTGTTCGGGCCGCTATTCGTTTTGAATAAGAATCCGAAAAAGGATAAGCTATTGTTTTCCGCCCAATTCAAACATCAAACAGAAGAAGTGCGCTTTGAAGTAGTTGCTACAGTTATGCAGGGAAGTGAGCAGCTTTATTACTCCAGTTTTCCTGTACATCTTAAAAAACCTGGCGAATGGAAAACCTATAATTGCCTCTTTGATTTGCCCGAAAACCTGCCTGAGGACATACAATTGAAGTGCAACATTTACAACCCCAATGGTGCTAAAGTTGAAATGACTGATCTGGAAGTAATCCTTTACTAATGCTAAATAACTTGAAAAAATACGGTTTGCCTTGTCTTATTTTAATGATGGTGGCCTGTACCAGTAAGCCCATTGTAATCGGCATACAACCCATTGGTGAAGTTAGCAGATTGTATTGCGATTCAGTTAAGTTGGCCATGCAGCAAGTGTACAACGTTGAAATTGTATTGCTCCCGGAAATCAGAGTTCCGGAACACACTTTTGTAAATGTTAAATCTCCCAGGTACAGGGCTAATAAGCTGATTGAGCATCTCAGGGAAATCCAACCAGGCCATGTTACCTATACTATCGGCCTTATTGCAAAAGATATTTCCACCACCAAAAAGGACAAAAACGGTAAGGTAAAAGAACCAAAAGCGAAATATGAAGACTGGGGCATATTTGGCCTGGGATATAGGCCTGGTGCCAGTTGTATAGTCTCCACTTACCGTATTAATTCTCAAAATAAAAAGTTGTTGTATCCCAGGCTGAAGAAAATTGCGGTGCATGAAATAGGGCATAACCTGGGCCTACCCCATTGCTCGGATAAACATTGTGTAATGCAGGATGCGGCTGAAACCATTGCAACTATCGATAATGTGGAAATGAGGCTGTGTGATAAGTGCAGACGCAGCATTGAAAAAACCCGATAAAAAAAGGCCGCTCAACGTTTTGAACGGCCTTCTTCACACACAACGAGGAAATTCTGAATGTTATCAGTAGTTTTCCTGAACTACACAGCCATCCTAACAATGACTGATTTCTAATAACCTAACTGGTGTCAAATGTCCAGGTATAAATTATCTCATTGGTGTACTTATGATGTGTTGAGTATAACTCTTGTTACAATTACTAATCAAAGTCAGGATACAACAAATACTTTGACCTTTTTTGCTTAAACGCAGCCAGTTCCGGTTGCCAGCTTTCCTTTATTTGCTCCACCGTTTGGCCTGACATTATGGATTTACGCAGTTTATCAGTTCCGGCCAGCTTATCAAAAAAGTTGTTAAAAAACTTGTCCTTATCAGGCGCCAGCATGTATGATTCAGTAAGCCAGTGCAGGTATATTTCCCCAAGGCCGGTAACATAATATTCAGCGAAGTCCGTAAGGTCAAAACCCCGGCATTGCTCACCATCATACTTTGGATTTTTAGCACCATCGTTAGTTGCGGGCGTAAAGCTTACATTTCCCTCAGTAAAATAAGGTGCACCTATTTGCTGAAAAGGCTTATCCGTACCACGACCAACACTCACCGTGGTGCCCTCAAAAAAACAAAGCGAAGGATATAAGGCAATTGCCAGTTTATTGGGCAGGTTGGGTGATGGCTTTACCGGCAGCTCATAGCTGGTATTATGATCCCAGTCCTGGCACTTTACCACCTCAAGGTTACACTTCACGCCATCCTTCAACCAGCCTTCGCCATTAACCATTCGGGCATATTCGCCAATGGTAAGTCCATGTACCACCGGCACAGGGTTCATTCCAACAAAGGATTCAAAACCTTTTTCAAGCATGGGTCCGTCTACATAATAACCGTTGGGGTTGGGTCTGTCCAGTACAATGAGTCGTTTACCATTTTCGGCACAAGCCTCCATCACATAATTCAGTGTGGAGATATAGGTATAAAAACGCGCACCTACATCCTGAAGATCAAATACAACTACATCAAGATCGGCCAGTTGCTCTGGCGAGGGCTTTTTATTATTTCCATAAAGTGATACAATCGGCAAACCGGTTTTAGCATCCTTACCATCCTTAATGTGTTCTCCCGCGGAAGCGGTACCCCTGAAGCCATGCTCTGGCGCCATAACTTTTTTAAGATCCACTTTGCTTTCCACTAAAAAATCAACAAGGTGCTTACCCCTGGTAATGCTGGTTTGATTAGCCACTACAGCCACCCGCTTACCATGGAGTAGCGGCAGGTAGGCTCCTGCCCTGTCGGCTCCCACTTCAATGCTATCTGATGATTTTAGCTGGCCAAAAACAAGGGCCGGAAAAAGAAAAGCTGCCAAGACCAATTGTCTATATTTGGCAGCCGCAGTAAATACCTTCATATTCTTGAATTTCGAATTTTTTATAGCCAACCGCATCACCAAAAGCAAAACGGCTGCCAAAAGAATAACCCGTCCGGTAATCCGTATTTCCATTTGGGCCATCGCCATCGGTATCATCATTATGATAATTGCCATGGCCACCGGCAACGGACTGCGTAAGGAGATTCGGAACAAAGTAATCGGATTCAGCGGAGATATTCAAATTCTAAACTACCAGCCCAACGCTACTTATGAACAGGTACCTGCTTCATTAAGCGATTCAGTCAAAAATCTTATCTCAGATCGTGAAGAAGTCAGCTTCATTCAGGCCGTTGGCCAAAAGGCCGGTATCCTTAAAACAGAGGAGCTTTTTGAAGGTGCCATCCTCAAAGGCGTTGACTCACACTACAACTGGAGTAACATGAGCCAATACCTATTGGAGGGCTCATTGATCTCTATTAACGACACAGCTTATAACGACTCAGTAGTGGTGAGCAAAACCCTGGCCGACCGGCTTGAGGTAAAACTACATGACAGGGTGAGCATGTATTTTGTGAGGGAATCGCCCAAACCCCCATTACTGCGAAGGTTTTACATCAGCGGTATTTACCGTACGGATTTTGAAGAAATTGACAACAACTACATTATTGGCGATCTGAAGCATATACAGCGCCTCAATGGCTGGGATTCGTCTCAGGTAGTTGGCTTCGAAATATTTTTAAAAGATGAAAACCTTTTGGAGAAAGCAGCTGATATAAGGTTGCTACTACCCTATGAGCTTGATGCCATCACCGCAAGGCAACTGAATGAGCAACTGTTTCAATGGCTGGATTTATTTGATTTTAATATCATCACTATAATTATAATAATGATCGTGGTGGCTACCATCAACATGTCTATCGCGCTATTGATACTGATTTTAGAGCGTACCCAAATGGTTGGGATTTTAAAAGCATTAGGCAGTAACAATGGGAGTGTTCGTAAAATATTCCTCATTAATGCCGGCTACCTGATTTTGCGCGGCTTGTTTTGGGGTAACCTTATCGGGATTGGGCTATGCCTGCTGCAACAGCAATATGGGCTTATAAAACTGGATTCATCCATCTATTACGTAAGCGAAGTTTCTATTGATTTAAATACCGGACTGATACTCGCCCTCAATGCAGGAACGCTGGTTATTTGCCTCATCTGCATGATACTCCCCTCCTTATTGATAACCCGTATTTCGCCTGTAAAAGCCATCAGGTTTGATTAGTTTTGCGCGCTGATGGAGATATTAGATTTTAGACTTCAGATGTTAGATCGCTTCAGGCAGAGTTTAGCCCTTACTATAAGGAAATCGAAATTTCTTTTGACACCTCTTTTGCTTTCTTTCTCAACCCCAATAGTGATTTCATCTTGCTCCAAACAAAATGAAGTTTACTTGATTCTGGAAGACTCTACAGATTTAAAAAAAGAAAGTGCCGTTTTAATCAATGGCTATAAAACAGGAGATGTTCACAATTTAAAATTACTGAATAACCATAAGACACTGGTAACAATAAGATTGACTGAGGATATTGATATTCCTGAAGACTCGGAGTTCATAGTGGTTAAAAGCAATTTGCTTGGTGACGCAGATATTAACATAAACATTGGAAATTCGAAAACTTACATTTCTACAAAAGACACTTTGCTAGGAAGAAATGAACAGAAGCCTTCAGAAATTGAAACCGCAATAATCAAGGTTGCAAAAAATCTAGCAAACATTACTGACAGCCTTAAAATCATTAGAGATTCAAATTATACACAACAACATTAAATATACCATATAAAAATGCGCCCAGTAAAAAAGATATACGACAACATTTTAGAGACTATCGGGAATACTCCAATGATCAAAATGAACAAGATTACGGAAGACATTCCGGCTACCGTTTTGGCAAAGGTGGAGTACTTCAACCCCGGACATTCGGTAAAAGACCGTATGGCGCTTAAGATGATTGAAAATGCCGAAAAGGAAGGAAAGATAAAACCAGGCGGAACCATTATTGAGTGTACTTCCGGTAACACCGGGATGGGACTTGCGCTTGCCGCGATTGTAAAGGGCTACAAACTGATCTGTACCCTCAGCGATAAGCAGAGCAAGGAAAAGATGGACATCCTGAGAGCTATGGGCGCTGAAATACATGTATGCCCCACCAACGTGGCTCCTGAGCACCCTGATTCGTACTACTCGGTTGCTTCTCGCCTTAATAAAGAAATTCCTAATTCTTTTTACCCTTACCAATATGATAATATGGGTAATACCCAGGCCCACTACGAAACCACTGGTCCGGAAATATGGGAACAAACCGATGGTAAAATCACCCACTTTGTGGTAGGTGTGGGTACGGGAGGTACCATTTCAGGAGTTGGGAAATACCTGAAAGAAAAGAATCCGAATATTAAAATATGGGGCGCTGATACCTACGGTTCGGTATTTAAAAAGTACCACGAAACCGGAGAGTTTGACGAAAATGAAATTTACTCCTACATCACCGAAGGTATTGGTGAAGACATTCTGCCAAAGAATGTAAACTTTGATGTGATTGACCACTTCGAGAAAATCACCGATAAGGACGGAGCCCTTGTTACCCGTGAGCTGGCCAAAAAGGAAGGTTTGTTTTTAGGATATTCAGCTGGTTCAGCTTACCAGGTTATCCGCCAGATGAAGCATGAGCTTACCAAAGATGATGTGGTGGTGGTGCTTTTTCATGACCATGGCAGCCGCTATGTAGGTAAGGTTTTTAATGACGACTGGATGCGCGATCGTGGCTTTTTGAATAACGAAATCTCTACCGCCCAGGATTTGATGCGCGGCCATGCCAACCTTCCATTGGTTACTGTTAAGGATTCTGAACTGGTATCTCACGCCATTCAAAAAATGCAGAAGCACGATATTTCACAGTTACCTGTGATGAATGGTGATGACGTTGTAGGCTCACTGGATGATGCTCATCTATTTTCTATGATAATGAGCGACCCTTCTACCGGAGATAAAACTGTGGCCGAAGTAATGGGTAAGCCCTACCCTGTTGTAAGCGCTACAGAAGAGGTGAAATCTGTTGCCAAACACATAAACAAAGACACCAGTGCCGTATTGGTAAAACTTCCCGAAGGCGGCTATCACATTGTAACCAAGCACGATATTATTGGTGCCCTGAGCTAAAAAGCGCATATGCCCGAGTTTATTGACCAAGTAGGCCGAAAAGGACATTTGGAGAAAGCACCGTTGCGCATAGTGTCAACGGTGCCTTCACAAACCGAACTGCTTTATGACCTTGGCCTGGGCGATAATGTGGTTGGAATTACAGCCTATTGTGTACACCCCGAAAACTGGCTGAAGGAAAAAGCTGTAATTGGCGGCACTAAGGATTTGCAGCTTGAAAAAATCCGCTCTCTTGAACCCGATCTCATAATCGGTAATAAAGAGGAAAATATTAAGGAGCAAATTGAGGCTCTTTCGGAAGATATTCCGGTTTGGCTGAGTGATATAATCACCCTGGAAGATGCCCTGGATATGATCACTTCCGTTGGTGAAATCTGCGACAAACGGGAGAAGGCTGCCGAATTAACTTCTACTATAAAGGACTTACGTCAAAAGCTGAAGGCGAAAATTAAGGCACCAAAGTCTGCAGCCTACTTTATCTGGAAAGACCCCTACATGCTTACGGGCGATGCAACCTTTATTAATGCAATGATGCAGGAGGCTGGTTTGCTAAACGTAGTACAAAACCATAAGGATCGCTATCCGGCTTTAACTCTTAAAGAATTGGCAGAACTTAAACCTGAAGTAGTGCTTTTATCCTCTGAGCCTTATGCTTTTACAACAGGAGATTTGAATGAAATCGCCCCCTATTTCCCTGATTCCAAATTGCGCATCATAGATGGCGAACTGTTCAGCTGGTACGGCTCAAGGATGATAAAGGCTTTGAAATATTTTAATACTGCCTTTTAACTACTTTCTGGCCTTCAATATTCCTTTACATATTTTCTTCACCATACCAGGACCTTCATAAATAAAGCCCGTGTACACCTGTACCAGGCTGGCACCGGCATTCAGTTTTTCAAGCGCATCCTCAGCCGTAAAAATTCCACCTACAGCCATAATGGGCATTTTGCCACCCGACTTTTTACTGAGATAGGAAATAACTTCTGTTGAGCGTTGCTTTACCGGCTTTCCACTTAGTCCGCCTGCGCCTATACTCTCTACTTTATTGGCATCTGTTTTTAGCCCCTGGCGGGAGATGGTGGTGTTGGTAGCTATTACACCATCAATTTTAGAGTCGCGCACAATCTCAATAATATCATCCAATTGAGAATCGGTAAGATCCGGAGCAATTTTTAAAAGTATTGGCTTGGGATGGCTGTAAGATGTATTTTCCTTAACAAGGGCCATCAACAACTTTTTCAGCGGCTCCTTTTCCTGCAACTCACGCAATCCCGGTGTATTGGGTGAGGAAACATTTACCACAAAATAATCCACGTAATCGAATAATTTGTCAAAGCAAATGAGGTAATCATCAAGAGCATCCTCATTAGGCGTTGTCTTGTTTTTACCAATGTTACCGCCAATAATCAGGTTGCTGGATTTTCTTTTCTTAAGCCGCTCTACCAGCTCATCCACTCCCCCGTTGTTGAAGCCCATCCGGTTAATAATGCCGTTATCAGCGGGAAGTCGGAACAATCGTGGCTTCTCATTGCCTGATTGGGGTTTGGGAGTAACTGTTCCTACTTCAATAAACCCAAAACCGTAATTGCCAAGCTCGTCAAAAATTTTTCCGTCTTTATCAAAACCAGCGGCCAAGCCCACGGGGTTTTTAAAATCCAAACCAAAAAGATCTACCTCCAGCCGCTTATCCTCTATGTTATACATGCTACGATTTATAGCTGCCATTCCGGGAAATTTATGCAGGCTCTTAATAAGCTTGAAGGTAAAGTGGTGGATTTTTTCGGGATCGTAACTAAAAAAAAGCGGGCGGATAATACTTTTATACATGCGGCTGATTTGCCCGCGAAAATACGGAAGGCTAAGCTTACTATATTTGCCCCACTATGTCAAAAGACAACATAAATATAAAGAACCGAAAGGCCAGTTACGAATATGAAATTCTGGACAAATACGAAGCCGGAATAAAACTGCTGGGCACTGAGATAAAATCCATTAGGGATGGCAAAGCCAGCCTGCCCGAAAGCTATTGCTATTTTAAGGGCGAAGAGCTGTACATAAAAAACATGAACATTGCGGAGTACAGCCACGGCAGTGATCAAAACCATGACCCCACCCGCGAGCGTAAATTGCTACTCCATAAAAGGGAACTCACCAAACTGCATGATAACCTTACCAAAGGTGGTAACAATACCATTATCCCGCTAAGGCTTTATATAAATGATAACGGGTTGGCCAAGCTGGAAATAGCGCTGGCCACCGGTAAAAAGCTTTATGACAAGCGGGCGTCTATTAAGGATAAAGATATGAAGCGGGAGCATGACAGGAGGTTGAAGATATAGTATCTTTTGGTAATAAAATTGTTTTCACTTTTCAAATTTTCAGTATTTAACTCTTTTAAGAATCAGATTTCTTTCTAATTTTTCATTTCTATTTGCTTTGTTAAAAATGGCTTTGCTTCCTAATGGAAGGATTGCCTATTTTAGTAGCCTAGCCTCACAAAATGATTAAAAATCTAGACTTAATCTGTTTGCTGTTTATTTCAGCAAATCTCTATTGCCAAACTGTATGCCCAACGTGGGAATGGGCGAAGAAAATTACTAACCAATATCATTCTATTGAATCCCAAAAGGTTATTACAGATGACGAAGGTTCCCTTTACTATTATGGCGCATTTGATTTCACAATTTCAGCTGTAAGGATAGGCCCTATAAGTTTTAATCCTCCGTATCATAGTAGTTTTGTGTGTAAACTTGATAGCAATGGTAATTGGTTATGGGGCCGACAAATACCACACATACAACTCAGGGGAGGCGCGATAGGCCCTGATAACGGCTTAGTACTGCATGGGAACTTAGTATATGGAGCTACGTCAATAATTGGTACTGATACTCTTATTGGTGATAGTGTTGCGATAAACATGGTACTACTTAAGCTGGATAGAAATGGTAATTTTAAATGGGGAAGGCATCTCAGGGAAATAGAACATATAAACATTTCTGTAGATGGTAGTAGTAATATTCTAGTAGCTGGAAAATCAAAGCAATCTAATGTAAGTCTTGACTCCTTGAATATTCAAGCTGATGGATTTGTTGCAAAAGCTGACTCCGCAGGTAACTGGATTTGGGCCAAGCCTGCCGGTAATGCTGCATTTAATATCACCTCTTCAGGCAACAATAAAAGTTGGGTTTTTGGAGATTTTTTAGGTACAGCAACTTTTGATTCTATTGTGTTAAATGTAACCTCCACTAGTCAGACCAGATATATCGGTCTCATAGAGGCGAACGGAAATTGGTCGTGGGTAAAAAAAGATACAATAGACAATTTCGGTATCAATGGCACATCTTTCCGCGATTATACTTATGACAAGAATTCAGCATGCATTATCTCTGCCCAAATCTCACATTCGGGAAATGTGAATTCAAAGTACATATTAGCAAAAATCGATCAAAGTGGGACCTGGCATTGGATTGTTAGCCTAGAGAACTTTAAACCGTTTGGAGGCTGGTCCAGTCCAAACTCTATAAGTTGTGATCACCAAGGCAACGTATATTGGGTAGGGAGGCTTCCCAGCGACACTACCTTTTTTGCCAACGACACCATTTACCGACCCTTTACCCGAAATGTTATTGGAAAACTTAGCTCGACAGGGCAGTTTGAATGGGAAGGTATCCCCGGAATACCCGCTACTTTTCTGAGCGATATTGCGGTTCATAATCCCAAAAACATTTATGTTTTGGGTGAATTCAAAAAATCAATCAATATTGGATTTAATAAACTTGAGGATACCATAATCAACCCGCCTCGCAGATGGAGCCTTCCTTTTATGGCAAAGGTCACGGAGGAAAACGGTGTATGGCTAAATATAAATGATACTACCATAAACTGTGGGGACAGTGTAAGAGTTCTAAATCTTACAAACTCAGTTGCAAGACTGGACTATAATTGGTCACCTGCAAACAATGTTTCAGATTCTACTGCTGTCTCACCCCTTTTATTTCCTACAGCTACTACTACTTACACTGTAACTGGTAATACCGTTAATGGGTGTGCTGATACTGCACATTTGACCGTTACCGTGAACCCCTATGTCTCAAATCCGGCTAACACAAATTTTAGTAGTTCAACAGGAATGTTTAGATTCTGTGAAAACGGCTTTACACTTTCCGCCCCGGCCAACTATCAAAGCTATAATTGGAATACTGGTGCTAACACCCAATCAATTAACCCTAAGGGACCTGGGGTTTATACCTTAAGTGCTACCACGGCCAGAGGGTGTTTACTTGTGGACTCTGTGGTAATTGTGCCTTTAGGCACTATAAGTAGTGGAATTAATCACTTTTATTTATGCAACCAAAATGATTCGCTGCTTTTGGCTGCAACTGGCGGTTTGGACAGTTTAATTTGGAGTACAGGTGAGAAATCAACAGCATTATGGGTAAAGCAACCTGGATACTATTGGACAACCTTTTGGGATGAGGGCTGCAAGTACACAGATTCAGTACTTATTAAAGCCTTTCCAAATAATAGTACCGCTGACTTTTCATACCAAATAAATGGTACCACAGTAGAGTTTAAATCACTTTCAACGAATATTAGCTCATACCTGTGGCAATTTGGTGATGGTTGGAATGAGATTATCGCAAATCCTACGCATCAATACCTTGTTAAGAAAAAATATACGGTTTGCCTGGAAATTATAGATTTATGCGGAGGGAAGGATACAGTTTGTAAAGAAATCGATCTGAACCTTATAGGGTTAAACGAACATGAAACTTCTACATTAGAGGTATTCCCAAACCCTTCTCATAACTATCTACATATCAAAAATCTAAATTGTCTCTCAAACCCTCCCATTTTTATTGATATTGTAAACAGTGCAGGGCAGACTCTAAGAGAATTTAAGAATTCGGGTAGTGATATCCAGACCTTGAATATTGACCGACTAACACCCGGTTTATACTTTCTGGTTGTGGGTAACCAGAGAATATTGTTCACTAAAATTTGATTTCAATAAATTGGATTTATCCCTTTTATTTAAGTGAAGTAATTTGCTTTTCTACGTCCCCAAATTTTATCTCCCCCTCCAAAACATTTCCTGAGTCTCAGGGTTTTCCAAATTATGTCACCATACCGTATGAGCTTAATTTGGGGAGAATCCTTGCAAGCCTTTAATGAGTTTGAAGTACTCTACCGGCATACCAAACACCTTGACGACTGTAGCACACCAGCCGATGTAAACCTTTTAAAGGCAGTCATTCTATCAGGGAGCAAGCTATTAATGAAGTTTGCTGAGGACCACCCTGAACTATCAGCAGAGTTGGCCACTGTGGTTAATACCCTCTCCGATCAATTGGATTTAATCCGTGATTTTTCGGAACCCATAATTTACCCCTCTGACTTGCTGGAAGTAAAAAACAGGATGGTGAGTACTTTTGAATATGCTATTGAGTTAGTCAGCCGGGATTCTTAACCAATCTTGGAATAACATCAAGCTATAATTTCCCTACTTCACCCTGGCCGCCATAAGTGTATTCTTCAGCAGGCTAACCCTCGTCATTGGTCCTACACCACCAGGAACCGGAGTGATATAAGAAGCCTTTTTAGAAACACCTTCAAACTCAACATCTCCCTTAAGGCGATAACCGGATTTTTTGGATTTATCCACAACGCGGGTGGTTCCCACATCCAAAATCACAACGCCATCCTTTACCATATCGGCAGTAATAAAGTCGGGTTTACCAAGAGCTGCGATAATAATGTCGGCTTCCTTCAGTAGTTCTTTTAGGTTGGTAGTACGGCTATGGGTAAGCGTTACCGTAGCATTTCCCGGATAATGGTTACGGCCCATCAAAATGCTGGCCGGCAGCCCTACAATATGCGAGCGACCTACCACCACGCAGTGCTTCCCTCCTGTTTCTATGTTGTATCGGTCCAGCAAGTCCATCATCCCCATGGGGGTAGCCGGTAAAAAGGTAGGCAGGTTCAGTGCCATTTTACCTAAATTCTGTGGATGAAAGCCATCAACATCCTTTAATGGATCGATAGCCATAATTACCTTTTGCTCGTCAATATGGTTTGGCAATGGTAATTGAACAATGTATCCATCAATATCGGCATTGTCGTTTAGCTTATGTACTTCCTCCAGTAATTCCTTTTCAGAAATGGTTTCACTAAGCTTTACCATGGTAGTGTTAAAGCCAACCTCTTCACAGTCTTTTATTTTGGCATTTACATAAGTAACAGATGCACCGTTGTTACCCACCAGCACTACCGCCAGGTGTGGCGTTTTACCACCACGTTCTTTCAGTGCCTTTACTTCTTCACCAATTTCGTTGCGTATTTCCTGTGAGGTTTTCTTTCCGTCTAGTATTATCATGGGAGAGAGTAAGGAGTTGGGAATAGGCAGTAGGGAGACCTATGACCTAAACTTCGGCTCCGTAATTTTTTGGATTATTAAATATGTGATGAAGCAGTTTGCCAACTTCATCGTTCAGAAGCTAAGAGTTCGTTGTACTTTTCTTCAGTAATGTACTGACATGCTACCGCAAAATCCAGCCACACTTCGGTTTCAGAGTTCTCCATTTGAGCATCCGTAACCTTACTTAAAAAATGCTTTATATAGATACGCTTGCGATATGATTCAGCGATATTAGCACAAACGGAGCGGGATGAATTTCTAATCTGATCAGTCAGGGAATATGTTTCTTCTTTAGGGAACTTCTTGGAAATTTCAAAAATCTGCATTGAAACTTCAAATGCTTTGGTATAGGCTAGTAAGTCTTTAAATCCTCTCATTTTAAGTAAGGTTTAGTTAATTCCTCTCCAAAATACCTATTTCTCCAGACTTCTCAAATTGCTAATATTCCCTACTACCTATTCTCTATTCCCCACCTCTCCTTATTCCCTATTCCCTACTATTTCCTACATTCTCCTTCCAGGCCCACCCCCTTGCATACCCTTCATCATACCGGCCATCTTCTTGGCGCCACCACCCTGCATCATTTTCATCATTTTGCTCATATCGGCAAATTGCTTCAGTAGCTGGTTTACATCCTGCACGGTTTTACCACTACCATTGGCAATTCGTTGTCTGCGGCTACCATTAATTAGTTTAGGGTCTGCACGTTCGGCCGGGGTCATACTGTAAATAATGGCTTCCACGCCTTTAAAGGCATCGTCATCAATATCAATATTCTTCATCATTTTGCCCATGCCGGGTATCATACCCATCAAATCCTTCATATTACCCATTTTCTTGATCTGCTTTATCTGACCAAGAAAATCGTCAAAATCAAATTTATTGGTGGCAATTTTCTTCTGTACCCTGCGGGCTTCCTCCTCGTCAAACTGCTCCTGGGCGCGCTCCACAAGCGATACTACGTCACCCATACCGAGAATACGGTCTGCCATACGCTCCGGGTAGAATACATCCAGGGCATCCATCTTTTCACCGGTACCAATAAACTTAATAGGCTTGTTTACCACAGATTTAATGGTAAGGGCCGCACCACCACGGGTATCACCATCAAGCTTGGTAAGGATCACACCTTCGTAATCTAGAACATCGTTAAAGGCCTTGGCCGTATTCACCGCATCCTGACCGGTCATGGAATCCACCACAAAAAGGGTTTCATCAGGATTGATGGAATCATGTATATTACGAATCTCGGTCATCATAGTTTGGTCAATAGCCAAACGACCGGCCGTATCCACAATCACTACATTAAAGCCATTGGCTTTGGCATGCTTTACAGCATTTTCAGCAATAGAAACGGGATTTTTATTTTCCTCTTCAGTGTAAACCTCCACACCAATCTGCTCACCAACCACTTTAAGCTGGTTGATAGCCGCAGGACGATATACATCACAGGCCACCAAAAGCGGGCGCTTCGTTCTCTTTCTTTTAAGATAGTTGGCCAGTTTACCGGAGTGCGTGGTTTTACCCGAACCCTGAAGACCAGCCATTAATATTATACTGGGAGAAGATGTGAGCTGCAACTCAGCAACGCTGCCACCCATAAGTTTAGCAATCTCATCGCGCACAATTTTAGTCATAAGCTGACCGGGCTGTAACGATGTCAAAACCTTCTGCCCAAGGGCTTCATCCTTAATGCGGCCAGTTACCTCTTTGGCAATTTTAAAGCTAACGTCAGCATCAACCAGGGCGCGCCTTATTTCTTTTACGGTTTCGGCTACGTTTACTTCCGAAATCTGCCCATGGCCCTTAAGTACGTGAAACGCCTTGTCTAACTTATCCTGTAAATTATCAAACATCCTTATATCAAATTCTAAATGCTAAAATCGAAATTCTAAAACATGTACACAGTCAAAGTGCAAATGGGCGGCAAAGGTAAAGAATGTAAAGGGTGATTGGAAGCGGGTTTAATACCTCAAAATATCATCAAGGCCCTGTTTTACTTCCTTAAGTTGAGCCGGGCTGATATGGCCCACTTTCTTCTTAAGGCGCTCTTTGGATACCGACCTTACATGAAACACTAAAATCTCACTTTGGGTGTACAGGCCGTTTTCACTATCCGGTTCTAAAACCACATTGCCCTTGTAATTCTTTACCCTGGTAGTTAGCGGACAGACTATCACCACATTGAGATATTTATTCAGCAGGTTGCCACTGATTATTACCGCAGGCCTCCTACCCGATTGCTCACTGCCCTGGGTGGGGTCAAAGTACATCTCCCAGATCTCACCTTGCTTCATCGTGCTCGCTAAGTTGAGTAAGGTATTCGTTCATACCCTCTTCGGCCACCATCATGGTGCTTACATCCTCGGCCGCCTGCCTGTATGATTTTACATACTCAGCACGGGTAAGTTGATCAAGATATATTTCAAGGGCACGTTCTATGAGTTTATTTTTTGGGAGATTAAGCCTTTGAGCAGCTTCGCCCAACCTGTTTAAAAGATCATCCGGTAAAGAAGATGTGAAGGTTGTCATTACAATTCATATTTATAAATCAAAAATATAAATTGCACTTAGGTTATCAAAACAATTTTTCAACTTGCCCTATAACCCCTCAACGTTTTACACCTCGTATTTCCAACTTCGTATTCCGTATTTACACCTACATCCTCTCCGGCACATCAATCCCCAACAATCTCATTCCGGTTTTTATAAGATCAGCAACGGAAGCTGAAAGCTTTAACCTGAAAGAAATCGCAGATTTATCATCATCCTGAAGAATAGGCAATTGCTGGTACAGCGCATTATACAACTTCACCAACTCATATATATAACTGGCAACTACAGCCGGGCTGTGGCTTTCGGCCGCTTCTTTTACCGTTTCCGGGAATTGAGCCAGTGCCTTCACCAATTCCTTTTCAGATGGCTGAAGGTTTTTATAATCACCTGCCTTGTCTGTAGCATGGCCAAGCTCCTCGCCTCTCCGCATCAATGATTTTATACGGGCATGGGTGTATTGGATAAACGGCCCGGTGTTTCCCTGAAAGTCAATAGATTCCTCCGGGTTAAACATCATACGCTTACGCGGATCAACACGAAGGATGTAGTATTTAAGAGCCCCCATTCCTACCATGTGGTATAAGGCTTTTTTCTCTTCAGTGGTCATCCCTTCGGTTTTCCCAAGCTCCTCCGAAATTTTTTCGGCCGTTTCCTCCATTTGGTCAATCAGGTCATCCGCATCCACCACAGTTCCTTCACGGGATTTCATTTTGCCGGTAGGCAAATCAACCATACCATACGAAAGATGATACAGGTTTTTAGCCCAGTCATAACCGAGTTTATCCAAAATCAAAAAGAGCACTTTAAAGTGATAATCCTGCTCATTTCCCACGGTGTAAATCATACCATTGGCAGTAAAATCCTCAAAACGCTGAATGGCCGTGCCAATATCCTGCGTCATATATACACTGGTGCCATCACTTCTCAATAAAATTTTACGATCCAATCCTTCATCGGTTAAATCAATCCACACTGATCCATCAGGGTCTTTTTCAAAAACACCTTTCTCAAGGCCTTCTTCCACCACTTTTTTACCCAACAGGTAAGTATCGCTCTCGTAATAGTATTTGTCAAAATCAACTCCCAAGCGGCTATAGGTTTCTTCAAAACCTTTATATACCCAGCCATTCATAGTTTCCCACAGCTTTACAACTTCCGTATCACCCTGCTCCCATTTTTTAAGCATTTCACGGGCTTCAATAATTAATGGAGCTTTTTCTTTGGCTTCTTTAGCATCAACCCCGGCTTCTATCTGCTGCTCAATTTGCTTCTTATATTCCCTATCGAACTCCACATAATACTTCCCAACCAGCTTATCTCCTTTCATACCTGTGGAGTCTGGAGTTTCGCCCTGGCCAAATTTCTCCCAGGCCACCATGCTTTTGCAGATATGGATACCTCTATCATTAATGATCTGAACTTTGATAACATCATTTCCAGCTGCCTTCAAAATCTCCGAAACCGAGTAACCCAAGAGGTTATTACGGATGTGCCCTAAGTGCAGTGGTTTGTTGGTATTGGGTGAAGAGTATTCCACCAATATGGAATTATCACCTTTCGGTGCGATACCATAATTGGCCGTAGCACTAATTTGCTGAAGAGCGCCAGCCCAATAATCATTCGAAATACTAAGGTTCAGAAAGCCCTTGATCACATTGTAATCTGATATTTCAGAAACCGATTCTACCAAATGCTTACCCAGCTCTTCAGCCGTTTGCTCCGGTCCTTTGCGGCTGGCCTTTAAATAAGGAAATACCACGATAGTTACATCGCCCTCAAACTCCTTACGGGTGGGCTGCAACTCTACCGATTCCACATCAGTACCATACAGATTTTTTAAGGCTTCAATGGCTTTTGCCTCCAGCATTGACTTTAGTTCAGTCATTATTTGGCTTTCAGTTTGTTTTCAATTTTTTCAATAACCGGCTTTACCACTCTAAATGCGGCTTCGGCCATAGCGTTGCCCTTATCATCTAAAAGAGGGTTTATCTCTGTAGTTTCAAAGCAACACAGGCGCTTATCCTCAATAAGATTTAAAATAAGGTCGCGTGCTTCATCTTCAGTAAGTCCGCCCGGCACGGGTGTTCCGGTGCCACGACTCACACTGGGGTCCATGCTATCCACATCAAATGATATATAGATGATTTCGCAATCCTTAAGGTGTTCAAGTGCCTTTTTGGCCACTTCCTTCACACCCAGCTTCCGCAACTCATCGGTAGTAACATTAGGAATGCTGTGCTTTTTCATGAGGTTGTCTTCCGGCTCCTCGGTATCCCTTACCCCAATAAAAAACAGGTCGGAATGCTTTACACGCTGGTTACTACCCTTCATTTCATTCCAGTGCCAGATTGTTTCTTCAGAAGGTTGGTTGTTCTGGTTTTCCAGGTTATCATCATGCACGGCAGTGGCCAGTGGCATACCATGTACATTGCCGCTGGGGCTGGTGTAAGGCGAATGCAAGTCCGCATGGGCATCAATCCATATTACGCCCAAACGCTTTTTCGGATAAGCGGTTTTAATACCTGAAATCGTTCCCCCGGCATTGCTGTGATCTCCTGAAAAGATAACCGGAAAAAAATTGTTTTTAAGCTTTTGTGAAACCTCTTTCTCAATGTTTCTATACATCCGCTCAATACCATCAAGGCGCTTGGCAAACTTTCGTGTACTCTTTTTAAATATCAGGTCATTCTCAGTTTTTACACGCTTTATATTTCGCTTGGTAAAAAACTGGTAATCATACTTTAAGCTGGCCATTTTAAGAGCTTCAAAACCAAGGCTCGAACCCCGGGTTCCTGCACCTAATTCCGACATTACACTCAGTATCTGTATTTTCTTTGCCATCACTTAGTTTTTAGAAGAGCCTGCAAATTTAGCCAATGCGAGAGGACTGACATTATTGAATAACTTCTGAAAACTCCTTTTTTAGCAAGGTAAATTTCCTACAAGGCATATTATTTGTTTACTTGGCGGATTAATCCTTAAACCCGCCTTTGAAAAGATTATTCATTCTTCTTTTCTGCTTTGCTACTATCCTCCTAAAAGCGCAACATTTTGTTCTTTCAGGTAGAGTGGTAGATGGCAGAACCAAAGCCCCTATTGAGGGAGCCAATTTGTTGATTGAAAGCCTGAATCAAGGCACCACTACTAATAAAACCGGGACTTTTAATTTTAATCTTAAGCAAGGGAAATACCAGGTTACTGCCTCCTTTATTGGTTACACACCGGTTACTAAATCTATTAATTTAAGAAGCAATCAGGTAGTTGAATTCATCCTCTACTCAACAACCGAAAACCTTAGAGAAGCGGAAGTCACAGCTCCAAAACATATTGAACAGGTAACCCAAACAGGGAGTGTACAGCTATCAGCAAAGGAAATAACTACAATACCCACTCTATTGGGTGAACCCGATGTTTTAAAAAGCATTCAACTGCTGCCGGGTGTACAGGGTGGCACCGAAGGTACCTCCGGCTTTTATGTTCGTGGTGGCTCGCCAGATCAGAATCTCATCTTGATGGATGGTGTACCGGTTTACAATGCCTCGCACCTTTTCGGTTTTTTCTCCACATTTAATGCAGATATGATTGAAGATGTGGAATTACTTAAAAGCGGTTTTCCGGCAAGGTATGGTGGCCGGCTAAGTTCCGTTCTTAATGTAAATCTCAAACAAGGCAACATGCAGGAATATCATGGTTCCGTATCGCTGGGCCTTATTGCGCCTAAGCTTTTGATAGAAGGGCCAATCATAAAAGATAAAACGTCATTTATAATATCCGGCAGGCGCAGTATTTATGATTTGGTGGTAGTACCTTTTCTGGAAGAGAGTCAGCAACTGTTTTATCACTTTGGAGATGTCAACACCAAACTTAAACACATCATTAGTGAGAAGGATGAGATCAGCCTCTCCTATTTTCACTCCGCTGATAAGTTCAGGTACCACTATGAGGATGAACAAAGCGGTTACGAGGAAAAGAGTGGCATCAACTGGAAAAACCATACAGTATCCACCAACTGGAGTCATAAGTTTAAATCCGGCCTTTCGACAGATCTGTTGCTATCGTACAATAACTATCAGTTTAATACGCATAGCGAGCAATCATGGCCTATAGAGTTTACCAGGATTAATTATAAAAGCCTTATTGAAGATGTTTCCGCGAGGTATGATTTGAACTACAAAATTGACCATAAACATACCCTGCGTGTTGGCACAGGTTATTCCTACCACACCTTCAGGCCGGGAGCCGTTCAGTATTATGAGGAGTTTTTTCAGGATAAAATTGAAAACCAGCAGGACCTTTCCAACGTCATTTATAGTAACGAAATCACCGCTTATGCGGAAGATACCTGGAATATAGGTTCTCAATGGCAGGTAAATGGAGGTCTTCATTATGCCATTTATGATGTAGAAACATCAAAGTATACTTCACTTCAACCCCGTCTGTCAACACAGTATTTTCTAAATGATGGTTGGATCCTATTTGGTTCCTACGCAGAGATGACCCAGTTTCTACACCTACTCTCCAACACCGGGCTGGGGGTACCTACTGACCTTTGGGTTTCGGCCACTGATAAAGTAAAGCCGCAGCAATCGCAACAATACGCAATTGGCAGCACAAAGTATTTTAAACAGAAAACCTGGGAGCTTACTACTGAGGTATTTTATAAAACCATGCAAAACCTTATTGAGTATAAAGAAGGTGCCAGCTACCTTACTTTAACCGACTGGCAAAATGTAGTGGAAACCGATGGAACAGCTGAAGCTTATGGCCTGGAAGTATTACTCAGAAAGAGCAAAGGAAAAACCACCGGTTGGATAGCCTACACCTTGGCCAGCACCACCCGTACTTTTTCAAACCTTAATGATGGCAAAACCTTCCCCTATCGTTATGACAGGCGACATGACCTCTCAATAGTACTTAATCACAGGTTTAATGAAAAGATAGACGTTAGCGCCAATTGGGTTTATCAAAGTGGGATAGCTTTTACGGGTCCACAGGGAAGAGTATCGTCTTATGGTTATGGTGGTAGTAACCTTCCAATTCCCGGGGGCGGATATGAAGATATTAGTGATAGAAATGCATTGAGATATCCGGCTTATCACCGCCTGGATTTGGCCATTAATTTTACAAAACAAAAAAGAGAGGAACCCGAATCTGGAGCATAGGTCTTTACAATGCTTATAATCGTAACAATCCTTTTTACATTGATTTGAAAAAAAATAAAGCAGGTGAGATTAAGGTTACGCAGATTAGCCTGTTCCCGATATTACCCTCAGTAAACTACAGATATACGTTTTAATGAAAAGCACTTTTTACATCTTAGGCCTTATGGGTATTCTGGCCGTTTCGGCATGCGAAAAAGAAATAGCATATGATTGGCCGGAAACCGAACCAAAGCTTAGCATGTTTGGAGTAATCAGCCCCACCGATAGCCAAAAAGTTGTTTTCCCGAATGATTCGATTTGGTGGTATAGCACGGTAAACCATATAGAAATAGGTCAAACCTCTTCGCTATTTAATGTTCAAGAACAGAGATTCCTTTATGACGCTAAAGTGGTTAGTTATGAAAATGGCACTTTTAAAGATAGCCTTGAGGAAGTTTTATATGCAGGTTTGTTTGAAGCTAAAAACTTTGAGATTGGCAAATCATATACAATTAGGGCGAGCAAGACAGGTTTTAAAGAAATAGAAGCTACTGTTTTAGTTCCTGACACCGTGGTTATAATATCTCCCGAATTTAATAAGTCCGACCGCACTCTTACTTTTTCTTTTAATGATCCTATTGGATTGAATTTCTATTCTTTTAATATCAGTGCCGATGGTTTTCCACTTACCTTCTATACAAACAATAAAGAAATTGAAACCTTTCAGTACATGCGCTTTGATACCATTTTGATTCCCAGCCCGGGTGAATATGTGACTTCAGGTTTTACTGGCTACTTAAAGGATAACTCATTTGATGGAACTACTAAGAAAATTGAAATTACCTTGGGTAATTACCTGGAGCTATTGAACGAAGACATCACCATAACTCTCAGCGCAATTAATTATGACTACTACGAGTTTTTCAGAACGTATGCTGCTTACTTCGCTACAAAGGACAATCCTTTTGCGGAAAATGTACAGGTACATAGCAATGTCAATAATGGAGTTGGACTTTTAGGAACACAATCCTCAACCCACAAAATAGCTATCAAAAAATAGGTCTTCATAACTCCTGCAATTCCGCTCCCACCCTTGGGATAATGTTCTTATTTTTGGCCACTAATTGATCGAGGCCGAATGGCGAAGAAGAAAAAGACGAGTACAAGTTCTAAATCCAATACCAGAGCCGCTTTAAAGCGGTTCTTTACTAATAAAACCAATCATACGGTTTTTGGTATTTTCCTGATTTTTCTTTCCGTATTTCTTATCGGGGCGTTTGCCTCTTACCTGTATAACTGGCAAGCCGACCAAAGCGACCTGCAGGGCGGTTTTTTTGAATTGATGAACCGGCCGGACTATAAAGTGAAAAACGTTTTAGGCAAACTGGGCGCCTCTATCAGTCATCAGTTTATTTACAACTGGTTTGGTATTTCAGCATTTTTAGTGCCTTGGTTTCTGATTTTAGTAGGCTTGCGCATTAGCATGCATGTAAAACTAATGAGGCTAAGTAGGCAGCTTGGGGGCATCATTTTTTTATTGATATGGTTTCCGGCAGCTATTGCCTATGTAGCCACCCCCTACCCCGTGCTGGCTGGTGCCGGAGGGTACTTTACCCTGCAATGGCTAAGCTCACTTGCGGGCCCTGTGGGCTCCGCAGCTGTGCTTGTATTTTCTATGCTGATATTTTTGGCGGTACGTTTTAAATGGACCCCCGAACGTATAAATTCATTTTTCGCCAATCTTAATCTTCCTAGACTTCCCGTAAAGGAAAAAGAAACAGCCGAAGCCAAACCAGCACCCACACCCGTACCGGATGTAAAAGAACCTGAACCGGCCAAAATGGAGGTTAGCTTTGATGATGAAGAAGACGCTGAGGAAGAAGAAACACAGGAAGAGCACGAGCCGCTTATTGTTGAGGAAGTAGAAAAACCTGCTCCTGAGCCTTTGGTTTCTGAAGATGAAAACTTTGAAATTGAGCAAAAGGAAGAGGAAGAAGAACTATCGGAAAAAGAACTGAACAACAAGCTTAAGGAGTTTGGAGAATACGACCCCAAGCTGGATTTATCCAAATTTAAGCTCCCTCCTATTGACCTGCTCAGGGAGTTTCAACAAAGTGGCATAAGCATAAACCAGGAAGAACTGGAGGAGAACAAAAACAAGATTGTAGAAACGCTGAACAACTACAATATTGAAATCTCTAAAATAAAGGCCACCATTGGCCCTACTGTTACATTATATGAAATTGTGCCTGCTGCAGGTGTGCGTATCAGCAAAATCAAAAACCTGGAAGATGATATTGCCCTTTCGTTGGCTGCATTGGGTATTCGTATCATTGCGCCCATCCCCGGTAAGGGAACCATAGGTATTGAGGTACCTAATACCAACCCTCAGGTGGTGCCTATGCGCAACCTGATAAAAGGTGAGAAATTTCAGAAAACTGAAATGGAATTACCTATTGCCTTTGGTAAAACCATCAGTAATGAAACGTTAATGGCCGACCTTACCAAAATGCCGCACTTGCTTATGGCTGGTGCTACAGGTCAGGGTAAGTCGGTTGGCCTTAATGTTATCCTTACTTCTATACTTTACAGGAAGCACCCTTCGCAGGTTAAGTTTATTCTGGTTGACCCAAAAAAGGTGGAACTTACCCTGTTTAATAAAATTGAGCGCCACTACCTGGCCAAGCTACCCGATAGCGAAGAAGCGATTATTACCGATACTAAAAAGGTGATCAATACCCTGAACAGCCTTTGTATTGAGATGGACAACCGCTATGACTTGCTAAAGGATGCGATGTGCCGTAACATTAAGGAGTACAATCACAAATTTGTACAGCGCAAGCTGAACCCCGAGAATGGTCACCGCTACCTGCCTTACATTGTTTTGGTGATTGATGAGTTTGCCGACCTTATTATGACGGCCGGTAAAGAGGTGGAAACGCCAATCGCACGTTTGGCACAGCTGGCGCGTGCCATTGGTATTCACCTTATTGTGGCTACACAAAGACCTTCGGTAAACGTTATTACCGGTATTATTAAGGCCAACTTCCCGGCAAGGATTGCCTTTAGGGTAACCTCAAAAATTGACTCACGTACCATATTGGATGCGGGGGGTGCTGAACAATTAATTGGTAAGGGGGATATGTTATATTCCTCCGGTCAGGATCTGATACGTATACAATGTGCTTTTGTGGATACTCCGGAGGTGGAGGATATTACAGATTACATCGGTAACCAAAAGGCTTACCCCGAAGCATACCTGCTACCTGAGTATAAAGGAGATGATGAAGGTGGTGGCATACCTGATGCCGGTGATCCGAGCGAGAGAGACGCTCTTTTTGAAGATGCAGCCCGTGTGATTGTAATACACCAGCAAGGAAGTACGAGCCTTATTCAGCGCAAGCTGAAACTGGGCTATAACCGCGCAGGGCGTATAGTTGACCAGCTGGAAGCAGCCGGTATTATTGGTCCGTTTGAAGGCAGCAAAGCCCGGCAGGTTTTGATACCGGATGAAATGGCTTTGGAACAGTTATTGAAAAATGAGCAGGATAAATTTAACTTGTAAACATAAATGAAGTTAGCAACAAGGATAGGGGCGCTTGCCCTGGTAATTTTTACCACCCAACAAGCATTTGCACAACCAACCAATAAAGAAGCCAAGCAGCTTCTTACTGAAGCCTCAGAAAAGCTTAAATCCTATAAAAATCTTTTTCTCGGGTTTAATTACACCTTTGAAAATAAGAAGGTGCAGCCACCTGTGGTACAAAAGGAAACCGGTACCATAGCTATAAGGGGAAATGATTACCGCCTTAAGTTTATGGGTATTGAGCAAATACGCGATGGCAAAAAGCTCTACACCATTTTAAAGGCCGATGAGGAAGTACAGGTTACGGATTACACTGAGCAGGATGACGAGGGAATGACTCCCTCCTCTATTTTAAATCTTTACAAAAAAGGATACAGCTTTAAGCTGGGTAAAACCTATAAAAAAGATGGTAAGGATATACAGGATGTGGAACTTAAGCCTACAGCCTCTGAGGAAATTGAGAAGATTATCGTTTCCATTGAAAAAATCTCCAAGAAAATTGTTTCCCTTAAGCAATGGGGTAAAAACGGCACCACCACCACTTTTGTGATTACCAGCTTTGAGCCTAACAAGGATGTGCCAAACAGCTACTTTAAGTTCAACAAAAAGGACTACCCCGGCTACTACATAGCTGACTAATGAAAATCATTGACCGTTTTGTATTAACGTCCTACATCAGGCCGTTCATCATCACCTTTTTGGTGATGGTGCTGTTTCTGCTCATGCAATTTGTGTGGAAATACATTGACGACCTTGTAGGCCGTGGTGTGGAATGGTATTATATAGCTGAATTGCTATTTTATACATCGGCCACTGTTGTGCCCATGGCACTGCCATTGGCCGTATTACTTTCTTCCATCATGACGTTTGGCACCCTGGGTGAGCATAATGAAATGGCCGCGCTAAAGGCTTCCGGCAATTCGCTCATCAGGGTAATGCGGCCTATTATCATCTTTATAACCCTGGTGGCTATAGGTGCATTTTTCTTTGCTAATTATGTAATTCCGGTTGCAAACCTTAAAAGCGAAACCCTACTGCGTAATATTACCAACAAAAAACCTGCGCTTAATATCAGGCAGGGTGTTTTTTACACGGGCATTGAGGATTACTCTATTAAAGTGGGCGAAAAGTTTGGGGAAAACCAGAATGAGTTGCGCAATGTATATGTGTACGATCATTCCAAGAACATGGGCAACATGAAGGTGATAACTTCCGAAACCGGAAAGATGGAGGTTACACCTGATGAGATGTATCTAAATATTGAATTGTTTGATGGAAACTCTTATGAGGATATTTATCCTAATAAAGCGCAGGACAGAGATAACTACCCCTTGGCCCGCTCCTCTTTTTCAAGATCATTAATCCGGTTTAACCTTTCTGATTTTCAGGGAGGTGATATGCGCAAGGGCTCACGCAAGGATTTTGACATGCTGAATGTGGTGCAGTTGGATGAAGCCACAGACTCGCTCTACATTGCTTATGATGCGCGTAAAAAGGAATTTAACGATCAGATGGAAGACAAATACTCCTTTAATGTGGCCAACCAGATTAGGGATACCGTACAGGAAAAACGTACGATTGCCAAAATGGACAATTTTATACTGGCCAACATTAATGAGGAGGAACACCCCAGGATAATCCAGAACGCCTTGCGGATTGCGCGTAGCAATGCCTCCTATTTTGAAAACAGTGGGCTGGAGTATGTATGGAGGGAAAAGATAATTGCCCGGCATATATTGGAGTGGCATAAGAAGTTCTCCATATCATTTTCATGCCTGGTGCTATTTTTTATTGGTGCCCCATTGGGTGCAATTATCCGCAAAGGAGGTATGGGTATGCCGGTAGTTATTTCAGTGGTAATATTTATTATTTACCACGTTACCAGCTACTCATTTGAAAAACTGGGCCGCGAGCTGGTATGGTCGCCACTGAGGGCCATGTGGACAGCCAATGCTATACTTTTACCTATAGGCATATTTCTCACCTATAAATCAGCTACCGACAGCGCCCTGTTTAATATTGAGATTTACTTAAAGCCTTTTAAGAAAATTTCAGGCATTTTTGCACGGAAAAAAAAATAGAAGTAACCTTCTGGTATTTGCTCACGAACTCGCTGTAATCCCTTGAAAATACTCGTGCTAACCAATAAAGTGCCTTATCCTGCCAATGATGGCAGCAGTATAGCCATGGCGAGCATGATTGATGGATTTTTGAAAAATGAAGCTTCCTTAACCGTTCTGAGCCTCAATACTCGTAAGCACTTTAAGGATGGCGCTTCTATTGCAGCAGAAATGCCAGCTGATCTTGATTTACATAAAATTGAAGTAAATACCGATATAAACCCAATGGGCGCGGCCATTAATCTTGTTTCGGGCCAGCCTTACCACGTATCCCGCTTTTTCCAAAAAGGGTATGCTGCCCGACTTAAATCCATACTGGAGTCGCAGAAATTTGATATCATACAAATCGAAGGACTGTCAATGGCCGTATATCTTGATATGATCAGGAGCATTACCAAAGCGCCTGTAGTTTTGCGGGCACACAATGTAGAATATCAAATCTGGGAAAGGCATATCAGTAATCAAACTGACATATTCCAAAAGGCGTATTTAAAAATACAGGTTAAACGACTTAAAAGGTTTGAGCAAGATATTTTTGCGCGGATGGATGCGGTAGTGGCAATTACTGAAGAAGATGAAAAGGCTATTAAAAAGATGGTACCTGAGCTTAAAACAGTATCCATCCCCTGCGGTATTGATCTTGAAAAAATTAAGCCCCGCCCTCACCAAAGCACCTACAAAAGCGATTTGTGTTACCTGGCCAGTTTTGACTGGATGCCAAATGTGCAAGGCGTGGACTGGTTTGTAAATTCAGTGTGGCCTATCCTCAAAAAAAGCCGGCCCGATATAACTTTCAGGCTTGGCGGGAGACACATGCCAGGGTATTTTCAACAATTTACAAGGCAGGGAATTTCAGTACATCCTGATGTACCCAATATGGCTGAGTTTGTTTGTGGTAGCCGTATCGCAGTCATTCCGCTTTTAGCGGGAAGCGGTATGCGGATAAAGATTATTGAGAATATGGCGCTTGGCAAATGCCAGGTAAGCACTTCAATAGGTGCTGAAGGCGTTAGGGTAAATAACGGACATGATATTCTGCTGGCAGATAGCCCTGAAGACTTTGCTCAGCGAATTTTGGAGGCGCTAAATGAAGAAGATAAAACGGAAGAAATAGGCGTCAATGCCCGAAAGAATATTGAGAACAATTATGGCAACAAGGCACTGGGTCGTCAGCTGCTTAATTTTTACCGGGATAATTTATGTTAGAAATACTATTCTTTATATGCCTTTACGGGATAGTGCATACCTACATAATCTATCCGCTAATGATGTTGCTTTTTGGTGCACTTTCCAAAAAGAGACAGAATGTATCAGCACTTACCACCTACCCAACCATTGAAATAATTTTTGCAGCCTATAATGAGGAGGCTGTGATTCGGGAAAAGATTATTAGCACCTTCACCACTACCTACCCAAAAGATAAAATTTCGGTGCGGGTGGGCTCAGATGCGAGCTCTGATAAAACAGATGAAATAATTGAGGCTTTACAGAATGAGTACCCCAACCTTTACTTTAAGCGCTTTAAAGAGCGCACCGGTAAAGCGGGTATTGTAAATCAACTGGTTGCTGAAAGCACTGCGGATAACATCATACTTACCGATGCCAATATCCTTTTTATACCTGAAACCATCGAGCAGATTGCGCTAGGCCTGCAGGACAAGAAAACCGGTATTGCCGGTGGTAAAATTTGCTACACCCACGTAAAAGGTACCGGCATCAGCCGCCAGGAGAACTTTTACCTGCGGCTTGAAAATGCTATAAAACAAGCCGAGTCTGACGTATTTGGAACTACCATGGGGGTTGAAGGTGGATGTTATATCATCCGCAGGGAACTGTTCCCTAAAATTCCGCCATTGTTTTTTATGGAAGATTTTTACATCACCATGGCGGTACTGAAGCAAAACTATAAAGTGAAGTTTCTGGCGAAAGCCACATGCCATGAGGATGTAAGCGTAGAAAGCACCGAAGAATATAAGCGTAAGGTTCGCATTTCCATCGGTAATTTTCAAAACCTTACGGCCTACCGCTCCATGCTTTTTACCCACTTTTTCCCGGCTGGTTTCATTTTTCTTTCGCACAAGGTGTTGCGGTGGTTCACCCCGTTTTTTCTTATTGCGCTTATTCCTTTATCTACCCTACTGGCGCCAACAGGTATTTTCTATTCTGTGTTTGCGGTATTTTATGCGGTATTCTTAGGTTTGGGACTTATCGGTATATTATTTTCGCAAAGCAAAAAAGCGGGTTTTTTAAAATACCCGGGACATTTTGTCCACATGAACCTGGCGCTACTTGAAGGGTTCACATTATATCTTAAAGGAGTAAAAAGCAATGCCTGGCAGCCAACACGTAGAAATCAAGAGTAATTTAGATAGTATTGAATCCGCCATTGAGGATATCCGTAAGGGTAAGGTGGTAATAGTGGTGGATGATGAGGATCGTGAGAATGAAGGCGATTTTGTGGCTGCTGCCGAGATGGTAACTCCTGAAATGATAAACTTTATGACCAAGGAAGGGCGCGGCCTTATTTGTGCCCCGATGGTAGAAAGTCGCTGTAAGGAACTAGGCCTTGAGTTGATGGTAAACAACAATACCGACCCTATGAATACCCAGTTTACCGTATCGGTAGATAAAAAGGGAGATGGGGTGACTACAGGTATTTCAGCATCTGACAGGGCCACAACCATACTGGCCCTGGTGGATGATAAAACAACCCAGTTTGATCTGGCCAAACCCGGCCACATATTTCCGCTTATAGCCAAACCCGGTGGTGTGTTGCGCAGAACCGGACATACCGAAGCTGCTATTGACCTGGCGCGCCTTGCCGGCTTAAAACCAGCAGGTGTAATAGTAGAGATAATGAATGAAGATGGCACAATGGCCCGCCTGCCGGAGCTTATGGAGATTGCCAAAAAATTTGACATTAAGCTCATCAGCATTGAGGATTTGGTGGCGTATCGCATGAACCTTGAGTCGCTGATTGTGAAACGGGAAGAATTTCCTATACACACCCGCTTTGGGGAGTTTACGCTAAGGGCCTACGAGCAAACCACCAATGGGCAAATACATATTGCGTTAACGCGTGGAAAATGGGAGCGCGATGAAACCGTATTAGTGCGTATGCACTCCGCTACCGTAGCTCATGATATTTTTGAAATACTTACTTCGGATACGGGGCATCAGCTAGAAAGAGCCATGAGCCTGGTAGCTGAAGAAGGTAAAGGTGCCATCGTGTATATGAATCAGGAGAAATCTGCAGGAAACCTGCTGGAGCGCCTGCGCGAGTATAAGCAGCTGGAGGGAAACAATGAAAAGGCTGTGAAAATGAGCTTTACGAAGGATGCTAAGGATTTTGGAGTTGGTGCGCAGATTTTACATGACCTTGGTATCTCAAAAGTAAAACTACTTACCAACAACCCGCTTAAGCGCGTGGGCATAACCGGCTACGGGCTTACCATAGTTGAAAATGCCATGATGTAGGTTGGAGTGTTCGCCTACTCCTTAGCATCGCCATCCTCCTGAGGGATGTCATCTAATTTACCGGGCTCTTCCTCTACCTCTTCTTCCTCTTCTTTGGTGGCTTCGCCATTATTGGCAAGTTCCTTTTCCCAAAGGTCTCTTAATGTATTAAAATCAATGCGGTAATAAACACCAAGGCCTTGCTGGTAGTTTTGCTGCCCAAAGTTGTACTGATCCTGCACAGGCCTGTTAAAGGCTTTCGCCCTGAAGCGGCCATCCTCCGTAATGTTGTATTCAATTTCAGCATCAGAGGCAAACTGCCGCTGATCGGGCCTTCTATCTACAGCAACACCTAACGAGGTACTCACCACAAAGCGATTATCCAGAAAACGTTTGCTCACACCCACTTCTACTTCGCTGCGCAGGCCAATTTCGTTAACAGTTTCATTTTGATCACCCTCCTGGTAATCCAGCGAAACCTGGTAATCTCCCGTAAGGAGGTTAATGTAACTGGCCGCCTGGCTGGTAAGTGCTGAAAAACCCAGGGAACGACCGGCTGAACTCAACTCAAGGCCCTGGGGTGGCGCAAAGCGGTTTAAAGCCAGAATGGAGAAAACCTGCGTGTACAAATTATCCTGATTAGCTACCTGGTTGCTAATAGCCGACTGCACAGTACTGGGGGCTCGCGGTGCCGAAAGGTCAAAACGTATTTCAGGGTCAGTAAGCTCTCCTGATAAATATAGATCCAAAATAGTAAGAGTTGGGCCACCGGATGTAGCTCCTGCAAGCAATGCACTCGGATCGGCCTTGGTAGTATATCTGGCCGTAAGGCTAATAAGTGCCCCCAGCGGATCACCATTCCAGGTAACAGAGCCACCACGTAGCACATCAAATTTTCTGTTGAGAAGATTCTGACTCAATAAGGGTAATACAAAATTGTAATACCCCTGGATTACGGTGTAAGTGCCATACATTTCCAGGTCGCTGTAGGGCTTCATAATTAAGCGGATATTACCTACGCCTTTAGATTCCAGCTGGTTACCGGCATCTGAATCCACAATAATGGCTACATCGGCATTTTGATCCACCTCAATCTTAAAATCTATGGTAACCCCTTTGTTGATGTTAATAGCTACAGGGCCTTCGGACTCCTCCTCTTTTTTGCTGTAATCAACAAAAGTTACAAACCCCGTTTTGTCTACTTCTGTAGCGCCATCAATGGGTAGGTAAAACTTTGTGTTACGGGCCGATATCACATCCGCACTAACTAAAATTTCATCCAATGGGCCGGTAATGTCAATATCCCCACTCACAAAAGCGGTTCCGTAATAAGGGTCTTCTGTTTTAGATGTGGTATTGAGCACCAGTAGCTCATCTGCTTTTACATGTATATCAAATTTAAAATCAGCAAAGTTGTTGTGGCTGATTTTCCCTTCCACCTGGGCCTGGGTACCGTATTGCGTATCCCTAACTTTTAATCCCGGAAAGGAAATAGCCGCAGGGGTAATTTTAACCTTTGGGGTATTTACAAAGTTGTAATCGGTTTGAAGCAGGCTTATGGTAAAAGCCGTTTGGGGTAACTCCAGTTCTCCATTAAACTTTGGTGCCCCGGTATTTCCACTCATAGAAACCTTGCCATTAGCATACCCTCTGAGGTTTTCAGCCAACCCATCTAAAAACGGATTAAAGGCGGCCAGTTTAAAACGGTTAAAATTCAGATCGAGGGAGATATCGCCCAGCGAATCCGGCTGATAATAGCCCTTGCCAATAAAAGTGGTGAGCTCTCCGGTTTTCATGCGGGCCTCAAGATTAATGGTATCATTTTGCACTGCCCAATCGCTGTTAAGGCTGAAATCCCCCAAATACACTTCGTTCATCTCCAGGCTATCAATATTAAGGTCTGCCGCAAATTTGGGTTTGCTCAATAATTCGGTAAGCAATACATCACCACCCAGTTTACCCGAAAAACGCGCGGAGTTGGATCCAATAAAATAGTTGAGTACATCCATACCAAATCCGCGAATATTCAATCGCAAAATCTGATCAGGGTTTTCAGAAATATTACCATTAATGTAGATGGCCTTCCTTTTATTCCGGATTACCAGGTTCTCTATGTGAACCCCTGACGTATCCATCAAAATTTCGTTACCCCCTAGTATTTTAAACTTTTGCAACCCTACATTAAAGGCCGACTCAAACACCCCGAATTTGTATGTAGTGGTATCCTCTTGTATAGCATAGCCCAAGAGGTTGGTGCGGCTATCAATGCTGTCCTTCAATATCCAGCGGAGATCATAAAACAAGGTATCGTTATAATAAAAATTACCCAGGTTGATGGAGTCAATATCAAAGCCCTTATAATTAAAATTAGCCACACTAAAGCCAAGTTGAGAGCGATTTGGGCTTCCTTCAAAATTCAGGTCAATATTTTTAACCCTCATCTTTTTATAGTTGATGGTTGGGCTTTCCACCACTAGTTTAAAGGTGCTACTGCCGGAAGAGTAATTACCCGTAACATGGCTATTCTGATCCACAAATAGATCCTTCATCAGGATATCAGTAAGTATCTGGGAGTTTTTGATATCCACCACAAATTCAAAGTTTTGATCGGTAGGCGCAGGTACAGGCTTTACGGTTTTTACAAAACGGCCCACCTGAGATTGTACCGCATCAGCAATACCGCTAAAGGTGTAATTGCCCTCCATGGTAACATCCAGAATATTAGAGCGCAACTTCAGCGACTTATTGGTGTCCAGACCTTCGGAATGGATAGTAATATCCTGAAAGAAGTGGAAGTTTTTACTGTTTTCGTAAGTACTGTTGTGTATGCGGATATCACCGGCCCACTTATCGTAATTAAGGGCAGTAAAGTCAATGTCCACCTCACCGGTTACTACGGCAATGGTATCTTCCACAAAATTGAGGGCATACAGGTCCGCTTCCAATACATCCAGAGTGAAATTGTATTTGGAAGTATCCTCTTCAAAGCCGGCCTTGCCGTTAAAGTTCACACGCAGGTTAGGATCCTGAATTTTTAGTAACCCATTAAAGGCACCACCGGCCACCTTGCCATCTACCGTTATGTTTTTATAGCCATATTTGTTGTATTCAATCAGGCTCACCTTGCCGTTCAGCTTAGTATTCATGGTGGTAGGATCAAGCCCGCTGCCGTCTATAAAAAGGTCGCTGCTTACCAGCCCGAGTTCCTTCTGCCCTATTATTTTACCGAGATTAAATTGCCGCAACTCTATATCACCCTTATACTTTGTTTTCTCATCACTATCAGGATTAAACAGGTAGAGATCGGCATCAAGCTCGCCAAGGTCTGTTTCAACATGACCTATGGCTGTAAAATTATTGAGGTAGCCATTAAAGTTGCCTGTAACATGCACATCACCCAACGGCTTTACCTGCGATGGTAGCAGTGTATCTGCAAAAAGTCCGTAGACAAACTGAGCATCATCAGGATTGGTTTTGAGATCAATATCCGTAGCATGTAAAAAGAGGTTTTCAGGTGTGGTGGTATTCTTCAAATCAATGTTGCCCTCAAGGTGAGTTCGGCCGGCTACATCAAGCACCACATCTTTAATCTGCATACTATTTACAGGGCCATTAACGCTTCCGCTGATAGCAAACTGGCCAAAATCAGGAAACTCCTCCCCAAAAAGCTGTATCTCCTGCGAGTTGAGATCAGACTCTTCAATCTCACCGACCATCTCTACTTTATTTACAAAGTCTTTAAAGTCAGATATCTGTTTATAGTTAAGGCTCAGGCTACCATCAAAATAACTGGCAGCTGTGGTAAACTCCACATCGTCAATTAGTATTTGATTGGGCAGGTAACCAAAGTGCATGGCAAACTGCTTAAGGTTAACCGAATACCTGTCTCGCCCGTTAAGGTCATTAACATCCAATGTTAGGTAACTCCCAAAAAGGTCAAAGGCAGAAGCATCAATATTAAGATCTTCCATAAACAGGCGAAAACAATCGTTGCAGCCCAGCTCTTCCATTTGAAAGATGCCATTATTGATTTTAACATCCGCTATTTTAAGGTTGAAAGGCTTTGATGAAGAGGTGTCGCCAGACTTGAATTTATCTACAAACTTTATAAAGTTGGCTGCCGTATCACCCGGATAAGTAAGCCAGTAGAACTTAAGATCATCCACCTCCACCCCATTGCTGTAAGCAGTATTGGTTACAGAATTAAACCCATGCAGGTGGAGGTCAATTTGTGAAGCATAAATCAGGGTGTCATTTCGGTCATCCGGCAGGTACACTTCTTTAAGTACAATTTCATCAGGAAAGATGTAGCGCATCTGCGCAAGCTCAATACGGGTATCATAGGTTTTATTGAGCCAGTTTGCAGCATATTTAGCTACCCTGGTTTGTACGGCAGGGAAAGACAAAACCACGGTAAGCACCAGCAGCACGAAAATCAGGCTGAGCACAAACCACATTAATATTTTAAGTACCCTTCTGATATTAACTTTGCAAAATGAAAAAATTCATACTTGGGATAGAATCCAGTTGTGATGACACTTCTGCCGGTATTACCTCAAACCGTGATGTGCTGGCAAATGTAACGGCAAATCAGGACATACACCGCGAGTTTGGCGGGGTTGTGCCCGAGTTGGCATCTCGTGCTCATCAACAAAATATTGTGCCCGTAGTTGAAGCGGCCCTCAAGAGAGCAAAAATCTCACCAAATCAACTGGCCGCCATAGCCTTTACCTCCGGCCCCGGCCTGCTGGGTTCGCTGCTGGTAGGTACCTCTTTTGCCAAATCAATGGCCATGGCACTTAATATTCCCTTAATTGAGGTAAACCACATGCAGGCGCACATTATGGCGCACTTTATTGAGGGCTATGGAAAAGAGGCTCCTCCCTTTCCGTTTTTGTGCTTAACCGTATCCGGTGGCCACACCCAAATTGTAAAAGTTACCGATTACTTTACCTATGAGCTTATTGGGCAAACGCTTGATGATGCAGCAGGCGAAGCCTTTGATAAAGCGGCCAAAATTATGGGGCTGCCCTACCCGGGCGGGCCGCTTATTGATAAATATGCCAAGGAAGGGAATCCTCAAAAATTCAGCTTTTCAAAACCAAGGATTGAGGGCTACGACTTTAGCTTTAGCGGATTAAAAACCAGCATACTTTACTTTTTGCAAAAAGAGGTAAAAGCACACCCCGGTTTTGTAACCGAAAACCTGAATGACCTGTGTGCCTCAATACAGCGCACCATAATGGAGATTTTATTTGAAAAACTGGAAAAAGCTGTTGAAGATACCGGCATAAAGCATGTGGCGATTGCAGGAGGCGTTTCGGCCAACTCGGCACTAAGGACTGAACTGGCAGCCCGAAAGCAATCTATGGGATGGAAAACCTACATTCCCGATTTTCAATATTGTACAGATAACGGAGCGATGATAGCCATTACCGGGTACTATAAGTTTTTGAAGAATGACTATGTGGATGCCAGGGTAAAGGCCACTGCGAGGAAAGCTTTGGTGGAGTGAGGTGTGGATGAAGCCCTTCGACTATCGCTCAGGGTGACATGAGGTAAGGAGTAAAGAATTTGTAGTAGGGAGTTAGGAGTATGTGTACGTCCCTGATAAAGGTTAAAACACTTAGTTGTTCATTTTTGTTAGATGACCATTTGTAAGCATGACGAAAAAACCAGCAGAAAAAACAGTAATTGGCAGCATTGACAGAATTGACCTTCCGGAATTTGAGCTGGAGAACATACCCTGTAAAATAGATACCGGGGCCTACACCCCCACCCTACATTGCTCACGGGTAAAGTTGTTGGAAAAAGATGACCAAACCATTCTTAGCGTGCGTTTTTATGATCCTAAATTTGGCATCACCAACAAAAAGGAATACCGCTTTACTGACTTTAAGGAAAGAAAAGTGCGCAGCAGCAATGGCGAGTTGGATTATCGCTACAGCATTACCACAACCACAGTGGTTTTCAACAAAAAGGTTAAAACAGAGTTTACACTCAGTTTTCGCGAAAAGATGCGATATCCCATACTATTGGGCAGGCGGTTTTTAAAAAACAGGTTTATTGTTGATGTGAGCAAAAAAGACATTAGCTACAAGCAAAAAATACAAAAATGAAGATTGTAATACTCTCTACAAACGCTAAACTATACTCAACCAAAAGGCTTGTAGAAGCTGCACAGCAGCGTGGGCATGAGGTGGAGGTAATAAACCACACTCACTGCTATGTGGTAATTGAAAGTGGCGACCCCAAAGTATTTGTAGGCGACCATGCCATTGAAAACGTGGATGCTATAATTCCGCGAATTGGCGCCTCGGTAACCTTTTACGGAAGCTCTATTATCCGCCAGTTTGAAATGCAAAAGGTATTTACCACTACCAGCTCACTGGCCTTAGTGCGTAGCCGCGATAAACTGCGTGCCACCCAGATATTAAGCCGCCATGAAATAGGTATCCCCAAAACGGCTTTTGCCAAAAGGCCCAGTAATGTGGAGTACCTGATAAAACAGGTGGGCGGCACCCCCCTTATTGTGAAATTGCTTGAAGGAACGCAGGGCCTGGGTGTAGTGCTGGCTGAAACTAAAAAAGCTGCGAAGTCGGTAATTGAAGCTTTTTATGGACTTGATGCAAACATTCTGGTGCAGGAATTTATTGCCGAGGCCGGTGGCGCTGATATCAGAACCATAGTGATAGATGGCAAAGTGGTGGCTGCCTTTAAGCGGCAGGGTAAGGAAGGCGAATTTAGAAGTAACCTGCACCGTGGAGGCAGTGGTACCCTTATAAAACTTACCCGTGCCGAAAAAGCCGCAGCCGTAGGTGCTGCCAAGGCTTTGGGACTAAATATTGCCGGTGTAGACATGCTGCAAAGTAAGCGCGGTCCGCTTATACTGGAGGTAAACTCCTCACCCGGGCTGGAAGGTGTGGAAAAAGCCACCGGGGTGGATGTAGCCGGCAAAGTGATACAGTACATAGAATCGGGCATTACAAAATCGCACAGTAGCAAAAAGGATAAAGTAGGCGCCTGATGAACCTTTTTTTAGCAGATGAACTAACAGAGGCAGGAGGTTACCTGGGTAAGGAAGAAAGCCACCATGCCAGCCGCGTACTGCGGATGGGTGCCGGAGATAAACTGCTTACCACACAGGGCAAAGGCATTATTTACCTTTCGGAGATTACGGAGGGCACCAAAACCCAACTCCATTTTAAAAACATTGAGGTACATAAAAAGGAAGCACCTCCCCCCTACCTGCATATTGCTATTGCTCCCACCAAAAGCAATGATCGTTTTGAGTTTTTTTTGGAGAAAGCCACCGAAATTGGAATAAGCGAAATAACGCCCATTATTTGCCATAACTCTGAACGTAAGGTGTATAAAACTGAGCGAGGCCAAAAAATAGTGAGCTCAGCCGCCAAGCAATCACTGGCTTGTTACTGGCCTGTATTAAATGAACCCCTGCGGCTAACAGACCTTAAGACCCAAGACCCCACTACTCAAAAGTTTATAGCCCATTGCGAAAAAGATGATATGCCCAACCTGCTGAAGCAATTGGCAGGCTACAGTAATGTGCTAATGCTTATTGGGCCTGAGGGCGATTTCTCCGTAAAGGAAATAGAATGGGCCAAAGCCAATGGCTATACCGAGTGTAGCCTGGGGGCAAAGCGCCTGCGTACCGAAACGGCAGGTTTGGCCGTAGCACTGGCGTTTGGATTACGATAGAAACCTAATTCTGTTTTTTTCTATTTTTAGGGGATGACCAATCCCCGCCAAAAAACCATAGAAGTAAAAAGGCTTTTTCACCGAAATACGCACTGCCTGGGCCTGTGGTTTGAGTATGACCCCATCCTTATACAAGATGCAAGGGCATTAAAAGCCCGCTGGAGCAAAACCCACAATTGCTGGTACGTTAGTGAGGAAGATGTACCACTAAAACAGCTATTTAACACCTTTAAGGGCAAAGCCTGGGTAGATGCTTCGGCACTTTATGGTGGAAATACACCACAGGCCAAAGAGTCTTCGGGTAACCAAAACCATACAAAACAGCACAAAGCACCTAAGCGCAAGTACCCACTAACAAAACCTTTGCCAGCTGAATATCTTGAAAAACTACAGCGCAGGCGGTATAGCCCCAATACCATAAATACCTATACCACCCTTTTCAGGGATTTTGTGAATTACTATGCCCAATATGAAGTAGATACTATTACGGAAGATCAGGTACACCACTACCTGCATTACCTGATAAGGGAAAGAGAGATTTCCGCAAGTACCCAAAACCATGTAATAAATGCCATAAAGTTTTATTACGAAAAGGTTTTAGGGTACCCTAAATCGGAATATTTGATAGATAGACCAAAGAAAGAAAAACGGCTACCTGAAGTTATTAGTAGAGAAGAAGTACAACAGATGCTGGCCGCAACAAGTAATCTGAAACACTATACCATTATTGCAATACTTTATTCTGCAGGTTTACGAAGGAGCGAACTGTTAAACTTACGGCTTAAGGATATTAACATTGAGAGGCGGCAAATTTGGGTTAGAGGCGGCAAGGGGAAGAAAGACCGAACAACCTTATTAAGCAAAAACCTTATTCCGGAAATCAGGCGCTATCAAAATGAATACAAACCAAATTATTGGTTTATAGAGGGACCAAACCGTAAGCCATATTCAGCAGCAAGTATTGCAGCTGTGGTAAAAAATGCTGCAAAAAACGCCCGCTTAAAAAAGACTGTAACGCCACATATGCTCCGCCACAGCTTTGCTACACACTTAATGGACAACGGTGTTGACACCCGAATCATACAGAAGTTATTGGGACACAATTCAATAAAAACCACCTCCATTTACACCCACGTAAGTCAAAAAGATTTGCAAAAAATAATCAGCCCTATTGACCACATTCTACAGAGTAACTAACTATATTGCAGCCAAGTAACGCGCCAACACATATTGGCGTATATAGTTAATATATACATACACATACGTTGTGGTGCATATAAAAAAAACGAAATGAGAGTAGAATTTTTAGGTCACGGACTTCATAAAGATCATACCAATACAGTTGGACACTATATTATTGATTCCTTTAAAAATGACGATTACTACTCTTTTGTTGGATTCTCTGCATTTACGAAAATGTCAGGTATTAACAGAATTAAGAAAGAACTTCTTGAAGCTTCAAAAAGATTTAAATATTTAAAGTTCTATCTTGGAATTGTACCAAAAGGAACTTCAAGAGAAGCTCTTCAGTTTTTAATCGATAACAATATTGAAACTTGGATTTTCTGTACAGAAGACCAAATAATGTTTCACCCCAAAATTTATTTTTTTCAAGGAAAGCATAATTATCGCTTCATTACAGGTTCTTCAAACTTGACAAGTTTTGGTCTATTTGATAATATAGAAGCGTCTACATTTTTTGAATTCTCTAAGACTAATCAACAAGGAAAAAAATTAGTTAGACAATTTGAGGAATATTTTGAGCCTATTCTGAATGGTACAGATAAAAACGTACAGAAACTTACACAAGAGGTTTTAAAAGACTTAGAAGAATCAGGCTTTATATGGCCTGAATCGAAAACCAATGCTGAGTTTGAATTTGTAAAATCTAATAGAGAAGCCTTTGCTAAAAGAAAGAAACTAAAATTTGATAAAGGTTCTTTAGGTAAAATTGAATCAAAACCACCTTCATACAATAATGACTCCGACTATATTCCTGCAATAAATGAGGATTATTTGAACTCTTGGCCTGATTTCTTTGAATTATTTAAAGAGTTCAAAAAGGAAAATCGTGATAAAGGAGAAAAATATAGTGTTACAGTTCCAAGAGATTACAAAAACCCTTCACTATATAATTGGTATTTGAAACAAAAGATTTATCACAAAAATAAAATACTACCTGAAGACCACGAAAAACTATTAAAACAAGAGCATTTTTACTTTGGAGATGCCCATAAATTGTGGCAAGAATGGAAAGCGGATACTAAATTGAAATTACTCCAAGAAGCAGTTGATGAAGGAGAAAATATTGGATTGAGTCAACGATATGAATATAAAGGTGTACGACTTGGAACTTGGATTCAGGGAATAAAAAAAGCTAACAAATCGGGTAAAAAGTTAGATATAATGGAAAAAATAAATAGCATACTCGATTTGTCTTCCAAAAGCAGGACTCCAATAGATACTGCCACAAGGTTTGTTAATGACCTTTTAGAAAGAGAAAATCCGAATAAAGCTAATTTTCAAAATAGGTTTAATAGTGCTTTAAGGGATAGAATTGATGAACTCCCTGACGATATTCAACAAGATATAGTTGATGTTTGGTACTTAGTATTTGACGAAGAACGTCCATTAGGGAGAATTAGAACTCGACAAAAAGACAGAACTGAAGAATGGAAATTATTTCGATATAACAAGTCGATTAACCCTGAAGGTATTTGGTCTTTAACCGAATCTAAAATTGGGAATTTATATCATTGGATAAGACAGAAAAGAGAAAATAGAACAAGGATGGAATTGATTAGAAAGAATTTTAACGAACAAGAAAAAAGTGAATTAAGGAGAGAAGGATTTCCTATTTGAAAATAAAATACGACACCACAACACCGTATATAATTTATTGCTAGTTCTAGCCTACTTACGAAAATCCTTGCGGATTTTCTATTCGGTTTTTATTTGCTAAATTAGGTGCTTAAACACGCAACAAACCATATACAACAACGTTAGCCATTATTTGAAATGAAACTAATCAAACTTCTTCCTTACATCATAATTCTTGTTCTCTTACTGACCACGTTTTCCTACAGGGGAAAATGGATTGGAGCAAAATCAGAACTAAAGAACATTGACAGTTTCAACTTCAGCATCCACAATACTTCAGACCGACTGGAAACGAGAGATTAATGACCGAATTCTTCTGAAAGCGATCAACATGGTAGACTCCGTTCACTTCCAAATCATCTTAGAGAGTGGAGGGTTCAACGAAGAAGATGGGTCATCAATGAACTTTGCTAACTATGAATATCCTGACCTGGTCTTAATGAACTATGGTTATAAGAGACCTTTAATTGAGAGTTTGAGAGCAGTAAGAGAAACACGAACAGACAAAGGAGAAATCAGACATCTAGATCATCTCATAGAAAATGACTGGGGAGAAGATTCAGAAGACAATTCGGTAGCTCAAATATCATCACGTTTGATGAATACAAAAATTGCTCTTCTTGCAATGAAAAAAGAAAAATAAAAACAATGGCTAATCGAGTAGCCTGCCCCGCCAGCAATAGCTGACAGGGAGAGGCTCTCACACCACTGTACGTACGGGCCTCGTATACAGCGGTTCGTTGAGTTGTGGGGCCACTTTGCAGTAGTAATCCATTAGCGATTGATAACCGCGTTTCAACAGCCGTTTCACCGTGAGGGTTGTCCTTAAGATCGGGCTTTGGGCCACCGCCCATCCTCCCATACGTGTCCGGCTCCAGGCATACGCCCGGCCTTGTGGAACCCCCAGCCGGATCAGGTTTTTCCTTTTCCTTTCGGGCTTCTTCCAATCGTGCCAGATGCAATGGCGGAGTCTGTTTAGCAGCCAGCCGTCCAGCTGTTTGAGCTTGGCTTTGATACTTGCCATACGGAAGTATTGCAGCCAGCCTTGCTGAACTTCTTTTAACTTTCCCAGTCTTTCGCCAAAGCTTGCGGGGGTGGTTTTACGGGTGATGGCCTTCAGCTTTTGCTTCAGATTCTTCCAGCTTTTATCGCTTACCGCCAGCTGGTATTTACCTTTCTCACCTTTGACATAGGTGGGCACAAAGCGGTGTCCCAGTATCTCAAATTGCACAGGTTTGCGCAGGCCGCTTTTATCCCGGTTTATAGGCAGGCGCAGCTTTTTCTGTAAAAACAGGTATATGCTGTTCCCTACCTTCCGGGCTTCTGCCTTGTTTTTTGCATAAATGCTGAAGTCATCGGCATAGCGGACGTAGCGCAGCCCCTGCTGTTCCAGCTCTTTATCCAGCTCATTCAACATGATGTTGGACAATAGCGGACTCAGCGGGCTACCTTGTGGCACTCCTTTCCTGCGTTTTCTCAGTTTGCCTTCTATTTTGATGGGCGCTCTGAGCCACTTGCGGATAAGGCGCATGGTGAGCGGGCATTTTACCTTGCGGTACACCAGCTCTAAAAGCAGGCAGTGCTCTACTTCATCAAAGAAGCTTTTGAGGTCGATGTCAACAATGTGCTGATTTCCCTCATTGATGTATTGCTGTGCTTTGAGCAGGCACTGGTGGGCGTTTTTCCGTGGCCTGAACCCGTAGCTGTGTTCGGTAAAACCAAACTCAAACCTCGGTTCGATGGCTTGCGCAACGCATTGTTGCAGCCACCTGTCCACCACGGTAGGTATGCCCAGCAATCGCGATTTTCCGTTGCTCTTGGGGATAGACACCCCTTTGATGGGGTCGGGAAGGTAGGTACCGTTTTCGATGCTTGTCACAATCTCCTCTCTGTGCTCCTGCACAAAGTGCTGGAGTTGTTCCACCGTCATGCCGTCCACGCCTGCCGAACCTTTGTTCTGCATCACATGGGTGCATGCGGTGCGCATGTTTTTACGGTGGGTTACTTTCCCGATCATCTCTTGATTACTACTACTTAATATTCCTGCTCCGCCTATTACAGGGCTGTACCTCAAAGGCACTCCCTGCAGCATTTGGAGCAACTCAACGTTCAGTCCTTCACTGCTTCTGTGAGGCCTCCACGCTTTGGCGTGGCTCGTGTTACCACAGCTACTATGACCTCGGCTGACTTCCTGACAATCTTTCGATGTCAGGACCTCCCTTGGTAAGGTAAATACCCTTTGGCCGATCCCTGCCGGATCTACTGTTTTGTCCATCCCCGCCAAATGACGGGGTTTTGGGCTTCGGCATGATGTGCTACCTCACCCGGCCTCACAGCCTCTTATCCGGTTCCTGTTCGTCAGTACCGGCCACGCAGTCTGGCTTACTTCAGTGCGCGGATTGCTCCGCACCACCTTGCCACTTGCTTTGCTTTGAGGCGTTACCCCCACGCATTCGGGACTTCCCACCTGAACGAATTTATTCGGGCAGGGCACCCTTTGGGACATTCCTATTCAAGAACTATATTTACCATTCAAGGCACACACAAAAAATAAAGCTAATGCGGCCATTACGTCTTCGGTTGACAGTGACGTCTGAAGAAGAAAATTTTCGGTACTTTCAAAATCTCGGAAAGCCGCACTAGCTTTATTAAAACCGTTGGCAAGCATTAAAAATGGACGACAAGGTTTACATAAAATTCAAGGATCCGAAAGGAGAATCTTCCCGTCCATCAGGACAACTAAAAGGGACAGTAGAAAAAGCCATGGTCAAAATCTTAACGGAAATAATTCCAAAGGCAAACCCCGACTTTGAACATCGACTTGAAGAAGTTGACTCCTGGAAAATTGAGTACAACAAAACAGACAATACGACTTGGAGAGAAATCGGGTTTGACAAAGACGGGAACCCAATAGTCGCTATGCCGCTCGGAGACAACTACGGCTTCTGGACAGACAACCAATTGACAATGGACGACTATAGAAATTTTGACCCGACACCAATCACAGAAGACGAGTTTAACTACGACTGGACAGAATTTCAAAAGAAAAAGTAAAAAATAACGCTTGCCAACAACAAATAAACGCAAGTCGGCTTTAATCCTGCTCCGGTAGGGCATTTACGGTGGACAGAGAAACCTTTCGTTTCTTTACAACACCCCGGACGAAGCCGCCCTGCGTTTATTAAGGCCGTTGGCATTCATTGAAAACAGACCGAAATGGCAGACAATAAACTACAATCGTTAACAGAAATATTTAACGAGAAATTTTTTAGAATCCCCGACTTTCAAAGGGGTTACTCTTGGGAAACAAACCAACTTGAAGACTTTTGGGAAGACCTAATCAATCTAAAAGGAGACAAAATCCACTACACAGGACTTTTAACCGTTGAGCCAGTTTCAAAATCAAGCGTTGAGAACATTGAAAAATGGCAAGACGATTTGTGGCTTTTTGAAAGAGAACTTGGAGCATATTACCTCATTGATGGACAGCAAAGACTGACAACCTCAATCATTCTAATCAATGAAATACTTAATCAGTTTGCCGATAGTGAAGGAATCAACTTTAAAGACAAATCATATTGGGTAAACAAATTCTTGTTCCAAGCATATGGAGACAACTACAAATCATACATATTTGGTTATGAGCGCGATAATCCGAGTGATGAGTTTTTCAAAACAAAGATTTTACAGCAAGAATCTTCAACCGCTGACAAAGTCCCAGAACAGACTTTGTACACTTCAAACTTGAAAACAGCGAAAGACTTTTTCGAGAAAAAATTAGATAAACTTGAAAAACAAGAACTTGAAGAAATTTTCAAGAAAGTCACAGCAAAATTTAAATTCAACTTCTATGAAATAGATGACGAGTTAGATGTTTACGTGACTTTTGAAACTATGAATAACAGGGGGAAACCTCTGTCAAATTTAGAGCTGCTCAAAAACAGGCTGATTTATCTCTCGACACTTTTAGATGTTGACAATCAAACAAGAGCACGATTAAGAAAAGACATTAACGAGACTTGGAAAACCATTTATGAGTATTTAGGCAAGAACAAGGACAATGCAATGGATGATGACGAGTTCCTGCGTAACCATTGGATAATGTACTTTAAGTACGACAGGAAAGAATCAGCCTCTTATGCCAAATTCTTACTCAACAAAAAGTTTACAGCCAAAAATGCGATTAAAGGTAAAATCGTACTGACTGACATTAAAGAATACATAGATAGTCTATCCAAATGTGTTAAATCTTGGTTTTACCTGTACAATGCTCAATTCTCAAATTACCAAGACGAAACAAAAGAATGGATTCAAAAACTGAATCGTTTAGGAATGAGTGCTTTTCCGCCTCTATTTATGGCAGCAATGACTAAGTGTAGTGAGAGTGAATTTCTACCACTATTCAAATCAGCAGAACGCTTTATATTCCTTGTTTTCCGACTTTCTCAAAGACCTTCTAACACAAAAAACAGTCATTTTTATAGACTTGCCAACTCGTACTATTTTGGTAAAGATTCAACTACGATTCAATCCACAATCGGAAACATTGATTGGATGACACAAGGAGAATCAGGCGAAGGAGATGAATACGTTTATCACGGATGGTTTGACCTTGAAAAATTTGACAACTATGTAAAAGACCAATATGACAAGGGAGAAGGGTTTTACACTTGGAACGGCTTGAGATATTTCCTCTTTGAATATGAACTTTACTTACAAGGGAAAGCCAACGGAAACCAAAAGGTAAGTTGGACTGACTTCAACAAACGGAAAAAAGAAGATACAATTGAGCATATCTATCCTCAAACACCAAAAGACGACTGTTGGACTTCCGTTTTTAATGAGCATTCTAAAAAAGAAAGAAAAATTTTGCTCAATACTTTAGGAAACTTGGTTTTACTCGGACAATCAAAAAATTCTGAGTTTCAAAACAAGTGCTTTGACTTTAAGAAAAAACATACCAATAAAGATGGAAATGAAGTTGGTTTTTTCAATGGAGCATATAGTGAGATAGAAGTTTCCAGTTATGACCATTGGACACCAAAGGAAATTGAAAGTCGGGGTAAAAAAATGCTCTCTTTCCTCGAAGAAAGGTGGAATATTGACTTTGAAGGTTGGGAAATAGAGAAAGAAGATTTATTGAAATTGGACTTCTTGAAAAAAGAGACGATTGAAGAAGAATAAAAACAACGAAATGCCAATCGAGTAGCCTGCCCCGCCAGCAATAGCTGACAGGGAGAGGCTCTCACACCACTGTACGTACGGGCCTCGTATACAGCGGTTCGTTGAGTTGTGGGGCCACTTTGCAGTAGTAATCCATTAGCGATTGATAACCGCGTTTCAACAGCCGTTTCACCGTGAGGGTTGTCCTTAAGATCGGGCTTTGGGCCACCGCCCATCCTCCCATACGTGTCCGGCTCCAGGCATACGCCCGGCCTTGTGGAACCCCCAGCCGGATCAGGTTTTTCCTTTTCCTTTCGGGCTTCTTCCAATCGTGCCAGATGCAATGGCGGAGTCTGTTTAGCAGCCAGCCGTCCAGCTGTTTGAGCTTGGCTTTGATACTTGCCATACGGAAGTATTGCAGCCAGCCTTGCTGAACTTCTTTTAACTTTCCCAGTCTTTCGCCAAAGCTTGCGGGGGTGGTTTTACGGGTGATGGCCTTCAGCTTTTGCTTCAGATTCTTCCAGCTTTTATCGCTTACCGCCAGCTGGTATTTACCTTTCTCACCTTTGACATAGGTGGGCACAAAGCGGTGTCCCAGTATCTCAAATTGCACAGGTTTGCGCAGGCCGCTTTTATCCCGGTTTATAGGCAGGCGCAGCTTTTTCTGTAAAAACAGGTATATGCTGTTCCCTACCTTCCGGGCTTCTGCCTTGTTTTTTGCATAAATGCTGAAGTCATCGGCATAGCGGACGTAGCGCAGCCCCTGCTGTTCCAGCTCTTTATCCAGCTCATTCAACATGATGTTGGACAATAGCGGACTCAGCGGGCTACCTTGTGGCACTCCTTTCCTGCGTTTTCTCAGTTTGCCTTCTATTTTGATGGGCGCTCTGAGCCACTTGCGGATAAGGCGCATGGTGAGCGGGCATTTTACCTTGCGGTACACCAGCTCTAAAAGCAGGCAGTGCTCTACTTCATCAAAGAAGCTTTTGAGGTCGATGTCAACAATGTGCTGATTTCCCTCATTGATGTATTGCTGTGCTTTGAGCAGGCACTGGTGGGCGTTTTTCCGTGGCCTGAACCCGTAGCTGTGTTCGGTAAAACCAAACTCAAACCTCGGTTCGATGGCTTGCGCAACGCATTGTTGCAGCCACCTGTCCACCACGGTAGGTATGCCCAGCAATCGCGATTTTCCGTTGCTCTTGGGGATAGACACCCCTTTGATGGGGTCGGGAAGGTAGGTACCGTTTTCGATGCTTGTCACAATCTCCTCTCTGTGCTCCTGCACAAAGTGCTGGAGTTGTTCCACCGTCATGCCGTCCACGCCTGCCGAACCTTTGTTCTGCATCACATGGGTGCATGCGGTGCGCATGTTTTTACGGTGGGTTACTTTCCCGATCATCTCTTGATTACTACTACTTAATATTCCTGCTCCGCCTATTACAGGGCTGTACCTCAAAGGCACTCCCTGCAGCATTTGGAGCAACTCAACGTTCAGTCCTTCACTGCTTCTGTGAGGCCTCCACGCTTTGGCGTGGCTCGTGTTACCACAGCTACTATGACCTCGGCTGACTTCCTGACAATCTTTCGATGTCAGGACCTCCCTTGGTAAGGTAAATACCCTTTGGCCGATCCCTGCCGGATCTACTGTTTTGTCCATCCCCGCCAAATGACGGGGTTTTGGGCTTCGGCATGATGTGCTACCTCACCCGGCCTCACAGCCTCTTATCCGGTTCCTGTTCGTCAGTACCGGCCACGCAGTCTGGCTTACTTCAGTGCGCGGATTGCTCCGCACCACCTTGCCACTTGCTTTGCTTTGAGGCGTTACCCCCACGCATTCGGGACTTCCCACCTGAACGAATTTATTCGGGCAGGGCACCCTTTGGGACATTCCTATTCAAGAACTATATTTACCATTCAAGGCACACACAATGGCTATACGTAATGCGGGCGAAAGTGCTAATATGAAAGTAATTACATTTAACAAACAAACTGCTAAACGGAAAGTGAAGTGCCTTGAAAACCCGCACTACGCATAGCCGAGACGTTGTGCGTCACCCTAAAAACCCACCGCACATTTAGCACATTTGGTTTTTCCGACACTCAAAGCCAACGCTAAAAAACCAAAAGAGCTAAATCACCCACCGCTGACAAAGAAGAATTGTTAAAAACTATAATTAAGTATTTGCTTAAATAAGAAAACTATTTGTATTTTGGCTGCGTTATTAAATCCTAAACAAGGAAATTATGGAAAACAATCAATCGTGTATCCGTGTGTTTGCCGACAAGGTTCAAATAGACAATTGTAGAGAAATACTTCAAACCAACGACAAGGCATTCAGTCAACTGAGTGGACTTTTAGCATTGGCAGGAAACGAAGTAAGGTTAAAAATCTTATTTCTCTTAGAAGAAGAAAACGAACTTTGTCCTTGCGACCTTTCAGACATTCTCGGAATGAGCATCCCTGCCGTTTCGCAACACCTCAGAAAACTAAAAGACGGAAACGTCATTGAAGGTAGAAGAGAAGGACAAACCATTTTCTACTCTTTGAAACAGGAGCAACTTACTTTACTTCGTCCATTTTTTAAACACATCATAAACAATTCAAAAAAGGAAACAGTATGAACAAGAAAAACAACAGACTTGTCGGAGCGGGTGTGCTTTCGGCAGTAGCAGCATCACTTTGCTGCATTACACCTGTATTGGCTCTTATTTCAGGAGCTTCAGGAGTGGCATCTACCTTTTCATGGATGGAACCAGCAAGACCTTATCTAATCGGTATCACCGTTTTGGTATTGGGCTTTGCTTGGTATCAGAAACTCAAACCACGAACAGCCGAAGAAATCCAATGTGATTGCGAAGAAGACGAAAAAAAACCCTTTATGCAGACCAAAACATTCTTGGGAATTGTAACCGTGTTTGCAGCCTTGATGCTCGCTTTTCCAAACTATGCACACATTTTCTATCCTTCAAACGACAACAAGGAAGTTGTAATCGTCAATGCTTCTGACATCCAAACGGTAACTTTTGATGTAAAAGGAATGACTTGCAATGGTTGTGCTTCACACGTAGAAAATGATGTGAACAAATTGCCAGGCATTGTTAAGGTAGATGCGATTTATGAAGAAGCGATTGCCAAAGTAGAATTTGACCAAACCAAAGTGAGTATCGCTCAAATTGAAGAAGCCATCAACGGTACAGGTTACAAAGTGGTTGGCAAGAAATAGTATTTTTTTGCCTTTTGTATTTAAGAATTTAATTAAATAATTACAAAATGAAAAAGAAATTAATCTTATTGAGTGCATTGTTTCTAATTGGAATTGTACAAGTTAATGCTCAATGCTGCAAGCCTACGAACAAAAAAGCACAAACAACAAATGCTACTAAACAAACAGGTAAAACCCTGAAACTGAAAATCACGGGAATGACTTGTGCAGGTTGTTCCAACCATATTTCAAATATCCTCAAAGAAGTTGACGGTATTATTGAACACAAAGTGGAATATCCGGGGGACTTGGCAACCATCCAATACGACCCGAAGAAAACAAATCCTGATGCTATCATTAAAGTGATTGAAAAAACGGGATATAAAGCTGAAATAATTAAATCTAAATAATATGAAGACACATCGAAAATACATTGACAATCAATTAAATGACATACTTTATTCAGAATTTGAAATAGAAAACAATGACTTTATTTTGAATGTATTTAGAGAGTTGATCAAAGGAAAACCAATCACACAAGGCAGGTATCATGAAATTGTAAACTTGCCAAAGGAAAAAGCTAATGGTGTTCTAGCTAAATTGGGAGAAACGGATAATCAAGGTAATATTGTTGCATTTTCTGGTCTTTCTGTAATTCCAACTAAACATCAGTTTATTGTAAATAGAAAAAAATTATACACCTGGTGCGTTGTAGATGCAATTCTATTTGCCGAATGGTTAAATGTAAAAGCTAATGTTCATTCTATCGATCCTATTGATCGTTCTCCCATAGAATTGCAAATAAATGGAGGTCAATTACTGTGGACAAAACCCTATCCTTTATTTATTTCTTGGGTTGAATCTATTGATACTTGTAATATCAGAAGATTCATTTTGTAATCATGTTTCTTTTTTTGCTAGTGAAAAAACTACAAGGCAATGGATAAAGAATAATCCTGAAGGAAAAATATTAACACTGGAAGACCTTTATAGTTCAGAAAACATAGGCTTAAAATGCTGTTAAAAAAACAATTAAACTTTAATATAATGCTAAAAAACATATTCGGAAAGAATGGAGAAAAAACTCCTGAAAACACAACAACTATTTCATTGCAAATAGAAGGAATGACTTGTAGCGGATGTTCTTCTCACATCGAAAAGGATTTAAGCAAAATCGAAGGTATTGTAAGTTGTTTAGTAAATCACGAAACTGGAAAAGGGGAGTTTACCTTTGATAAAGATAAACTAAACAAACTAGCAGTTATTGATGCCGTAAATAAGGTTGGAAACTATAAAGTAGTAAACGAAGCAGAAAAAGAAGACTGCTGTGCTACAGATTCTGGAACTACTAAATCACAAAATATACTTAACAATAAAGGAAATAACGATTACGATTTAATCATTATCGGTGGCGGTTCAGCTGCATTTTCGGCAGCTATCAAAGCCGAAAGTTTAGGTCTATCGACTTTAATGGTAAACGGTGGTTTGGACTTTGGCGGTACTTGTGTCAATGTAGGTTGTGTACCTTCCAAAAATCTTATTCGTGCAGGTGAAACCGCTTATCACGCTACACACTCCAATTTTGAAGGCATCAAACCAAGAGGCGTTGACATTGATTTTGCTCAAATCATCAAAAACAAGAAAAAATTGGTAGCCACACTTCAAGAAAAAAAATATATGGATGTGGTGAGTGATTTTGAAAACCTAACTATGCTCAAAGGTTGGGCAAAATTCAAAAATGACAAAAGCATTGTAGTGGACGGCAAGGAATACAAAGCCTTAAAATTTTTAATTGCGACAGGAGCTACGACTAACATTCCGACTATTGAAGGATTGGACAAAATTGACTACTTGACCAATGTTTCTCTTTTCGACTTGGAAGAAAAACCTAAAAGCCTGACCATTATGGGAGCGGGTTATATAGGGTTGGAAATTGCAATGGCGTACAATCGTTTGGGTGTAAAAGTCCGCATTATTGAATTTACCGACCGAGTATTGCGAACACAAACACCTGACATCAGTGAAGCATTGGAAACTCAAATGCGAAAAGAAGGCATAGAAATTCTTCCCAATTTTAGAGCCGTGAAATTCGAGCAACAAGGGGATGAAACTATTATTCACTGTAAATGTCCTGACGGTTCATTTACGCAAATTCCAGAAAAAGGAAAGGTAGTAGTTGCCACAGGAACAAAAGCCAATACAACCCAATTAGGATTAGAAAACATTGGTTTGGAACTCACTCAAAACGGACATATCACTGTAAATGATAAGATGGAAACCAATCTATCCCACATTTACGCATCAGGTGATGTAACCAACACCCCAGCATTTGTTTACACAGCCGCATTTGAAGGCAAAATTGCCGTTGAAAATGCTTTTTCAGGAACAGAAAATAAAGCCGATTATTCTTCTTTACCTTGGGTGGTTTTTACTGACCCACAAATTGCAGGTGCAGGTTTAGATGAAGCACAGGCAGAAGCAAAAGGCATTCCGTTTGAAGTTTCAAAATTGGAATTGAAAGACGTTCCGAGAGCCATAGCAGCAAACGACACAAGGGGATTTATCAAACTCATTCGCAACACCGAAACAGACAAACTGATTGGCGCAAGAGTAGTCGCACCCGAAGGCGGAGAACTCATCCAACAATTAAGTATGGCAATCAAATACGGAATAACGGTGAAAGATTTAGCAGACAGTTTCTACCCTTATTTGACTATGGGAGAAGGCATCAAATTAGCAGCGATAACTTTCGGAAAAGATGTATCCAAATTGAGCTGCTGTGCCAGTTAACCCGACCCAAAGGCACACACTCTTGCAAGTCGCACCAGCCAACGCTTGACCAAAACTTGCAAGAGAGAGTGCCTTCCCTACCCCCAAAAATCCTACCTTTGAAAATTGAATAAACCGACTGAAAATAAAGGGCGAACGCACAATCGAGTAGCCTGCCCCGCCAGCAATAGCTGACAGGGAGAGGCTCTCACACCACTGTACGTACGGGCCTCGTATACAGCGGTTCGTTGAGTTGTGGGGCCACTTTGCAGTAGTAATCCATTAGCGATTGATAACCGCGTTTCAACAGCCGTTTCACCGTGAGGGTTGTCCTTAAGATCGGGCTCTGGGCCACCGCCCATCCTCCCATACGTGTCCGGCTCCAGGCATACGCCCGGCCTTGTGGAACCCCCAGCCGGATCAGGTTTTTCCTTTTCCTTTCGGGCTTCTTCCAATCGTGCCAGATGCAATGGCGGAGTCTGTTTAGCAGCCAGCCGTCCAGCTGTTTGAGCTTGGCTTTGATACTTGCCATACGGAAGTATTGCAGCCAGCCTTGCTGAACTTCTTTTAACTTTCCCAGTCTTTCGCCAAAGCTTGCGGGGGTGGTTTTACGGGTGATGGCCTTCAGCTTTTGCTTCAGATTCTTCCAGCTTTTATCGCTTACCGCCAGCTGGTATTTACCTTTCTCACCTTTGACATAGGTGGGCACAAAGCGGTGTCCCAGTATCTCAAATTGCACAGGTTTGCGCAGGCCGCTTTTATCCCGGTTTATAGGCAGGCGCAGCTTTTTCTGTAAAAACAGGTATATGCTGTTCCCTACCTTCCGGGCTTCTGCCTTGTTTTTTGCATAAATGCTGAAGTCATCGGCATAGCGGACGTAGCGCAGCCCCTGCTGTTCCAGCTCTTTATCCAGCTCATTCAACATGATGTTGGACAATAGCGGACTCAGCGGGCTACCTTGTGGCACTCCTTTCCTGCGTTTTCTCAGTTTGCCTTCTATTTTGATGGGCGCTCTGAGCCACTTGCGGATAAGGCGCATGGTGAGCGGGCATTTTACCTTGCGGTACACCAGCTCTAAAAGCAGGCAGTGCTCTACTTCATCAAAGAAGCTTTTGAGGTCGATGTCAACAATGTGCTGATTTCCCTCATTGATGTATTGCTGTGCTTTGAGCAGGCACTGGTGGGCGTTTTTCCGTGGCCTGAACCCGTAGCTGTGTTCGGTAAAACCAAACTCAAACCTCGGTTCGATGGCTTGCGCAACGCATTGTTGCAGCCACCTGTCCACCACGGTAGGTATGCCCAGCAATCGCGATTTTCCGTTGCTCTTGGGGATAGACACCCCTTTGATGGGGTCGGGAAGGTAGGTACCGTTTTCGATGCTTGTCACAATCTCCTCTCTGTGCTCCTGCACAAAGTGCTGGAGTTGTTCCACCGTCATGCCGTCCACGCCTGCCGAACCTTTGTTCTGCATCACATGGGTGCATGCGGTGCGCATGTTTTTACGGTGGGTTACTTTCCCGATCATCTCTTGATTACTACTACTTAATATTCCTGCTCCGCCTATTACAGGGCTGTACCTCAAAGGCACTCCCTGCAGCATTTGGAGCAACTCAACGTTCAGTCCTTCACTGCTTCTGTGAGGCCTCCACGCTTTGGCGTGGCTCGTGTTACCACAGCTACTATGACCTCGGCTGACTTCCTGACAATCTTTCGATGTCAGGACCTCCCTTGGTAAGGTAAATACCCTTTGGCCGATCCCTGCCGGATCTACTGTTTTGTCCATCCCCGCCAAATGACGGGGTTTTGGGCTTCGGCATGATGTGCTACCTCACCCGGCCTCACAGCCTCTTATCCGGTTCCTGTTCGTCAGTACCGGCCACGCAGTCTGGCTTACTTCAGTGCGCGGATTGCTCCGCACCACCTTGCCACTTGCTTTGCTTTGAGGCGTTACCCCCACGCATTCGGGACTTCCCACCTGAACGAATTTATTCGGGCAGGGCACCCTTTGGGACATTCCTATTCAAGAACTATATTTACCATTCAAGGCACACATCGAGTAGCCTGCCCCGCCAGCAATAGCTGACAGGGAGAGGCTCTCACACCACTGTACGTACGGGCCTCGTATACAGCGGTTCGTTGAGTTGTGGGGCCACTTTGCAGTAGTAATCCATTAGCGATTGATAACCGCGTTTCAACAGCCGTTTCACCGTGAGGGTTGTCCTTAAGATCGGGCTTTGGGCCACCGCCCATCCTCCCATACGTGTCCGGCTCCAGGCATACGCCCGGCCTTGTGGAACCCCCAGCCGGATCAGGTTTTTCCTTTTCCTTTCGGGCTTCTTCCAATCGTGCCAGATGCAATGGCGGAGTCTGTTTAGCAGCCAGCCGTCCAGCTGTTTGAGCTTGGCTTTGATACTTGCCATACGGAAGTATTGCAGCCAGCCTTGCTGAACTTCTTTTAACTTTCCCAGTCTTTCGCCAAAGCTTGCGGGGGTGGTTTTACGGGTGATGGCCTTCAGCTTTTGCTTCAGATTCTTCCAGCTTTTATCGCTTACCGCCAGCTGGTATTTACCTTTCTCACCTTTGACATAGGTGGGCACAAAGCGGTGTCCCAGTATCTCAAATTGCACAGGTTTGCGCAGGCCGCTTTTATCCCGGTTTATAGGCAGGCGCAGCTTTTTCTGTAAAAACAGGTATATGCTGTTCCCTACCTTCCGGGCTTCTGCCTTGTTTTTTGCATAAATGCTGAAGTCATCGGCATAGCGGACGTAGCGCAGCCCCTGCTGTTCCAGCTCTTTATCCAGCTCATTCAACATGATGTTGGACAATAGCGGACTCAGCGGGCTACCTTGTGGCACTCCTTTCCTGCGTTTTCTCAGTTTGCCTTCTATTTTGATGGGCGCTCTGAGCCACTTGCGGATAAGGCGCATGGTGAGCGGGCATTTTACCTTGCGGTACACCAGCTCTAAAAGCAGGCAGTGCTCTACTTCATCAAAGAAGCTTTTGAGGTCGATGTCAACAATGTGCTGATTTCCCTCATTGATGTATTGCTGTGCTTTGAGCAGGCACTGGTGGGCGTTTTTCCGTAGCCTGAACCCGTAGCTGTGTTCGGTAAAACCAAACTCAAACCTCGGTTCGATGGCTTGCGCAACGCATTGTTGCAGCCACCTGTCCACCACGGTAGGTATGCCCAGCAATCGCGATTTTCCGTTGCTCTTGGGGATAGACACCCCTTTGATGGGGTCGGGAAGGTAGGTACCGTTTTCGATGCTTGTCACAATCTCCTCTCTGTGCTCCTGCACAAAGTGCTGGAGTTGTTCCACCGTCATGCCGTCCACGCCTGCCGAACCTTTGTTCTGCATCACATGGGTGCATGCGGTGCGCATGTTTTTACGGTGGGTTACTTTCCCGATCATCTCTTGATTACTACTACTTAATATTCCTGCTCCGCCTATTACAGGGCTGTACCTCAAAGGCACTCCCTGCAGCATTTGGAGCAACTCAACGTTCAGTCCTTCACTGCTTCTGTGAGGCCTCCACGCTTTGGCGTGGCTCGTGTTACCACAGCTACTATGACCTCGGCTGACTTCCTGACAATCTTTCGATGTCAGGACCTCCCTTGGTAAGGTAAATACCCTTTGGCCGATCCCTGCCGGATCTACTGTTTTGTCCATCCCCGCCAAATGACGGGGTTTTGGGCTTCGGCATGATGTGCTACCTCACCCGGCCTCACAGCCTCTTATCCGGTTCCTGTTCGTCAGTACCGGCCACGCAGTCTGGCTTACTTCAGTGCGCGGATTGCTCCGCACCACCTTGCCACTTGCTTTGCTTTGAGGCGTTACCCCCACGCATTCGGGACTTCCCACCTGAACGAATTTATTCGGGCAGGGCACCCTTTGGGACATTCCTATTCAAGAACTATATTTACCATTCAAGGCACACACAAAGCATATAGCTTATGGCGGCTGAACGGCTGCCAGCAAGGTTTTCGCTCCGTAGCCAGCTTTGGTTTCGGTGGATAGGAAAGTGCTTCGAAACCGCCACAAGCCATATGCAAAACCGTTGTGGTTAATTTGAAAAAATGAAACTTCTGGAATTTGAAGATTGGAAAAGACAGAAGAAAAACTGATTTTCCTTTAAGTCAGACAAGTAGGATAGTTGTTGACAGACCAAAGCATGATATAGGCAGTAAGGAGTTTAAGAAATTAGCAAACATCGGACTTAAACCTTTACTACAAAACTTGGGGTTTGAAGGAAAAGATTACTTCTATCACAAGAGTAAGAAACGGCAATATTGAAACCATCTTGCTCGGGAATTCGCGATATGGAAAGGCAATTTGCATAAATGCAGAAATAAAGGAATCCAATGGGACAGTTCCGACAAAACAAATCAAATAGAGATTGAAAAACTAAAGTCTATTTCGCCTTATAAGATTGGCTGGAAAAGGCTAAGTCCAGACAAACAAGATTGTTGGTGGTAGTTTAGACCGACTGAAGAAGAAAATCAAATGGTCTTTAATGAAATTTACAAACTCATTTCGACTGAAGGTGAAAAATACTTTGTGACGAATAATAAATAAAAACTAACCACAACACAGCATCCCATGTAAAGTAGTCTCACCAACCTTAGGTTAGGTTTTTAAAAGTAATATTTCTTCTTTATCTATTTCATTGTGTTGTTGTTTTTTGACTGTTGTAATGTTGATAAACGGCAGCTGGTCACTCGCAGTTTTCACTGCCTTGGTTGTTTATCAATATTTCAATAGTTCCGCCTCTACAGGCAACCCTTATTGCTCAGCATCCCATATGTGGTCCACGTTTTTGGTTATGCCCGTGGCCACCAGCACCGGTTTGATTTTAATAAGGTGAAGAAAAGCCACTTGCTATAAGCATGTAGTCTCCGACTGATATTTTCGGGGCCACCTGTGATGTTTTGTGGTCTTTTTGTAAGCTTTCCCGAAAGTCGGCCATTTAAAAGTAGAATAATAATAGGTCTGAGAAGCTGTTGTATACTACCCTATCACTCTCCTAAAAATTCTACCATCTTTCTGTTCACCTCCGTATCCTGATCAATAGACAAAAAGTGCCCAGCATTTTTAATAATATCCGTTTTTACATCGGGCATATTTTGGTGGGCTTGCTCAAGGGCATCCTCGTCATTTATAAAATCATTATCGCCAATTAATAGCAACACAGGCATGGTGAGCCTGGCCAGTTCCTCATCTTCAAACGGAGTCATTTCTAAAAGTGACGGACTTACCTCAGCTTGTGTAGTAGCCCGGTAGTACTGATCAATGTAGAGTTGGCTAATCTTATCCACATCCTGGCTCAGCGACTGCAGAGACTCTCTCAAATCCTCGCGCTCGGGGCGCAGCGTGTACATAATGTTTGTAAGCATTTTTCGGCTTGGCGGTATCCACATAAGCGTCTGCGCAGGGCTAAGCAGCACCAGCTTTTTAATTCGCCCGGGGTTTTCAACGGCAATTTTGGTTGCCAGCCAACCACCGCGGCTTGCACCTATAATACTGAATTCTTTAAGCCCCAGGCAATCAAAAACTTCATTATACCAAGCTACAATGGCAGGTGCACCGGCCACTTCTCCATTCATGGCCGATTTATTTACTTCCAGTAAGAAGTCAATGGCATAAACTCTATGATTCTCGGCCAACGCTTCAATATTGGTATACCACATGGTGGAGCTTGAATTCATGCCATGCAGTAAAACCAATGGCGGAGCATCCTCGGGCCCGGCAATAATTATATGGGCCTTGCCATATTGTGTAGGGCAGTCTTTTTCCACAAAAGGGATTTCCCATAGGTTAAGGGCGCGGTTATACAGCTGGGTATAGTTAAGCGAATCAGGATTTTTATCCAGCAAGTAGGCGTACTTATGCTCTTTCGGCTCTTCCCGTTCTTTATCCTTTTCTTGATCTCCACTGCTATTACAGGCCATAATACCGGCCAATAATGTAAAAGCCAGTAAACCCCTTAAGTACTTCATTATTGATGTGTGTGTGTTTGCTGTAGTAAAACTTTTAGCCTAATACAGGGCATTTGGCTTTGGCAGAAGTGAATGCGAATCTACATAATCGCTAAATGCGAAACCTGATTTTGAAACCCCGGAGAATAAAAACAGTTCCTGCTATTTTGACGGTAGCCTCAACAAATATTGCCCGGAGTCTGTTCTACCAATATGCATGATACATTCAACATTGCTTTTAAAAACATTGAAAACGAAAAGATAAAACGCAGCTTTTTAAAAGTGATGGAGCGCTACACCAAACTGCACCAATGCCAGGTGGTGCTTAAGCAGAAGAAGATAAAATCATCAACCATGCAGGCCCAGCCTGTTTTTAGCCTGGGGAGCCTTTTTAGTGCAATTACCAGGTATAAAGTAAAACTGGCCATTTTGGTGAGAGACAGCCAAAACCTTAAAGTAGCTGATCTGCCCGAGGATGTACTCACCGGCTGGTTTGCCCATGAGTTGGGTCACCTGGTAGATTACCGCTCCTACAATAACCTTAATATGATACTTTTTGGGATTAAATACCTGGTATCTGAAAAATTCAAAAAAAAGGCAGAGCATTCCGCAGACCGCATTGCCATTCGCCATGGCTTCAGGCAGGAGATTATTGCCACCAAGCGATTTATACTGGAACACGACCTGCTGGAAGAAAGCTATAAAAACAAAATCAGGAAGTACTACATGCCCATTGAAATGGCCGAGGTATGGGATCATGCTCACGTTGCTGCAATCCCAAAACCTGACCTGGAACTATGAACTCCTGATGAATTCCAGAAATTCCTGCATTTTTTCCTCATCCATCACCTTGGGGGTTTTCACCTGGCCCCCCTTTTTTTTACCCTTGGCTAAAAAACCATAATACACATCCTTGCTTATGGCTTTTACCTTAATGCCTTTTAGTGCTTTACTCCTGGCCACACCATAGTTTTTATTGGCATCTTTAAGCGCCTCATCAAGTCTTTGCGAAAAATCCTCCTCGTTAATTTCCTTATCAGAAACCACCACCCACTGATGGATATAGTCGCCATCGCTATTTTTTACAGCGGCTACAGAGTACTCGTTTATGGTATTATTCAGCTGTTCGGAAACCTCTAAAATAGCGTCATCCATTTTTTCTTCAGATAATTGAGAACCCACAACATTCAGGTAAAATTTGGTGCGTCCTGTAATTTTTATTTCATGAGGATCAAGATTGGTAAAACGGATCACATCCCCAATTTGGTAGCGCCATGCACCGGCACAGGTAGAAACTATCATTACATAATCCAGGTCTTTCTGCACCTGACCTATAGTATGGATTTCAGGATTCTCAAGCAGATTGCCATATTCATCCACACCTCTTTCATCAAAAGGTATAAACTCATAAAAATAGCCGTGAGAGAGGGCCAGCTCCATATCCAATGTATCGGGGCGGGCGGTGTATGAAAAGAAGCCCTCCGAAGCCAGGTAAGTATCAATTATAGTTATCGGTTTACCCGAGATGTCTTCAAAGTCCTTACGATAGGTTTCAAAAGCTACACCGCCACTGGCATATACTGTGAGATTGGGCCACAGTTCATGGATGTTATCCACCTTGTTATATTTTATCACTTCTTTAAGCATAAGCAACACCCACGAAGGAATTCCGGCTATTGCACCGATATTCCAATTAGGTGCCTCCTGTGCAATGCGTTTTACACGTTCATCCCAATCACTCATAGCGGCTATTTCCTTACCGGGACGGTAAAATACATCGTACCACCCTGGAAAGTTGCTCACGTTTATTCCGCTTATTTCCCCTTCCAGGTGCCCATCATGATGAATAAGGCTGGCACTGCTGCTGAGCATTAAAATTTCACTTTCAAAGGTTTCTTCAGGAAAATCAAAATTGGGTACCGATCGTATAAGCGAAGTGCCCACCGTACGCATGCTTTGCAAAAACTCATCTGTAATTGGGATACGCTTACTATCCTTACCTGTGGTGCCGCTGCTTAGCGCAAAAAAGTTGGGTTTGCCCGGCCAGGTAATATCCGGATGCTCCTGCTGCTTTTGCCACCATTCATCATGCATTTGGTGGTAATCAAAAATGGGTACTTCCTGCTGAAAAGCAGAAATCACATCCTCGCTTTCAAGCATTTCGGCAAATCCATAATACTTTCCAAAAGCCGTATCGCGGGCTTTCTTTAGTAGTTCGCGCAATTGTTTTTGCTGCTGGGCTGTAGCCTCATCGGGTTCAAATCTTAATTTTTGATTTATTTCAATTCCCTTTTTTACCAGGACACCAAGTATGGACATATAATTTTAAAATATAGCTGTTTATATAAGAGCCGTAATGGCTATTGAAGCAAGTTAACCTACTACAATCCCATAAGTTCAACATTCAACAGAAACGGCCACAATCATTGAAGTTGATTTGGTTTTCTATGTAGCTACAAGCAACAATCAGGAAAAGCGTTTTCAAAAAGGAACTTACCTTTGCCAATACATATCTTACGTATCAATCCCCCCTTATTTATTCTTTGAATAAAAACACCGGTAAGCACTGGTGAAGGGGAAATTTATTTTATAATGAAAAGGAAATGTGTATTCGTAATTGGTCCGGAAGGATCTGGCAGTACATTAATTGCTAAGCTGATTTCAACTGCCCTTAACAATACGGCCGATTGGAATGGACGCGGCTTTAATTGTTGTAACGAGGTAGCTTGTGATAAAGAAACCGGTTATGTAAAACCCCATAAGGATGTTGAGCACCTTGTTTGCCACCGGTCGCTACCCTTTATGTATGATCCCTTGTGGCCCCCGGTTGAAGAATGGCGAAATGAGTACGATGCCTACTTCGTAATCTGCACAAGGGACATCAACATTTCCAAACTTTCAATAATAAAAAGGTTTGGGCGCAAGGCTGCTACTATAGATGAGCATCACAATAAAGCAAGAGCGATTATCACCAATCTACTTCAAACGCATCAAAACAGCTTTGTATGGTCTTATGAAAGCTTTATGTTTTTAAGAGAAGCCTACTTTAAACGCCTGCTCCATTTTTTGGGCCAAGAAAGCAACTACTTTCCTGAGTTTTTAAATGATGCCAACCTTAAATACCTGGACACCAATATTCTTACTGAAAAGCCAAAAACATCGGCACCAGGTTCTTTAATTCTTAAAAATGCAATCAGGCGTACTTTTAAAAAGTAACGCGGTAACTCAGGGTTGGAAATATAGACCACTGATAGCCGTAATCCAGTTTTTGGGTAACATCGTTATAATAACTATACACTACGGCCTGATTATTAGTCAGGTTTTGAATGTCAATTTTCCACTCGGTAGTTACCTTTTTATAGTTCCTTCTTATACCAATTGAAAAATCCCACTTAAATATATCGTCACCCTTTACACTGTAAGGGTTGGCATCATCCAATACTGTAGTATTTTCGGCTATTGAAGCTCCAAGATCGACCGGTGTGTAAGGTCTGCCGCCAATTACTGAAACTCTTGTATTTAAAGACAGTACGCGGTTTTTATCGGTTTTCCCGATTTTGAATTCTTTACCTGCCAGGGCATTCACCACATAAGTTCCATCAAACGCGGAGTTGCGTTCTACCCCATCCTTAGCAGTATAGAGTGATTTATATAAAGACGCGGTGCCCATATAGTAAAAGCCGTTGTGGAGGTATTGCTCCAGGGTAAACTCCACACCATAGTTTCTACCTGTTCCTTCATTCACCAGGCTTTCAGTAGTATAGCCACTGGTGGAGTTTATAATTGAGCCATAACTATCTGGCTCATCTACCACAGGTACATTATACAGGTGCTGGTAATAGGCTTCCATTTTTACATGAGTGTAATCATTGAGCATGCGGTCATACCCCATTACAAAGTGCGCAGCCCTTGACATACCCAAATCTGTATTTGGAGTGATGTAGCTGCCATCATCCTGCGGCTGGCGGGCCAGGTAAATAGCCACACTCTCCAGCTTGCTATGCATGCCGCCACCTATAGTAAAGGTTTGTTTTTCATTTATCTTCCACTCACCGGCCAGGCGGGGTTCTATGGCAAAATCATCATTTAGCATAAAGTGCAGGTAGTGCACCCCTCCTACTATCGTAAAACGCTCGTTCATTCTGTGCTTCAGTTCTACAAAGCTTTGTATGCTCCCAGAGGTTCCATCCTGTGCCAGCAAGGTTTCAAGCCGTTGTCTATCATCATTAAAGTTTTGGCTCTGCATATCATACCCAAGGTGGTTGTAGGTAAAACCAACTTTCAGTTTGTTACGGGCATTGGCTTTGTAGTGCAGAATACTCATAGCCGAAACCATAGTTTTCACAAAATCCTCGGTGTAATCATCGTAAAACCCACCGCTGCCATTATCCTTTACATAAGAGAACTCCGAAACCGTACCCGAGCCGGTAAGTGAGGTTTGCAGATAAGCCTTGTTATTAATTAGGTAAGTGTGCTTTATGCCGGTGGCCCCAAGTTTTGATAGCATATCCGCTTTGGCCACTACTGTGCTTTCATCGTCTTCAGGGGTTTCTTCGGTAGCAATGCCACTTATACCACCAAGCCCGAAAACAGAAATACTGTGCTTGCTATTAATAGGAAGCATCACCTTGAAGGAGCCATCCTGGTAGCGGGGTACGCCATCAAAGTCCACTATGCCAGCGGCATCCAAAAGTGCTAAAGATGAATAGCGATAATTGGCCAGGTAAGAGCCTTTATAATTCGAAGCGAACGGCCCCTCCGCGGTTAAATCCATACCCAGGGTACTAGCCTGAAAGGAGTATTCCCTTTCCTGGTTATTGCCGGTGCGCAGTTTCATATCAAATACCCCGGATAGCGCATTGCCATACTGAGGCGCAAAGGCCCCCGTGTAAAAATCAGAATTGCCGAGCATGGAACTGTTGAGCGCGTTAATGGGTCCGCCACTGCCACCATCATCCGAAAAGTGATTGGGGTTCGGAATTTCAACGCCTTCCAGTCGCCAAAGGATGCCACGCGGTGAATTGCCACGCACAATAATGTCATTATTCCCTTCAGGATCATTTGCCACTCCTGCAAATGCAGAAACCATACGTGCAGGGTCATCAATGGCACCCGCATAGCGCTTGGTTTCATCTACCGAAAAGGTACGGGCACTCACCACCGCCATTTCATTTAGTGGCATGGCCTTGTTATTTCCATCGGTAACCACTACCTCCTCAAGATTATTAAGGGCTTCTGTAAGTTCTACATTCAATACTACTTCGGTAGCGGAGTTTACCAGTAGGTTAGAGAGTACTTTTTCCTCATAACCTATAAAAGTGATTTGCAGGTTTACACGTCCCACGGGCACCTTTTCAATTCTGAAGATGCCTTCGCCATTGGTAGTAGCGCCCTGCCCTGTAGATAAAATAATAACATTGGCCCCGGGCAATGGCATGCGCGTATCGTAGTCAATTACGGTACCTCTAATGGTTTGGGTTACCTGTTGTGCCCTTGCCGGGAGATGCATCGCGCCAAGTACAAATAAGATGGAAAGCTTTAAGATTGGTTTCATTTTTATGTTTGTTTGGTAGTAGGACAACTCAGCATGTTGTTACCCCTACTCGCGGCCCTTTTTTTTTTGAAACATCTATAAATGATTAACCCCCGCCAGATGACGGGGGTTAAATCAATCATTTAATGGAAATATTGGTGCAATTAGAAAAACCTTAAAGCCAACCTGCCGCCTACCCAGGCCTGGTAGCTGTAGCCATCATCAACGCCTGAGGCAAAGTCATAATCCGACAAAGTATTTATTTGGCCTTCACTGCCCAATTGGGCGATGTAAAAGTTTACACTGGGGCCAATGGCTATTCCCACTTTTTTGAAGGGTTGAAAATTAAGTGTTGGTGTAAACCGCAGCAGGTGCCGGTTATTTTCCCAATCAGCATTGCGGTAACCCACAACGCGGCTGGCGGTAAGGTCCAGGTTTATATCCAGTTTAGGCGAAAGAGGTATGGTAGTACCAATACCATATCCAAACTGTACATCATCCTCTCCAAAGCCGGTTTCAAAAATGTTGTAAAATCGCTTTACTCCCGTTTTAAAGGCGGCATTTGCAAAAAAGGTTTCTGTACCTGAAATCTCGAGTACGTGGTATCCCTTTTTTACAAAAGAGAAAAAGCCAAAAGGAACTCCAGAGCTACTATCGGCATAATTGATAAGCGAAAGTTGTGAACCCTTATTATGCCCGGCATAATTGAAAAAAGCGGATAGCTGAACACCCGCATTTTCTTTAGCTGCAAAATTGGAAAGACCGGCCAACTGAACACCGCTGGCCTTAGGCGCATAATTAAAATATCCCGCCATCTGTACTCCCTGTGCTTCTACTGAGGCTATATTTACGTAGCCGGCAATTTGCACACCGTACACGGTTTTGGCAACATTCAGTAATCCCGCACTTTGTACCAGTTCCATATCGCCATGGGCAAAATTCATAAACCCTGAAATTTGCGCACCCGAAGTATTGCCGAGCGCCACATTGGAAAATGATGAAACCTGAACTCCCGTAAGGCTTCCATTAGTTACATTGGAGTAAGCTGCCAGTTGCACACCGTTTAAATCTCCTGTGGAAACATTGCTGAAAATGGTAATCTGTGCCCCGCGCAGGTTTGAACGATTGTAATTGGAAAGCAGAGACAGTTGCAAACCATTGAGATTACAATTGGATACATTGGCCAGTGCCGCCAGCTGCACACCTTCAATATCATGATTACTCACATTGGCCAATATGCCCAGGTCAACATTGGTGGCGGATGATGCCTTATAGGACACGGCCACACTATCAGTATCATTTACAGATTGTAAGCCTTTGAAAGCTATTCCGGAAGAATCCACAACAAAGCCTGGCCAGGGAGTATAAGCCTTATTTTGACTGTAGCTACAAAATACTATTAGGGATAAAGCGATAAGCGTGAAGAGCGTTTTTTGAGACTTCATTATTAAAATGGTTTTGTTTAATAATGAGACAAGCAGAAAAGGACTTACCCCTACTCTACTTCAAAAAAAATATTCAGCCCTGCGCTAAAGCCGGCTCTTGCTCATTTTGAGCCGGTTCATTGTTGGTGGTACTCGCGTCATATAAAGCGGTGGCCAAAAGCATTTCGAGATTCATTGCTGCTTAAATTATGGTTACTATAACGCTATGACACCTCAAAAAGGTTTTACCACTACCTGAAAGCCAAAAAATTTTAATTTTTTTTTTGAAGAATAAAAATTAGAAGAACCTCACGGCAAGTTTAGCTCCTACCCAAAACTGCTCCAGGTAAGTAGCTGTGATGTTTTGCTCATAGGTGTATGAAGAAAGGGCGGTTACTTCGCCCTCACTGTTAAAGTAAGATTTAAAATAGTTGAGCGTAGGGCCAATGGCTACTCCAAATTTCCTGAAGGGCTGGTAGTTTAAACCCACCGCCAACTGAAAGTAATAGCGGGGTAAAGTCCATTGGGTATTTTGATATTCAAATACAGGGCTGCCGGTAACATCAAGGTTTAACCTTAGTTTTTTGCTCAATGCCGGGGCAGTACCAATACCATACACAGGCAGTACAAACTCATCATTAAACCCCACTCCAATAATGTTATAAAACCAGTTATTTCCCGTTCTGAAGGTTAGGGAGGTAATAAAATTTTCTGTAGTGGATAATTCCAGCGCATGAATGCCTTTCCTCACAAAGCTCAATAAACCCAAGGATACACCTGAAGAGCTATCAGCACAATTTATAAGACCCAGTTGCATACCGCTGTTCACTTCAGCATAGTTCAGCAGAGATGCTATTTGCATTCCGGTATTTGTATCTACGGCAAAATTGGCGTATCCCGCTATTTGCATACCATGGCTGGTAGCTGCATAATTGGCAACGCCCGCCATTTGGGCCGATGTTACTTCCCGTATAGCCACATTTAATGTACCGGCCAGCTGCATACCCTTAATATTACGGCTATAGTTAATTCCCCCGCTTATCTGGGCCAGGTCCACATCATGGGTTGCCACGTTAATGAACCCTGAAAGCTGTATTCCATCCACATTGGTAGATGTATAATTGGCAAAACCTGATATCTGCGCGCCATCCATTTTACCCCTAAGTATGTTGCAGAATCCACTCAGTTGAACCCCGTTCATATCACCCATACTAAGGTTGCCCATGCCGGCCATTTGTACACCATCAAACATTAGCCCTGAGTATTTGAACATACCGGCCATTTGTACGCCCTTCATAAAGCGGCCGGTAACATTGGCCACCCCGGCCATTTGCAGGCCTTTCATATCCTTACGGTTGATGTTTACCAATGCGCCAATCTCAATCCCATCAGTGCCTTGAGAGTATCCCGCAAGCAGGTTAAGTGAAAAGCTATTGGTACTATTGGCATTCAGCAAACCATTGGTACTGATACCCGGAACCAGGGAAAATTGCACCGGCACTTTTTCAAAAAGAGCAAGGTTGTTGGAGTTTTCTATCACATCATCGGGCACCATCAGTTGCACAATCTTCCTTTCATTCACATCCGGGTAGTCCAGTTTTTTAGGCTCCACCCCGGTTACCGGCTTTTCAAGAGTCATCAGGCTAAAATCCAGGTTCGCCTTTTCAAGTGGCTGCACATATACCACCTCCTGGCGGTAGCCGCTTTTGCTTACAGTAAGGCCCAGTTTTTTATCATCACCATAAACTGTCATTTCATAATAACCACTGGCATTGCTGGCCGTCATCTGGTTGCGCTGCGGATCGTAAAGCGTGGCATTGGCCAGGGGTTTATTGCTGCGGCTATCCCGTATATAGCCCGTTATCAACACTTCCTGCGGCCCTTTTTTATGAGACTTAAAAATCACTACATGGTTACCTACGGATTTAAACTCCAGTTTAGGAGATAAAATACGCTTTAAAACCGCGCTAACTTTTTCATTATTTGCTCTTACGGTAATGATGCTATCTACGGGTATCAGATCTGCATCATAACTGAAAAAGAAGCCTGCCTGGTTTTCAATGGCTGAAAGAATACGTCCGAGACTCCAGCCTGGCACCTGGAGACTAATAGTTTTATGGAGATGGTTTTCCTGTGCCTTACCGGTAAAAGCCATCAAAAGTATTAGGGTGAAATATGTAGCTCTAGCCTTCCGCACAATTATTTTCCTGAGAGTTTACCTGTATGCTTTCGCCCTGCACTACAAACTGTATATTAAAAGTAGCCGAAATCACTTCCAGTATTGATTCGATGGATTCCTTCTCAAAACGTGCCGTAAGCAGGCACTCTTCTACTGTAGCGTCATAAGCCGAGAATTGAAGTTTGTAGTTTTTCTCCAATACCTCAAACACCCTGGGCAAAGGCACTTTGTTGAATACCAGTTTCTTATTCAACCAAAACAAAGCATCATCATACATGGGGCTTTCCTTAAATACCCGTTTTGATTTATGATCTATTATCCCGGTTTCACCGGCTTCCAGTATCACCAAAGCGGTATCGGCATTTGATTCCGGTAATGATAGCTGCACACGGCCTGTTACCACATGCACACTTATATTGCTTCCTTCGCGAGCCTCCACATTAAATGAAGTTCCCAAAACCTTAACCTGCCCAAGTCCGGCATCAATTACAAAAGGTTTTGCAGCGTTGGGTTGTACCTCAAAAAATGCCTCGCCCTTTAGCGTTACCTTGCGCTTATCTCCATCAAAGTTTTTGTCATACTCCAATTCTGAATGGGCATTTAAGGCTACAGAGCTACCATCAGGTAAGCTTTGTTCCACCAACATTTCATCCGTTTTTACGGCAACCTCCTGCCCACTGAAATATTGAAAAATACCAAACAAGCCCACCAACGCCAGTATTACGGCAGCAGCGGCCCAACTCCATTTTGGACGATTAAGACTTCTGACGATTGGCTGAATTTCCTTTTCATCCTCAAAGGCATCAATGCGGGCCGTAAGCTTTTGCCATGCCGCCTCTGTATCAATTATTTTTTGATGAGCATTAAGCGTACTTTCCCATGTTTTCTGCATTCGGCCATACTCCGCCTTATTTTCATCGGAGGCCTCAAGCCACTTTTCCACCAATACGTTCTCCTCCGCATCGGTTTCCCCGATAAGGTGTTTCACCAGCAGATCATCATCTATATGTGCATGTTCGTCAGCCATCTCCTAATTATGACAGTTCAAATCCTATTTACCCCTACTACCATTCAAAAAAAATTATCATGCTAAGCCATAGCGGCAGGTACTCGCTCAATTGTTCCTTTAAAAAACGTAGGGCTTTACCCATTTGTGCCTCTACTGTTTTTATGGATAGATTCAGTTTATCGGCAATTTCACGGTATTTCAAATCCTCATATCGGCTCATTAAAAAAATCCTTTTCCGCTCAGGCGGGAGTTGATCAATAGCCGTTTTTATTCTTTCCTCCAACTCCATAGTTTCCACCTCAACGCTTTGCTGCATTTGGCCATCGGTGCGTTGCTCTTCATTTAGCTTTTTGTAATTCTCTCGCACCTCAATGTGCTTTATTACATTAAGGCTAAGGTTGCGTGCTGATTTGTACAGGTATGATTTTATGGAAGTGTTTATCTCAAGCTCATGCCGCTTTTTCCAAAGGTTGAAAAACAGATCCTGAACCACCTCTTCCGCAGCAGCGTAATCTTTAAGGAAAAAGTGAACATAGGAACACAAACCTTCGTAGTGCTCGCGGAAGAGCGCTTCGTATCCCTCTTTGGTTGAAATGTTGTGAGGAGGTGGTATGGTTTGAGCGTTTGGTTGCACCAAGGTATATTAGTGTGGCACAAATCTAAATAGACGGTTTGGGTAAAAACAAGCATTTTTGGTTTTTATACAAATAACCTATCATCGAACTAAGCCCCATCACAGGCGTTCAAATAAAATCATTCCCTCATCCATAAAAACCCAATTCATGCATTATAAAGCAACTACTATCCTATGCCTTTGCATACTGCTTACCTCCTGCAACACTACCTTTTTTTACAAAGATCAGCCGCTTACTGAAAAAGCCAAATCAGATTCTATGGCGGCTTATGGTCAATCCTTTGATTCGCTGGCAAATCCCTACGCCACCAAATCGGTGTATAATTTCAGTTCTGTTCAGGGATGGGAAGATGGTCAAAAGCCTAAGGCCCCGCCCGGATTTGAGGTTTCTTTATTTGCCAAAAACCTGGATAAACCGCGCTGGATTTATGAAATGGAAAATGGAGATATTATCGTATCAGAGTCAAAAGCTGACCGCTTAACTCTATTAAGAGATTTAGATAAAGACGGTCAGCCGGATACCAGTTTTGTATTTAAGGATGATTTGGATAAGCCCTTCGGTATGTTGTATCTCAACGGATACTTTTACATCGCCAATACAGGTGAGCTATTACGCTTTGCCTACAGCGATGATGGCCCTTTACAGGGAGAAGGTGAAAAAATTTTGGATCTGCCGGCCAACGGCTATAATGCCCACTGGACAAGAAATTTGATAGCCTCGGAGGATAAATCAAAAATATATGTGACTGTAGGCTCCGCCAGTAATGTAGCCGAAGGTGGCGTGGAAGGCGAAAAGCGCAGAGCCAACATACTGGAAATAAATCCCGATGGCAGCGGAGAAAAAATATATGCCTGGGGACTTCGCAACCCGGTAGGTATGGACTGGAACCCGGTTACCGGAGAACTTTGGACGGCTGTAAATGAAAGGGATGCGCTTGGCGATAACCTGGTGCCCGATTATATAAGCTCAGTTAAGGAAGGCGGCTTTTATGGCTGGCCCTATCTCTATTTTGGAAATAATATAGATCCTCGCTGGAAAGACGACTTACCGGAAAACCTGCCTAAATCCATAAAACCAGATTTTGCTGTGGGCTCGCATACCGCATCCTTAGGTATAGCTTTTTATGATAAATCTGCCTTTCCTGAAAAATACAGAAACGGGGCCTTTGTAGCTCAGCATGGCTCATGGAACCGAACTACTCTAAATGGCTACACCGTTTTGTTTATACCTTTTGAAAATGGGAAACCCACAGGTAAAGTGGAAAAGTTTCTTACCGGTTTTATTTCCAACCTAAAAGATGAAAAGGTATATGGGCGGCCAGTTGGCATATTTGTACTGAAGGATGGCAGCATGCTGGTAACCGATGATGGCGGTGGGGCTATATGGAAGGTAAAGGCCAATTAGTTTTTACTTAAACGGCTATTCCACCGATATGTCCCGAGACACTGCGCTCAAAATCCATAACCACACCGGGTATGTTAGTTCTCATTTTTTGAGAGAGTGCTGACCACTCGCGTGTCAAAAAAGATTTCAGAGCCTTTCTTGATTCCAGTTCGCCTTTTAACGGGATGTAATTATATAAGCGCTGTACAGCGTCAGATACATTGCGGCTGCTTTGGAGTAATACATCTGAGTTAATGCTTTCGGTTTGTAAACGCGCCTCAAGGGTTGGCATAAATCCGATATTAAAGTCTACACCTATTTCCATTCCGCTTATCTTCTCCAGTATCGGAAGGCAAATAGCCTCTATCCATTTTAGTTTAATGTTGCTTTCAAAAATCACTACCGAATCAGGTGTAATAATGCCGGCCACAGCACGGGTGATGCGCTTAACCCAGGCCAATTTTAAATTCTCATCCTGAGTAGAGATGGTATCAGGTGCAATAACAATAGCATCCGCAGCAGCAACTTGTTCCTTAGATGAAGTAAAGTTTAATGATCCATGAAAAGAAGCTTCACTCCACTCACCAAAAGGATCAATACCACATTGTAGTAATTGGATGTACTCCTCACACTCATCATATAGAGTTACTGAAAAGTGATGACTCCACTCAATAGCCAAAGAAAGGCTTTCGTGATTAAGTCCCATTATTACGATAGTAGCTTCTTTTCTTCTGAGCTTGCTCATTAGCTTACTGTCTTTTGAAAGATTAGATAGGATATTCATGACTTGAGTTTTTAGTGCGTTTTTGAACTTTGATGGGACAAATGTAGGCTGGCACTGAAGGCTACATTTATTTTTTGGGCGGATTGAAGGTTTTTCAGGACTAATGGTCAAAATCTTTCGATAAGCGGAAAACCGGTAATTTATAAGACTTAAAACACTGGTTTATTGTAATTTAAAATTAAATACCCCCGAAGAACCTAAATTCTTCGGGGGTATTTTTATACTACTCTGAAAACCTTTCTAATAGTTGTTAACCCCTTAACGTTTTAAAAGAAAGTTTCATGCTGATCCTGATGGTTGCTTAAAGTGAGTAGAGCTTCCGATCAATCACAGGACAAAAGTATGCACGCATAGTTTATCAGCTGTTACGATTTGGCCGGATGAGCATTATCCCCGGTTGGATGGAGTGAATCCTTCGATAAACGCCTTAAAATGTATTGATGCGCGCCAGCAGAGCTTCTTTATTGGAGCGACTCACCGGAATAACCTTTTGATTAATCACCAGGCTGTTATCCTCAATATCCACCACATGATCAAGGTTGATAATAAATGAGCGATGTACCTTTAAAAACCTGGCCGGGTTGAGCTTCTCCTCCACCTTCTTCATGGTTGAGTGCACTATGTGACCTTTCTCAGCAGTTTTAAAGAGCACGTAGTCGCCTTTGGCTTCCACGTAAAGTATTTCTTCTTCCTTAACCTTTACCAGGCGGGTATCCACTTTAAGAAACAGATGATCCTTAGTAGCCATAGCCGGCTCGGGCGTTACGTTTTTAAGCTCGCCAAAAAGCTTATGGTTATTCATGGCAATTTCTATGGCAGCATAAATATCCTTCATACCGTAAGGCTTTACTATGTAGCCATAAGGCGAGTGGGCGGTTGCCTTTTTAAGGGTGTCTTCATCAGCAAAAGCCGTGGTAAAAACAAAGGGTACATCACCAAGTTGCTTAATATTGCCGGCCACCTCAAGGCCATCCATATTGCCTTTTATCTGTATATCCAGCAAAATCAGTTCGGGCGTGTTGTTATCAAGGTAATCCAATACAGCCTTTCCGTTATCAAATACGTCCACCACGGTATGTCCCAGGGCTTCCAGCATATCCTTCAGTGTATCTGCAATATTGGGGTCATCCTCTACAATTAATATTTTATAGCTATCCATACGCGCTGTTTTAGTACTTATTTAAGCTTATGTGTTATAGTTATTTCTGTTCCCTCGCCTTCGCGGCTAAATACTTTTATATCCGCATTGTGCAACTCTACAAACTGCTTTACAATGGTAAGGCCCATGCCATTTCCATTAATGGCACCTGCGTTGCCCGCCCTAAAAAAGGATTCAAAAAGCCTTTCCTGATCTTCAAATGGAATGCCGATGCCGTAATCCTTTACCATCAGCTGTAGCTCATCATCATGATAATTGAGATGCAATTCGGGCGATTGTTTTTCTTCTGAATACTTAAATGCGTTTGAGAGGAGGTTGGTAATAATATGAGAGTAAAGGCTTTTATCAACCATTACAGGGCGTGGCTGGCCTTCAATATTAACTTTTACAGTTCGGCCATCCCGCTGAAAAGCGAATGACTGGGCAATAACACTATGGCAAAATTCAACAAGGTCAACCTCAACCGGCTTAAAGCTAAAGTTGCCTGATTCCAGTTTACCGGCCATCAAAATGTCATTCACCATATTATTGAGTCGGGTAATTTCAAAGTTTATTCTATCCAGGTTTTTGCTTACTAAACTGCTGAACTTTTCTCCTTCTCTTTCCAGGATAAAAGATATCAGGTCCGTATTGCTCTGTATGGTGGTTAATGGTGTTCGGAATTCATGCGAGGTCATGGAAATCAACCTGGACTTTAAATCATTAAGCTCTGTTTGCTTACGCAGTGCCTCTTCCATATCGGCTTCCGCCTTTTTGCGGCTGGTTATGTCCCGTACAAATGCAGAAAATAAATAGCTTTTATTCATTCTTACCGGTACAATGCTTAGTTCCACTGGAAAGTAACTACCCTTTTTATGCTTGGCATGTATTTCTATACGCTGATTTAAAACAGGGCCATCCCCGGTTTTCAAAAAATGTCGCATCCCATTTTCGTGAGCTTCTCTGAATTTCTCAGGAATAATAAGAGTAGAAAGGCTTTTACCCATCACCTCCTTACGCTTAAAGCCAAATATCTCCTCTGCCTGATCATTCCACTCCTGTACCATACCGTCTTCATCTATGGTAATAATCGCATCAAGGGAAGAGTTAATTACTGACCTCAACCGCGTTTCACTGTCCTTAAGGGCCAGTTCAGATTCCTCGCGCATCTGGCGTATCAATACACTCTTAAGGCGCGATGCCGACAGGTTGGCGATAGTAATAAAGGTTTGAAGGTGTTCGGGGGTATAAAAATCTTTATGCGGATGTTCTGAGTCAATAACCCCGATAACCTCTCCGTCAGCTACAATGGGTACCGCCAGTTCTGAATGATTAAGCCCCCTGGTACCCAAATAGCGATCATCTTCAGCCGTATTGCGCACCACCTCAGCCACACCACTTTTGGCCACGGCCCCTACTATACCGGTATTAAGGGCAATACGCTCAGGGCTAACATAATTAGGCGCAGTATGGGGCAAAGCAGCACTGGCCGCAAGCTGCAAATCGTCTCCCTCCTGATTTTTGAGATATACTACACAATCATCAAAACCAAAGCGGTTTGTAAGGTAAAGGGTTATCTCTTTGGCTATTTCATCAATGTTTGATGAACGGAGCATGCGGGCAGCAAAGTCATTTATAGCCGTAAGGTAATTTTGCTTTTCATAAAGCTGTTCATTCCGGGTAGAGAGTTCCTCCAGCAGTTCCTGCCGTTGTATCTCCTGCTCCTTCCTTTCGGTAATATCATTATGAATACCCAGAAGAGCCAATAACCTCACCCCTGCTATTGCGCACCGGTGCGCCTGAAATTATCATCCATACAGGGCTTCCGTCTCTGCGCCTTATTTTTACTTCGTAAGCTGAGGCATCGCCATCTTTGCGCTGGTTGTTGGCTCCTTCAATTCGGGCTTTCTGGTCAACATCCTCTTCGGCCAAAAAAACGCTACTGGCATTTTTGCCGATAAGTTCTTCCAACTCATAGCCCATCATTTTACAAAAGGATTTATTGGCAAACACTATCCTTTCATCCAGATCAACCTCCATCAGGCCCAGGTTGATGTTTTCTATAATGTTGCGGTACTTTTCCTCATTATTGGCGGCATACTGTTTAGCTAATACCCTTTCGGTGATGTCGTGCGCCACGGCCAGTACCTCCTGCATTCGGCCATCTTCAAAAAGTATATCCACCGTTTGTCCAATCCAGATGTTGCGGCCTTTTATAGGGGTGAGGGGGAATTCAAAGTATGTGGAGGGCAACTGCCGCTCCATCTGTTCAGTATAAAACCGCTGTATTTTATCGCGATAATCCTCTCGTACAAAATCCAGGTAAAATTGCCCTTTAAGCTCCTCAGAAGTTTTACCCAGCGTATTGGCCGTAACCTCATTGGTGTAGGTATAGCACCCCCTGGTATCCAGCTTATAAATCATATCATAGCTGGAAACCGGCTGGTTTTTCTCAGTTTTTTGAGTAAAATCTTTCAATGGGCAGAGTGTAATCAGCATGCAAAATAATTGAAAAACACAATACCACAACTGATCTATACAACCTTTAATTTATTGACTGTCAAAAGTATAAGAATGCAGCAAACACACCCCACTGGTTTCCAGGCATAATCAAAAAAATGAACTCTAAATAACTATACTATGTTTTGTAAGCATTCATTTTGTTAAATTTCAAAACCCTATTGTACCCTAATATTTCCTATTTATGAATTGTAAACAGTACCTGATTATAGCCTGTGTTTTTAGCTGCGGATTGTCGCTAAGCGGGCAGTCTTACATTAAGTCCGATTTTCATATACATGCAGATACAGAGCGCCCACACAAAAGCAAGTCAAAAACCACTCACCCGGAAGGTGCTGCCAATACTTACGATTACCAATATGCACGTTGCGAATGGGAGATTGACCCTTCCGTGCGTTTTATATCAGGCAGCGTAACCACCTACTTCGCTCCGTGTCAGGCGGGTTTCACTAATATCGAATTTGATATGGATTCCACCCTCATGGTGGATTCGATAATTTACCGGGGTAATAAAGTAAGCTATACCCGGCCCTCTAATTATATTCTGGATGTAGCGCTTGGCACCAGCCTTCCGGCAAATATTACCGACTCATTAGCCATCTATTACCATGGAGTGCCCAACAGTAGTGGCTTTGGTGCATTTGAACAAAATTCGCATAATGGTACACCCATCATCTGGACACTCTCTGAACCTTATGGAGCCCAGGAGTGGTGGCCCACCAAGCAGGACCTTAATGATAAAATTGACTCGCTGGATATATTCGTTACAGTACCGGCCGGCAATAAGGTGGGGAGCAATGGAAAGCTTATTTCAGAAGTTGCGAGTGGAAACAAAACGAGGGTACACTGGCAGAGCCGATACCCGATGGCCGCTTACCTGGTAGCCATTGCAGTTACCAACTATGCAAGTTACTCGCATCAGGCCCAGCTTACCAATGGTTCATTACCTATCCTCAATTATGTATATCCCGAAGACCTGACAATTGCCCAAAACCTTACACCGGCTACTACTGAGATAATTGAATTTTTTGATAGCCTTACAATCCCCTATCCCTTTCAAAACGAAAAATATGGCCACGCCCAGTTTGGCTGGGGCGGTGGTATGGAACATCAAACCATGAGTTTTATGGGGGCTTTTGTTTACCCGCTTATTGCCCATGAGTGTGCCCACCAATGGTTTGGCGATCATATAACCTGTGGTAGCTGGCAGGACATCTGGCTGAATGAAGGTTTTGCCACCTATTTTGAAGGACTCACTGTTGAACGTTTTCAGGCCAGAGGACTTTGGGATTACTGGAAAATACTTAGACGTGATAATATAATTAGGCAACCTGGCGGCTCTGTGTTTTGTGCAGATACCAACGACATCAATAGGATCTTTAGTGGACGCCTGAGTTACGATAAAGGTGCTTATTTGCTACACATGTTACGCTGGCAGGTGGGCGATACAGCTTTTTTTGAGGGAATACGAAGTTATTTGAACGACCCTGCATTAGCCGGAGGATATGCACGCACTGATGATTTTAAAGCACATATAGAAGCCGAGAGCGGACAGAACCTAACCCACTTTTTTAATATGTGGTTTTACGGAGAGGGCTATCCTACCTACCAGATTTTCTGGAACCAGCTGGGGAATACTGTAAACCTTACGGTGAATCAAACCACCTCTCACCCATCGGTTAGTTTTTACGACATGCCAATACCCGTAAAATTTGAAGGCTGGGGTGTGGATACCACTTTCAGACTTAACCATACTTTTTCAGGGCAAACCTTTAGCCTGAATGTACCCTGGAAAGTAAATAAGGTAGAGTTTAACCCGGGACTATGGATTTTGACTGGTACAAACCAGGTAATCAGCTTACGCGAAAATGCTTTAACTGCCGGTATTCTTACTTATCCCAATCCGGCTACAGCCGAAATAACTCTGGAAGGCTTTACCCAGGACGATCGACTAAAGGAAATCTCCATTACTGATATGATGGGGCGCCCGGTTTACAAGCACAAGGTATCTGAATTCAATTCAAAACTTTTGCTTGATATCTCCTCTCTAAATAAAGGGCTTTACCTCATCAATTTTAGTCTGGAAAGTGGTTTATTCCAACAGGAGTTTGTGAAGGAGTAAGAATATCTCTACTTGAAGTTATAAAGCGAGGCTTTACTTATGACATTTCAAGGGCCGCTAATTTCCTTGGACTATCGCTCAGGATGACCGAGGCAGGTGCTAAACACCCGCCCCAACGCGAGTATGTAGAGGTCATAAATCTGACTGGCGCAAAATATTCATAATTATTCCCAACTTGCGCCTCCCACTAATGAAGCTGCAAGACTCACAAAAACACGACTACGAACCTTATAAACAAGGTAAAACCTCTGTTGAAGATCACCTGGCTAATTACCCTTCGGCCAAAAAGGAACCTCAGGACGATACGCGCACCATACTGGTAATAGGGCAACACCGCTACTACAAGCTATTTAGTGCTCAGCTTATACAATGCAAAGTGGGCAAGGCTAGCCAGTTAAAAAATCCGCTGAATGTGGTAAACCCCATAGACTTTATGTGGAAGGCTGAAAACGCGGAAGAGCTGAAGTTTTATGCCGCTAGCACTAAGTTTCAAAGCTTTTATGATAGATCACAGGCCGATAAGGAAGCGCTACGGATGCTTTTTAAAAACCCTAAACACTATCCCGTATATGAGCATAACCATGATATTTCCGAAAAGGTAAATGTCCGCTCCCTTTCGCCCGCAGGCATTAGCCTGCCAAACGTGGATTTTAAAATTCGCATAGAGCGTACTAAAAAGCAATATGAGGTATTTGGTGAACTGAGCATTAACGGAATGCCCTGTTTGCTCAGCGAGATTGACGTGAGGCTGCACCAGTTTTTGGTACGGGGAAACCATTGGTATTTGTGTGAAAATGATGAAATACTAAACACCATAGCCTACTTTAAAAAGTATGATAATAGTTTCAGGCTGAAGGAAAGTGCCTTTGAGGCTTTTCAGCGGGATGTGCTTACAGAAATGGAAAACCACGTATACATTGACCGCACCTACCTGAAACCCGCTCCTGCATTGGAATCTCATGAAAATGACATAACCATAAAAAAGCTCATTTACCTTACGGAAGATGGTAACTACATTTCGCTGTTGCCGGTAATGCAATATGGTGTACAGGAGGTGCCGCTACGTGCCAAAACCCAGCTTTATGGTTTGGATAAACGGGGTGAATCCTATTTTATAAAACGGGATGATGAACTGGAAGATCACTTTATGGCTGTGCTTACCCGCCAGCACCCCCACTTTCCGGAGCAAATGGAAAATGCCCTGCATTATTATTACCTCCATAAATCTCACTTTATGGATGAAAACTGGTTTTTGAATGCTTTTGAGGAATGGAGGCGAAATGAGATTGAAGTATTTGGTTTTGGTGAAATCAGCAGCAACAGATTTAATCCTAATAAAGCCAGGGTAAATATTGAGGTTACCAGCGGTCTAAATTGGTTTAACACCAATGTGGATGTACGATTCGGAAATCAGAAGGGCCTCACTGAAACATCTGCGAAAAGCGGTAAAAAATAAAAGCAGGTATGTGCCCTTGGATGATGGCACCCTCGGTATTATTCCTGAAGAGTGGATGGAGAAGTTTGCGCGCTACTTTGCCGCAGGCCAGTTAAGCAATGAGGAGCTTTTAATACCAAAAACTGGCTTTACCCGTATTGAGGAATTGTATGAGGCCGATATGCTGGACGATGCTGTGCATACCGAGATTGAGCATTACCGGGAAAAACTAACTCATTAAAGGAAATCAAGTGTAGTGAAACCACGAGCTGAATTAAATGCAACTCTTCGCCCGTACCAATGGGAAGGACTTAGTTGGCTCAACTTTCTGGATGACTTCAATTTTGGTGGAGTTTTGGCCGATGATATGGGCCTTGGCAAAACGCTGCAGGTTATTGCTTTTGCGTTGCACTTACGTAAGAAGTATAAGCAGAAAACACATCTTTTGGTTTTGCCTACATCCCTGGTACATAGCTGGGAAGGTGAACTACAAAAGTTTGCTCCTACTCTTCAGTATCGCATACATCACGGCCCCGACCGCCAAAAAAACACGGATGGATTTGAGAATTACGATTTGGTTTTTACTACCTACAGCAACCTGGTTACGGATATTGAATTTCTAAGGCAATTTCAATTTGATTACATTTTTGCTGATGAATCCCAGAATATTAAAAACACGACATCTCAGCGCTATAAAGCGGCACGTCTGCTACAGGCGAGAAATCGCATAGCCATTACCGGTACGCCAATCGAAAACAACACTTTTGACCTGTACGCACAGCTATCATTTGCATGCCCGGGATTATTGGGCAGTAAAACATTTTTCCGCCACACTTATGCTGTTCCAATTGACAAATTTAAAAAGCGGGACAGCGCTAAAGCGTTACAGGATACGGTTGCTCCTTTTATACTAAGGCGAACCAAAAAAGAAGTAGCCAGCGAACTGCCCGATAAAACAGAAATTATTCTGCATTGTGAGATGGGGCCAGAGCAGCGCAGGGTTTATGATGCCTATGAAAAGGAGTTCAGGGAATATATTTCAGCCCATGACGATGATGAGCTGGAAAAAAGCCCCATGCATGTGCTGCGCGGTATTACCCGCTTACGCCAGATTTGCAATTCGCCACAATTGGTAGGTGAGGAAAAACTGAATGGTGAGGTACCCGCCAAAATAAGAGTGCTGATGGAACAATTACGGAACATCAGTAAAAACCATAAGGTGCTGGTTTTTTCGCAGTTTGTAAGTATGCTGGACCTTATTAATTCCGAACTCAAAAAAGCCGCCATCGGCCATGTTACCCTTACGGGAAATACCAAAAACCGTGGTGAAGTTGTAAAACGGTTTCAGGAAGATGAAGATACAAGGGTGTTCCTCATCAGCTTAAAGGCCGGGGGCACCGGTCTTAACCTTACGGCCGCAGACTACGTATTTCTTGTTGACCCCTGGTGGAACCCCGCTGTGGAGAACCAGGCGATAGACAGGGTTTACCGTATTGGCCAGGAAAAACATGTGATTGCCGCACGCCTTATTTGCCCGGATACAGTTGAAGAAAAAATACAACTTTTGCAGGAGGATAAATCGCATTTAGCCAAGAAGCTGATTAGTGCGAATAGTAGTGTTTTTAGATCGCTGGGTAAAGAGGGGTTGATGGGGTTAACCAAGAAGTAAACGCTAAATGATTTAGATTTAAATATCTTACCCAACTCAATAATAATGACACGTCAAGAACGATTACAGTATTGCTCTATTTGCACACAACGCAAATTAGATTTTAAAAAAGGATTGGTTTGCACTTTGACCAATGACTATGCAACCTTTGAAGATAGCTGTGCTGATTATAAAGAAGATCTTAAAGAAAAGGAAATTGTACTGAAAAAGAGATTGGAAGCAGCCGGTCATGAAAAATCAGGAACCTCCACTGATTACAAAAAGAATAAAGAATATGGAGCTATACTATTTTTTGTGGGTGTGGCTATTATGCTGATTACAATGGCGCAGTCAGTCACATTTGGAGGTGCGATAATCCCAACCGGACTTATCTTGTTCGGAGCACGAAAGTACATGAAAGGTGAGGAACAGGAGAAACTCATTTCTCAAATGATGACTTCGGAAGAGGAAAACACTTCAGAAAAAGAGGTACCTAGAACACCTTAGTAAACCCAATAGATGGGATAAAAACATTCACCCTCTCCTCTACCACATTGTTCAGGTTTATTTTGGTATTGATGTAAGTGGCTTTAAGAATAAAGTCAAGGCCATTGGCAAACCTGATTCCGGTTCCCAAAGCCAGGTAAATACCACTACCTACTGTGGTAGTAGGTGTAGCCTGCTGATTGAGAACATTGGTATAGAGAGGCAGTGAATAGGTTCTTTCGGCAATTTGCATTTTATTTTCCTTCACTTTTACAAAGTTCAGGTCAAGGCCGGCCTCAGATAATACAAATACGTTGTTGTCAAAAACAAACTCCTTACCCACTCCCAGGCCTATATGAGATCGTGATTCCTTTCCACTGATTTGAGCTTCCTCGAGATAAGGATCCAGCGTTTGTGGATTACCCTGACTTGGACGATCTACAATCAGTGTAAAAATACTTGCGGCTGTAAGGTTAACAGAATGGAACCTTAACGATATATTCCAGTTTTTACCAAAGAGGTAACTGGCCTGTAATTCAAAAGAAGCCGCATTGTTATAGCGCATATCCTGTGCATATTCCGCCAACTCAAAGTTATAACCTCCAAGTGTTTCCCGTATCTGGTTTTCAATCTGGGGGATGTTGATGTAGTTCAGTAATCGATTATTATCGCTGGCATTGTAATATACCGCTGTAGCATCTCCCGGAATGTAGTATCCCGCAAATATGCCTACTCTGAAATTTGAAGAATCCCTATCAACCTGGGCTGTAATGCTAATCGGAACAATTAATGTAATCAGGTAAAGTATTTTCTTCATTTTGCCATGATTTATTTTACGACCATCCAAATTTGTTGGGCTAAAATAGTGGGTTAATTTTACCATTGAGCCGTTTTGCCCAAATGAGGAACATCAGGCCCAACGGTTAAATCTTATTACTAAAAAATGTCAGAACTAAAATTCCATACCCGCAAATGGGTTAAGCCCGAAGATCTGAATCCTAATAACACTCTTTTTGGCGGAAGCCTGCTGCGCTGGATTGACGAGGAGGCTGTAATTTATGCTATTGTTCAACTGGAGAACCCTAAGGTGGTTACCAAGTACATTTCTGAAATCAACTTTATAAGTGCGCCTGTGCAGGGTGATATTATTGAGTTGGGTATAGTGGCCACTGAATTTGGGAGAACCTCAATTACTATGCGCTGCGAGGTGCGAAACAAACTTACCCACGCTCCTATTCTATCTATAGAAAAACTGGTGTTTGTAAACCTCGGGGCTGACGACAAACCTTCACCGCACGGAAAAACTGAAATTACTTATGTAAAGGACAGACTGGATTAAAAAAAGCCGAACCACAGTAGTGATCCGGCTTTTGCGTTCTACATATTTCTTACTTAAAAACCAAAGAACTGGCGCGCCAGTGTAATTTCGGTTTCCCCTTTTTTGATTTTTATACGGGCCAGGTTTTCGCAGCCATCAGCCTTTATAAAATCTATACTTCCAGTGGTTTGGGCTGAGGCCGTATCAATAAAAAAGTCCATTTCAACCAAACCTTCCAGCAACCTGTATTGGCAGGTATTATCAATTACCATTGGTTCTTTTAAAGAACTGGTAAGCGTATTATTAAGCTGCTTACCTGTGGCCATGCCCTTTATCTTATAAACATCATCGGCAGTGGTGGAGGTTTTAAACCCGTTCATCCAAACGATAGTTTTACTTCCATCCAGCTCAAAAGAATCAACCACAGCAAGTCTTGACGCATTTAACCTCAGGCTATCAGAACCAAAGTTTTCAAGACCTAAAATTCCCATAACAGCAAAGTTGTCAATAACATAATTTGAAAGGTCAACGGCCAATACACCACCTGCCTGGCGGTAGTCGTTAGTTTCGGTTATAGTAATGGTACCGGAGCGTGTACGTCCATCCTGCCCTATTACACCCGGCCTGAAATCCACCAAAATAGTATTTGCGGTACGGGTAACTACAGCCCCGAAAACGCTTGAGCTATCAGTTGCTCTTAATACCGAATCACGCATAGTGTTATCTACTATACGATAGATGTTGGATAAAGCAGCTTCTGCCTCCATGTATTTGTCGCTCATGGCTGCTTCTGCTTCACTAAAACTGGCTAGTGTATCTTCATCGCAGCTTGTAAAAGCAATTGCGGTAAGGGCTAAAAATAAGGCGAGGTAATTTTTCTTAAAGTGTCTCATATCAGTTGTTTTGAGTTTAGGTTATTATATTTAGAGGTTTGGGATTCTGTATTTTCTTTTGATTCCCGTTTGTTTTTCTTCCTTTCTTTTCGAGCCGACTTATCTTTTTTATCAAATAAAGTAATGTTTAAACCTGCTCTTACATTAGTGGATTGCAGTTGATCGTATAACATAAGGTGAAGAACATTATCACTAAGCACATACAGCTGTGCCGGCCCAAGTTTAAGCATAAGCCCTGCACCCACATTATTAAAAGTACCATTTATTACGGAGTAGCTAAGGCTCAGTTGTACACCACGAATCAATTTACCTTGATAATTGGCACTGAAATCATTGTACAACTGGTTTTCCCAAATACGGCCATGGTATAGCAGTCCAAACGTATGGCGTTCGCTAAGGTGGTAATTGGCACCTAAAAAAACCCTTGAACTTAGAGATTTTGAATAGCTGTTTCCATCTATCTCCTCAAATTCAAAAGCATTTTCAAGGCTATCGGTTATTTCTTCAAAATCCTGAATAGGGTTTGTATCACTCAGGTCAGCATTTAATCCATCATACACAAATGACCCGTTGCTGGTATAATCCCGGGTATTGCTTTTCCATTTTATCATGCCCAGGTCAATTACGCTGGCACTAAAATTCCATTTTTCATTAAGATCATAACTGGCACCTACATCTACACCAAAACCATAGTTATTGGAGAAAAAGGAGCTGCCATAACTAAATCCATCAGCTGCATCAAAAAAGCCTGAAATACCGGCTGAGCGGATTAATACATCCGTTTCCACCAGCAGACTTGATGAATCTGTTGTGATAACCTGGGCTCTCATACGATCAACATGCGTATTGGCCTGCCCGATAATAAACTTTAATCTGCCTCCAAGTCGTAACTTTTCATTTACATCGCGCTGAAAACCGAGGTAATAATTGGTGCGCACCAGTGATTCAAAATTAAATCCACCCACATCAAGGTTTCGGTATTCTGCCGGTGCGTTACCAAACCATATAAGCTTTAACAGATCAACTGGATAAGACATTCTGTAATCAATAGATTGAGTTGCACCCAAAGTTACAAAGCCTTTAAAGGCCCTGAATCCAACACCCAAAAGATCTGTTGACTGATTAACCAATATCTGGCTTTTGCCATCCAGAGACAGTATGATATTATCAATGTTGTTGTTTACTTCTGTTCCCTTTTCAAGTAAATCAATTAATGGAAAGCCGCTGTTATGATAATGTAAGTGAACACCCGAAATAGCAGGCAGGCCAACCCAAACACGAGTTTGCTGTTTAAGGGCCGGATTTACATGTAAGCTTTGAGCTACTGAATTAAAGTTATATAACATTAAATCAGATTGAGCATTGAGGCTAAAGCTGATAATCGCCAGTAGTATAGTTGTTCTTAATGCCTTCATCTTACTACAGTTTTACATTTAATTTTACCTGGGTGGCGATTTTAACCTCAAGGTCATAATCAGTGTAAAAAGTAACTATCTGCTGGCCGTTGTTGGGTGTGCGAACTCTTGCCCTTAATCGCAGCTTATCTGAGCGCTTAAGGTTTTCTATTAATACCTGATCTATAGAAACTACTTCACGCGTTTGTGAACGGCTGATTACTTTGCCCTGGGCATCTACAGCCGGGGCCATGAGCAATTGCAGGTTAATACCATCAATACTATCTGTAGTTGCAGAGTCTAAAAACGCAACGCTAATATTTACGTCAAACGGAAAGCCGTTTTTGGTGTTAAATATCAATTTGAGAGATTCAACCTCCTCTGGATTTTCTTTTAAAAATTCAATACCATCAAGGGTTTGTTCAAGCAGCAGGTTATCAGCCTGCACCTCTAGTGGTAGATTTACCTCCACACCCATTTTAACACTGGAATTTTTATGAATAAAGTTGCTGGATGATCCTCCTCCAGGATTCATTTCTACCTGACCGCCATATAAAATGCTGGTAGGTAGTGAGGCTATAAAATCAGCTACATTGCTATTAGTTCTGTTAAAACTTAAGGTATCATATTTAAAAGTGCCAAGGGTGGTTGGTGCAGAAATTGTTTGTGGCTGTGCACCTAGTGAGGTTAGTTCGCCCGCCTTATTGATCCCGTCAAAATCTGCCTCCATGCCCAAATCAACTCCTATACTGCTTTTTGAAACGAGCTTAATTTGAGGGTTAGTAAGGTAAAGGCCATCCACAAATTCACTAATACCGGAGATATCAAAATCAAAGGCACTATTCGGAATATTAATATGTCGGTTGCCAAAATCTCCTGAAGCGCTTAGTAATTCGAGGCTTGTAAACTGGCATGATAGCTCAAGAGCACCGCTTTGTGGCATAACTGAGGCCACATTGAGAATCTCAGCCTTAAGTCCTAAAAAGTTTGTGCCTCCGCTACTAAAGTCAATTCTTCCCACAGCTACATCAAGCGAATCCTCTACTTGCGTCATTCCCATTGGTAGAGTTAAAGTCTTTGTCATTGGCATACCTGCAATGTCCCCGTTCTTAATGGTAATTTCAACAGTAACATCAGATAAAAATGGAGAGTTAGTAGCAAGTCCAAATTTTAAAAAGCCATTGTCAAAGTAGGTTTCTGCAAGCTGAACCCCACCCAGGGTGCCAATGCTCATATCAAGGTCAAAGGGATTGAGTGCCGGAGAAATAGGAAAGGTAAAAGGACTCTGATCCGGGATTTTTACAAAATCAAAGGCACTGAATGCAAAAATGGAATCATTGTAATATTTTATTGTGATTCGATTATCGGGCCCAACTTTAAAAGTTGAATCCTTAATTGCCAGATCGGCAAGCGAAAGGCGTGCTTTAACCAATGGGGCTTCCAATTCCGGGTTGAAGCGAATGTCATCAAGCAAATCAAAATCAATCTTATCCTGGCTACAGGATAAGAGCACTAATGGAATAATTAAAAGCGAAAATGCTTTTTTCATGGTTGTAGTTTTAGTCGAATGAGGCATCAAACATACAAAAACGAATCTTACAATTATTGTAAATTACTAACTTACAGACATATAAAAGGAATTTCCCTGTAAATTTCACAGTCTAATTCCCTTTTTATAAGCATATTTTGTTTAATACCTTGCGATATTATTTAGAGTTCCGATGCGCGCACCTTATATCCTATTTCTACTACTTGGCATTTTGCTAAGTTGCAAGCCCGATCCTAAAGTTCCCAAATGGGATGTTGAGGCTTTGGCACCATTAATTCATTCACGTGTTGATATTAACGACATTGTGCAGGATAGCAGTCTTTCCGTATCTCAGGACGGTGCATTAAGCCTCATTTATCAAAATAAACTGGCCGAACTTAAACCAGATGAAATATTCACACCACTAAATGAGGTGTATGAAAATGTTATCAACCTCAATAGTATAGACTTTGGAACGCGGGTTTTGAACAGAAGTATTTCTTTGGGGGAACTATCAAAAGGAGGCACCCCTCAGGGCCAGTTTATTATTTTCAATCATGGCAAAAGAGCGGTAGTACCTCCGTTTACCCCCGTTTACTTTAAGAGGTTTCCTATAAATGTTACTAATCTGTTTCAAACGATAAACCTTAGTAGCGGGAAGGCTACTCTTGAGATTTCAAATGGACTCCCTGTTGCTCTCAATACTATCTCCTTTCTTTTGGAAAACAGTATTTCTCAAACCCAAATTATTAGAAGAAATATTGACACCCTGAAGACCGGTGAAGTGTACACCGAAGAATTTCCGCTGAGCAATATTACTATTGAGGGACTTCTGAATGCGGAGCTAATTAGATTTTCGAGCCCCGGTAGCAATGGCGACACTATATTGATTGACACCACAGACCGGATTTCGTTAAAAATCACCTTGAGTGATTTGGTTCCCACTTCTGCAACCGCCATTTTCCCAGCCCAGGACCTTGCCAATGATACCACCATCACTAATGTACCTACAGGCCAATCTCAATTAACTTCTATCAAAATTAAAGAGGGTAGCATTTTTTTGGATGCCACCAGTACTATTGAGGATGAGATAAAACTGGATTATAACGTGCCCAATGCTACTAAGAACAGCACCGGGCTGTCTTTTAATGAAAGTATTCCCCCGGCACCCCCTGGCGGTACTTCTACTAAATTCAAACAGGTGAACCTTGTGGATTACTCTGTAGATTTGACCGGCTTACCTACAGACATTGGCATCTATAACTCTTTTTATACCACGCTTAGGGGCAGGATTGACTCTACAGGTAACCTTGTAAATTTATCATTGGATGATAGCGTTCTGCTAAAAACAGGAATTACGAACCTTATAGCATCAGAAGGCTATGGATATCTAGGAAAAGATACCATTGAAGGAAATGAAACCAGTAAGGTTGACTTCTTTAATATTGTGCAAGGTGGTTCTGTTGACCTGCACGATGTAAGACTGGGTATAGGTATTGAAAACAGCATTGGTGCCCCAATTGATGTAAGGCTAAATAGCCTGAAAGCCCAGCGCACTACTGGTGCCGTTGCCTTAAACTGGACCTCTCTTGGAGCTGATCAGACTGTGCCAGCTGCCACCCTGGTAAACAATATTCCTGCACCGGGTAGACTTGATTTGGGTATGAACAGAAGTAACAGTAATCTGGATAAACTTTTTGAAAACCAACCCGATTTACTAGAAGCTGATTTTACAGCATTCATTAACGGTTCCACTTCTACACCTGATTTTCAGCAATTTATTTTTTCCGATTACGGTATAAACGTGTACCTCAATATGGAGGTTCCATTGGATTTTTCAGCCAGAGGTATTTTGTTGGCTGATACCAATGAGTTTGATTACACTCAACTGGATCCTGACAATCAATTACAAAATGGTGCTCTGAAGATAATTGCCGATAACAACTTTCCGCTGGAGTGCAGAATTGAAATGATATTATTGGATAATACCAAAATTGAAATTGGCAGGCTCACCTCGCCTGACATTGTAGAAGCCGCTACTATCGATAATAATGGAGCAGCCATCGGCTCGGTAAAGTCCATTTCTGAGTATCCTTTAAATAGCGAGGCAGTTAAAATGCTTAGAAAAACGGAGCACCTGGTTTTTCAGGTAACACTGGATACACCGCTACCTCCCCAAAAAGTAAAACTTTACAGTAACAATTTTATGGATCTCACTTTAAGTGGAGATCTCACCATCCGCACCAAATAGATGAAGCACCTCTACTTTCTGACTCTCTTTTTATGGGGCTATATGGCTATAGCCCAAACTGAGCCAACTGATAGCGTAATTGATGCCGAATTGTACATTAAAACAAAGCGACCATACATTTCGGCCAGTTATGGATATGGGGCGTTAAGCAATAGTATTTCTACATCCGAACTTCTGAAATTTACTTCAAAAGACTTCCTTACCAATGAGGATAAGGATATGCTGCTAAGTTCCATGAAAGGTCCGCTTAGGTTTGGCTACTTCCGTGAAATAAACTTTGCATACCAAAAACCAGGATATCGGATTTTGGATATTTACAAAAAAGGACAGGGCTTCAGCATTAAAAACAAGTTTATTACCAGTGCTAACCTCAGCAATGATTTGCTAAAACTGGCACTTTATGGCAATAAGCGCTATGTAGATCAAACACTGGATTTGGGAAATACCACCGTTGAATCATGGTACTACACCACACTCGATTATAATTTTGATGTAATGATCGACTCATTACAACCCGTAAAAATTTCGGTAGGGATCAATGTTGGCCATGATTTTAGTTTATACCAGATAAATACCGGAAACTTATACACAGCGGCCAACGGTGAATATTTGGATTTAGATTTGGATTACAGGCTACGCGACAGAGTTTTGGATACACAGCCACTTGCCGGCCTTGGAATTAGTGCCGGAGCCTCAACCACTTTTAAAATCAACCAAAATTCTGCTCTTTCCCTTTCGGTAGAAGATTTTGGATTTATATTTTTTACAGGAGGTGAGATGCTTTATGCTGATAGCACCTTCAGGTTCAGAGGGGTTGAGTTCAGCAATATTTTTGACTTGAATGACAGCCTTACCAATAATCCGCAGGAAGAATACCGCGAAGAGTTTTATTATAATGAGGATGGCAATTTTACCCGCCTTACACCTTTTAGGCTTGAAGCAAAATACATTTATAAACTAAGAAAGGGTAGCTTAAGAGGAGTTTCGGCCACTGCTGATTACCGCTACCTGCCGGGTTACTATCCCAGGTTGGCCTTGGGCGCTCATATTAAAACAGGTTATAAGCAGCAGTTACTTACCCAAATAACCACAGGTGGCTATAACCTGGCCAGCCTTGACTTGGCCTATGAAATAACCATAGCCCGCCATTGGACCGTAAACCTTGCTATTACAAACTTCAGCGGGCTGGTAGTGCCGGTAATTTCAGGGGGAGCCTATGGCTTTGTGAGCTTGCGTTGGGAGTATTAGTGCTCTATGATTAAAACTCCGGAATAGAGAAAATAATAATGGCTGATAGTAATCTTGATAATGCACAACCAAACAATCCATTACACGGTGTAAAGCTGGTGGATATCCTTGAATTTTTGGTAAAAAAATATGGTTGGGAAGAGTTGGGCAAAAAAATTGATATCAGGAGTTTTAACAATAATCCCTCAATAAAATCAAGCCTTACTTTTTTACGAAAAACCCCCTGGGCAAGAGATAAGGTAGAAAGGTTATATCTACGGTCAATAAAACAGCGATGAAAGATACTCAGGCCTGTGCCAATTCTACAAAGTACATCGCAATTTCTCCTTTGCCTTTAGCTTCTACAAAGCCTCTGTTTTCAAATACAAATTGCGAGTCGCGCTTTAGTAAATCATAAGTTGACTGGCTGATATTTACTCTATTGGCTTCTCCCATGCTCTCCATACGGCTGGCTGTATTTACCGTATCTCCCCAAATATCATATTGAAACTTTTTTACTCCAACAATACCCGCTACCACAGGACCAGTACTAATGCCTGCGCGCATTTCAAAGCTGGGCTTTCCAACTTTTTTCTGTGCAGCCCTCCGCTCCTTCATAAATGCCTGCATATCAAGTGCTGCCAACACCGTCTTCTTAGTAGCTGCTTCTGAAGGAACAGGCAAACCACCGGCAGCCATATAAGAGTCTCCAATAGTTTTAATTTTTTCCAAACCATATTTTTCAAGGATATGATCAAAACCCATAAAGCAATAGTTCAATTCTTCCACTAATTCTTCAGTAGTGAGCCTTTCTGTAGTTTGTGTAAATGCTATAAAATCTGTGAAGAGGATTGATGCTACCTCAAATTGCTTTGGCTTGGCTTTTCCGGTTACTTTCAACTCCTGGGCAATCTCTTCAGGTAAGATGTTGAGCAATAGGTCGTCCGAGCGCTTTCTCTCTTTCGAAATTTCATTATTCTTTTCAGCCAGCAAATTCCGGTTTTTGCGGATGGTAACAAAGTTGAAGGCCAGAACGCCCAATACCACCAGCAACACCATACTACCTACCAGTAGCGTGTTTTGGTTGCGTTTATAAGTAAGCTTCTCTACTTCTGTATTGAGATTTTTAAGCTTTAATGCTTGTATTTCACTGGTTTTCTTTTCGGCTTCGTACTTCTTTTCCAGCTCCACTACAGCTTCATAGCGATCTCGCTCAAATAGCGTATCTCTTAATTCTACAGATTTCCAGAGAAATTCATACGCTTCCTTATACTTACCCATGTTGAAAAGTGCATAAGCCTTATTTTCATTAAAAATCTGTTCGTTCTCTTGATTTTTATTTAACGCGCCAAAGTACAGAGCCGAGTCAATGTAGCTAATTATCAAATCATCATCATCCGTAAGGCCAGCCAGGTTGTTGTATAAAAGGCCAAGATTATTAATATCATTTCTCTTCCGGGCCACTTTAAGAGCCAGTTTTAGATAATCACTGGCCTTGTCAAAAAAGCCATTCATAGCATAGGTGGTACCTATATCAATAAGGGCTTGCTGCTCAAGCTCAAGGTAACCATATCGCTTAGCCAGTGTATAGCCAGTATCCAAATAGGGAATTGAATGCTCTATATCATCACGTACCATCCCTACCTGTAAATATAGTTTGGTAAGTATCAGTTTATCGCTCAGTACTTCTTTACAAATTTTCAGGTTTTTAAACCCTATTGAATCCGCTTTAGGAGAGTCATTTAGATGAATGTAGATATCGGCTAATGCAAAGTTCATAAAGCATGTTGCCGTGGGGTCACAATTATTTTCCTCTACAAGATTCCTGGCATTCAGGATATCAGCAAGCGCATCCTCATATCTTTCAACGTTGGAAAGATAAATCGCCCGCTGTGAGAGGCTCTGAACCATTTTACAAGGCTTTTTTTCTCTTTTAAAAAATGCAGTAAGATTGTCACATAGTGCGATGGCCGAATCGTTATTTGCTACCGAACGCTCTTTTAATTGTTTCAGATATTCATCAGCTTGATTCAGGTTTTGCTGGCCTGCCAGATCGATGTTAAAACAAAATAAACCCACAAAGGCGAAAAATGCCCATGTGAGTTTAGGTATAAACTGAAAGCTAAGATGGAGTAAGAGGTTTTTATACATTACCACTAACCTCCGTAGGCTGAAGGAATATCACGGCCTCCTTTTGATTTTATAAACTTCCACTTTTGCTTGGACTGGCCCTCATCTTTATACTCTGCAAAAGTAATTTGTGAGCCCTGCTGGTCATCAAGCATTGAAAGGTAGAGCTGGTCACCATCCGGGGCTTCAAGACTTAAATTATAAACTTCCTCTTCACCTGCTTCAAGTGTTATAAAATAAACAGGTTCGGGCGATGTAGCCTCGGCATTATTGTTGGATTCGTTACGCATAAGATACAGACCGGTGGAGTTGTTTTTAAAAGCCCAGCTGTTTTCAACACCGTCCTGTTCTTCGGCCACAAATACTCCATTTGACTCAGGCATATCGGTACCAAATACCTGCAGTTCATTTTCCGCACCGGTAGATACGTACTCACACTCTTCACCTGCACCTATATTTCCTTCTAAAAAATAGGTGGCGCCACTTGAAATTACTTCTACTTGATTGCTCATTTGTTTGGTTTTTAAGGTTTGATAGTCCACAGTTGTTGCGGACTGTGCAATTCAAATTTAGAGTTTTAATACCAAAAACACCTTTGTTGCAAAAGTTATCTCATTCAGCAAGGCTATTTGAGCCAAGTGTAAATCAACTATTGACCTACAGAAGTAATCTTCACCTCCGTTCTGCGATTAAGCGCTCTGCCCTCCTCTGTGTCATTCGTAGAAACCGGTTGGCTGTCGCCAAATCCCTTATAGCTAAGGCGCGATTTATCAATACCCTGTTCTGCCAGGTAGGTATATACGGCCTTTGCCCTGTTCTCGCTCAAAGACTTGTTGTAGGAAGAAGATCCTTCATTATCCGTATGACCTTCCACACTAATAGTTACGCCAGGGTTTTCTTTTAAGAAGTTTATAATTGTGGTGAGTTCAGCGAAGGAGCGATCTTCCAATTCATAGGAATCAAAACCAAAAAATATGTTTTCGAGTTTAACCCTCTCACCAACCTCTATCGGTATCAACTCCACATTTAGCACATAAGCCTTTTCGGCAGATTGGTTACTGAGGCTGAAATTTTTAGAGTAAAATAAAAATCCTTTTTTCTGTATGCTTAACCCATAATCTGAGTTACCGGGCAACACCGAGAAGTAATTTCCATCACGACCACTATTATCAGTAAGTACAGCTTTATTCTTTTCCAAATCACTAAACTGAATTTCAGCAGCAATGGGCTCTCTGGTTTTTTTATTAATCACTTTTCCCCTTATGTAGGCTATTTCCAGGGCGCGCGATTCTTCAGGTAGTTCAAAGCTGTAAAGGTCAAGACGGCCAAAACCACCATCAATATTATCCGAAGCAAAAAACCCTGTTTTGCCATCAGGTGCTACTATCAGGCTAAATTCAGCACCGGCTGTATTTATAGGATAACCCAGATTTTGAGGTTCACCCCAGGTACCATCGGCTTGCCTGCGGCTCACAAAAAAGTCAAGCTCACCCATGCCCGGGTGGCCGTTAGAAGCAAAATAAAGACTCTGATTATCAAAGTGTATAAAAGGTGAAACATCCTGGCCCGGGGTATTTATCAGCCCTTCCACTTTTTTGGCTTCACTCCACTGTCCTCTTTCACTTAAGGTGGAATACATTATTTCTATATCCCGGGCAGTGCTCCCCGCTCCCCGCACAAAGTATAAAGTCTTACCATCTGATGAAATTGACGGTTGGCTCTCCCACAGGGCTGTATTGATATTTGGGCCAAGGTTAAGCGGCTTACTGTAGGTGTTATCTCCCTGCAAAAAGGAAGCATATATGTCACAGGAGCCTTTACCTTCCGGTCTTTCGCACGCGGCAAAAAATATTACGTTTCCACTTGCTGAAAGCGACTGCGCTCCCTCATTTAACCGGGTATTTAGCATCCCTCCAACAGGGCCTGCTTTTTTCCACGGTTCGATTTACCGAGTCTCGTGTACTAAACCAAAAATCCTCGTCACCCTGGTCAGAGTCCGGATCACGATGCGTGAAAACAAGCGTCAGTCCGTCAGCAGATATGGATGGAAAATACTCCATACTCCTCCCATTCACCTTACTTCCTAAATTCTGCGGATTGTATGGTTTGGCATTGGCAGTAGCTTTAAGAGCAAACTCGCTGTTAGAAATCAGTTCATTTACTTTGTCCAGGTACTTTCTGGTAGCACGCGGACTTTCTGCATATTTATTCAGGGCTTCTATAGATCTTTCGTATTCTTTAGCATCAAAAAGGGCTTCACCAAAAAAAAGATACACGTAATACGGTGCCCCGGCTGCCAGGGCCTTCTCATAAATAGGAATAGTCTCGTCAGGTCGGCCGGCCTTTTTTAGCAAATCGGCTTTAAATAATAAAGCATCGATGTAATTCGGACTATCCTCCAGTGCTTTATCCAGATCATCAAGAGCGGCTTCCAGGTTATTATCCCTCACCTCTTCCCGGGCTTTATTAAAATATTTTAATGCCTTTTTTGACTGGGCGCTTGCCACGGTGGTGGTGAGTACAATCAGAACTATGAGAGACCTTATTATTTTCATGCAGATTTTTGATATTCAAGAGTGAGCGCCACTACTGAAGAAGCACCCTGAATTGATTAACGCCAAAGAAACAAAAAGTGTGCGGGCTTTAGCCTGAGTTAGACATCGGCTGGCAGTAAGACTCAGTTTTACCTGGCCCGGTAGAAGTACAGTTTAGGTACAAAGCCGGCCAGCTTTTCACTTAATGTAAAATAGGATTTACCATCCCAGCAAATGGCCTCACCCTGCAACTCTACAGGCTCATAAGGTGCGCGCATAGGTGTTTTTGAAAGCAGGTGACCAATGGACTCCTCTCTATCCATTTTCCAGTAAAAAATAGCGGAATAGCTTTTTAGCAAAACTCTTTGGCCATCCTGAGAAATATCTCCGGCAGTAATCCCTGTAAAGGGAAAAGTACCACGCAAAAGCATAGTATCCGTACCACCCCAGTTTTGGGGATAAGTCAGTTCAAATAATTGCACGCTATCTTCCCTTTTAGTCACAATATAAATCTCCCTTGTTACCGGATCCACCATTAAGGCCTCCGCGTCCCTCGGTCCATCAGGGTATTGAATGGAAAGTTCTTCATAACTGCCAACCTCCACCGTAGTGCCGCTATCAGCAGAATTATATTTTGGTTCGGGTATGCGATATATCTTCAGATCATCACGTTTAGCATTATTATCCCCAATATCTGCCAGGTATAAAAAACCAGAGCCACCCTGCAATCCTGGAATAACAGCCATGTCTTCCCAATCTACATTTTTGGCACCTTTAATTTTATACCTGCAGACCACCTGAGCCTTCTTTTTGCTGAGTAAAATCACTTCTGCATCGGCTCCGCTATCTTCATGTATCCAAAGGTAACCGGGGTTGGATAAACTGTTAGCCAGCCCTGATGCCTCGTTTACTTCGGTTACTTCCCCCCTGCTCTCTGCTGGTGAATAAAATTCATCCGAAACTTCTAATGTTGAGATATCATAATCACCCTTAAAGGGGAATTCTATTTGAGGTTCTGCCTGCGGTGCTTGCGGTTTACCGTCTGTTTTACAGGCTACAAAGAGGAGTATTAAAAACGACCATCCAAAACCGGCAAGTCTTTCCATCAACCAAAAATTTCGTTAAGGATACCTGCCAGCCTGATACCAGCTTTCTCTAATTGGTTTTTCATTAAATCCCAATTTTCGTACATGTATTCATAGCTCATACCATCAGGATTTTTTGTTTTGTAAACCTGCTCACGGTAGGTCATAGCTTCGTGGGCCCAATCAGCCGCGCTACCCTGTTGCCACTTTTTCACTTCACTTTCTGTAGCATTATCCACAGCCATAGCCAACTCAGTATAGCTTAGCTGCTTGTCATCTATAATTTCGCTATCCCATACCCTGTGCAGGTTAGATGAGCTTCTGAACCACTTTACCTTAAGGCTGTTGCCTCCCCTGTCATCACCTTTACCAACATGCAGCGGCTGGTGAATATCGCCAACAAGGTGAACTAAAAATTTAAGGGCCCGTACTTTACTTTCCCTTGGGGCAGTATCACTTTTCAAAATGAGTTTCATACGCTCAATTGCCTCTACCACATCACCATTTGGGTTCTTTTCACTTTCGGCATAGGTTTGCCCATTTGGTATGGTTACCCAATGCCATTCATTGGCATAATCATAAGTGCTGTCAGATTTTATTTCGTCCATCCAGGTTGAAGCTAGTGCCAGGCTCTCAGTACCCAAAAGCTTATTAATATTCTTTTTAGCTTTTTTGGTAAGATGGTTTTCGGCCACCTTGCCCACAGCCCTATGGCCTGTTTGCCCCCATGCCCACAGGTTGGTGGTAATACTCATGGTTATGATTAGCGAGGAGATTATTTTAAGAAAATTCATGCAACAGCTTTTATCTGCCAAAAATAGCCCTGATATTAATCACAACAAGTTTAGTAGCGTTTAATTTTGGTTAAACAAAGCCTTAGGCTTCCCCTGCTACATCTGATGGCGCGATGCCAAAAGCCTCTTTAAATGATTTTGAAAAGTAAGAAGGAGAGTTAAATCCGCATCTATAGGCAATTTCAGCAACGGTTCCACTCTGGTTCTGCAAATCACGATAGGCCAGTTTAAGTTTATAATTACGGATATACTCCGTGGTATTCATACCCGTATAGGCTTTTATCTTTCTATGGATTTGCGACCTATTTAAAAACAACATATTGGATAGTTTATCCATATCAAGATCATCCCTGGAAAGGTGTGCATCTACTATTCTTTCAAGCCGGGTTAAAAAAGCCTCTTTATTATTCTGATATTTTGGTTTGCCAGATGTAAGGGTATTATCCCCCAGTAAATCCTGAATTAGCTTTTTACGAAGTTTCATTAACTCACCAATTTTTTCAAAAATTTCATTTGAAGAAAGATCAGCATCAATATTCAGGTCGGCTTCTTGTAGTTTGGTTTGGGAGCTAATCCACACCAGGGGAACCTTTTTAGTAATATCGTGGCTCTTTAGGGTTTTTGCTGCCTGGTCAGAACTAATCTCCCCGTATTGGCTATCATGTAGAATTATCAAATCTGGTTTAAGATGAAGGGCCCTCGCAATGGCCAGGGCGCTATCCTCACCACGCATCAGCCTGATTTCATCCTTGAAGTATGAGTTAAACCCTGCCAAAAGTTGCTCATTACTAAGCGCCAGTACGGTAGTGTTATTAAACGCAACCTGTTGTTGGGTGCGGTAATCTTTGGTAAAAGCCATTTTTCGTTCATGAGAGTCACGATACTTTTCAATATCATTTACCATTTCAAAGTTTTTAAAGGGTATTTCGTCCACATCCGTTATAAGTGGTAAAACCATAATAAAGCGGGTAAATACCATTTTTTCACTTTCAACTGAAATGGTACCGCCCATTGCCTTTACATAAAGTAATACAAGGTAAAGCCCGGCACTTGTAGATTGATATAGTTTAAGGTGTACAGGATCATCATCATATAACGGATCAAATACGTGTGCCAACTTTTCCGAAACAATTCCTATTCCGTCATCCTGCACTGTAATTCTGAATGATTTATCATCCAGAGAATCAAGTGTAACATCAATGCGTACCCCAGCTTCTTTGGCAAACTGAATGGAGTTACTAATGAGCGTAGTAAGGATTTTGTAAAGACGATCAGCATCCAGATAAACATCCTGAGCGTCCATATTTAAATGCAGATGAATTTCAGAACTATTATGTAGCGGAATTTGGAAACTACCTACTACCTCCTGCACAAAGCGCCCTAATTTAACCTTCGAAATTTGGAGCAGAGCCATCCTGGTTTGCTCAAGGGCTGCAAGGTTTAGGTTGTGCATAAGTCCTGCAAAACGCTGCGAAAGATTCATGGCGATTTCAAGTTGTTCCTTTTTTGTAGGATCATCTTCTTCAGCAACTAACTGCTTTAGCGTTGACCCTAAAAGGCCCAGTGGTACCTCGAGCTCTTCGTTAAGGTTTATAAGCCACTTTTCAAATGAAATTTTATCTGCATACGTAGGACTGGACATAACTCTGATTTTGCATTGAAATATACAACATATATTAAACAAGCTACAACATCAACATATATTCTAACTTTTTCCACACACTTAAGAAACATTATTGCAATACTATACAACATGTTTACAAATATACCCTCTAATGTGCCAATACATTTGTAATGTCAAAATATGACAAAACAAAAGCTGCTATGAACTCAAGAAAATCTGTAACCCCAAATTTTACTCTCCCAACAATGGAGGTTTCCCAAAGTCCGTTATCCGGGGGTATGGGATCAATGTATTTAAAGATTTTTCAACTGTACCTTGATATGTTTGCCCGCGATAAGGCGCTAGTGTACGGTGAAAAGGCCAAACATCAATATGAGATGATAGGTGATAAAGAAACCCTGGCTTACATATTGGAGCGTTTGGGTGATCTTTATGACTTCTTTGAGAGATTTGAAATGGCCTTATCTTGCTACAGTCAATGTGAGCAAATTAAAAATCCTCAAAAATCGGAGGCAGGTTCGATTTGATCTGATTACTATTTCACTTTCCAGAATTATGGTTTTGCCCTAATCCGGCACTTTGTCACACTCAACTCATCAATAAGCTCAAACACAGCCGCAGAGTAATATCATCGGTTTCTGTAATTTTTTCATTTTGATTACTTTGCGCGGCCTAAAACTATCGCTACTAACTTGATTTCCCCTATTCGCAATTTTCTTATTGCTCCAATCTTATTGGTTTTTGCCTCTGGCATGGCCCAATCTCCAGATGAGTTGAAGGAAAAGTACTTCACCCAATTAGATTGGCATATCTATACAGATACGGATAGTGCACTTTTCTTTTCGAGCAAGTTACTGGCGCTTGGTAAAATGCATTCTGACAGCCTAACAATAGCAGAAGGATACCAGGCCATTGGCGAGTGTTATTATTACAAAAACGATCTTCAAAAATCAATTGACTATTACGAAAAGGCAGCACCAATATTTAATTCATTGGAGCTGTTTGACTACTTAGGCGTACTCTATATGAGCTACGGTAATGTGTATAGTGACTTGGGCCAGCATGCTAAATGTCTTTACTATTATCAAGAAAGTGAACAGCTACTTTTAGACTACAGCGACTATCCTGACGACCGGGCCCTGTTATATTATAACATGGCTCATTTGTTTATGGACATCAATGATGTAGTAAACTTTGAGAAGTATATTTTCAAAGCCAAAAACATTATTTCAGTTGAGGAGGATGTAAACTCACTTAACCTGGCTTTAAAAAATTTAGAAGCGGACCTGGCATTAAGGAAGGGACAACCAGAAAGAGCCAGGGAATTGGCCAAAAAAGCGCTAAAGGAAGCCCGAATAGAGCAAGACCTGATAGAAGTTGTATTTGCATTTCAAAACCTTGGTGCAGCACTTTACCAATCAGGAATGGTAGAAAAAGGTATTGAGTATCAGGATTCAGCTTTAAGCGTAGCTGAAACCTACGGGGATCAGTATATGGTGGTTGAAGAAAAAAACAGGTTGGCCGATTACTACCTCAAGGCCGGCAAGATAGAGGCTGCTTACCAACTTGCCAGGGATGGATATTTAGCTGGCGACTCGCTAAACTCTTTAATTATTACCATGAATACGGCTTTGGTGTATGCCAGAGTGTTAGAGCAAAAGAAACAGTTTGAAGAAGCACTTAAGCTTTATAAAATTTATAATAAAGCTTCTGACTCGCTAAGAAGCTTTGATTTAAGTGAAAAGATTTTGCAATCAGAAAACGTGCTGGCTGAAAGCAGGAATAGGTTGTTGCAGGCTGAAGCCAAGGTGCTGAAGGCAAATAATGCTCAGCAGCGTTTTATTACCATCGGTACCATTATTGGCCTTGTTTTGTGCTTGTTGATAATTGTACTGTTAATTACAATTTTAAGCTCACGAAGAAAAACTGTTAAAGCACTGAATGCCAAACAGTTGCTTATTGATGAGAAATCAAGGGAACTGGAACTTAAAAATGAGGAGCTTGAGAAGATGAATAATGCAAAGGATAAGCTCTTTTCTATCATTACACATGATATGAGGCAGCCTTTTAACCAGATTTCCTCATTCATTCAAATCCTGGAACATACCCCTGAAATTGACAATTCCCTACAAGATTTAATTGCTGAAATAAAGGCCTCTACCTGCAACACCCTTTCGGCCATGAATAATCTTTTGATTTGGAGTAAATCTCAGTTTTTGAATGTAAAAACTTATCCTGAAAATCTGATTGTTAAAGATTTATTTGATGGGATTTTAACCGAAATGGCTGCGGACATCAACAAAAAGGACTTAGTGGTGGATGTAGGCGCTGGTACCGATGCGATTATAGTGGCGGATAGAAATCACATTGAGATCATACTTAGGAACCTCATAAATAATGCGGCTAAGTTTTCGCCTGTGGGCGGAGCATTACATCTTGGTGCCATGCGTGATGGAAATTTGGTTTCCATCTCAATTAAAGATGAAGGAAAAGGAATGACAGAGGATGAATTAGCCAAGCTATTTGATACTGCAAATCACTTTTCAACACCAGGTACCCTAAATGAAAAAGGCAGCGGATTAGGCATGCTCATTGTGTCGGAATTTGTAAAAGAAAATGGCGGAAGCATAAATGTAACCAGCCAAAAAAACAAAGGCTCCACCTTTAAGGTTACCTTGCCTGCCGGCCGATAAAGAGGCCAACATCTCTCATTTTTAAATTGTACTTACTCCCTGATGTTACCTGAATATTTTTCTGAGCACAACAGATCATTGGATATAGTAAACGGAGCTGAAGAAGACCTTCTTAAAAAAATACATGAGGGAGAGCATCAGTGTCAGGACTTTAAATTCAGGATAGACAGTCCTCAAAAAATTGCAAAAACACTTTCTGCCTTCGCTAATACGGATGGCGGAAGCCTGTTAATTGGAGTAAAAGACAACGGTAAAATATCCGGAATAGATCCACAGGAAGAGTTTTATATGATAGAAGGAGCGGCAACTCTTTATTGCAAGCCCCATGTAAAATTTGAAACTACCGTTTATAATAGTGAGGATAAGCTGGTTTTGGAAACCTATATTCCACCATCCGCAGAAAGACCGCATAAAGCCAAAGAATTAAACAATAAGTGGCTTGCTTATGTAAGGCAAAATGACGAGAACTTTTTGGCCAATAGAGTACTGCTGGCTTATATGAATAACCGTAGCACCGTGCCCAAAAAGAATTTGGTAGAATACGGTGATAATGAAAAATTACTGTTTGAATTACTTGAGCAACATGGCGAAATCTCGCTGAGCAAGTTGGTAAAGGCCGCCAAAATATCAGTACAAAAAGCAGAAAGAATGCTGGTTCTTTTCCTAAAATGGGATGTTATTGACTGGAAGGCCACGGAAAATGGAATAAGATTTCATTTAATCGGGTAACTTCTTAACACTGAGTTTTAATAACTCATCATCAAGTCCTGAATACCAATCCAGGTAAGGGCTTAACTCACCACAGCCTCCCTCCCAATCAATACAATATATATTTTGGTGATTGTTTTCACACTGTGGGCAGCGGCCAATTGTATCGAATATATTCCATTCATTTCCACAAACCTCACACGTCCACATTGAGGATTTACGCGGTTTCCAGCTGCATTTAGGGCATTTTATTTGCATACTTATCGCCTTATTCCATTCATCGAGAAATTCAAATCTAATATCTAACTGTTGGATTACATATGTAAGGAAACAATATTTTCGCGAGGCTTAATGAGAAATCTAAAACTACTTCTTTTACTAGCTCTGCTCTCGTCCGGAATTGTTTCCGCACAAGGTTTTAAAGCAACCGGCATCACTGGTACTGGTGATTCGTTGGTTTCTCATCTTTTCTCTGAAGCAAATTACAATGCTTCAGGTACGCTCGATGCATCAAGAAAATTGCAGGTTAAGGCCCTGAGGGCTCGCGATAGTGTGTTGTTTGCCAAAGCCCTGGTGGTGGAAGCAAAATCTGCCTATAATTTAGCCAATGTAACTGCAGCCCAGGCAAAGGCCAGTGAGGCGGTTTCTATCTTCAATGTTTATAATTCTTATGATGGGCTCCTGATGGCTTACTATCAACTAGGAATTATTGAAGGTTCTTCAGGCGATTTTTACCAGGCCCTATTAAAATTAAGAAAATGCCTTACGCTGAGCCATATCATAGCTGACAAAAGGTGGCGCGCACGCATACTATATCAAATAGCACAAATCAATTATCTGCAAAATGAAAATGACCTTGCCTGGACAAGAAGCATGGCCGCTCAAGAGGCTCTAAAGGCAAATGCAGATCCAATAACTCTTACTAAATTACTTAGCCTGCAGGCTAATATTTTGGTACAGTTAAATGATATTACTGCTGCTACTGACAAGGTTGATAAAGCCCGGGGACTGGCCACTCAAACAAAAGACAGTACCGCTTTTGAAAAAGTGTATGCTGCTGATGCTTATATAAATCTTACTAGAAAAAACCTGCAGGAAGCAGCGAGCTCAGCTGAAAGGGCGGCCAGGATTTCTTCAAAAATGGGAGACCCCTGTTCTTTTACTTCAAATCAACTCTTGTTATCTAAAATTTATCTCGCTCAAGGCGAAGTGGATCGTGCTTTGAAGGCGGCCTCAATTGGTTATTCAAAGGCTTCATCACTTGATGATATGGCGCTTATTCAAAGGGATGCGGCCCATACACTATCAGAGGTATTTTTAAGCAGGGGCGACTCGGCCAAGGCTTTTATGTTTATGAGCAGGGTAAAATATCTTGATGACTCCGTACTGAATGATGAGGTAAATAAGTTTGTTTTACTGCCTGGTAAAAAAACCAGATTTAATGAAGAGCCTGGCGACTTTGAACAGGAAAGCATTGCTGATAAATCAGGTTCCGGAATTTTTTCTGACGAAAGTGTAAACATGATTATTATGGGGGCACTATTTCTGATTTGTGCCGTGCTTACCATTGTACTAATCCGCAGGAAACCTGACACGAAAAATGATAGTGACGACATCTTGTTAGCTGACATAGGTGTTACGAAACAAACGATTGAAAAAGAGGATGATAATGAGGGTGAACCGGCTGCTCCTGCATCATCTTTAAATAAGGAAGAGGCTGAGGCCAAAGAGCCAACACAGGAAGAAGTAGCGACTAAAAACACTGAGGCTGAGGAAAAGTTAAAAGCGCTGGAATATCAGCTATTGGAACAGCAACGGCTGGCACAGGAAACACGTACAGAGCTTGATGCCCGCAATAAGCACTTTGAAGAAATGGATAAAACCAAAAACAAAGTGTTTTCGGTTTTAACGCATGATTTGCGTCAACCCATTAATCAAATTAAGTCTGTGCTCAACTTGTTGGAGATGGAGCAACTTGATGGGGAAGACAGAAGAGAAATTGTGGAAAAGCTAAAAGAATCAGTTGACAACTCCAGCAATGCTCTTGAGAACCTTTTGCTTTGGAGCAAAAAACAGCTTACAGGTATTAATACCCGCATTGTTGACGTGCACCTTTTACCACAGGTTTGGCAGCTGGAAAGCCACTTAAAACCAAACCTTGAGGCCAAAAAGCTGAAGTTTGAGATTGTAATACCTGATTTCTTTAAAGTGAAGGCAGATATGAACCAATTGGACATTTGCCTTAGAAATCTTATTACCAATGCCATAAAGTTTTCTGAACCTGGCGGAACTATTACCATTGATGCCTTTGAGGAAAATGGTGAAAAAATTATCAGGGTAATTGATAGAGGTGTTGGTATGACTGCTGAACAACTTGATAAACTAAAAGGAAACAAGGGAAATTTTACTACCCTCGGTACCTTAAATGAAAAAGGCACAGGCCTTGGAATTATGATAACCAAGGAGTTTATGGAAAACCAGGAGGGTAGACTTGATATAATGAGCCGCAAAGGCGAGGGTAGCATTTTCAGCCTTGCATTTCCGTCAGGCTCGGCCGCCAGAACTCCATACCAGGGATAGGCTCTACTTCAGATAACCGGATTCAATCTGGCTCTTTATTTTCTTCATTCTTATTTTATTCAAACCGAAATCCCAAGTGCCTAAGCGGGAAGCACTTCTAAAGTGTATTAATGACTCGTCCTCCGAAAGATAAAACTCCACATCATCAATAAACCCAAAAACAGGGACTTTAAATTCTGCATGTAGATAGTGCTCATCATGTATAACTAAAGTAGCATTACCTTCGTTATTCAATACCCTTTTCAATTCGTCCATCATTTCAGCTTTAGATACCTGATATTCCCAGGGAGCTTCAAAGTGCCTTTTTTGATCAGGATACTGTGAGCAAACACAATTGTATAAATCAGGGCAAGAGTTTAGTCGCCCATTTTCCAATCCGGTATTTTTATGATTCTTTCGGGCCATGATGATGTTTTTTTCAATTATTAACTAGTGTCAAATAAATTAGACGTGGTTCAATTCCATAAAAAAAGCGCCATAAACTGGCGCTTTTAATAATTTAACTCAATTGCTTACGAAAGGTTGAGTTTCTTCTTAATATCCTTTGGCAGGGCATCTTTATGCATGTACACCGAAATGGTTTTATATTCAAAAAATGGCTTTGAAACGTGCAGGTACCCAGTTCTGAAGTCATTCTCACGATCGCCCCAGCTATTTTTTACAATGTAATACTCATTACCATTCTGGTCTTTCACCTTACCGGTGATTTGCATGCCATGGTCATCAGTAGTGGTATAATTATCATAACCTTCCTGGCGCAGCTCAGGGGTTATTTTCAACTCGGTTCCCGGACTGTCAAACATGCTTTTCTTTTGCTCATCCGTCATATCATCATAATCAGTGGCGGGTACTATAGCCACACCATTTTTTAATGAAAAACCTTTCTCGCTAACATCTGTAGCCCAACTTACCGAGTAGCCATTTTCAAGACTATAATCAACCACGCGGCTCAGGTCAGCAAATGGTACGTTGTAGCTTTTATCCCAGGTCCAGTTATCGGGCACTTCAATTACTACCTCATCATACATCGGTTTATGTGTAAATGATGTTACCTGCACATAGTCATCAGGGTTAATGCCAATTACTTCATCAGCAAAAGTGCGAGGCGTATATTCCTTTCCTTTCCAGGTAAATTTTTCAGGATATGATCCCAAATAGGCATCAAGGGTAGCATTAAAGGCCTTCTTCCATGATTTGCTAAGAGTTTTATTTGGATTTTTAATCACCATATCCAACTGTGCTTTTAGCATACCTGCCAGTTCGCCATGGTTGTTAATTTTTTCACCATACTCCAAACCTTCATATACCTCCTGAGGTACCGCACCATACTTTTTCAATACATACATTACATCAGGCAAAGCACCGCCCTGGCCAAAATTAAGGTTACCATGCAGCCTCACATACTTTTCAGCTTTATCAAGATATACCATACGCACAGTAAACATTTCCGAAATATCCACAGGCTCCTTGCCATTTCTTATCATCTCCGACTCTATAAATGATGTAGTGGCATAACTCCAGCAGGTTCCGCTGCGGCCCTGGTTTTTTACAGGTGTGGCCTCAAGATCAATAACCGTTTCAAACTTATAACCGATCTGCGCATCACTGCCATTTTCTTTTACTTTATTAATCAGATCATCCTGCGCCATTAGGGGCACGGCCAATCCGAAGACCGCTGCAAGGGCCAAACTCTTTACCTTCATGCTTATATAATTATTATGATTTTTTATAAGAATCACAAAAATATCAAAAGCGATGCAACTTCAGCTTGAATGAATACCTCTCCCACTCCATCAATACCATTTTTAACAAACATTTAAGCTATGCTACCCTGGGGCGGCTTTGCTCCTGTTTACTTATAAGTTGCAACTCATAAATAGCCCGGGCAATTTTTTTGGTTTTCCCTTTGTGATTTTCTTCATGCACAAATACCTTAAGCAATAGCTTACGGTGTTCATTTTCGTAAAGCTGGGCTTTCAACTGAGCAACACCTTCCTTTCCGGGTTTATCAAATAGGTTAAAATCCACCTTACTTACTTTTATCTCTACATCCATAGCTACCACATCTTGCAGGCGGTTCAAAAGCACCGTTGCCATTTGTTCAGAAAGATTAATTGCATTCCATTCTGTAAGTGCCGCTGCTCCTTTTCTTAAGGGAATTGTTTTGTGCAACCTGTCTTTCTTGCTGGTTTCTAAAATTCTCAGGTAATTTTTCATAATCTGCCGGTTTCAATTTGTGTAAAAAAGAAAAAGCCCCACGCTGCTTGCAACGTGGGGCTTTACATATTTTTTTAATCTGCTTGCTTAAGCTGTAATATACCCCACATTGCCCTTCATCCACATCTTATTGATGCAGCAATTAAAGTGGCGATTATGGGTATAGACTTGTTTCATTTGATGAATCAAACTTAGTAAGATTATGCATTCATCCAACTACATTGAAGTTATATTTTTGTGAATCCATGAAAAAATACATCCTCTTTTACGGCCTGCTCGCCTTTTCATTACTCATGCTCTTCCAGCTTTCGTCTATGGCCATCTTTAAAATTGGGGCCAGTAGCGATTGGCTGCTTTTGCTTGTGGCGGCAGTTTCCATAGGCATTGGGATATATTTTACAAAGGGCAAAAGCCAAAAAGAGATTCCAGAAGAAGAGCTAATAAACGAACTGGCACATTTTGCAGATATCGGCCTTACTGAACGTGAATATGAAGTTCTATGCCTTTTAAACCAAGGGCTATCCAATAAAGAGGTTGCAGAGAAGCTGTTCATTTCTGAAAACACTGTTAAAACCCATGTTTCAAATTTGCTGGTAAAGCTGGATGCCAAAAGGAGGACTCAAGCCATAAAAAACGCTAAAGATCTGAATATCATAAATTAAGAACGCTCATCCTTTTAGGTGATGCTCAATTTCATACCAAAGTATGAGCCCGATTTGCCCGGCACCAATTTGCTTAGCCCCTCAAATCAAAATTATCGCAATGAAAAATTCAATTTTAAAGTATGGTGTAATTGGAGGCGCAATAGTTTCCCTATTCTTTCTTGGACCTATAGTGTATAATGCTGAAAGCTACATGACACCAGAGAATATGAAACGTGGTGAAGTGTTTGGCTACGGTGTAATGATTTTATCCATGCTCTGTGTATTTTTTGGTGTAAGAGCCTATCGCAAGCACTATGAAAAACCTGAGTTCAGTTTTACCAGGGGCCTTGGTGTGGGCGTGCAGATTACGATAGTTGCCAACGTTATATTTTACCTGGCAAACGTGCTATTGTACGAGATTATCGCTCCGGATTTTTTACAGGAGTTTGGAAAGTTTTATAAAGATTACCTGGTAGAAAATGCCGGTGATGCAGAATCTAAAAAGCTGGCTGCAGCAGAATTTGAAGCACAGTCAGGATTGCTTCAAAATTCGTATCTATATGCCCTTGTAATGGCTGGTACAACATTTTTTATTGGTATCATTATCAGCCTTATTTCGGCATTAACGCTTAAGCGCACTAAAAAAACTGCATAATGAAAAATTGTTTTGTTCTCCTTTTGGCGATTTCCTTCCATTCAATATATGCTCAAGGGGTTATGGAGCGAAATCGCCAATGGAGGGCTGAGCAAAATAAAGAGTTTGCTGACTCTGCCACTTCCCCTCTTACCAAAGATGACCGCCTGGCATTTGATAGTCTTCCCTATTTTTCAATAAGTGAAAACTACGCAGTAACAGCTTACTTTGAACTTACCCCAGGAGAAAAGCCTTTTAAAATGCCTACCTCTACCAAAAGACTGGCGGACTACAAACAGTACGGTACGGCCCACTTTAGCATTAATGGCAAAAAGTTTAGTATGCCGGTGTATCAAAACCTGATGTTGCTAAAAAATCCCAAGTATAAAAAGTACCTGTTTATTCCTTTTACAGACTTAACCAATGGTGTGGAAACCTACCCGGGTGGCCGCTATGTTGAGGCCGAAATACCTGATGGTGACTCGTTGCTGATTGATTTCAATAAAGCCTACAATCCTTACTGTGCTTATAACGATAAGTACTCATGCCCTATACCTCCCAAAGAAAATCATCTGGAAACCAGAGTTGAGGCAGGCGTGTTATATAAATCTGAAAATAAAGATCATCATGATAAAGTGAACAAGCCAAAACCTTCAATAATAAGGTAGGCTTTACTTTTCCTTTAAGGAGATAGTAATGGGAATATTACGCAATGGCCACTCACCCGCATCAACTTCCACTTCACTGATTTTTTCTACCACATCCATTCCATTCACCACTTCACCAAATACGGTATGTTCACCATCCAGATGTGGAGCACCTCTGCGGTTTTCATAAAAGTCAAGTGCTTCATTGGAAAGTTCAAAATCGTGCTTTTCGGCCAGCAGTTTTAGTTCACCCCTTGTATATGATTTCCCCAGCACTATATAAAACTCGTAAGGATCAGATTTTTTTTCAGGATTTTGTTTGTAGCTGCGCGCAGCTGCCACGGCACCATATTTATGGTAATTGCCTTGCACTATTTCAGCAGGAACATGGTATTCACCAATAACATTTCTTTTCTTCACCGTTTCTCTTCCATCTGTATTTCCGGCCTGAATTACATGCCCCTTGCTTACGCGATAAAACCAGGTTTCATCAAAATAATTTCTATCTACCAGATACCTGAAGTTGGCCCGGTGTAGCGGTGTATTGTTATATAGCCTTATGGTAATTTCACCAAAGGAAGTACTGATAACCACTACCCTATCTTTCAGTGATTGTCCATAATTTTTAAGAAAAGAAGGGGCTGTCTCATCATTCAGCAATTTTCTAGGAGTTTTGGTATCCGATTGCTTCTGAACTGCTTCCTCCTGCGGGGTGACAGTATTTTCGTTCTTCACATTTGGCTGGCAAGCCATCATTAAAACTAATAAAATAAGTACAGGAAAATATCTCAAACTAATTGAGGTAAATATTGTGATAGGTGCTCCTCTCCTGTCCTTCAAGAAATGAAATGTACCTGATGTAGTTCAACAAAAAGCGCTCACGTTCTTCAGTAGTGTTGCACAAACAAAAATCAAGCTTATCCATTTCTGATAGCATCAGTTCAATAGCCACGTCCAGCAGTGTAAAATTGGGTTTAGCCAATAAGCTGCTATTCAGGCTTTCATCCTTTTTTAAGAAATCTGTAAAAGCTTCTTCAAGTTCAACGCTCACGGGCTCATTTTCAATTTCAATGGAGAGATCGGCATCTCCGCCAGGATAAAGCTTACCTGATTTTTGAATGTTAAAAGAGAGTAACCTGAAAAGACCAGTGGCTTTAACAATAATATCCATTTCGCCACCGGGGTAAATCTGTAATACTTCTGTAACCTCCACCAAACTGCCAATATTGGCTGCATTTATTTTATTGGTGAATGAAATGCCAAAAGGCTCATTATTTTGCTTGCAATCGTTAATCAACTGCTTATACCTGTCTTCAAAAATATAAAGCTGGGTACGCTCACCGGGAAGCAAAAATAACTTCAGGGGGAAAAGAGCAATATGCTGGTTTGTCTTATTCAACTATATCGTTTATCAGGTTACCTTTCAGGCAGACCGTAGCGGACTAATAACCGCATTTTGATCGGTCAACATCTTTTCAGGCACATTTTTCATAATAATTTTTTTCAACTCTTCAATCACCTTGATTTTAAGTTCAGCCCTGGTATATACCAGGCTAATCTCCCTCGCAGGCTTAGGATCAGCAATAGGCTTAATGTACTTTTGATCCTCTTCGGGCAAATCGATGGCATGAAGATAAGGTATCAATGTCATACCAAAACCCTGCTTGCTCAATTTTATTAAAGTTTCAAAATTTCCACTTTCGAGCTCTACAGGTCTATCATCATTATCACTAATCTTATTACAAATGTTCAACACGCTATTGCGGAAGCAGTGTCCCTCGTTAAGCAGTAGCATATCTTTTATACTTAGCTCTGAGTTAGTAATAAAAGATTCCTTACCGAGTCTGTGATTTTCAGGAATAAACGCCATAAAAGGCTCGTAATATAATGGCATTTCAATTATACCCTTATTATCAAGAGGCGTAGCCAGTAATCCGGCATCCAGCTCATCCATCCTCAGTTTTTCTAAAATTTTATCAGTTTGCAACTCTTGTATCTGCAAACGGATTTTAGGGAATTTTTTATGAAAACTTTGAACGAACCTGGGAACAATTGATGACGCCACGGTTGGTATGATCCCGATTTTAAAAGGCCCTTCAAGCTGATTTTTACCTTCCTGCAAAATCTGAGTGATGCGGCCGGTCTCGTTTACTACCGTTCTTGCTTGCTCTATAATCCGTTGACCTATGGAAGTAGGACGGACAGGATGTTTACTGCGATCGAATAAAAGAACTCCCAGTTCATCCTCCAGCTTTTGAATCTGCATACTCAAAGTTGGCTGGGTTACAAAACATGCTTCTGCTGCTTTAGCAAAATGCCTGTGGTTATCTACGGCAATAAGATATTGTAGTTGTGTAATAGTCATGATCAATAGTAATTCACATTATGATAGCGCGAATTTAATAATTTTTATTTATTTAATGTTGCGCCATCAAAATCTTTTTAGCCGCCTTAGTATCTTCGTTTAAACTTACGCAAACATTACTCCTATTGGATTTTCTAGCATTTAAAAACACATTAAAATCAGCTTTAGCAGAACCACTGCCAGGAGCTACAGCCCAAAGTATAATGGCTCCTGCCGGTAGGCAAATGCCCGATTTACAAAGCCTTGATAAGCAAAAAGTAAAAACTGCCGCAGTTCTCGCCCTGTTTTATGAGGAAAAGGAAGAAGCCCACCTGGTGCTAACGCTTCGTAAAAAATACCCCGGAGTACATTCTAACCAAGTCAGTTTTCCGGGAGGCAGGCGCGATAGTACAGACCGAGACTATCAACACACAGCTCTTAGGGAGGCCGAAGAAGAAATTGGAATAACCCCATCACTGGTTGATCTTTATGGGGAACTCTCCCCTCTTTATATCCCGCCCAGTAATTTTTTAGTCCACCCGTTTGTGGGCATTTATACAGTGGCTCCGAGTTTTACCAAACAAGAGGCAGAGGTTGAGCGGATTTTTTCAATATCAGTTTCCGAGCTCCTCGATGAAACCTTTATTAATAAAGTAAATCTCAATATTGGCGGTGTACCCATGGATGTACCAACTTTTATTTTTGAAGGCTACAATGTTTGGGGTGCTACCGCAATGATGCTGAGCGAGTTAAGACAAATCCTGCTACCCAGGTAACAAATCACCACTATTATTAGTCATATATTTGACCTCACGAGATTTACATTTCATGAAAATCAAACTATTTGATGCCTTTGGTAACTCGCTGATAATTAAGCGAGTTTTGATCTTTATTTTTGGATGTATTGGCTTTTACAGATTTAATATTGCCAATAAAACAAAAATCTCAGGTACCAAAAACCTTAAAGGTTTGCCCAATACCAACGTACTATTTGTAAGTAACCATCAAACCTACTTTGCCGATGTTACCGGGCTCTACCAGGTTTTTTGCAGTGTAAAGTGGGGTATTTATGATAGAATCGATAAAGCCCGTTACCTGATCAACCCCAGGCTCAATATATATTTTGTGGCCGCACAGGAAACCATGAAAGCCGGCATATTGCCTAAACTGTTTGCCTACGTTGGCTCTGTATCAATAAAACGTACATGGAGACAGGCGGGCAAAACTGTAGATCGCGGAGTTGACCCAAGGGATATTACCAAAATCTACAAAGCGCTAAACTCTGGTTGGGTTATTACTTTTCCGCAAGGCACCACAACACCCTTTGTACCGGGAAGAAGAGGCACCGCGCACATCATAAAAGAAACTAAACCCATTGTAATACCTGTTGTAATTGATGGCTTCAGACGTGCTTTTGACAAAAAAGGACTTTACATGAAGAAGAAGGGCGTAAAGCTTTCCATCAGGTTTAAAGAGCCCTTAAATATTGACTATGAAAAGCATTCATCCAATGAAATTTTGGAACAGATAATGCACAGTATTGAGCAAACAGATGACTTCAATACCATTAAAAGATTGAATGAAAACAAAAAAGAGCCCAACCATACAAGCACCAGCAACGTTTAATAAATACTGGTGCGGTTTAAACAACTAACCCTTTATCCGTTTCGTTCTAATCGTACATTTGTTATATAACCCTTACAAAGCATGAAAAAGATATTATTACTTGCCTTATTTAGTAGCCTTATAGCCTGCGAAGAAAAAGACCTTACTGATGATAATCCTGCTCCAGAGGATAAGAACACCTTGGTAGCAACTTCCTTTATTTATGGTGAAAAAGGAATTCATTCTGATACTGCACTTAGTAATGACCTGGGTTATTCCTTCTTTATTACGGATATACAAGTAGTGGTTAATGAATTTTACTTTGTAGAAGAGGGTGATACTGTAGCAGATAGAACTGAACCATTTATTGTTTCGCTTAAGGAGACTGATCAGCAACTATTAAAACTTCCTCCCCGTGGCTACTCTGGCTATTATGGACTGCAGTTCGGCCTTGATTCAATAGAGTCATTTTTTGCATCTCCCTTGCTTTTGCCAGAAGGTAATGAGTTGAGAAACTCCAACGTTTATAGAAAAACAGCTGATGGGATAGACCAGTTTATTATTAAGGGAAGGCTTTTGGATCCTGATAATCCTTTAGACACAATAGGCACCATACCTTTTCAGTATCGCCTTGGTACCTATGCTACTACCCGCACTGAGGCCAGCTTAAATCAAAACTTTGCACTTGCCCGTAATAGCAACGTAAAATTTGTGCTTCAAATAAATTTGGAACCTGTTTTTGAGATGCTGGATATAAAGAAGTTTCCCAAAGTTACTTCTGACCCTACCGTACCTGCTGATATAGCCCTTGCAATTTCAATGGCTGAAAATCTCGAAATTGATCTTTTTTAAACAATTATGAAAACTATTATAAAATCTACAATTGCATTAGCTGTGGTCTTATTTATGGCATCTTGCGAGGATGACGTAAAACAGACGTACCAAAAGAAGGCTACTTTCAATATAAGCCTTGAGAACAGCTCAAGTGATTTAAGCCTGTTTGATACAGTGGATTTCTCAGCGGATTACAGGATGTACATAACTACATTCAAGGCATACCTTAGCAATATCACCTTATTAAGTGCCGATGGTGCAGAAACCATTATAAAAGATGTTGAGCTGGTAAATCTGCAAAATGATGAAACTTCAAGTTTTACTCTTGATTTACCATCTGGCAACTTTACCAAAGTTAGAGTTGGTTTGGGACTTAATCCGCAGCAAAACGATTCAGATCCGAACTCATTCCCCAATGCCAATCCACTTTCATCCTTTAATGGTATGTATTGGAATATGCTTAAATACAGGTTTGTTGTATTTGAGGGTTTAGCCTTATCTAAAAAGGATACGGTAAACATTCCCTTTACCTATCACACAGGTACCGACCCACTTTACCAGGTAAAAACATTTGATACGGATGTAAATACTTCCGGCTCAGCTTTAGGGTATCAACTCAATTTTAAAATTGATATCAACACTATATTTAATGGCCCTGCTGGTAAAATTGACATTGCCACCCAATCATTTACTCATAGTGAAGGTTCCAGCCTGGCTGTAGCAGCTACTTTTATGGAAAACTTTAAAGCTGCAATTCAATTAAATACTTCGGCCACTTTAGAGTAATGCTTTCATAGATTTGCGCTAGCAAACAGTTTACATGAAAGTACATTTTATTGCCATTGGAGGTAGTGCCATGCACAACCTTGCTCTGGCCATGCATCACAAGGGTTTTGAAGTATCCGGCAGCGATGACGAAATTTTTGAACCTTCAAAATCAAGGCTTAGTAAATACAATCTTTTACCAGCCACTATTGGATGGAATCCAGATAGGATAACTCCTGACCTTGATTACATAATTTTGGGTATGCATGCCCGTAAGGACAATCCTGAGCTGCTAAAGGCTAATGAATTAGATTTAAAAGTTTATTCCTACCCTGAATTTATTTACGAGCAGAGCAAAAACAAAACCCGTGTGGTAATAGCCGGGAGTCATGGCAAAACATCCATCTCAGCCATGGTTTTGCATGTGCTAAATTTCCATAGTGTAGATTGTGACTTTATGATTGGTGCCCAGCTTGAAGGCTTTGACACCATGGTAAAGCTTACAGAACAGAATGAATTTATTCTGCTTGAAGGGGATGAATACCTCTCTTCGCCCATAGATTTAAGACCAAAGTTCTTACACTACAAGCCAAATATCGCTTTGATATCAGGCATTGCCTGGGATCATGTAAATGTATTTCCTACCTACCACGATTATTACAAACAGTTTGAACTTCTGCTGGAAAGCATGGAAGTGGGAGGCGCTGTGATTTTTAATGAAACTGACAGTGAGGTAAAGCGAGCTGTGGAGTCAACTGAAAGACAGATAAAGAAGTTTGCCTATGGGTTGCCGGATTATACTATTGAGGATGGGGCGGTAACACTTCACACAGATGATGGCCATGTACCCCTGGCTATTTTTGGGCGGCACAATATGAATAATCTTGAAGGGGCTCGATGGATTTGCAATCAGATGGGGGTTTCGGATGAACAGTTTTATGAAGCTATACCCTCTTTCACTGGCGCTTCACGCAGATTGGAAGTTTTGCATGAAGAGGATAACCTTATAATATATCGAGACTTTGCGCATGCACCATCCAAAGTAAAAGCAACCGTAAATGCCGTGAAGGAGAATTTCGCTAATCGAAAGGTAATTGCGTGTTTTGAGTTACATACCTTCAGTAGCTTAAACATAGAGTTTATGCACCAATATAAAGGAGCTATGGATAGTGCTGATGAGGCACTGATCTATTTTAATCCTGAAGTGGTGAAGCACAAAAAACTTCCGGCCTTAAACGCTGCCGAAATAAAAGAGCGTTTTGCTAACGAGGCAATTCAGGTTTTTGATTCTAATAAAGAATTGATAAACACGGTGAAGAATTCAATTGGCTCTGAACGTTGCATTTTGCTAGTTATGAGCTCAGGCAGTTTTGATGGAATTGACTGGAAGAAAGAGCTTGGTGTGGCATAGTTGCAACACAAATCATTAATTACATTTGCTCAATTCTTAAACAATGATCAAAAAAGAATTACTAAGCGGTAAATCCATCGAGATCATTCTGAATCGTCTCACCTGTGAGTTGATAGAAAATCACGGTGATTTCAGTAACACTGTCCTTATTGCGCTTCAGCCTCGCGGACTTACCGTAATGGATCGAATACTTGAAAACCTTAAGGCCAATGGGCTTAATAACGTTGCTCATGGCGCACTCGATATCACCTTTTATCGTGACGACTTCCGCAGGCGTGATGCCCCGTTAAAACCCAATCAAACACGAATTGACATCATACTTGAAAACAAGAAAGTTGTTTTTATTGATGACGTACTGTACACCGGGCGCAGCGTGCGCTCCGCTTTAGATGCTATACACAGTTTTGGCAGGCCTACAGAAATTGAGCTATTGGTATTGATTGACCGCAGGTTTTCAAGGGAATTACCCATCCAGCCTGATTATACCGGGAAGCAGGTAGACTCATTGGCTAGCCAAAAAGTACTAGTAAGCTGGGCTGTAGAAGGAGAAAAAGATGCCGTATATCTTATAAAACCAAAAGATGAGTGAGTTAAGTGTAAACCATTTATTGGGAATAAAAGGCCTTAGTGCTGAAGATATTCAGCTGATATTTGAAACTGCCGATCAATTTAAGGAGGTTATAAATCGCCCTATTAAGAAGGTTCCTTCCTTGCGGGATATTACGGTGGCTAACCTGTTTTTTGAGAACAGTACACGCACGAGGCTATCCTTTGAATTGGCCGAAAAGCGACTATCAGCCGATACCATCAATTTTTCGGCAGCTTCATCTTCTGTAAAAAAAGGTGAAACCCTAATTGATACGGTAAATAACATTTTATCCATGAAGGTGGATATGGTGGTGATGAGACACCCCAACCCGGGTGCGGCAATGTTTCTTTCGCAAAATGTGGATAGCATTATTGTAAATGCCGGTGATGGAGCGCATGAGCATCCCACCCAGGCCTTACTCGATGCGTTTTCTATAAGAGAAAAGCACGGTGACCTTAAAGGCAAAAAAATTGTAATTGTTGGAGATATTCTTCATTCACGGGTGGCTCTTTCCAACGTTTTTTGTCTGCAAAAAATGGGTGCCAAAGTAAGGGTATGTGGCCCCACCACTTTAATCCCAAAATATATGCACTCCCTTGGTGTAGAGGTAAGCCATAACCTGAGGGAATCCCTGGAGTGGTGCGACATTGCCAATATGCTGAGAGTGCAGCACGAGCGGCAGGATCTTAAATATTTTCCTTCGGTAAGAGAGTACACTCGCCAGTTTGGCCTTACCCTGCCTATGCTTGATAGTTTAAAGAAGGACGTAACCATCATGCATCCTGGTCCGATCAATCGCGGTGTGGAAATTACAAGTGAGGTGGCCGATAGCGATTACTCAATAATACTCAACCAGGTAGAAAATGGAGTGGCTATACGAATGGCAGTTTTGTATCTTTTAGCCTCAAAGAAGAAAATGAACTTTAAAGCGGAATGATATGAACTTTCAGATTGAAAAGAATGAAGATCATCTGCTGATCAGAGGAGTCAAAGAGTCTCTTAGCACAGATGACTTAAGGGCGCTTGAAAATATCCTCGATGAATATCCCAAAGAAAATGTTATTTTGCACCTTCTTGCTGTGCGAAGTATCCGTCAGGCCTCAGTATTAAAGAAGTTACATGATCAGCGGAAAAAAAATGATCTGAGCTTTATAGTAATTGTAAGCAACGTGCTGGAAGATGAACTTGAAGTTACTACAGCACTATCAGAACAAGAGGCTTACGATATTTTGGACCTTGAAGAAATGGAACGTTAAAAACTTAATCCTACATTATGAAAAAAGTATTACTTACCCTGTTATTCGGTGGCTTTTTGAGCCTTCAATCCATCGCTCAATGCGTACCCGATACTAATATAAAAGATCTTATCGTTCCCCCTGTTGGAACAAGATTCGACACTATAAATAAAGGCATGGCCAATGAAAGGGCTATTGCCATTTTACCTTATGCCTATGTTGGCCAAAATTATACTGAGGTAATGCAATTCAAAGTGCCAAGCGATACTACAGATCCAAACTTTGGTACTGTACCTGTAAATCATGTAAGGCTGGATTCTATGCAGGGGTTACCAAATGCTTTTACCTTAGGTTGTACTCCATCAAACTGCAAATTTCCCGGAGGTTCTTTTGGTTGTGTGCAAATGTCAGGTGTGCCCACTATGGCTGATTCAATTTCGTTAGAGGTTGCTATTACGTATAATATCACATTCTCAGGGCTACCTACCCCTATCAGCTCAACTCTTGATGGCTATTACCTGGTAATTAAAAACCAGCCCATAAGCCTGCCTGAAAATGCAATTACCAAAAACCATGTTCGTGTTTATCCAAACCCTGCCAGGGATAATGTGACCCTAAACTTTGAAGCCAATGGCGGAAAAACTGCTCAGGTACAAATAAGCAGCATTATTGGCACTTTGGTTTACGATAAAGTATTTACATCCAATGCTGGAGAAAACAAGGTGGAGATCAACACCTCCAGCTTTAAGCCCGGAATTTATATGTACAGCCTTAAAGTGGATAACAAAAACATTTCCGGGAGATTTACCATCTCTCGTTAATGGAGATATCACTTAAAGTTTTAGGTTCCAGTTCCGCTATCCCGCTTAGCGGAAGAAACCCTACATCGCAGTTTTTAACCATATCCAACCGTCACTTTTTAATTGATTGTGGCGAAGGCACCCAGGTACAGTTAAGGCGAAACAACGTAGGCTTTGGCAGGATAAACCATATCCTTATCAGCCATTTGCACGGTGATCATTTTTATGGTTTAGTACCGCTTTTAAGCACCTTACATTTGCTTGACAGACATAAGGAAATACATATTTACGCCCCTCCTGCCCTAGAGCAGGGAATTTATGATTTGCTTAAACTATCTCATGCCACCCTAAGGTTTGAGATCATTTTTCACCCGCTGGATATGAAGCAGAGGGCTTTGGTGTATGAAGACAAAGCGGTTACTGTACATTCATTTCCACTGCGCCACAGCCTGCCTTGTTGTGGTTTTTTGTTTACTGAAAAAGAAAGGCCGCGAAATATGCGAAAGGATGCGTTGGCGAAATACAGCATCCCCACGGCAGAAATAAGGCACATAAAGCAAGGAAAGGATTGGACTGATAAAGAAGGAAATGTAATCCCCAACAAGGAGCTTACTACGGAGCCACTTAAAAGTCTTAGCTACGCCTATTGTACTGATACCTCGCCCGTTGAGGGACTCGCAGAATTGGTAGGCACTGAGCCTGACATTCTCTATCATGAAGCTACTTTTATGGAAGCACATGCCAAAAGAGCTGTGCAAACCAAGCATTCCACCGCCAGACAGGCTGCTGAAATGGCCCATTCTGTGAATGCCAAAAATCTCTTAATCGGGCACTTTTCGGTACGTTATGATGACTTTAGCGAGCTATTAAATGAAGCCCGCGAAACCTTTATGGAAACTAATCTGGCAAAAGAGGGCTACACCTTTAGGTTGAGAAGCGGAGAGCAGCTGGAGATTAGCTCTAGTAAATAGAGAAGCCGGCCTGCCCAATAGCAAACCGGCTTTATAAGAGAAACTATTTTCTGCTATGATTTGATCAGTTTCTCGCTCAATAGCTTATCTCCATGTTTAAAGATCAAGAGGTAGGTACCATTGGGTACTTTGTCAAGGTTTAATTTGCCCTCATACACTCCATTTTCGGTATTCAATATTTGGTTGATAATTTCCTTACCTGATTGATCAAGCACCTTAACATTCAATTCCCCTCCATCTTTTAATCTTAAGGTATAGGAGAAATCTCTATTTCCCGGGTTTGGAAAAACATCCAGGTCTGCATCGTTAATAGTATTCTTATCATTCAACTCAAGTCCGGTGCTTCTCTTTACCAATTCCCTGTCATCATCATTAAGGTTTTCCACCTCCATATCAACCTCCACAAATCTCAAATTATCACCACCCAAGGAGTGGGATATGGCTCTGGGAAATTTTGGAACCTGATGTTCACCTAACGTTACATTAAACTTCCTTTGCTTGCCTTCGCGTAAAACTTTTACCTCTACTTCATCAATTGGTTTTTTAGCATGTATCGCTTCCACCAGTTCATCATAGGTCTTTATTTGCTGGCCATCAAAGCTCACAAGTATGTCTTCATTTCTAAGCCCGGCTTTGTATGCCGGTTTATCTTTAATCACTTTAGTGAAACGTACTTGCTGAGGCCCTTCGCCATCGGCATTAATGGTATATCCTGTTACACCTAAAAAGGCCACGTTATTCATTTCCATGTTTTGATTAAAGCGCAGGTTTTTAGCCGGATCTCCGGCCAACCCCTTCTTTACAATAACCTTTACATTCTTATCATCCATATCAATGTCCAGCCCCTCCAGGGCCTGCAGTTTAGCCATAATCTCCTCTTCAGAAACATCGTTTAAGTCATACTCCTCATTGATATGCTGTACCTGCCCATCGTCATCTACAATGGTCATCTCAATTTTTACCTTGCCGGATTTATCATCCGTATTAATATTTGTAGTGGTGGTGGTTTGCGCTGGCAATTTGATGCTGCCAAGCCCGATTAAAAGAGCTGCCACACCGGTATAAACAATCTTTTTCATGGTAATGGATTTTTTGTTCACACCAAATTTAGCCCGTAAAACCTTGAAATAAAGTTAATTGAAAAGTTAACGAACGGTTAAACCGTAAGGTAAGCGTTAACCTTTTTATGGAAGAGTATTTCTACAACTGCCCTTATTGCTTCAGCGAGGTATCCATATTAATTGATCCTTCAGTGCCGCAACAGCAGTATATTGAGGATTGCGAAAGATGCTGCAATCCTATAGAGTTTACAATAAGTATTGATGAAGATGGAGAGGTGGAAAGCTTCTATGCTGAACCTATAGGGCAATAACACCTCCGATTGATTCAGCCTCCAGATAGCGCTCAATAATCCTATCGGGGCTCATCATCATTTCTTTAGCAGTGATGCTCAGGTAATTACCTTTACTGCTTTCCCTAACCTCTACAGTAGATTCTTTGCTGTTAAAAAGGTTTTGAACCTTGGCCAGCTTCTCATTGTCAGCAGGGATGATAAACTTGAACATGTACACGGTGGGCCAATCAAAGCCTTCTTCGAGTTGTATTTTTAACTTGGCGTATTTCTCCTCTCTTTTATCCATCACATTCAATCTTTATACAATCGCGAAAGTAGTCTTTGCAGAACAAAATCTACTATTACAATTTATGCAAACAGGCTTGTTAACTTTTGGTTTATTTAAGTCAGAATGCTAAGGTGCCTTTGCTATATTTGCTAGTGTTGTGTGATGCTGATTGCCCATTTTGTAAAGCCTGTAGCCGCTGAAAGTTTAACAAGATTTTTGTTTTGTTACTTTGCAGGGCTATTCGCGCAAAATCAATCTTTATTAGAAATTAGAATAGCACAACTCACTATGTCCCAAACAAAGCGTGTAATTATTACCGGGGGGCCCGGCACGGGCAAATCAACAATTATTGAACTATTGGAACAACGAGGTTACCCTTGCCATATAGAAGTTTCTCGCGCGGTAATAAAAGAGCAGCTTGAAAAAGGCTCCGATCTTCTGCCCTGGAATGATCTTTCAGGTTTTAGCAATACCGTATTTAAGGGACAAACCGGCCAGTACCATGAGGCCGAACCTGATAAAGTAAACTTTTTTGATCGCGGCCTGCCTGATGTAATTGCCTACTTACGTAAAGATCTATTACCTACAGAGGCATTGGATGATCTGGTAAAGCATTACCCCTACCACAACGAAGTATTTGTAACACCACCCTGGCAGGAAATCTATAAAAATGATGACGAGAGGCGCGAGGATTTTGAAACTATGCAAGCCATCCATCAAGCCCTGGTAGAAACCTATGAGCACTTTGGCTATACCGTTGTAGAGGTTCCAAAAGAAGACTCATTTAAGCGTGTAAATTTTATACTGAACCGCCTGGGACTTTAATGAAGGAGAGTATCCATACTATTTTAAAAAAGTATTGGGGTTACTCAGCCTTCAGGCCTTTGCAGGAAGATATTATAAACTCATCCCTCAACGGGAAGGATACATTGGCCCTGCTGCCTACAGGCGGTGGCAAGTCCATTTGCTTTCAGGTTCCGATAATGACCAGGCCCGGCATAGGTGTGGTGGTATCACCGCTGATTGCGCTTATGGCCGATCAGGTGCAAAACCTTAAAAAGCTGGGCATACCTGCACTGGCCCTTACCTCTGGCCTAACCCAGCGCGAAATTGATATGGGTCTTGACAATTGCGTAAATGGCCTCTATAAGTTTCTGTATGTATCTCCCGAAAGGCTACAAACCGACATAGTGCGCGAGCGTATAAAGCGCATGAAGGTGAATTTGCTGGTGGTGGATGAGGCGCACTGTATTTCGCAGTGGGGGTATGACTTCAGGCCGCCCTACCTGCAAATTGCCGAAATACGTGAGCTGTTGCCTAAAACTCCGGTTATGGCGCTTACAGCTACGGCCACGCCAAAAGTGGTGGATGATATTCAGGATAAACTTCAGTTTGAGGACAGGCACGTTATTCAGCAAAGTTTTTACCGACCCAATCTTTACTACAATGTAAACCACACCGAAAAAAAATGGAGTAAAACGCTGGAAATACTTCATAAGATAAATGGCACTGCTATAATTTATGTGCGTAACCGTAAGCATACGGTGGAGGTGGCAGACTGGCTTAGAAAAAATGGCCTTTCGGCAGATCATTACAATGCAGGATTAGGTATAGAAATACGAAAGCAAAAGCAGCAAAGCTGGGTGCAGAACCAAACCCGCATTATGGTGTGTACTAATGCTTTTGGGATGGGCATTGATAAACCTGACGTGAGGATAGTGCTCCACCTGGATTTACCTGATTCACTGGAAGCCTACTTTCAGGAGGCAGGCCGTGGTGGGCGGGATGGAAACCCTGCCTGCTCCGTGGTATTGGTGGGCCCGGCCGATATAAGCGAACTAAAGCGCAGGTACCTTGAAACGTTTCCTGATATGAAGTTTGTAAAGAGGGTGTACCAGGCATTGTCCAACTTCTTACAACTCGCAACGGGCCTGGGCGAAGGGCTCTCCTACCCTTTTGATATAAGTGCATTTACCAAACAATATGACCTGCCTGCCTTAAAAACCTACACCACTTTAAAGGTATTGGAGAAGGAAGGTCTGCTGATACTAAATGAGGGATTCCGTCAGCCATCCAGGCTACTGATTTTAGTAAACCGAACGGAGCTTTACGACTTTCAGTTGCGTAACCCCAAACTGGATATTTTCATCAAAACACTCTCCCGCTCCTATGGTGGGCTTGATGTAGAATACACTCAAATTAACGAAGGGCTTTTGGCCAGCCGATTGAAGACCAGTGAAGATAATGTGGTGAAAACCTTGCTGCATCTTAAAAAGCAGGGCTTGATTGATTACGTTCCCCGTAAGGGAGATTCGGAAATAATAATTACGAAAGCACGCCAAAGTGTGGAGTACCTGGCTATATCTGACGCCAATCTTAAAGATCGATATAAGGATCGCCTGGAGAGGATAAATGCGGTGGAGAATTTTTTAATAGATGATAAAACCTGCCGAAGTGTAAAGCTGCTCAGCTATTTTGGTGAGAAGCGAAGTGAGCCTTGCGGACATTGTGATGTATGCCGAAAGAGCGCTTTGCAAAATAATATGGATGATGAAATGGAAAAGGCGATAGCCAAATTGAGGGCGCACTTTAGCAGTCACAATGAAGAGTCGCTCCCCTCACTTAAATCTGCCGTAAGGCTTAAAGAAACCATACTTATTGAAGCATTACGATGGTTATCAGATAACAATGAAATTATCTACACCGATAATGTGTACAGAAAACCTTAGTAAACCGTTGAGGAAATCATCATATACTGCGTATGGTGTTGATCTTAACTTTGAATAATGCTTTTAAGCCACTATCCGCTTCTGTACCTTTGGCCACTTCATTAAAAACAAATACATGCGCATAGTTTTTATGGGTACACCCGATTTTGCTGTAGCCTCACTACAAAAGCTGGTTGAAGCAGGCAAAAATGTGGTTGGCGTTGTTACTGCTGCTGATAAACCTGCCGGCAGGGGTAGAAAGCTGAATCAATCAGCGGTAAAAGAGTATGCCCTTTCGCAGAATATACCGGTATATCAGCCCACCAACTTAAAAGACCCTGACTGGATTGAAACTCTCAAAGAATTGAAACCGGACCTGCAGGTGGTTGTAGCCTTCAGGATGTTACCTGAAGTAGTTTGGAGTCTTCCTGCAAAAGGAACCATTAACCTGCACGGCTCTTTATTGCCGCAATACCGTGGAGCGGCCCCTATAAACTGGGCTATTATTAATGGAGAAAAGGAAACCGGAGTAACCACCTTTTTTATTAATGAGAATATTGACACAGGTGCCATAATTGATAAAGCCGTTGTGCCTATTGCTGACAATGACACAGCCGGAAACCTGCATGATAAGCTGATGAGTACCGGGGCATCCTTATTATTAAACACCGTAAATGATATAGAAGCGGGCAAAGCCAAAAGCCTAGCCCAAAACCCAACAGCGGAAACCCGTCATGCCCCTAAAATATTTAAAGAGGATACCCGAATTGATTTCAGTAAAAGTGCAAAGGAGGTTTATGACTTCATCCGAGGACTTTCGCCCTACCCCGCTGCTACCTGCAATTTGGTAATGGATGGCAATGAATTCCCCCTTAAAATTTTTAAAGCCTCTATTGCCTCCACCGAAAAAATGAAGGGCAAAGCCGGCCGGATTGAAACTGATAATCGCAAAAATTTGATGGTAGTATGTGAAAAAGGAGCGCTAAACCTGCACGTGGTGCAACTTTCTGGTAAAAAAAGCATGGAGATCAGCGAATTTTTAAATGGCTTTAAGCTCAGTGAAGACGCTATATTGGAATGATTATTCCTACTTAACAAGGAAAAGAGCGCTGTTTTTCAACAAAATTTCAGAATTGTCAACATTTATAGCACTTTTTTAGGCCTAATCTTGCGCAATCCCGCTATTAGTCTAACTTTGTGAGTGTTTGTTAATTGTTTAACTATTTAAAAATTCAAATTATGAATAAATCAGATTTGATCGATGCAATGGCAGCTGATGCTGGTATTTCTAAGGCAGCAGCTAAAAAAGCATTGGATTCTTTTACCGACAACGTAGCTAATACAATGGCTAAAGGTGGCCGTGTATCATTAGTAGGTTTCGGTACTTTCTCTACATCTGAAAGATCAGCTCGTGAAGGAAGAAACCCTCAAACCGGAAAGAAAATCCAGATTCCAGCAAAAACTGTTGCTAAGTTTAAGGCAGGTTCTGAGCTTAATGCAAAGCTTTAATTGAATTTTCAATACGATCTTTAAAACCCTTTCTGGTTCTGCCAGAAAGGGTTTTTCATTTTGAAGCAATTATAAAGCGGTCATTCCCGCTAAGGTCTTTATACAAACCTGCCTTAAACCCCATCTCAATAAAAACAGCCAAAGTTTCCTCTCCTAGTTTTTGGTTTATTTCTACAAAAACCTGCCCTTCTTCATTTAGATTTTTTTGGGCATACTCGGCAATAGCACGGTAAAAGATTAACGGATCATCATCTTCCACAAACAAGGCCAAGTGAGGATCATGATTAACTACTACCTTATCCATTTCGGGCATTTCGGAGGAACCGATATAGGGGGGATTGCTCACTATTAAATCCCATTCTTTATCCGGTAGATTTTCTTCATCCAAAAAATCAACCTCCTTAAAGTCGATAAAGAGTTTATTGATTCGTGCATTTTCACGCGCCAGCGCCAGAGCGTTTTCAGAAACGTCCCAGGCTTCAACATTTGAGTCGCCAAAATTTGCAGCACATGAAAGTGCGAGGCAGCCGGTACCCGTACCAACATCCAGTATCTTTAAGTTACTTTTCTGATGGACTTTCTCCTTAATAAGGTAGGCCAGCTCTTCCGTCTCAGGTCTTGGAATTAATGCACTTTTAGAAACTTTTAACCGCAATCCTGCAAAATCAACAAAACCAGTAATGTGTTGGTAAGGCACTCCCCGCTTTAGTTTTTCAAGGCTATCAAGCAAAAGTTCAACACCTATTACAGTTACCTCCAGTTGTGGATTGCTTAAATACTGAAGTCTTGTAACGCCCGCCAAATCTTCCAACAAAATAAAAAAGAGGCGCTCTGCCTCCTTTTTACTATACATATTCAAATCCTCGATGAAGAGGTTTTTCAATTTTTTAGCTGTCATGCTGTTCTTCCTCCTTCGCTTTTTGAGCTTTCTTTTTAGTGCTATTGTAAGTGCTCCAGGCTCCGTAAACTATCATAGCCCCAAGCAGCGCATATACCCACCACGGAATATTTTCGCCAGCAATAAAAAGATAAATGTAAGCCGAAACAAAAAACAACCCTGCGCTTATAACCGGCAGGGTAATGGATTTACCTTTGCGATAATTCCTAACTATCCAGGCTACAGAAAGTGTAAAGAAGGGAATGGCTCCCACGTATATACTTCCAAAAATTATAGGGTCTACACCGTATTTATCTCCCAAACTTAGAAACCACTCTTTTACTGACTCCCAGATTTCCTGCATTGCAATTTTGTTTTTTAGTTGATCAAAAAAAATATTTACGTGTTGAGGAATACAGTTGGTTTGATCACAGGTAAAGGAAGCAATAGAACTTGTTCTAATTATTGATTTTGCTCAAACTCTTTCAGCGTGCTGATAATAATACTCGTACACTCCAATAGCTGTTCTTCTGTCATTACCAGGGGTGGTGCAAAACGGATGATATTGCCATGAGTTGGCTTGGCCAAAAGACCATTATCTCTCAGTTTTACACAAATATCCCAGGCAGTTGTGCTGTCTTCACTATCATTTATTACAATAGCGTTTAGCAATCCACGCCCACGCACCAGCTTAACCAGTTTGCTACCGGAGATGTAATCATTCATCTTCTCACGGAAGAGCTTACCCAGTCTGCGGGCATTTACGGCAAGGTTTTCATCACGAACCACTTCAAGTGCTTCCATGGCCACGGCTGCAGCCAATGGGTTTCCACCAAATGTAGAACCGTGTTGGCCGGGCTTAATAACATTCATAATATCATCATTAGCCAAAACAGCTGATACCGGATAAGCACCACCACTGAGGGCTTTGCCTAAAATCAAAACATCGGGCGCAACGTAAGATGATTGCTTTTCGCAATGGCCCATGCAGCTACAGTTGCCACAACTGGCCAGCAGGCTACCCGTGCGTGCAATACCCGTTTGAATTTCATCGGCCATAAACAGTACGTTATGCTGCTTACATAAATCTTTGGCCTTCCGCATAAAATCGTCACCGGGCACATACACACCGGCTTCACCCTGTATAGGCTCCACCAAAAACGAAACAATATTTTTATTGGAATTTAATGCATCTTCAATGGCACTGATGTTATCGTACTCCACTTTAATAAAGCCGCCAGTGTACGGGCCAAAGTGTTTGCGAGCGTCTTCATCGTTAGAAAAGGAAATAATAGTAGTAGTACGTCCATGAAAGTTATTGGTGCAAACTACTATCTGGGCCTCATTTTCATTTACACCCTTTTTTTCATACCCCCACTTACGTGAGATTTTGATAGCGGTTTCTACAGCTTCTGCCCCACTATTCATGGGTAATACCTTGTCAAAACCAAAGTACTCGCTCATGTATTTTTCAAACTCACCAAGGCGCGAGTTAAAAAAGGCACGGCTGGTAAGCGTAATCTTTTCAGCCTGCTCCTTTAAGGCATTAATTATCCTTGGGTGGCAGTGGCCCTGATTTATGGCCGAGTAGGCCGATAAAAAGTCGAAGTACTTTTTTCCTTCCACATCCCAAACGTACACGCCTTCACCCCGATCCAGCACTACAGGCAATGGATGATAATTATGGGCACCATATTTTTCTTCAAGCTCAATGGCTTTTTCTGAGGTCAACTTTTCTTCTGTAGTGTTCATGCGATCAATTTTTTCCTTTACTAACACAAAAAGCCAGGGGCTACTTTGTTCAGCACAAATTAAAGGTAATTTTGCCGGCTATGTCACAAAAACGCCCCTTTTCCAGAAATCAGCGCGTGGAGCTGAAGATTGATGATATGGCCTTTGAAGGCAAGGGAATTAGCCGTGTAGAAACCGAAGGTGGAAAATACGTGGTATTTACGCCCAACACCATACCCGGCCAACTTGTACAGGCTAAAATCATAAAGCTCAAAAACAGTTATGCCGAGGCCAAGTTGCTGAAGGTGCTGGAGCAAAGTCCGCTGGAAGTGGAAATGCCCTACCACCCTATTCCCGGTGCGCCCTACATCACACTGCCGGTAGAAAAGCAGCATGAGTACAAGCGCAAAACTACCATTGAGCTTTTCCGCAGAATTGGCAAAATTGAAAATGCCGAAGCCCTGCTGGATGAGTTTATGAGCTCGCCTGACGATTTTCACTACCGCAATAAAATGGAGTATTCCTTTTCGGCTGTGGGTTATGATCGCAAAACCGATGAGGAATTTGATGGCTTTACCCTGGGCTTTAAAAAGCGCGGACAGTGGCTATCGGTAGAGCAGCTTACGCATGACTCCGGCCTGTTTGATGCCGATATGGAGAACGCCCTTCCTGCCATTTCTGACTATTTTACTTCGCGTGGATTTAGTGCCTGGCATGGGCTTAAGCACAAAGGCTTTTGCCGTTTCCTTACCGTAAAGCGTTCTTTTCTTCAAAACGGTCTGCTCATCAACCTGGTGACCACCTCCAGTGAGCTGGATCGCTTTGATGCGGCAGACTTCACCAACTTTATGAAAGGTATACTGGGCGAAAGACTCCTCGGCCTTGTACATACCCTGAATGACGATATTGGCGACCGCCCACTGACCACCGATGGCTCGCAAATCCTGCTGTATGGCAACAAAACGATACAGGAAGAAATCTGCGGACTGAAATTCCGCATTAGCCTGGAGAGCTTTTTTCAGACCAACCCCGCCAGTGCGGAAAGGCTGTACCAAAAAGCGTTGGACTACGTATTTGAAACCGCTCCAGGCAGCCGCCCCGTGGTGATGGACCTCTTTTCGGGTACCGGAACCATTACGCAGCTACTGGCGCAGCGCAGCACTGATAAAGAGATTATTGGCGTGGAGCTGATACCACAGGCCGTGGAAGATGCCAAACAAACCGCTGCCGAAAACGGGCTGAGCAACCTGAAATTCTATGCCGCTGATGTAGGTAAGTTTTTGCTGGAGCACCCTGAATATACCGACCAAATAGACACCATAGTGATGGACCCTCCCCGTGCCGGTATTGCGCCCAAAACCCTGCGTAAGTTGATACGCCTTAATGCCAGGCGCATGGTGTATGTATCGTGTAACCCCGCTACCCAGGCCCGCGATATGGTAACGCTTGCCGAAGCGGGTTATAAACTGAAAAAATATTCATTGGTAGATCAGTTTCCACATACTGCGCATATTGAAAGTGTAGCGCTGTTTGAAATCGGATTATAACGTTTTAGTACTATTATGAAGAAAATACTATTTCTATTTATGGTTGCCACTTTGTGGGCATGCGAAAAGGAGGAAAACACTGAAAACATTGAACCTCCGGCAGGAATTTATTTAAAAGCAGTCCACAGCAATAATGGAAGTTCGGTTACATCCTATAACTACAATGCAAGCGGTGAGTTAATAAATACGGAGCAATCATTCATGAACCAAGTTAGCGGTACTCATCTATTTGCAACCATTGGCAACGAAAAATCGATTACCTACTTTAATCCGAGCATGGAAATTGAGGGAGCATGGAATATTAAGTATGTAAATAATAGGGTCACGGACATTGTACATTATATAAATTTTGTTTCTATTGGAGGTGAAATTTGGGACATTAATGAGCATTACGATTATAACATCAATGGTGAAATAAGAAAGATAGAATCGAATGATTTCTTCAGTAGCAGGAGGGAATTCGAGTATGGCATCAATGGGAACCTCACGAGTATAAAACTGTTCGACAGAGATGGTAATCCAACCGAATCCTACTATCTCCAGTATGATGACAAAAAAAATCCCTATTACTTGTTGGATCCTACAGTGATAAGTACATTTTACTATTATTCATTAAGCATAGTCCATTTCTATTTCCTTAGCCCCAATAACGTTACCAGGTGTATAAGAACTTTGGGCACCGGAGATACAGTGTCTGTAAACTTGCTAACCTATCAATATAATCAGCATGGATATCCGGTATCCAAATTTGAAATGGAGGATTCCGTGGCACGTGAAAATGGAATGCGGCATTATGAATATAATATTATTGATTAAGCCCAGGATGGCCGTTGCCGCACGTTCCCTAATATTTGTTAACAATATGGAAAGAATCCATTATCAATTCTAAATACAATATTAGGTTTTGAGTGGCATCGGCTTCGCTGATGGTATTCCGCAGGCTAAAACGGAAGATCAGCATACAATGCTGTTTGAAGCTCACGGAATTATAGTCCTCATATTTAAAATACATAAAGGGCGAAACCTCATACATTTGTTTCCTCGTAACAACTTACATCATGAAGAAAATCTCAGTGCTGATAATATCGCTGCTTTTGTTTGGGTGCAATAAAGAGCAGAAAGATGAGGGTAAGATTTTACCTAAGGGCATCTATTTGAAACGGCTTATTAATAACTCTAGCTCTTACTCAGAGTTTTATTATAACACTTCAGGTCAGTTTGTAAAGAGACAAATGTATTGGCAAAATCAGGTTCAATATACCTGGCTTTTTGAAAGTATGGCCGACAGGGTTACAGTGGCCTACTTTACTAATGAGGATGATTATAGTGGTTCATATTACGTTCACTTTAAGGATGGAAAGCTTGCAATGGCTCAAAGAGCTTTATTGGGTGGCACCAAGATACCGGGTTTTATCCATAATGAGTTTTTTTACTACGATAAGAATAAACTAACCCATTCCATTATAAAAGGCTCCAAAAGACTTTTTGAGTTTGACTCAGTTGGAAACATAACTCGCATAAAGTACTTTACCCCTTTGGATAATACCCCCTCCCAGGTTCATACTATCGAGTATGATAAAAAGAAAAATCCATTTTATCTTTTTGATCCCGCCATTTTGCTGCAACCATTTTATATACCCTACACAAGCCCTACCTTTGATTACCTGTTGTATTTATGTCCAAATAACTTTACCCGTATATACAGCACCTACTCCTACACTGATCCAACTGAGCTTGAATGGACTTATAATTACAACAGTTATGACTACCCAACAGACAGATTTTTTGCCAAAGCTCCCGCACATGCAGGTCAGCAAGACACGTTGCATTATGAATATCAAATTGTAGAGTAGGCGGAAGGTAGTGGCACTAATAATGTAGCAGGCATATTGAAATATCTAAATCCGCTCAATAGGATACCTCCCATCCTCCAGCACTTTGCGTAAAATACTTTGCGTAGTAATGCTGTTGTGTAATTGTCTTAAATAATCCCGCAGATCTTCATGATGATGGATATCAGAAGTATGGGGTACAAAGCCAATACCCGTAAGCTGGCCATCATCTACAAGAGCAAAGCCATCCTCATCAGCAGAGCGGCCTTTGGTTTTTATCACAAAGCTTTGGTTGGTATCAAGGTTATCCTTTATCAGTTTATCCACCCTCTCATTATGGAGGTCCATGCTCACCTCATGCTCAATTTCACTAAAGGGAAAACCGCAATAGGCCGCATCCAGCTCATATTTATTTACCATTTGCATTACCCAGGTTTGAGCCTCGTGCAACGTAAAAAACTCCTTTATGTAGCCCATTTGGCGGGTAACCTGGTTTACGGCCAGCATATTTACACCCTTCTGGTTTTGATAGCCGTACACTCCGTATTTCTTTTTGGGCTTTTTTTGGGCGCTGTTGTATTTAGGCCAGTAGTGCCTTATCTCGTTATCCTCCAGTAAACTGGCTAACAGCTCGCTACCGGTTTCTTCATAATCAATATGGTAAATCTCGCGCTTAAAGGCCTGGCTCCTCTTGGTTTCCTTATCAGAGATAAAATGAGAGGCTACCCTCTTTTTCAGGTTCCTGGCCTTGCCAATGTAAATGGCCTTGCCTGACTGATCTTTAAAATAATACACACCGGGTGCTTCAGGTAGCCGCTTATACTCTATACTAGGCAGGTTAGCTGGTAAATTAAACTCTCCTGAATTCTTCTTGATTAAATACTGCCATTGGCCATCTTTATCCTGTTCCAAAAGATTAGCTATTACCCTGGCCGTTGCAAAAGCATCGCCCCAGGCGCGGTGAGCCGCCTCATTGGTAATGCTGAAATGGGCACATAAATTTTTTAAGGAATAAGACCGCAGCCCCTTGGCCACCTTACGTGCATAGCGAACGCTACAAAGTCGTTTCGGGTTGTAATCAATACCGCAACTGCCAAAAGCCGCCCGCACAAATGAAAAATCGAAATTTACATTGTGGGCTACAAAAATGTGGTCACCTAAAAATTCTCGGATTTCGCTGGCTTTTTCCCTGAAGACAGGTGCCTCGGCTACCATTTCGGGAGTAATGCCCGTAAGCGTTTGTATGCTCAGGGGTATGGGCTGGTTGGGGTTAAGTAGTGTTGAGTAGCTATCCACCACCTCTGTACCATCAAACAATACAATGGCAATTTCCGTCATTCCATGCCCAGAGGCATGTCCACCAGTGGTTTCAACATCAACTATCGCAAACATTCCTATCCTTATACTACACTACAAAAATAAAGGCCCGAAATCAAAATTCCGGGCCTTATAATTCGGGATGAATAAATTTTTCAGCCTCTATCGGGAAAGCTTAATTATTTCAGCTTTAATACTCTTCTTTTCCAGTATTTCCGTGGTAAACTTCATTGAACCATAAGGCACAAACACTCTTAGATCACCACCTTTCATACTGGCCAGGGTAGACATCAACTTCCATTTGCCAACTACTTCATTTTCGTCTTCGGTACGGTCGGCAATTTCAAAATAGTATTTGCCTCCGTTTTTTACTGCAGTAATATCGGGTACAAAGGATTTATCCTCACCCATCATTTTAAGGTGAGCGGGTTCATCATAATCTTCGTGGCGGGCGCGAATATCCTCAAAACCCAGGTTCTGTACATAATCTACAGCTCTATCCATTACTTCCTGATGTTTTCCGGACTCAGCGTTTACTTTTAACATTTACTGCTTTTTATTATTAATACGGTTAGCATGATTTTGTAATTCATTCTGACTTTCAACCTCATGCAAAAATCGAAATCAGTAAAACTGCAAGTTAAGAAGCATTTGCAGAGCCTACAAAGATATTCTTAATCCCTTACTTGCAAAGGACTGCGGACAGGTTTTTTGGAATTACATATTTCTGATGGATAATTCACACCATTCAACTCTCTGCTCCTGATAACATTATCAGTAAAATTAATGGTCTATAAGTGGTAATTTAATTTCAGGATGCCCAACTTTGCCCTGTAAAATTTCATTTAAGATGACAGATCCTCAGCAAAAGCCCACTGTATTTTATGTGTATGATGCCCTTTGTGGATGGTGCTATGGCTTTAGCCCCGTAATGCAGGAGTTTAAAAAAAGGCATGAAGAGGATTTTAACTTCAGGGTTTTGTCAGGCGGCATGGTTACGGGTGAGCGTGTAGGGCCAATCTCTAAAGTTGCCGCATATATAAAGGATGCTTACCATGATGTGGAAGAGCGCACCGGGGTAAAGTTTGGTGAGGAGTTTATTCAGAAGCTGATGAATGAGAGCCAGGATATTTTCACCTCAGTGCCGCCTGCAATGGCGCTTGCACTTTTCAGAACCCAGCAGCCCGAAAGTGAAATAGAATTTGCAGGAAGAATGCAATCTGCTATTTATTACCAGGGCTTACCCCCTGGCGAATGGAATACATACGGTGAGTGTGCTTCTGAATTTGGAATAAATGCAGAGGAGTTTACCCGTAAACTTCAAAATGAAAAGCTGCTACAGTTGGCCCAAAAAGAGTTTCAAGTGGTAGCCAACTGGGGTATTAAAGGCTTTCCCTCGGTATTGATGCAAAAGGGTGAGCAGGCCTACTTAATGGCGCGTGGATACTCTGATATTGATGAACTTGAACAAACCACCGAAAAAGTATTGGAGGAGATAAACTCTAAATCCTGATCACACGCTAACACAAAATTTCGCTGGCCTAATTATCACTTAATTTTACCTCATTGTAAATGAGGTGATTATGCTTCCTTTGGCTATAATCAATAGCTGTATTCCATAAAACAATCCAAACCAGGGGTGTTTTCAACAACTTCCATTGTTAATAATTTCTTGATATGTTTTGCCAACCATCTGTTTATCTGCATAATAAATTATAGAATTTTAAGTTTTTGAGAATCGTTTACGATTACATAATTTTAAAGAAAGCGATTTTAAACAGATAAAGGGTGACCAAAATATTGGGTCCCAATTAAGTAATGTTAAAGTCAGTTGAACCTAAACCTTAATACAATGACTAAAAATTGGAACGAAGATGTTTCGCGAACCATAGTGGAACTCGAACATTTGAAAAGAGGAATACTTAAAAGTAAAAGCCAGTTGGAATTTGAGAACCAGCTGGAGGTAGCTATTTCAAACTCTTATAAAATTCTGCTTAAGCTTGTTTCGCGCAGAAATGAGCTATTTTCCATCGTACAGCGTAATATTGAACACCTTAAAGAATTAAGAACCAATGCTTTTTTACCAGAGGTAAATGCCCAGTTTGATGCCTTAAAATACCAGGCAGGTATGGCACTGGGGGTACTTCAGTTTACCGTTTGGGAAAAATCAAATCAGGAGTTGTATCAACTATTGGACAGCGTTGATCATAGAGCCTGATAGGCATCAACTAACTTTCTTCAACCAAAATTCGAAATCGGAAATCAAGCGGATCGAGGCTTTGCTTTAGGGTGCTGATGAAGGAGTTACCATGCTCCATATACATTTCAGATAGGTTTACATTTCTTTCCTGCAATCCTCCTTTCGGAAAAAGGGCTTCATTAATTTTATCAAACCGTGCCATGCTAATATCCTGGCGCTTTTTTTCTGCTCGTATCAGTTTCTTTTTAAGCTTTTCAAGACCGTTTAGTTGTTTTTGCCTTTGGGCATTCACTGCCCCGAGCATACTCTTATCAGTAAGATGGGCCACTTCTTCAAGCTCATCAAACATGCTTTGCAGCTTTACTTCATAAGGTTCAAGCTCAGTATCTATAGGTGCATTTTTGCTGGCATAATCTCCTTTCGCTTCCTCTAACGGGCGAAAAACCTCCGATACTGGTATTCCGAGTTTTTCTATTTGCTCCTTGCTTTTCTTATCCACCCACAATACCGAATTGCGCAACACCAGCATGGGAAAAGGAACCTCAAATGCCGCAAACATATCTTTAAGCTGCAGCCAATAGGCCAGTTCGCCACCTCCCCCTATATAAGCAAGGTTAGGTAAAATCACCTCCTGGTAAAGGGGACGGAGAATTACATTCGGGCTAAACCTTTCAGGATGATTATTGAGTTCCTTTATTAGCTCCTCTTTGGTAAAGGATATTTTGGTTTCCAATACTTCCCAGCGATTTTCGTTTTTCACGATCCTTTCGCGCAGCCCATCCTTTATATAAAATAGGTTTATCTCCCTTGGGTGTACCTGGTCAAAGTATTCCTGCTCAAGCCCTTCCGAAGTTTTTACTACCTCTTTTTCTGAAATCTGTTCCATCAGCTCCTTTTGAAAGTGTGGAATCATGGAGCTTTTAAGTCCTGAGTCATCACCGTCCACCACCACCAATCCTTCATCCCCAAAAAGCTGATGAGCAAGGTAGCGGGTAGCATCAGCCAGGTTACGGTGCTTCAGGTAACTGGCTTTGAGCAACTCTATAAACTCAGTAGCTGCTGTACCAGGACCCACTTGCTCGTTCAGTTTCTCAATCACATCTTCCAGTCCTGCTGTGCTAAAGCGCCCAACAGGCCCACCGGAATTTCTTTCCCAAACAAGCTTCTCATCTTGAAAATGTATGTGGTTGATTTCTTCAAAGTCATGGTCTTCCGAGGCCATCCAATACACGGGCACAAAATCATTATCAGGATACTGAGCCTTAAGTTTCTTGCAAAGGTTTATGGTACTAATAATCTTGTAAATAAAGTATAGTGGGCCAGTAAAAATATTGAGCTGGTGACCGGTAACTACTGTGAATGTATTGCTATTAGCCAGCCTGCTGATATTGGCGGTGGTTGCTTCCTTACTCGTAATTGACTGATACTGCATATCCAAGGCTTCCACCAGAAGCTTTCGCTGCTCTTTAGAAAAGCCTTTTTTTTCTTCAATTTGTGAAGCAAAATTTTCAATAGTGGGAAAGCGATTATAGTACTTTTGAAGTGCCGGTTTTTGATCGAGGTAATCACAAATCAGCTTAGAAAAATAGCCCGTGCTACGGTAGTCAATACAATGAGTGTCATCCATACCGGCAAAAATAGGAAAGAAGGCATGACGGGCTACGACTGTAAATCGATGGCACAATCTTATTAGTCTATTACACTTTAACAGTAGTAAATTTATCTGATGCAAAAACTGAACGAAACATACTGGAGCCAGCGATACGACCAGAGCAATACCCCGTGGGACATTGGCTATGCGGCCCCTGCGCTCACTGCTTTTTTTCAAAACCTTGTAAACAAAAAAGCGCGCATATTAATACCCGGTGCCGGCAATGCCTATGAGGCTGAATGGCTCTGGAAAAATGGCTACGAAAATACTTACGTTATTGATCTGGCAAAGCAACCGCTTAAAAATCTGCAAAAAAGGCTTCCTGATTTTCCTGCGGAAAATCTCATTCATAAAGATTTTTTTGAGCTCCATGCCAGCTTTGATCTTATTGTGGAGCAAACATTTTTTTGCGCTCTTAATCCTGATATGAGAGAGGCTTATGCCAGGAAGATGGCAGATTTGCTCGCTCCTACCGGTCAGCTGGTAGGTGTTTTATTTGATTTTGAACTAACCAGCCAGGGTCCTCCATTTGGAGGTAGTTACGATGAATATCGCAACCTATTTACCAAGCACTTTCGCATAAAAACTCTTGAGCGCTGCTACAATAGCATTAAACCCAGGCAGGGTAATGAACTCTTTATCCATTTGCTAAATACAAATTGAAAATCCAGCGAGCTTACAGCCCTTATTTATGATATTTGCCAAAAATGCTTTTGTATGGATAAAGTAGCCACCACCCTTGTTTTGGATGACCAACAGGTAAAAGACCGGATCAAACGTATGGCCTGGCAGGTGTATGAAACGCATCAGGATGAAACCGAAATTATACTGGCCGGTATAGTAGAAAATGGTTACCGCCTGGCCCAGTTGCTGGCTACAGAAATCAAATCAATTTCACCTTTAAAAGTTTCGCTATTCAGAATTGTGGTGGATAAGAAAAATCCCCTGGCGGGAGATGCACGGCTGGAGCCGGATACAAAAGAGCTGGATGGCAAACCTATTATTGTGGTGGATGATGTTTTAAATACCGGCTCAACTTTGATTTATGGTGTAAAGCACTTTTTGGAGTTTAATGTAAAGCAAATTAAAACCATCGTGCTGGTGGATAGAAATCACAAAAACTTCCCCGTAAAGGCCGATTTTAAAGGTTTATCCTTATCTACAAACCTGATGGAACATGTAGAGGTTGATATTGAAAACACTCCCTTTTCTGTTAACGTTTCGTAACGGATTGCCGGGCATTACTGTTTCCTTGCCTTAAAGTACTCATACAGGCTTATGGTTAACAGAATCTGCATCAGTGCATAAAACAAATCTTCAAAAGGAATAGTTCCAATCCTTAAGCCCATACTGGCTTCTGCGCTATACCATACAATCTCCTCTTCTAAAAAGCTGCCGGTAAGGATACTGTCAATTATTAAAAACGGAATCAATATTACCGCAAAGGCAAAATAAAACCAACCTAACCATGGCGCTTTGCTGGCCTTGCTGAAGTATAAAATAAATATAGCCAGCAGCGAAAAATTAAGAACTGTATAAAGCCTGTCATAATAAATAATGGCAATAACCACCGAAAAACCAATCAAAAAATTACTTACAGGTTGCCTTAGCCGCTGGTGCCTGAAGTGAGGAAAATAGGCCCGTAGTACCTCGTAAATAAAAACGCAGCAATAGGGAATCACCAAAAAGAAGAGATACTCACCAAGTGGAAGGCCCGCAAATGAAATCCCCGTAAGGTATTTTTCATTGAAACCCCAAACACCAAGGTAGGTAAAGGCTATATCCCATAAAATAAAAAACAGGGCAATGGGTAAAGTGGCCAGCACGAGTGGCTTAAAGTTTTTGTAAAAGGCTACTTTTTTATCAAAACTCAATAGCAATGGGCCAGCCAGGCAGAGCGCCATTAGCGAAACGTAAAGGAATTTAGTTTCCAGCACTATTGCTCCTGTAGTTTGTGTTTTTGCCTAAGCTCCAGTTCCTGCTTTATGTACTTGGGATGAATGATAAGCATTCCGAAACTCTCACCACCATCCTTCTCCAGCTTTTTGTGGTGCATTTTATGTGCTCTTAAAATAGCCCTGAAGTAGATGTTTCTGGTATTATTAAACCACTTAAACCGCCTGTGAATAAGCACCTCATGAACTAAAAAATAGGCCATACCATATACCAGTATGCCCACACCGGTAAGTATGGATACAGGGCTGCTGTAGATAACGCCCAACATTATACATAGCCAGCTGGGTATGGCAAAAATCAGGAAGAAGGCATCATTTTTTTCAAAAAAACCGGGCTTTTTTACGTGATGATCTTTATGGAGAACCCATAAAAAACCATGCATAACATACTTATGCGCAGCCCACGCCACGAACTCCATTCCGAAAAACGTAATAACTATTATAGCTATGGCGAGGAGGATATTCATAATGCCAAAATTAACATACCGAAAAATAAAGCAACTGTAATAATATAAGGAATTGCCAATTTGTTTTTTGATGAGCTCATAAAATTAACAAATGCTATTTGCATAATCAGGGCCACGGCAAACCATCCTACGAAGTTAGCCAAAGGAACTATATCATCCTTCCAGTACCAATAATTGAGGGCGGGAGCTACGGTTTCAATAAGTACATCTACCAATACCATTACCAAAGCAGCAACTACCACACGTACCACCTTATGGCTAAAAAACCGCAGAGCCAGGTATCCACCTCCCATTACCATTAAAAACCAGTTTACTCCAATAATTATGGGTACATCAAACAACCTGGGGCCCAGGCTATGGCCATATTGATAATTACCAAAGGGAAAACCTGTTTCTATACCGAGCAGCTCTACGGCATAACCTAACATCCATGTAAATAGAAAAAGAAAAATAAAAGCTTTATTACTACCCTGATGACTAACAGCTACCAAAAGCAGGCTTAATAGCAAATTCATCATGGTAAGGTTGGCAAATACCTCTTTATTGATAAAAGCTATACCAACAAATCCAATGCAGTGAAAGAGTATTAAAATGGAGAGAGCGTACTTTTTGAGCAATAGCAAGCGGTAATTCTTTTACGGTTGCGGCAAAAATAAGCTTTGGGCTATTACAAGCCTTACCTTTATAGATGCTTATAAATTAAATTATTCAGTAAACCACAAGCAAAAACCATCGTTTACTACGCAATGAAAAAATTAGCGCAAATAAACCCTCCTGTTGTTTGGCTCTGGATTTTTATTTTGGGGCTTTTGGGGCTATCATTTGCTTTTGGCCCAACGGCCAAAAGGCTCAACCTACATGAGGTTAAGTTTAGCACCACCTCTTCATCCCTGCTTTATTTTAAAAATATCAGAAGCTATTATTACGATATTGATGAAAGCCGAAAACCGTTTGTGTTATATCGCCTTAAGGAGCGAAATAAGGATACTTCAATCATCTCCCCGGGCTTTACAATTATCTCAAATCCATTAAATGATGAGGCCTACGTGTATATCGAAAACGAAGGCCGCCACAAACAATACGCGCTGAATACCGTATTTATAACTGAAGCTGATTCTGATACCTTACTATACGAAAACATTAGTAAGATGAATAATGAGGAACAGTTTGAAATGGCAGCATCTATTTACCTAACGCTGATTAATGAAGCTGATATTTATGGGACAGGTAGAGAAGGAAAACCTGCAAAGCTTTTTGCCGATGATCTTTCCAGACGAAATGCCGAAATTGTATTAGAGGACTATTTTAAACTTGTAAATAAATTATAACATGAGCACATTCAGTAAACTTTGGAAAACCATTCCTATGAAAAACGGATTAATGATGTTTGTGGCCCTTGTTGGTTTTTTTCTGATAATGCGGGCATTAGGTTTTGCAGGCACTCATTGGCTTAGGGCTCTAAATGTAATCTTTGTGTTTATCTTAATCCGAAATGCTATAAAAACCTACATGCATAAATCCGGTGCCAGTTATTATGATGATTTTGCTGACTTCTTCTGGATTGGTGTTCGTACCAGCTTGTTGGGCGTTGGTTTATTTGCAGCCTTTATAGCTATTTATTTGGATAAGATTGATCCACAATTTATGGCCAGCCTTGCAGTTGAAGACAGCTTTGGAGGTGAAATAACTCCTGTATCAGCAGGTGTAATAATTTTTATTGAAGGAATGGCCTCTGCATTAATTTGCACTTTTGCCTATATCCAATTGGTAAAATCAAAAACCAGTGAGCAGCCAACCCAGGAACCGCGAACACTAAAAAAAGATGTTCACAATGCCTAAGGTATCCCTATATACTTATGCATCTGAAGACTGATTTGCCATTGAGGATTGTTCATTACGTATTCCGCTATCAAAGGCATCATTTCTTCCCTTCGGCTCCACTCGGGTTGTAAATACAACTTGCATTGATTGCCAACCCTTACCGCATGTTGCTCAGCCCATTTAAAGTCGTTTCTGTTAAAGACTATAACTTTTAGCTCATGTGCTAAACTATAAGCCTCCTCAACCGGGGGCTTTGTTTTTTTTGGAGACAGGCAAAACCAGTCCCAATGCCCGGTTACCGGGTATGCCCCGGATGTTTCAATATGTATAGTAAGTCCCTTTGCCTTTAATGAATTTGTTAAAGGCTCCATATTCCAGGTAAGTGGCTCACCTCCGGTAATTACGATGGTTTTAGCATATTTAGCGGCATTTTCAGCCACATGCTCTATACTGATAGCCGGATGCAGTTTTGGGTTCCAGCTTTCTTTTACATCACACCAATGGCAGCCAACATCACAACCTCCTACACGTATAAAATAGGCGGCCTTGCCACTATGATATCCTTCACCCTGTATGGTGTAAAATTCTTCCATCAGGGGCAGGTATAAGCCCTGTTCTACTTTTTCATCAACTGTCATGGCCGGCAAAGGTATGGCTTACTATGCAGCTTGTATTCAGCCTGGGCTATTTTTGTCGGAACGGTTATCATAGCTCGGAACGGCCCAGTGGTAGGTTACGGCTAATATCCTTAAAACGATGATTACACCAATGCACAAAATAAAATTAAGATTGCGGCCAATAGCAAAATAATCAAGCCCTACATATAAAAAACCACCAATTAAACAGGCGCTGGCATACATGCCTCGTTGTAAGATAATAGGAGTTTCATTAGTCAGGGTATCTCTTATCACTCCACCCATTACCGCAGTAAGCATACCCATTACTGCTGCAATTTCACCCCTTACCCCTGATTTTAACGCCACTTCGGTACCTACAATAGCGAAAAGTGAAATACCCAGGGTATCAAATAAAAAAAGAGTTTTACGGAGCTTACCAAGGGTAGTTGAAAAAAAGTAGGTGAACACAACGGCCACCAGCACAACATAAAGGATGTTAATGTCTGCAATCCAAACTAAAGGATAGCGATCCAATAAAATATCTCTTAATGTACCTCCGCCAATAGCGGTAATAAACCCGGTAAAGCCAGCGCTTAACCAATCCTTATCCATACCCTTTATAGCCAGGGCTCCAGATATGGCAAACACAAATGTTCCTAAAAGCTCAAGAAAGTATTGAAAAGTCATTTTAGCAAATAAGAGTTCAAACATAAACACTATGGCAGGATGCACCTAAAAAGCAAGAACCCCCAAAAATAAATTCGGGGGTTCCACTCAAAAGCTGTGCTATAAGCACTTCTCTACTCTGCTCCTAAAATACTGATTTTATTCTAATTCACGATATTCTGTATCAGTAAGTTAGATTCATCTGTGTGGTTTTTACAACAATCAGGAGTAGTTTGCTAAATGAAATGCTTCGATTTACTCTTGCAACAGTGCATTTACTGTTTTTTCCAGTTTTTTAAGGCGCGCTTCCAATTCTGCATTTTTACCAGCCATAGCCTCTTTTTCGGCTTTAAGCTTTTCAATTTCTGCCTGTTGCTCCTGCACCGCCTTTATAGCCAATATGCCAAAATCACTGTATGCCAAAGCCAATGGGCTGTCCTCCCCTTCTGAATGATATACCAGCTGCGGAAAAACCTCCAATACCTCCTGTGCAATAAAGCCATGGCTAACCTGCCCTTCGGTATGATGCTTATAGTGATATGTTACAGGACGCAACTGCATTACCCCGGCAAGTACATTGCTCATAGGCAGGATGTTGGTTTTTACTCTTCTGTCAGATGTAGTTACGTAATTGCCATTTGTATTGTTAATATAGCTAAGGCGTGTTCCGTTAAACGCAAAGTTTAAATCACTACCACCGGCCCATTGTTGCCATTGGGTAGTTCCGCCCGACTCCTGGAAACGGATGCCCGAAGAGCCGGAAGAGGTTGAATTACCTGATTGCCTGATGTGAAGATCGGTACTTGGGTTAACTGATGATCCTATCCCCAGTCTTTGATTAAAAAGTGCATCACCCGTGCGATTGATGATTAATGAAGTATCATTTAAAGCAGGGCAACCTGAAACCATTACCAGGCGGTTGGTTGCGCCATTCATTTGCCACTCAAACCCACAGGTGCCACTTGTGTATAAAACATCTTCAGTAAATACCAACCTGCCTGATTTTGGCTGATTGAATGAACCCTGAGCACCAATGGCCATAGCTGCACTAGTATCTCCGGTAACGGTAAAAGTAAAAAGGGGAGCAAATGAAGTATTATTGATACCTACGTTGCCGCTGGTGCGGATTACATCACCTCCGTTTAGTGTCCAAAGCGAAGAGCCACCGGCCGGTGTTGCAGGGCCCCAGTTTGAGCCATTCCACGAAAGTACCTGCCCGTTATTGGGGCTGCCCTGTACATCGGTAAGATCATTCAGCTCCATGTCAGACGCGGTTTTACTGCTTAAGGCATAAGGCACGCTCAATAACTGGCTGGTGCCCATGCTGGTGTAGTTAGTACCTCCCGCAGGGTCCAGTTCCACCTCTACGTAATGGCTATCACCACTCCAGTCAATAGTGTTAAAGGTTCCGCTAACTACGGTACCTCCACCTATTTCGAGATTTACGAGGCCAAAATCATTGGTTGTTGCAGTATGGGTTTCTGAGTAAACTACCGTACCTGCAGCAGATGATTCATGAATGCTAAGCTGAAAGCTGACACTTTGATTGGCCAGCGGAGCCCCGGCATTATCGCGAACTACAGTTTGGTACTGAAATTTTTCAGGAGCCTGAGCAAAAGCTAATGTGGCACATAAAACTATTGAAAGACTTAGTATTATTTTTTTCATGACTATTGGGTTTTAATGATTGAGAATGATTGAATGGATTGGTTACTGTCAATAAGCTGAAGGTTATAGGATCCCTTGGCGAGACTGGAAACATCAATAGTTTCTTCCCCTTCAGCTGTTATTTTTTTAAATAATACCTCACGGCCATCGCTGGCATACATATGTAAGGTAAGCTGCCCTACGCCTCCGGTGGTGTAAATAGTAAGAGACTGTAAAACCGGATTGGGATACACCTGGATATTCTCCACCAGCGAAATTTCGTCCAGTGAAATAACATCAAGCTTGGTTTGGTGAAAACCCTGCGTAAGGGTATTACCGGCATTACTATGAGTAGCTATTACGGACTCACCGATAGTAAAGCTGATTTGGTGGGTGGCATTTGAAAAATGCGCTCCTGCTGCTGAAACTACTTCTGGCGAAGTACTTTGCCCACAGACCGCAAATCCCATCATCCCCACAAATAGAAACGAGTAAAATTTAATCATAATGGTAGATTTAAAAATTAACGGAATGTATGGGGAATGAGATTTTTAAGCCATTAAAAATGAGCCGTTGACCGATTTTAAAATACAGTATGCCCCATACTTAAATCGGCTGAAGCTTTAGATAGCGCTGAAACAAAAAAAGCCCGCTTCAATAATATTGAAGCGGGCCTTTGGAAATCCTAATACTTTATATCTGAGCTATTGTTATTTAGGCATTAACACCGATAAGCTCGGCCATTTTAGTACCTATATCAGCGGGTGAGTCCACTACGTGAATTCCGCACTCGCGCATAATCTTCTTTTTAGCCTGGGCAGTATCATCACTACCACCTACAATAGCACCAGCGTGGCCCATTGTACGTCCGGCCGGAGCAGTTTCTCCTGCTATAAATCCAACTACAGGTTTCTTTATACCACTGTTTTTATACCATTGGGCAGCCTCGGCTTCCATTTGTCCGCCAATTTCACCAATCATCACCATGCCATCAGTTTCATCATCATTAAGCATAAGCTCCATAGCCTGCTGCATAGAAGTACCGATAATAGGGTCACCACCAATACCAATGGCAGTGGACTGGCCCATACCGGCTTTAGTAATCTGATCAACCGCCTCATAAGTAAGGGTACCTGATTTTGACACTACTCCTATTCTACCTTTTTTAAAGATAAAGCCAGGCATAATACCTACTTTGGCTTCTCCGGCTGTCATTACTCCGGGGCAGTTAGGGCCTACCATACGGCAGTCCTTATCCTTAAGGTATTCTTTTACAATAATCATATCCTTTACAGGGATGCCCTCGGTGATGGTGATAATTACTTCTATACCCGCATCAGCCGCTTCCATAATAGCATCGGCAGCAAATGCCGGTGGCACAAAAATTATAGATACGTTGGCTTTAGCCTTTTCAACAGCTTCGGCTACAGTATTAAATACAGGGCGATCAAGGTGCGTTTGGCCACCTTTACCCGGAGTTACACCTCCTACTACATTTGTTCCGTATTCTATCATTTGGCCGGCATGGAAGGAGCCTTCGCTACCGGTAAATCCTTGAACTATAACTCTTGAATCTTTATTGACTAATACGCTCATTTGTGCGGTTTATGATTATGTATTCAGTTTCAGGCTGCGAAAATAATAGATACAGATTAGTATTTACGCGTTAGCATTTAGATTTTACCCATTGAGTAGGCGATTTTGGTAAACGGTGTCACTCTGAAATCCGAAGCATCAAACTCTAAATTCTAAACAAGTTCAACATCCAACCAAGAATGAAAATTTTAAAGACCCAGCAATAAGAGTGGGATATGTAGCCCATAAAGTGCTAAAACCCCTGGCCTGGATTAGAACTTTACAATATTGATATTTTGGGTTTGTCCTCGGGTTTAGAACTTAGAGTTCAGGGTTTTGCTATATCCAATCCGGATTCTCTCCAAACTTCCCGGCAAATAAAAAGTCTTTCAGCTCCTTTCTTTCACGCGGCTTCACTTCAGACTCCCGGAACTTCTCCTCCATTTCGTCCAGCCGGCTTTCATCCTGGTACCCAATTACAAACATGGCTGCTACTTCATATGTATCTTCATCAATATTAAAGTTGCTGTATATTTTTTCAGGCACTATACCACCCATTTGATGCACATGTAATCCATCGTAGGTGGCTTGCATCAGGAGGTTTCCCATAGCCATGCCTACATCATGCATATAAAATCGATTTTCACGGTTTTTATAATCAAACCTTCGCTGTGCAACAGATACTGCTAATACCGGGGCTGTCCACGCCCACTTTTGGTTTCCTTCGTTTACACCTTCAAATAGTTTATCGTAATGGGCATCGCCCTTACGGGCGATTATGAAGTGCCAGGGCTGACCATTGCTTGAACTGGGTGCCCAGCGAGCGGCCTCAAAAAGCCGGATTAGCTGCTCTTCGCTTACAGGCTTATTACCAAATGCTCTGGGGCTCCAGCGTTCAGCTATCTCTTTCATCAACTTCACACTGGTTTGAGCTTGCTTGCCTCCAATCATTTTTACTTTATTTTTTTGTTGGTGAATCTTATTATCACTAGGCCAAGTGTGGCTGCCAGAACTGAAGCCACCAGAATGGCTGATTTTGCAGCTTCGGTGTATTCCTTATTTTCAAAAGCCAACTCCGTAATAAATAGCGACATGGTAAAACCAATACCCGCCAGTAAAGAAGTACCATAAATCTGTTTCCAGTTGCTTCCGGCTGGCAGCTCGGCAATACCCAGGGCAACCATCAAACGTGATATCAGACTTATACCCAATACTTTTCCAAGTAACAAACCTCCAATAATACCCAGACTAATTGGCCCCAGCAACATTTCTAAAAAGTTGCCTTTAATAGCCAGCCCTGCGTTAGCGAAGGCAAAAATGGGCATCACTATAAAGTATACAAATGGATAAAGAGCTGTTTCAATTTTTTGAAGCGGTGTACGGGCATCGTCACCCGCAGCCCTTATTCCCTTTAGCAATCGGTCTTCCCGTTGAGTATTGAAGTCAAGGTCAACCGTATCGGATTTAAGGTACTTTCGGTATAGCACCTTCAGCCTGTCCGTAAATTGATCTTTGCTAATACGGTATTTAGCAGGAATGGTAAAAGCCAAGAGAATGCCGGCAATAGTGGGGTGTATGCCTGAATAGAAAAAGGCCACCCAAATACCACTAATACCCACAAATCCGTAAAAGAATACGCTCCTAACGCCCAGCCTATTGGCAATTAAAAGTAAAAGCCAGGCACCACCGGCAATGTACAGTTGGTGAGCATCAAAACTTGAAGTGTAAAAAAAGGCGATAACCAGTACAGCACCGATATCATCAACCACGGCAAGAGACGTTATAAAAACCTTTACTGAAGATGCGATGCGCCTGCGCACAAGGTTAATAAGCCCAAGTGCAAAAGCAATATCCGTAGCCATAGGTATACCCCATCCCTTTCCGGAATCAGTTCCATAATTAAATGCAAAGTAAATGAGGGCAGGTACCACCATCCCGCCAATGGCCGCCCCAATGGGCAATGCAGCCTTTCGCCAATGGCTGAGTTCGCCAGCTATAAATTCGCGCTTAATCTCAAGGCCCACCAAAAAGAAAAACAGGGCCATAAGCCCATCATTTATAAAGTAATGCAGGTTAAGGCTGAATTCCTTTTCCTCAAAACTTATGGTAATTTCCTTTTCCCAAAAGTGATGGTACCACTCACCTCCCCAGCTTGAGTTGGCCACAATCATGGCCGCAACGGCCGCCACAAATAGTAAAATACCAATTGCTGCATCGCTGTTTACAAGCTTGTTTACAGGGCGTGTTAAATAATCAATGGGGGCTTTATGTTCGTGCATCTACAGCTTTGAGTTTTTAAAGTTATAGGCTCCGCAATTTACTATAATCGGATGGCCTGCAAGGCATAAATCAACTAAGGAAATTGGGTGGTGGTTGGTTCGCATTGCTGAAGTAGAAAATTACCATTAAAGCAAAATCTGCCATTACTAACCTCAAAGTAGTATATGCTTGTAAGTGGCTAGTTAGAATTAAAATATAGCTTATGCCAACTTGTTTGCCCAAATACCTAGGTAAAAACAGTAACCAATAAGGATGTAACCTTAAACCTTTTTCATAATGTTGCTTATAAATCGGTTTTTTTAAACTTGGGAAGAGCAAAACAAACACTACTTACTCTGCCGCTTATTGGCAGGATGTTGAGGGCTTTAAGGAAGCAACTGAACTATGAGCCTGAGCGCTCAAAAATTGAAGCCAGTGTTTGGATTGATGCTGTATTTACTAACAGCCCGATCCAGATTGTACAGATTGGCTCTAATGATGGCAAAAGCAAAGACCCGCTCTATCATTTAATCCAAAAAAATAAAAATTGGAAGGCGCTTTTTGTAGAGCCTGTACCCTACCTGTTTGAGCGACTAAAGACTAATTACGGCAACAATCAACGCTTTACTTTTGAGCAGGTGGCCATAAATGATGGCTCAATACAGACCTTTTATTCTGTTAAAGAGGAAGCCAAAAAACACCTTCCGGATTTACCGGTATGGTATGATCAACTTAACTCTTTTAACAGAAATAACATCGTAAAACATCTTGATGGCATTTTGGAGCCCTACATCAATGAAATGGAAATAAAGGGAATGAGGTTAAAGGATTTACTGGTCAGGAACAGCATTCAACAAATTGATCTTCTGCATATTGATACAGAGGGTTACGACTGGAAAATACTATCTCAACTTAACCTGCAAAAATTCAGGCCCACCGTAATTTTATACGAGCACCGCCATATTCATGAGGTTGAAACAAAAGCCTCCCTCGGGTTCTTAAAAAGAAAATATAGAATCTATAATCTGGGCGGAGATTTTATCTGCTTAAGCAAAGCAACAGTTAAAAAGAGTCAGGTAAAGCAAATCTTAATCAAAGGCCACAATTAATCCTCCTGCTCCAGGGAGGTTAAAATTTCCATAGTGCGGCACTCATGCTTTCGGTAAAGATTGTTTTTGATGAAGCGCTCATCACTAGGCTCAGTATTAAAATCGTCTCTTATAACCTGCTTTAGCACTTCGGGGTGGATGTAGTAATCTTTACAAATAGCCGTGGTGTTGCCGAGTTTTTCAGAAACCAATTCAACCACAGTACTCCCTAGTTTTCGCCTGGGGTTATCTTCAACAATTTTATGTGCTTTAGGAAGATATTTTACACTAAGCACCGTACCTGCCCATGTTCGGAAATCACGTGCACTGAAGTCTCCACCGGAAATTTGCCGGATATACCGATTGACCTTACCCGCATTTGCCGAATACTTACCATGATCGGTTGGAACTGAAAAAAGCTCCCAACCCGGAAACTCAGCTACTTCCTCAATAAGGTTTACGAGGCTATGATCCGTAAGGCTGATCGTTCTATGCTGCCCACTTTTTCCTTTAAAATCAAAACTATAGGTGTGTGAGTCCTCTTCTTCTTTAAGATGCTTTTTGCGCAAAGTTGTTAGTCCGTACGACTGCCCTTTTTTAGCATAAACCCTACTACCGATTCGCAAATGATATTTATCCAGAATTTTTACAATCAGCGCCAGCAGCTTGTTTTCAGTCCAGCCTTCCTCCTTCAAATCTTTGCGCAATCTTCTGCGTATCCGGGGTAAAACGCGGCCAAACTCCAGTAGCTCATGAAATTTCTGATCATTGCGATACGCCAGATAATCCGGGTGATACAGGTATTGTAGTTTTCCCGAACCATCATAGCCACGGGCTAAGATGTAGGTTTTGGAGGATTTGCTGAGAGTTACGTCAGTCCAGGTATTTGGTACCGCAAAACTTTGTACAGTGTCAATTACATTTTCATTTTCAAGATCTTTACCATTGCCATTAAAATAGCGGTAACCCCGCCCCCACTTTTTTCTGCTGATGTTAAATGCATCAGGATCGGTTTCCTTTAAATGAGGGGGAATTTCTGCTTGCATAAATTAAGCTTCTTATTAAAATTATCTTGAAAAATTAATAGTGTTCAGTGCAGATTCTATTCGCTACAGCTTTGGTCGGTGTAAACCATTTGTGAAGTATCAAAACCCAGTTGCTCTGCTTTATTAAGATATTCCTTCACTGTATTGGCTGCTGGTTTGGCAGTACGGCTTAGTAGCCACAGCGACTCTCTATCAGGAGTACCAACCAGGGCGGTTGAGTAGTCATTGGCCAAAGCCAGTATCTGATAATCTCCTTTAAAGGGCCAAAAAAATTGCACTTTCAATTTTGAATTGGAAGAACCTTCAACCGTAAAGGCTTTGCCCTCTATGGAATCCACTTCCCCATCTCGTTTACAGGTATTCAGCACCTTTACATAATCATCCTTTTGCTCGTAGTAGGCGGTAACACATTTGCAACCCTCCTGAAATTTTTGAGGTAAATGAGCGATATCATACCACGTACCTTCATACCTGGAAAGATCAACACTATCAACGGTTTCCAATGGTTTTGAAGTAGAATGGCAGGCTACCATTAAAAGTAGTCCTGCCATTAATACTATTCGGTTGAAGTACATCCCCGCTGTTTATAGGTCGCGAATCATGTCTTTAACCTCATCACGGGTTTTTCCCGTTTTCTTTTGGATACGGCCCAACAGTTCATCCTCTTTACCTTCAGTGTAAGTAAGGTCATCATCTGTTAGTTCACCATACTTTTGCTTAAGCTTTCCCTTTGTCTCGTTCCAGCTTCCTTTAATCTCTAACTTATCCATTTTTGTATTGATTTAAAATTATATACTTATAAGTAGGAAACGGACTATATTGTTTTGAACTTTAAAAAAAATTATCCAACAAACTCATTATATGTCGTTTAAACTTCATCCAGTATTCTGGTGTTTTAGTTAATTGCCGAAAATGATAAAGCTGAAATTAATAGGAATAGGTTTGTTGCTAAGCCTTGCTGCTACAGCACAGAATGATGGTATTCCCTACCTAAGCTTTTCGTTAAATACAGCTGGGGAGGGAGTATTGGTGAGCTGGAGGGTGACAGGCCGGAAATACCTGCCAGGATGTGGAAATATGGCGCGGCACCGATTCACTGAATCTCAACGAAGTTTATACCTACCCCGGTATTTGCGGTGATGATGACTCCAGCAAAGTATATAGTTATACGGACAAGCCACCTGTACCCGGCATCACTTATTACTACAGAATCGAGATTATTACCGATCGCACGGAAACGAAGAAAATTATAGTCCCTCCCGCTGAGGGTATAAGTGTATATCCCAACCCAGCAAGTGAAAGGCTTACGCTCGTTTCAAGTACTCAAAATGATTTAAACGAACTTGAAATTTATGATAGCCGGGGAAATACGGTGTTGAAGTTGCAAAACCCTGAAAGCATTTTGGAGTTGGATGTTTCTGACTGGCCGGCTGGTGCATATTACTACCGGGCTTTAAGCAATGGTCAACATAGTACCGGAATCCTGGTCGTTCAATAACTCGTTAAATGCAAAGTCTTATAAATCTACTCCAACGGTATATAAATCACTTTCTTCTACCTTTAAAAAAACTTTGTGAGTATGATAAAGCTGCTCTTGGCTTATTTAATCTTTAACCCCCTTATTGGGCTTCTAGTCCTGCTTCCTTACTATTTCAAAAAAGAAAAGAGAATTCAATCTTTAGGTGAAGTCCTTTGGTTAGTGATATTTCCTTGTATTGGCCTAGGGCGATGGCTTTACAAAAGGAATGTAAGAATGCAAAAGAAGCATGTCCTTCCAAGAAAATGGTTTATTTATAGAAATTTAGCTCTTGTAAATTTAATGTTCTTGCTATCCATAGCTATTTTTTTCTATCTAGCAGGAAACGCAGTCCTCTATTTAGCAGGAAACGCAAAGGCAACAACTAATACACCTTCTCCCAATAATTTATATGGTGGAGGAATAGGATATGGCTTAGCTGCAGTTTTTGAGGGATTTGTTAACCTTATTCTAGCAATCGTAAAATCTTTTCTTCTGGTATTCTTCTTAATTATTGCTCCCTTGTTTATTGCATCAGTTTTCAAATCAAGTTATTATCGAGCAATACGAAAACAACTAAAAGAATTAGAAGCTGAAAAATCAAGAAGAAAACAATAGAATATGTTATTTAGTGCTTGATTATCTACTTTGTCTTCACTCCTTTCCAGTCCTTAATCTGCCAATGCGCAATACCCGTAGCCAGGTGATTGTTTTCCCGATCGTAAATCTCAATGGTACAAGGTAGCAGTACTACACCTTCCACTGATAGTGGCTCAATAATATTATCCTGCATCCATTCTTCTGAGATTTCAAAGCGCGCCCACGCCTCCATTTTTGCCTGGTAATGGTATTCCATTTCCAGTTTTTTAAGGATGAGCCTGTATTTCCGCGGGTCAAGTTTTGAGATTAGCAAAAAGCCGGAAGTAACCTCAGCCAATGTAGCCATGGCGCAGGCGTGTAAACCTTTAAGGTGATTGAGATTGCGTTTACGATAAGGTAAAACAGTCTGCAGATGGTTATCACCAATATCCTCTACCTTAAACTTATGGGGTTTATTAAAGGGCACCATGCGGTTAAGACCCTGGCTGAGCAGCCATCTGTAAAACCTGCTTTCCGCAGCCTTTTTTGCCAGTTTAGGTAAGTTCATTTTTCTGTTTTAGATTTTTGGTAAAAGCCCAACCAGATGCTCCTTTTATTATATAGGTTGTACTTCATTTCCGTTTTGCGGAAATAGTTTTAACGGATTCTGCTTTAGTAATTCACAAACACACTGATATAATTGAGGATTGTACTCCTGAAATTTTTTAGGGCGCTCAAAAAAGTTTTCAATCGCAACGGCAAAAAACTCGTGCATATTCATGGCCGCATAGTGCCTGAAAAAGAAAGCCTGCCCCCTTTTAATAAGATGAATTTCTTTAGTGGCCAGTTCATGAAACAGATCCAGTAAACTGGCATCAATAAAGTCATACTCCCCATTCTCGATGCTGTTCTCCAGCCGCAGTGCGTGGGCCATTTCGTGCAAACCCAGGTTTTTACCATCGGTATGATCCTTATAACCATGCACAAAATTGAGCCATGATAATACTATCAACCCTCTCATATTCACTTCGCCAGCATGGTACTTACGGGTAATTTTTGAGTAATAATCATCCTTGTAAATCAGGATTTTTGAAAAATGCTCAAAGTTGATATGGCTGAAACCAAAGGTGAGCTGAACTGCCGAAGCCGCGATCAGGGCTTTCATCTCGTCAGTTACGTGCGTATAGCTTCTTGGAATAAATTCATTGGCATCTATAAAGGCCTGTACCCTCATTTCAAATCGCTTTTTGTTCTCTTCACCCAGGTTTTGATAATACAAGAAATGTTCAGCCAAAGGCTCTTTGTAGCGCAGCTCCAGCGACCTGAATGATACCTTTGGCAATGCACGGTTGCCACGCCTTACCCGCTTTACCACGAAACCTCCGAAGGCAATAACAGTAAGCATCAAAAACATACCTACTGAAATAAAATAATCACCAATAGTGTGTTCTTCCAATGTTCAGACTTGTTAGGGTACTTGGACTATACCGGTTTGCGCAATTTACTATTTGATTATGGATACGTACGAAAAAACTCAAGGGGTTTATCCCAAAGCGTATTCTTCATTTTTGAGCGGAAAAAATCAAAATGGCTGAGCCGCTTTATATCATAATTTTTAGCCAACAGGTGTTCATAGCTGGTTGTGGCTCCGGCATATTGAGATTTTAAAACCTGTACTGCCCTTTTCGGAGCAAGCGTTTCATCATGCTCTAAGCTGATAAAATGTACTGCAATACTTATATCTGCAAATGCCTCCTTACGGGATTTTATTCCCTGCAACACACCAAGCGGGTGTTTTCCCCAACTGCGCCATTCCCAGGCTGCGGTGCTTGGTATGCCTACCTTACCACCCATGCTCCAGCCAGGCAGGTAGCCATAAATTAAAGTAAGAGTCGGTATTAGGATATACCAGAATATCCACACTTTAAATTTTTCAAAACCGCTCCAGTAGCGCTGTGAAGCCGTTTGGCTGGCCACAAAATAGGCCGATTTAATACGATGGGCATTGGCCGCCAACGGAAATACCTGACCCGCCACACTGTGCCCCAGTAGGTGTATTTTGCGATATCCATTCTGCTTTAGCCAAATTATGGCAGCATCCAGATCATAAATGCCCCAATCCGTCATTTTGGCTCTTGAGTTTTTGAGAGATGTGTATAGCGATTTCCCCACTCCCCTGTAATCAAATGTGAGAACATTAAAACCTTGCGAAGCTGCGTGTGCAGCAAATTTTGCATAATACGCCTGGGGCGATGCCGTGGCGGCAGCTATAATAATTACGGGCTTTGTTTTACCGCCATCAGTTTGATACAGGTTTGCATTGAGCCTTGCTCCATCCTTTGCTTCCAGCCATATTTCAACAGGTTGTATCAAAATTTTAATTTTTATTCTAAACGCAAAATAGAGTTTATTGATCGATACCCTATCTCAACAAAGTGCTTATCTTTACCGCTTTATGAACGACTACACCTGCGTGCGAACAATCTTTTGCACGATTACAACACATACGATTTATGAAGTTTGATGAATTTGGTCTGAACCAGGATTTATTGGAAGCCATTGGCTACATGAATTTTGAAAAGGCCACTGAAATTCAGGAAAAAGCTATTCCTGAAATTATGAAGGGCCACGATATGATAGGCTGTGCCCAAACCGGAACCGGAAAAACAGCCGCCTTTATCCTACCCATCCTCCATAAAATATCTGAGAAAAACCCTAAAGGAACCAATACCCTTGTAATAGTGCCCACCCGCGAGCTGGCTATGCAAATTGACCAGCAAATACAAGGGCTGGCGTATTTTACACATACCAGCTCTTATGCCATTTATGGTGGTGGAGATGGCATAAGCTGGGAGGCTGAAAGACGTGCATTTACCAATGGTACCAATATTATTATCGCCACACCCGGTCGCCTGATGTCGCACATGATGAATGATTATGTGGACTTCAGCAACGTAAAGCATCTGATTTTGGATGAGGCTGACCGCATGCTGGATATTGGCTTTTATGATGATATAGTTAAGATTATAAGCAAACTGCCTGCTAACAGGCAGAGTTTGCTATTCAGTGCTACCATGGCACCGAAAATCCGTAAACTGGCCAAGGAGATTTTGAATGAGCCAAAGGAAGTAAACCTGGCAGTTTCAAAGCCTGCATCCGGGGTAACCCAAAAAATTTACCTGGCGCATGAAGCGCAAAAAACAGGATTGGTAAAGGAGATACTTGCCGATAAAGACAACTATAAAAGCATTATTATTTTCTGTTCTACCAAAAGAAAAGTGGAACAGCTTACCCGTGTACTTAAAGCCAAAAAGTATAGTGTGGAGGGCGTTTCATCTGACTATGAGCAGGAGGAGCGCGAAAAGGTTCTCTTATCATTTAAAGCCCGCACTACCCGCATTGTGGTGGCTACCGATGTATTGAGCCGCGGTATTGATATTAAGGACATCAACCTGGTAATTAATTACGATGTACCTAATGATGCTGAAGATTATGTCCACCGCATTGGCCGTACGGCCAGGGCCGAAACCAAGGGTATGGCTATTACCCTGGTGAATGAGGATGATATGTATAAATTTCAACGAATTGAAGAATTTATTGAAATGACGCTGGAAAAGCTACAGCCACCAGAAAATCTGGGCCCCGGACCCGAATGGAGAGAAAGTACAGGTAAGAACCGGAGGGGAAAAAAGAAGCCCTTTAGAAGTAAGAAACACGGTGGTGGAAATGGCCATAAACCTAAAAACCAAGGGGGAGGTGAAGGCCAGAAGAAGCGGAAGTTTCATAGCAAGCACCGCAAGCCCAAACCGCACAAACCTTCGCAGGATAATTAATGACGTCTCCGAATGATGACAATGTAATAGCCATTGGCGCTTTAGGCGGAAGTGGTACCCGCGCTGTTGCCCAGTTGCTTATTGATGCAGGCATTTACATGGGCAACCCGCTCAATTTTGCCAACGATAACACCTTTTTCACCGCATGCTTTATGAACCCTGAGTGGCAGGCCAGGGCAAAACCTGAAACTATTCGGCAAAGAATAAGCGTATTTGAAGAGTATATGCGCAGCCGAAATATTTCAGGCAGTAAATTAAATGAGTTGGAGCGCCTGCCCTACTCCATGGCCTATCAATATCCGCCAGACCTCTTCCCCACTCTGCGAAAGCAAAAGCCGTTTAAAAAACCTTTAAACACCTGGGGTTGGAAGGAGCCCAACACCCACATTTACTTGAAGGAACTGGCTGATTATTTTCCGAATTTAAAGTACATCCATGTACTGCGCCACGGCCTGGATATGGCTTTCGCCAGAAATAAAAAGCAGCTGTTTAACTGGGGGCATTTGTTTGGTATTGATGCCCATGAAAATGAAAGCGAAGCATCCATCTCGCGTAAGCAACTGGATTACTGGATTAAAAGCAGCCGTGAAATTATAAATACCGGAAATGAACTTTTGCGCGAACGTTTCTACACATTAAGATATGAGGACATTTGTCTTAACCCGGAAAAAGAAATCCCGCCCCTACTGGCATTTTTAGGGCTTTCGCCAGAAATGACCCACGAACTTAAAGACGTTTTTCAACTATCAGAAGGTTCAGGACGATATAAGCAACATGATCTTAAAATTTTTAGCAAAGAGCAGCTGGATGCTGTGAATGAGCTTGGATTTGAGATTTGAAGTATTAACAAATTGGAATTTGTGATTTGGAAGTTGTGGTTTGTGGTTTGTGAGTTGTGATTTCAACCTAGTTTCCTTCGCTTACATCAACCAACCTTATTGTATTATCCTTTCGGAAGAAAAGTTTCCTGGCTGGGAAATTTCGGCCCACAGCACTTATGGGTAGTTTTAAGCCAGAATCAGGGAAGTGTTTGAGTACCCAACCGGCATAAGTGTTGGAATTAGGCCCCAGGTAATTATACCTTTCCTTATAAGGATATTTCTCAGAGTGCTCTTCTAAAAAGGAAATCATCCTGGCGGCTACTGATTTTTCGTCACCCGATATCATATCAATCAGCTTTGAAGGATATCTGCTCCTGCTTTGCCACCAAAAGCGATTCATACCAATGGTGGGTTTAAAAAAGTCTTTTAATAGCCCTATACCATTGGGGTGAGGGCTTCCGCCAAATTTGCCAAACTCATATCGGTGTACTTCACCGTTTTGATGAGTTACAAACCAGGCATGCACAGCAAAAGTAAATGGATACGGAATGGGTGAAGTAAGCAGGAATACCTGCTGTCGGTTTTCATCCAGCAGCTGATGCAAACTATCATCTGTTATTCTTTTCGGGGGCATGAGTTAGCTTTTAATAATTAAGGCAATTTGAACGCGATTGGTTCAGACTCAAAATATTAAAACCGTCTGGATTAGGTGACTTCTATCCCTAACTTTGGTGGTACTTTTTATCTAATAGTATTTAAAACCTGGTATTATGGCTAATCTCAAAACCACTAAAAATGATAATAACCCACAGGCTTTTATTGAGTCTGTGGAAAATGAAAAACGTAAAGCCGATGCGCTTGAGGTACTGGCCATGATGACCCGTGTAACCGGTGAAGAACCCAAAATGTGGGGGCCATCAATTATTGGATTTGGAAGCTACCACTATAAATATGATAGTGGCCGTGAAGGTGATTGGATGCTGGCAGGCTTCTCGCCCCGAAAAACTGCGCTCACTCTATATATTATGGGAGGGTTTGATGGCTACGAGGACCTCATGAGCAAATTGGGCAAATACAAAACCGGTAAGTCCTGTTTATATATCAATAAGCTCGAAGATGTAAATTCAGACATACTGGAAAAGTTAGTTGAAAAATCAGTGGCACATATGCGTAAAGCACATATTTAACTTGTATTGATATTCAGCAGAAATGCTGAATAAAAGCTGAAAATTTCGATAGCTCATAATCTGCTTTTCTGAATAGACTGAAACGCTAAAGCCATTACTGCTTCATCATAATCCTTATATTGTGGAACCGATTACCACCCAGACTTGACTCCGGTATCGGCCCATAGAAATATGAGAAAACAACCGTACTACAAACTACTTTACACCATTGGCCTCATTTGGCTTGCCGTACTTAGTTTATCTTTTACAGGATGCAGCAGTAATAATAGTGAACCCGAAGAATTAGCTATGGGCAGCATTACCGAACCTCAGGTGGAACGCGATCTGGAAGAGATAAAAAAGGATGGCGTATTGAACGTAATTGCCATCTACAATTCCACCAGCTATTTTTTGTACAAAGGTGAGGCAATGGGCTTTGAGTATGAGCTTTTGAGCCGAATGGCTGAAGACCTGGGTGTGGAACTACACATCAAAATTGCGCGCAACATTGATGAGCTTTTTGATATGCTGAACAAAGGTGAAGGCGACCTTATAGCCTACGGTTTGTCAATTACTGAACCGCGTAAAAAAGTAGTACACTTTACCGAACATCATTACGTAACGCACCAGGTGCTGGTACAGCGTAAACCCGATAACTGGCGGGCCATCCCCTTGCATCGCATAAAGGACAGATTGATTACAGATCCATTACAGCTTATTGATGAAACGGTGCATGTACGCAAAAACTCATCCTACTATGAGAGGTTGCAAAACCTTATGGAAGAAATTGGTGGACCCATACACATTGAGCCTGTAGATGGTAATAAAACCACAGAAGAAATCATCCGGATGGTGGTGAATGATGACATAAAATATACCATATCCGACTACAACATTGCCTCACTAAACCAAACCTACTACCCCATTTTAGATATAGAAACCAGCGTGAGTTTTTCGCAACGTGTGGCCTGGGCCATTCGTAAAAATTCACCACAGTTGCTGGAGGAAGTGAATGAATGGATCAAATCAGCCAAAAAGAAGAACTTCTATCATACCATCTACAACAAGTACTTCCGCAATAAGAAGTCATACCGCAGGCGGATTAAGAGTGACTTCTTTAGTAAGAACACCGGACGTATAAGTGTGTATGACGATATCATAAAAAAGAATGCTGAGCGCATTGGCTGGGATTGGCGCCTGCTCAGTTCGCTGGTGTACCAGGAGTCGAGATTTGACCCTACAGATACGGCCTGGACAGGTGCCGGTGGGCTAATGCAACTTTTACCCTCCACAGCCGAGGACCTTGGACTGGAAGACCTGAACGACCCTGCAGCTAATGTATATGCAGGAACCACTTACCTTAAAAAATTGTGGAAGAACTGGAAAAAAATTCCTGATACCACGCAGCGCCTAAAGTTTGTAATGGCCTCCTACAATTGTGGTTTGGCCCATGTACGCGATGCACAACGCCTGGCAAAAGCTTTTGATGAAGACCCACTTATGTGGGATGACAATGTGGAGGACTACATTCTTAAGCTTTCGTCAAAAGAGTTTTTTACCCACCCCGTGGTGCGCTATGGTTTTGTGCGTGGCCGCGAACCCTACCTTTATGTAAAAGAGATTTTTCTTCGGTACGAGCACTACAAAAAGTTCATCCCCCTGGAGCCACCTGTAGTTGAAGATGAGGAAAGCAAACTGGCTGTGGCGGAGTAAAGAAGGAAGAAGTAACTGGCAGTTTTCACACCTTAACCAACTCCTTCATATCACTCAGAAACCTGTTGATCACCTCTCCCCTGGTGTGCGGCATTACTACAATTTTCCACCACTTGGGATTTTCAAAACTATCAGCCACCAGGCGGTATTTTTTACAAAGTTCAGTGGGTACTTTTTCTGCATGCATAGTAACTATGTTCATATGCTCATTGCGAAAATAGGTTACACCAAGCTCATCCAGCGCATTACAAAGTCTATCGGTTTCATTCATCAGGGTATGGATATTCTGGCGCCAGCCATTTGGCCCATGCGTAGTAAGTATCATCCATATAGAAACGGCCTGAGCGCCATTTCGGCTTCCACAAATCGTGTAATCTAAACCTTGTACGTATTGAGCTTCTTCCGTAGCTGCATAATGCATCCAGTTTTTACGGATTAGAAACATGCCCGTTCCGTAAGGCGCCATTAGCATCTTATGCGCATCAAGGGTAATGGAGGTAATTTCAGGGTTTCTGAAATCGAGCCTGTTGGCAGGATTGGTAAAAGGGTACAAAAATCCACCGAAGGCCCCGTCAGCATGTACTTTATAGGGTAGCTCAAAAGGTTTGATCACGGCCAGGTTGGCATCAATATCATCTACTGAACCAAACATGGTAGTACTCATGTTTGCAATTACAATAAGATACTTTACACCACTCTTCTTAGCTTTTACAATAGATGCTTTAAGAGCTTCCTCTTTCATCTGGCGGGTGTTAAAATCCACTTCTACCGGTATGGCTGTAAGGCTAAGCAGGTTGCATCCCTTGTAAAAGGAATAGTGGCTATCGGTACTAAAAACAACGCCTACCTCGTGATTGCTGGCGCCAAATTCCTTTTTGTAATAATTACGATAAATCCAAAGTGCCTGTATATTGGCCTCCGTGCCACCGGGTGCCACATAGCCATCCGTTTGCTTTTTATCACCGTTCATTATCTCTTCTGCCACCAGGCGGATCAACTCAATTTCCAGCTTTTGTGTGCCTCTGAAAAGGTCTTCCCCGCCTTCCTCCGTAAGGGTGTGGCAACCTATGTGGTTGGGATTATTGATAAAGGTTTTGAGATATGGGGCATTCTCCAGAAAATCCGCATCGCGGTAAAACTGTTCGGTATCCAGGTATGAACCCGGTATGCCCAGAATGTAGTCAGAGTCGTAATTTCTATTTTCATCAAGCGCCTTAAATACGCGCTGCCTAATAGCTTCTTTTGAAAGTTTTTTCCATTGCATGGGGCAAAGGTAGCCACCGCTTTTAGTTTTATAGTGATATATGTTGGTGAAGTATTGAATAAACTGAAGATGAATAAAACCAGTGTGGGTAACTTACCAAAGGCCTGAACACTACCTGGCTTTAACCAGTTAACTATATGGCTGTATTAGTTTAAGATATCTGATAAAGGAAAGTAAGCCTTACCTTTCAGGCCCCTTAATAATCCCAAATAATGATGAGATTTTTACTAAGTACCCTTGTTGCCCTAAGTTGTTTGCAATTAAGCGCCCAATCGCTACCATTTGCTAAACTGCACACCTATAAAACCGGCATTTTTGATAGCAGCGGTACCGAAATAATAGCTTACGACCGTACAAACAAAAGGCTATACTCCACCAATAAGGCGCGCAACCGAATTGATATTTTCACCTACTCTGATTTTTCAAAACCTGGCAAAGTGGGCAGTATAGACATGAACCCTTACGTGAGTAGCATAAGTAGCGTGGCGGTTTATTTTGGTAATGTAGCAGTGGTAGGTTCTGGGGCTGTGCCACAGTTTCCCGGAAGGTTGGTGTTTTTTGATAAGGATGGTGTATTTAAAGCCCAGTTTGCCGTTGGAGCCCAGCCGGACATGGTAACATTTACACCCGGTGGCAACAAAGTTCTGGTAGCTGGCGAGGGTGAACCCAGTGATGATTATTCGGGAGACCCATGGGGTTCGGTAAGCATAATTGATATCAGCCCCGGCTTTAATAATATCACCCAGGCAGATATGAAGTACGTGTACTTTGACAGGCTTGATACGGTAGCTTATGACCCCCTGGTGCGCGTATATGGCAATAACGGTATGCAAACCGCTGCCCAGGATATTGAACCCGAATTTATTGTGGTAAACAGCGCCCAAACCAAGGCCTATGTTTCTTTACAGGAAAATAACGCCATTGCTATTGTAGATATAAATTCTGCCACGCTCGATACAGTAGTGGGACTCGGTTATAAAGACTTTACTTCTATTGGCATTGATGCCTCAGATGTGGCTAACAGCATAAATATCCGCACCCATAACAGATTGTTTGGCATGTATCAACCAGATGGACTGGCGGCATACAATACGGGTGGTACCCAATATATACTTTCGGCCAATGAGGGTGATGCCAGAAACTACACAGCCTACTCAGAAGAAATCCGGGTTGGAACTATGATTCTGGATTTTCCCAAATTCCCCACCTGGCCTACTAACCAGCACGACACGGTTTTAGGAAGACTAAAGGTAACCACAGCCCTCGGTGATAACAATAATGATGGGCTTTACGACTCACTTTTTTGCTTTGGCGGACGATCATTCAGTATTTGGGATGAAAATGTACAGCTGGTGTGGGACAGCGGTGATGAATTTGAGCAAACCCTTAAAACGCTTTATGCATCTGAGTTTAACTCAAATAATACCAGCAACAACTCACGCAAAAGCCGTAGTGACGATATGGGACCTGAGCCCGAGGGGATAGTAATTGGCGATGTGGATGGAAAGACCTACGCATTTATCGCGCTTGAGCGGATGGGAGGGATAATGATTTATGACATCACCAACCCCATGGCACCCACTTTTGTAATGTATGAGCTTAACCGCGATTTTACCAAGCCGGCCAACGATCCTGATGCTGGAGATTTGGGCCCGGAGGGAATGGTTTTCGTAAAAGCTGCAGACAATAATCGTAATATTCCATTACTTTTTGTGGCTAACGAGGTGAGCGGCACTATTACAGTTTACGAAATGGGAAACCGTGTAGGCCTTGAAGAAAACTATATTGTGGAAGAGCCCAGCTTTTACCCCAACCCCTCAAACGGAGTTTTTGAAACACAGCAGTATGCGGACTTTAACGTGTATAACGCCAATGGCCAGTTGATAAAAACGGTAAAAGATAGAAACAAAGTAGATCTCAGTGATCAGCCATCAGGTTATTATGTAATACGCAGTGCCGATGGCACTTCTGTAAGGGTTATAAAGAAATAATTGATTTGAAGATTTGATGACTGACCTTTAGAATTTAGAGTTTAGGTTTTAAAGCTTACAATTCATAATCAAGATTCCCTCTATTGTAGTTTTACCCAATGACTGTTGCAGATCAGATTCTTAATTTTTACAACTCATTTACTTTAGAGAGCACTTCCCTGCCAAAAGATGTGGAAGTGATGAACCCCTATCGCAATGCACCGCCTGAAGTACAGGATGTAATAAGCAGGTTTTACCACAAGTTTTATAATGACTCCAAACCTAGGGGTCTTATACTTGGGATAAACCCGGGCAGGTTGGGTGCCGGGGTTACGGGCATACCATTTACCGACTCATACACTCTTGAGCAGCACTGTGGCATTTCATTCCCCTTAATTACTCGCGAAACTTCTGCCCGGTTTGTATATGAGGTTATAGATGCCTATGGCGGTGCAGAGTCATTTTACAGCCATTGGTTTATAGGAGCTGTAAGCCCCTTGGGCTACATCCATAAAAATAAAAAGGGTAATTGGGTAAACTACAATTATTACGACCAGAAAGATCTGGAGCAGGCTGTAAGGCCTTTTATTGTTGAAAACCTCAAAAAGCAACTGGCGCTTTGTGGTAATCCCGGTAGCGTAGTGGTATTCGGTACGGGTAAGAATCATAAGTTTCTTAAGGAGCTTAATAAAAGCGAAAAACTTTTTGACAGGTTGATTGCGCTGGAGCACCCCAGGTATATAATGCAGTACAAGCTAAAGCTTAAGGAGGATTACGTCACAAAGTTTCTCACTAAGCTGAACGAGGCCCTTAATTCTTGTGCTTAAGAGCCATCTTACGGGCTTCTACTTCTAAAATGGCTTCAAGTGTATTTTTCTTAAGGATTTCCACCGTTTTATTGCGAACATCCAAAATAGCCTCTCTTATCCCGCAGGTTTCTTCATCGCGACACTCTTCGCAGCGTTCATAATATTGATAGGTTACACAAGGCAGCAAACCAATGGCACCATCAAAAATCCGATAAATGTCCGCCAGGTTTACATCCCTGGGTTCCCTCCTTAAATAATAGCCACCGCCACGCCCCATTTTACTGCCAAGTATGCCATTGTTTTTTAAATCCAATAATATGGATTCCAGAAACTTTTTAGGAATATGCTGTGCTTCAGATATTTCAGATACCTGCACCTTATGATCTACATCAAAGGCCGATTTACGGGCCAGGTAAACCAGGGCATTAATAGCGTATTTGGATTTTTTTGAAAGCATTGCTGGTTGGCGAAAATAAAACAACCTCTTTTCATTGAGCCCATATCCGTGTAAACGCGGAAAAAAATAATACAGCAGAAACTAACTACAATAATTTAGTAGGTATTTTCTTTAATAACTGAACCTTTTAGTTGGCATTTACGTATAGTGTAAATACAAAAAAGCCAATCATGAATAACTCTATTCTTAACAAAATTTACCACACAACCGGTATATTGGGTCTGTTTTTAGGTGTAACTCTAAATGCCCAGGTAAATGGTAACGATACACTTTGTAGCAGTGTAGTAAGTGATGTACAATGGAAACAAAGTACAGTAATTGACTACATGAGTTGCAATTCCTTTCCCTGGACTGGTGTATCGGATCTTCCGCATGATTCCACTTTTACACTTTTTCCGTCAGCTGAACAGCCCTATGGTTATGTAACCATTTCAACTGTGCCGGATGCATCGGTAATAAGGTCTGATGATGGTGTGCGCTTTTATAAATCCACCTTTTTGGTTGACTCTCTGGCTACTATTACCAGCTGCCGTTTTAGAGCATTTGTAGATGATGATATGGCTGTTTATCTCAATGGGACGCTTATTGCCCAGGAATCTTCAGGAACTCCATCCAATTATAAAAATGAGCCTCATGATTTGCAGATGTATAACTTCGGGCCTCATCAAAATGGCTATGAAGGTGGTGATGTATTTGACTTTGTAACACTTATGCCAACCAATGCCTTTATTAAGGAAGGTGAAAATGAATTGACGCTAGCCATTAGAAATAAAAAAAATGACCTTGGAGGCTTTAGCTTTAGAATGGACTACGGATATGTATTGAACCCGGAGTGGGTAAGTATTAATGAGCTTGAGAATAAGTTGAGCAATGTTGAAGTTTACCCCAACCCCACTACAGACGAATTGAATATAACCTGGCCTGATAATGAAAATGCTTTAGCACAGGTTTTAATATATGATGCCAAAGGATCTGTGTTATACCAAAACACTGAAACCTCTTTACCACATGTTTTAAACCTGGCCTCATTTCCGCAGGGTATATATAACCTCACCATCAGCAACGGCCGTAACACTCTTTCAAAAAAAATTATCCGGAAGTAATTTTTAGATTTCTTCTACTACGTGATCTCCTCATTCCTAAGGACTTGAGGAGATTTTTTTTGTAGCCAAAGCAATAGATGTAAATACACTTCGTTTTTACTCTGTAATTCAAAGTACTTTTAACATGGAGCTCGTATTAGGTTATAAAAGATCAATCAGGGAGCGAATAGCTGATAGAATTGTAAATGTTGCCAAACCCCTCTATTTTCTATTACGCTTCAGACGGAAAACCTGGAAGGTTACTCGTGAAGAACTGGCCTCCTACCCCATTAACTCGCTTGGCAAGGATTTGTATAATTTTTTAGAAAGTAACAATGTACAGCTTATGCCCAGGGCCGAGTTTCACGATGTGTTCCATTTGCTGCTGGGCTATGGCACTACTATGCGCGAAGAAACCTGCATACAGTTTGTGAGTATGGGCAACGGTAATTACTCATTACCGCATTTGGTTACCAATATTACCTCCCTTCTCTTTTTTCCTGAAAACTGGGGCGAATACCGTAAAGCCATTATCCGCGGACGACAGGCAGCACGATTCTACGATCTTGATTTTGAGCAACTGCTGAAAATGCCCTCTAACCGACTGAGGGAGTGTTTACTTTACAAGAAGGAAAGGTATATTTTGAGGTAGGGCTAAAACAGCAAATAATCATTCTTTCTCATCCTAACTACATCTTTCCTAGCTACCTCACCGGCCAGCTCATTCTCCTCCTCAGAGTACCAGTAGTGAAATAAAGGTTGATACAGCCTAATATAACTACACTCTATTTTCGTTGTTTCAAGATAGTATCTGAGATTTTGTCTGATATCAGCTTCAACATGCCATAAACCCATATCCAGTAAAACAGGTGTAGTGTTATATTTACTTAAAGCACCTTGAACTTCTTCCAAAATGAAGATTTCTCTGGCAATATCCTGCTTACTTCTTTTTTCAGTTACATACGAATGACATAAGCGAAGTATATAAGTAGTAGCTAGTTCCGGGTGTTGATACTTAAAAAACTGTTTAAGTTTAGTAACTAAACTTTTTACCCTTCTCTTATTACATGACTTAAAGAATCTCACCTCTAAAGCTTCATTTATTAGCTCAATATAGTCCGCGTTATATTCAGCCGCGATTAGAGAGTCCAAAGTTGAATTGTATGCTTCCCAAACAGAAAAATAAAAATCGTATCCATATTGTTCCGGAAACAAATAATTACTTGGCAACGGTTTAAACTGAGAGAAAATGGAGAATAGAAGTGAATTCATAAACTCATATCTTACTTCAGTACCTGCAACATCCACACAAATTACCCTTAACCCCGGATAATCCTGAGACAATTGTCGAAGACGTTTATATTCTTCAAAAGCTGAAGGATAGGCAGCGGTATCCACTACTCCAGTAGCACTGTCAATTTCCACATTAAAGAAATACTTCAGAAGAAGTTCGTCATGCACTGGGGATTCCAATAAAATCGTTCTCACCCCTCTTTTCGAAACAAAAAAGTTATAGAGTTCAGACTCCCTTTCTTCGTTAGCATTAATATCTTTTAGGTAAGCAGAATTTATTTCATTGGTGATCATGTTATCAAAATACACATTCCCAATACAGTAGAGCTCTGCCTCTGCGATTGAATCCAGTGTAATATTAGTTCTTTGGGCGCATAAAACTCCTGTGCCAGTAGAGAATACACACCACAGAAAAATAAAACGGAAAAGCCAACTCATGTATTAATTGTAAAAAGTTGAACCAAATCAGCTGGAAATATAACCCAAAAAACCTCTCCCCGAACTTTCCTACAATCTCAAACCGAATTACAGTTTCAACACTTTTTTATAGCCGGCACCACTATCTGTTTTTACAAAAAGTGTATATAGCCCGTTGGCCAGGCCGGAAATGTTAAGATCGAGCTCTTTTTTATTATCTATTTGTTGGCGCACCACCACAGTACCCGTTGTGGAGAGTAGGCTCACTTCACCGCTAAGGGACTCATTAAAACTAATGTGTACCTGCTTAGTTGCTGGATTAGGATGTACTGATGAAAACAGGTTCAGCTCCTCTAAACCTATACTTCCATTTACAAAGTCTGCATCGCCTCTGCCGCAAAGGTTATATAGCGCATATTGCTCGGTAACCGTATTTTGATTGTACTCATATACTCTTACGTAATACTTCTGTAGCTTGGTAAGCCCGCCAATGGTTACGGAGCTACCCGTACCATCATACACCACATAGCTACTATTGCCTAGGTCGTCACCCATGCCGTAGGCTGCATTGGCAGTATAGTTTTTACCATCCAATGGAAAACCGGTGCTGTTGGCATCGGTGCTCACAACAACTAATCTTTTATCGCCATCACCATTAGTCCAGTTCAGGGTAACATCATTCCCGGCTTGTACGGCTGTTATTGCTGTTGGCGAAACTTCAGGCGTAGCCAGTAAGTCATGGGTTGGCCAGCTTGAAGTTGAAGAAATGCAATTCCAGGGCAGGTTATCCAGTTCGCCCCAAAATGTGTTGGTATTTGTAACGGCCCTTTTATCCAAAATAAGAGCCCACACATATCCTCCGGAGCTGCGCACTATTATACTGGCCGAACCATCCAGCGAGCCGGTATGCCACCAGTTATTAAAACTGTTTACTGACCAGCCTTTGGCGTAATATTGATTGTTGCTTCCGGCCGTAGTCATAGTATTAATGGTGGCAGTACTCAAAATATCGGCTTTGGTTGCAAACCCATCCACAGCCAAAACAAGGCGAACAAGGTCGCGGGCCGTGCTTATCCATCCACCATGGGCGCTCATGGCTTCCAGTACCCATCCGCCATACTCCCATGGTACATTGTTGCTACCGCCATACGCATTAAGGGATGTAAAGCCATTACCGGTATATTCCACCTCGCGCTCCATTTTATCAGCCAACAGGCTTTTACCTACGTGCATATCGCAGGCGCCAATAGGTTTTAAAATGGCAGTCTTTACATACTCTTCATAGCTCATTCCACTCACCTTTTCTATTACCTCGCCCAATACCAGGTAGCCGATATTTGAGTAAGCATAAGTAGAACCGGGTGTATGGTTAAGGCCTTTTTCCATTAAAAATTTAATGTGCATTTCTTCAGTTACCGGATTAGGTTCGCCCAGTGTTTGGGTTACATGCCTGGGGAAACCAATAGGGTCGCAATGTGAGGGGCTATAGGTATAGGGTGTAGCGTTACCACTTATGCAGCTTATATCCCGGTCCCAGCCGGCCGTATGCTCCAGCAGGTGCCTTACGGTGATGTTGTAAATGCGGCTGTCAGTTACGTTGGCCGTAGATAGATAAGGATGATTTTGAAGTATGCCCCCTGTACCGAAAACGGTATCATCCAGCGAAAGCTGAGCATCCTCCACCATATTCATTATAGCAATAGCGGTAATGGGTTTTGATACGCTGGCCACCCTGAATAGGTTATGCGGTTGCACGGAATCTGTTTTGGCAAGATCTTCATAACCGAAACCCCGCATATAAACGAGCTTACCGTTTTTGGCCATGGCAAAGGTGGCTCCGGGTATGCTCCATTTTGTCATAAAAGCTTCTACCTGGCTATCGCATGATTGCATTTGAGTAACGGGAATTCCTGTTTGGGCAACAGTTTGCGCACCAATTCCAAGCAGTATGGTGATGAGTGTTGAATAAAAAAATCGCATGTGAATGTAATTAGGGTTAATAGGGTAAAAAAGTAAAGCAACTGCGGGTTACGCAGAAGCCGATAAAGATAATTAATGTGAGAATCACAAAGTAAAAAGTTGCAGAAAACACCTGCTCATAAAAAATTATTGACCAGTTGTTTAATTGAATAAATCCTTCTAATATTAACTCATACAAACAATGAACAAGGAAAAATCATAATACAATGAATGACAATGTTTTAACAAAAAGCAAGAGTGAGGAGCTGCTGGCCAGAAGGAAAGCTGTAGTAGCAAATGGAGTTGGAGTTTTTAACACAGCCACTGTGGCAAGTGCCAGTGGAGCCATAGTAAAAGATCTTGATGGAAAGGAACTTATAGATTTTGCCGGAGGTATTGGTGTGGTAAATGCCGGCCACTCTCCTAAACCGGTTGTTGATGCCATTATTGAACAGGCGCAGAAATATATCCACACCAGCTTTAACGTGGTAACCTATGAACCCTATATTGAGCTTTGCGAAAAGCTAGCCGAAATATTACCCCATGGTGATAACACTAAGGTAATGCTGGTAACCACCGGTGCCGAGGCAGTAGAAAATGCCATTAAAATTGCCCGCCAGGCTACTAACCGCAGCGCTATTATTTCTTTTACAGGAGCTTTCCACGGGCGTACCATGATGGCGATGACGCTTACCTCTAAAATTGACTATAAAATTGGTTGTGGGCCTTTTGCCCCTGAGGTGTATCGCCTGCCCTTCCCCAACTATTACCGCTACGGGCGCGGCATGAGCGAGGAACAGTTTGTAGATCAGGAACTAAAGCGCATGCACGAATCCATGAAGAATATGGTAGATCCTAACTCTGTAGCAGCCGTAATAATGGAAGTAGTGCAGGGCGAAGGTGGATTTAACGTAGCGCCTGCAAGGTACCTGGAAGGACTGCGCGAATTCTGTGACCAATATGGCATTATGCTCATTTTTGATGAAGTACAATCAGGTTTTTGCCGTACGGGTAAGTGGGCTGCCTATGAGCACTTCAGTGTAAGGCCCGATATTTCCACCTGGGCAAAATCGCTGGGATCGGGAATGCCAATATCTGCGGTAATAGGAAGAGCCGATGTGATGGATGCTGCTAAACCCAGTACTATTGGTGGTACTTATATTGGTAACCCGATTAGTTGTGCTGCAGCCCTGGCCACCCTGAAAATGATGGAAGATCAGGATTTGAACAATCGCGGTACGGAAGTGGGAAATATTGTAATGAACCGCTTTCTATCTATGAAGAATAAACATTATGAGATTGGTGACGTTCGAGGACTTGGAGCTATGGTAGCCATGGAGTTTGTTAAAAATGGAGACCCGCGCCAACCCGATGCCGATACCTGTAGCAAATTACTCCAGGCATGTGCTGAAGAAGGCCTTATACTTATTAGTGCCGGAACCCATAAAAACGTAATCCGCGTTTTAAGTCCGCTGGTAATTTCTAATGAAGACCTAAACCGAGGACTGGATATTATGGATAGAGCGCTGGATAAAATTCTGGCCTGATCACACTTTCTGCAGCAGGTGAGCAGATGGCTCATCACTTTTAAATTAACTTTTTTTTGAATAGCAATAAATGACACCATTTTCTATAGCCGGTATCCAAATGCCGGTATCTGCTGGTCACAGCAATGTACCCTTAATGAAACATAAAATTGAAGTAACCATGAGCGTTTACCCATGGGTGCAAATGATAATGCTAAGTGAGCTTTGCGCCTTTGGGCCACTTACTTATCATGCCAAAGAATTTCCTAATGATACCGAAAGGGAATTTCAGGAGCTGGCACGTAAGCACAAAATATGGCTACTGCCGGGCAGTATGTTTCAAAAAAAAGGAAATGAGATTTACAATACCGCCACAGTTATCAATCCTAATGGAGAAATTGTAGGCCGCTATGATAAGATGTTTCCATTTTATCCCTATGAAGTAGGCGTAACCGGTGGCGATCAGTTTTTCTTTTTTGATGTGCCCGATGTGGGCCGTTTTGGTATTTCCATTTGTTATGATATGTGGTTTCCTGAAACTTCGCGCACCCTGGCGGTAAATGGTTGTGATGTAATTCTGCACCCTACCCTTACGGGAACAATTGACCGTGATATAGAACTTTCATTGGTGCAAGCCACAGCGGCCACTAACCAATGCTATGTTTTTGATCTTAACGGTTTGGGCGATGGTGGCACAGGCCGATCCATAGTTTGCGGACCCGATGGCCGCGTGATTTACCAGGCCAGTACAGGGCCTGAACTTATTCCGATTGAAATAGATATGGACCGCGTAAAGCGTAGCCGCGAACATGGTTTGCTCAGGCTGGGTCAGCCATTAAAAAGCTTTAGAGATCGTAAAGTGCAGTTTGACATTTACGAAAAAGGAAATCCACTACCCGAGCTGCAAAAACTGGGAGAGTTGGAAAAACCCAAACGCCTGGCTCAAATAAAACAAGTAATGGAAGAGCCCGTGGCCATGGATGGTTTGGGTACCAATATACTTCCTGATAACCTGTTGTAATGCACTTGGAATTTTTTTATAAATTTCTAAACAACTAAAAACCGTAACCTATGGGAGGCTCAGGCAAAGGAGGAAATCTAAATAAAGGGGCAAAAGTAAAACCTGCATCGGGCAAAAAAACAGCGCAGTCTGATGCAGGAAATGGTATGACTGTCAACTTTCTTACCTGGTTTGAAATACCGGCTCTTGATTTTCAACGGGCCGTTGCCTTTTACAATTATCTTTTTGATATCGACATGGAAACCAGTGAGGTTAATGCTTACACCATGGCTTTTTTTCCTCCCGATAAGGGAATGAGTGGAGCCATAATTTGTGGTGAAGGTAGCATACCCAGCGACAGGGGCCCGTTGCTATACCTCAATGCATCCGAAAGCCTTGATAACATGTTGCCCCGTGTGGAGGAAATGGGCGGAAGACTACTACTCGGAAAAACCCTTATCAGCGAATCTGCCGGGCACTTTGCCCTGTTTTTAGATAGCGAGGGAAATAAACTAGCCATACATGAGAAATAATTAACTATGGACAACCCAATAGATTCCGAGTTCTTAAATCAGGAATATTTTAATGTAGCCCAACTACGCTCCGATACCTGGCATCAGATAAAAACTGTTGCCAACGAATTGAAGGCCGGCAAAAAACCTTCTGAAAATTCAAAGCGGGTTGAAAAGCTGAACAACTGCCTTAAAACGCTTAAGATTATTGAGCAATACTGGGCCTTTCCGGGTATTGAACATATCAGGGAGTTAATCTCCATGAGTAAAAGGGAAGAGTATGCCCACCTGGCTAACGTGGTGAACAGAACCCTGCGCAGCCTGGCCAGCGAATCGTACCGCACCTCTAACCGCGTAATGGTTATGGATGCGGATGGCATCAGTAAAATGAAGGAAGAGGAAGGTGATGAAAAAGTAGCACGAAACTACTTTGAAACCCTGTTTGTAGATGATCTGGATAAAAATGAACAGGAAGATCTTAAAAACCATTTGCGCGAAATCCGCTCAGCAGCCGATGCCTTTACGTTTGAAGTGGTTGTTACCCGTAGTTTTCAGGATTCGCTCATAGCCTTAATTTTCAATAGAAATATACAGGCTGTGGTAATCAGGTACGGTTTAAATTATAAATCCAAAAACCAGTTAAATATCATTAAGCCATTTATTAATGGCATGCACAACCTGGGTGTGGAGGCTGATACCGAAATGGACTATGGGCCCGTATTGGGTAAAATCATTCGTAAATTCAGGCCTGAGCTTGATATATACTATGTTACAGATACTTCCTTACCCAGCATTAAGGATTCTACCCTTGATGTATTCAATCGCATTTTTTACAGAACAGAAGATCTGCAGGAGGTTTACCTCAGCATACAACACGGAATAAAAGAAAGGTTTAATACACCATTCTTTTCAGCATTGGTGGACTATAGCCAAAAACCAACGGGTGTTTTCCATGCCATGCCTATATCCAGAGGTAACTCTGTTTTTAAATCAAGATGGATAAAAGACTTTGGTGACTTTTACGGACGCAGCCTCTTTTTGGCCGAAACCTCAGCTACCACGGGTGGTTTGGATTCATTGCTCCAGCCAACCGGTCCACTTAAAAAAGCACAGGAGATGGCGGCCCGTGCCTATGGCGCGCGGCAAACTTTTTTTGTAACCAATGGTACCTCCACCGCAAATAAAATAGTGGTGCAGGCTGTTGCCCAGCCGGGCGACCTAGTGCTGATTGATCGCGATTGTCATAAATCCCATCACTACGGCCTGGTACTTTCAGGGGCATTTCCGGTTTACCTGGATTCTTACCCTGTACAGGAATATTCCATGTACGGAGCTGTACCTTTAGATCACATTATTGAAAAGCTGGAAGTACTTAAAAGTGCCGGCAGGCTTGATAAAGTACGCATGCTGTTGCTTACCAACTGCACTTTTGATGGCATTGTGTACAATGTACAAATGGTAATGGAGGCCGTACTGGCTATAAAGCCGGATATGATTTTTCTTTGGGATGAGGCATGGTTCGCTTTCGCGGGATTTTCACCAGTGTATAAGCAGCGTACAGCCATGTATGCAGCCGAGCATTTATGCCAAAAGTACCAGAGCAAAGCCTACAAAGAAGCTTATGCCAATGCGAAAGACCGGAGCCGAATGCCCGATCCTGATAAAGTAAAAATAAGGGTGTATGCCACCCAAAGTACGCACAAAACGCTATCCTCTTTTCGCCAGGGCTCAATGATTCATATTTGGGATGAAGAGTTCAGGCGTAGAACCGAAGAGTCATTTTTGGAATCTTACAAAACCCACACCTCCACCTCGCCCAACTACCAGATACTTGGTTCATTGGATGTGGGCCGCAGGCAGGTGCAGTTTGAAGGTTATGAAATGGTGGAAAAAAGTGTGGAAAATGCCATGGTGCTTAGGTCCAAAATCCACACACATCCTAAACTAAAAAAGTACTTTGATGTGCTTACAGTTTCCAACTTTATACCACCGCAGTACCGCAAATCGGGCATTTCAGAATACTTTAATACCGATACGGGCTGGGTGCGTATGGATGAGGCCTGGACAGATGATGAGTTTGTTCTGGATCCTACCAAAATAAACCTATACATAGGGCGCACTGGCGTTGATGGGGATACTTTTAAGAATAAGTTCCTGATGGACCAGTTTGGCATTCAAATAAATAAAACCTCCAGAAACACCGTGCTGTTTATGACCAACATTGGTACCACGCGCAGCTCGGTGGCTTATCTCATAAGGGTTTTATTAAAAATTGCCGATCAGCTTGATGACAATCTTAAATCCTATAACAGGGAAGAAAAGGAAATTCAGGTGAAAAAGATTCGATCGCTTACGCAGGAGTGCCCTCCACTGCCCGATTTCAGTCATTTTCATTCCTCATTCCAGGCCATGCCCGGTGTACCGGGAGGTAACCTGCGCGATGCCTACTTTTTATCGTACGATGATACCAATTGCGAGCACATATCATTGGATAATTGCGGCAAAGCATTAAATGAAGGAAAGGAAATAGTAGCCGCCAGTTTTGTTATACCTTACCCTCCCGGCTTCCCAATATTGGTGCCCGGCCAGGTGCTAAGCCCCGAAATACTTGAGTTTTTTATAAAACTCGATGTAAAGGAAATACACGGCTATAGGCCTGAAATGGGTTTGCGGGTGTTTACCAGCAAGGTGCTTAACAGGCATAAAACCACTACTACGGCTATGATGTCTCCCGCAGCAAAATTTTAAACCAAATTATTAATCCAGCATAAATCAAAAATCCATGAGTACCAACGGCAAGCAAGTTCCTACCCTTAAAGGCCTTTCAGATATCAGGCGGTTTTTCTACACCAACGAAACGCCCATATACTTTATAAGCGCTACTAACTTTAACCTGCTTGGCGCAGATGAGTGGGTAAAGGGCTTTAAGTTTATCTGCTATATAGAGTGTTTTGATGGCAAGCACCCTAACGTATTTGCCCCAAAGGAAGAGTTGCCACATGAGGAGTTTCAAAGTATTGAAGACATCAATAATTATCTGCTTGAACATAAAGAAGTAGTGGATTACATCCGGAAGCGTGGTGACCATGGCAAGGCCCTTTACCTGATGTTTGACAGCCGCACCGAAGAACTTTCAAAAAAGCTGGGACTTGATGTTGCTTTTCCTTCGGCAGAGATGCGCATCTCAATGGATAATAAGGTAAACACAAACCGTGTAGCGGAAAAAGCCGGTGTAGCTTGCGTACCAAACATTCTTCAGAATGTAAAAAGCTACAAGCACTTACGTGAGATTTCGGCTCATCTTGGAAATGATCTGGTTGTCCAAACTCCTTTCGGAGATTCAGGACATACTACCTTTTTTATCTCCAATGAAGAAGAATACAACAAATACAAGGATGAAATTGAGGCTGAGAGTGAAGTGAAAATTATGAAGCGGATAAAGTGCTACGGTTCGGCCATCGAGGCTTGTGTAACTCAGCATGGTACTTTAGTGGCTCCTTTAATGACGGAGCTTGTAGGCTTTAAAGAACTTACGCCTTACAAAGGCGGCTGGTGCGGAAACGAAATTTATCCGGAGGCCTTTACCCCTGAAATCAGGGAGAAAGCACACCGATACACAAAATTATTTGGAGACCAGCTTAGAAAAGAAGGATACAAAGGATATTTTGAGCTTGACTTCCTTATTGAGGATGGTACCAACGAAATTTACCTGGGTGAATTAAATCCAAGGGTTACAGGCGCCAGTTCCATCACCAACCACGCGGTATTTGCCCTGGCCGATGCTCCTCTTTTCCTTTTCCATATTCTTGAATTTATGGATCAGCCTTATGAATTGGATATAGAGGCTCTTAACAAACGCTGGTTTGATCCCGCCAATATTGACTCATGGAGCCAATTGGTAATAAAGCATACTGATGATACGGTGGAGTACGTAACCCAGGCTCCACGTTCCGGCATCTATCGTATGATGGAGGATGGCTGTATTTACTTTGACAGGATGGATACTCACCGTAGGGCCGTTGAAAAAGAAAATGAGGCATTTTACCTTAGGATAACCCGTGTGGGCGATTATCTTTATGAAGGTGCCGATATGGGCATACTGGTTATGCGCGGAAGATTGATGACGGATGACTTCCAGCTAAAAGACAGAGCACGCTTATGGATTCATGGTATTAAATCGCTGTACAAAGCAAAAGCACCAGGAAACGAGCAGTTTGTGGCTGAGAAAGTTGCTGAAATAGGTGGCTTTAAAATGATGTAAAATGTTGCTATCGCTAAAAAGCGTAGAGGAAGCAAAGCCCGGTAAAAAGTGGAAAAAGCGATTTGAAAAATCGTGGCCCTATTACAAAAAATGGTACACCCAGGAGGGTATACTGGCGCGCCCGGGCTACCTTACGGCTTCCGAAAAACTCAGGGAATATATGCCCGAGCTGTACCCTACTTACCAAAAGTTATGTGAGCTGGCGGGTAATGGCGATGTAATTTCACGCTACCTGACTTTGTACAATCCACCTCCTTTTATGAGCGGGTGCACCCAGTTGGCGTGGACAAAATCGCCCATTGGCTTGGTACGTAACTATGATTATGACCCCCGGTTTTTTGAAGGGGTACTTTTAAAAACCAACTGGCTACAGCCTGTTATGGGTATATCCGATTGCAACTGGGGCTTACTTGATGGTATAAACGGTGAGGGTCTTGTTATATCACTAACCTTTGGCGGACGAAAAATCAGCGGAAAGGGATTCGGTATTCCATTATTAGTAAGATATGCGCTTGAGACCTGCAAAAATGTGGATGAGGCCCGTGAAACGTTTTTACGGATACCGGTGCATATGGCTTATAACATTACCATTATTGATAAAACCGGGCGCCATTGCACGCTTTACCTCTCGCCAGACAGGGCCCCTGTTATCACAACCTCATGGGTAGCAACCAATCATCAGGAATTTGTGGAGTGGACAGAATATGCTGCCATTACAGGAACATTGGAGCGTAAGCAGTTTTTGGATGAGTTATTATTAAACCCCTACCTGATGAAGGAAGATGTGGTGAGGCGCTTCTTTTCATTACCTCTTTATCACAATAATGCTAATAAGGCATTTGTAACCCTTTACACCTCAGTGTATAATATTGAAGAGATGGATATGCGGGTGTTGTGGCCAGGTAAACAATTAAGGCAATCCTTTTATGAGTTTAAAGAAGGTAGAGAGATTGTAAACCTCAGAAAGTTTCAGACTACTGAATTTACAAAATGACCACTTTTTAGTATTACGATCATTTACTATCTTAAGGCCAGCTAATTATAACCTATGGTACTATCCTACTATTTTATTCCTGATACCACCAAGTTTGTAATCAGGCTTAGGGGAGAGCTAAACCTCCAAAACCTTTTTACATCCATTGAAAAAATATGGGCCGATCCCAATTACAATCCCAGCTATTCTTCAATAATGGATTTAAGGGATACAGAAATGAATATGTCTACAGCCGATATTACAAAGCTGGCCGGGTTTATTCTGGCGGATCAGGGTCAGGCCTCAAAGGGAGATTTTATTATGCTGGTTAACAAACCTTTTGAAACGGCACTCTCCATGATTTTTGAAAGTAAAATGGTAGGTCAGCAAACCATGAATATTTTCAGTACCGAAGAAGCTGCACTAAAGGCATTAAGAATTACACAGGAAGATTTTGCAATGCTAAATAGCCCAAAAGCTGTGGTAATTGAAATTGGCAATGGCTCAGAGGCACAAAAAAGCCCCGATCAAGACTGACCGGGGCTCTGTACTATTTGAAGAAATTACCTTTCTTAATTCTGGCTCAGGTATGAAGCCACACCTTCGTGAGTCGCACTCATTCCGCTTTTGCCTTCATCCCAGTTTGCAGGGCAAACCTCCCCTTTTTCTTCAATAAACTGAAGAGCTTTAACCATGCGCAAGGCTTCATCTACGTTACGGCCAAGTGGCAGGTCATTCACCAACTGGTGGCGTACAACCTGATCTTTATCGATTAGGAACAATCCACGGTAGGCAATCATTTCACCTTCGGCTCTTAGTTCCTCGTTTTCATCATAATAATAGCTACCGGCCAATACATCGTAGTTGGCAGATATGGTTTTGTTGGTATCAGCTACAAGCGGGTAAGTAATACCTTCTATACCACCTTTATCTTTACTTAGCTGTAACCAACCCCAGTGAGATTGTTCAGTGTCAGTTGATACAGCTACCACTTCAACATCAAGTTTTTTAAACTCTTCCAATTTAGATTGGAAAGCGTGCAACTCAGTTGGGCACACAAATGTGAAATCCTTTGGGTAAAAGAAAAGCACTACATACTTTTTACCTGCAAATTGCTCAAGTGTAAAATCGTTTACAATTTCTTCTCCATTAATTACGGCTGAGGCAGTAAACTGCGGAGCCTTTTTTCCTACTAATACGCCCATTCTGTCTAAATATTAATTTTTGATTATTTAAAATTTCGACAACCAATATTTATGTTGGCTATCTTTTTTTCGCTTTTAATAACGGCTGCAAATATATAGAAGCTATTCAGGTGCTATTGCCTCAGATAATTGGTTCTCTCTATAAGCTGGTTAACAAAACTCAATTAATGGTGGGCCACTGAAAACCACGCCAGTATAACGGCCAGCCCGGCCGCAAAAAACTTCATAAAATTAAAGCGGTGAGATTGGTTACTCTCAAACAGAATAGTGGTGGAGATATGAAGAAAAACCCCCAAGGTGAGCGCGGTTAGTTCGCGATAATATTCGCCAAGTACAGGCAAGGTTTCACCAGCGAATACGCCAATCGGAGCTATAAGGGCAAAAGCAATCATTACCAAAATAATTTTACCCATACTGGAGGTAAGCTCTTTAAGCATAGTAAAAAGTATAATGCTAACAGGCAGCTTGTGAATTACAATACCTAAAAGCAGAGCATTTTTACTGGAGTGATCATGCTGAGCACCTATAGGTAAACTCTCCAGCAATGCATGTAAAAATAAACTTGCTAATACACTAAATGGAAGTGATTTGGAATGAAACACCTCTTTATGACCATGCCCATGTTCCATACCCTTACTAAAAACCTCAAGCACCAGCTGAATAAAAAAGCCGGCCATAATCCAAAAACCCATAATGTGATTATGACTTTCATAAATTTCTGGCAGGAGGTGGAAAACGCCTATACCCAACAGGTAAGCCCCACTAAATGTGAGTAAAAACTTTACCGCACTACCTTTTTGCTTAAATAAAAAAGCGGCTATTAGGGTACCGGCTACTACCGATAGAATTAGAAATAAGTAAGACTGCATTATTGCGCAAATAAAATCAATCTCTCGGAATCGCGGGCATTAAATTCACTGAGGTCAAAATCACCATAGATGGCGGTTATTTTAAAACCTGCTTCGCCCAGCAGTAGTTGAAAGTCTTCACGGTTCAAAAGCTGCACCTGCTCCTCATAATTGTGCTTTTCACCTTCTGCCATAAAACTGATTTGCTTCACCACCATACCATTACGAATAAAGCGCTCAATGTGAAATTCAATGTCTTTTACCATTCGCACCTCTTCCTTTACCAGGCCCATTTTAACTTTATTCACATTCATAAAATCAAGTACCAGGGTACCACCCGGCTTTAGGGCCTGTTTCATCATCTTCAAGGCTTTAAGGTCGTCTTCCCATTTATCAAAATAGCCAAAGCTGGTAAAAAGGTTAAAAATGTAATCAAACCTGTTTTGGCCATAGGGCTGCCTCATATCGCCTACTTCAAATTGCAAATTGGGGGAGGCATGGTGCTTTTGTGCATAGCTGATGTTACTCTCAGAAAGATCAATACCTGTAACACGATAGCCCATTTTATTGAGGAAAACCGCATGCCGCCCACGTCCACAGGCCAAATCAAGAATATGACTATCATCTGCGGGCATTAGTTTTTCAATAGTGTTATTAATAAAAACCTGCGCTTCATTATCATCCCTATGCCGATAAAGGATGTGATAATAAGGGGTATCAAACCATGATTTAAACCAGGCGCTGTTTTTACTCATAGATGTTGTAAACGTTTAAAATATCTGGATGATGTATTGTGGGATTTCGAGTAGTACGACAGAGGATACACTTAAAATTACAATAAGCAACCAGCGGATAATTAGATTGGCTTTAGGTAAAAACAGTATGTATCGCGCTCCTATAAAAGCGCCTACCCCCTGCCCTATGGCCAGCATGACACCCGGTATCCACTTTATTTCACTACTGAATACAAAAACAATAAAAGCGGGTAAAACCAATACAAGCGCCAGCAATAGCTTAATGATGTTAGCATCACGAAGACTGTAGCGAGATACTAAAACCAATACCGACAAGAGCATAATGCCTATACCCATTTGCAAAAAGCCCCCATATACGGCAATGGCAAAAATTAAAAACCAGTTCAGTACGGTTTTGTGGCTTTTGGCCGTATCCGTAGCGCCCGACCATTTTTTGGGATTAGTAACCAGTGTAACCAAAAGCAGCAGCATAATTACACCAATAATGTAGCGCAATAGTTGGGGGTCAATTTCTACAGCCAGAAATGCTCCGGCAACCGATCCAATAATAGCGGGTATTAAAAACCAGAATCCATCCTTAAACAATGATTTTGTGCGGAGGCTACGCCTTACACTGCCCACAGCCGTTACCGTTTGCACTAAAGCACCTATACGGTTGGTGGCGTTGGCCACATCTGCCGGAAGGCCCGTAAAAATAAGAAGTGATAAAGTGATAGCCGACCCGTTACCCGCCAGGGTATTAATGATGCCCGCTGCCAGGCCCCCTAAAAAGAGTAGTATGTAAACCCATGTTTCCAAGGGCGCGAATTTAAGTTTAAGATGTGGTTAAAAGAATTTAACATTTAGCCAACTGAAACGAGTATTCCTTCGTAACGTAAATTAGATTCCTAAATATTATCAGATGTATAAATTGAGAAAAATTGCGTGGTTCATTGTGATATTTTTCACCTTCAATGCCTGTTGTAAATCAGTTTGTGATTGTGGGCAACCCATTTTAGAAATTAGATACACAAATCCAATTTCCGATTGTACTAACGATTTTTACTCTGCTTTAAATGTTTTTTCAATAAGCGATAGTGGTGATACTGTAAACTTGTCCCAAACAGCAAATGATTTTCAATGTGTTGTATATCTACCCCATTCGCAAGGTCAAACCTTATTTGTTTCAAATGACTCATTGAATATTTCTGATACCATAAGGGTTAACATGATTAGCTTTGAGAATTTAGACGACAGGTGTTGTGATTGTGGCCCTTACATTTCAAACATTGAAGTATCTATCAATGATACCGTTTACAACAGTCCGAGCATTAGCCGAATCTATTAGTTTAATTTTTTACCTCATCCCGGCTTTACCCATACCCCAGCGCATAATAAAGAAACCAAAAGTAGCTGCAGCCAGCCAACCAAAAAACAGGTTCCATTCCTGGAAGATACCATAACCAATAAAGAATAGCACGCCATACACCATTACCACCCCACTAAGCCAGGCGATGAATAAAAATGGTAATTGCCTGTCATTTTCAGATGAGCTTTTATATGGCCCCCAAAAACCTCCGGGTTTTACCCTCTGGTAAAATGCCTGCAAAGTATGGGGATGTGTGGGGGAGCTTACAAACACAGTGGCCAGCCAACACACTGTTGTGAACACCACTGTAAAGATGAAATCTCCTCTGTGCATATAGAATTCTTCCGAAACATAATCAGGTAAAATAAATTTGGCAATAGCCATACCCACAAAAGGAGCCAATGTCGCGACCAATTCTGTCCAAGCATTTATACGCCACCAATACCAGCGGAGGATAAGCACCATTCCCAAGCCTGCGCCACATTGAACCAAAAAATCAAATGCTCCAATTATGGTTTTAACCTGAGTGGTTACTCCCAATGCTATCAACATAATCAGGATTGTTATAACTCTCCCCGCCTTAACATAATCTTTTTGGGCAGCAGTCTCATCAACATAATCAGATTGCTTTTTAAGGAAACGTTTATATAAATCATTTGTTAAATAACTACTGCCCCAATTGAGTTGGGTTGAAATGGTGCTCATATAAGCAGATAAAAATCCAACAAACAAAAGCCCTTTTATCCCATTTGGTAAAAAATCACGCATAACCATGACAAAACCTTTTTTGGATTCTGCTAAAGGAAGTTCTGGATAAAGGATAACCGCACATAGACCTACAATAATCCACGGCCACGGACGCAAAGCGTAATGTGCAATTTGAAAAAAAAGACTTGAATACACAGCATTCTTTTCATCTTTGGCGCTCATCATCCGCTGAGAGATATAACCTCCTCCCCCGGGTTCGTTACCAGGATACCAACTTGCCCACCACTGTAAACCCACATAAGCAAAGAAAGCCCCCGCTGTGAGAGAAAAAGTACCTACGGTTAAACTATTGGCGCCAATAGTTGGAAGAAAACCTAATCTCCAAGACGGTAGTTTATTTTTAAGCCCTTCTATTCCTCCTATTTCAGGAGCGTTTAAAACAATTACTGCCAAAATAATACATCCCACAATTGCAATTATAAACTGTGCAAAATCGGTCATGGCAATCCCTAAAAGTCCAGCTGCGGAACTATAAATGGCAACTAAAATCATTACTGCGGCTGTTGCCCAAAATGCAGTTTCGTAAGGTACCTCGAAGAATATTTCGATGATGGTAATTAGTGCAGCATTTACCCAGGCGATTATTATCACATTTAGAAACAAACCTAAATAAACAGACTTAACACCTCTAAGCCAACGCGATACGGTGCCGCTATACCTAAGTTCCAAAAACTCTAATTCGGTAATAATTTCAGCCCTGCGCCAAAGCCGGGCGAAAAAGAAGGTGGTGAGCATCCCCCCGATCAGCATATTCCACCATACCCAATTACCAGAAATTCCATTTGTGCTAATTACCTCAGTAACTAACAATGGCGTATCGGCAGCAAATGTGGTAGCTACCATACTAACCCCCGCTATGTACCACGGCAGGTTTCTCCCGCCAAGGAAAAAATCTGTAAGACTACTGCCCGCTTTTCCGCGAAAGCGAACACCTATGAATACAAACAGGGCCATAAAAAAGACCACAATAATCCAATCGAGGGGAGAAAGATTTGCCATACTGCAAATAAAGCAAAACATTGTTGCTCTCGCATTATCGCTACATTTGCGCCTTATTTATTACTGTTATGAAATACGGTTTTTTACTACTTGCCCTTTTTGCCATTGTAGCGTGCAGCAATGAGGAATCTGCAACAACAAATAATGGCGACCCTTACCTTGTATCTGACGAAGTGTTTAAAATGAAACTAGGAAAAGACGAAGTGTATGGCGTACGACTGAAGATGACTGCTCCCGAGCGAAAGAGCTATGTTACCTACTCCATCCGCCTTGCCCAAAACGATAAAATCTGGCTGGACACCATATATACCGAAGTGCGTGTAGGTGATACTATAGAGAACGAATTGATATTTTCAGAGGCCGTTGTTTCACCTAACGACCAGGTGGAAATTAAAGCTGAGAAGATTGGGGAAGAGTAAAACTTCAAGGTTTTGTTAGCTGAAATTTGAACAAGGCTTTTTTTTCTTCGCCTCACAATTTGGGAAGCCCCAATCCGGCCTTCAATTAAATAGGGCCCTGATTGAGGTTAATGCTTAGAGAGACCAGGAAGCTCTGAGAAACGAAGAGATCACCCGGCCGAACTTAGTATTAATAAAGAGCAGGTCGCTATTTAATTGTAAGCCTTGACTTTTTTGGTTCTTTTTGCGTCAAGGCAAAAATGAACAAGAATAAATCACATGAGTGAAAATTTTAAAATGCTGGCCAAAACCATGCACGGCCTGGAAGACGTTCTTGCCAAAGAACTCCGCCAGCTTGGTGCTATGGACATCAAACCCGTAAAACGCGGGGTAAGCTTTGTGGGTGATGCCGGCTTTATGTATAAAGCCAACTACTGGCTACGCACGGCACTTCGGATTTTGGTACCCATAAAGGAATTTAAAGTGCGCAATGAAGAAGAGGTGTATAAGCGCATTAAGGAAATTGCCTGGGAGGATTATTTTGATATCGATAAAACACTGATGGTAAATGCCACAGTGTACTCCAGGCAGTTTAACCATACCCTTTTTATAGCCCAAAAAGTAAAAGATGGCATTGTAGATCGTTTCCGTGAGCGGACTGGTGAGCGCCCTTCTGTGGATACTGATAATCCCGATATCCGCATTGATGTATATATCTATAATGAAAATGTAATTGTATCGCTGGACAGCTCGGGCCACTCCTTACACAGGCGTGGTTACCGTAAGGAGGCCGATGTGGCTCCCATTAACGAAGTACTGGCGGCAGGCATACTGGGCCTTATTGGCTGGAAAGGAATGAGCCACTTTATAGACCCCATGTGCGGCTCGGGTACATTTTTAATTGAAGCCGCTATGATGGCGCATAATATTCCACCGGGTGTTTTTAGGGAGGAGTATGCCTTTAAAAACTGGAAAAACTTTGATAAGGAGCTGCACGATATGCTTTTTGAAAAGGCTCTGGAAAAAGAAAAGAACTTCTACTACTCTATTTTAGGTTTTGATAAAGATCCCAGGGTATTATTGAAGGCTGGCCGCAACATTAAAAACGCTTTGCTTGATGAGCAGGTAAAAATTGAGAAGTCAGACTTTTTAAATTTTCACTCCAGCAGAGAAATTAAAACGCCCGGCATACTGGTTTTTAATCCACCTTACGGGATAAAGTTTGATGCCGATATTCCTGAACTATATACCGGAATTGGTGATACATTAAAGAACAAATTCCCCGGGTTTACTGCCTGGATATTTACCTCCAGCAAAGAGGGATTGAAGTATGTAGGCCTAAAACCTTCTGTAAAAATACCTCTATACAATGCCAAGCTGGAAAGCTGGCTGGTGCGATATGATTTATATGAGGGGACGAGGAAAAATAAAGATACTTAGCACGCAGATTTCGCAGATAAGCGCAGAAGATTAAATCAAAGTGTCGTAAACCTATTCGATCAAGCTAAAAGTGTGTACTGGCAGCCTCCACTTCCTTCTTTGCGTTACCCACAAAGATCTCATCATCTGCAATCATTACAGGGCGCTTTAAAAAAGTGTATTCGTCCAGAATCAGCTGGCGGTAGTGCTGCTCGCTAAGGCTTTTATCCTTCAGGCCCATGCTTTTGTACTTCATAGCTCTGCGGCTGAAAAGAGGTTCGTAACCTCCAGCCATTTTTGCCATTTCATCAATTTGAGATTCAGTTATGGGTTCTGTTTTTATATCCTGTAAAACCACATCCTTTGCGGGATTGATTTCTTTAATAATACGCTGGCAGGTGCTACAGGTAGAGAGGTGGTAGATTTTTTTCATGAAATCTGATTTGCGGTTCAGGGAAAGCTACTAAGAGATATAGGTCATAACCGAGACATTGATTCAATTTTCTCAAAAAGTGCCTATAACCTCTGATGCAGGTTAACTCTTACGTTTACTAATTAAAGGGATTTTTCCCTAATTAAATTGATTAATATCGTTATGACCAATTAATAAACAGGGAATTGCAAACCACCAAACCACTACCTTTTAAGTATATCACCTTACTTATCATTTTGATTTGGACAGGTTTTAGAATTTCTGCCCAGGATTCTTTACCTCCCAAAAAGCACGAATTGGCATTTGACATAGTGCCACTGCTGAACAATACAATTTTCAGGTCACCAGGATATCATTACAATCCCTACCAGCTCCTTTACAGATATCATTTTGATAAATGGTCATTACGAGCCAGAGTTGGCGCTTATATCGACCATGGTGAAACCATTAAGGATTCCATTAAAGATTACAGCGAAGTAACTCAGCTGGAAGGTAGCCTGGGTATAGAACGAAAAGTGAATCTCTACAAACAATTTCAAATTTTTTACGGACTGGATTTTTTTACCAGATATGCTGAATATAAAACGAGGACAGAGCAAACACGTGTAGCATGGGATAGTCGCTTTACTAAGTCAAATGATTATGGAGTGGCGCCTTTTTTAGGATTCAGATATAAATTGAATAACCGACTATCTATCACAACGGAAACCAATTGGCGGCTTTTTTATACCCACTACCTTGGGGAAAGACGGTATTTCCCGGATAATCAATACGGGACGAAAGTTACCTCCAAAGAATGGAATACCGAATATACCCCTCCCACCTCCATTTACATCACTTTTAACTTTTAATCAACAAAAAGATGAAAAGCATAGCCACCGCCATTCTTCTATTTTTATTTACCCAATCTGGCATAGCTCAAGATTCGGTGATTACCAGCGATAACCATCACGAAGTGGGTGTAGATATTTCTCCCTTTTTACAGCGCTTCGTTTCAGGCAATATCGCAGGTAACTATAGCCCCTTCTTTGTAATGTATCGATATCACTTCAATAACTGGAATATACGCACCGGAATTGGTGGAACACTCAGAAAGCAGGAAGATGTATTAAACGACACATCAATTTACACTTCTGAAAACAGCAGTTTTATATATCGCCTTGGTGTAGAGAGAAAAATAGACTTTTACAGGAGATGGCAGTTTTATTACGGGTTGGACCTATACACCTACTCTGAAACCCGCATTTATGAAAGAATCGAAGGATCCACCTTTAGCGACAATGACAGGAATAAAGAAAATGGTTATGGTGTAGCACCTTTAATGGGGCTAAGGTTTAAAATAAATGATAGAATCTCCTTCACCACTGAATCGAGCCTGGTGCTTTACTACTTTAAAGCCCGCAATGAACGCACTTATTCTCTTTCACCGCAAACTGACCGAATAACCAGTACCGAAGGTTGGCGAACAAGCTTTAGCCCTCCCACTTCCATATTCTTTACATTCAACTTTTAGGGTTATCAAGAGATGAATTATTCCGGTAAAAAATATGTGTTGCTATTGCTAATGGCCCTCTATTTAGGACAGCCTTGCCTTGCGCAAAACCAGCCCATTACGAGTACTAACCGGCACGAGATAGGTTTTGACATAACAACATTATTGGATTATACTATTTTTAAGTCAACGCTTAATTACCCAAAGCTTTACCAGGTAATGTACCGCTACCACTTTACTAAATGGGATATAAGAAGTGGCATAGGTGTAAATTTTGGTGAAGGCGAACGATTAACAAATGATACCAGTCAGTTAATTTCTAATAACAATTACTTTGCCTTTAGAGCAGGTGTAGAAGGAAAGATTGACTTTAAAAAAAGGTGGCAGTTCTTTTATGGCTTTGATGTGATAACGAGAAGAACTGTATCAACATCAGCTCTAATCAATTCATCGCTTTACGATACGGAATATGTAGATAAGCTTACCCGCTATGGTGTGGCCCCTTTGCTTGGCTTACGGTTCAAAATCAACAAAAGAGTATCTATAACCACCGAAAGCAACTTTGCGGTTTACTATTTTGATAATGAACAGAAATATATTTATCACAAAAACCCACGATTTAACCGAATAACAAAGTCTGAGGGCTTTAATACCCTATTTACCCCGGTGGCCAATGTTAATTTCACTTATAACTTTTAAAGAGATGAAATCAACAACTATCATTTCCTTCATTGGTTTGGCCTTAGTATCAGTTTTTACATCAGCAAGCTTAAAAGCTCAGGACTCTACGATAATTCAATCCGATAGACATCATGAGGTGGGTGTAGATCTTTCACCTCTTATTAAAGGGTTGGTAGCAGGTGCAGGCTTCTCTAATTCGGGCTATGAGTTTTCGCTCATGTATCGTTATCATTATGATAGATGGGCCATAAGAGGCGGCCTGGGTGGAGCGGTGATCATTGATGAAAGCATTATTAATGATACGATTACAGACAAAAGAGATAATAGCCATTTTAGAGTAAGGTTGGGGATTGAACGGAAAGTAAATTTTGAAAGGCGCTGGCAAATATTTTATGGTACTGACCTGTACTACTCTTATCTGATTAGTCAGGATGAAACCACTTTCGGAAACTCTCGATCCTCCAGACTTTATGGAATTACCGATTACTATGGCATCTCCCCACTTGTTGGGTTTCGCTTTAAATTAAACAAGCTCATCTCACTTACAACGGAAACAAGTTTTCTTATCTACTACTACAAAAGTGATTATGACCGGGTGTTTACTCCCGACATTAATCAGAACGAATTAAGCAGCTTTGAGGGTTGGCAATCCCGTTTTACACCTCCCACTATGCTGGTGCTTACTCTTAATTTTTAGCACTCAATTATTAGCTTTGAACTAATCGGATTGATTATGAAAAAGGCTATTCTCTTATTTCTTTTTGCCCTGGCTATAAAGCCTGCCGTAGGTCAGGATAGTTCGGCCACAGATATTTTACAAGTAGATTATCGAACGGCAAATGGCTTTGCTTTAATGCCCTTTGAGGCAAACTGTGTAAATGGATTTGGGTTTTCATGGTCCTTAGGCAATATTGACTTTGATTATGGAACTATGGAAAACGAAATTCCATATCTAAAAGTGAATGGCCTGCATACATATACTTCACCTTTACAGCCGCTCGCAGCTGCATTTATCGTCTTTCATCTTCCTTTTGCAATCTTTCAAGACGGCATAATAACCAAGGATACCTCTTTAAATAAAATTCCATATTACGGTTATCAGGATGGGGAGATAAATGGAGCCTCAATAGCTTTTTGGGAAACCGGAGAAAGAATGGCTATGAACGGGTTTCAGATTTCTTTACTCTATCACAATTTTGAAATACTCAAAGGACTCTCAATAAGCTTTTTAAGTGCCAAGTATTTGGAAGCAAATGGTGTAATGATAACGGGAATTTCTAATTACATTGAAAACGGTTCTGGATTGCAGGTAGCTTTACTTAATCATGCAGAAAACTTTAAGGGCGTTCAATTTGGATTATGGAATAAAATCGGTAAACGGGGGTTGCCATTAATAAATATAGGGTTTTAGCAATCTCTGCTTTTTAACAATCATTCCACTGCCTTATCCACTTATGCTGTCAGTTTCTAATTCCCCTATCTACATTTGCACACTATGCAGCATTACGCAGAAGTAATCCTTCCCCTGGCCCTGCCTCAAAACTATACCTATAGCATTCCACCACTGTTGCTGGATGATGTGGCCATTGGCAAGCGCGTTATTGTTCAGTTCGGGCAACGTAGATTGTATACAGCCTTGGTTTGCGCTATACATCAAAAGGCTCCTAAAGATTTTAAGCCAAAAGATATTTTAGAGGTAGAAGACCAGGTGCCCATTATTAGTGAAAAGCAACTTAAGCTTTGGCAATGGATGGCTGATTATTACCTGTGCACCATGGGTGAGGTTATGACTGCCGCTCTGCCGGCCGGGCTAAAACTTGCGAGCGAAACAGTAGTACTGAAAAACCATCTTAAAAAAATTGTAGATGAGGAATTAAGCGATCACGAGTTTTTGGTGATGGAAGCCCTGGAGGCGCAGGAATCCCTAAGCATAAAAGAGATAAGCGATATCACGGGCTTAAAGAATCCCCTCAAAGTGATACAGCTCCTTCTGGGCAAGCATTACATTTTGCTGGAGGAGGAACTGAAAACGGGTTATCGTCCACGCCAAAAAAGGATGGTGCGACTTGCTGAAAAATATAATGGTGAAGGGATGAGCGCCATGTTTGAAGAACTGGCTCGTGCGCCAAAGCAAAAAGAATTATTACTCACTTATTTTAAGTTAATGGGTGAGCAGGAACGGGAAGGGAACCAAGTACTAATGTCAGTAGTAGCCAGCAAACTCCTTAAAGCATCCCAGGCCGGAGATTCATCACTTAAGGGATTGGAAGAAAAAGGGTTTATGGAGATTTTTTATGATAGTCCCGCAGAAGAAGTAAAGCAATCCGAGGGTGATCCCTTTTTTGATTTGAATGAGTATCAGCAAAGGGCTTTTGATGAGTTAAAAGATCACTTTAGAGATAAGGATGTTTCATTGCTACATGGCGTAACCTCTTCCGGTAAAACCGAGATTTATGTGCGCTTTATCCGCCAAATGCTGGAGGAGAATAAGCAAGTACTCTATTTAGTTCCGGAGATTGCCCTTACCACGCAGCTTATCACCCGCATGAAGAAGTACTTTGGTGAAAGGGTACTCGTTTTCCATTCGCGCTTTAGCGATAGAGAAAGAGTGGAAACCTGGCTTAAGCTGGTTGAAAACCCGAACGAGCCCTACCTGATAATTGGCGCGCGTAGTAGCCTCTTTTTACCCTTTCAAAATCTGGGTTTTGTGATAGTGGATGAGGAACACGAAACAAGCTTTAAGCAGTTTGACCCCGCGCCACGATACCACGCGCGTGACACAGCTATACTATTGGCAAACCTCTTTGCTGCTAAGGTTTTGCTTGGATCGGCCACGCCTTCTATTGAGTCGTACACCAATGCCCTTGGCGGTAAATACGGCCTGGTAAAACTGGATAAGCGCTATGCTGACCTGCCTATGCCTGAGATTGTGTGTGTGGACCTAAAAGATGCCCGCAAGAAAAAGCGGATGCAGGGCCATTTCAGCACTATGTTGATAGATGAAATTAAGGAAGTATTGCGGAGTGGTAAGCAGGTTATACTCTTTCAAAACAGGCGTGGATTCAGCACCATGATACAATGTCAGAATTGCGCTCATGTAAACCAATGTAAAAATTGCGACATTACCCTTACCTACCACAAGCACATTGATTTGCTGCGGTGCCACTATTGTGGATATTCCCGCCAGGTGCCCAGTAAATGCCCGGCCTGTGGCAGTTATGATGTAAAAGCCCTGGGCTTTGGTACCGAAAAGCTGGAAGATGATTTAAAGCTCATGCTGCCCGGAGCCAGCATCAGGCGTATGGACCTGGATACTACCCGTAAAAAGAATGCCTACGAAAACATTATCAATGAATTTGAGGATGGTGAAGTTGACATATTAATTGGAACCCAGATGGTAACCAAAGGGCTTGATTTTGCCAATGTAGCATTAGTAGGAATTCTAAATGCTGACACATTGCTCAACTTTCCTGATTTTAGAAGCCATGAGCGGGCCTACCAGCTAATGGCCCAGGTGGCAGGCCGGGCCGGACGAAAAAGAAAGCGCGGCAAGGTGATAATCCAAACCTCGGATCCCTATCATAGCATTATCCGTAAGGTGATGAACAATGATTACCAAAAGATGTACGAGGATGAACGCTATGAAAGGAAAAATTTCCGCTACCCACCCTACCACCGCTTAATCCGCATTACCCTTAAGCATAGAGATAGAAACAAGCTCAACCTGTCGGCAACGCAAATTGGCAAGGAGTTGCGTGAGCTTTTTGGTGAGCGGGTTTTGGGTCCGGAATTCCCACTGGTAGCTCGTCTGCGTAACCTCTACCAAATGGAAATAATGCTGAAGTTTGAAAAAGGAGTATCCTTAAACAAAGCAAAAGTGGTACTAAGAGAGACACTTGATAAATTCTTTGCCACACATACTGACAAAAAAGTGCAGGTTATTTTTGATGTGGATCCTATGTAAGATGTGAGTCTTCAATCCGTTCTACCTGCTACATTTGCCTCCAATAAATTTATACGATGAAAAAATTACTCTTTGCCCTGCTACCCCTCATTATTGTTTTTGCATCCTGTAAAGAAGATGTGGACCAAAGAGCGGAGGATCGCGATACCATCCTGAAGTATATAGCCGATAACAACCTCAATGCACAATCAACCGCCTCGGGTTTATATTATGTAATTGAGAATGAAGGCAGTGGTAAAAGGCCAACTGTAACCTCTGATGTACAGGTGTATTACAAAGGCTATTTTGTAAATGGAGGCTTGTTTGATGAAAGCATACCGCAGGGAGTCTGGTTTAACCTAAGCCAGGTAATACAAGGCTGGCAAGAGGGAATACCTATGTTTAAAGAAGGCGGCAAGGGCAAATTACTTGTACCTTCTCATTTGGGTTATGGCCCCACCTCCCGAGGTGATATCCCTGGCAACTCTGTTCTTATTTTCGATATTATTCTGAAAGACGTTCGTTAACCTTGCCATTGTTCTCCAGGTAGGAAATCAGACCTATGGCGATTGCATATTGCGCCAAGCCGTAGGTAAGCATAACAGCAATATGGAGGTACTTGCTTTCACCATTAAATTGGTTAAACGCCAGTAATACATCTGAAATAATAAACAAAAGAGCACCTATAGCAGGAAGCTTTGAAGTAAGAGCATCAAGCCCTAAAAGCCTGATACTGGCGAGGAGGTGTAAGCCAATAACTATGGCATATCCATATAAATAGGGCGAGATATCCTCAGGATCATTTACATATTTATATAGAATAAACAGCCCCGCTCCTATTACCAGGAAACCTCCAATAAGATATCCGGTGAGCGATGTTAGCTTTTGATTGAGGTAAAACGTAATGAAAGATATTTGGGCTATTAAAAAGGCCGCCATACCTGCCAGAAAATACACTTTACCCTCCTGCATCAAAATAATGTCGCCAATCATAGATAGCAACAAAGCCAGGGGAACCCAGCTTTTACCATTGATATCGATATGGGCAGTTTTATGGATAAAAAAAGCCAAGAGCGAAAACACCAGCAGCGGTTTACTTATTAGATAAAGTATCCGGCTCTCCGGCTGATAAATTACCACCAGGTGTAGAAAGAGCAGGGCAAAAAATAATTTTGAAAAATCGCGGACTTTCAAATCGCTGAATGTTTAAAGAAGTGCGCGAAGATAGAAGCTTAATTGCTTTTTGGCTGATAGTACTTATTGGCTTCAGCCATCCATTTATTAAGGTTTTTAATGCGGGTATCATTACTTGGGTGAGTAGAAAGAAACTCCGGAGGAGCCTGCCCTCCTCTTGCTGCCATACGTTTCCAAAACTCAGGAGCTCCGGCCGGATCGTAACCAGCCATGGCCATAAAAATCAATCCCAATCTATCTGCTTCACTTTCATGTGTTCGGCTAAAAGGTAAAATCACCCCCACCTGGCTACCAATTCCGTAAGCCTGCATGTATAAGGCCTGAGTTTCCTGAGGTTTGTCAGACAAAGCTACCTGCAGGGCTATCCCTCCAAATTGCTGAACCAATCCCTGGCTCATTCTTTCGTTGCCATGCCTCGCGATGGCATGCGCAACCTCATGGCCCATAACTACAGCAATTCCATTTTCATTCTGACAGATGGGTAAAATACCTGTATAAAAAGCCACCTTACCACCGGGCATACACCATGCATTAATCTGGTCATCCTGTATAAGGTTAAATTCCCATTGGTAGCCTTCTATAAGATCGGCTTCATTATTATCTTTTAAATATTCTTCAACGGCATTTTTAATTTTCACCCCCACCGATTGCACCATTTGGGCATCCTTAGTGCCTTTTACTACCTGCGCCTGATTTAAAACCTGGCTGTACTGATCATTACTAAGAGATAGCATTTGAGAACCGGGAAGTAAGTTAAGTTGCCTTCTTCCCGTAAGGGGAACGGTATTGCAACTTCCTATGAACATAATAATGGCGAGGGTGATGAGTCTTTTCATAGCAATGGTTGTTTATGATAAAAGTAAACAAGAAAACTTGTCAAGGTTTCAAAATTCAATAATGACATTTAGTCATTATAATTTAGTTGCATAAGTCATATTGTCACATAAAGATGGGCTTTGAACCAAAAAATCCATTTGGTATTGGAATTGACTAAAGCAAGTCAAAACAATAAAACAATACTAAAATGAATATCGTAAAAAGAAACACCCACAGAAATCCTGAGTTTAACTCACTGATGAAGAACTTCTTATCAGATGATTTTTTTAATTGGCCAACCGCAAAATGGGAAACAGGCAGAAATAATTTTGTTCCTGTAAATATCTCCGAAGATGAAAATGGCTTTAACCTTCACCTTGCCGCTCCGGGGATGAAAAAAGAGGATTTTAAAGTAGAGCTTGATGGTGATTCATTAATCATCTCTGCCGAAGTAAAAGAGGAGAGCGAAGCAAAAACTGCGAATTTTACTCGCAAGGAGTTTGGGTTTAAAAGTTTTAAGAGAGCATTTGTACTGCCCGAAAACTCAATATATACCGATGCGATTGAGGCATCTTACGAAAATGGAGTGCTGAGCCTTGTGCTTCCAAAAAAAGAGGAGGCCAAACCTCAGCCCGCAAAAATGATTGAAATTTCATAGTTTTGGTTTAGGTTAATTAGGTAAAGTAAAAGTCTCGCAGTAAGGGTTTCCCAAGCTGCGAGACTTTTCAGTTTAACACGAAATGTCTGGTCTATCGGTCAGAGATATTATCTAGAAAATAGTTCAGGTTGCCGCTGTAATTTACCGTTGAAATTAAATCACCATTGGCCAGGTGGATATCAAGTGAGTGAGGGGTTGAAGAGCCAACACTTACAATATCTGATATTGAATAAACCTTTTCATCCTCCAGCATTCTTTTGGTATAAATATGCTCACCATCCGTTTTTAGGTAAACATTAAACTGGAGACTTAACAAAATGGCCGCAGGCAATAATGTAAGAAATGAAAAAGCTCTTGCAAAACCTTTACCCACACCACGGTGAAGCCCTTGGGTTTCTTCAAAGTCCAAGTACTCACCCGCTCCAAAAAACTGTACATAAATATTTTTGGCTGTAAGGGTACTTATATAGAATCCAATTATAAGAGAAGGCAGTACCAGGGCGGCCTGGCTTACTACAAGTACACCCGAAAAGCTACCGGCACTATGCAGTAAATTGAAGGTAAAATAGGTTACCCAAAAAGTGATTACTGTAGCAATTACCCCGAAGGTTAAAAAAACTACCGAGAATAAAGCTCTTTGTCCACGCCACTTGCCTCTTGCTTGTTTTGAGGCTTCAGGATTAAGTAATGGAAAGGTTCTGAAAAGGGTTTTTCTGAGCATCAGAAAAAGCACCACGAGCACCAATAGCTCAATAGCCAGTTTTAAAATAAACATGAGAGTAGAGTTTTAGTTGTTTACATGTTTCCAAATGCTATCCCCGGTAGGGAGTGGAGCATTAAGCTCCAAATTTTCTCCACTTACGGGATGAACAAATATAGCCTTTTTAGCATGTAAACTCACACTCGCGTCTCTGTTACTCCTTGAAAACCCGTACTTTAAGTCACCTTTTATGGGGCACCCGATGGATGACAGTTGTACTCTTATTTGATGATGTCTTCCGGTTTCGAGTTTGATTTCCAGCAAACTGTAATGATCCATTTTTTGCAACACTTTGTAAGAAAGCACCGCCTTTTTTGAACCAGCTATCTCTTTAAAAAAATATTGAGATTTATTTTTTTTCTGATCTTTTTTTAAAAAATGGACAAGCCGATCTTCACTTTTGTCAGGCGTGCCCTGCACTATAGCCCAGTATATTTTCTCAACTTCCCTTTTTTCAAAGATGGAATTCATCCTTCCGAGGGCTTTTGATGTTTTAGCAAAAATTACAATTCCGGATGTTGGCCTATCAAGCCTATGTACTAAACCGGTAAAAACGTTACCGGGTTTCTTGTACGTTTCTTTGATATAATCACGCACTTTTTCGAGCAAAGGCACATCACCTGTAAAATCGCCCTGTACCAGCTCTCCCGGCAATTTATTGATTACAATAAGGTGATTGTCCTCAAAAAGAATTCTACTTGAAACTGACTGCTGCAAAACTTAGTATTGCTCCTTATCATTTGGGAAGTCGCGTGACTTAACATCCGCAACATAGCTGTTTACGGCCCCGCTTATATCTTCATAAAGACTAAGATACCTGCGCAAAAATCGGGGGTGAAACTCGTGGGTCATTCCCAACATATCATGAAGGACCAAAACCTGACCATCTACACCCGCACCTGCTCCAATTCCAATTACCGGAATAGATATGGACTCAGCAACTTTTTGTGCTAAACTGGCCGGGATTTTTTCAAGCACCAATGCAAAGCAACCGGCCTCCTCCAGCCTTTTGGCATCATCTAAAAGTTTCTGGGCTTCTTCCTCCTCCTTTGCCCGTACGGTATATGTACCAAACTTATAGATCGATTGCGGTGTAAGCCCAAGGTGGCCCATTACCGGAATACCAGCTGTTAAGATCCTTCTTATGGAAGTTAAAATTTCCACTCCTCCTTCCATCTTTACGGCATGGGCACCGCTCTCCTTCATTATTTTAATGGAAGAACTAAGAGCCGTTTTGGAGTTACCCTGGTAACTGCCAAAAGGAAGATCAACCACCACCAAGGCTCTTTGCACAGCTCTAACTACCGAACTGGCATGGTATATCATCTGATCAAGCGTAATGGGTAAAGTGGTTTCATGGCCCGCCATAACATTTGATGCCGAATCGCCAACCAGAATTACATCAATACCAGCCCCGTCAATTATTTTAGCCAGGGTATAATCATACGCTGTAAGCATCGATATTTTCTCACCCTTGTGCTTCATCTCCTGCACGGAGTTTGTGGTTACTCTTTTAAATTCTGACTTGGCAGTGGACATAGATTAGATTTTGAGCCACAAAATTATACTTTTGCCGCGGATGCCCGTGACGGTTGTAATATCTCTGTTTACAGATTTAATAAAATTGCAAGGCCACCGTTTACAACTTTGAGCGTCTATAAAAAGTAGATTCCCTATTTCATGAAAAAAAGAATTTTAGGAGCCCTTTCTCTTATCGGGCTTATGTCCCTTTCAGTTTCCTGCGATAATGACTTTAGTGTTAGTGACGATTGGTCTGACGTGACTGTAGTATATAGCTTATTAGACCCGGCTGCTGACACAAACTGGGTACGTATAGAAAGAGGTTACCTCGGTGATGCGGCCGCCAGCCAATCTTATGGCATACCAGACTCTTTATACTATGATAGCCTTGTAGTTATACTGAACGAGTATAATGAGGGAAATGAATTGCAACGAACAATTACCCTTGAGAGAGACAATACCAGCCGCGACAGGCAGCCGGGCGTGTTTACTACAAATGATTACCGCCTTTACCGCACCACGGAGCCTATTGATGATGAGTTTATTTACGAGATTGTGGTGCAGCAAACCAATGCCAAGTTTACCGATGTAAGGGCAAGAACGGAAATTGTGGGGGGACAAGATCCAAACTCTTTTGATGCTTTTGGATTTATTACCCCCAGAGACAGGCCTGGTATAGCCAGAGAATACCTTGGTTCAATTAAAATTGTACCCAGTGAAAGAGCTGTTATTTATCAGGTTTACTTCACTTTGAGATACAAGGAATATGATATTGTTACGAAAGAGGAGACCTTTAAGTCTGTTTATTTTCAGTATGCAACACTACAGGGAGAAGCCATAAATAGAGCTGAACTCACTTTTAGTACAACCGAAAATAATTTTGCCGCTTTGGTAGCTAAGGATATACCGGTGAATGAAAATAAAATACGCTTTGTGGAGGGCATGAAGATTGACGTATATGCAGGAGGTGAAGACCTATTGAAATACATGATCCTAAACGCACCTACAACTGGTGTGGGACAAACTAAACCTGAGTTCCCCCAAATTGAAGAAGGAACCGGCTTGTTTTCTTCGCGTACGGTTCTATCCCTTGATGATGTGGACTTTAGAAGAACTAATCTGGGGGCAGGCATTTATACTAATGATTTTGATGACTTTTATCTTGCACCTGCCCTTTGTGACAGGAATTTTGTAAGAGTAATAGGAGGTGACTCGTTAGTTTGTACCCAGCAGCCAAATGGACAATTGCTGGGGCAGCCTTACAGGTAGAAATAATATGAACTGACACATAGACATAATAATTTAGGGGCTTGACACCTTATAAAATTAAAATCCTGACAAAGCTGTCAGGATTTTTTATTTATACCCACTGGCATAGTGATTGACCTTAGATGCCCGAAATTGAATAACCAAGTATTTAAATAATATAGAAATGGGTAAGATCATAGGAATAGATTTGGGAACTACTAACAGTTGTGTTGCCGTAATGGAAGGTAATGAGCCAGTTGTAATTCCAAATAGTGAGGGCAAGCGCACCACTCCATCGATCATCGCCTTTGTAGAAGGTGGCGAAAGAAAAGTGGGTGACCCTGCCAAAAGACAAGCCATTACCAATCCACAAAAAACTATTTCATCTATCAAGCGCTTTATGGGTTCAGCCTACAGCGAAGTTGAAAACGAGGTGGATCGCGTACCTTATAAAGTAGTAAAAGGAGATAACAACACCAGCCGTGTTGAAATTGATGGCAGAATGTATACGCCACAGGAACTTTCGGCAATGATTCTTCAAAAAATGAAGAAAACTGCAGAAGACTACCTGGGTACTACAGTTGATGAGGCAGTAATTACCGTACCTGCCTACTTTAACGACTCGCAACGCCAGGCCACTAAGGAGGCTGGTGAAATTGCCGGTCTTAAAGTGAGAAGAATTATTAATGAGCCTACTGCAGCATCTTTAGCTTACGGTATAGATAAGAAGGGTGTGGATCAGAAAATCGTGGTTTTTGACTGCGGTGGTGGTACACATGATGTTTCTATACTTGAGCTTGGCGATGGTGTTTTTGAAGTACATGCTACTGATGGTGATACTCACCTTGGCGGTGATGACTTTGACCAGGCTATTATTGACTGGTTGGCACAGGAGTTTAAGAATGATGAGGACATCGATCTTAAGAAAGACCCAATGGCATTGCAGCGTTTAAAAGAAGCTGCTGAAAAAGCCAAGGTTGAGCTTTCCTCTTCTACAACTACAGAGATAAATCTACCCTACATTACAGCTACTGCCAGTGGACCAAAGCACTTGGTACGTAACCTAAGCCGTAGCAAATTTGAGCAGCTTGTAGATTCTCTTATCAAGAGAACTATTAAGCCATGCGAAAGCGCTCTTAAGCAAGCAAGTCTTTCTAAATCAGATATTGACCAGGTGATTCTTGTGGGTGGTAGTACTCGTATTCCCGCCATTCAAGAGGCTGTAAAAAACTTTTTTGGCAAAGAGCCAAGCAAAGGTGTAAACCCTGATGAAGTTGTGGCACTTGGTGCTGCCATTCAAGGTGGTGTATTGGCCGGAGATGTAAAAGACGTTCTTCTTCTGGATGTTACTCCACTTTCTTTGGGTATTGAAACCATGGGTGGTGTAATGACCAAGTTGATTGAAGCCAATACGACGATTCCTACTAAAAAGTCGGAGACGTTCTCTACCGCCAGCGACAATCAGCCATCTGTAGAAATCCATGTTCTGCAGGGCGAGCGTTCAATGGCTAAGGATAATAAGACAATTGGAAGATTCCACCTGTCTGACATTCCACCAGCGCCACGCGGTGTGCCTCAAATTGAAGTAACTTTTGATATTGATGCCAACGGTATTATGCACGTTGCTGCAAAAGATAAGGCTACCGGTAAAGAGCAAAGTATTCGTATTGAGGCTTCTTCAGGCTTAAGCCAGGAGGAAATTGAGAAAATGAAGCAGGAGGCCGAAGCTAATGCTGATGCGGACAAGCAGGCCAAAGAGAAAGTTGAAAAACTGAATGGTGCTGACAGTATGGTTTTCCAGACTGAAAAGCAACTGAAAGAGTTTGGTGATAAACTTTCTGATGACAAAAAGGCTCCTATTGAAAGTGCTTTAACTGAGCTTAAGGAAGCTCACCAAAAGCAGGATATTGCCGCTATTGACAGCGCGATGGAGAAAATTAATGAGGCCTGGAAAAATGCTTCTGAAGAAATGTACAAAGCACAGCAGGAAGCTGGTGGTGCCGAAGGCCAGCCAGCTGATGGTGCCGCACAAGGTGGCGAGGGCGGAGCTTCTGCCGAAGACGTAACCGATGTGGAGTACGAAGAAGTAGATGAGGATAAGAAGTAAGATTGCGAGACTTTAGATATTAGATTTTAGATAGTACAAACCCCGTTTTAGTTAATCTGAAACGGGGTTTTGTTATTTTTAGCCGACATGCACCCTCTTCTTCAAATACTTCAAAACCACCCTAAAGTTTTTAACTCTGAGATAGAGCTAAAACGCAACGAATACCTAAAGGTTAAAGGCTCTACGGATACCAATCTCTACTTTGTTAAGTTCGGTTGCCTGCGGGTTTTTATTGAGGATGAATTTGAAGAACATACCATCCGGTTTGGGTATGAAGGCAACTTTATTGCCGCGCTGGATTCCTACATCTCCGAGAAACCTTCACCATTTTACATACAGGCGTTGAGGCAAACACAGCTTGATGTTATTACTAAAAGCAATTTTGAAAACCTTATACGAAGCAAACAGGAATATATGGAGGTATGGCACCAGTTAATGAGCCAGCTCATATTTCAGCAAATGGAACGCGAAGTTGACATACTGACCTACTCCCCTGCCGAGCGCTACCGCAGGGTATTGGAGCGTAGTCCGCAACTTTTTCAGGAAGTACCATCAAAGTACATCGCCTCTTATTTAAGGATGACTCCCGAAACACTTTCGCGGTTAAAGAAATCTTGATTTCAATCAAGGTTAGTTTTTCTGAGGCGGCAGACCTTTGACGTCAATCAAAAAAAGTAAAATACTGCCATGGAAAACCTGATAAGTGATCTTATAAAAAGAACTCATACTAACCTCAACCAGGCCGAAGAACTCAATGAGCTCCCTACACAAGTGTTGCAATGGAGAGCCGCTAATGATAGCTGGAGCATATTGGAATGCATGGAGCACCTCAATCGCTACGGGCGCTTTTATATTCCTGAAATTAAAATGAGGATGCAAAACGCGCCAAAGGCTAAACCGGCACAAAAATTTAAGGCAGGTCTATTGGGTAATTACTTTGCCAAATCCATGCTGCCACAGGAAAAGCTGAATAAAATGAAAACTTTTACCAACATGGACCCAATTCATAGTAATCTGGAAAAAGGAGTAATAGCCGAATTCATTCACCAGCAAAAGCAACTGTTGCAAATACTGGATGCGTGCCGCCAAGTCGATCTCAATAAAACTAAAACAGCCATTAGTATCTCTAAACTCATAAAGCTAAAACTGGGCGATACCTTACGTGTAGTTATTTATCATAACCAGCGTCATTTGGTTCAGGTGAATAAAGGTTCTAAGCCTGTATGAGCAGAGTTCAGACTCTAAAATACACGCCCTGTAAAACTTCGCATTTCCCGAATTTTGCCCTTTATGCAAAAGTTTTATTACCTCATTCATATTCAGTACCTCGGTTTCCGTTACCGGGGATGGCTAAAGCAGCAAGACCAACCTACCGTACAAAAGATGGTGGATAAAACCGTGGAGTTTGTGCTGGGGCATGATGACTTCCGCACTATGGGCAGTAGTCGTACTGATTCAAGGGTTTCTGCCAACCACACGGCCTTTCAACTTTTTACTAAGGAAGAATTGGATATAAATACATTTTTAAAGGATTTTGATGCCAACCTCCCCACCGATATTCGGGCTTTGGATATGCAGGAAGTGGATAAATCATTTAATGTAATACAAGCCTCTAAGTCCAAGGAATACCTTTACCTGTTTGCCTTTGGCGAAAAGGCTCATCCTTTTTCGGCCTCACTGATTAGCACTCAAAAAGAGCATCTCAATATTGATATGATGAAAGAAGGTGCCAGACTGTTTGAAGGCACGCATGACTTTAAGCTTATATCGTAAAACCATTCGGCAGGCTCAGAAACCGTGCGTACTATAGACCATTGCTCTATTGAGGAAAACACCCTTTACACGGCAAGTTTTTTCCCGGCTAAAAACTATATGCTAAAAGTGCGTGGTAAAGGTTTTGGACGCTACCAGATCAGAATGATGATGGGCAAGCTGTTTGCCCTGGGCCGTGGTGAAGTAAGTTTGGATGATATCCGCGAAAGCCTGAGTGGAGAAAGTACAGAGCTTCTGAAAAATATTGCTCCCGGCTCAGGTTTGATTTTGAACAAAGTGGAGTTTGAAAAGAGATAGTTACTAACGTCATGCCCTCACTCCTGTCACCCTGAGCGATATTCGAAGGGCATTCCTATGTTCTGGTAAGGGCTTCGACTATCGCTCAGCCTGACATTAGTTTGGAACTATTTGATAGTTCTAACAAATTTATCACAAAAACTTCTGCAGCCTATCTCTTTATAAACGGACTTTTTACACAAACATAAGCCACCGCATTTAAGAGACGGGTTTTATCAGCAAAATGCTTTACCAGCCAGGCCTTCATTCTCATTTCCTTCCAATACTTGCCATGCAGCTCATTAGCATACGCCAGGTTGAAATCTGCATCAAAACGTTTTTGCTCAAAACATTTAATAATGTGCTGAGCGGCCATATTCCCACTTATTATGGCCGGCATGATGCCCTCACCATTAGTAGGGTCAATCAACGAAGCTGCATCGCCTACCAGTAAAAAGCCATCCCCGGAAACGGTATACTTTTTAGAATAAAAGGGTAAACCAAAACCCTCCAGTTTTCCCTCCATGTGGGCATTACCCAGTTTAGATTGCAGCACCGGGGAGGTTTCAATAAACTCGTAAAACAGCTCTTTAAGGTTTACCCTGTTTTTAGTGATGTGGGTGGAGTGCATTCCCAGACCCACATTGGCCTCGGTAGGCGAAACCGGAAAAAGCCAGAAATAGCCGGGTACTACATCCTTATGCACATACACCTCATTTATAGACTCAGTGATATTCTCCACACCAGTATAGTATGCTCTTATCGAACCTCCGTAATGTTCTTTATCTACTTTATAGCCCGCCAGACTTTTGGATACCTGCGAGTGTGCGCCATCGGCACCAATAACCATTTTAGCCAGGAAGCGATTTCCGCCCGTGGTTTCCAATATTACTTCGCCATCCTGATAATTTACTTTTTTGGCTGCGTTGGTCGGATAAAAATCCACTTTACCTGCCTTCAAAACTTCTTCTAACAAAAGGTTGTCGAAGTCTTGCCGCTTTATAGTGTAGGAGGTCAACACCCAGTCCAGGTGCAAAGGATCAAGATCTCCCACAAAAAGTTGTGTGCTTTTATTGGTAGCCTTACGGGGATAGTTTTCGATGTGGGATTTTAACTCCGGTTTTATTTTCAGCAGCTCACGGATGCCTTTAGCCGCTACAAAGTCCCCACAAATTTTATCTCTGGGAAAATCATATTTATCAAGCAGGGCTAATTTGAGGCCGCTATTTTCCAGGGCCATGGCTGCACTAGTGCCCGCTGGGCCAGCCCCGCAAATAATAAGATCGTATTGATGAAAATTCACGGCCGCAAATAAACCGCTTTTGTGGGAATAACTACTCGTTAAGGTTATGCGGGATGTTTGATTTGCCCAATTTATAAATATGAAAGTCCGGAAGCAGCTTGTGCCCCATTCACTTCGCCACTCAGCAATCCTCAATTTTCTCAGATTGCATACTGTTTCCCACGGTTAAAAATAGCCAGTGAATAACACTCGCTGTAAAACTGCAAGTCACCGTTCATCTGGTAACAATCATTTTGCCCATCCCCATTGGGGGTGAATATATTGGAAAAAGTAATGTTGGCTGCTCCTGTTACTTCACTAAAGCTTTTGGTTATTACGGTATCGCAGCCTTTATTGGCTGCCATAAAACTTACCTCTATGGGAAAATCCGACTCTTCAAGCGAATAAAATATCCTATCACCACTACCCACCTTTGAGCCATTGATAAACCACTCTCTGGTTTCTGCCCCGGTGGTATTTACCAAGCCATCAAGATAAATACCACGGCAACCATCAGCTAACTTTATGGAGTTGACCTGTGCATCTAGTGGCAATACTTCAATAGAGAGGCTATCACAATCCAAACAGCCTGCAGAGTCGCAAACAAACAGCATGTAGTTGCCCTGAAACAGGTTTAAAGGAAAACGGAGGGTATCTGGTGAATCCGCTACTATCCTTTGTTTAAATGTACTGCCATCGGGTAAGCTATAATTCCATGTGGTGTAGCGAGAGTCTGGCGGTAAAACTTCTAACACGGAACTGCCCTCACAAAGTACTGCTGTTCCTGCGGGCTTAAAAGCAGAATCAGGGTGTGTACGCCAACGTAGCCTGCCTTCGGGCTGAGTGCCCAAATCTATGGTTTCGGTAAGCAGCATGGAGTATAGGCCCACAAAGCCAGAAGTGTCCAACGAGCGGGAGTAGTGTATGGCCATAAACCCATCGGGGTTTTGGAGTATATAAACCGAATCACCACTCAATGCCCTGTGGTAGGTACTGTATTGGGGAGCATGTACAAAGGGAGTGAATTGACTACCTGGCGGTACTCTACCATTTATTTCCATGTGCCACTTGCAGTTTTGGGAAGCACCAAGAAAGCCGTGCTCTAAATAACCCTCATAGGACTGACAGGCTGAAACAATGTCTTTTTTATAAAATGCTTTGGACTTTCAGGGTGAAAACCCGTGCTATCTTAGGTATTGGTCACTGTAACTTTCAATCATTACTCTGGGAATAGAAATACCCGGCATGGTTATCACAGCTCCCTGAAAGGGGTTATTGGCCGTAATGTGCAAGTCCTCATGAAAATAAAAATAGAAATTACTGTCTTTGGTAATGGAGTCAAAGGTTTGACCATTAACATTTACCTGGTTACTGTCTCCCCAAAAAATCAAACCTACCATTAGGGAGTCATATCCGGGTATAAAGGGAATCATAATCTCAGTACTGGCAAACTCCTTAGGGTGGGCCTGCTCAATTAACTTAAAGTATCCTAAAGAGTCCCTTGAATTTTCAATGGAATGGCTTATAAGCGCAAAGCGAACACTGTCAAGACTACTAAATTTTATTTTGAGTTTATCCTTAAAAGGATTAAAAAACGAATTTTGACCTTCAGAGCGGATATGATAATCAAAATGTGAGTTTTCTAACACAACCGTGTCCACAACAAAACTTCGTCTGGAGGGGTTTAATCTTCGCGAACAAGGAGGGCTGGCAGAATCTATTAACCATCCTGATTGATTGCTAGTATCAGCAGACGATGTGATTATGGTATTGCTCGTTTTGCTTACTATATGGGGAGCATATATCTGTGAAGCATGAAAGGTTAAATACTGATTAATCCTGTACTTAACTTGAGTTCGCCTAGGTAGGTTTGCTTTGTAATGGTTACCCCAACGGTTGAGTGGAAACAAATCCGTTGCCTCGTTCAGAAATCTATCCGCACAGCTATCAGAGTAATAAAGCGTCCGTCTATCCAAGGACGCAGTAGTTTTTAAGTACAAGGAAAGGGCAATGGGTTGGTTACTTTCTACATCAATATTTCTTTGGCCTGGCCCGTACATCTCCACAACCCCGCTCAAATCTTGCTGCCCTGTTGGTAAATTATGCTGTACAACGGTGTAGGGGGCTATCGAGATTACCGTATCAATCTCTTCCCACGTAGATGAAATTCTCACGCATGCCTCGTTGGCACTTCTTATCTGTAGTATAATTGGTAAAGTATCATAGGGTTGGCTGGGATACCAATAACGGGGGGATGAGAAGGTATAGGAAAAACCTTGAGAATACAATGAGCCTTTGATTAACATCATTGCTATCAACAAATAGAAAATACTTCTCTTATAATGGTTTATTTTCATCCTTAAGCCAAGAAAAATCGATAATCCACACATTGTGCAATATAAATAGTAGAAATATGTATTCCATACTATTTAGTTCTAAATCACACATGACAAAAACTCCTAAATGTCTGCTGAATGATGACATCATACTTTTTTATCATCCTCGCTTCCATAACCGCAAATAAAGGGCAACTTTTGTGGTGAACCTGAAACATTAATCAGGAAGGCAGGTTAGCGAATACGAACTTTAATAAAACCCAAACAATGGCAGATATTACCCTTGGCGGCAAGCCCGCTAAAACCAACGGAACTATTCCTCAAAAAGGTGACGGACTAAAAGATTTCAGGCTGGTAAGCCCTGATATGCAAACCAAAACCATGGCCGATTATAAAGGCAAAAAACTAGTGATGAACATCTTCCCCAGTGTGGATACAGGCGTTTGCGCCAAATCCGTACATGAGTTTAACAAACGTGCCACCGACAAAGACAATACCGTGGTATTGAACATCAGTAAAGATTTACCCTTTGCCCAAAAACGCTTTTGCGGAGCCGAAGGCCTAGATAATGTGGAGATGCTTTCTGACTACCGTTTTAACCAGTTTGGTGATGACTACCACACCCAGATTACCGATGGTGCATTTGAAGGACTAATGAGCCGCGTGGTAATTGTGGCAGATGAAAATGGAAAAGTGGTGCACAGCGAACAGGTATCTGAGATTGGTCAGGAGCCGGATTATGAAGCTGCGTTGAATAGCCTTTAATTTTTGAAGTACTTTCGGCTCGATGCCGAAACAACTTGTGAATCTTATAAAAAATGGCCTGCTGCCCTTATTACTGGGTTGCGGGCTTTTTTTTATCAATATTAAAGATTCGCATGATTGGGGTGATGATTTTGCCCAATACCTGCAGCAGGCTGAAAACCTGGAACAGGGACTTCCCTTAGGTGCTTCTCCATACATTCAAAATCCGGATTTTCTGTTGATTGGCCCTAAGGCCTACCCTCCCGGTTTTCCATTACTTCTTTGTGTTTCCAATACCCTATTTCAAAATGAGATAGTAGGTGGTCAATACCTCATTAGCTTTTTTCTTTTGCTGGCAGGGTGGATTTTCTTTTTGCTACTAAAGCGATTTAAAGTGCCCTACTTCTTAAGCCTAATGCTAATGCTCAGTTTTATTTATCACCCATGGATACTTGAGCAAAAAGCCCAGTTACTGTCAGATATACCATTTACCTTTTTTGTTTTATTGAGTTGCCTGCTGGCAGATTTTAAAAAGAAGCTCTCCTACTTTCTGCTTGCAGGCCTTGCGGCTGGCATGGCTATATCTATCCGAAGTGTTGGCTGGGTAATTCCTTTGGCAGGATTAGCAACTACAGCCTATTTCAGCTTTAAAAGCAAAGGGTTTGATAAAAAGTATGGCCTTTTCACCTTGGTAACTATCATCAGTGCTTTGGCCATCAATCTACTGGCCGGTTATAATGGTATTTCGGGTGGGTATAGTTCACAAATTGGTAATGAAGCCAGGCTTATACCAACTTTCATCAGACATCTTGAAGATTACACCACCGGACTCAATTACTTTATTGAAATAGAGGTGAACCATTGGCATGGCTTTATGCTCATTCTGCAGCTGCTCTTTTGGATTGGTTTGTTGTTTGGCATTCTCAGGATGCGCAAGGAGCAAACTTTCATTACCGTTTTTACATCAGGTTACCTCCTATTGATAATAATATTTCCCTTTACCGGAGGTTTTCGGTTTTTGCTTCCTGTTATTCCCCTCATCATACTACTTTCTGCAACGGGCTTTCCACGTTTATTTAAGTGGCAAAGTAGTATCGCCATTTTAATGCTGATTATCCTTAATGTGGCCTATCAGCCTTTTAGGGCTTACATCATTAAGCAAGAAAACCAAATGGTAGTGGGGCCACAAACACCAGAGGCAAAAGAGCTGTTTTCCTTTATCCAAAATAACCTCGCGGAAGATGATATAGTCGTATTTTCTAAACCCCGTGCCTTGGGGTATTATACGCACGTTAAAACAGCGGCTACCCTTTGGGAAATTGATCAGGAGCAATTCATAAAACAAACTGAAGAACTGGGAGCAACACATTATCTGCACTACACAGAAATTGAGTATTTCGCACTCAATACCTTTGTTGACTCCACAGGACAAGAGCTTCAAAGCATATTTCATAACGCTAAATTCAGTCTTTATAAAAAGACAAAACCGAAAGAATAATTCCCGATACTGTTAAAATGAAAGTAGATGTAAGAAAGAAATCTATATTCGCACCCTTAGAATTTTCTTACAATGAAAGGAATCACCATTGCTTTACTAGCGCTATTTATTCAGCCCAGCCTTTGGGCGCAGGATACTATCAAAACCAACATACTGGCCAGCGACCCAACCCAGGTTTATACTCATATAGACTTTAATGGAGCTGTAAACTTCGAATCATATCCCGGATACTTTGCACCTGAATTCTGGGACTTTAACCTTACCGGAAATATTTCCATTAAGGATTTTTTGATTGGTGCAAGAATACCTGTAACAAATAATGGCAGCTCCTACTCCCTGTTAGGCGATTTGGAAACTTTTGCCGCCTATCGTCTATTTGATAGACAAGGCATTTTTAAATCCTCAATTATAAGAGCTGGTGTATTATTCCCGACATCATATGATGGCTACGGAATCGCTTTAGGCCAGGTGAATACGGGATTTTTCAATTATTATCTTAATTACACAGCTGCTTTAGAAGTTACTCCCAAATTATCTATCTATCCTTTAATAGGTATAAGGCAGTATCAAAGTGTAGAACAACCCATGTCAATCACTTTTCCCGGAGACACATCTTTTTTATCCAGTGAGCGCCCGGAGTTCACACAAACTGCACTAAATGCAGGATTAACCGTAAGCTATGATTTTAGCACTAAAAGCTTTCTTCAGCTTAATGTTTTGTATGAACGCGGTACATGGAATATTACAGAAGGCACCGGAATTTACGAAAGTGAAAAAGATGAGTTTGTGCGAAGCGCCTTTTATTATTCATTGAGATACCAATATGGGCTTACAAACAATTCATTCCTGTATCTACAAGCTGCTTATCGCCCTAAAGAAAAATGGTTTGAACCTTATAATCGCGAGGTAGGCTTAAACCGATATAAGATTATTTTAGGGTATCAATACTACCTGGCACGATAGCTCAATCAACTTATCGAGTTTCTTACTTTTTGGGTAAAAGCCCGTAAAGCTGTTTTCTCATCCATCTCGCCTGCCGCTACCTGCTCCTTAATCCAGATGGCACCAAAGAGATGAGTTAACTTTTCGCCTTCATCTATACCTTCTACTTCAATTTCGGGGGTTTGCTCTTCGGCCACAGCCTCTTCAGCTTTTTGCAGGGTTTCTATATCGTGAGCCAACAGCTTTCGTATTACGGGTATCTGCATGGCTTAATTTTTTGATTTTTCAATAAGTGCGCGCAGGTATTCCTCTTTGCTGCCTGCACTGCCTTCTACTAGTTCACCATTTTTAAAAGCGGCTAAAAAAGGAAGATTATCTACTCCGGCCATTTTTCGGGTTTCAGGATTTCTTTCGGCATCCACCTCCAAAAAGGTTACATTGGCCATTTCATCCTCATTACTAACTCTTTTATACTTTGGGGCAAAAAGGCGGCAACTGCCACACCAATCTGCATAAAATTTTACTATTACACTTTTATTATTTGCCAGATGCTTTTTGAAATCTGCATCAGTAGAAAGTAGTACAGCCATTTTGTGTTTTTAATTTGCCGCAAAGCTAATATTAGATTTTCCTATAGCAAAATGTGAAGCTATAGATATATCCAATACAATCATTTACTTTGGAAGTGCTCCTCATACATGTAGCGCACCATACCGTCAGCCAAACCTTTTTTAGGAACAAGCATACGCTCCGAGCGCGCCCAGTTCATTGCTGATTTATAGATTTTTAGAGCGTGGGTGATTACATCCGCCCTGTCAGGATTCAGGTCAAACTTGATCATCCTCTCTTCGGGAGTAAATTTTAATAAGAGATCGTAGGTGTTTTCCAGGTAATCAATCGTTAAAAAATGACCGGCTTTTTTATCAGACATTTTAAAGGTGCGGTTGATATTACCCCCGGAGCCTACCATCAGTATGTCATCATACTTTTTGGTATTGGCTTTTATCCAGTCTCGCATCTCATCCCAATGATCCTTGTGCACCATGTTTTGCAATAGGCGTATGGTTCCAATTTTAAATGATTGGCTGGCAATAATTTCATCCTCATGAAATAGGGTGAGCTCAGTACTACCGCCCCCCACATCTATGTATAGAAAAGTATCTTCCTGATCGCGGATACTGCTGATCATTTCGGAGTTAAAAATCATTTTAGCCTCCTCCTTACCGTCAATCAGTTCAATATTTACACCTGTTTGCTCATACACCATTTTCACCACTTCATCACCATTGCTGGCTTCGCGCAAAGCAGAAGTAGCACAGGCCCGGTACATTTCAATTTCGTGAACCTCCATTATACGCCTGTAAGCCTGCATGCCCGTTTTCAGCTTTTCCATATTCTTTTTACTGATTTTTCCTTTACTGAAGGAGTCAGCACCTAAACGGATGGGTAAGCGGGTAAGCGAGGATTTTTTAAAAAGCGTATTTTTTTTATCGGTAATAACGTTGCTTACTAAAAGCCTTACGGAGTTTGATCCTATATCTATGGCGGCCAGCTTGTGAATTTTCACCTTCCTCTTTTTAACTGATTTTTTACATACTCATGCAGTGCATACTGCGAGCGAATTCTCGGCCCCTTTATTTTACGGTACTCATTGTTTTGTTCCTCGTTGTGCCAGCGGCTCTTCACATTGTCTTTCCATATTATGTCCAGGTGATCGCGAAGCTGCCGCTTAATATGGGCATCGTAAACAGGTACCGTTACCTCTACGCGGTAATCCAGGTTTCGGGGCATCCAGTCAGCCGAAGATAGAAAATAAGCGGGGTTACCACCATTCTCAAAAACCACTACCCTTGAGTGTTCTAAAAATCTGTCAATAATGCTTATAGCCTCTATATTCTCACTAATGCCCTTTATGCCGGGTACCAGTGAGCAAATACCACGCACTATCAATTTTATTTTTACCCCGTAGCTACTGGCTTCGTATAGCTTATCAATAATCTTTACATCAGATAGGCTATTGAGCTTAGCTGTAATACCACTGGGGTTGCCGCGCTTGGCGTGGTTTATTTCTCTTTCTATAAGATTAATAAAGGCTTTGCGGGTGCTGTGTGGCGATACAATAAGATGATTGTACTTAAAGCGCTTATAGTTGCTCTGCAAAAAGCTGAACACCTTGGCCACCTCGCTGGTAATTTCCTTTTTAGCGGTAAGCAGGTGATAATCGGTATAGAGCTTGGCCGTGCTTTCATTAAAGTTACCTGTACCTATGGAGGCATACTGGCGAAGGCCTTTTTCTTCCTGGCGGGTAATCAACAAAAGCTTACTGTGCACCTTTAAGCCGGGCACACCAAAAATTACCTGCACACCTTCGGCCTGCAGCTCCTGTGTCCACTTAATATTAGCTTCCTCATCAAAGCGGGCCCTAAGCTCAATAACCACAGTTACCTGCTTGCCATTTTTGGCAGCATTTACCAGGGCACTTATTATTCTTGATTTATCAGCCGCTCGGTACAATGTAGCCTGTATGCTTACCACATCAGGATCAAGCGCGGCCTCACGTAATGTACGTATGAGATACGAAAAGGTATGGTAGGGTAAAAACAGAAGTACATCCTTTTGACGAAGCACGTTAAGGATACTCCTGTCCATATCAAGGTCAGGATGCTGTACCTGTGGTAGCGGTTCAAACTCCAGGTTTTTACCACCTATGCTCGGAAATTTAATGTAATCCTTTTTGTTGTGGTAGCGCCCCCCCGGAATAAGGCTGTCATACGAATCCAGGTTCATGCGCTGCATTAAAAACTGCAACAAGTCGCTGGAGATTTCCTTATCATACACAAACCTTACGGGATCTCCCACCCTACGTTGTTTTACGGATTTCGACATTTTTTCCAGAAACCCTTTGGATACATCATCATCCAGATCCAATTCGGCATCGCGGGTAATCTTTACTGTATGTGCCTCAATCCGATCAAAATCATAAATAAAGAAGATGTAATCCAGATTATAGCGAATTACATCCTCCAGGTACATTACATATTGCTTACCATATTTCGGGAGCTCCCAAAACCTGCCAAGCAGTTCGGATGGTACTTCAATAAGCGCCATCTGTGGTTTATCAGGATTATCATCCCTTATCAGTTTAATGGCGAGATATATGGCCTTATCCTTTAATTCGGGTACCGCTTTTTTGTCGTTAAGTATCAGCGTAAACACCGAGGGGCTCACCTTCTCTATAAAAATGTTCCGCACATACTCCTGCTGGCCAGCCGTAAGGGATTTTTCATCCACAAAAGCTATGTCGTTCTCTTCCAGCTCCACCAACAACTGATCATTGGTTTGCTGGGCCATAGCTTGCATTTTTATTACTTTTTTTGAGATTGCCGATAGCAATTCGCTTGGCTTTTGTCCACCCAAACGTTTATTTGGCGAGTCATTAATCTGGCTAAGGCGCTTCATGCTGGCATAGCGCACCCTGAAAAATTCATCCATATTACTGGAGAAAATTCCTAGAAACCGTAATCTTTCAAATAAAGGATTGGATTTATCCAGAGCCTCCTGTAATACCCTGTCATTAAACAACAGCCAGCTTGCATCCCTGGCTATAATTGTAGGCTTTGGTTTTCTATTCACCGCTTTTTTCTTCTTTTGGGATAATCAAAAAATACCAGCTCGGCTTTTTTGTCAATGTCTTTCCATGCGTTTTGAGCAAACTTAAGACAGGCCACCCCCGTGGTGGGCACGTTATCAATGCGGTGGTCTATACACTTGTTCACAAAATCAGTAATAGTTGGGTTATGGCCAAATAACATTACTGATTCATAGGTATCGTCAAAATTATACACCAACTCCAGCAAATCGCGGGTTGAGGCATGGTATATCTTCTTTTCAATCTCAATTTCGCTAAGCGGATAATCAAGGCTTTTTGCAAAAATTAAACCCGTATGCAATGCTCTTGTGGCCGGACTGGAAATAATATGATCGGGCACCTCACCCTGCTGCCGTAACCACTCGGAAGTACTGTAGGCATCAGTTACCCCGCGGCCTTTTAATGGCCGGTCCATATCCTGTATGCCCTCTAATTTCCACGAAGACTTGGCGTGCCTTACCAAATAAAGTTTTTTCATGAGTTTGATTCGCTCTTTTTCTACAGTGGTGAAAATTAGGTAAATGAATCAAGGTGAGAAAAACCTTAAAAGTAAATTAACAAGGAATTGATGTTATGATAATAATCCCAAAGCCCACTGTACATTGTACGATGTACAGTGTACAATGTACAGCTGGCTTATCACAGCTTGTAACTGAATCCCATTAAAAAGTTGATGCTCTGCGCCTTGTAGCCCAGGTACATATCATATTTACTGTTTAGCAGGTTGCTCACACTCACAAATGCCGACAGCCACGAATTATAAAGGTATTCCACATCCAGAGCCACATCCAGGTAACCCGGCAGTGTGCTTTCTACCTCAGGGTTTATTTCCTGCATAAAAGCCTGGCGCTTGCCTACATAATTCCACTCGGTGCCCAGTTTTATTTTTTGCTTAATAGTATAATCCACATCAAGCCCGGCTAAAAAAGAAGGAAGGTGCCATGCCTTTTCCTCCTCATCAGTACTATAGCTCCTTAGCTCCCCAAAAAGTGAGATCTGCAAATTGTCATTAATATTAGATGCAAGTTCACCACGGGCATAAAAGGTTTCGGAATTATCGTAGCGCACATCCAAAGCCTGAAAAACGGCTGAATCCACCAGGTTACGATAAAACGGATTGCGGTAAAACAGTGCTAAATCCCTTTGCAGCATTAAGCCTCCTTTAATGTTAAAACTGGTGGTGGAACTTAAAATACCAACTAATCCAACATAAATATCAGTTGTGCGTGTTGGGCGCAGGGTATCACCGGGCATTATATAAGGGTTTTGGAGCGTAAGCACGCGGTAGCTGTTTTGCTGCAATTGCCCTTTTACACCACCATATATAGAAAGTACATCTTTAACAAAAGGAAACTGGAGATTTACCTCTGGGAAAAAGTGAATTTGATATTCACCACCGGTAAGCTCAGAATTGTAACTATTGGAGTAAACATTAAGACCAAAGTCAAATAGAATATCATTTTTAGTAAGCTCCACTTTAGGCCTGGCCTGCACTGTAAAGTATGATTGCTGCCCTTTGGCTACAGTATCAAAATTGGTTTGGAAGTAACTCAGGTTTAGATCCAGATCAAGTTTTTGTTCACCGGCCGGTAACTGCCATGCTGAACCTACTCTCACAAAATTTTCACTCGCTTCATAACGGTCACTAAAGTTGTAATAATCAAGGCCCACTTCATCAATCCACCCCATATCCTTTTGCTTTTTGCCGGTAAGGCTGGTGCTTACCCCATACTGGCGGTACCAGTTGTAATCTGCATCGCGGGGTTGATCGCGCAAATAGTCAAGGCTATCAGTAAAGTTATCCACACCATAATAGGTGTATTTATCCCACTGGCCGTACAGCTTGCTCTCCCAGGTCATGTTTCGGTAAAAGTGATTGTAGTAGCCGCCTACGGTATTCTGGCTAAGACCATTGCTCTCATAAATAGTTTCATCCACACCTCTTTTGGTGGAGAAATGCTTACCCCAAAAGCCATAGCTCTGTGTTGATGATCTTTTGCTATTCCAGTAAGCCTCTAAAAAAGGAGTACCGTATAAACCAAAACCACCTTTTACCATACCCTGCGAAAGTTTTTCAACAGGTACCTGGCTGATCCGTGCGGCACTTATAGGCTCAGGCCTGTACTTAACTTCTATCGGCTGGCTTACAATTTTATATTGTACTGGAATTTTACTGGTAGTAGTATCCTCAAACTTTGGCTGTTCGTTATGCTTTACAGCCTCACTCACTTTAGCTTTATAGCTATTGGTAACCTTTACCTCTACCGTACCTAAATCCGTTGGCTGGGCCTGCGCCTGCAATCCAAACCCTATAAAACCAACTAGTAATAACGACTTTAAAATTTTCATGCTCAACAATTATCGGTTGATTTGAGTACTGTCCGGTTGTTCTTCGCCCTGGTCAATAATGCGCATACCATCGCCCACCACCGGGCTGGTGCTGTCTGCCTTGCGCATCAATTCTGCCTTTTTCATCTCGGCCTTCCTGCGCTCCTCAAGGGCTATCTTATCTTTTAGGCTTTGTGCCTCGTTTACTATCTCCTGGCTGTAGCCAGAATTAATCACAAAATCCAAAGTGTAATTAGCCTGAAAGATGTCCTCCTGTTTCCAGAAGTTATTGGCCAATAGAATAGTAGCCCGTAGTTTCCACTCCTTGTAATCGGGCATTTCCTCAATTAGTTTGTACACCGTTTTTGTAGATTCCTCATAACGCTCTTGCTTATGGCGAACCAATGCCAGGTTATAATACGCTTCCGCCTTGGTTTCACCACCGGAACTAATAATCAGTTGATTCAGCTGACCAATAGCCTCCTCCCATAGTCCCTGATCCATTTTAGACTGCACGATAATCTTACGGGCATCGCGCTGTAAAGCAGGGTCCTGGGTTTCACTATTTAAAATAAGTTGTGCATATACCGCAGCCTTGTTGTAGTCGCCAAGCGCATTGGCAGATCGCATAATACCAGCCTGCGCCCTGGTTCCTGACTCCTTACTTTCGGCCAGTTGCAACCACTGGTCATAATACTTTATGGCTTCTGCATATTGCTTTTCGCGATAAGCCTTACCGGCCAGGTAGCTCACAGCCTCGGCCGTAAATTCACTTTTACGGAAGGTTAATATCTCCTCATAGGCTCCTGCCGCCACATCTTCACGGTTCAGCTTACGGGCGCAGTCTGCCAGGTAATAATTGGCTTTAAGGCGCTGTAAACCTTTGGGGAAGCGGCTCAGGTAATTCTGTAAAGTGGGGATAGCCGATTCGCACTTGCCCAGCGAGTATTGCTCAAAGGCAGAGTTAAAGGCTGTGGAATCCAGGGTAGATTTATCAAAGTTTACAAAGTTGAGACCCTCTACCCAATCCAGGTATTCATCAATTTTGTTTTCGCGGGCATACACCAACCTGGCCAGCCCAACCGCCTCCAGTGATTCTTCTGAGCCTGGGTAATCCTTTGCAATAGCCTTATAGGTTGAAAGGGCTTCACCGTTGCGATCAGTATTGCTGTACACCAAACCCTTTTGCAGCTTGGCCTTAGCCACATAGCGCGAATTGGGGCGTTCAGCGATAAACTTATCAAACTCAGCCAAAGCGCGTGCGTAATTCTCCAGTTGAAGATCAGTTTCAGCTATACCATACTGGGCCTCCTCAGCATAAATGGAAGAAGGGTATTTCTGCAAAAGCTCCTGTAGCTGATACACCTTATCGGCCTTTTTACCGGCAAGCCCCAGGCAAATGGCCCGTTGATAAAGCGCATAGTCAGCTTCTTTGGTACCAGCCTTGAGGGCGTTGTTATAAAATTCACCGGCTACCAGGTAGCCTTCAGTAAGCAAATAACTATCGGCCAGCCGCAGGTAAGCATCCGCCAGCCTTGGATCCTTTTTAGGAGCATTATTTACAAATGTGCGGAAGTTGTTTGCGGCCTTTTCAAAATCAAACTTTTTATAATAGTTGTAGCCTGTTTGGTACAATGACTTGTTGTACTCACTCATATTATAGGCTCCGGGCGAATTTCTGAATTCCTCAAAGGCCTCCAGCGATTTATCATATTCAGCCAGTCGATAGTAGGTTTCAGCCGACCAGTATTTGCTCAATGCCTTTATAGTTTGATTTATCGGGTATTGGAGCGATTCTTTAAACTTCTCTAAAGCCGCTGTGTACTTCAGCGCATTAAATAATTCTGAACCCCGGTAAAAGGCAATTTTCTGATACGCCTCCTTCATTCCGGGAGATTCAAGTCCGGTTTTTTCAATGGCCTGCAAGGCGCGGTCGTAATCCTTGGTAGTGATATACAGATTGGCCAGGTAGCGGTGTATATCCTTAGTATAGGGCGAATTGGGGAACTTGTCTAAAAAGTTATTGAGCGTACCAATAGCATCCTCAAAAGGATCAGAAAATTCATAAACCAATTTAGCATAATTAAAAAAGGCATCCTCCTGTATGGTTGGTGAGGCATCAATCTCTGAAGCGGCCTTAAAGGCAGTGATAGCCTTTTGTTTATCACCTGTTTTCAGGTAACAATCGCCCAGGTGGTAATAGGCATTTTGGCTTAGTGCCGGGTTACCTCCTGATATTTTGTTGAAAGATGAAATGGCATCCTGGTAGTGCTGTTGTTTGTAATGGGCATATCCCAGTTCAAAATGATCCTGCTGGAGCATGCGCCCACCTTTCTCCTTATAGAGCTCCAGGTATTTTACCGCATTTTCATAATCATTTTTATTATAAAATGCATCGCCCATCAGTTTGGCAATTTCAGGAGCCCGGCTGGGAGTGGCAGTTTCCACCAGCTCCTCGCCTACCTCCAGAAGCTTATCATAATCTCCCAGCTTATAGTATATATGGGCCAGGTAATAAGGCACCAAAGGCCCGAATGACTCATCCCCCTGCAGGGGTAAAAAATTAGTTAATGCCGCACTATAGTTGCTATCCGCGTAAAGCAAGTGTGCGTAATAGTAGCGCGATGAATTTGCATACTCGGAGTTTTTATCCTTAAGCTCAAAAAACAAAGGCTTAGCCTTTTCAGGCTGATCAGAAACAAGGTGCGAGTAAGCCTTTTTAAAGTAGTACTCATCCATGGCTTTATTACTCAGCCTGAATTTATCCACCTTTTCGTAGTACTCGGCTGCATCGCGGTAGCGCTTTAAACTAAAGCGGTTGTTGGCATACTCCAGGTACAGGCGGTTTGCCAAAGGGCTCAACTCATACCTCTCAGCAAATTTTTCCACACGAGACTCTGCATCTCCATTATACAGGCGCATGGCGCACATTGCTGCATAATAGGTTGCCGAAGCCCTGGTTTCGCGGTCATTATAAAACTCTTCTTCAGCTACTTTATCCAGTAATTGCTGCGCATTACCGTACTGGCCTTTGCGATAAAGCTCCATTCCGTTTTCGTAATCGGTAGTGGCATCCTGTAAAACCCGGTTGGATTGCGCATTAACAAAAACCCCACTAAAGCACAATAAGCTAAGCACTAATGCTTTAAGATGACTATTGATCATCATTTTCCTTTAAATTTTCTGTGGTTTAAAAGTAGCCGTTTCTACAGAGGGGGTGCTTTGGGGGTGTGAGGTTTTATCAACGTGGCGTGTTGATTAATATTGGTTAACGATTATGAACAACTGTGAACTATATTTGGGGGAATCACAACTAATTACCCTTGCCCTATGAAAAAGCTGGTTTTGCTAATGCTATTAATAGTTAACCTTTCTGTTAATGCAGAGCCAAGCCCCTTTCTTTACCTCAAAATACAAATCCAGTTTAGTAATGGAGAGATGAAAACTTTTGGTTTACAAACCTCCTCGGAAACAACTAACCTCGACTCACTCCATTACTCAGCCTACCTGGCTAAAGAAATACCAGCAATTGCAGACTATCAAGACTCATTAACCTTGTACGCTGATTGGGTAGAATTTGAGTGCGAAGATTATTGGTCATTAGAAAAAAATACGATGGAGGTTATTGGACTCTTTAATCCACAAAAAGTTTATGTAGGTGATGTTGAATCTTATAAACTTATAGCCGTAAAAAAATATGGCCCTGGGGTGGGCATATATAATCCACTTAACAGTGACGATCAAGAATGGATGAGAGGCAAGCCTTTGGAAGTCATAAGAACCAATGCCGAAATATGTGATTTTATGGTTAACATTTTTGAAAAAACTGTTGAAACAGATAAGTTCAGCCGCGAACTAAAGGCTATTAATAAAAGTGATTTGAACTTCTCACAAAAAGCGGAGCGGGTGTATGAGCTGCTAAACTCCATTGGCGAGAAAAAAATAGTAGTAGTGAATTATTGCTCCTGCTGATATCCCGATCATTCAAAGAGTTTTCAAAATCTAAAGCAACTCCGCCTTTCCCCTATTTACCTTAGTTTTGGGCCACCTTATTTTCACAGTTTCTAAATATGAACAGCAGTTCCATCATCAATCTTAAAGATGCCTCTATATTTCAGCGGGAACACCTGATTTTATCAGATGTAAATCTTGAGGTAAAAACAAACGAGTTTATTTACCTGATCGGGCAAACAGGCAGCGGAAAGTCCAGCCTGCTGAAGACGCTGTATGGTGATTTACCCCTGCAAACCGGCATGGGTAATGTTTGTGGTTATGATTTAACAAAGCTTAAGGAAAAGGAAATACCTTACCTGCGCAGAAAGATGGGTATCGTATTTCAGGATTTTCAATTGCTTACCGACCGTAGTGTGAGCGATAACCTGCTTTTTGTGCTGAAAGCGACAGGCTGGAAAAACAAAAAGGAAATGGAGGCCAAAATAAATGAGGTGCTCGAAAAAGTGGGCATGGCTACCAAAGGATTTAAAATGCCCTTTCAACTTTCGGGCGGTGAACAGCAGCGTGTTGCCATTGCACGAGCGCTTTTAAACGATCCTGAACTTATTCTGGCCGATGAGCCAACCGGTAACCTTGATCCCGGTACTTCGGAAGAAATCATGATCCTTCTTAACCAGATCAGTGATAATGGCCGGGCTATATTAATGGCCACGCACGACTATTCATTGATTTTGAAATTCCCCAACAAAACGCTTAAGTGCGAGGACGGTAAAGTATTTATGGCCGTGCAAAAAAGCCTTTGATAAGGTGACCTTACCTTTGAAAATCATTAATCCAGTGCCGGTAGAAGAACGCTTTACCCTAAAATGCGTTAATCATAGCAAAGCTTCCATATTATAAGTACTCAACTACCTAAAAATTTCAGATTGCCGACACTAAGCATCTGCATACCTGTTTTTAATCAAAATGTTACCCCTTTGCTAAAGGAGATACTCACTCAGCGCGAAGGCCTGGAGAAGGTAGTGGAGATTTTAGTATTTGAGGACGGAAGCGTGGAGCGGGTAAAGAAACACAACTTCTGGCTCAGGAAAATCAAAAACCTTATTTACGTTGATTTTAATGATAATGTGGGTCGCTCATCCATAAGAAACCGGCTGGGACAGGCCGCTTCGGGTAAGTATTTATTATTTATGGATGATGACAGCCTCATCAGCAAAAAAGACTTTTTGAAAACCTACCTGGATAATCTTAAGCATGAAACGGTGCTTTGTGGTGGACGGATTTATCCGGAAGAGCTGCCCGGTGAGGATTATGCCCTCCATTGGAAATATGGAAAAGAAGCCGAAAGTAAAAGCGCTGAGCAACGAAGCCAGAAACCTCATGATGCCTTTCACAGTAATAACTTTGTAGTGCCCAGGCCTATTTTTATGAAACGGCCATTTGACGAAAAGCTAAGGCAATATGGCCATGAAGACACTTTGTTTGGCTACAATCTGCGAAAGCATAATATCGCTGTAAAGCATATTGACAATCCGGTAATCCACTCCAAACTGGAGAGTAACCAGGAGTTTTTGGATAAAACACAATTGGCGCTAAAAAACCTCTACTCCCTTTATCTCCGTAAGGATAAGGATTTCATAAAATCCGTAAAGATTTTAAGAACCTACAACCAAATGAAGAAGGTGGGGTTGACGATTGGTGTTTCTGTTTTTTACCGTTTATTCGGCCATCTGCTTGAGCAGGCAGTGCTATACAGCTCCAATCCGCCTTTAAGAGTTTTTAACTTTTATAAGCTGGGCTTCTTAATACATTACAGCAAAAAGTATCAGCCGGAAGAGATTCCTACCCTGTAGGTTTAGCTGTATTTGCTAAAAATCTCAATCCACACCTGGCGCTCAGTTTCCCAATTGTTTTCGGCTGCTGCTTGCGCAAGATTGGGCCTATAATATTGCTTGCCTTTTTGCATTACCGCTGATATGGCCTCTGCAATATTTTGAGGTTGATGGTCTGTAATTATTTCACCCAACTCATACTTTTCAACTATCTTTTTTACTTCAACCACGCCCGAAACCACCAGGGGTAATCCGCATTTTATATAATCAAAAACTTTATTGGGTAAACTAAACTGATAATTGGGACTTAGCGGTTTATCCAGTGAAAGCCCGCAATCAGCATTAAGCGTGTACTGCAGCATTTCGAGGTAGGGTTGTTTAGGTTTGAAAATCACCCTTGCCTGTAATCCCTCCTTTTCTGCCAGTTGTTTTAAGCCGGGTACAGCATCGCCATTACCCACTATCAACAACACTACCCTTTCGGGGAGAAGTTTCAGAGCTTCCAGAGCTTCCTCCATACCCCGATCTACGTTAATACCCGCACCCTGGTTAATTAAAATGTAAGCCTCATGCGGCAGGCCCAGCTCTACCCTGCTTTTTACATTTTCGGGCAAGCTGCTATCCGATATATTTCTGACCACGTTTACCTGCTTACCGTACTCGCTTGCGTAAAGTCCGGCAATACTTTCGTTAACGGTAACTACATCCTTGAGTTTAGGAAAAATCCATCGTTCAAGGCGGGTCCATACAGCTTTAACTACAGGCCTGTGTTGAATTTCGGGCACACCGGTAAAGTATTCGTGAGAATCGTAAATAAGGGGTTTGCCCTTAAGTCTTGAAACTAAGAAGTTGGGCAATAGGGTATCAAGGTCGTTGCTCAGGTACAAGTCATACCTCCTGAAAAGGAGAAAAAAGAAAAGGCGCAGATTGTAATTAGCATAAAACAAAAAGCCTTTGTTGAACCATAGCTTAAACCTGTGTGAGGGATAGGGCTTATTGAAAGCTAGGCTTTGCGGCAACTGCCTTCCCACAAAAGTGGGTTCAAAGCCCAGCTCACGGAGCACGCCAATGGTACGCATCACACGCTGGTCAGTTACCAGATCATTAGTTACACTTACTACAGCCTTCTTCATATTTTTGCGGGCTCAAAGTAAAAGCCTTTTTGGAACAACACGTAAAAAATATCAGGATTGAGGAATACTCTTATGAGTTGCCTGATGAAAGAATAGCCAAATATCCCGTTTCACCAAGGGACTCATCAAAGCTACTGGTATACCAAAACGCGCAAGTTACCGATACACAATACAACCAGCTGCACAGGTATTTGCCAGATAATGCCCTTTTGCTTTTCAACCAAACCAAGGTGGTACAGGCGCGGTTAAAATTTCCAAAAAACGAAAAGACCACTATAGAGATATTTTGCCTGGAGCCCGGTAACAACAGGGATATACAGCAGGCTATGCAGAGTAAATCCCCCATAGAATATAAATGCCTTGTGGGTGGTGCCCGCAAATGGAAAGGCGGTTTGCTGAACTTAATCACAGCCAGTGGCGAAACCCTTTCTGCCGAAAAGGTAAGCCGCGATGGTGATGCGTTTATCATTCAATTCAGCTGGACTGGCGATAAGCATTTTGCTACCATACTTGAAGAGGCCGGTAAAACTCCACTACCTCCCTACCTCAACCGTGATGCGGAAGAAAATGACAAGAACACCTACCAAACCTTGTTTGCCAAAACAGATGGCTCAGTAGCTGCCCCAACGGCAGGGCTCCACTTTACTGTTGAGCTACTTGAAAAACTGGTTGAGCATGGCGTACAGCAGGAGTTTATAACCTTACATGTTGGCGCGGGTACATTTAAGCCTGTAAGCTCTGACACTATGCAGGATCATGAAATGCACGCAGAAGAGTTTTTTATTGAGCGCACTTTACTGGATGCGTTGCTGGATAACCTGCATAAGCCCTTTATTCCGGTAGGCACTACCTCATTAAGAGCCTTGGAAAGCCTTTACTGGCTGGGCGCAAAACTACTTAAACAACAAGGTTATTTGGAGAGTTACCATGTAACACAATGGGAACCTTACCAGGAAGGGCGCCTACCTGATGTGAAAGATGCCTTACAGGCGATTGCCATTGAGATGAGTAACAAAGGTGTGGAAATTTTAACAGCCAAAACCCAATTGATTATAGCACCAGGCTACAAGCACAGGATTTGCCGGGGGTTGCTCACTAATTTCCATCAGCCAAAAAGCACTTTGCTATTATTGGTGGCGTCTTTCATCGGTAATAATTGGAAGACAATATACGAGCATGCGCTGGCCAATGAATATCGCTTTTTAAGTTATGGTGATGGCTGCCTGATACTAAATGATGTAACCTGATAACTCTGAAAACACACGTCATGAAGATTAATCTGCCTTTTATAATTCTGCTATTTAGCGCTTCGGCCCTGGTGATGGGGCAGCAAAAGCTGCTTCTAAAAAAGGTGGGCAGCCTGCATGAAGATATTGAGGAGTGCAGCGGAATAGCCAAAGTGCCCAGCGGCCATATTGCTATGATTAATGATAGTGGCAACCGCCCGGATTTATTTTTTACGGATGAAGATGGTAAAATTGTAAAGCGCCAATGTCTGGCAGAGGTTTCTAATATTGATTGGGAGGAGGTGAGCTATGCGGAAGGCTACATATACATTGGTGATTTTGGAAATAACAGGAATAAGCGCAAGGATTTGGTGATTTACAAATACACCATCAGCGAAACGGATTCTACCACCTACTATAGCGAGATTCACTTCAAGTATGCTGACCAAAAGGAATTTGCCCCGGATGACGAAAGAATGAATTATGACCTGGAGGCCATGGTGGTTTACAACGATTCTATCTTTCTCTTTACCAAAAACAGAACGGAACCTTTTACCGGCTATACGTACCAATATGGAATGCCGGCCCGGGGCGGCCACTACAACCTTACAAGGCTTGATAGCTTTAAAACCGGCACCGAGGGTAAGTGGGATTATTGGTGGATTAGTGCAGCTACCCTCAGCCCAAATAAAAAAACCCTTGTGCTGCTTGGGTATGATAAGATGTGGACTTTTGAAAATTTTAAGGGCTCGCACTTTTTAAGAGGTAAGAGCACCACCTATCAATTTGAGGCATTGAGCCAGAAAGAAGGTATCACCTTTTTGGATGACAACCACCTCATGATTACTGATGAGCGCAATCGCTATGGTGGTGGAGATGTGTTCCATTGCAATCTTCCGAAAAAAACAGAAATAACTGAACTTGCCTTATCGGTTGATCAGGAACTCCCGGAATTAACTCTCAACAGCAAAGAATTTACAGATAGCATTCAGGTACATTTTTCCGCAGCCTACAGCGGCAAAGTGCTTTGGGAAATTTATACCACCAACGGTGAGCGCATTACGGCCGGCAACAAAATAATGACTGCAGGAGACACTTTAAATATTGATGGAAGCAAGCTACCTCCGGGTGGTTATGTGCTGAATATTATTATAAACGGCCAGCCAAATGCTTTTAAGCTGAAAAAGCTGTATCCACTTCAAAAGGAGTAATTGAATCCGATACTCATACCTCCAGCCGGATTAGGCAATACTGACCATTTATAAAGGCCGGGGCTTGCAACTGTATGCCCCACAAAGTAGCCTAATATAGCACCTGCCACTACATCGGAAAACCAATGTTCGTTATCGTGTATGCGCGACCATCCGGTTATAGTAGCCAATGAATACAATGCTATGCCTACCCCTTTTCTATCCTTATAATAGGTAGATAAGGAGCTGGCTATGGAAAATGCGATGGTGGTATGGCCTGAGGGAAAGGAAAGATTATCATCGTGAAAAGAAGGGCCATACCATACATTGGGATTGGCCTCTACTCCTTCACGTGGGCGCTGCCTGTGAAACAGCATTTTAAATAAAAATGCCGAAGTGCCCGAAATGGCGATAGACTGAAATGCCAGAAGTGCGGGCTCCGCAACTTCATCTTTACCAAAACCTTTACCTATTAAGTATAAACCCAGTGCACTGCCGGTAGTTATGTAAGGGTTTCCAAAGGGCTCCCCTGCATAGGTAGCCAAACCCTTTAACGCGGCATTACCCCTTCCGCGCAATTTGGTATGGATGTATTCATCCTGGGTAAATGATATGGCTATAGCCCCTGCCGCGGCACCTGCATAGGCCCAATCCAAAAGTTTAAATTTTAGTGGGCTTGCTGCAACTCTGCCTGAACTTTTTAGGGTACTATTGATTAAGTCGTATCGTATTTCGAAAGATATTTGCGTCTTCATGGAATCTGCGGGAGATTGGCCATAAGCCGAAATAAAAACGCTAAAAAATGATAATACCAATACCTTAAGTTTCATGTATTGTGGCTTTTATCCTATTACTTTTTTCTAATTAAATTACCGAATCTTCATCTCTATGCTCGAAAACCGTCTCTACAATGCTGAAAAGAATTATGTGAGCCTGAAAGATAAAGACCTTTTACTTGACTTTTTGTTGATTGAAAAAGGACTGGATTTTAGAGAGTACTCCGAAGCATCAGTAAGGCGCAGGATAACCAAGATATTGGCCGAGCTTAATTTTAGTGGTGTTAAACAGTATGTTGATTATTTAAGAGAGGAAGATAAAGCGCTTAACGAGTTCATTGAAAAGTTTACCGTAAACGTAACTGAGCTATTTCGCGACCCGTTTTTTTACAATACCATGGTTAAAATGGTTTTTCCTGTGCTCAAGCAAAAGGAAAAAGTAAAAATCTGGTCTGCGGGCTGTAGCACTGGTGAAGAGGTTTTATCTATGGCAATAATCCTACACGAAAAGGGGCTATTGAATAAAACTGAAATACTGGGCACCGACCTATCTGCCTCGGTGATAAATGTAGCTGCTAAAAAAACATATAAGCTCAGGCATATAGAAAGCTTTAACCGGGCCTACCATGATTCAGGCGGAGCTGCGAATCTTGCGGAATATTTTTCGAGGAATGGGGATTTTGGAACTTTTGATGATGATTTGTACCGAAATGTGCGCTTTGAGCAGCATGACCTGGTAAGCGGTAAACCTTTTGAGGATTTTGACCTGATCATCTGCCGGAATGTATTGATCTACTTCAATGCAAACCTGCAGCACCGGGTTATCGCAAAGTTTAATAAATCGCTTAAGCAAGGTGGCTTTATGGCATTAGGCTCAAAAGAGTCAATAATATTTTATAATGACAGGCTACAGTTTAAAGAAGTAACTCAAGATTCGAAGATTTATCAAAAAGTCTGAAAACATAGTAGTTATAGGATGCAGTGCTGGTGGTATAATGGCGCTTAAAGAAATCCTTAGGGAGCTAAAGGCCCCAATAGGTGTACCTATAGTTGTGGTTATTCACCGACTGAAAAACGTAGATAGCCGACTGGATGAAGTTTTACAGCACTCCACAAAACTAAGGGTTAAGGAAGCTGAAGATAAAGAACCCCTTTTACCCAACACCATTTATCTCACACCAAGCAATTATCACCTTTTGGTAGAAAGAGACCATACCATTTCATTAAGCGTTAGTGAAGCAGTAAACTTCAGCCGCCCATCGCTGGATGTAACATTTTATAGCATTGGTGAGGTGTTTGGTGATAAAGCCATGGGTATAATACTTACTGGTGCCAATCGTGATGGGGCCAATGGTCTTAACTTTATATATCAAAATGGCGGTGAAGCAATTGTACAGGATATTAGTGAGGCCCAGGTAAACGTAATGCCGCACAGTGCCTATTTACTTACTCCGGATTCGCGTCAGCTAAAACTTAAAGAAATTGGCAAATACATTACTAAAATGTTTCCAGGTTAGGCGGCTCGGCCTCCTTTTCATCTTTTTTACTTCTGCACTTCCTTCCCTTGTAGCTCAGCAAAGCCTGCGCATAGCCTTTTATAATGTGGAGAATCTTTTTGACCCTGAAAATGATTCAACCAAAAACGATGATGAGTTTACACCAGAAGGGATGCGAAACTGGAGCAATTATCGCTATCGCGAGAAAACCAACAGAATGGCAAAAGCCATTTTGAGCATTGGCGATTGGGAAGCCCCCGATGTAGTAGGTTTAGCAGAGGTTGAAAACCGAAAGGTTGTGGATGACCTCGTTTCCACTGAAGTGCTTCGCAAGTTTAACTATGAAGTTGTTCATTACGAGTCTCCGGACAGGCGAGGTATTGATGTGGCCATGGTTTACCGCAAGGATAAGTTGAAACTACTTTATTCGGCACCAATCCCTGTAAAAATGGCAGATGACCCGAACTTTGCCACCCGCGATATTCTTTATGCAAAACTTCTTACCACCACTGCTGATACTATACATGTAATGTATTGCCATTGGCCAAGCAGGTATGGCGGCCAGGCACAATCAGAACCCAAGCGCATACGTGCCGCCCAAACCGTAAGGTTTATCGCAGATTCCATCTACACTAAAAATGCAGAGGCCAATATTGTTATTGCCGGAGACTTTAATGATGAGTGGAATAATATTAGCATTAGTGAGTACCTGATAAAGGAAAAAGAGGGTAAGGGGAAACTGCTAAACTTAATGGCCTCAATGCCCGAAAACGAAGGAAGCCACAGGTATCGCGGAGTATGGAGTTACCTTGATCAGATAATAGTCAGTAAAAGCCTTATGGACAATCGCGCACCGGATATACAGCAAAAGAAAGCAGTAGTTTGTAAGCATCCGTTTTTATTAGAAAAAGACGAAAAGTATCCCGGTCAAAAGCCTTTCCGCTCATTTATTGGCATGAAGTATCATGGCGGCTTTAGCGATCATCTGCCCGTTTACATTGATCTGATTTTAGAACCCTGAAAATCGAGCAACACACCCAACCCTTTCACCAAATAATTCGACTATTCCTTTGGTACCCTTATGCTCCGCTTGTTTAGGTACACAGAGATATTGTTCTATCGGATAATACCTTACCCTTTACTCGCGTTGATTTTTAAGTATTTTTGCCACCGTTAAAAACAACAGAATGAAGAAGCTTATTGTAGCAACCGCCCTATTGGCACTGTTAGGTTCCTGTAAAGATGAGGAGCCCATTATTCCGGTGCCAGGTTCAACAATTAATATTAATCTGAGGCCCGAACGTAATGTTTTACTGCTTACCGGCTATAACCTTACGGATAACGCAACGTTGGATTTAGTTCAGAGAAGGATAAGGGTTGAAGACGAGTTTGATAACAGATTAAATCATATTTCTTTTTTAGGAAGTGGTTCTGATTTTTATAACCCGATGATTGATTCCATTCTTGCACAACTTTCTCCTGTTCCTACAATTCAATCTTATGTAGTAAATGGTGAGTTGCCCTTACCTGGCTCAACGGACTATAAGGATTTACGGAAGGTACTGGCCGCAGAAGCCTTGAAGAAACCAGTGGCATCAGTGGGCCATACAGTATTTCGCGATGATACCTCATGGGTGGTAAGCAGCAAAGTGGAATTTTTTGAAGATACATTGGTTCAACCGGATGTATTCAAAATTGAAACTTACATGATTGCGGATATTCAAGCAAAGTACTTTTTACCCCCTGTTGATGAGGATTTGAAATTTATGAATGAAAAAAATGTTGTTGCGAATACCCCATTTCAGAGTAATTGGGCAAAAAACATCCCCAACAGGGATACAACAGCGTTTATTGTTGCTAATGGTGATCCCATTTTTCATCAATATTTATTTATGGGTAACAGCAACCCAAAAGATGCTTTTGGTACCTCGCTTAGTAGCTACTGGCCTTTTGCCGGTAATTTTACTAAAGGAGATATTATAGGAACCTCATCTACTCCTATTTATCATCATTTCCCTAAGCTCAAGGCAAAGGAGTTTGATTATGAGAGAAAGATATCCTTCGTAACCGTAATCTGGGCATTTAACCCAATGACAAACGTTTACGATTATGTAAATAGTTACATGAGCAGCGAGCAATACACAGATGAATAATCACTTTTAAGATTTTTATAAAAAGCCCCACAATTGATACAATTGTGGGGCTTTTTTCTTTTGTGGCTTCACGTATGGCATGTTGCCACTTACTGCGGTCTATAAGTAAAATTGGTGCAAATAAATATTGCTACAATAGAGCTGATTACAAAGGTTATCGAGTTGTACGGGGTAGGCCCATGATACAAACTCAACCATCCCAAATAATAATTAAAAAACAAAAACCCGACTCTTATAGCCGGGTTTTAGACAATTAAAATTTTGAGGGAAATTCGTTTTACTTCTTGCGCCTGGCCTGCCTGTTTTGTTCCTCCTGTATCTCCTTCATTCTGCGCATAAAGCGGTTCTCCTTCTTTGGCTTGGCCTTTTTCTCCTGTATTTTGGCGTGTATCTTATCCTCATCTATAAAGGCCCTGATGGCAAACTGCTGACTAAACGTAATAACGTTGGCCACAAAGTAGTAGTAACTTAAACCGGCCGCGTAGTTATTAAATACACCCAGAAAAACAACCGGCATCAGGTACATCATGTACTTAAGCTGAGGATACTGCTGGTTTGAACCCGTCATTTGCTGGTTCATGTAGGTGTAGATCAGCGTAGATACAGTCATCAGGAGTGTAAAAAGACTTACGTGGTCTCCATAAATAGAATCCAGGATAGGCACATGACCAAATGTCCAAATAGAATCATAAGTAGAAAGGTCATCTGCCCATAAAAACGGCTGTTGCCTTAACTCAATAGAAGACGGGAAAAAGCGGAATAATGCAATAAGTATGGGCATTTGAAACAATACCGGAATACAACCTCCCAGAGGATTTACACCTGCCTTACGGTAAAGCTCCATAGTAGCCTGCTGCTTTTTCATGGGCTCTTTATCCTTATACTGTTCATTAAGCTCGTCAATTTCGGGTTTTAAAACCCGCATTTTGGCCATGGAGCGATATGAGGTATAGGTAAAAGGAAACAGTATAATCTTTATGATTAAGGCTATAATCAAAATGATAAGACCATAATTCAATCCATAACCCTCAAGCCAGTTAAACAGGTTGATAACAAGCCCGCGGTTAATCCAGCCTAAAATACCCCAGCCCAGTGGTATCAATTCTTCAAAGCCGTGGTCATAAGCCTCAAGTATATCGTACTTATTTGGCCCCAGATAAAGACCATATTGGTTATTGATGTCGCTACCCTGCCCACCTATTGAAACCTTTGAAACCAACAGCTTAGTGTAATCCTCCTGAGTTTCAGGTGGGTTTTTAGAAACAAGTTCAGCTTTGTTAAAATCACCACTTTTATTAAGTAAGATAGATGAAAAGAATTGTTGCTTGTAGGCTACCCACTTCAGGTCTTCTTCTGTTTCACTGTCATCGCTCGTAGCCGAAAGGTCATCCAAGTCATCATCTCCGGCAAAGTGGTACTCCAAATGAGTATTTGTCCGCTCATTCTCCAGGTTCTTTTCGTGCCTTAAGGTTTGCATCTCCCATTGCAGGCCAGAGTTATTTGACAACTGATTGCCCAGCCCCGTGGAACGTACATCCCAATCCAGCATATAATCATCCGGATTGATACGGTAGATGTATTCCAATGTGCCACCGCCTCGGGTATTCAGCGTCATGGTAACGTGATTATCGGAGTTTTGTACTCCGGTAAAATCCATGTCAGCGGTATTGGTATTATCACCAAGGTTTATATTAAACCTCGAAGTTTCATTAATAAGGTAAAGGGGTAAACTATCATAGGTTTGATAGTTTTTAAGCCGGGCTTCTACCACCTGTCCGCCTTTGGTAGATAAAACAACCTTTAGCACCTCATTCTCCAGCGTAAAGCGCTGCTCCTCAACCGGGGCGGCTGCCAGAGCTTCGGCACTATCCGCTACAGTTGTATCTCCGGCCGTATCGTAAATACTGTCTCTTACAATCTCATCACGGGTTTCTTCTACAACCTGTGCGCTGTCAGCTTTATCAGCAGATTCAGTATCGGCCGGCACATCTTCTCTACCAAAATATCCGAAATACAAAAAGATACCACCAATCAGCAAAAAGCCTATGATGGTATTAATGTCAAAAGGTTTTTTATTCATTATGATTATGTTTTGAAGCCTTGATAGTGGCTTCAACAAATTTTACAAATAGTGGATGCGGGTTAGCCACCGTACTCTTGTATTCAGGGTGAAACTGAACGCCTACAAACCAAGGGTGGTCAGGTATTTCAACAATTTCCACCAAATCCGTATCCGGATTTTTACCGGTGGCAATCATACCGTTCTTTTCAAAATCCTTTAAATACTTGCTGTTAAACTCATAGCGATGGCGGTGGCGTTCGCTTATCACCTTTCTGCGGTAAGCAGCATACGAATGACTGTCTTCTATCAATTCACAATCACAGGCACCCAGCCTCATAGTGCCCCCCATATTTTCAACATCTTTTTGCTCAGCCATTAGGGCTATTACCGGATGTTTAGTTTTTGGGTTCATTTCTGATGAATTGGCATCCTTCCAATTGAGCACATTGCGCCCAAATTCAATTACAGCCGCCTGCATACCAAGGCATACTCCAAAAAATGGAATCTTATTTTCCCGAACATAGCGGATGGCTTCCAGTTTACCCTCAAAACCGCGCTCTCCAAAACCAGGCGCTACAAGTACGCCATCCAATCCTTCAACATATTTGGCCGCACTTTCCTCACTAATATTTTCAGAGTGTATCCACTTGATGTTAACCTTACACTCATTTGCTGCACCTGCATGTATAAAGGCTTCAACAATGGACTTGTAGGAATCCTTAAGCTCGATATACTTACCGATAAGACCAATGTTTACCTCAGTTTTTGGGTACTTCAGTTTGTATAAAAAGTCTTTCCAGTTTACAAGGTCAAGATTATCCTCAATTGGTAAACCCAGGCGCTTTAGTACCACTTCATCCAAATGCTGATTGCGCATTAAAATCGGCACGGCATAAATAGTTTCAGCATCAAGTGATTCTATTACAGCATCTTTTTTAACGTTACAGAAAAGGGCCAGCTTTCTTTTAATTTCATCACCTATAGGATGTTCGCAACGGCAAACCAATACATCAGGTTGTACACCGCTCTCCTGCAAACTTTTTACGGAATGCTGAGTAGGCTTGGTTTTAAGCTCACCTGTGGCCGCAAGCATAGGCACCAGGGTAAGGTGTATTACCATACAGTCATCACCCAACTCCCACTTCAACTGGCGCACGGTTTCTATATAAGGCAGTGCTTCAATATCACCTACTGTTCCACCAATCTCGGTGATTACTATTTCAAACTCACCGGTATTGCCAAGCAGTTGTATGCGCCTTTTAATTTCATCAGTTACATGAGGAATTACCTGTACGGTTTTCCCCAAAAAGTCACCCCTGCGCTCCTTATCAATTACCGATTGGTAAATTCTACCGGTAGTAACATTATTAGCCTGTGAGGTTGGCCTGTTTAAAAATCGCTCGTAATGCCCAAGGTCAAGGTCGGTTTCTGCACCATCGTTGGTAACAAAACACTCACCATGCTCATAAGGGTTCAGAGTACCGGGATCAATATTAAGATAGGGATCTAACTTTTGTATGGTAACGCTATAACCTCTTGACTGTAAAAGGGTTGCCAAAGAAGCTGAAATGATACCTTTCCCTAATGAGGAGGTAACACCTCCGGTAACGAAAATATATTTTGTGGATGGCATAAAAGAGTTTCTCCCGGTTTGCAAAAAACGCTGCAAAGCTAATGATAAAAGGTGGAAACGGGCTTCAATCTAAGCGACCAAAAACCAGTGTTGTTTTGCACAAAATATGTTGATTGAATTATTAAACGAGCTGTTTAATGATGTCATCAATTGTTACGCCTTCGGCTTCAGCCTTGTAATTTTTAACCACACGGTGGCGCAATACCGGCTTGGCTATAGCCAATACATCTTCCTTATCGGGAGAGTATTTACCATGCAATGCCGCATGACATTTAGCACCAAGTATTAAATACTGTGAAGCCCTTGGGCCAGCCCCCCATGCAATGTATTCGTTGGTAACACTCTTGGCCCGCTCTGAGTCAGGACGGGTAGAGCTACTCAGGTTCACTGCAAAATCATATACATTATCGGCTACCGGAATTTTGCGAATCAACTTCTGAAAATCGATAATCTCCTGCTGATCCAGCACCTTATTTACCTGGGTGGCAATGTCGGTAGTTGTACTTTTCACAATCTGAAGTTCTTCCTCAAAGCTAGGATAACCAACTTCTATGTTAAACATAAACCTGTCAAGCTGTGCTTCGGGCAATGGATATGTACCTTCCTGCTCAATAGGGTTTTGGGTAGCGAGCACAAAAAAAGGATCAGCCATTTTATAGGTATGTCCAGCCGCTGTAACCGACTTTTCCTGCATAGCCTCCAGCAAGGCTGATTGCGTTTTAGGAGGGGTGCGGTTTATCTCATCAGCCAATATAATATTAGAAAATAGTGGCCCTTTAATGAACTTAAAGTTGCGGTTTTCATCCAATATCTCTGCACCTACAATATCAGATGGCATAAGATCAGGCGTAAACTGAATACGGTTAAAACTAAGGCCGAGAGCCTGGGCGGTAGTATTTACCAAAAGCGTTTTAGCCAGCCCGGGCACCCCCACTAATAGTGAGTGGCCTCTGCATAAAATAGAAAGGATGAGAAGATCAACAACCTCTTCCTGCCCTACGATTACCTTTCCTATTTCAGATTTTAGCTGTTGATACTTTACTCCTAAGTTATCTACCGCTTTGGCATCGCTTGTATTATTCGACATATTGAGATTGTTTTATCCAATTCTGATTAAACTCACAGCTCAGGTAATCATTATTTACCCTCACGTAAGTAGTTTTTAGTTTATCTTCTATCCAGTTTTGGGTGGCCTCATTTTTCTTTTCCTGGGTGGCCATCAATTGTATTTTTTGGTAATCCGTTTTCAGGTCAGCTCTATGTGGTTCAGTTTTTTCCAATAGCTTAATCAACCTGTAACCTTCAGTTCCATCGGGGCTTCTGAAAAAGGAAGCTTTTGAAATTTTTCCTTTCTCCAAACCTTCAATGGCTACAAATACATCGCGGCTCAGTTCGCCCTTATCCCAGCGGCTGTCGCCAGAGTTAGGGTTAATACTAATACCTTCATTAAGCCTGGAGTCTTCATCATCAGATGCCTTTTCGGCTGCCTCCCCAAAGGTCACCTCCTTATTAAGTATACTTTGGCGAACGCTATCCAGGTATAGCTCAACTGTCTTAAGATTTTCAGGAGAAATTTTTGGTTTAATAAGTATATGTCTTAGATCCAGCTCTTCTCCTCTCCTCTTTAATAACTGCACAATGTGGTAGCCAAATTCTGTTTTAAAGGGTAATGAAATTTCTCCTTCCTTAAGGTTAAAAGCCACCGCCTCAAATTCCTTCACAAATTGTCCGCGCTTAATGGATTCATACTTACCACCATTTTTGGCCGAACCCGGGTCTTCTGAATATAAAACAGCCAGTGTGCTGAAAGAAGAGCCATCTTCCACTCTCTGCTTTAATTCCAGCAACCTATTCTTAGCCTCTTCTATTGACTCTTTGGAAGGCTTGGGATATTTGATAATCTGGGCATATTCAATTTCCGAATTTATCAGCGGTAAGCTATCTTCAGGAATACTGCGGTAAAAGTTACGCACCTCAGTAGGTGTTATCTGTACATCGCCGGTAATCTTTTGCAGCATCCTTTGGGCTATCATCTGGTCGCGGATAAAGGGTTCCATTTCCTCCTTTATCTCCACTACCGATTTATCGTAGTATTGCTCCATCTTCTGCACACTGCCTATCTGCTGCGCAATCATGTCAATCCTACGCTGGCTGTTTTGCGATACTTCCTCATCGCTTACCACAATACTATCCAGCTCCGCCTGGTGCAAAAGCAGCTTTTCAAAAAGCAGCTCTTCAAATATTTTGCATTTGTCTGATTCACCTTCAGCCACGCCCTGTCTCTTAAGCTGTGCGTACTGCTGATCTACATCCGATTTTAGTACAATATTTTTACCCACAACCGCCACAACACCATCAACAATACGAGGTTGAGCAAAGGCTACAGAAACAGCCGAGGCCAGGATAAATGTGAAAAATCTCTTCATTTAGTAAACTTCAAATTCTTTTTTCTTGAGGGCATCATTCAGCAGGTTTTGCTCCAGTTCATTCAGCAGTTTCAACTTGCGCCTGTTTATCAGTATATTTTTAATTACATCTGATGCATAAATTAGCGGAGCACGCTCGCCCTTAAGCTTATACTGCCAAATCTGCACTAAGTAAACATTGGTACCATCATTAAATTGTTGCACCTCATTATTTTTAATCACTTCCAGCTGAACGGGGTTTTCAAACGGTATAATTTTTCTTAGCTGGTCAAAGCTCATCCAGGTACTATCCACTACCGAAAACTTATAGGCATATTTAAGGGAGTAATCCAATAAACTGCTTCTGTCTTTGGCTTTGCTTGATGAAAACCATTTTATAGCATCCTTTAGTTCGGGAGCATCTTTATTAATAACAATGTAGCTGGCCCTCACTATATTTTCCTTCAGCACAAAGGAGTTTGTACCACTTTCGTAATTCCTTCGTATGGCCGTATCCTGAATAACTGTGTCCAGATTTTGACGGATGTACTCCTGCCTATAGGCAAACTTCAACAGGTCATTGCGGTATTCCTCAATCTCTTTGTCAAAGTTCTTTTTATTCTCTGTAAGGTTGTACTCGGCCTTATAAATCATCAATTGATCCTTGGCCCACACATTAATATAGTTTTGGAGAAAAGCCAGGCTGTCCTTTTCAGGAAGATCCTTTGGAACCAACTCCTTAAGATCACTTTTATAAAGATATCGGTTGTAAACCCTTGCCAGTGGTTCACCTTCCACTTCTTCACCGGTACTATTGAAAAACTGACAGGAGGTAGCCCAAAAGGCCCCTCCTGCAATTAATAGTATTGATAATATGTTACTAGCTCTGCGACTCAAGTTCTGCAATCACCTTTTTTAGCACATCATCATTCATCTTTACTTCATACTTATCCTTAAGTTCTTTTAGCCACTGCTGCTCAAGGTAAGTCTGATAATCACTGATTACAATACCGCGTGCCTCATCAAAGGTTTTATTGGTGGGTGCAATGATCTTATCAAAAACAACCACAAAGTAGCGTCCGTCCTTCTCAAATATTTCAGACGTGCCTACCTTTTTTGGTAAATCCTTTAAAAGGGCGTTGGTACCACTCTCGTATAGGTTGCTGTCAATTTTTACTTTAAGCTGAGAATCCTTGTTTAATGAGGAAACAACTTCGCTTACCTCTTCTCCTTTTGAAATCATTTTAGCCGCCTTCTTAGCGGTTTTTTGATCCACAGCATCAATGATGTAAGCCTGGTAGCGCTCCTTCCACATATAGTCAGCTTTATTGGCAGCATAGTATTCTTTAAGTCCGGTAGTATCGCTTACTGATTTCTTCCACACCTTTTTTTCCGTAAGGTCAAAAAGCAAGATACCCTCAAAGTACTCACGGCTCAGGAGCTTAAACTCCGGGTACTTCTCTTCAAGGCGGCTCTTTTCATACTCTACCAACATATTTTCGGAGTAGCTATCATACATGGCGCTAACGGCAGAATAAACACTGCTTCCGCGGGCGCTGCGCTGGTTGGCCTCCACATGCTTAAGGAAGTCGAGCACCGTATACTTTTTAGGACCAAACTCAAATAAAACCTTATCCGCACCTTTTACTTTTTCAGCTTTGTAGGCTTGCTTTAGCAGCGATTCATCAACCTGTTCAAATGCCATTTTCATCACCTTAGGATACTCGCGGTAGTTGTATTCCTTCTTAAGGCGTTTCATTACGCTAATCTGGCTTTGTTGTGAACGGTCATCCCTGTCAAGTTTTTGTTTTATCTCATCTTCAGATTCCTCAAAACTTCCGATTGGAGCTTTACCCACCAGTTTAATGATGTGCCAGCCAATAGGCGTTTTTATAGGTTTGGTGTATTCACCCACTTCATCTAAACCAAAGGCCGCATCCTCAAACTCAGGGTACATTTTATTAATGCCAAAAGGCTGAAGCATACCGTCTTTTTGAGCAGAGGTAGGATCCTGACTATATTGCTTGGCAAGAGTACCAAAGTCTTCTCCGGCCTCCAGCTTGGCGTAAATTTCATTTATTTTTTGCTCAGCATTCTTGCTGTCATTATCCTTCACCTTATCGTTATCAAGTACCAAAATGTGCGCTACCTGTACACTTCCGCGGGCAGGACGCTTATCGGTAACTTTAATTAAATGGTATCCAAAGCGGGTTCTTACTGGGCCGGTAACATCACCAACTTTGGCATTATATACCGCTGTTTCAAATGGATAAACCATATTGAATACTGTGAAATAACCCAAGTCACCACCCTGTTTGGCTGAGTAACTATCAGCTGAATACTCCTGTGCGAGTGCAGCAAAATCACCGCCCTTATCAATCTGCTTTTTAACGTTCATTGCAGTTTTATAGGCCTGTAGAGTATCTGCTGGTGGCGCAGAACCGTCCACCATAATCATGATGTGTGAAGCACGCACATCCTTACCCATCCTTTGGTAAGCTTCTTTTATCAGCTCTTTGGTTACATCTTTATCATTTAAATAAGGCTTAGCCAACTGATCACGATAGCTACCGTACTCCCTCAAAAAAGATGGCACAGTATCCATACCGGTAACTTTGGCTTCATGTACCTTTAATTTAAAGTTTACATAAAGATCCAGGTATTCACTTGGGGTCTTGGGGTCTATATCCTCACCCAAATTTCTATTCTTATTATACACGGCCATATACTCACCGGCAGTAACTGTATCATCAGCAACAGTAAAAAGCACTTTACTTTTAAGATCGGCCGGCTGTGCAAAAGCAGCTATACCATTTAAGGCAATTAGGCATGTTAAAACAAGCTTCTTCATGTAGTTTAGTTTTCTTTAAAAATTGATTGCAAACAAAGTGAATTTTTATGAACGACTATAATTTGGTGCTTCTCTGGTTACATATACATCGTGTGGGTGACTTTCGTGAATACCTGCAGCGGTCATTTTCACAAATCTGGCGGTTTCCTGCAACGCCTTAATGTTGGGTGCTCCACAATATCCCATACCGGCACGTAATCCACCAATAAACTGGTACATTACCTCGCTCACCTCACCTTTATAGGCTACGCGGCCTGTAATACCTTCAGGTACAAGTTTCTTTATATCATCTTCCACATCCTGAAAATACCTGTCGCTACTGCCCTTCTGCATAGCTTCAATTGAGCCCATGCCACGGTACGTTTTATATTTCCTTCCTTCGTAAATCACGGTTTCCCCGGGTGCTTCTTTTGATCCGGCCAAAAGCGATCCAAGCATAACAGTATCTGCCCCGGCTGCTATGGCCTTAACTATATCTCCTGTAAAGCGGATTCCTCCATCAGCAATAAGTGGCACTCCGCTTCCTTCAATCCCTCTTCTTACATCCATAATGGCCGAGAGCTGCGGTACACCTACACCGGCAACCACTCGTGTTGTGCAGATAGACCCTGGTCCGATACCAACTTTTATACCATCGGCTCCGGCATCTACAAGGTATTTACCGGCCTCGGCAGTGGCTATATTTCCAACCACTACTTCTAAATCCGAGTATTTTGATTTAACCTTTTTAAGTGCATCCACTACCCCTCTCGTGTGCCCATGAGCAGTATCAATAATAATGGCATCAACATTAGATTCAACCAAAGCAGTGACTCTATCGAGCACGTCAGCAGTAACTCCAACAGCCGCAGCCACTCTCAACCGGCCATAGGCATCCTTGCAGGCATTAGGCTTTATCTTAAGTTTGGTGATATCGCGATAGGTAATTAACCCGATAAGTGTATTGTCTTTTTTAACTACCGGTAGCTTTTCAATTTTATGCTCCTGCAAAATAAGTTCGGCTTCCGCCAGACTTGTATTTTCATGCGTAGTAATAAGTTTTTCGCGAGTCATTATTTCCCTCAAAGGGCGATCATCGCGCTTCTCAAACCTCAAATCACGGTTGGTGATTATACCAATAAGCTTCTTGTCACCATTTATAATCGGTATTCCCCCGATTTTAAAATCTGACATCATTTTTTTGGCATCCGCAACCAAAGCATTTTCGCCCAGTGTTACAGGATCCAAAATCATCCCGCTTTCCGCCCGTTTTACATTTCTCACTTCCACGGCCTGCTGCTCAATGGTCATGTTTTTATGTAATACACCAATACCTCCATCCTGGGCTATGGCTATGGCCATGCCAGATTCCGTAACCGTATCCATTGCTGCGGAAATGATTGGAGTTTTTAACGAAATGTTTTTTGTGAATTTTGAAGTAATGTCTACTTCACGAGGTAAAACCTCCGAATAACCCGGTACCAAAAGTACGTCATCGTAGGTAAGGGCTTCACCGAGAACTTTGTCAGTATTTAACAACATGGAGGATGCAACTTTGAGATTAAATTGCGTGCAAATATACCATTAATAGACATCTAAAAAAGCTAATTATTCAATCCGTTTATGGGTTTAGTAAGGGGTTTGTTATTAGCAAAAAGCCCCTCCAAAAAATTTGGAAGGGCCTTGGTAAAGCATTGTGTTTTAGGGTTTACCTGATCAGGGTAAAGTCGCCTCTCTCCTCCTGCGGTATACCACCGGGGGTGGAGTACTTTATAAAGAAGATGTAAACGCCCTGTGGGGCATCCGATCCATTATAGGTTCCATCCCACTTCTGGGTAGGGTCATAGGTTTCAAATACCTTAACACCCCAGCGGTTCATTATGTAGAAGTGGTATTCACTCACTTCGTTAAACTTCATGGATGGGCCAAAAAACCTGTTCTCCAGTATATCACTACCCGGGCGGAAGGCCGTGGGGATGTATATCCTTGCCTTTTGGTTTATACAGCGCTCATTGGAGCGGCTGAAAAACGGCTGACCATTATCCTGGGTGTAAACTGGTATTAGCGGAGGTGCATCGGTACCTTCTACTGCCTTTACATAGTAGCAAAAGTTGCCCGGAGTTTCTCTGTAATCGCTGATGTCATCCACAAAGGTGGTATCGTTGCCCAGGGTACTGCCCGCCAGTTTAAAGTTCATCTCTTCTCCTCCCTTACGGTAGATGTCATACCTGTCCACCTGTCCTGTCCAGGTAGTATAAGGGTTCCAGCTAATAAGGTTGGTAAGGTTGGGGCGTGGGGTTACCTGCAGCAATATATTGCGGGCCAGGTTACTCACGGTATCCCTTCCTCCGCAGCTATCAGTAGCGGAAAGGCGGTAGTAATAGTGTCTGCTATCGGGCAGGGCACTATAATCGCTAAAGCTAAAGGTGCTTACACCACCACCCGGCTTGGGCACCGTGGCTATAGTGCGGTATGGGCCAAGCTTGTCTGGCGCACGCTCTATTATAAACTCAAGCACATCGGCCTGGGCATCTATAAAGGCATTTAGCTGTACGGTATTACGGTCAGGATCATTAGTAACCTGGGCCAGGTATAGCACCTGTGATTTACGCGGTACTTCGGCCAGTATGCACAACTCGTTAGAGGTGGAGGTACGGCCTGTACTATCTATAGCCTGTACCCGGTAGCAGTAGGTGGTACCATTATCAAGGTTGCGCTGCAGGTACGAGGTATCCTGCGGACCGGCTGTAAACAGCTCTGTCCAGGGGCCTCCGTTGGTTTGCAATAAAAGTTTGTAACCTATTACGGCATCTTTACCAAATCCTTCATAGGTGTTCCAGCTTATGCGGGAGTAGGCTTCGCACTTATTAAGGTAGTTCCGTAAAAAAATGCTGGCATGGGGTTTTACTATCTGGTCATCACTCTGGTTGCCACAGCTATCTACTGATATTACCTTAAACTGCTCACTGCGGGCATCCGCCTGGCTGCCGGGCCACTCATGGGGCATAGTAGTTCCAACGGGTATAGTGTCCACTATTATCCAGCCCAGCTTGGGGTCGTTAAAGTACAGGTAGTAGTTTACCACATCAGCATACCTTGTCGGCTGCCAGCTTATAATAGCATTGCCGCCTGCATTTACGCTCACACTGTCAAGCACTATCGCATCATTGTTTGTTTTGTCTGAAAAACGGGCACTGTCAAGCGTACTGGTGCTTTGGCAGTTGCGGCTGGTATCGGTTACCCTTATCTGGTAGTTTACCAATGAGTTACATACGGTTACCGTATCGGTAAAAGTAAGGTTGGGGGTACTGCCCACCTGAGACCAGTTGTTACTCCCGGCCGGGGCTTCTGTCCATATTTCATAAAGGCCGGTAGTGGTATAGGGTAATGGAGTACGCAACGCATTCCAGCTCAGTGTGGCATACTCAGCGCTACCAGGGGGTGTGGCCGTTAGGTTCAATTTCATCAAACTCAGCGTATCCGATGGACCTGATAAAAAGTCGCACTTACCGGTACTCTTTACCATATAAAAATGCTCATAGCCACCTGCCGCTGATACTATCGTGCTTAGAGAGTCGCGATCAGTGATATATTGAAGGGTATCATAGGGGCCGTTTACATTGGGGCCGGTAGCACCCATCAGCATATAGTAATTAAAGGCAAGGCCACTATCCTGAGCAGCACGGTTCCATTGCAAGCGAATATCGCCACTTGGGCGCACGTAACTCAGGCAATTCATGTCCGGTGGTGATGGGTCACCAGCCAATACCCTCACTACAAAAGTGGTAAGTGCAACGCGAGGTGCCGGGCAGCCATCATCCTGCATACGCAGAGAAAATGTAAAAGTGTTAAAAGGGCTACAGAAGTTTCCATCAACATTAAGGTGCTGGCAATCAGGTACCCAAAAGAAATCCTGCTCATTTTTTAATGTCACAGGGGGTGGAGAGGAACTTACTAGGTTAAATGATGCACATGGAGCCGGGCCATCACAACCAGTTGTCCCTGAAAGAGGACTAGCAGCCTGGAGCCCTTTAGCATCGAAATAGATATATTGAAACCTATTAGCTCCAAAATTAAAGTCGGCATCGTTTGCCACTAATCTAAAACTAATAGTATCTCCGGGATAAACCGTGGTAGAATAATTCTTAGGACCCAGTTTAAAAATGTTTTTAAATAAGCTAGTGTCAATACTTACAGTTGGCTCATTATTTACTGGTATGGTTGGTGGATTATAACAATTAGTTTGAAGCACAATGGCAACATCACGAAATACTTCTGCCACCAGAATAGGTTGAGGTCCATTAGGACCCTGGCCACATTTCCAGGCCTCAATGGCGTAGCAACTAGCATAGCTACCTTTTGTACCTGTCTGAATGTTCATGTTTATCTCTCCGGTTTGACCATTTAATGTAATAGCACCATTGGACGGGTCTGTAACGTTACTTGGGTATGGAGAAGTTCTAGAGTAGCCACTTGCAAAATTAACTGGCTGGTTTTGACCTGCCCAAGGGTCTGCAAACTTGATATATAGAGAATCAAGATCTCTATCACTAGCCAGGTGGTTATAGGTAAAAGCACCTTCACAGATAGTTAACGATCCTATTTCTCCAAAATAGGGACTGCTGTCGTAGCATGGGTTTACAGTATTAGGTGAGGCAGCGCCTACAGGCGTGTAAGGATACATTTTAGCTCGTAGAAAGTAGTTTCCAGTAGGACCATTAACAACACTACCTGGTCTACAGCATCTAGACCACGAAAACTCCCAGCCAGCTGCGGGAGGGGTTCCGGTAAGTTGTGTTGGTGCAGACTTATAAACCCTTTGCTCGACTGCTCCATTTCCCGAGGCTGGTCCAGATGGAATTCCGGCAGTCATTCCACAAAAAATGCCACTTCCACCAGCACACGAAGGCGAAATATCCAAAGGATAGCCAGGTTGCAGCGTAACAGGTATATTGGGTCCACCCGAAAATTGTATGTTATCACTTGCACCTAATCCAGCTGCACCTTGAGAACACTCTCGATAAAGAACCAATGTAAAAATATACTTCCCTTTATTAGTTCCTGACTCAATACAATCCCAAATGATTTCTCCTCCCAGAAGATGAGAGGCATTTGCTTGCTTCGTTCCAGCAAGAACAAACACCAATAAGAGAATGGTTTGGATAAATCTTTTCATTGCTATGTTATTTTGGATAAAACTAAACACACTATCCCCAAATAGAAAGAGTCAATGAGAATATGCGCCTTTTTATGAGGGATCAGTCGCTCTGCTGAAATCAGTAAGAATATTTACCGATACTAAGATTAATTAAAAAAGCCCCTCCAAAAAACTGGAAGGGCTTTGGTATAGCATTGTGTTTTAGGATTTACCTTATCAGGGTAAAATCGCCTCTCTCCTCCTGTGGTATGCCACCGGGGGTAGAGTATTTTATAAAGAAGATATAAACGCCCTGTGGGGCATCCGATCCATTATAGGTTCCATCCCACTTCTGGGTAGGGTCATAGGTTTCAAATACCTTAACACCCCAGCGGTTCATTATGTAGAAGTGGTATTCACTCACTTCGTTAAACTTCATGGATGGGCCAAAAAACCTGTTCTCCAGTATATCACTACCCGGGCGGAAGGCCGTGGGGATGTATATCCTTGCCTTTTGGTTTATACAGCGCTCATTGGAGCGGCTGAAAAACGGCTGACCATTATCCTGGGTGTAAACTGGTATTAGCGGAGGTGCATCGGTACCTTCTACTGCCTTTACATAGTAGCAAAAGTTGCCCGGAGTTTCTCTGTAATCGCTGATGTCATCCACAAAGGTGGTATCGTTGCCCAGGGTACTGCCCGCCAGTTTAAAGTTCATCTCTTCTCCTCCCTTACGGTAGATGTCATACCTGTCCACCTGTCCTGTCCAGGTAGTATAGGGGTTCCAGCTAATAAGGTTGGTAAGGTTGGGGCGTGGGGTTACCTGCAGCAATATATTGCGGGCCAGGTTACTCACGGTATCCCTTCCTCCGCAGCTATCAGTAGCGGAAAGGCGGTAGTAATAGTGTCTGCTATCGGGCAGGGCACTATAATCGCTAAAGCTAAAGGTGCTTACACCACCACCCGGCTTGGGCACCGTGGCTATAGTGCGGTATGGGCCAAGCTTGTCTGGCGCACGCTCTATTATAAACTCAAGCACATCGGCCTGGGCATCTATAAAGGCATTTAGCTGTACGGTATTACGGTCAGGATCATTAGTAACCTGGGCCAGGTATAGCACCTGTGATTTACGCGGTACTTCGGCCAGTATGCACAACTCGTTAGAGGTGGAGGTACGGCCTGTACTATCTATAGCCTGTACCCGGTAGCAGTAGGTGGTACCATTATCAAGGTTGCGCTGCAGGTACGAGGTATCCTGCGGACCGGCTGTAAACAGCTCTGTCCAGGGGCCTCCGTTGGTTTGCAACAAAAGTTTGTAACCTATTACGGCATCTTTACCAAATCCTTCATAGGTGTTCCAGCTTATGCGGGAGTAGGCTTCGCACTTATTAAGGTAGTTCCGTAAAAAAATGCTGGCATGGGGTTTTACTATCTGGTCATCGCTCTGGTTGCCACAGCTATCTACTGATATTACCTTAAACTGCTCACTGCGGGCATCCGCCTGGCTGCCGGGCCACTCATGCGGCATGGTAGTTCCAACGGGTATAGTGTCCACTATTATCCAGCCCAGCTTGGGGTCGTTAAAGTACAGGTAGTAGTTTACCACATCAGCATACCTTGTGGGCTGCCAGCTGATTATAGCATTGCCGCCTGCGTTTACGCTCACACTGTCAAGCACTATAGCATCATTGTTTGTTTTGTCTGAAAAACGGGCACTGTCAAGCGTACTGGTGCTTTGGCAGTTGCGGCTGGTATCGGTTACCCTTATCTGGTAGTTTACCAATGAGTTACATACGGTTACCGTATCTGTAAAAGTAAGGTTGGGGGTACTGCCCACCTGAGACCAGTTGTTACTCCCGGCCGGGGCTTCTGTCCATATCTCATAAAGGCCCGTAGTGGTATAGGGCAATGGGGTGCGCAGCGCATTCCAGCTCAGTGTGGCATACTCAGCACTCCCCGGAGGGGTGGCGGTAAGGTTCAGTTTCATAAGGCTCAATGTATCGGAGGGGCCTGATAAAAAGTCGCATTTACCCGTACTTTTTACCATGTAAAAATGCTCATAGCCACCTGAAGCTGATACTATGGTGCTTAGAGAGTCACGATCAGTGATATATTGAAGGGTATCATAGGGGCCATTTACATTGGGGCCGGTGGCGCCCAAAAGCATATAGTAATTAAAGGCAAGGCCACTATCCAAAGTAGCCGGGTTCCACTCCAGGCGGATATCTCCACTAGGCAATGTATAGCTTAAGCAATTTAAATCAGGCGGTGAAGGGTCACCAGCTAATACCTTCACGACAAGAGTGGTAAGTGCTACACGCGGGGCCGGGCAGCCATCATCTTCCATACGCATTGAAAAATAAAAGGTATTAAAGGGGCTGCAGAAGTTACCACCAACATCAAGGTGCTGACAATCCGGTACCCAAAAGAACTCCTGTTCGTTTTTAAGTGTTTTAACATAACCGGTTTGCGGAGCTATTGGTGTAAATGTGGCACACGGGGCAGGACCATTACAACCAGTGCCGGAAGATAAAGGGTTTGAAACCTGCAAACCTGCGGCTTTGAAGGTAATATTCTGAAAACTGTTATTACCAAAATTAAAGTCATTATCATTAGCGATCAATTCAAAATTAATGGTATCACCAGGGTAAACAGTTGTGCTGTAATCCTTTGGACCCAGGCGGGCAATGTTCGTATATAAGGCAGTATCAATGCTTACATCAGGCTCTGTATTTATAGGACAACCCGTTTGAAGCACAATTGCCACATCTCTGAAAACTTCCGCAACGAGCTGTGGCTGAGGACCGTTTGGTCCCTGGCCACATTTCCAGGCCTCAATGGCATAACAACTCGCATAACTGCCCTGGGTACCAGTTTGAATATTCATAGTAACCTCACCGGTAGCTCCATTAAGTGTTACAATACCGTTGGAAGGATTATTAGCCGAACTGGGGTATGGAGATGAACGTGAATAACCACTAGCCCAGGTAACTGGTTGACCCTGTCCAATCCAGGGGTCGGCAAATCTTACATAAAGAGAATCCAGATCTTTATCACTGGCAAGGTGGTTATATGTAAATGGTCCTTCACAAATGGTTATAGAACCAGTTTCACTAAAAAACGGGCTACTATCATAGCAGGGATTAACTGTGTTGGCACTACCTTGACCTACAGGGGTATAAGGATACATAATGGCCCGTAGAAAATAGTTTTGGTTACTTGGTCCATTCACAACCGTACCAGGTCGGCAGCAAAGAGAATAAGAAAAAGTCCAGCCACCGGCAGGCGGAGTACCATTTAGCGTTACCTGAGCACTTTTGTAAACATATTTCTCAACTGCACCTTCACCAGAGGGTGAGCTTACACATTGTATTTGTCCACCACCGGCACATACAGGCGAGATTTCCAGAGGATTTGGAATACCCGGAGTTGTGCCATTGGCCAACGAAACAGGAATACTAACAGGGCCCTGTATAGTGGCCGCTGTAGGCATTGTGGCCGCAGGAGTACCACACTCCCTGTAAAGAGTCATGGTAAAAATATACTTTCCGTTACTAAGACACTCCCAGGTGATTTCCCCTCCCATCATGTGAGAAGCCTTGCTCTCCATGGCCCCTGTTAGAAAAACCATAGCAAACAGAGCGATTTGAATAAATCTTTTCATCCCTAATTAAATTTTGGCTAAAGCTAAGCACAGTGCTTTGAATTAAAAAGTGCGATTGAGCATAAGTTAACAATGGCTCACTCATCAGCGATTTTAGTACACTACAACTTAGTTTATGGAATTATTATCTATAAAACCGTTTTATTGCAATATAACACAAAAACCCCGTGCAGTAGTTTACCGCACGGGGTTTTGGTTTGATTACTCATTATTTCCTCAGAGTTACCTGATAAGGGTAAAATCGCCACGTTCTTCCTGTGGTACACCCCCGGGTGATGAATATCTTAAAAAGTAGATATAAACGCCTTGAGGTGATTCAGTTGACTGGTACATACCATCCCATTTTTCATTGGGATCATAAGTTTCAAAAACCTTTACACCCCAGCGATTCATTATGTAGAAATGATACTCTTCTATTTCACTAAACTTCATGGATGGTCCATAAGTTCTGTTTTCAACAATATCACTACCCGGCCTGAAGGCCGTAGCCATAAACACTTTTGCTCCCTGATTTATACAGCGATCATTTGATCTGCTGAAAAAGGGCTGGCCATTATCCTGCGTATAACCTAATGGATTAGCACCCTCAATAGCTACAACATGGTAACAGAAGTTTCCGAAAGTTTCTCTGTAATCACTAATATCATCTACAAAAGTGGTATCATTTCCGGCTGTAGTGCCTGCCAGGCTAAAGCTAACCTCATCACCGGCCTTACGGTAGATTTCGTACCTGTCAATTACCCCTCCCCAGGATTGATATGGGTTCCAGGTAATAAGGTTGGTAAGATTTGGCCGGGCAGTAGCCTGTACCAAAATATTCCGCGATAAATTACTTACGGTATCCCTGCCTCCACAACTATCGGTGGCGGACAGGCGGTAATAATAATGTCTGCTATCAGAATCGGCCTCATAATCATTAAACGAAATAGTAGTTGCCCCACCACCCGGTTTTGGCACTGTTCCAATAGTTCTATAAGGTCCTAATTTACTTGGTGCCCTTTCCAGATCAAACTCAAGGACATCTGCCTGACTATCAATAAATGCGTGAATTTTAACCGCATCTCTATCCATATCATTAGTAACCTGAGATATATACAAAACTTTAGACTTACGCGGTACTTCGGCCAGTATGCACAACTCGTTAGAGGTGGAGGTACGGCCTGTACTATCTATAGCCTGTACCCGGTAGCAGTAGGTTGTACCATTATCAAGGTTGCGCTGCAGGTAAGAGGTATCCTGCGGGCCGGCTGTAAAAAGCTCTGTCCACGGGCCCCCATTGGTTTGCAACAAAAGTTTGTAACCAATCACGGCATCTTTACCAAATCCTTCATAGGTGTTCCAGCTTATGCGCGAGAAGGCTTCGCACTTATTAAGGTAGTTCCGTAAAAAGATGCTGGCATGGGGTTTTACTATCTGGTCATCACTCTGGTTGCCACAGCTATCTACTGATATTACCTTAAACTGCTCACTGCGAGCATCTGCCTGGCTGCCGGGCCACTCATGCGGCATGGTGGCGCCAACTGGTATAGTGTCCACTATTATCCAGCCCAGCTTGGGGTCGTTAAAGTACAGGTAGTAGTTTACCACATCAGCATACTTTGTGGGCTGCCAGCTTATTATAGCATTGCCGCCTGCGTTTACACTAACACTATCAAGCACTATCGCATCGTTGTTTGTTTTGTCTGAAAAATGGGCACTGTCAAGCGTACTGGTGCTTTGGCAGTTGCGGCTGGTATCGGTTACCCTTATCTGGTAGTTTACCAGTGAGTTACACACGGTTACCGTATCTGTAAAAGTAAGGTTTGGGGTACTGCCCACCTGCGACCAGTTGTTGCTCCCGGCCGGGGCTTCTGTCCATATTTCATAAAGGCCCGTAGTGGTATAGGGCAATGGGGTGCGCAGCGCATTCCAGCTCAGTGTGGCATACTCGGCACTCCCCGGAGGTGTGGCGGTAAGGTTCAGTTTCATAAGGCTCAATGTATCCGAAGGTGTGGAAAGAAAGTCGCATTTACCGGTGCTTTGCTGGATATAAAAGTGCTCGTATCCTGAACCACCACTAACAATAGCGCTGAGTGAATCTCTATCGGTTACATAAGATAAAGTGTCATAGGGACCATTAATAGTATTAGAACCCAATACCATATAATAGTTGAAGTTAAGACCGCTATCCAATGGTATAGAATCCCAGGCCAGGCGAATATCACCGGAGGGATCAAGGTAACTGAGGCACTTTAAAGGTGGAGGTGTTGGATCACCGGGCACCACTTCAACGGTAAAAGTTACCAGGGATATTTCAGGCGCAGGACATCCATCATCCTGCATCCTTAATGAAAAACTGAATTTATTGATAGGATTACAGAAGTTACCCGCTACGCCCAAATGCTGGCAATCGGGCACCCAAAAGAATTCCTGTTCGTTTTTTAAGGTGTTAGAGTAACCTGTTTGAGGAGAAACCGGAGAAAATGTGGCGCATGGGGCCGGCCCAATGCAGCCGGAACCGGAGGCCAAAGGCCTTGATACCTGTAAGCCTGCAGCTGTAAAGGTGATATTTTGAAACTGCCCCAGGTAAAAGTCCTGATCAGATGCACTAAACTGAAACTTAACCGTATCACCAGGGTAAACTTTAGTAGTGTAGGAGTTACCCACTTTTTTAATATTCTTATAAACTTGTCTATCAATATTAATAGATGGCGGAGTATTCGGGTTACCTCCAAGCACGGGATCGCAGTCATCTCTAAGTATAATTGCAATATCCCTGTAAACCTCAGCAATGAGAACAGGGCCTACCACACCAGGAGCAATTTGCCCGCAACGCCATGCCTCTACGGCAAAGCAACTGGCATAAGAGCCAGTGTTAGCCGATTGAATATTCATGGATACTTCACCGGTTCTGCCATCCAAAACCAGTGGCCCGTTAGCCGGGTTGGATTGCGGGCTTGGAAACGGACTATTAAACGAATATCCTGTACTCCAGTTAATAGGAGTACCAACAGCTGACCAGGGCTGAGCCCACTTAAAATATAAACTATCTAAATCTTTATCCGCTGCAAGGTGGTTATAAGTAAAAGGTCCTTCACATATTGTAATTGCTGGGCTTTCTAAAAATCTTGGACTATTATCATAGCACGGATTAGCATTATTGGGTGTAGGCGGATTTTTTCCTACCGGTGTAAAAGGATACATAACCGCTCTTAAAACATAGGTTTGGTTGGCACCACCATTAACCAGGCTACCTGGGCGGGCATTGCAACTCCATGTAAAATTCCATCCGCCCGTTGGTGGTGTACCATTTAAAGTAATAGGGTTACTCTTCCAAAGGTGAAGCTCTACTGCTCCTTTTCCGGTTTGATTAGTTGTTCCGCAACCGATGGAGCTATTTCTGCAATCAGGACTGATGTCCTGCGCATGTACTAATTTGTTGGCCATTTGTATAGCCCCAAAAGGACCATCAATAGTGGTAGGGCCATTTTGATAACAACTCGTTACTCCTCCCCCACAATCGCGGAGTACCTGTAAATAAAAAATATACTTACCTGTGTTGGCAGGGTCACACTCCCAGTAAATTTCGCCTCCCAGGGCGTGGCTGGCATTAGCAGAAAATGCCTGAGAAATAAATAATAGAATAAATAGAGACTTGAATATGGACTTCATTGTGCGGTGATTTTGTTTAGGATAAAACTACCACGGCAATAAGAGCCCATAAATATTTAATTAGCCTGTAATTTTTTGATTACAAATTCAATTAAATCACCCGTTAAAATAAGTATGAGTGCCTAAAACTAAATTTGAAACTTTGAGAATTAGTAAAGGGCGGCTGGCCTTATTATATGGATGCCTTAGCGTTTACACACTCAGCCCAGATTTCTTCAAGTATCTGCGCTGCGGGCTTAATATCTGATATAAGCCCACTGATCTGACCAATCTCCAGTTCACCCTCCTCAAGGTCGCCTTCAAACATACCTCGCTTGGCACGAGCGCGCCCCAGTAAATTTTTTAAATCGTCAATGGTGGCATGGTTGGTATAGGCAGTTACTATATCCGAATGAAATTTGTTTTTCATTAACCTTACAGGCGCCAGCTCCTTAAGGGTAAGTTGTGTTGCCCCCTCTCCTGCTTTTACTACTTCATTTTTAAAATTGATATGGGCACTGCTCTCTTCACTGGCTACAAAACGCGAACCTATTTGAACTGCATCTGCACCCAAAATTTGTGCGGCAAGCATTTGTCTGCCTGTAGCAATACCACCCGCGGCAATCAGCGGAATAGTAATAGCCCCCTTAACCATTGGGATTAAACAAAAAGTAGTTGTTTCATCCCGTCCATTATGGCCACCTGCTTCAAAGCCTTCGGCAACCACAGCATCAACACCAGCCTGCTCAGCTTTTAGAGCAAATTTTACACTGCTCACCACATGTACCACTTTAATACCATGCTCTTTTAAGAGATTGGTATAGGTTTTCGGGTTACCTGCGGATGTAAAAACTATGGGAACCTCTTCATCAATAATGATCTGGATATGATCTTCAATTTGCGGATATAGCATGGGTACATTTACCGCAAAGGGCTTATCAGTACCTGCTTTACACTTTTGGATGTGCATTTTGAGTATATCAGGATACATACTACCGGAACCTATAATACCCAGCCCACCGGCATTACTCACTGCAGAAGCCAGTTCCCAGCCACTACACCAAATCATACCCGCCTGAATTATGGGATATTTAATACCAAAAAGGCCGCAAATGCGGTTTTCCATACTACTTAGTGATTTTGCGGAGATATACTTTATCTCCAATACGGATGCTTAATAAATAGGTGCCAGCCTGCTTAGGGGCTTCCAAAGTAAGCTCAGGAGAAGCAACCTGGTTGAATTCTACGGACTGCAATTCCTGCCCGCTCATATCAAATAGCTTTATGGATACCGCTTCATTACCGGCAAGTCCATTAAAATTAATATTGATCTCTGCACTTACAGGGTTCGGATATACCTCAATCTTTGGTTTTACCAATTCGTTTTCAGGGTTAGAGATAGTCCAGGATGCGGCAGCAAAATTGGCAATACCAAAGCCGATCTCATTGTTAGGATTATGAGCATGGCTGGCTGTCGTTCTTATAGCTTCGTAAATTTCCATATTGGTTTTGGTAGGATACTCTTGCCATAAACAAGCAGCCAAACCAGAAATCACAGGACATGAAAAGCTGGTTCCATTGCCCCTTCTCACTACAGTGCTAACATAAGCTGTACCTGCGGCCCTTGCAGAAACAATCGGCTTTATTCTGCCATCTGCAGTTGGGCCCTGGCTGGCAAATGATGCATAATTCCTGAATTCATCAACACCACCCACGGTTAAAACGCTATCGCCATCAGCCGGGGCAATTATATATTTCCACTGAGATGTACCCTCATTGCCTGCACTGGTTATTACCAAAATTCCCTTTTTAGCGGCCATATCAGCGGCTCGGGTTACAAGAGCTGTGTTGCCATCCATATCGCTATAGGCGAGATCACCCACACCTCCATCAAAAGTGTTGTAACCCAGAGAGGATGAAATAATATCAGCACCCACACTATCTGCAAATTCAGCTGCGGCTAACCAGTTATCCATTTCAGCAGTGGTTTCTGAGGCCTGATCTTCTGATTTTAATAACCAGTAATTAGCCCTTATGGCTGTACCTACAAAAAAACTGTCAACATAACCGGCCATAATACTTAGCACATCCGTGCCATGATTACCCACACTATAAATATTAGTATCATTATCAACAAAGTTGTAAGTGCCTAATAAACGGCCACTCATCCTAAGGGTATCTAACCCTGAAATAAGGTTAGCACCACTAAAGCCCCCATCCAAAACGGCTATTGTCATACCCTGCCCTAAACGATCAAGGTTGTGGATGTAATCACCATTAAGCATTTCTATTTGATTGGAGGACTCACCATAAATAAGATTGGCCGTTGTTTTTGCACCATCAGCACCTGAATATACAACCGGATACTTTTGGGCCTCTTCTACCTTAACCACAAATGGCAGCGCATTTACTTTATCAGGTACATCGGTACCATTTACCAAAGCATAATTAAACCAGCGGCTTTTCATTTTAACGGTTAAACCCAATTCCTGTAATGAAGCGAGATATTGCCTGGACACCGGCAAATCGGCCCTGTCGATTACTGTGTTTCGCTTTGCCTTATTATCAATGGCCTTTAGCGAAAGAAATGAGTGTGGGTTTTGTAGCAGAGACTCATTTTCTCCCTTATCGCTAAAATATACGCGGTACGATTGCGCATTTAGCGAAAGCGATAAAATAAAAATGCTAAGTATGGTAAGAGTTTTCATAATCATCTTAATAATTAATTACACCTGAACCTATGAGTTCATCATTTTGATACCAGGCGGCAAACTGGCCCGGGGTAACGGCTTTGTGCTCTTCATCAAATATAATATACATACCATTGGGCTCCCTGTATAAGGTGGCCCCAAATAGTTTTTGGCGATACCTGATGCGTAAAAGGTAATGGCGGTTTTCACCAATCTTCATTTCCAAATCTTCGCGCACCCAATGGATTTCATCATTGGCAATAAAAAGGCCTTTTTTACTCAAACCTTTATGGCTCTCGCCCTGCCCTGTATAAATGACGTTTTTTTCGGTATCAGTTGCCAATACAAATAAAGGTTCTTTAGTGCCCCCAACTGCCAGGCCCTTACGCTGACCAACGGTAAAGTAATGGGCGCCATTATGTTGCCCTACTTCCCTGCCCTGCTCCGGTGCAAATACATACGGTGCTACCAGGGCTTCCAGTTCATTTTCAAAAGCCTTTTGTTGCTTTCGCCAAAGGTTTTCATCGTTGGGGATTTCAATTATGCTGCCTTTTTTAGGCTGTAGCTTTTGCTGTAAAAAGTCAGGCAAACTAACCTTACCAATAAAGCAAAGCCCCTGCGAATCCTTCTTTTCCGCTGTAACCAGATTAAGATCTGAGGCAATCTGGCGCACCTCACTTTTTTGTAAATTCCCAATGGGAAAAAGCGCTTTTGAAAGCTGAAACTGATTGAGCTGACAGAGAAAATAACTCTGATCTTTATTGGCATCCAAACCGCCCAAAAGTCTGTACACGGATTTGCCGGCAACTTCAATAGTATCCTTACGGCAATAATGGCCGGTAGCTACAAAGTCAGCGCCCAGCTCCATGGCTTTATTTAAAAAAATGTCAAATTTTATTTCGCGATTACAAAGCACATCAGGATTTGGCGTACGGCCCGCCTCATATTCGGCAAACATGTAATCCACAATCCGTTCCTTGTACTCCGCGCTCAGGTCTATCACCTGGAAAGGGATGTTCAGTTTATCCGCCACAAGCATGGCATCGTTACTGTCTTCCACCCAGGGGCACTCATCATGCAGAGTTACGCTTTCGTCAACCCAATTGCGCATAAATAGTGCAATAACCTCATGCCCCTGCTCTACCAGTAAATGGGCAGCCACGCTGCTATCCACCCCTCCGCTTAATCCTACTACTACTCTGGCCATTTTCTATTTCCTTCATCAATCGGTTCTATACCCGTCTGGTCTTCTTCCTTCTTCTCCGGTGGATCCTGACTTAACATAGTTCCATACTTCCAAACCTGCTTTTTCTCCACCTTCATATAATCGTCAAAAAAGTACCAATTACCATGCATTAATCCTTTTAGGTAATTGCCTTTGGCTCTTATTTTACCTTCGCTGGTGTAGTAAATCACTTCGCCCTGCAAAGCATCGTTCACATAATTTCCTTTAGCTTTTGGTCTGCCTGATTCATAAAACATCTTCCATTCACCATTCTTCATGCCATCTTTATAGATGAATGATTCTGCCACTTTACTACTGGGGTAATACGTTGCGGATAGGCCATCCTTCTTATCGTTTTTAAAACCTTCGCGGGATACTACGTTGCCATCAATATCATAAAAGGTCCAAATGCTGTCACGCTTGGAATTGATGTACTTACCCATGGCGGCTACTATACTATCCTCACCAAATTGCGTGGAAATGCAAACACCCGTTTTGCCTCTGAATTTATTAATAGCTCTTATGCCACCATCTTCAAAATAAAAGCGAAAAGTGCCCACCTCTTTGCCATGGTCAAAATTGCCAACATAACGCAACTTACCATTGTCATGATTCTTTTTCCAGAGACCATGCTTACGGCCCTGGCTATCTTTTTGGTTGATTTGCCCCTGGGCAGAAACTAAAAAACCCACTACTAAAAGGGCAAGGCAGAAAATGTTTTTCATAGGGCTGCAAAAATATAATGAATACTAAGGTGGAGATAGCTTGATTAGTTTTAGTTATAGTGAAAACGACATTGGTATATGATACATTTTTGATCCACACCTTTTTTACCGAGAACCTGATAGACTAACCTGTGTTCACCGGTAATTCTGCGAGACCATAGTCCCTTAAGATTATGCCTTAGAGGTTCTGGTTTACCTATACCCTTAAAGGGCTGTTGCCTTATGGCATTCAGCAATTCCTTAATCTTTTTTACGATATCGGAATCGGTTTCAATCCAATAACTGAGGTCTTCCCAGGCGTTGCTCGAAAATTCAAAGGTCATAAGATGCAGTTACTACAGATTGTCAATATCTACTGAAACTGTTTTTCCTGATTTTACTTCATCGATTGACTCCTGCAACCTGCTACGGTTAGCCTCTGTTGAAAGCAGATGGTCAGTTTCCATCAAAGAATTATATTCCTTAATAGACATAATTACAACCGCATCATCCTCTTTATTCCTTGGTACCACTATCACTTCCATTGATTTACTTACAGAATCAAAATGCTCTTTCATGTCTTTTCTCAGAGCCGAAATTGTTATTGCTTTCATTGCTAACGAAATTTGGAACGAAAAACAAATGTACATAATCTTGTACATAATTTAGCACAACTGTTAAATTAGGTAGTTCACAGAAAAGACTCCGAATTCCATATTTCTTTCTCATTTTCGCAGAATGAAAGCAGTGATTTTAGCGGGCGGAAAAGGTACCCGCCTCGGCCATCTCACCAAAGACATCCCCAAACCCATGGTACCCCTGCTGGGAAAACCGCTGGTAGAGTATCAGGTAAATCTACTGAAGCGCTACGGGTTTGATGAGATCACCTTTATAGTCAACCACCTGGGGAGCGCTATTGAAGATTACTTTAAGGATGGTGCAGCTTTCGGCATCCCGATCAGTTATTTCCACGAAAGTGAACCCCTGGGAACTGTAGGTGGTGTAAAAGAAATTGAAGACCAATTGACTGAAGATTTTTTGGTGCTGTACGGGGATGTAATGATGGAAATGGATTTGGATAAACTGATCCGCTTTCACCATGAAAAAGGCAGCGAAGCCACGCTGGTGGTTCACCCTAACGACCATCCCTACGATAGTGACCTGGTAGAGCTGGACGATGAAAGCCGCGTGGTAAAAGTCTGGCCCAAGCCACACCCTGAAGATTTCAGGTACCACAATATGGTAAATGCCGCGGCTTATGTTTTCTCCCCTTCGGTTTTTAAGTTTTTAGAAAAAGGCAAAAAGGCGGATTTCGGAAAAGATATTTTTCCGAAGATCTACAACCAGGTACGGATGTTTGGTTACAACACACCCGAATACCTCAAAGATATGGGCACGCCTGATCGGCTGGGGCAGGTGGAGCAAGACATCAAATCAGGAAAGGTGGAGCGCAGGAGCCTGGCGCAAAAGCAAAAAGCTATTTTCCTGGATCGGGATGGGGTGCTGAACTACGACACGGACCTTATCCATCGGCCGGAAGATTTAAAGCTGTACGATTACACAGCCGCAGCCGTAAAAAAAATCAATGCTTCGGATTACCTATCGGTGGTAACGACCAACCAGAGTGTGGTGGCGCGCAACCTCACCACTATTGAAGGATTGGGCGAAATCCATAAAAAAATGGAAACGGAGCTCGGCAACGCTGGCGCCAAGCTCGATGCCATTTACTACTGTCCGCACCACCCGCATAGCGGGTACCCGGGTGAAAACCCGAAATTTAAAATTGAGTGTGATTGCCGTAAGCCTAAGCCCGGCATGATCAATAAAGCTACCAAAGCTTTCAACATCGACCCTAGGGAAAGCTACATGATTGGCGACTCTGAGCGCGACATGGGCGCTGGCCAGGCTACGGGCTGTACTACCATTGGCGTGATGACCGGCCATGGTTTAAAAAAGACCTCTCTCCTACCCGACTACTTCTTTGCTAACCTTAAAGAGGCGGTGGACTTTATTATTGATGAGCCTTACCGGGATTTGACTGAAACCGTGCTTCAAAAAGTTGCGGCAGCCGGAAAGAAACCATTTGTGATTTCGGTTGGGGGCAACAGCCGCAGCGGAAAATCGATTTTGGCTCAGTACCTGAAAAAGCAATTGGAAAGAAATGACCTGTCTGTTTTAAAAACCTCACTGGACGACTGGATCAGGCCTAAAGAAGAGCGCGAAGGCCGGGAAGAGGTTTTTTACAACTTCCAAACCGATAAACTCACTGAAGAACTTGGAGCTATCCTTAGCGGTAAAAAAGTAGAGCTCACTCCCTACCAGGCCCATCCCGAAAGGAAGAGTGACGAGAAGGTGTACCAGCTACAAACCGAGGAGGTTGTTATTATTGAAGGTGTAGTGGCCCTCGCTACTGAAGAACTCCGTTCACTGTCCGATCTTAAGATTTTCAAGAAAATAGAGGAAACTTTACTGAAAGAGCGGGTGTACCATTTTTATGATTGGAAAGGCTACACCAAAGAAGAAACCGATAGACTCTGGGCGCAACGGAAGCCGAATGAGTACGATGTGATTGCCGGGAATGAGGAGTTTGGGGATTTGGTGGTTTGAGTTTTTATCTCACCGCAGAGGCGCTAAGAGGCGGAGTTCCGCTGAGCAGTACACCGCCTCTCTCCGAAATTTTGCAAACTCCGCGCTTCCGCGTTGAAGAAATCGTGTCAACCTCCACAATTTCCCAAAAACCTTACTTTCTTTGCACAGACCCCGTTCTAAATACTAAGTACCAGCTACTAACTACTATTCCCATGATCATCACCAAAACGCCATTCAGGATAAGCTTTGTAGGCGGAGGCTCTGACCTGGAAGCCTTTTACAGCCAAAGCCCTGGCGCAGTGCTCAGCACCTCCATAGATAAGTACATGTACATTTCCTCACACAAGTTTTTTGAGGAGGATAAGATCCGTACCAAGTACTCCCAAACCGAAACGGTGACCGGCACCAAGGAACTGAAACACCCCATTCTGCGCACAGCATTGGAAAAATTTGGAATTAACGGTGGTATTGAGATCAGCTCCATCGCAGATATTCCCGGTGGTACGGGGATGGGTTCTTCGTCATCTTTTACAGTAGGACTTCTACACAACCTGCACGTGACCAAAAGCACCTTTGCCAGTAAAGAAATGCTGGCCAGCGAAGCCTGCGAAATTGAAATCGACATACTGAAAGAGCCCATTGGTAAGCAAGACCAGTATGCGGCTGCCTATGGAGGGCTCAACGTTATTGAGTTTCACAAAAACGGGCAGGTGAGTGTAAACCCGCTTTATTTGGCGCAAGACACTTACCAGGCCTTGCAGAATAACCTTTGCCTGTACTACATCGGCAACCAAAGGAGCGCTTCCAGCATACTTTCGGAGCAGCGCAAGAATACCAGCCAGGCTGATAAATTTACCACCCTGCAAAACATGGTAAAGCTGGTGTATGAACTGCGCGATGTGTTGATGAAAGGCAACCTGGACGAGTTTGGCAAGCTGATGCACGAAAACTGGATGATGAAGCAAAAGCTGGCTTCGGGCATTAGCAACCCGCTGATAAACGAGCTTTACGATACCGCTCTAAAGAACGGGGCCATCGGTGGCAAACTGCTTGGTGCAGGAGGTGGCGGATTTATGTTATTTTACTGCCCCAAAGAAAAACAGCCAAAGCTGGATGGAGCCCTTAGTAAGGTGCGCAGATTCCGGTTTAAATTTGAGCAGGAAGGCTCCAAACTTATACACTACGGAAATGGATAGAGCAAAAAATTACCTCGCGATGGTGAAGGACACCATTGATAAATTAGATCAATCGGCTATTCGCGCGGCAGCGGATGCTTTTTTGGATACTTACCACAAAGGCGGCAACATTTACACTTTTGGAAATGGCGGTAGCGGGGCCTCGGCCTCTCACGCAGCAGGCGACTTTTTAAAAGGCGCCAGCTATGGGCTGGATAAACGTTTTCGCATGATTTGCCTGAATGATAACCTGGCCGCCATGATGGCCATTGCCAATGATATTGGCTACGAAGACATCTTTATCGAGCAGCTCAAAAACTTCATCGGGCCAAATGACCTGGTGATTGGCATTAGCGGCAGTGGCAACTCCGAAAACGTGGTACGTGCCATCAGCTACGCCAAAGAGCAGGGCGTAAAAACCATGGCTATGACCGGCTTTAAAGGCGGGAAGATTGCTACCATGGCGGATATTTCTCTAAACGCCCCTGTAATGGATATGGAAGTGACCGAAGACATTCACATGATCATCTTTAACATTATTAAAAAAGAAATGATGGCTACCCTTATGGGCGATAACCCCAGCATGGGTAAGGTGTATGATGCAAGGACGCCTTAATACCCAATGGAGCAAACTGTTGCTAAATATTGCATCAGCTTTGATTTCACTTCTCCTGTTTCGGGAGGTAATCCGCTTTATAACCAGCGATTTTGTTGCATCAATAATTCCCCGTTGGAATTTTACAACTCATTCGGATCGGGCCATTTTGAACATTAGAACAAGCCTTGCTGTCATGGCGGCTCTAACTCTCTTTGGGATTTTCAGAACCATTAAATGGTTGTTGAATTTAGTTATTAAAAACCCGAAGATCCTTTATTATCTGGAGCCAGGATTACTGAAGAATTACTAGATTTTTAGGATTAGCCCTACATTATTTAATTATTGATTTATACATAGGATGAAGTTGATAAATTGACGATCCTATTATTAATCAAGCCAGCATCACATGAAAGGACTTCAATTTTTTATATCAATAATAGTTCTCTCGTTAAGCCTTAGTTGTAGATCGGATATTGATTCGCGTGAAATTGAAATTAAGGAAATTGATCATCTGAAAACAGCGGAATTGGTAAAGCGAATTATTGAAAATGAAAAAAAGCTTTATTTAACGCCAAGTTGTATTTCTGAAAAGCCGAGGGCAGTTCATATTAAAAATTTCGAAGATTTTGAACCAATCATTAATATACATCTAGACATAAGAGATTCAATTCATCATAAAGTACAATTAGAGTCATTTAATAAATTTACTATTACTCCTGACTTGGCAGGTGACATGAAAATAATAAGTGAAACCGAGTTTGATGTGCTTAATAAAGATCAGGCAAGTTTTTTCGACACACTTAATTCAATATGCAAAAATGGATATCTCTCAATAAGCAAACCTGTTTTCAATGAGACCTTTGACCTTGCTTTTGTACAAACGGCTGTGAATTGTGGACCACTCTGCGGAGGTGGAGAGGTAATAATCTATGAGTTCAATAACGGAAATTGGTTTGTAAGGGATAAGCTTTCAGGATGGGTTTATTGAATACGAATAAACAGCTCAGGAAAGCTTTTCCAAAGTTCCGAACTTTGGAAAAGCTCACTAAGCTATAACCAACAAAAAAGCCGAAACCCTAAGGTTCCGGCTTTACTAATATTTTAGTTTATTGTTGCGCTAGTACTTGATAAACTTTCGTGTTCCTAAGGATTTGCCCTCGGCTGTGATATCGATTATATAAACACCATCCACAACATCCGTCAAATCCAACTTATAGCCACTTCCATGATTTCTCTGAAGCATATTAGCTTTTGAAACAACTTCCTTACCTGCCAAATCAAAAATGCGGACATCAACATTTGCAACATCAGCCGTATTGAAATCAATCATTAAAATGTTGTGGGTAGGATTAGGATAAATGGTAAACTGCTGTGCCGCCACCTCTGGCGTACTAAAGGTTTTATTCACCAAAAAGGCATCCTTACTGGTAAACATCATGCCTGCATCGGTAAATATATTGGCAGCATATAACCCGTCAGGGGCATTGGCAGGTACCGTTACATCTGCCGTAAAGGTGGTAGAGTTTACTACCGTAATATTTCTTATATCAGAGATGATAAAATTTCCTTTAGTAAGCCATACGGTTTCAATAATCTGGGCCTGGGTTTTAAAACTTGCCCCTGCTACGGTAATGGTAACATTGGTGGTTTTACCCGGTTTGCTACCATTGGGAGACATTGCAATATTGGTGTTAGTTCCCTGCAGTACCAGAAAAGCCTGTGGCTGCGCAGTAATGGTTCCAGAGGTTACAAACATATCATACAAGCCAAGTGGAGCATTTCCTGGTACATGCAGGTCCGCTGCAATCATGTTTGGGTTTATCACAGATATATTGGTGAAAGCCGTTTGGGAGCCTTGCCCCATTACATAAGTACCTTGCTTTAGTAGAATACTACTACTGCCTTGTGAAGTAAAATTTGTGTTTTGACCGGAGATAACAACAGGTAATGATTGCCCCCTGTTACCCATGTTTGGTGTAATGCTCATTGACTGCCCAATAGCAAACTGTGCCGAGAGGATTGTAATGGCTGAAAAGAATAATTTTTTGATCATAATTTTTAGGATTAGTTAGTACGAATATTTAATCGGTAGATGCGAAAGTGCGCATTTGGTTGCGTTATTCCTAATACGCTTGTGTTAAAGTTCTTACTTTAAGTGAATTGAGGATTACTCCGTGAGGGACTCCAGAATTAATGCCGTCAAGGTTCTACGGTCTTCCAGGTGCTTTAAATGAATGTTCCAAAGTTCCTCCTCATTTAGTTTTAGAAGTTGCGGTTTATCTGTTTCCGTTTGCGCAGCATCAATCAGGTTATCTCTGGCAGTAGCCATTACTACCAGCATATACTGCTTATACCGTTCATCTCCGTTTCCCTCAAATGAAAATACTTTATGGTGACTTTTCAGGGTTTGATAAGCCTCCTCAACCTGGTTATTGTTAAAGTAGGCTGCCGCCAGATTTAAGGCACCCTCCACATATTTAGGTGAAATTTCCAATGCTTTTTGATAATAGTTAATAGCCGTGGGAAGATCTCCGGAAAGCTGGTAAACACTGGCCAGGTTATTAACAACATGAATGTTGTGGGGGTGAATAGTATAGGCCTTCGCCAATTCAGTTTTGGCTCTTTCATAATCTTTAAGATTGATGAGCGCCAGGCCACTGTAAAAAGTGGTAGGCAGCGAGGTTGGATCCATGTTATAGAAGTGGTAATCGCCCACCTCTTCGGCCTCTGCCAGCATGGTTGTAAACTGAGATGACACACGTGCCGAAGCCATTTTTGTGGTGCGGATTTCGCCCAAACTCCTTTGATAGCCTACATAAGCCGCGAATGCAGAAAAAATAAACATGACGGCCATTAACAACTTCATCCCCCGCAAGGGCTTTACCTTACCCACCCGCTTTTGTTGAAAGTAGAAACTGAAAATAATGGCAAAACTGCTATACAACAGTACCTGATGTATTATCCGCTCTCGTGGAAAGCTGAAAAATGAAATTACACTATAGGCTAAAATGCCCGATAAAATAAGGCTTACTAAAAGTCGTACGGGCTGGGAATAAAAGCGCTGGTTTAAAATTCTGAAACCGCAGTACAGGGCAGAAAAGCCCATAAACAGATAGGCCAGCAAACCTATAATGCCCTGCTCAGCAAGTATCCATAAATAATCGTTGTGCGGGCGCTGAAACTGCACCATGCCTTGCCTTGAGCGCCAAATGTCTGAACCGTATTTAGGGAACCATATTTTCCAATTGCCGGGCCCTACGCCCGCCAGCCCCTGGTCATTGATCATTCGGCCTGTAGCTTTCCACATAAAAAGGCGCTCATCAGCGGTAAAATCTTTTTCAGTGGGATTTTCAAAATCTAGTCCCTTGCGAAGCTCGGCATTAGCAGCCTCCTCCGGCACTGCCGTATAAAACACAACAAAACTGCCCAGGGTAAATACCACTGTCGCAATAATCAAAGTTTTAAGCGGCAGCTTCAACTTTCGTACGGAAGTTGCCGATATCAACAAAATCACAACAAAAAAACCCAGGAAAGCCAATGCCGCCAGCCAACTGGTGCGCGACTGTAAAAGCCCGATCAAAACACCTGAAAACACTAAACCCGATAGCGCCAGCCACTTCCAGAACTTTTTAAAATACCATGCGCCAAATCCAACAAAAGGCAACGCCATTACAAGTGACGATGCGAGCAGGTTTCTATGCGCCATGTTGGATTTTATGAGGTATAGATCAGCTGCTTCTGCAGATTGTGAAAGCACCTGAACCAGCTGAACCACGCCAAAACCTGAAATAACAATGGCTCCAACCAGAATACCTTTTAGCAGCAGATACAGCCTTTTTTCATCCCCCGAAAGGAAATGAATAATGGCCAGCATCAGGAAAAACAGCAGACCATCCTTCACCAGAAAATATACCGCCTCTACCCCATTGATAGCTCCGAATGCAGCTATAATTCCCGTAAGGAAAAAGAGGTAAAAAGGGAAGACCTGTTTAGATCGCAGGAAAGCAAGTGCCGGGGTTTCATTGCTTTTATCCGAAAATAAAAACGGAGAAACAATCACCAGCACAATGGCCAGAAATGTAAACCTCGGCATCAAAACCGGATCCATGGTTTGGCCGGAGATAATGATAGGTAATAAAGCCAGGCCAGTGGCTATAAACTTAATTGCAGTGGTGCCTTTCCCTTTCATACGGCCAATGTAGTGAGAACAGAAGTTTTGGAAAGCCCTTCCCCCTTATCTTAAATTTCATTCTGATAAAGTCCCTACATTCATCATCAAAAATCTAACTATGGCTTACAATGAATTTCTTTCAGACAGAATTGCCACTCAGCTAAAGGCTAAAGGAATACCATTTGAGGCAAAAAAAATGATGGGTGGCATTTGTTATATGGTAGATGATAAGATGTGCCTGGGTGTGATGAAAGATGAGCTGATGCTACGGCTTGATCCCGAAAAGGATACTGAAAACCTTAAGTTGCCTGCCACACGCCAAATGGATTTTACAGGCAAAATAATGAAGGGCTATATTTTGGTAAACCCTGAGGGCACTGCGGTTGACCAAGTCCTGAGCCTATGGCTGGATAAGGCGCTCGAGTTTAATCCAAAGTCAAAAAGCTCTAAAAAAAAGTAATTGAAATGATTAAGTATAATGACGAAGTACGAAATTCATGTCGTGGAACTTTTCGTACTTCCTACTTCGTCTTTCGTACTTTCTTCAGGTCCAGCATATTCATTGCATTGCCTCCAAGTCCCTCAACATTTTTAGGATAAAAACGCAGCACCTGATCATAATAAAGCGGAACCACCGGAGCTTCAGCCATCACCAAACTATCCATTTTGGCATAGAGATGCAGCCTTAGGCTATCCACCGGCTGGGAAGTAGCTGCCCGGTATAGGCTATCAAAACGTGCACTGCTGAAGTGCGTGTAATTTGGCCCGTTGGGTGAATGATTTTCGGAGTAAAACAGCGACAGGTAGTTTTCCCCATCGGGGTAATCACCAATCCAGCTGGCTCGGAAAAATGGAACTTTAGAAGTGGCAATAGACTGCCGCAAGGTAGATGGTGGGGTAACTTCAACTTTCAGTTTGATGCCTATGGCTGCAACTTCACCCTGGATGTATTCGCACAAATCGAGGTATGAGGCATTGGTTTGCAAAGTTATTTCAGGCAGCCCCTGCCCTTTTGGGTATCCGGCTTCCGCCAGAAGTTGGCTGGCCTTTTCAGGATCATAATCATAGCCATTTACCAGTTCAGGATTATAGGAGCCCAGGCCTTTTGGAATCATCCCGGCATTGGCCGGAGTACCAATATTATTGCGCAGGTAGCGCATCATCTTTTTACGGTCAAAACCATAATTAATGGCCTGCCTTATTTTGGGATCAAGCAAAGGTGAATTAAGCATTACATCCTGTCTGCTGTCCACCAAAAATGCCAGGTACTCCGTATTAAGATAAGGCTGGCGATACAGGTTAAAGCGCCCGGCATACTTTTGCTGCAATTCTCCCTCAAAGGTGAGTAGCTCATCTTTATAAGAGGCATCAATACCGCTCATAAAATCAAGGTTGCCCTTAATAAACTCCAAAAAGGCCGATTGCTTATCAGGAATGAAAGTTATAGCCACTGCCTCCATATAGGGCAGTGAGTCCCCGTTTTCAGCTTTTTCAAAATACTGCTGGTTTTTGCGCAGTACCAGTTTTTCGTTGCCCTCCCATAGCTTAAAGTAAAAAGGGCCGGTACCCACAGGGTTTTCCCTGAATTCCAAACCATAATACTCCACCGCCTCCTGTGGCACTACCGAACAATACTTCATTGATAATATCCCTAAAAAAGGAGAAAACGGAGTTTGCAGGCGCACTATAAATGTAGAATCGTCTGCAGCTTCAAAACCTTTTACCTTTTGAAATACCCAACTGCCCGGAGCAGCCAGTTCCTTGTCCATCAATCGCTCAAAGCTGTAGAGAAAATCACCCGCAGTTACCTTACGCTGTTCCTCATTTTCAAAGCATATATTGGCGTGGAAAAGCACATCTCCACGCAAGTGGAAAACATAGGTAAGTCCGCTATCCAAAATGTCCCAACTTTTGGCAATACATGGTTGAACTTTCAATTCTTCATCCATTTGCACTAAGCCGTTAAACAATTGGTTTACCGCCCATATATTGGCCTGATTGCGAGAAAATGCCGGATCAAGCGAAGTAATGCCCGCTGCCTCATTATAGCGGAAAACCTGGCTATCGCTATACTGACTTTCATAGCTACAAGCGCTCAATAAAAGCACCAAGGCATAAAACAGGAAAAGGGAATTTTTCATGGGGTGCGAAGGTAAAGGATGGTGGGGTAATTTCGGGAGATCACCCATATCAATCAAGTAACGGTCAAATTCTAAGAACCCCATCTACCTCCTGTTTATTACTTTTTGTATTTTTAAAAACATTTTCCTACAGCAACATCAGCAATGCCGTCTAACCTAATTTCATTAATTGCCTTTCTAATTCTGTTTAACTGCACTTTGTGCTTTGGGCAGAATTTCGTTGAGATAGATAAAATTGTAGCTTCAGATAGATTTGGCGGAGATGACCATGGATTCTCAGTTGCCATTTCTGGAGATTATGCAATAGTGGGAGCTTACTTGGAAAGTGAAGATACCTCAGGTTTGAATACAAAATTGGCAGCCGGCTCTGCCTATATTTATAAGCGAGGTGCTTATGGTCAATGGAATCAAATTCAAAAACTTGTGCCAAAATATAGAGCAGCAAATGCTTTATTTGGCTTTTCGGTTGATATTTCAGGGAACCGAGCCATTGTAAGTGCTATAAGTGCCTCGAACTTTTTCTTACCAGATGAAACGGCTTTCATATTCGAAATGGATGCGACCGGTAAGTGGAGAGAAGTTCAAAATATTAGCGCTTTAGATAATGTGGCTGGGGACTTTTACGCTCACAGCGTTTCCATTTCGGGCGATTATGCTGTGGTTGGAGCTCCTCGTGAAAGCGAGGATACCTCTGGAATAAACACATTAACGCACTCCGGTTCTTGCTATATATATAAGCGAGACATTAATGGCAACTGGCTCCAAGTACAGAAAATTGTAGCTTCTGACCGAATAACGAACGGACAATTCGGTACCTCCGTATCTATTTCTGGAAACCAATTAATTGTCGGTTCACCTTCTGCTGACAACGGAATAACCATAGGGAGAGGAGGGGCAGCCTATGTTTTTAAGCTGGATGCGAACAATATTTGGAGTCAACATCAAAAGTTGATTCCATGGGGTACCATAAGCCCATTCATCTTTGGAAATTCAGTGTCCATTTCAGGTAATAAAATAATAGTAGCTGACCCTTGGGAGCAAGGCTTTACTCAAGGCATTTCCACCATAAATCAAATGGGTACGGCATATATCTTTGAAATGGGAAGTAATGGATTGTGGTTAGGTGCCTCCAGAATATTGGCATCAGATAGCGCAGATCGAGACGGCTTTGGAAGTTCAGTTTCAATAGATAATGACATCGCGGTAGTCGGAGCGGCTAATGAAGATGACGACATCTATGGAAATAACCCAAAAAATCAAGCAGGTTCAGCTTATATCTATAAAAGAGACAGTATTGGTAATTGGAAGCAGCTAAATAAAATTGTAGCCTCCGATAGAGATATGGCAGCCCAATTTGGGGTTTCGGTACATTTATCAGGAAAAGACTTAATTGTAGGAGCCCCTGGTGAAAGCAAGGATGCCTTAAGTCAAAATTATAGAGGTAGTGCAGGAGCTGCCTACCTGTTTCGTGAGTGCTACCCTGTATCGTCATCTATCACGGATACAGCTTGCTTTAGTTATGCTGCTCATAGCAACAATAGAGTTTATACATCCACAGGCATTTATACTGATACAATTAAAACTTTTTATGGATGTGATTCGATTATAACGCTAAATCTTACTATTCTCTCAGCTGCCAGTCAATTACAATCTAATCTTATAAAAAAAACAGATATTTTATGTTTTGGGGAAAATTCAGGAGAAATTATACTAAACCCTCTTGGCGGAACTCCTCCATATAATTACAATTGGAATAATGGCGACACCATTCCCTCCCTCTCAAACCTTTCAGCTGGATCCTATTCAGTTACTATTACGGATAGCCTGGGCTGCTCCATTGCTGATTCCTTTAAAATTGAGGAACCCGATAAACTACAGATTTTGCTAGTAAGTTACCTGGATGTGTTATGCCATGGCGAGGCTAATGGAGAATTAAATGTTCAAGGATTGGGTGGAACACCACCTTTTCAATATAGCTGGAGTACGGGTGAACAAACGCAAAGTCTGAACAACCTCACAGCTGGCACTTATAATCTTACAGTAACTGATAGTAATGGCTGTAGCACTTCCGGTGATTTTGTCATTTCCCAACCGGATTCACTATACATCAAATCCTCCGAAATAGTGGAAGCCACTTGTGGCAAAACAAATGCTGGTGTAGAACTTATTGTTGAAGGCGGAAGTGGAAATGTTTCTATCGAATGGAGCAATGGACAAACAGGTGAAAAACTTCAAAACGTACCAGGTGGCAAATACCAGGTTACAATCACTGATGGAAATGGATGCACTACAGAGGCTGATTTTGACCTGGGCGACCAAAGTCAGGAAAAAGTTTTTTTCGCCAATACATTTACCCCAAACAGAGATGGGATTAATGATACCTATAAGCTTGTAGGTAACTCTGATTGCTTTACGAATACCAATTTTCAGATATTCAACCGCTGGGGCGAAAAGCTTTTTGAAACCAATAGTCCTTTTGAAGAATTCTGGACAGGCTCAGTGGATGGACATGCTCCCAAGGAGGATGTATATGTATTCATATTCATCTCGAACGAGTATAGTGAATCTGGGTATTTGAAAATTCTACACTGAGGCTTATACTAGCACATCCTGGTATTTCTCTTTCTTTTTATTCATGTATCCCTTGGCAAAGGGGCAAATGGGTACAATCTTCATTTTGGAGGAACGGGCAAAATCCGCCACGGCATCAATTAATTTGGTAGAGGCTCCGGTACCCTGTAGCTCGCGGCTTACCTCAGTATGCTGGATGATAATTCGGCCGGAACCAAACTTGGTGTAAAATAAACTCCCGGCATTTTCGCCTTTTTCATTTTCTATTAAAAATTCCCCGTCATTCTCGTTCGGTTGATGCACAATTTCAATATTCATGACTTAAAAGATTTAGTGCTTGTACTTTATCCAAAATCACTAGCGCCATCTTTCTGTTCGATTCATGAGACCAACCCGCAATATGAGGGCTGAGTATTACCTTGTTTGATTGGATCAGGTATTGGAAGGGGGCCGGAAGATTGCTTAGGCCTAAGTTATTATCAGCGGCTTGTGCCTCTCCCCCACTGGCGGAGGTGGCCGCAGCCCGGGGGTGGATTGCATCTCCGGCTTTATCTTGTAACGGCTTGCCAAACAAATTTTCGAAAGAAGCCTTTTCGTATTCCAGTACATCCAGGCAGGCTCCCAAAATTTTTCCGCTCTTTAATGCCTCTACCAAATCTTCGGTTTTAACGGATTTACCCCTTGCAGTGTTTACAAGGTAGAAAGGTTTACTAAAGGAATTGATGAAATTTTCATTCACCATCCCCACAGTTTCCGCTGACTGGGGAATGTGAAGACTTACAATATCCGCCTCACGCTGCAGTGCCTCCAGCGAAACTTCTTTTACAAACTCATTTCCGAAACCACTTTTGTATTTGTCATATGCCAGAATGGTACATCCAAAGCCTCTGAGCTTTTCTGCGAAAGCAGACCCCATATGGCCGTAGCCGATAATGCCCACCGTTTTTCCATGAATTTCCAAACCGCGGTTTTCCTCCCTTTTCCATATACCCTGACGTACTTCGGCATCGGCTTTTTTTAAGTTGTTGAAAAGCATCAGCAACATACCCACGGCCTGTTCGCCTACAGCATCCCGGTTTCCTTCCGGAGCTTTTATTAAATGTATTCGCCTGCTTTCTGCAAAAGGTATATCAATATTCTCCATGCCGGCCCCTACCCTCGCTATAAATTTCAGGTTAGCACCTTTTTCCATAAAGGCAGCATCTACCGGAAAGCGGCTTCGAATCACTATTCCAGTGTAAGCGGAGAGCTTAGCAGCAATTTTTTCTTTAGGAGATGTATAGTCCTCATGCAGCTCAAACCCCATCTGGCGTAAGCCATTAGGTAGGGTTGGATCTACAGTGTCTATCAACAATACTTTCATACCGCCAAATTAGTCAATTGGGAGAGGTTGATTGGGTTTTAGTGGATTTGTTGATTGGTGGATTGGGAACTTGGTGCTTGTGGTTTGTGGTTTGTGGTTTGTGGTTTGTGGTTTGTGGTTTGTGGTTTGTGGTTTGTGGTTTGTGCGAAAATTAAACTTTTAATTATCCCCATTTACTTTACCATTAACAGGCGGTATAGTGCTTGCCCCCTCTCTTTCGGCCCGGTAGTGGGGCGACATTATCTCCACATTGTTTTTGGCAAACACATCCTGTATAAGGGCATGCAGATCGGAGTAGATCATGGCCTGCTTGGCGGGTGCTTTAGTGTAGGCATTTATCTGGTAAGAAATGTAAAAATCATCCAGACTGGTTTGCAGCACAAATGGTGCAGGGTTTTCTTCAATACATGGCGTTTTTAGTGCAGCTTCAGTAAGCATGGCGTGTACCTTGCGCCAGGGCACATCATAACCAATAGTTACCGTACTGTGTATTACCAGGCCTGAAGACTCAGCACTGGAGGTGCTGAAGTTAATACTGCTACCCGCCAGAATCTGGCTGTTGGGCACAGTTATAAATTCGTTTTTGATGGTTCTTACGCGGGTTACCAAAAGGTTTTTTTCCACCACATCTCCCATTACGTCACCAATCTTAACCCTATCTCCTACCCTAAAAGGCCGCATATAAGTAATTACCAAACCTGCTACAATATTCGATATGGCTGATGAGGATCCAAGTGAAATCAATAAACCTAAAAACACGGATACCCCCTGAAATACCGGGCTGCCAGAACCGGGCAGGTAGGGCCAAATCAGCACCAGCATAAAGGCATATAAAATAAAGTTGATAATGCGGGATGTAGGAACAGCCCAATCAGGGTAAAAGCCGCTTATTTTCAGCTTTTCAGTTTTTATTTCATGAGCCAGAAATGATATTCCCTTGGCCAGGTAACGGATCACAATAAAGATTACAGCTATAGTAAACAGGTTGGGGATATACTCAACCACAGAGGTGATTATGGCTTTTAGCGGATTGAGTATAAACCCGAAAAGCATATCGGCTGCGCCCTGTGTCCAGGGAAAAATACGGAGCACAATAGGTAGTGTGAGGTAGAATATCATTAACAGAAAAAGTATCCGCACAATATTGCTGGTTATCAGTAAAAATGAGGTAAAGCGATTTTCATCCAATAGCTCGTATGTACCTATTTTGAGGCCGGTAATACGTGTTCCCTTATACCCTTCAATGCGCTTGCCTATATATTTAAACAGCCGGTTTACATATCTGATAATCAAGGCCGAAATAATAAGTATGACCAATGCCAGTAGTACCTGCTTTACAATTTCCCTGATATTAAAAGAGGAACGGTAACTGGAGCACTCGGTGCGGAGCAGCTCTACATAATCTGTTGCAGCCTGTGGAATAGATTTACCGTACCAATAAGCGTCCGTATAAGTAATATTGGCCACACGCTGGCCACTGTAAACTATGCGGCTATAGTCCACAAAATCTAAAACCTTAAAGCTATCGGCCAGAAAGCTCTCTGAATGTATAATATTATCAATACGCCTATTCGCCAGGTCGGCCCTTTCTTTGGCAGAAATACCATCCAACTCACCATACAGGTAAAAGAGGGTATCTTCTTTTAAAACCACTGCGGCCCGGTTTTTTAGCTGGGTTGAATCTACCTGGGCAATGGTATCCTGGGCTGTAGCCGCAAAAAACATAATGCTGCATAGCGCGGCTACAAATAATGATCGCATTGTCATTTAGCTCTTTTAATTGTTCTTACCCTCCACATAATGCCGGCACCAAAGTAATAGGTTTCGCGGAATAATGCCATTTCGGTTTCAGTAAGACCTGCACGTATATCCAATTGTACATCATTATGAATTAAATACTGAAAACCGCAGAGATATCTATGAGTAAAAATTTCCGGCCCGAAAGCCAGATTATTTAATTCTCCAGAATATTCCAGGGTTACACCAAATTCAGGAACAGGCCTGAACACATAGTTGAGACCATACACCAGGCTGGAGTTCTCCAATTCCCTTACAGTAGTACCAAAGTTTAACCTTAGGGTGTGATATTTTGAAAATGCACGCGCCATAGACGTAACCAATTTCAGGTCGGGACCCTGCACTATATCATCAATAATCCATTGGTAAAAATTGCTGCGCAATTGTATGCCCCACACCAGCTTAGCTCTGTTAGTACCATCCAGAATATTGTACCTAAGCCCTAAATCAATGTTTTGAAAATCATTAATTTGAGAATTTCCACTGACTACACCAGGGTCATTGGTTTGATCGAACTCAACATAATTGTTTTGCCAGTTATAGTTAATTACAGCACTTACTTCCAGTTTCTCAATCAAACCGAAACGGATGGTATTTTGAAATACTATATTTTCCAACTGATTACGACCTCTAAATGGAATACCGGAAGGCGGCATATAATCCATAATTCGCTCTGCCTGTAAAAAATCCACTCCCTGGTGCAGTTGCAATACGCCCTTACCTACTGTAAAAGCCCCAATTACATTACCGGGCCTGGCCCCACGGAGAGTTTCATTGTATTGGGCATTAGCCAGGTAAAATGAAAAGAGGAAAAGTAGGAGGAGTAGGTTTTTCATTTTTTAGAAGTAAAAGGCGACTTAAATAAATCTATATCCCCAATAGCGCCCTACCAATTGTAAAGTAGATAAACAGCCCAAGGATATCATTGGTGGTGGTGATGAACGGACCGGTGGCCAGTGCCGGGTCTATTTTATATTTATTCAGGAGCAACGGCACAAATGTGCCGACTAGTGCAGCTACTGTAATTACTGCAAGCAGCGCCACCGCTACCACTATCGCGAGGTTAGTTTCATAACCTAAAAAGAGGCTGCACCCTATAATCAATGCCCCACAAATAATTCCGTTTACTAACCCTACACCCAATTCTTTTAGTAAGCGTGCACCAAGGCTTCCCATATCCGACTTTCCGGCAAGGGCCTGCACAATTATAGCCGAAGACTGTACGCCCACATTACCGCCCATGGCCGCTATCAGTGGAATAAAAAATGCCATGGTAGGTAATGCCGCAAGTTCCGTTTCAAACCGCCCAATGATGGAAGCAGCGGCCAGGCCCCCAACTAATCCGATTAGCAACCAGGGCAGGCGTGCCCTGGTGGTGGCCCAAACGGTATCATCGTGCTCTACCTCCTCAACCAATCCAGAGGCAAGGTTATAATCTTCCTTTGCTTCCTCGCGAATCAAATCCACCACATCATCAATGGTGATGCGACCCACCAACTGACCAATGCTATTTACAACGGGCATCACTACAAGGTCATACTTGTCCATCATCAGGGCTACGTCCTCACCACTTTCAGTGGCTTCAACAGAGCGTACCTGCTTGGTGTACACCTCGGCAATGGGTGTACGGGTGCTGGTGGTCAATAATTTTTTTAAGGATAAGGTGCCTAATAATATATCGTGATCATCCACCACATAAATGGAATGGACATTTTCAATGGTTTCGGCCTGCCTGCGCATTTCCTTTACACATTGTATCATGCGCCAGTTTTCATTCACTTTAATGAGCTCCGTACCCATCAAACCACCGGCACTATCTTCAGGATACACCAAAAGATCGGCAATGCCCCTGGCCTGCTCACGGTCAGTAATGCTGTTCATTACCTCCCTCCTCTTATCGGCATCCAGCTCGTTTATAAGGTCGGCCGCATCGTCAGAGTCAAGGTTTTCCACAAGCTCTTCGGCAATCTCTTTACCGGAGTAGTCCTCCAGAATTTTAGAGCGCAGGTCTTCATCCAGCTCAATAAGGGCATCGGCAGCTTTTTCTTCATCAATAACCTCCATCAGCGCCTTTCCGGCATCCAGTGAAAGCCCGTCAATCACCTCCGCAATATCGGCAGGGTGCATCTCATTGAGATCTGCCGCATGTTGTTCTACTTTGCCAGCCTCAATATCCTGCTCAAGCTTTTCAAGAAATTCATTGGTTACTTCAAAGTTCATCACATAAGGGCATTAGTAATATTGATAAAGTCCTGAAGGGAAAGTTGTTCGGCCCGTTTATTAAAAAGATCACCGCTTGTAACTTCTATAGGCAAGTTTACTGATTTGAGCGCATTGCGTAAAGTCTTTCTACGCTGGTTAAATGCGGTTTTCACCACCATTTTAAACTTTGCTTCATCACAACCCAACTCACTATCAGATTTCCGCTTTAAGCGGATAACCCCTGAGCGCACCTTGGGCGGAGGATTGAACTCCTCAGGCTCTACCGTAAACAGATATTCGCCCTCATAAAATGCTGCGGTAAGCACACTTATTATCCCATAGGTTTTGCTGCCCGGGCCTGCCACAATGCGCTCGGCGACTTCCTTTTGAAACATTCCGACTACCTCGGGCACCAGCTCTTTCTGTTCCAGTACTTTAAAAATTATCTGGCTGCTGATGTTGTATGGAAAATTGCCGGCTATAGCCACCTGTTTTCCAAATTTATCCGACAGGCTCATCTGCAAAAAGTCAGCTTCCATAATATGATCAAAACGTAAACTGAAGTTGGCATGCAGGTATTCTACTGATTCGGTGTCAATCTCCACCACATAAAGATCCTCCTTACGCTGCTGCAAAAATTGAGTAAGCACACCCATTCCCGGACCTATCTCCACTACCGTATCATATCCCTCACCCGTAAGGGCATCAGAAATTTGAGCGGCTATGGCTTCATTTTTTAAAAAATGCTGTCCGAGATGTTTTTTGGGCTTTACCATGCTGCAAAGTAAAGTGTTTATGCCTACTGTTTTTCTTTCAATCGGGGCGGTAATGGTGTTTATCTTATTTTTTCCGCACTTCATCACCTTACTTTACTCATCTGCTTCAATTTAGAGTATATTTCGGCCACACAAACAACTCATGTACCGCTCAGCTCTCCTCAACATTACTTCGTATGGTGTACTACTCATTTTTATGGGATGCGCTATTTGCACTTCAGCCTTTGCACAGGTGGACTCTGTACTTTACGAAAAACTTGGCCGGGCTATCCGCAATAATCCGGAAAAGGCCGGTGTATTGCTTGAGCAACTAAAGGCACTTCCCAAAAAAAACACCTACACCTTACAGCAAATTGATGTGGCCGAAATAAAATTGCTTACTGCCCAGGGTGAGTATGACCGGGCTCTTAAGTTTTGCATCCACAGCCTGGACTCTTTGCAGGATACTATACCTCAAACCTTTGTAGAATATATTACATGCCTGGGCAACATTTATTACTACACACGGCAGCGTAAATCATCAATTGAGTATTACCTGGCCGGGCTTCAATACATTGATAAACACAATTTGGGAAAGGCACGTGCAGCGCGGCTTCATAATAATATTGGGGCCATGTATGCTGAAGAACGAAAGTTTGATAAATCCGAATATCACCTGCGCAAAGCTATTGAGATATTGGAGCAAACAAGCAACGGACCTCCCTCCAGCCTGCCGTACCGGGTGCTTGGTACCAGCTATTGGATGCAGGGCCGATACGAAGAGTCAAGGCCAATTTTAAAAAATGCTATACGAAAAGCTGTGGCCCATGGCGACAGCCTAGAGATATCAGGGGCGTATATTTTTTATGGAGATCTGCTGCTAAAGCTGAATGATTTGGATAGTGTGGAATATTATTTTTTGAAGGGTCTGGAAGTGGTACGAGGAACCGATAATCCCGATATGAAGCTGGAAGCCTTTACCCATCTCAAAAACCTTTACCCTTTGCTGGGAAGGTTCAGAGAGGCACATGCCTACGCTGATTCGGCCTATCTCCTTCAAAACCAAATGTACCGCAGTGAGCTGGCCGAGCAGATATCTCAAATGAAAATACGGTACGAAACGAATAAATTACAACAGGAAAATGAAACCCGTACAGCACAACTTGAGGCCGAAAAGGCCAAGAGCAGACTGAGGCTTTTTATGGTGATTGCATTAGTAATTATTCTGTTGATTATAGCCACCATTGCGTATATAATTGTAACCCAGCAAAGGCTAAAGAGACAGGCGGCCGAGCAAAACTCAATTATTAAGTTACAGGAGGAGCGCCTGAGAATCAGCCGCGAATTGCACGATAATATTGGTGCGCAGATTACGGTAATTATATCTTCGTTGGATAACCTGGAATGGCAGGCCAAAAAGCAAACCCCCATTGACCATGATCAGATTGAAAAGCTGAGCAGTTTTACACGGCAAACCATGCAAGAGCTTCGTGAAACAGTTTGGGCGATGAAAAAGGACAGTATAAGCGGTGCTGAGCTCGATGCTAAAATCAAGGATTATATAAGCAAGGTTGCGGATTTGTGCCCGGATATAAACCTTACCTATACCTGCCAGGACAAAGGGAGTTTTGAATTTGACCCAGCGCAGGGCATAAATCTTTACCGCATTATACAGGAAGCGGTGCAGAACGGTATTAAGCACGGTAACGCCACCTCAATTTCAGTAAGCACTTTTATGGATGGCGAAGTGCTTAAGGCCTGCATTGTTGATAATGGCAAAGGATTTAACCCCGAAACGGTTGAAAAAGGCAATGGCCTTTATAACATGGAAAACCGTGCACTACAAAGCCGCATCAATTACACGCTGCACAGCGAGGTAAACCAGGGAACTACGGTTATGCTGGAAGTAACAGGTTAGCGATGGGTTTGTGGTTTGTGGTTTGTGGTTTGTGGTTTGTGGTTTGTGAAATTTCATCAACTTATCCCCCCTTCAAACTTTACAACCTTAAAACCTTACAACTTCACACCGTCTCCAACCCAGCTCTTCGTAGCAATGCTTTAGGATCTGGGTCTTTGCCTCTGAACTCTCTGTAAAGAGTGGCCGGATGGCGGGTACCGCCAGCAGCCAGTAATCCCCTGAACTTACTCGACACCTCCGGATTAAAAATGCCCTTTTCGGAAAAATACTCAAAGGCATCCGCATCCAGTACCTCGGCCCACTTGTAGCTGTAATAGCCAGCCGAATAGCCTCCCTGAAAAATATGACTGAAACTGGTAGAGGTATTGTTGGTAGCAATTGGAGGTAGTAAATCGGTTTCCTCTAATACTGAGGCTTCGTATTGTGCCACGTCTTTTACATCAGAAGGATTAGTGGCGTGCCAGGCAAGATCAAGCCGGGCAAGGCTTATTTGCCTTACTGTAGCATAGCCTTCCATAAACGTGGCGCTTTCTTTAAGTCGGGTTACCATTTCAGCCGGAATTTTTTCTCCGGTTTCATAATGCCTGGCGAATAAATCCAGACACTCTTTTTCGTAGCACCAATTTTCCATTACCTGTGAGGGCAGCTCCACAAAGTCCCAGAATACGCTGGTACCACTCAGGCTGGCATAATGTCCGTTGGCCAGGATGCCATGCAGCGCGTGGCCAAATTCATGGAAAAGTGTGGTAACCTCCTGGAAAGTTAGTAATGAAGGTTTGGTTTTAGTGGGCTTGGTAAAGTTGCACACTATACTAATATGCGGACGGATATTCACACCGTTTAGTACCTTTGGGCTTCTGTAGCTGGTCATCCACGCACCGTTTCGTTTGCCAGCCCTCGGGAAGAAATCAGCATAAAAAACTGCCAGGTGTTCTCCGTTGCTATCCTTTACCTCATAGGTGGTAATCTCCTGGTTATATTTCGGGATGTCACCACGCTCTTTAAAGGATATACCGTAAAGGAGTTCGGCAACCTTAAAGGCCCCGCCAATTACATCCTCCAGTTTAAAATAGGGTTTCAGCTTATCATCATCTATTTTAAAGCGTTCCTGCTTCAATTTCTCGCTGTAGTAGCCGAAATCCCATTTTTGTAAAGTGTCAATACCATCGCGCTTTTTAGCGTAAGTGCAAAGTTCTTCAACCTCTTTTTTACCGAAAGGCCTGGCAGCCATCAAAAGGTCATCCAAAAAGGTTTTTACTTTTTCAGGGCGTTCAGCCATGCGTTCCTGCAACATATATTCAGCATGGTTTTCAAAACCCAAAAGTTGGGCGCGCTTGTAGCGCAGGGCGGCAATTTTCTTTACTATCTCTGTATTGTTGCGCTCATTATTCTTAAAAGCACGGCTACCAAATGCACGGCTCAGTTCCTCCCGTAGCTCTCGGTTATCAGCATACGTGATAAAAGGAATATAACTGGGGTATTGCAGTGTAAACACCCATTTGCCTTCGTATCCTTTTTCAGCTGCGGTTTCAGCGGCTGCCTCTTTAGCGGTATCCGGTAGTCCGGCTAAATCCTTTTCATCATCAATCACCAATTCATAGTCATTGGTTTCGGCCAATACATTTTCGCCAAACTGTAGAGACAATCCAGAGAGCTCACGATCTATTTCGCGTAATTCAGCTTTTTGGCTTTCGCCAAGATTGGCACCATTGCGGGTAAAGGCATTATAGGTTTTAGTGAGTAGCATTTCCTGTTCTTCGCTCAACCCTTCAGTTCCTTTATCATAAACGGCATTTACTTTTTCAAAAAGCTTCTGGGTTAAGCATAATGTCGTTACCATACTCCGTAAGCTTAGGCGAAAAGTCGCGGGCTATTTTCTGTATTTCGTCATTGGTTTCAGCGCTATTCAGGTTATAGAAGATCTCCGCAACGCGGGAAACAAGAGTACCTGCCTGCTCAAGCGCTTCTATGGTATTTTCAAAAGTTGGAGCAGCGCTATTGGCAATTATATCATCTACCTCCTGCTTGCCTTGCTTTATACCTTCTTCCAGAGCCGGTAAAAAGTGTTCCTCCTTTATCTCATTAAAGGGCGGAGTTTCAAAAACAGTATTAAATGGTTGAAGCAAAGGATTATTCACGGAGTAACTTATTTATTGATTTTCAATTAAGGGGATAATCCCTCATTTTGTTTGGTTGGCAAATCTATACACCCTCAGTAAATTTTCATCTTTTTTAGGGAATAACCTGAATTCGATTCATAGTTTATGGTTCAGAACACCCGTGGTTAGTGGTTTTATCGAAGGGTACCTCAATAATAAAGACCTACTTGGAGAAGTATAATGTGTCTAAAAAGGTTAACCGCTATGCCTATTTATTAGACTTCAATATTCTGGGTTACTATCGCCCAGCTTGGCCCGCCATACTTTCACTTAAGCGCTTTGTCTATTTAACTCTACCAAAATTTGAACCTATAAATATCTGTCGAAATCAGGTTTGTATCTTTTCTGTGAGTAATTTTAACCTTCAAAAGCTATTGGCACTTTGATGATACAATCTGAATACCTAAGTGATTTAAGACATAAAGCGCGAGAGGTTAGGAATGATGCCCAAAAGAGTTTTTACTTTTTAGAGGCTGAAGACTTACGCAGGAGGCCTGCTCCAAATAAATGGAGCATTATTGAGGTTTTTGCGCATATTAACATCGTACAGGCTTTTTACATTAAAAACCTTACTGAGGCCCTTAAGGATGCCGCTGATAGTGATGGCGATGAAACCCAGCTTACCTGGCTTGGCCAAAAGTTTATAAATGCCATGGCACCGCAGGAGGGCAGCATTAAGTGGAAGGTAAAAACCTTTAAAAAGATAGACCCGATTTATCGGGCCAAAAAGGGCATTGCCGTTAATGAAAACATTGTATTCAGGGACTTTATCAATGACATTGAAGAGTTAGAGGAGCTGATCATAAAAGCTTACGATAAAGATCTTACCTCGGTTAAGGTACCCACCCTATTACCCTTCATCAAGCTGAATATTGCAGATGCTCTTGGCTTTTGCCTGGCGCACACCGAGCGCCATGTGCTGCAGGCCAGAAAAATTTTAGGGGAGGAATAGTCGCTGCTAAAAAAGCCCCTGAAGAATTTTAAAACCTTCAAGGGCTAGTCTTTTATAAAGTTTTTAGCAGTCTTAGATTATTCGCTCTCCACCAAAACCTTTTCGGTAAACACCTGCCCATCACTTTCCACCACTACTAAATACAAACCATTGAGGGCAGCAGGCAGCTTTAGCCGGTTTGCGGTTTGGTGTAGCTGCTGCTCAAACACCAATTGGCCGCTTAGGCTGTAAAGGCTCAGTCGAGCTTTACTTGTTTCTATTGGGAGAGAAATATTGAGAATACCGTTTGTAGGATTTGGATAAATGGATATGCCGGATTTTTCAATGGAGTGTTCCTCTTCACCAATACCTAAGGTGCTGCAAATGGAGTTGGGGCCGTGGAGGTAATCGCCATCGAAATACATAAAATACACGGCACTATCACCATTCAAAATCCCTGGACGTTCGGAGAATAATCCAAACAAGGTGTCATTAATTATAGAAAATTGGGTTGGAGGGTAAGTCAATTGGGGAATTGTTGGGGTTCCGCACCATTGATGGCCGTTCCATCCTGCTAAATATGGTATGGTAGCATCTCCAAACCTTGTAATTGTATCGATATAATCACTGTTGGCTTTACAATATAAAATGTCATCGTGGATAAAAAAGCCTCCGGCAACATCACCCCATATTCCCCCTCCTACATTATGCCAACTTGAGCCATCCCATCTGGCAATCAAATCACCAGGGTCATCAGGATGAAACCTCTTTGAGAAATTACCGGCAAGGTATATTTCGCCTTTGTAAACAATAAAAGCACCTGCCTGCGACAAACTACTGATACCCGTGCCAAAACCCTTCCAACGCTGACCATCCCATTTTATGAGACCATTGAATGGACTACCTAGTGGAGCTATACCATTGAGCATCAGAATATCACCATTATCAAGAAAAGAAACCTGACCTAGATTGCCCATATCACCGGTATTTCCGATAGGGTGAACAATAGAGAAAGGATAATTCCAGGTAATTCCTCTATCACCGCTCATATAAGTATATTCAATCACTTTTGGTGGAGCATAGTAAACCCCTCCGTAGACAATTATGCTATCTCCCTTGGTCGCAACTGAGGTTAGAGAAGTCCCAAGTGTCGGACTAATGGGATATATATCTTCGACCCATATACTATCATTATGGTATTTAATCAAACCCGTGGGAGGTAGCCAAACTGAGCGTTTTTGATCAAAAAGGCTCCAAAAGCTACCAAATACATATAAAGTATCCCCATACATGGCTATATCCGTAGCAAAACAACGCCTATTGAAGTAAAACGGGGGAGATACCCATTTGGCACCCTCCCTGTACCCAACAACTCTAAATAGGGAGTCTTGATCTAAGTATCCACCATAAATCCAATTACTCAATGGGCCATCATTTTTAAATCTAATCAAATAAGGATCGTTAGGGTCTAATTCCTGGAAAGAATTTATACCCTTATTAGACTCTACCCAGCCTTGTGCAATACTATTTTGGGTAAGTAGCATAAAGAGCAGTAAATGCAATGGGCTCTTATAGCTTAACCAGTTGTTGCGAGAATTCACCATTTATTTCAATTAAGTATATACCAGAGGCCAACTGACCAACGCTTAAAGTTACCCTTGCTTTGGAGTTGTTTGCATAGCTTTTACTCAGTAAAACCCGTCCACTAAGATCAATTAGGCTTACATCTCTGATTTTTTTGCCGTCTGCGAGTTGAATAGTTATTTCACTAGTGGTAGGATTTGGGAAGATATTGAAGGATTTATTGTCCTTGAATTCTTCAATAGAAACTGGATTAGTTACCTCAGTTACTCTGTATCTTGTAATGAGGACATCTGTTGTACTCTGGTTTATTTTGTCGTGATTTACTGGTTCAAAATACGATGATTTATGTCTGACAACAGGAAAGAATTCAGGGTTGGATGAAAAGGTTCCAGTTAAAGAATATCCTGTCCCTATTACCGACAAGTAGGTTTCTCCATTTAGTTCGTAAGATTGAATGCCCGCTAAATAGTCTCTACCTAAATTGTTTCCATCATCATCATCTCCTTCATCCCCCCAAATTGTGCCCCAAGAGAATGCTGTTGTGTTGAAAACATCATTACCAAATGCCGCAACATAAAGATCCTCTACCATAGAATTCCCGTCTATTGTATTTTCTGTGAAAAAACCCGTTTTAGTTTTTGTTTCAACAGGAGAATCTCTTATGGTCCCGCCCATAAATAATGTTGCATTTGTGGGGTGTAATTGAGCCCTAGGTTCAAAATAACTTAAACTTCCTTTGCCTAAAATACTATTACCATAGAATGAATTTAGAGAAGGCCCAGGTCTGGCTACAGGTCCAGACCATGCGTTTTTCTGATTTCCAGATAATCCGAAGTACGTATCCCAGAGGATTTGGTCATCCTCAATTTCAACCAGAAAAGCGTCACCAGTGGTACTTTGATATTGATTTCTAACTAAAAACTGCGGGGCAATTGTTGGACCAGTCAATAAAGCATCATTGCCATCAGAATCAAGTCCGAGAAAAAAACCACCATAACCCATACCAGGACCATAACTAGGTATACGCACTACTTTACAGAAATACTCCTTATTCGTCCAACTTGAATTAGCATGGTTTAAATTACTAGCAAATACAGCCGTTGAAGCAGGTCGATCTATGTCATATCCAATTCGAGCTCCTGTTAATCCCTTACCACACCATGAAAGGTGGTTATCTTGAGCAATAATATCATAAATGGCCACATAAGGATTTGCGCCACCACCTGTAATAAAAGACGAATATGCAAGCTGAAATTGAAATGAACTAATTGGATTTAAATCAATAACCGAAACAAAGGCGCTGTTTGATGTTCCTGCAGTGGGGTTGGTGTTCGTAAAAAATGAATTGTCAGCCGGATTATACAATGGGAATTTATGACCCGTCTGTGCAAGTCTTGACCCATTAGTTTGATTTCCATCGCTTTTTGTGCTTCCGGCAAAATATAGAAGACCATCATCTGATATATCCGCGCAAAAAACCTCATCAAAATCATCTCCACCAAAAGGTGTTTTCATAACCAATACTCCATCTGATCTGAAGATACCAAACCACAATTCTCGCGAGGTAGAAGCTATAGTACTGTTGGTTTGTTGATATGTTGTGGCAGCATTAATCTGAGATATTTTTATCTCAGGAGAAAGCAAACCGATGTACTCTCCGAGAACATGTATTTCATCACCGGCAAATCCCGCCAGACTGTTATAAGTATCAACTGTCTTTATGGATACATTTGGTGTTGTCATTAAAGTTCCTTTGCTTGAGGATACAAATGTATTCCATCTGTTTTCTCCGCGTTGATTAAAGAAAGTAATTAGGCCAGTACCGACTCTTTTGACTGATGGACTAAACGCGTTTCCTGGCTCTTTCTTCAAAGTAGATTGGTCTGCAAAGCCGGCTATTAACATATTACCATTTGCATCAATATCTAAATCATAGCATCCGTCATCGCCCTCTCCTCCCCAAAAAGTACTCCATTCCATATTCTCTATTGTGGCAGTGGTGTAGGTTACCCCTGCCCCCGCCTTTACCTGCACCACATAAGGATAGACCAATTCTCCCGTACAGGTTTTGTTCAACTTTAGGTTACCACTGGCAATTATATATTCAATACAATTGTCGTCCACTATCTTCTGGGTCTTCAGTGCTATGGCTAAAAGGTTCTATCCAAACAATGTCGTTATTTATATTTTGAATGTGTAAATCACCGCTACTAAGGCTTAAACTTGTAGCTCCTTCAATGTCTATTTCTATATCATTTAGATTGGCACCACTTCCTATAACATAAGTCATCTTAAAACCTTCAGAATTACTGGAAACAAATACATCTACATCGGTATAAAGCCCTGGGTAGGCTAAAACTTCGAAAGTGCCTTGCTGCTCGTACTTCAAATAATCATGGTAAAAATTGAAGTATGTTTCCTTTTCATATTCTTCCAAGTGACCTACATGGACGCTGTTTGCACCAAGAAAGTCAAAATTTATCCTTTGGGATTGCGCGCTATCAAAAGTCATTACAGAAAATTGATTGTCAGCAAAGAAATGTTCTGGAGATAGGCCAAAAGAGTAATAGCGCACATCCATTACGGATTGTCCATCTTCATTTTTGAGTTGTCCAGAGTTGCGGACATAAGAACTCCCTTGAGAAAACGGCTCATCATCCACCGGAAAATCCAACTCACTATAACTATATGCCTCCGTCACAGAAAGGTTATTCACTTCATAGGTTACATATACTCCGCCCCCAAAGGCGGCTTCCAGAGAAATTCCTGTTTCATCCAATCCTGCATCATCGCTTACACGTTCGCTCCACTCCAGGGCCCCGGTGCTGCCATCCAGGTAATAGATATATACATCTTTCTGGGCACCTTCGGTAACATCGGCCAGTACCATGTAGTTGCCATCGGTATCTTCTATAATATCCACGCCACGGTCGTTACTGCCATCTTTATCAAACTCTTGGCTCCATAGCAGGGTACCGCTGAGGCTGTATTTGCGCACCAAAATATCTTCATTACCCGTGGCCTGGGTAACGTAGCCTGCGGCCACAAAACTATTGGCGGAAGATACCAGGGCTGTGCCCGAAGCGGGCAAGCTGTTTTTGCTAAACGTATTCTGCCATAGGTAGTTGGTATTGGCATCCAAACAAACCACTTTAAACTCCTGCAGGCTACTGCTAATGGCTGAGCCGGTAATATTGATATGGCCACCGTCAATGGCAGCATCCTCTAACTGGTGCGAAGAGGCAGTGAGCCCTGTATTGCGGGTATGGCTTACAAAGCTACCACCATCATCATACACCCAACTGGCAATGTCCCACTGTACATTGTTTTGCTGGCTGGTTCCATTTACTATAAAGTTGCCGCCATCTTGCTGTAGTACTGCACCAAGGTCGGCATTGCCATTGTAGTCTTTGGCCACCAACCATTGTTTTGTGCCATTTAAGTTATAGGCGGCCAGCAACATATCGTAGTCCCCATTGCGGTCGGTAGTGCCGGTTACATACAGGCTGCTGGTGCTGCCGTCATATAATATATCTGAGGTTACATCATTTCCTGCGGTACTATCTAAAGTAAACCACTGCACGGCACCACTGGGGTTTACTTCTGATACAAAAAAGTCGGTTTCGCCAGAGGATATATAAGTGACCATACCGGTTACATAAATATTGGTACCATCGGTAGTAATTTTGGTGGGTTCGTAAAGATCAACCCCGGCAGAGCCTCCCGAAGGGACAATAGTGGCCGTCCATAGCAAAGTGCCTTCTTCATCTATCTTTTGCAGTTTTACATCGGTACCGCCCTGTGTTTGTTTTTCAAAACCGGCCCGGTAAAAGTTGTCTGAATTATCAACTGCCGTTGGCACACTGAATTTGCTGGAATAAACTCCATTATCTTCTTGCCAAAGTTGGGTAATGGCATTGTTTTGAGATGTAGCTATAAACGGCAGGACCATAAAAAGAAAAAGCGCATAAACCCACCGGGCTATGCGCTTTTTAAGATTATGTGTGTGTGTGTGTGTGTGTGGAAGCTGCTGAAAGGTTATAAAACGTGCCTCCCAAAGCGGGGTTGGATACTGCCTTTTTCATAAGGTTTGGTTTTAAGTTTAGGTTAAAGAAGGCATGAATGTAGGGAATCTACTTCTATTGAGAAAATTTTATTCTATTTTTCTTACAGAAGATACCTGTAATATGTGGTAGAACAATCACTCTACTTCAAAAAAAAAAATCCCGTTTCGGCTTAGCCAAAACGGGACTTAATTGAATCTACAAAAACTTCATCAGAGTTATTTCACAATCTTAATCCACAGGTCTCCCTGGTAGGTACCATTCAGGTTGCTGGCTTTCGCCTGGTCAGCCTGCTGGTGATTGTCAAACTTCAGTAAATATACATAATAATAGAAGTTACCGGGATCCTGGAACGAGCGGGCATCCAATCCCTGGTTTTCCAACTTACGTTGCAGTCGGTCGGCATTAGCTTTATTGCTGAATACACCAGCCACTACATAGTAACCACTGCTACCGGGGCTAACATTGCTGGCCGAATTATTTCCATAATTACCACTATTGTTACCAGTGTTATTATTGTTTCCACCCTGGTTGTACTGACCCTGGTTATTATTCTGCCCCTGGTTGTTATTATTTTGACCCTGATTATTGTTTTGGCCCTGATTACCGCGGGTAGCATTGTTATTTCCCTGCTGATTACCTTGTTGGTTACCCTGCTGGTTGTTGTTATTACCACCCTGGTTATTATTCTGGGCATTTTGAGCGGCCTGGGCGGCTGCAGCATCAGCTGCTTCTTTCATGTCCTTCTCCATTTGCCTCTTCATCTCATCCTTAAACTCCTCAAGCTTCTCATCTACCAGCTCTTCGGTTTCATCCTGCTGCTTGCGTTGCTTGTCTTTCAGCTTTTTGATTTCATTTTCTAAGCGCTCATTACGCTTGTTGTTGCCAAAGCGGTAGGTAAGCATAAACTCATGCGATGTTCCCAAATCAGAACCGTAATCATTTAAGGAGAAATCGTATGCATAACCTACGGTAAGTTGCTCGGTAAGGTTTACACCAAGATTACCTGTTACGGCATATTCAGAACGGAACATCGCCCCGATGTAACCGTACTCCTTCATGGCAAACATAAGACCGGCATCTACCTGTACAGGTACATTTTTGGCCGCTCTAACCATCACCATAGGTGTGAGTACGTTTTTATCTCCGGCAAATCCGAAATCATACTGAGCATTAAAAACGTAATGTCTTAATAAAGAGTAAGCTACCCTGGTATCCGTATTTGGAACTTCGGCATACTCTACTGAGTTACCAATCAACTGTGGTACAGCAGCACCGAATTGAAAATCTGCCAACTTAAGGTTTATTCCAAAGTTTAAGTCAAATGTGCCCCTGTCACCATTGGTGATTACAAATACATCATTTTTATCGCGGGCTCTAATACCGTTAATATCAATGTTATTGGCCAGGTATCCGGCACCAAGACCAAATGAAAGCTGACTTTTGTCCGTCAACCTCACATGGTAGGCATAGTTACCGTAAAGTCCTATTCTTTTTATGATATCTGTTTGATCAGAAAAACCGTAAACACTCCAGCCAACTTTTTCTTCATTTAAAGAACCATTGAGGGCTAAAGCAGATGTTTCAGGCGATCCCTGGATATCTGTCCATTGCCTGCGGTGCAGCAGTGTGGCTTCTGTGTAGCCATCAGTACCCGAACGCGAGGGGTTGTAGATATAAGGGGTAAAGAAGTAATTGCTGTACAGCGGAATTTGCTGCGCTTGTACCGTTGAGGCCAGTGCAATAACAGCTAAGACGATTATATTCTTATTGAATTTCATAGCGCAGTATATTATTGTTTACGGATTAGGGTTATGGCATTTTTGAGGATGATCTCTCCATCGCAACTCAGTATATAATAGTAGGTTCCATCTGGTTGCTCAAGGCCACCATTATTTCGTCCATCCCACACTCCATTAAATTCCTCCTCGCTAAAGATAACAGAACCCCAGCGGTTCATGATATCAATTCTACAGCCCTGGTATTGGCTTGTAATACCTCTGATGTCCCAGGTATCGTTTAAGCCGCCACTACCTGGCGAAAAGTAGTTCCATGCCTGGTCTATTAGTGCTTTTCCAGGATCTTCATCTGTAGTAACAATTAGCGTAAGCGAATCTCTATCCAGACAACCTGCTGAGTTAGTTACCTCAAGATAAATTTTAATGGTGTCTGACTTTACTCCATCAGGTAAGGTGTAACTAACCGTAACATTTTGTGATAGGAAATCACTCCATGCGATGGGTTTATTAGAATACCATCGGTAGCCCGTTCCTCCTGAGCCACTGAGAACAACATCAGTGCCTGAGGTGGTTGTAACATCAGGGCCGGCATTAGCCACAGTGGTTATCGGGTAAATAACAAAGCTCCTTGTAGTTTGACAGCCGTTTACACCAGTTCCGGTCACTGTATAGCTTCCTGTTTGCTTAATGGTTACTGAGGGAGTAGTTGCTCCATTACTCCAAACATAACTGAATGAGTTGCCCTGGGCTATCATTAAAATTGAGTCTCCAGCACATAAACCCAGCGAATCTCCCGGGAATAGCGAAATATTCGGAGGGTTAAAGAATACCACCTCTAAACTATCAGTAGTAAACGGACAACCAGGTAAATTAAACTGGTTAGTGTACGAAACCTGTAAACGGAAGTAAGCCGTGTCCTCCCCAACCTGTCTTAAGGACGTATCCACTACAATTGCAGGAAGCGTATCATTAAGCATATTATCCCACATACCGGTAGTGCTGTTAAACTGCTGCCATTGGTATTCCAAAAATGGAATCATAGCACTTCTTGATAACAGAATAACCGAATCAGTTAAACAAAGCAGACGATCTGTAACTACCCTAGGTAAAGTATCAAAAATGGCGGTTGATGGAACCGTATCAACAAATACACTAAAGGATACAGAAGTGTCTATACAAATTCCATCGTCAAGAGCTACATAGTAGCGGCCCGGCTCATTGGTGTAGAAAGTTCTGTTGGTTGCACCCATTATGGCCATTTTTTGTCCGGCAGTGGCAGTATCATCAGTTAACCATTGGTAAGTATAATTTAAGCCATTGGTTACGAGCTGCCCGGGTGTGGTAGGTGCAATTAACTGCACTGAATCTGTTTCACAGATACTTACCGAATCATTACCCACGCTGGTTATCCATGGTTGTGGAGCATAATCCAATGTATACTCGGGGAACCACCTTACCCTAACCTGCTGGCTAAAGAACTCACAAACAGTTGCTCCTGTAAAGGATGTAATGGTGCGGGTTCTTAACCTGTAAAAGCTTAAAGGTTGTATAGGTTTAATGCTGGTATCTACCTGAAGCATGGATTGTGTACCATCATAATTTGGGTTCGGTATATCACCTGGTTGCAGGTTTGTCCATGTCATAGTGGCCGTATTAAGGCGTTGCCATTGGTACGTCCAGCCCGCATTTGTATTAGTAGAGGATAGTATAGTTGAATCCGTCATACAGATGTCGGTGGTTATCGCTATCGGGCTAACCAAACCACCCTTATAGTTTTCGTTAGCTATTTGCGTTCGTGGAAGTGTATCCATAAATGCATAATAGGGTTGTGAAGTGTCTGAACAAAGTCCATCATTAATCACAACATAATACCTCGCTGTAGTGTCGGCAAAAAAGGTTCTTAATGTATCACCAATGCCGGTAGCGAAGAATGTGGTATCACCAAATTGATCGATTGTATCTGTAATCCATTGGTATTTAAAGGTAAGACCGGTTGAAGGCACAGGCGCATTGGCCTGAAGTGAGGCCCCATTGCCCTGGCAAAACCTAACTGAATCTCGCGGCAGGCCATTAATATTAGGGTTATCAATTTGGATTGCCGCTGGCGGCAGAGTAGTATTTACAATTGATGTTGGTACTGCTGAAATATTAATTACAGTATCCTTTGAATCGCGGGCACATGCACCAAAGTCAACACGAACTTTATACGACCCGGAACCCCTTACTATAAGAGAGTCTCCATTTTCACCTGGTATTAGAACATCATTGTTTAACCATGCATAAGATGCACCTGGCTGTGTTTCTGCGTATAGTACTACTGAATCATTAGGGCAAAATCCCCAGTCATCTAGACCTACGGTATATTGGTTTGGGAAACCAAAGCGAATAGAATCAAGTTTTGGCTTATTGGGAAAGCGGTTTATAAAAACATAAGCGGTATCACTTATTTGTCCGTTGCTATTCCTAATTCTCAAGGTAGCCGAGCCAATAGGCGTATTGCATGGAATAATTAGGTGCGCCTCTTTACCCCCCAAACCAAAAGTATCAACAGGGGTAATATCATTAGGGCCAGTAAGGCTAAACAATTCAAGGGAGTCTGCACTTGCCCAAGTATTTGCCGGGGTGGCTAACTCATAGTAAAAAGTTGACGATGGTGAAAAGGGAGTAATATTGATATTATATCTCAACTCAGGCTTAACCACCATGTTGGAGGGATTGGCACTAACACCTAAAGTATCGCACTGGCAAACACTTACGGGATTTAATGGTGTTGATGTTCCAAAAGCGGAACCTGCCACAATTTCAATGTTTTTGACTTGTGCACCTACCTGAAAAAGGCAGAGCATAAGGACAAGAACGAAGCCTAATCGAATAAAGCTTTTCTTCATATTTTTAGTTTTTGTAGAATCGGTAATCGGGTGCAATATAAACATTAAAAACCTGTACCAATAAAGGGTATAGCGCACTTTTCAACACAACTTAGTTAAAGGATATCCTACACCTCCATAGTATAGATCGATTTTTGGTATCCTTAAATCGCTTTAACATTGCATTCAAATTAAGTAATGAACTACTTCCAAAAAAGAAAAAATGCATTCGGCTATGCCTTAAAGGGGCTTAGGTTGTTTTTCTCTAAAGAGGATCATCCAAAGGTACACGCCTTTGCAGGCCTGATTACCGTATTACTTGGTTTTTTACTTGACGTTAATATTTACGAATGGTTGGTTATTATCACTTTTATAGTACTGGTATTTTCAGTTGAAGCTATAAATTCGGCTCTTGAAAAACTTACAGATATAGCCTCGCCTGAGTTTTCGGAACAGGCCGGAGCCGTAAAAGATATAGCTGCGGGGGCAGTGCTCATTGTATCCATAGGGGCTGCCCTTGCCGGGATACTAATTTTTCTACCTAAAATTATTGCTCTTATATGACATCGCATAATGAGTTAAAGTCTGAAATTGAAAAACTGATTTTAGACAAAACCCGAAGCACAACCGAAATTTTAAAATCCATTACGGAGCATCTTCAAAAGGATACTGAAAAATATACCTGGGTGGGTTTTTATCACATGAATGATACGAACCGAACGCTGCATTTAGGACAGTACACCGGAAAAGAAACCGATCATACCATAATACCTTATGGCAAGGGTATTTGTGGGCAGGTGGCCGTTTCAGGCTCTACATATATAGCAGAAGATGTTACAGAAGAATCTAATTATATTGCCTGTAGTGTGGATGTGCGCTCAGAAATTGTAGTGCCCATTTATTACAATGATAGATTGGTAGCACAGCTGGATGTGGACAGCAGGCGTGTAAATGCCTTTGATGAAGATGACAGAAAAATGCTGGAAGAAATCTGTGCCCTTATTGGCGATAATTTAGGATCGGAGATGGTTTTTGAAAATAAGGAGGTTTAAAGCATCACGATCCAGTCCGGATGGCTTCAACAGGATCTAACCTTGAGGCCATGTAAGCCGGGATAAAGCCGGAGATAAGACCAATAGTAGCCGAAATACCCAGACCCTGCAATACGTTGCCGAGGGTAAGCATCATATCAAAACCACTGATTTGGGTAATGCCAAACATCAGGATAAATACAAGAAACAGCCCTATTGCACCGCCAATAAGGCAGAGCACTACAGACTCCAACAAAAATTGAAGTAGTACAAAATAATTTTTGGCCCCAAGGCTTTTTTGAATACCAATTTGATTGGTACGCTCCCTTACGCTAACAAACATAATATTGGCAATACCAAAGCCCCCCACCAAAATGCTAAAGCCACCAATTGCCCAGCCCGCAGCACCCAAAATTCCAAACACAGCGTCCAGGCCAGATGAAAGCATGGAACTTTCATTTATGGCGAAATTATCCTCGGCTTTCGGTTTCAGTTTTCGTATAGAACGCATTACTCCCCTCACTTCATCTTCCAGCATTTCCACCTCAATGCCAGGTGCGGCCTTGGCCATTATAAATGCTCCATCCTGATCGTCCACATTTAAAATGCTCCTGATAAAATTTACAGGCACCACCACAAATTCATCCACATTTTGGCCGATAACGCTTTTACCCTGCTTTGTAAAGACTCCAATCACACGCACTCTGCGGCCCATTACGGTAAACTCTTTTTCCAAAGGATTTTCGCCACCAAACAGGCCTTCGGCAATTTCTGCACCCAGTACTGCTACCGGGGTTCCTGATTTTGACTCAAGCGGACTGAAATACCGGCCGCGATCAATGTCATACTCCCATAAATCATAGTATGCATGAGAAACCGGCAGTATAGTGGCGTTTTCAACACTATTGCGGTTGTACTTAATAGTTTTGTTAAGCCCAAAACCAAAAGCTACATCCTGGGCTGATGAAATCCTACGTTCCAATTTTTCAAACTCACGGTAACCGGGGTTAGGCCTTTGAAAGTACTTCCACCACTCATAATCTCCATCTCCCCCGCCCCATGGCATTTTTTGCACATATACCACATCGCTACCCAGTGATTGAAAGCTGGTGCGTATGTTTCGCTCCAAAGAATCAACTACCGTAAAAACAGATATGATTGTAAAAATACCGATGGTAATACCCAATAAACTAAGGATGGTGCGGAGCATGTTTACCCTGAGTGCATGCAAGGCAAAATTGAAACTCTCAATAAAAATCCGTAGAAAAATCATCGCATATTTTATGTGGCGGGTAAAGATATGTGAAAAAGCCTGCTAAAGGTTCCTGTAAAGAGGTGAATTTGGCTAAATTCGCGCCTTCAATTTTTGCATAATGCCTCACAACACATCCGCTCCAACCGCGCTTATTTCAGTATTTTATAAAGATGGTCTTGATACTCTTGTTAAAGACCTGGTAAACAGTGGCTATCGTCTGCTTTCTACCGGTGGTACCCGAAAGTTTATTAAAAATCTTGGTTTTGAGGTGGATGCAGTGGAAGACCTTACGGGTTATCCCAGTATTTTGGGTGGTCGTGTAAAAACACTTCACCCTAAGGTATTTGGCGGAATTTTGGGCAGACGTGAGCTTGATGCAGATCGCTCAGAAATGAGCGAGTATGACATCCCGAATATTGATGTTATAGTTGTTGACCTCTACCCTTTTTCGGAAACCGTTGCCGGGGGAGGATCACATGCTGATATAATTGAAAAGATTGACATTGGCGGAATTTCGCTTATCCGCGCTGCTGCCAAAAATTATCGTGATACCTGGATTATCCCCTCACGAGAATTTTACAGTGATGCCATTGAGGCATTAAAAGCAGGAAAACCTACTGAAGAAGACCGAAGAAGGTTTGCCACCGCTGCCTTTCAGATTTCATCTGAATATGACAACGCTATACACTCTTACCTTTTAGGGAATGAGTCAGTATCTCAGATAACACTGGGTGCCAAAAATGAATTGAGGTACGGGGAAAACCCACACCAAACCGGGGCCTACTATGGCAACCTGGAAGAAGTTTTTGACAAACTACATGGTAAGGATTTATCTTACAACAACCTTTTAGATACTGATGCAGCGGTAAATCTGATAAAGGAATTTGATACTACTACGATCGCCATTTTAAAGCACAATAACGCTTGTGGGCTTGCCAGCCGTGATAACTTAACAGATGCCTGGCAGGATGCGCTTGCAGGTGACCCGCAGTCTGCTTTTGGTGGGGTAATCATTTCAAACCGCGAGGTAGATGCCAAAACCGCTGAAGGAATGGACACCATTTTCTTTGAAATAGTTATTGCGCCATCTTACACTGATGAAGCTCTTGAAATTTTAAAGAAAAAGAAAAACAGGATTATCCTTATCCTTAAGGATTTTGAATTACCAAAAACGCAATTCAGAACACTTTTAAATGGTGTATTGGCGCAGGACAGGGATATAAAAACGGACACTGAAGATGGTATGGTGGTAAAAACCGAGGCTTCTCCTACTCAAAATGAGTATGAAGACCTGGTATTTGCATCGAAAATTTGCAAGCATACTAAGAGCAATACCATAGTGTTAGCAAAAAATAAGCAGTTAATTGCGAGTGGCACGGGACAAACATCAAGGGTGGATGCACTAAATCAGGCCATTACTAAAGCCAAAAACTTTAAATTTGACCTGAAGGGGGCTGTTATGGCATCAGATGCATTTTTTCCATTCCCAGATTGTGTGGAAATTGCGAACGATGCAGGCATTACTTCGGTTATTCAACCAGGTGGATCTATTAAGGATCAGCTTTCCATTGACTATTGCAACTCACAAAAAATATCAATGGTATTTACGGGTACCCGCCACTTTAAACACTAAAATACTAATGGGATTATTTGATTTATTCAAGGAGGATATTGCCATTGACCTTGGCACCGCAAACACCCTAATCATTCACAACGATAAAGTGGTGGTTGATGCTCCATCCATTGTAGCGATTGATCGTACTTCAGGTAAAATTATTGCCGTAGGCCACCAGGCCCGTCAGATGCACGGCAAAACCCACGAAAACATCAAAACCATAAGGCCGCTAAAAGATGGTGTAATAGCCGACTTTGAAGCTTCGGAGGCCATGATAAGGGAAATGATTAAAAGTATCCCATCCCTTAAAAAGCGTTTGATACCAGCTGCCTTGCGCATGGTAATTTGTATTCCCTCCGGGATAACAGAAGTTGAAAAACGAGCAGTAAGGGACTCGGCACAGCATGCCGGTGCTCGCGAGGTATATCTTATCCATGAGCCAATGGCCGCAGCAATTGGTACTGGTGTAGATGTGCAGGAACCTAAAGGCAACATGATAATTGACATAGGTGGAGGTACTACTGAAATTGCCGTATTAGCGCTGGGTGGTATTGTGGCAGATAAATCTATTAAAGTAGCCGGAGATGTTTTTACCAATGACATTAGCTACTACATGCGCACCCAACACAACCTTTATGTGGGTGAGCGTACTGCAGAGGAAATTAAAATCAATATTGGCTCTGCACTTGATGACTTGGAAAACGGACCGGAAGATATGGCTGTACAAGGCCGGGACCTGCTTACCGGCAAGCCCAAGCAAATAATGGTAACCTATAAGGAAATTGCCAAAGCACTTGATAAATCAATTATGCGCATTGAGGACGCCATCATGGAAGCCCTTTCCATGACCCCTCCTGAATTGGCTGCCGATATCTACAACAGTGGTATTTACATGGCTGGTGGTGGCTCCATGCTACGTGGCCTTGATAAACGGGTATCCATGAAAACAGATTTGCCTGTATATGTTGCTGAAGATCCGCTTAGAGCAGTAGTACGCGGTACTGGTATTGCCCTTAAAAATATTGGTAAGTTCAATTTCCTCATGTCGTAAAAAGTACTCCTGAATGCGTAAAATACTGGGTTTACTCTATCGCAGCAGGATTTTTTTACTCTTTATTGCATTAGAGGCGGTGGCCTTTATTTGGATCAGTCAGAGCCGCAGCTACCAGCGTGCAGTGCTTATCAATTCATCAAATGAGGTAACGGGCTATGTGCTTGAAAAAACCGAGGACTGGGAAGATTACCTTGAGCTGAAAAGCCAGAATGAAAAGCTGGCCGGGGAAAACGCCCGCCTGCGAGGACTGGATTCCGTTTCCCTATACCCTCTTAATGCCCCGCAAAAACAAATTAATGATAGCCTTTACAAGGTGCGCTACACCTACCTTGAAGGTGAAGTGATAAACAGCAGCTATATGAAGGCCCGCAACTACATGACTATTAACCGCGGGCGCATACATGGTGTGGAGCCCAATATGGGCATAATTGGCAGCCATGGTATAGTTGGGGTGGTAAAGGATGTTAGTGAGCACTTTTGCACGGCAATTCCCCTTATCAATCCATCATTCAGGGTAAGTGGACGTATAAAAAGCAATATGAGCTTTGGCCCTGTTGAATGGAAAGGTAGCAACTATCAATACACCTACCTGAGTGATATTCCACGCCATGTTGAAATTACCATTGGCGATACCGTGGTAACTGACAGCCGTAGCCAGCTATTTCCTCAGGGACTATTAATTGGTACAATAGAATCCTATGAACTACAGGAAGACCAGAACTTTAATGAGCTGAAACTGCATATTTCCACTGATTTCTCTTCGCTGGATCACGTATATATTGTTAAGGATATGATGAAGATGGAATTGCAGCAACTTGAAAGCCAGCTAAACAATTAATGGACGGACTGAAGCAAATATCATCCTTCATTTTGCTGCTTTTGTTACAGGTATTGATTTTCAATAACCTGAATGTTTTCGGGTACCTTAACCCATACATCTACATTTTATTTGTTTTGATGCTGCCGATGAACTATTCCCGGGCAACCGTAATGATACTGGCTTTTTTAATGGGTGGGTGTATTGATATTTTCGAAAACAGCGGAGGAGTTCATATTGCTGCTACAGTTTTTCTGGCTTGGATTAGGAGGCCACTGTTGCGCGTGGCTACCCAAAAGCGGGGTATTGATTTTGAAAACCTGCGCATTGGTCGCTTAACCCTGAGCAACTTTACAACCTACGCTATTTTGGGTGTGTTTATCCATCACTTTCTGCTCTTTATTATTGAAAGTTCGCAATTGAGGGATATTGGTACAGTAATGGTGCGCACATTGGTAAGCACCGGTTTTACCTTTATTTTTGTGCTATTAGTGCACCTCTGGAATTTCAGGAAGAAAGATTGATTGATTCATGCAGCGAAAATTCTTATTCTACTTCTTTTTTATAGGCCTTGCCCTCATCTTTATGGCCAGGCTTTTTTACATTCAGGTAATACGTAAAGACTTTCGGCTTTCAGCAGCCAACAATGTTATCCGTAAGGAAATGGTTTACCCCGGCCGTGGAATTATCTACGATAGAAACCATAACCTGTTAGTAGGAAACCAGTCAGCTTACGACCTTATGGTGATACCACGCCAGGTGGAGGAAATGGATACCACGGCCTTTTGCGAACTACTCGGCATTACCAAAGAAACCTTTAACCTTAAGCTTACAGAAGCCCGTACTTACAGCACCTACAAACCGAGCATTTTTTTAAAGCAATTGAGTAAAGAGCAATTTGCATACTTTCAGGAACGGCTTAGCCAGTTTGCCGGCTTTTTTCCGCAAAAGCGTATCCTTAGGGAGTACCGATATAATTCTGCAGCCAACGTAATTGGTTTTATTGGCGAGGCTTCAGATCAATACCTGGCAGACCACCCCTCATACAGAAAAGGAGATTTGGTGGGCAAAACCGGTGTTGAAAAATCATACGAGGAACTGCTACGTGGCCATGTGGGCATACAATACCGTATGGTGGATGTACACAACCGTGTAAAAGGTCGCTTTGAGGAAGGTAGCTATGATACCTTGCCCAGGCCTGGTGAAGATATTACCTGCACTATCGATATCCTGCTGCAGCAGTATGGTGAGCGATTGATGAATGGCAAGCGTGGCAGTGTGGTGGCTATTGAGCCTTCATCAGGTGAAATACTGGCCCTGGTAACCAGCCCCAGCTATGATCCTAACCTTATGGTGGGCCGCGAAAGAACCAAGAATTACAGCCTTCTTTATTCTGATAGTATTAATAAACCGTTATATGACCGGGCGTTGCTGGCGGAGTATCCTCCAGGCTCTACCTTTAAAGTGCTGGGCGCTTTAATTGGTTTGCAGGAAGGGGTGATAGATGCCAATACTACATTTTATTGCCGCGGAGGGTTTCATTATGGAAGCCTTAATGTAAAATGTCACTGCCCTTATGGTTCAGCCATTTCGCTCCGCAATAGCATCAGTAAATCATGTAACAACTACTACTGTCAGGTATTTAAAAGTACAATTGAAAACTACCCGGATGCCCATAAAGGCATGGATGCCTGGAGCAATCACGTAAAGAGTTTTGGGCTCGGTAAATTTTTAAATAATGACCTCCCCACAGGTCGTAAGGGCTTTGTGCCTGATGCTGATTATTACGACCGTGCTTTCAGGTATCCCAACTGGAGGGCGGTGAGTACAATCTCTCTGGGTATAGGCCAGGGTGAACTTTTGGTTACACCGGTTCAGCTGGCCAATATGGCCGCCACAGTTGCTAATAGAGGCCATTACTACACTCCTCATATCCTTAAAAAAGTAGGCGGTAACGATATTCAAAATCCTGATTTTACAACACCTAAGTACACCACTGTGGATGCAAAACACTTTGAAGGGGTAATAAACGGGATGTTTGATGTATTTGAATTGGGAACAGCGCGTGCCAGTAGGTTGGACAGTATTGAGATGTGCGGCAAAACCGGAACAGCTGAAAACCCGCACGGACAGGATCACTCCATATTTATATGCTTTGCCCCAAAAGATGACCCTAAAATTGCCATTGCCATTATTGTAGAAAATGGCTATTGGGGAAGCCGCTGGGCTGCTCCCATCGCAAGCCTGATGACTGAAAAATACCTTACGGGAAAAATTACCCGTCCGAATTTAGAAAAACGCATGTTTGAGGGAACATTGGAAGATGAATACCGCAAACAGTTTGAGGGCGAGTACCAAAAGAAACCTGCTATAGCTGCGGTAGAGCAATGAGAAACAACCAAAGCATTTTTGCCCGAATAGACTGGATACTGGTGCTATTGTATTTCGCACTGGTATTGCTGGGCTGGGGTAATATATATGCTGCGGTGTATAATGAGGAGTTCAGCAGCATTTTTGATATCAGCCAGGAGTATGGCCGCCAGATGCTGTGGATTGGTACCTCGGTGGTTATCATCATACTGATAATGCTTACCGATACCTCCATATACCAAACCCTGGCATGGCCCATATATATTATAATGCTGGCGTTGCTGGCGGGTGTATTGGTGTTTGGTAAAGAGGTGGCCGGAGCCCGGTCATGGTATGCCATAGGCAGCTTTAGTTTGCAGCCCTCTGAGTTTGCCAAGTTTGCCACCGCACTGGCTGTGGCCAAATTTTTAGGCACTAAAGATGTTTCCCTCGACTCGTGGCGAAACCGCTTTGTGGCCCTCATAATAATTTTGGTGCCGGCCGCCATTATTGTTCCCCAGCCCGACCCCGGTTCGGCATTGGTTTACAGTTCCTTCTTTTTGGTTTTTTATCGTGAAGGCTTACCTGGTGGTTACATTTTTCTCGGATTTATACTGGTTACCCTTTTTATCCTCAGCTTACTTATCGATAAGATTTACCTCTTTTCCATACTGGGCATTGTAGCGCTTATCGCGATTATTATAATGCGAAGAACCCGCGGCTCCATCATACAAATTGTGGGTATTGCACTGCTTTGCGTGGGGTTTATACAAAGTGTTGATTACGCCTTTAATAATGTATTGGAAGATCGCCACCGTAACCGAATAAACATATTATTAGGCAAGGCTCACGACCCTAAGGGAATCGGTTACAACACCAACCAATCCATGATAGCTATCGGCTCTGGTGGGCTTACCGGCAAAGGTTACCTGGAGGGTACCCAAACCAAATACGATTTTGTACCCGAGCAAAGCACCGACTTTATCTTTTGCACCGTAGGCGAAGAATGGGGCTTTGTGGGAAGTTCTGCCGTAATTGTACTCTTTGTAATTCTCCTGTTCAGGCTGGTAATAGTGGCAGAAAGGCAAAAATCTGCCTTTGCGCGTATTTATGGCTATTCGGTAGCCTCTATCCTCTTTTTTCACTTTGCCATCAATATCGCCATGACTATTGGTTTGGCTCCCGTGGTTGGTATCCCCCTGCCCTTCTTTAGCTATGGAGGTTCTTCCTTGTGGGGCTTTACCTTGCTTTACTTCATTTTTGTAAAGCTTGATGCCGGTAAGATGGATCAGTTGTAGGGGTGGATGTAAGATTTTAGATGCCGAAGTACTACTAATAATATTGGTAGAACTTATTTTGAAATATCTCATCAGAATCATATTTCCGTTTTAACGTAAAGAAATCCCCGGCCATGGGATAGAGTAAGCTAAGTATATTTTTATTCTAGTAGAGAGAGTTAGCACTTAGTAAGCCATTCCAATGCTACAATAGTAACAGATATAGTAATTCTCTTCTTCATAACATTTACCAGTTTTAAATAAAGGCCTTACCCAAAGTATGCTAATAAAAAAAGCCCCTTCTGAAAATATCAAAAGGGGCTTAAGAATATTTTATTAACTAAATACTAGTAGAACTTCGCTCTACGGTCATCCAGCTTAGCTCCATCTTTTAATGACTGAAATACCGCGCTTTGTACCCTTCCGCGAATAGCCTGCTCCTGCTGGTTTTTCTGCTGAGTGTAATCAGGCATTTCCTGGGCTGGGGTAACTGATACTGCCTCGGCTACATATACACCTCTGCTGCCTTTTAGCGGCTTGGTTTTTTCGCCAGTATTAAGTGCAGAAATAGCACCTACCACTTTAGGCTCATTACCATAAGCACCCATGTTTGGTGTCTGAAAGTTAATATTTAACGTATTTTCAGTAGCACCAACTTTAGAGGCAATTGCACTAAGGCTTTCACCACCACTCATGGCCTCTTCAAATTTCTTAATGAAGTTCTCAGCCTTCTTTTCATTAATAACCTGTGGCTTAATTTGCTCTTTAATGCTGGCCAACTCACGGAAGCCTTCCTCGTTGCGGTCAGTTAGTATTGCCACTACATAAGGCGTAGAGTTGGTGAATAGCTGAATATCTCCTACTTCACTTTCTTCATTATTTACGCCTACACCGTTCGCCCATTTTACAATGTCGCGGTTAGCGCCAAGGCCGGGTATTGCTTCATCAAAGGCCTTAAGGTTAGTGGCTACTCTTGGTGCATAGCCCATTTCCTCCGCTTTCGCTGAAAACTCTTCAATGCTGTTTACCTGTCCGGCAAATTCACCGGCCTTACCATATATGTTGTTGATAGTTGTTTCACTTGCTGTAATCTCGCGGTCAATGCTCACCAGCTTTACAGAAGGTGCACTACCTTTTTGATCCAGAATTTCAATAATGTGGAAACCAAAACGTGAAGGAACAAGACCAATATCACCTTTATTACCTCTAAAAGTGAAGTTAGAGAAAGGCCTGACCATGGCTTGTGGTCCGTACCAGCCAAGGTTACCTCCATCCGCACCAGAACCTTTGTCATCCGAAATTTGAATTGCTAATTGACTGAATTTAGAAGTATCAGCCTTTACCACTTTTAATAAACTATCAGCCAGTTCTTTAGCCTGTTGGCCTGTGCGCTCAGGGTTACCTCTCTCCAATCCCTGAAAAGAAATAAGAATATGACGGGCCTTTACAGAATCCGGTAAATTCTTTTTATCAAGCACTTTGGTAATCTGGTAATAATTACCCACCTCGTAGGGTCCTACTACAGTTCCCACTGGTTTGGTAATAATAGTTGAGTCAAGTCCTTGTGGAAGATTTTCCTTAGAATAGTAGTCCGGTGCTCTTCTGTTATCAGCATAGCTTGCTGCATAGGCAGAGTCATTTTTGGTAGTCATGAATGTCTCAAGGGCATCACCATTGGCGTCCATCTTAGCAACAGAATCACCAATGTAACCTCTTAGTTCAGCCATAATCTCGTTACGATCTTCCTGAGAAGCAACTACATCAAAAGTTACAAATTGAATGCTGGCCGCCTTTTCGGCTTTAAACTGCTCTTTGTTTTCGTTATAGTACTTTTTGTAATCGGCATCAGTAACCGTAATGGTACTATCAGGAACCGAAGCATACTCAAGAGCAACTACTTTAGCATTTACATTAGTATTGTTGCGCTTAAACATCTCTTTAGCCATAGCCTTTGGTACATACAAACCTTTTTCAATAGCCTTGTTGTATTTGGATTGTAGCGCGTTTACTTTCTCGCTTTTTTCGAATTCAATCCATTGGGCGTAGGCCTCGGTGGCCTGCTCTTCAATACCACGGTTGGCCTCCATATTACTTATGTACTGCTGAAAAAGTGCATCGCTAAACCTTCCGGTTCCCTGATCCTGAAATACTGGTGCAGACTGAATACTTGGGTTAGACTTTAAGCGCATTAAAAGCTCAGCGCTGGTTACTTCTATTCCCAGCTCATCATACTGATCTTTCATAAGCTGCTCGCGCACCATCTCATTCCATACACCATCAGCCAACTGCTTGTTGGTTAAAAACTGGGCTTGTTGCGGATTTTGTTGAAGAACACGCTCGCGAAGTTCTTCCATTTTACGGCCAAACTCCTGTACCTCAATGTCGCGGCCATTTACGGTACCCACCACATTGGCATCAGCACGTAGAATGGAGTTACCGGAACCTAATAAATCCGTAAGGATGAAGGCAAGCATTGCCACACCTATAATCACAATCAACAAACCTGAACGTTGACGTATGCGCTCTAAAGTCGCCATGTATTTACACTTTAAAAATTAAGGTTGCGAATATACAATTGTAGGTTCAATTACATAACCTAAAATAGATGAACGGAAAAGTAGTTTTAACAGCCTGCTGTTGATGGCTGAAGCCGCTGCTAATAAAGGCTTTGGCCATTCGGCCTAATCATCTGTAATTTTAATGTGGAGGAGCTCAATCTTGGAGTTGGATACTTCCTCTACTTTAATAATGTAAGGCTCAAGATAGATCACTTCCCCCTTTTCGGGGATACTCTCCAGGTGATCGAGCACCATACCGCTAAGCGTAGAGTAGTTATCAGATTCTGGTAGCTCGAGGTTGTACTTTTCGTTGATGTAGTCAATCTCCTGCCGGGCTGAAAAAAGGAATTCATTTTCAGCAAGTTCCTTTTCCACCAAATCCTCGGTATCATGTTCATCATCAATTTCTCCAAAAAGCTCCTCTACTACATCTTCCACGGTTATCAGCCCTGAAGTTCCTCCAAATTCATCAAGTACCACGGCTATACTTCTGCGATTACTTATCAATGAATTTAAAATTTCATTGGCGGGCATACTTTCAGGTATAAAACTCACCGGGCGGAGGATGGAACGTATTTTTTCTGGCCTCTTAAAGATTTCAAAACTATGGGTGTAGCCGATAATGTTATCTATAGAATCTTTATAAATGAGGATTTTGGATAGGTTTGATTCTATAAACATGTCCTTTAAGGTTTTGATATCCTCATTCACATCCAGTGCGGTGATCTCCGTACGGGGCACCATAAAGTCTCGCGCCTTCTGCTCGCTAAACTCCAGGGCATTTCTAAAAATCTGTATCTCGGTATCTTCCTCTTCTTCCCGTTGTGATGATTCCGAACGCTCCCTTACGTAGTTATCAAGATCCACTTTATCAAACGCCATTTTGCCCTGCTCGGCTGTAGAGCGCAAAATGTACTTCATCACAAAATTACTTATACCAATCATTAACCAAACGATGGGCGAAAACAACCAGAAGAAAACAAAACTCGGAATGGAGAAAACTTCGAGCAACCGCGTGGAGTGAGTATTGAAAATGGCCTTTGGTAAAAACTCGGCTATCACCAAAATAAATATGGTGGAGATTACGGTTTGGAATAATAGCAGCAAGTAAGGGTTATCATCAAAATAACTCAGGTAAGGATTGAGAACATCAGGCATAAACATACCATAAACCACCAGTGCAATATTATTACCCACAAGCATAGCCGCTATAAAGCGGGAAGGCTTACTTACCAGGCCACTAAGAAGTTGGTAGGCAAAATTTCCCTTTTTGTTTTCAACTTCAATATGGAATTTATTGGAGGAAACGAAAGCTATCTCAATACCCGAAAAGAAGGCCGAGAAAACTATGGAAGCGAGAATAATGGCAAATATGGTCACCTACTCTTCTTTTTTGTTTTTCAGGTAGTTTTCATACTTCAGGCGTTGTCTCCTCCTAAAGTAAAACATGAAAACACCAAGGCACATGCTTCCAACGAAAATAAAAAATGTCTTATCAAAAGTTCCCCAAAGCCTTACAATTTCAATAAGCGAGATTACGGCCACTACTATCCATGCAATCTCTACTATTTTCAACATTCTATTCATCCTCAATGGCTATTTGCCCTGTTATTTTGTTAATCGTGTAATTATTAAAATTCTGGTCGGCTTCAAAGCCTTCACCCCAGATAATCTCTTTATCGGTGGTGATTTTAACCTGTACATCCGAGTATATTTTTTCTTTAGCCTGATCCCAGTATAACTCTTCTGTATTAAGTTGCTCGCCTTTTTTATTCACCACTACTACATCACCACGAGCGTGCCAGAGGCTGGTATTTACGTATTGTGTAGCTTTATTAGCCTTTAGCCGGGTGTTCTCTTTACCAAAGCTATCAAAAAACTTTACGTCTATCCCTTCAGGAAACCTGCGTTGCGGGTCTTCTATATGCGGATAATTCTCGGCCAAAGGCGCCTTAAGTTCCAACCTTATATACGTACTATCCGAGTATTTAAGCACCAGGTCTTCCTGCACCTCAAGGGGTAACTCCTCTCCTTTGGTAAATTGCTTTACCTCGCTGGGATCGTTGGTACAGGAAAACAAAAAAAGCATTGCAGCTACTGCCGCAATGCTTTTTGTAATGATGCTTTTTATTATCATAAATTATAACTCACAGTAATGGTCTCGTTTACTGTACAACCAATAGTGTGTTTATCTCCTTCTTTAATTCCTAACTGAAACAATACATCCTTAGTAGGAAGTTGCTGCTTATAGTTGTTTATCAACTGATTGGCTTTAGAGCTAACTGAGCCATCAATGCTTTTGGCATAATTAAGCTTATCAATTGCTGCCCAATACACGGCCTTCTTTTCAAATATGTTATTTCCACAATTTCCATCAGAACCTGCATAAGCTTGAGCAATGATTAAGTAAGGAGCACCCCAACCACTTTTTGCATTAGCTGCTTTTTGAGCATACGTTTTAGCATCAGAAAGGCGGCCTAATCTTAATGAAGTACTGGCAATGCGATAATAGTCATCAGCTTGCTTTTTGGGATCAACCTCAAGATTAGCGGCTTCTTTAAAATATTCAATAGCCTTGCTATTATTGTTATTTTTTAAAGCAATTATACCTACCGCACGGGCAGATGTTGGAGAAGGCTCCAACGTGTAAAGTGCCTCTGCAATTTTAAAGAAGATAGGGTCATCAGTACAGTCCACCATTTCGCCATCATCACCCTCTCTTTCGCGAGCCAGCATTTTTGCAGCTCTTCTTAGCCAGGTAGCATCTGCTTTGTTGGCTTCAAAAGTTTCCTCGTTATAAATAAGCTTCAGCTTATCACAGGTGGCGATTGGTCCAAGAATTTTTTCGTTGTTAGTAACCACTGCATCAAAGCGCTCAAGTTCGCGCTCAGCTTTTTCAAGCTCGGCTTTTTCCTTATCAGTAATGGTGCCTGCCTCCTGCTTATCTTTAAGCTCCTTTATCTGGCGGTTAAGTACGTTATTATTGTACTCCAGACCTTCCTGCACCACGTTATAGGCTTGAAAAACATCAGTAATTTCAAACACCTTATCATTAAACAAACGGGCGGCAGCAATAAAGTAAGCATTATAAAAAGCAGCGCTATGCTCGTTGCTCAACTCCAGAGCTCGCTTAAACATATCGTAGGCTGCCTTATTACTATCAGGATAATGTTGTAGCATATCCAGCCCTTTACGCTCAAGTACATAGGCTTCATCATCAGGATACAATTCCATCCTTTTATCATATACCTTAAATAGTAAAGCTTTTAGTTCCTCCTTTTTGGCAGGATCTTTTTCGGCTTTTATCTTGGCCTCAACTACGTAGGGGCCATAAATCACATTGTTTTTACTGGAGGCAGGGCAGTTGTCAAAAACATATTTCCAACCCTGGTCGTAAGCCTCTGCATAATTTTTGGACTTAGCCAATTCATAATATATATACAGGTTTTCACGACATTTAACACTGTCTGTTCCCCATTTGGGTTGTGCCTGGGCTACAGTGTTTATGCCAAGTGCAGCTAATAATACCCAAAGTAACTTTCTCATTTTTACTGATTATTGATTAACGATATTTTATTTTATTGAACCATTTATCATTAAGAGTTAATCCTAAATAAAAGTTCAGGTAACTCTCCTGAATCAATCCATTATCTAAGGTGCCTCTTCTACCTAATATGGCTCCTATATTTACAACAGTTGCCTTTTGCTCTCCTGGGGCAAGAGACTTCTTCATGTTGATGGGTAGTCCAAAACCAATAGTTATGCCATAGTCCGTAAGCTGAGTGCCATCACCGGAATTGGGAGTATTGACAAAATAGGGAGTGTTTTCATAGAATCCTCCAAGTCTGTATTCCACAGCCTCAAAAAAGCTGATCTTATTATCCTTATTAAAGGCTAAACCAGGAGTGGCAAAACCGCCAAGTTCAATCCTCATGCCATCCACCAGGTTCATATCGCCATTAAAACTCTCATAACCGCTACCCTGGTAATAGTGTACATCAGCATTTATGGCCCAGGCATAGTTAAAGGTCTTATCTGATTTTCTACCATAGGTAAATCCAAGGCCAAATTCGTTGGGCAATACCAGCTCCGACTCATATCCCTGTATGCGCTCAAGGGTATCAATTGAAGAGCCGCTGCCACTTGCCACAAAAGCGTAGTTATCCACATCTGCACTGAGCTTTGCTTTATTGGCAAATGTTAAACCCACAGCAAAATCACGTTTTTCGTCAATCTCATAAATATAGCGCGCTCCAAAATCAAACCTGAAACCACGGACCCGTGCACTCTCATTTATAACGCTAGAGTAAAACCCGGTGTTCCAGTTAATAATATTCTCCTCCTCCAGTGTACCAAATAGGTAGGCCGCATTTACACCTATTGACAAGCCTTCGGCAACATTAAACCCATTTCCCCAGTAAATTTTATTCAAACCTCCACTACCCGTAAACCTGTCGTTAATCAATATATCTTCAGGACCCGTGCGCTGAGTGGCAATATTGTAACCTTTAAAAGAATAGGGCTGCAGACCAAAGGCGCTACCCCACCATTCCTTAACCGGCACTCCTACGGAAAAATACCTGATACCACTAATATTGTTATTGAGTGTAACATCAGGATTTAGTTGCTTCTGCTCGAGCAGCCCAAACTGAAGGCCAACCTCAAAAGTGGTAAGGGCCATTGTGCTATAGCTGGCAGCATTACCATTATTTATGTTCAGGGGTTCGTTTAGTGCCAGGTTAGCTCCTCCAAAACCCAAGGCGCGGGCATAAATTTGCGGTTGTAAGTCTCCAAACCCCAGGCGCGAGTAGGGAGATACAGAGCTTTGCTGCGCGAAAATTGAAAAGGAGATAATAAAAAAAGGGATTAGAAAAATCCCGTTAAAGCACTTCTGCATGTTGGTCCAGAATATTATTGAGTCCCCTAAGCAGTAATTCAGGGGCTGCAAAGATGCTATTTTTTAGCAACCCATCAAATACCATTAAATCACCACCGGTGAGCACTGTTATCATGTCAGCAAAACGGCCTTCGTATTTTTTAATTGTACCCTCTACTTCGTTAATCGCTCCCTGCACGGCTCCTGAGCCCAGGCATTCCAGAGTGGTGGTTCCTATAAAGTCATTAAAATCAGATGTTTTACCTACAGGTAACCTGGCCGTAAAATGATTCATTGCTTTCAACCGCATTTGCACCCCGGGCGCTATTGCACCGCCAAGGTACTCTCCCGCCTTATTTACAAAATCATAGGTGATGCAGGTTCCGGCATCAATAATGAGGCAGTTTCTGCCGGGGTAAGCTTCTATGGCTCCGGCTACCAGGCCTATTCTATCTAAACCCAGCGTGGCAGGCGAAGCATACTTATTAATAAAAGGTAGCGGAGTTTGATGAGTAAGTTTAACTATAGGGAAATTAAAACTGCCTTGGAGATCATTAAGAATTCCAGCATCACCTACTGATGAAAATATTGCCTTTTCAACCGCAAACTCATTTACAAAGCTCAGGATATCACTAATCGTTGGAGCTTCAAAAACGGCTGTTTTATTTAAAAGTCCGTTTTTAAAGAGAGCGATTTTGGTTCGGGTATTACCCTGGTCAATAATTAGATTCACTGTAATTCAATAAGATAATGGCAAATGTAAATGAGAAGGTTAAAAAATGCTTTGTTTAAAAGGAAATGTTATTACATTTGCGCCCCGCTAAGGAAAATAAATGGTGCCTTAGCTCAGTTGGTAGAGCAAAGGACTGAAAATCCTTGTGTCCCTGGTTCGATTCCTGGAGGCACCACAACAAAAGCCCGAAACGAGAAATTGTTTCGGGCTTTTTTAATGCCGATAAATTGTTCTGGGTGTTTTGGGATAAAGAAAAATCCACCCCTACCCCCCCTTCTTAAATTCACTAGGAGTAGCGCCATATCTTTCCTTAAAGATGCGCGAAAAATATCCCCTGTTGCTCAAACCCAGGCGGTACACAATTTCGGAGATATTCATTTCGGATGATACTAAAAGACGCCTGGCCGCCTCAAGCCGGGCATTTTTGATATAATTTTTTACGGTACTGCCTTTTAGTAGTTTAAAGCCTTGTTGCAGCTTGGCCGGATTAAGTCCTACTTCTCTTGAAATATCCTTAACCGAAAGCGCGGAGGGCAAATTGTTTTCTATATATATAACAGCCCTTTCAATAGCTTCCGTTTCGGTTTTTCTGATGATCCGGCTATCCTGTTCGCCTTCCATATCATCTATATAAAGCATTATTTGCTGTGCCAGTACATCATAGGCTTTTCCTTCCAGGTAAAGTTTTCGCAATATACCCTTGCCCTTAAATTCCTCAATATCATTAAATATATTGTGCAGTGAGAGGCCGTACATCCCCTTTACAAAAAACCTATGGCTGGCATTTTCATCTTCAAAAAGGTTTTTTAACTCTTTGCCCATTTCTTCTAAATCACAGGCAATTTTTTCTAAAAATTCACTTCGCAGTACCTCAAGGCTGCTGATACGCGTGTGCTCACCTTTTTTAAATGTCAGGATATGCCCGTTTTGCTCAGAACTGGCCACTATCATACTTTGAAATTCAGTAAGGTGATGATCTTTTGCATTTTCTTCTTCAAAGCTATGGCTCAGCTCCCCGGCAATACAATAAATGAATTTGGCCGGATGTACTTTGCTTACCGTAAACCTGATTTCGAGTTGTTCATTAAAGGTGCAATCGTAAATAATAAGGCCCAGGCCACCCTTAAAATTTATTCCTCTGATTATGCCTTTTCCATACTCTTTCGGTATCCGTATGCAATACTCACCACAGTCCTGGTATACCCTGGCGCCAATTTCCCTGGCTATTCCAGTAATCACATCTTTAAGGGGTAAAGACTTTACCGTAATACTATTCTTCATAATAATATTCTTTTAGAATAAGATTTTGATCATTAGGGTCAATAATTCACTTTGGGTTACGGAACTATCAGGAAATTCCTATGTAATTGAATGTGACAAACTTTTATGCACATGATTTTACCAACCAACTCCAAAATACTGGCAATTGTTTTTGTAACCGCCCTGGCGGCCAGCATTATTGCTCCTTTGTTATTAGTAATAGGGTTAGGCATTATGCTACTGGCCTCTGCCACTCAGTTGCTTATTCAGTTAAAGGTGCAGCATAGTGATGCTGATCTTGAGCAAGACTCTATTCCGCAATTAACCCCAATGGTATCTGTACATATACCTATTTGTAATGAACCACCTGAACTGGTTTGTGAAACCATACTCTCTGTTATAAAACAGGATTACCCCAATTTTGAAATTATAGTGCTGGATAACAATACTACTGACAGTAAGATATGGGAACCGGTGGAGAAGTTTTGTAATGGATTTTCCAATGTACTTTTTATTCATAAAGAAAGATTGGAGGGCTACAAAGCCGGAGCATTAAACCTGTGCAGAAAACTAAGTGCTAAAGAAGCTGATTTTGTATTTACTGTTGATGCAGATTATGTGTTGACCGATTCGTGTATTTCACATGCCGTTGCCAAAGCCCTTCACCTTAATGTTGATCTTATACAGTTTCCCCAAGCCTATTGGAATGTATCAAAGCAAACCGTGGGTATGGAGGAGGAGTACCGCCACTACTTCAATATATATTCAAGGGCCGGAAATTCTAAAAATGCCGTATTAGGTACCGGAACACTAACTCTTATAAATATTGCAGCTTTGGATAGGATTGGTGGCTGGCCTCAAAACTCAATTACCGAGGATGCTGAACTGGGTATGCGCCTGCAAATGGCTGGTTTAAAATCAGCTTTTATAAACAGTTGTGTGGGCCGTGGCATAATGCCACTTGATTTTGAAGGAATCAGAAAGCAAAGACTAAGATGGGTTTTTGGCAATTTTCAGACTCTGATAAATTCATTAAAGGCACTCAAAACCGGTGCTACCGTACCTAGGGAAAGCTGGCCTCAACTCCTGGCATGGGTAAACCTTTGCGGATTGCCCTCAATTATTCTACTATCGCATCTGGCACTTAGCGTAGCCGGAGTTGTTCACTATCAACCGTTTATCGGCAATCTCACCATCGGTATTTTTTTACTGCATTTTACAGCCAAGTTTCTGTTATTTCTTAAATCTACCGGCTATAGGCTAATACCATCTTTTCTGGCACTACTTACTCATCTTTCTATGATGGAAGAAGGAGCCTTCGGCTGGTGGGATGCATTGGTGGGAGCTCAAAAACCATTTGAAAGAACCAATAAGTTCAGCTCCAAATCAGCTATGAGGAGGCTACCTGTTGCGCTGCCGGCTATTCTTGTTGTCAGTGCTGCTATGCTCCTGTTTCTAAATCATGCCCTTGCGGGGATGATAACCATTACGCTGGCTATTCTATTCATCATATCCGGCATGTTTACAGCGTACCAGGTAAACCATGCCCGCCTATTATTTCAATCTAAAGTATAAGTTTATGAAAATTGCATTGCTCGCCCATTCCTTACATCCTACGGCTGAACCCTTTGCCGGTGGACTGGAGAAAATAGTACACCTTTTAAGCAAAGAACTTACCGACTTGGGACATGAAGTTCACCTCTACGGTCACCCGGAGTCAAAAGGAGATTTTATACTTAAGCCGTTTCGCTCATTAAAAATCCGTAATGCTGAAAATGGATTTGAGGAGATGGATGATGAGTATCAGGAGGAAATTTACAGAGAAGCTATTGCCAAAATTAAAGCGGGCGATTATGATATTGTACATAATCATTCACTAAATGAAGCGGCTATAATACTGGGTAATGAACTGGAAGTGCCATTTATCACCACCTGCCATACACCACCATTTGAGTCATTACAGAAAGGCGTTAAAAACCTTAATGGTAATATCAACCAAACCTTTACTATGGTTAGTCAATCGCTGGGCATTACCTGGTCTCCATTGGTAAGGGATTATAATGTAATCCATAATGGTATTGACCTGGCGCAATGGACGTTTGAGCCAGCTGTAAACGATAATACCGCCTTTTGGTGTGGTAGAATCTGTAAGGAAAAAGCCCCCCACCACGCTATACTGGCTGCCAAAGCCAGTAATATCAAACTACGGATTGCCGGATCAATAAGCAATGCTGAGTATTTTGAAGAACATGTAAAACCTTTACTGGATAATGATATCGTCTATATCGGTCATTTATCTCAGGCGGAATTAAACAGAGAAATCGGCAAATCTGCCTTCTTATACTTCACTTCTGTTTGGGATGAACCCTATGGTTTGGTAATGGCTGAATCATTAGCCTGTGGCACACCTATTATTGGATATAAATCGGGCGCAGCACCTGAAATTGTAACGGATGATTGCGGCACATTGGTAGAGGTGGGCAACTGGAAGGCTTTAGCAGAAGCCTCCTCTACAGCTCATCGCCATCATAGAAAAAACTGCAGAAGCAGAGCCATTGAATTCTGCAGCTCCAAAAAAATGGCCTATGGCTACCAGGCTCTTTACAATAAACTTAAGAGAAAGCATAACACTGAAAACCTTATTGCGATATGATAGGATACTATGCCCACAGTCATGGTTCAGGCCATTGCAATTATGCCAACATACTGGCCCGTACCTTTAAGGATGATATGGTGGTGTTTACCAGCCGTAATCATGAGTTTTATAAGGATACCAATGTGGTTTATCTGCCTGATGAAGATCTGGATGGTACGGAACTTAGTCCCGAGCTATTTCCTGAGCCTGTTTACCTGCATCATGCACCGCTTCATCTCAAAAAAATTCAGATAAGGAATTTTGCACTGCTAAAGGAAATTATAGCGCAGGGCGTAAAGCTGTTAATAGTAGATGTAAGTGTGGAAATAGCGGCTTTGGCCAGGGTGTGCTCCATACCTTATGTATATGTACGGATGTTTGGCGAGCGTAGCGACACCCCCCACATTGGTGCCTACCAGGGTGCTGCATTTTTAATTGCCTACTATCCTGAGGAGCTGGAGCCTGATGATACTCCTCTCTGGGTAAGGAAGAAAACACTCTATCTTGGATTCTTTTCACGATACTCACATAGCTCATTAACCTGGCCTGCCGCGCTTAAAACTTTAAACCTGCCACCGGATGCTAAGGTGATAACCTATATGCAGGGATTTGGGGGCAATGGTCAAAGTCAGGATTGTGTGAATCAACTGGCCGAAGAATTTCCTGAGTATCATATTTATGTGCTGGGTGCAGAAGAAGTAAATAGCCCGTATAGCAAAGTAACCTATGCCGGTTTTGTTAAGGATCCTTCGGTTTATATAAAGGTTTCTGATTTTGTAGCTGGCCCTTGCGGGATGACAGCCGTTGCTGAAATAGCAGACCTTGATGCCCGATACATAGCCATACCGGAACAGCGCCCTTTTTATGAGCAGGAGTGTTTGGCAAAAAGGCTTATGGAGCTAAACCTTATCAGCGTAAAGCACAAGAGTAACAGCTTTACCCAATGCCGTAGCCAGTTAAACAATAACGCTACCGCCTGGAACCCTTATGTGAGCCCAAATGGACCTCAGCAGTTTTATGACTGGCTACAGGCCCTTAATTATGATGTTGAGTTTTTGCGCTCTTCACTAAATCAAGCCCGATCTATAAAGGATCATGCACAAATTTTATCTAATCAAAAACAGCTGGCAGGATGAGAGAATTCAGTTTAATAACAGTGGCCCATCACCGAAATAACCACTTAAAAAATCTGCTGAAGGGGGTGTTGGAAAGTAATATCATACCAAACCAGATTATAATAGTGGATTTTGACAACAGTGTGGAATTGCCGGCCCTGCAACCGGTTGGTATATTAAGGGTAACCCTGAATACGCCCGATGACAAAATTTCACTATCCGCAGCCCGCAATGCCGGGGCCCAGGTTGCTCATAATCAAAATTTGATTTTCCTGGATGTGGATTGCATCCCTTCTACACACTTTTTTGAAAAAATGCTTTCAGGCATGGAAGAGTGCAACGGATTGGTGATGGGTACCCCAAGGTATTTGAATACCGCTGTGGCAGATAATTTCACAGAAGAGGAGCTTGAAGAACAAAGTGAACTTCATCCCTCCCGCCCGGCTCAAACCAAGACCCTGCAAAAATGTGATGACTACGCTTTGTTCTGGAGCCTGTGCTTTGGTATCACAAAGTCTAATTTTATAAAGATTGGCGGGTTTGATGAAAACTACACAGGCTATGGTGGCGAGGATACAGACTTTGCCTTTATGGCTAAAGAGCACGGCCTTGATTTTCAGCTTTCGGAGGCAACGGCCTACCACCAGCCTCATGATGTATATACACCCCCTGTTAATCATCTTACAGATATTGTAAAAAACAGCACCTTATTTAAGAAAAAGTGGGGTTGGTGGCCAATGGAGGGCTGGCTTAACGAGTTTGAGGATATGGGCCTTATTGAAAGAGAAAAAAAGAACGGTAAGGAAATAACTCAGGTAAAACATGTAGATCCTCATCTGCTGGAGCAATGCCGAAATGAGGTAGCAGCATTTAAATAATCAATATTATGGACTGGGAACGCTTTTTAATAGTATCCAGTGGTGTATCCATTACGCTGGCTTTAGCCGGGCAATTACGCTATGAGGGCCTACATCAACTTCCAAGATCCATTTCGCCCTTTGCGGCCATAGGCCTGTTTGCCGCTGTTGCGTCACTATTGATTTGGGGTATTATAGCCCATAGTGGCACTTTGAGTATTGCCTGTAGCATCGGTACGGTAATGTCATTGGTATTAATACGTACCTCACTCAGGAAAAAAGGAAATATTAAACGTAATAATCGCTTATGATGTCGCAATTAATTGAGATAGAAACTTCAACGGTTTATTCAATTATCGTAACGGCCATCGGGGTATATATTACGCTGATAGCTTTTACACGCATAGCCGGTAAACGGAGCTTTTCTAAAATGAGCAGTTTTGATTTTGCCATGACGGTAGCCGTTGGTTCGCTACTGGCTACTACAATTCTATCATCTACAGTAAATCTTACTCAAGGTATTATAGGGTTGGCTATTGTGTATGTGCTTCAAATTTCGGCTGCCATGCTCAGGAGGTTTAGCTGGTTTAAATCCATGATTGACAATACTCCACTGCTATTAATGGAAGGCCAGAATATATTTCACGAAAACCTCAGGAAAGCCCGCGTGGCTGAAGATGATTTAAGATCAAAACTCAGGGAAGCTAACGTAGTAGAGCTAAGCGAGGTAAAAGCAGTGGTATTTGAAACCACAGGCGATATCTCTGTAATACACTCGGATGACAAAGACTCACGCTTGAATACATGGTTAATGGAGAATGTAAAACGATGAATTATGGAAACCACATCACTAAAAAGTACAGAAACCTTAAGAAATCAGTTTGAAGATTTCATACTGAACAAGGATCACCCCTGTTTAATGGCACAATCCGTTTTCAGGCAAAACAATTACGAAATACATCAGTATGCCGGATTAACTGAGGCTACTACAGCCAGCTCACTGTTGCGCGACTTAAGCCAATATCTTGACAGTTATGATTTTAATACTCATGATATGTTTTCGTTTATAGCGGTGTTTGATGAAGATAGGCTGATGGAAAAGCAATTTGAGAAAAAAATGTGGGCGCTATTACAGGCTCTGCATGAGATTGACCCATCGGAATGGGATAAAACGGTTGATCAGGATCCTGATAGTGAAAACTTCAGTTTTAGTTTATTAGGCAGAGCATTTTACATCGTAGGCCTGCATCCCGATAGCTCACGCCTCGCCCGCAGGGCGCCCAGGCTGGCACTGGTTTTTAATTTACACCATCAGTTTGAAACATTGAGAGAACTGGGTGTTTATAAAAATATAAGAGACACCATCCGGGAAAGGGATACCGCCCTGCAGGGTGATGTAAATCCAATGCTTCAGGATTTTGGCCACGGTAAGGAAGCTCCCCAGTATAGCGGCCGCAAAGTGGATAATTCCTGGAAATGCCCTTTTCACGCTATCCATAAATAATTGATAACATTAAAACAGCTAATGACAACTACCATCGAAAAGCAATCAGGCGTAGCCTTTAAACTAAAAAAGGGCGAACTACTAAAAGTAATTGACCCTAAAGGACAGCAGGTAAGCGATATGGTATTGTTTAATGCTGGGGATACGGATGAAAAATTATCTTCCGGTAAAACCCTGGATTTTGAGGAAACCATTTTAATTACCAAAGGCCATTACCTATGGAGTAATCGCAGTACCAAAATGGTGAGGATTGTTGAGGATACTAACGGCCGCAATGATTTTCTATTGGCCCCGTGCAGTCCGGAAACATTCCAGATTATGTATGGCAAATCGGAATACCACCCCAGTTGCTTTGAAAACCTTATCAATAACCTGAAGCCCTTTGGTATTGAGGTGGATAACATTCCAACAGCCTTTAATATTTTTATGAATGTTCAGTTTACGCTTGATGGTAAGATTTCAGTAGAGCCACCTACCAGCAAGGCGGGCGACTTTGTTTTATTTGAAGCGTGTATGGATTTAATAGTGGGCCTTACCGCCTGCTCGGCCGAGCAGAGTAATAACTACTCTTTTAAACCCATTGAATGGGAGATATTGAAGAAGGATGAGCAATAGCGGCTGGGTTGAACTTATTGGAATTTTAGCCGGTGTACTTACCACCTCGGCTGTGCTCCCTCAAATTATAAAAGCCTGGCGCACCAGGCAGGTAAAGGATATCTCAGTTGGGATGTTTATCGTGCTCATCTCAGGCGTTAGCCTTTGGACTGTTTACGGCATATTAAAAAATGATCTGGCTATAATCCTGGCTAACGGAATTTCGGTGGCCCTTAACTGTACCCTTCTCATTATACTTATCCGCCATGGGAAGAGTAAAAGCGAATCCTGATCAGGCCCCTACTATTTCGCCCCCGTTTATATGAATAACCTGCCCGGTAATGTAACTAGAATCTTTACTGGCCAGAAATACATAGGCCGGAGCCACTTCACTGGGCTGCCCTGCCCTACCCAAAGGTGTATCCTGACCAAAATCCGTAACATCATCAAAAGTGGCAGGTATTAGTGGCGTCCAGATAGGCCCGGGTGCCACAGCGTTTACCAAAATGCCCTTATCCGCTACACTTTTTGATAGCGACCTGGTAAATGTGGTAATAGCTCCTTTGGTGGATGAATAATCAATTAAATGACTACTGCCTCTGTAGGCCGTAACGGAAGTGGTATTAACAATCCGTGCACCCTTTTTCAGGTATGATAATGCCTCTCGCGAAATGCTTATCATAGCTAGGATGTTGGTTTCGAAAGTTTCTTTCACCTGCTCGTCATCTACCTCTTTCAAACTATCCTTTGGAAACTGAACTGCTGCGTTGTTTACCAAAATATCCAACTGCCCGTATTCGTCAATCGTTTTGGAAACTATTGTTTTCCGGAATTGAAGATCCTTAATATCACCGGCTATCAGCAGGCATTTGCCACCCTCGTCCTGTACCAGCTTCCTGGTTTTTTCCGCATCTTCATTTTCTTCCAGATAAACAATGGCTATTTGTGCACCTTCACGGGCAAAATGCACAGCCACAGCCTTGCCTATACCACTATCCCCACCCGTTATCAGCGCCACTTTGTCTTTAAGGCGATTGCTCCCTTCATAGTCAGCCCTTATAATTTCAGGTTCAGGATGCATTTTTTCTTCTTTACCAGGTTGTGTATCCTGGTTCTGTTGCGGAAAGCTATCAGGCTTACTCATAATCTCAAAATTTAATGGATACTTGGTTGCCCGGCTGCACCCTGGTAAGTATGTTGAGTGTTGATACTTCCCTGAGGTTGGGTGGTCACCTTATCATCTGCATCATCGCCAACGCTGCCTTTGGCTACAGTTATTCCACCATCAGCTGATACTAATGCCCCGGTAATGTAAGAGGCTTCATCCGAGGCAAGGAAAAGATAGACATTAGCCATTTCTTCTGGTGTACCTCTGCGGCCCATCGGGGTAGCTGCCTTTATCATATTGGTCATCTCTGTCGTCATCGGGCCATGCTCCTCCCGGGTCCATGCAGTGTCAATAGCTCCCGGGCAAACGCAATTTGCACGCACTCCGTTTTTAGCCTGCTCAACCGCCACACCCTGCATAAAGGCGTGTATAAAACCTTTAGTTCCACCGTAGGGTGCGTTGTTGGCTAAACCCTGCTTACCTGCCTCTGAACCGGCCGATACTATACAGCCTCTTGATTTCTTGAGTTCGGGCAGGGCATACTTGGTCATTAGCACCGTTGTTTTGATATTATGATTCAACATATAATCAATGTCTTCATCCTTTAAGGCATCAATTTCGCCCACCATAGGGAAAACACCAGCATTGTTTACCAGTATATTAAGCTCCCCCCATTCATCCACAGCACCGTTAATCACAGTTTTTACATTTTCTGCCGTGGATATGTCTTTTTTGAAACCTATAGCCATTCCGCCAGCATGCTCAATTTCATCCACCACATCTTCAACGGGGTCATCCTCCATACCCACAACTACCACCTTGGCCCCTTCTTTAGCAAATTTCTTGGCTATAGCCTCTCCTATGCCGGTGGCTCCCCCGGTTACTACTGCTACCTTTCCTTTTAACCTCTTCATAAATTGTTTACTTAATGTTTTACTTCATGATCAATCCTTAATTGTTTAAGATTTTCTGTGGCAGGTCCTGCCAGCACTTTCCCACTTAAACTATATCTGCTACCGTGGCAGCCACAGTCCCAGGTTTTGGCTACATCATTAAAATGTAACATACATTGCATGTGTGTACAAAGCCCTGATACACCTGATATTTCACCATTCTCATCTTTGTAAAGCGCAGCCGGTTCGCCATCCACTTTTAACACTTTTCCGCTATTGCGGGGAAACTCTTTGTCGCTATCAGCTTTAGTAGTAAATTTTTCAGCAACCATGTGTTTCAGGGTTTTCATGCCCTTTTTTATCACTGTTGATACAGTGGAAGTGCTGATCCTCTTAGGGCTAAAAACATCCTGCCATGGATGAGTACCCTCGGTTATTAAAGCTGTATTGATCAGGGCGCTTACTATGGAAAAGGTTAAACCATCACCCGCAAAACCAGTGGCCAGATAACAATTTGGTCGCTCAGGGTCGGAGCCAATTAGCGGTAAACCATCAGGAGAGGTGAATAAAATACTACTCCAGCTGCCCCGTGTCTTGGTTATGGATAGTTGAGTGGATGCATATTCAAGCAAGTTGTCCAGAGCCTTTTGCTCACTTTCACCTTCTCCCGTTTTGGTATCACATCCACCCACTATATACATGGGCCTACCGTTTTCCTCAAAGTGTCTGATATAATGGTAAGGATCTGCCAAATCATAATAGAGGCCATTCAGCACCTCTTTTGAACTTTCCCCATAAAGTACATATGAGTTGTAGTTTTTCAATTCCATTTGCAGATGGCTAATACCTATAGGGGTATGAGTAGCCTGCACCACATCGCGCGCCTCTATCATATGGTCATCTTCAAAATGTAGCCTTACAAACTCTCCATTTTGCTCAAGTTTGGTTACCCTGCTTTGCTCATAAATATGGCCGCCTTTATCGGCAAAGCTTTTGGCTAAACCTTTGGCAAAGGCATTGGCATCAATCACAGCCTGATTATTAATCATTATAGCATCCTTGCACTTCACGGGTATATTTTCCAGCCCCGGGGAGTGTACGGTTTCTCCCAAATCAATCAATGCCTTACGCTCCCGGGTCAGAATTTCCAATTGTTGCTCGTTAGTAGCATAGTAGTATCCCGGCACCTTTTTATAATCACAAATAAGGGCGTTGTCGGCAATCATTTTCTCAATACTGCTACGTGCTTCTTTAGTGGCCTGCATTACAACGCTCGCGCGCCGCTCGGAAAGTTTTGAACTTATTTTATGATAAAATACATCCACCAATGAGGTAAGGTGGCCGGATGTATAACCGGTAACACCAGTACCAATTTTGTTGGCCTCTACAAGTATAACCCTACGGCCGGCCTGCTGTAACATATAAGCCGTAGTTACCCCGGTAATACCACCACCAATCACACATACATCAGCTCTCAGATTTTCAGATAGTGGTGGGTAAAAGGTTTGCTGCCTTTCAGATAACCATGCTGTTTTCATAATTGTAAGTTTAATCTTTATTACCTAAGAAGACATGAACCCTAACTTTAGTTCACAACCACTACCTGCTTTTCGCAAATTATTTCTGCCCAGTATAAAAATGATATTCAAAACATTGGCTTTCAATACTCTTCAGGACCAAAAAATCCGGTCTTACTCCAAAAGAAAAACTTTTAACCCAAAAGATTTATTTGCATTTGCTACCCGAACCAAAATTATTTTTAGAAGGTTATTCTTTCAAATTAGTATTTTATTCCAACCAACATGAGTAAGTTAAAAACACTGGAAGACCTCTTCCACCATCATTTAAAGGATTTACATAGTGCAGAGAGTCAATTGATAAAGGCACTGCCTAAAATGGAAAATGAAGCAGGTGATTCTAAGCTTAAAGAGGCATTCAGCAGCCACCTGGAAGAAACCAGGGAGCACCTTAATCGCCTTGAGGAAATAGCTGATGAACTTGATATAAACATTAAAGGTGATACCTGCCAGGCCATGAAAGGCCTGATAAGGGAGACTAAGGATTTTATTGACGAAGATGCTTCTGATGAAGTTCGGGATGCAGGGCTTATTGCCGATGCCCAGCGAGTAGAGCATTATGAAATTGCCGCCTATGGAACCGTGGTGGAATGGGCAAGAGTTTTAGGAAAGGACCAAATAGCCGACAAGCTGCAGAAAACTCTTAACGAGGAGAAGGAAGCTGATAAAAAGCTGGTTAAACTGGCTACTTCCGCAGCAAACAGCAAGGCGGTGTAAATTTTTGGATGGTTGCAACGGTAGGCTATTACCACTTTTCTAGTGGGTAGAGCTTATGGCCAAAATCGCCAATATGTTTTATTAATTTAAATAATTCCAATCATGAAAAGTCAAAGCGAATCTGAAAAAAGAGACCAGGGCAAAAGCCCATCTAATCAAAAAGGTAATGCCGCAAATCCTGACAGGGCCGAAAAACCAAGGCAGGATGGCGACAAAACCGAGCAACCACATGGTAATCGTACTTCGGACGCAAACCGAAGAGGTGCAGGAAGGTAATGTTGATTGATTTTTTGGTTTGAGTTTAGGTTTAAACGGGGGCATTATGTCCCCGTTTTTTATTTCTCAAAAAGATACTTCCAATATCGCTTAGGAACATGTTGCACATGGAGCTTCTTATTATTACGCTCTTTTATATTTACCGAATTGAAATACGCCTTCCATAGTTTTTGATAACTTACTTCATCATCATGAAGTAAGTTTCGTGAAAGTCGCGAGGCATCCAAATTTTCAAATGCGGGCAGAGTAATGAAGTTCATCTCCTCAAGATCATAGTACAAACCGTATTTTCTGCGTACATCATAAATTATCCAAAGTTGATCGGCATATCTCTTTTTAAAATGGCTGCCAGTTAAGGGCAGTACATCAAAGTCAGGCTCAATGGCTGCAAACCAAATGTCGTCTGCCAATCTCTGAAACCGTACAAAAGCATGCATCCTATGTACCTCCCGATTAATTTGCTTAACGATCTCCTTTACCTTAAGCACATCTGCATTTCTAAAGTCGGCTGTGGCAGAGCCTTTATCTTTTAAAGCCAGTTTCACTACCCGGTAAATAATCATTTCGCGATCATCCCTTTCGGAGAGAAAAACCTTGAGCAGGTTTCTGAATAAAGTCTTATCAATTAGCTTGATTTTAGCCGCTACCCTATCTGCCTTTTCTTTTATAGTAGTGATGTACTCGTGCTCGCCAAACATGCCGGGTTCAAACCGTGCGGCCGGGCAAATTTCAGAGGGGGCACGCTTTAATTCGTAAATCTCAAAAATTACGGTAAGCAGCCCCTCAAAGCTGCCATCATACACATAAGAGATTGAAATCATCAAAACAAACTCAACTGAGATACGTTTTTCTGCTGGCTTTGTGAGATGAGCTGAGTGCGGAGAATTTCCGGTTTCCAGTCCCGGCTGATTACCTTATGTTCTATTCCGGTAATAAAGTACCGGGCCCGCTTCCACACTATTCCAATCTTTTTAAGATGCTCTTCTCTTAATTTGCCAAACCTTCGGCTTTTTACAATCAATCCGGCCGATTTAACCCCAATCCCCGGAACGCGTAAAATCATATCGTAAGGATCGGTATTAATGTTAACAGGAAAGAAATGTGGATTACGCAAAGCCCAGCCCACTTTAGGATCCAGTTCCAGATCAAGATTTGGCTGGGAGGCACTTACAATTTCATCCGCATCAAAACCATAAAAACGCATAAGCCAATCGGCCTGATAAAGCCTGTGTTCCCGCTGTAGCGGAGGTTTAATAAGTGCCGGCAGGCGATTGTCATCACTCACCGGTATATAACCCGAGTAGTAAACCCGCTTTAGTTTTTGATCATTATATAATGACTTACTAAGTTGCAGAATATGCTGATCCGTTTCCGGAGACGCCCCTACCACCAGCTGCGTACTCTGGCCACCAGGACTAAAGAGTGGCGTGGATTTTATCAGTCGCTTTTCTTCTTTATAACCGAAAATTTTGCCCTGCAAAAAATTCATAGGATCATAAACCTCCTTATAGTTTTTTTCAGGGGCTATCTTTTTAAGGCTTACTTCGGAGGGAATTTCCAGGTTTACGCTAAGTCTGTCCGCGTATAGTCCTGCCTTTTCCAGCAAATCTTCGCTGGCCCCGGGTATGGCTTTTAAGTGGATATAGCCATTAAACTTGTGCTCAGTGCGTAGCTTTTGAGCAATGCCCACCAGCCTCTCCATAGTAAAATCAGCATCCTTAAAAATGCCGCTGCTCAAAAACAGCCCTTCTATATAATTACGCCTATAAAAATTAATGGTAAGATCCACCACCTCCTGCACCGTAAAAGCTGCTCGCTTTACGTCATTACTTCTGCGGCTAACGCAATAGGCGCAATCAAAAATGCAGTGGTTGGTAAGTAAAATTTTTAATAAGGATACACACCGGCCATCTTCAGTATAACTATGGCAAATGCCCATACCGGTGGCATTACCCAAACCTTTATTAGTGTTTTTTCTTTTGCTTCCGCTGGAGGAACAACTTACATCATACTTGGCCGCATCAGCCAAAATCGTCAACTTCTCCCTTACCCTCTCATTCATTCTTCTTCATACAGTTTACCTGGCGAATGTACTAAGCATCGCAGCCAATAATTACCTCAAAAGTGGTTTATATTATCCCTAATGATGGTTGTTCGGTTTGCCTCAACTCAGCTTATCCAGTACTTTTTCTATATCAATACCACGTCCAAGTACAGGGGTAAAAATATCTCCCTCCTGTAGGCGCTGCGGTATATTCTGGATGGTGAAATCCGTAGGGGATAATCCCGGTTTAACCTCATTCCATTTTAATGGAGTGGAAACCGGGGCTCCTGGCCTTGGCCTTACACAATAAGGTGCAGCCAGCGTTTGTCCTCTGCGGTTTTGCAGATAATCAAGATATATTCTTCCATTCCGTTTTTTAAGGCTTCGCTCAAGTGTGGTTAGTTCAGGCAATTGCTGTTGTATAAGCTTACATATCAGCTGCATAAAATCCTTCACATCATCATATTCATATTGAGCACCAAGCGGTATGTATACATGAAGTCCGCTACTGCCAGACGTTTTGCAGTAAGATTCCACTCCTGATTTTTCTAAAATTTCTTTAGAAGCTCTGGCTACTTCTATTACCTCATCAAAGCTATTGCTATCCCCGGGATCGATATCTATAACAGCATAATCAGGTTTTTCCAAATGCTTTACCGTGCTGTTCCAGGGGTTAATTTCTATGCAGCCCAACTGAACCATATAAAGCAATGCCGCCTCATCCTGGCAAAGCAAATAATCAATATCCTTATCGGCTGATTCGGAATAAATTTCTATAGTTTGAACCCAATGCGGCATAATTTCCCCGGCATCCTTATGATAAAAACCTTTTTTAGTAATACCATTAGGATGACGGTGCATGTTTTGAGGCCTGTCTTTTAAGTAGGGTAAAATATAATCGGCCACCTTCAGGTAATAATCCATCAAGTCATACTTAGTAAAGCCTTCATCAGGCCAAAACACTTTATCAAGGTTACTTATGGGTACCTTTACTCCCCCAACCTCCAGTATATCATTGTCTTTACTTTTACCTGAAGTGTGTTTGGTAGGGATCACCTGCCTGTTAAGTGGGATAACATCCGCCTGTTTATCTATTCGTAACCCCTTAAATACGGCATGCCGCAACTTGCCATTTTTGGTTTTTTCGGAATATTTAACCTCAGCAACGAGGTTTGGCTGCAGCCAGTTCGGTTCCCTTCCCTTAAGGTTTATTTTATTTTTAAACGGACTCTTTTTACCTTGAAGGGGTTTCATTTTTTTATAAACGATGTGGCGCGTATCCTCATCAAACCCACTTCCACAACTACCTATGTAGTGGAGATCATCGCCCTTTTTTATGCCTAAGATTAACGAACCGAAATAGCTTTGCCTATCACTTTCGGTATATCCGCAAATCAATGCCTCAAGGCTTTCTGTTCCCTTAATTTTCAACCAGCTTTCGCTGCGATAACCCTGGTGATAAGTACTATCCTTCTTCTTGGCAATAATACCTTCAAGGCCTGTATTTAAAGCTTCTTCATAAAAGCTTTTGCCACCCTTAAGTATATGCTCACAATAGTGCACCTTTGATATACCCTCCAGTATCTCAGGCAACAAACTTTTTCTATCCTCCAGAGGAAGCTCCAACAGGCTATGGCCATTGAGGTAAAGCAAGTCAAAAACGTAATACCGGAGGTCGCCACTCCCCTCTTTATAATTCTGCAGGCCTTGAAAATCAGGCAACTCACCATCCATCACCACTATTTCCCCATCTAATACCATATCATTTTCCAGCTGTTTTAGTTTCTCCACTATTTCGCTGAACTTACTGTTATATGATATTCCATTGCGGCTATATAGTTGCACAGAACCTTTCATCACATTGCTGAGGGCACGGTAGCCATCCCATTTTATTTCATATAGCCACTCACTGCCTGCCGGCACTTTTTCTGCACGCGTGGCCAGCATGGGTTTCAGCATATCTGTAAGCTTTATTACCCTGGCCTTATCGTCTTTTAATCTGGTGCTGGCAGATAGTGGTGCAAAGTTTTCGGCATCATAGTTCAGATCAGTTGCAAAACGATCTTTCTTTTTAATTAAAAGCCATTGATTGTTTTTATCACCACCCCCGGTATGCACAAGGGCAAATTCCCCTTTTAGCTTTTCACCCTCAAGCATAATTTTCAGATTACCATCCTCCAGTCCCTTTTCGGGATTTTGGTCTGTTACTGAGGCATAAGTGCCGGTATCCCATACCCACATCTGGCCTGCGCCATAGTTACCCTTGGGTATGGTGCCTTCAAACTTCAAGTATTTTAAAGGATGATCTTCGGTTTGGATAGCAAGCCTTTTATCCTTAGGGTTTAGAGATGGCCCTTTGGGCACAGCCCAGCTTTTTAAAACCCCATCCATTTCAAGGCGCAAATCATAATGCAAACTTGAGGCATCATGTCTTTGTATGGTGAAGCGCAACCTTTTTCCTGCCTTTTCCTTATTGCCTTTGGGCTCGGGAGTAGATTTAAAATCACGCTTGCTATTATACTCCTTTAAGGACATTTTAACCTGCTTTTTTCTTTTTAGCTTTCAGGCTCGCTTTTAGCTTTTCCATCAGATCATTGGGAGCGGTGGTTTCCGCTTCATATTTTTTTACTTTGGGCTTCTTACCGCTCTTTTTAGCCTTTATAATCTTCATGAGCTGATTATTATACACATCCTTGTATTTGCTCAAATCAAAGTCTTCTGTGTATTGCTTAATGAGTGATAGGGCCATCTCCTTTTCTTTTTTGTTAACCTTGGTTTCGGGCAGTTTCAGGTCTTTAAAATCCCTTATTTCATCAGCAAAACGTATAATATGCAGAACGATTACTTCTTTATAAACACCAACCAGGCTCAGGTTTTCTTTTTGGCGCATCACAAATGTGGCCAGTCCCAGTTTGTTGCTTTCCTTTAAGGCATCGCGCAAAAGGTTGTATGATTTTGCGGCATCTTTTTGTGGCTCCAGGTAATAAGGCTTTTTAAACAACATGTCCTCCACCTGCGGCTCTTCCACAAAAGCTTCAATCTCTATAGTTTTGCTTTTCTTCATATTAGCCTGCTCAAAATCCTCATCTGTAAGTACAGTGTACTCATCATCTTCTTTATAGCCCTTCACAATATCCTTCCACTCCACTTCCTTACCTGTTTTTTCATTCACTCGTTTATATCGTATTCGTGAGTGGTCACTACTATCCAGCATGTCAAGATCAACTCTTCGATCTTCAGATGCCGAATACATTTTTACCGGTATGGTAACCAATCCAAAACTTAAGGAGCCATTCCAGATGGAGCGCATTATAAAGTATTTTGAAAGAGAACGATGGCTGGTAAAAATGGTTCGGATATTTTATCTCATAAGAAGGTGAGGTAATCTCCAATAATTAAATTCTTGATTTAAGGTGGTAAACAAAAAAAGCGACCCGTTTCCGGGTCGCTTTCTACAATCAACAGTTCAAAATATAACCTACTTCAAATCAAACCTATCGGCATTCATCACTTTGTCCCAGGCCTTTACAAAGTCTTTCACAAACTTTTCACTGGCGTCTTCAGTAGCATAAACCTCTGCCAGCGCACGTAACTCTGAGTTAGAACCAAATATCAGATCCACTCTGCAGCCTTTCCACTTTACCTCACCTGTTTTGCGATCACAGCCTTCAAAGTGCATCTGGTCTTCTCCGGTGGCCTTCCATGTAGTGTTCATATCCAACAGGTTTTTAAAGAAATCATTGGTCAACGTTCCTTTTTTGCCTGTAAAAATTCCACAATCCGAATTATCATAATTGATACCTATGGCGCGCATACCGCCCATCAGCACGGTAAGCTCCGGAGCAGTAAGCGTCATCAGTTGCGCACGGTCAATAAGCATTTGCTCGGCTGAGGCATTTACATTCTTCTGCTTTCTGTAATAGTTTCTAAAACCATCGGCATAAGGCTCCAGTATGCGGAATGCTTCAACATCGGTTTGCTCCTGTGTAGCATCTGTACGTCCGGGGGTAAAAGGCACATTTACTTCATGCCCCGCATCTTTAGCGGCCTTTTCCACTGCGGCACATCCGCCAAGCACAATCAGGTCGGCCATAGAAACTTTTTTGTTCCCACTCTGTGCACCATTAAAATCTTTTTGGATGGACTCCAGTTTACCGAGCACCTTGCTAAGCTGTTCAGGTTTATTTACCTCCCAGTTCTTTTGTGGTTCAAGCCTGATGCGGGCTCCGTTGGCTCCACCTCTCTTATCAGAATTGCGATAGGTTGATGCAGATGCCCAGGCCGTTTCCACCAGTTCTGACACAGAAAGGCCTGAATCCAGAATTTTATCCTTTAAGGTAGCTATGTCCTGGTTGCCAATCACCTCATGATCCAAGGCCGGAACAGGATCCTGCCAGATCAATTCCTCACTCGGCACCTCGGGACCCAAGTAGCGGGCTATTGGCCCCATATCTCTATGCGTAAGCTTATACCAGGCCCGTGCAAAGGCATCTTCAAATTCCTCCGGATTCTCATAAAACCTTCTCGAAATCTTTTCATACTCCGGATCCATTCTAAGAGAAAGATCGGTAGTAAGCATAAAGGGGTCATTTTTTTTATGGGGATCATGCGCATCAGGAATAGTACCTGCGCCCGCTCCGTTTTTAGGCTTATACTGGTGAGCGCCTGCCGGGCTTTTAGTCAACTCCCACTCATATTCAAACAGATGTTTAAAAAAGTCGTGGCTCCATTTTGCCGGGGTTGTTGTCCAGGCACCTTCCAGCCCGCTGGTAATAGTGTTGCCAGAATGGCCGCTACCAAAGGAATTCTTCCAACCCATGCCCATTTCGGCTATATCCGCACCAGCAGGCTCAGCACCTACATATTCATTTGGATCGGCTGCTCCATGGGTTTTGCCAAAAGTGTGTCCACCGGCAATCAGCGCCACCGTTTCCTCATCATTCATGGCCATACGGCCAAAGGTTTCGCGGATATGGTGTGCGGCTTCCACAGGATCAGGGTTGCCGTTCGGTCCTTCGGGATTTACATAGATCAATCCCATGTGCGAGGCACCAAGTGGATTCTCCAGTTCATCACCGGCATGGCGTTCTTTATTGCCCAGCCATTCACCTTCTGATCCCCAGTAAATATCATCTTCAGGTTCCCAAATGTCTTCGCGGCCACCGCCAAATCCAAAGGTTTTAAAACCCATAGACTCCAGCGCGCAGTTTCCTGCGAGGATCATCAAATCTGCCCACGAAAGTTTTTTACCATACTTCTGCTTGATAGGCCAAAGTAGCAGGCGTGCTTTGTCAAGGTTAGCATTATCGGGCCAGCTGTTTAGTGGAGCAAAGCGTTGCGAGCCAGAGCCTCCCCCACCACGGCCATCGGCAATACGGTAGGTACCGGCACTGTGCCAGGCCATGCGTATAAAAAACGGACCGTAATGCCCGTAGTCTGCCGGCCACCAATCCTGAGAATCCGTCATCAAATCATATAAATCCTGTTTTACATCTTTAAGATCAAGGCTTTTGAATTCTTTGGCGTAGTCAAAGTCCTTTTCCATAGGGTTGGAGAGGCGCGAGTGCTGATGTAGTATTTTAAGGTTAAGGGCATTCGGCCACCAATCGCGGTTAGTGGTTCCGCCACCAGCCGTTTGGTTTAGTTCGCCACCCATAAAGGGGCATTTTCTTTCCGATTCATTGGTATCCCATACAGGGCTGCCGGTGGCTGTGTTCCTATTGTTATCGTCCATAATTTTAGTTAGATTTTAAATTAAGTGGTTTTGAATTCTGATTTTGCGCTCCCTAAAATAGGAATTTATGTACCCGCCCGCGGGTTGAGCACCATCATATATTCCGCTATTGTGATAGAATCACTCTATAGCAACAAACACATCTATGGTAATTTGCCTATTAGAGTAAGAGCGGTGAAGCAGCTAAAACCTAAGTACCAAGCGGCAGGGCAAACAACTTTTGCCAGCGCAGATTACTGTTGTGCGAATAGGGCCGGCTAAGCACGGTAATCTCCTCAAGGAAGTATCCTGAGTTGGTGGAAAGTTTATCAAACCTTGCCAGTGTTTTTTGAAATTGCCTTTGGCTGTATGCCAGGCCTACGGTTAAATGGGGTTGTTGAAACCTTCTGCTAAATGCGCGTACCAGCCTTACCCTCTTTTTAAGTATGGCCATCATGTCCCGCTGCATCTTTTTCACCTTTTCCTTTTCGGGATGAATAACGGGCCTTTTCACCATCCGTGACTCAAAGCTGTGGCCTACTGCTTTAATATGATCGTTCTTCTGCAAAAAGTCACTGAGCTCCTGTTTGATGGCATCTTCGAGGTAATCCGCCATAATAAAGCGGCAAAGGGAAATATGCGGCTGCTGCCAAAGCTTATCCGCTTTACCCACCAACCTTACATTTTTAGAAGCACTACCCTTACTGCTATCAAAAGACAAAGAAGGATTAATCACCAACAAATAGTCTTTAAAGGTGTAATCGGTGTTAAACTCATTATGTAAGCCGGAGGTTTCCATAAGGAGTTCTAAGATAGATAAAACGAAGCCGAAAAGGTGCTCTTGATATTTTAATACAGATGCTACCGACTCTAAGAAAGAAGATTGGTAAATGGCACGCAGATGACGCGCATTTGGCGGATATCAGCTGATTTTACTTATAGTGCCTTTAATCTCATTAAATTCAAAGGTGCTTTTGTTTACGGACTAGCCTGTTGGAGTAAATAACCTGCATTCATTTCTCATTAAAAGAATAACTTCAAAAATTCAAAAACACCCAATGCCCACCCCCTCCTCTCACCCGGCCTACCAGGAAATGAAAGACTGGCAGAAGATGCTTCAGAAAAAACCTTCAGTGGGGAACCGCATAGCAACCTATGCCCAGCAGCGTTGGAACCGTATCATCCCTGAAAAGGTACACCAGGGCATTACCGTAGTAATTGAAAAAATGGTGAAGGGGGTTTTGTTTGGTGTCAAACACACTACATTCAAGCTGAGGGCCAACCGCAGTTTTGACGAAACCGAGGCCCGTGCTGACCAGCTCATTTCGCGCTACCAGAATACCGCTTCAGTAGAGGGAGCCGTAGCCGGCAGTGGAGGTTTTATGCTGGGCCTGGCTGAAGTTCCGGTGCTTATTGCCCTAAAAATGAAATTGCTGTTTGACCTCGCCAATGTATATGGCTACAATGTGAAAGACTACAAGGAGCGACTTTATATTCTGCATATTTTTCAACTCACCTTTAGCAGCCAGGCGGGCAGGCGAAAGCTGTACCACACTATTGCCCACTGGGAAGAGTACTGCGCCACCCTACCCGAAAATGAAGAAAACTTCGACTGGCGTACTTTTCAGCAGGAATACCGTGACTATATAGACCTGGCTAAGATGCTGCAACTTATCCCCTATGCCGGTGCGGTAGTGGGTTTTGTGGTAAATAAAAGGCTGGTGCGCAAACTGGGATTTTATGCCAAAAATGCTTACAGGATGCGGTATTTTGAATGAGGGTAAGCAGCAGCGCGTTCAATCCAATCCTGTGTAACTAAAAAACCCCGCAACTATTACTAGCTACGGGGTGTGGATTATACTTAATGCAATCAGGCTTTCCTGAGCGCAGGTATTAGTTTCGTAAAGATGGCGAATCCATTAATTCGCGATCAAAGTACACCAGTTCTTTATGATCAGTGTCACCATTTTTCTTACAATAGTAAATACGGTCTACATATCGCCTTATTGTAAGGGCAGTTTCAGGCTCTTTTTTGGCATACACTATATCACCCGCATTAAAGCGGTGGTTATCGGCAGCCTTCATTTAAAGTAATTTTTATACTGTGCCGCAGGTCTTTTTACCAGGCTCACCGTTAGTGGTTTAAGGGGGATGGTATTCAATTGCTGATCGCGCCTGTGCCTGTAGCCAAAAAATATATTATAGTATTTGGAAAAAAGCTGACTTAAATTTCCTTTCCATTTTTCTATTCGGGTGGTGATTTCTGAAACTTCAGGACTGATTTTGGTAAACTCCATACGGATTACCGGTTTTATATTCTCTTCCATAATTTTTGATTTTAAAATAAGCGGGGCTCATCAAATGATTATAGCGAACCCGCTTTGGGGTTGTTGAACGGTTTTAAACTGCCCGATACGGTTTGAAGTGATAAGAGAGGTGATTTACCTGCTTACGTCCGCTGCAGTTACCGCGATTTCCGGTAAAGGTCGACTATTAAGTGATGCCCTGCACATACCGGGGATTAATTTTCGGGCCATCTAGTTCCCGGTCTGTTTCGACTTTAACTTCATCCCCTGGTGTGAGGCTTTGAAACCGAGCTTTTCGTAAAACCGTTTGACCCCTGATCTCGACTTTTTGTGGATTTAAACAAGCTGGGTGAGATGCCGGATCTCCGCAGGCTCCATCCGGCATGAAGGTGTGAGATGGATCGGCCTCATATAGGGGAACTTAAAAGAAGCAGGTACGAAATGCTCTCCTCCCTCGCCCTGCAGGCACTCCCTCCAGAGGGAGATAGGGCCAACCGCCATTGTAGTCTTATAAATTCGTACGGCATGCCTAACTCAAGGTTCTGGGCATTATTTGTCCGAACAAAAACTGACCATCAGCAAAGCCCGGAACGGTCTCATTTTATTTCCGTCAGAAAACAAGGCAGAGCTTTCAAAAGAGTGATCAGCGAATGGAGTGAAGCGGAACGGCTCTGATCGCGAATGAAAGCGAAGCCGTAGTTTTCAAGGAAAGAAAATGTAGCCTTGACTTTTTTGGTTCTTTTTGAGTCAAGCCAAAACGAACAGAAGAAAACTAAACCTCCACAACAAACTCACTACCAACCCCAAAAACCGAACTGGCAGATATACTGCCTTTGTGCAGCCGTATAATTTGCCGCGAGAGACTGAGACCAATACCCGAGCCATTTTCGCGGGTGGTGTAAAAGGGCAAAAAGATCTTGTCGCGCTCTTCTTCGCGGAAGCCTTTTCCGTTGTCCGCAACTTTTAATTGCAGCGCCCCGGCATCCGTTCGACTTACAGTCATGGTGATGGATCTATCCGTACGCCCTTGTAAAGCTTCTGTGGCATTGTTGAGCAGGTTGAGCACCACATGGGTCAGCAGCTTTTCATCACCTAAAAATTCTTCTTTCGGGTGGTGGTTAAGGATGTTGAACTCAATGTCCTGCTCCTTCCGTTGGCTTTCAAAAAGCAGTCTAATGGAATTCAGCCAGTTCTGTAAGTGGATCGGTTGAAATTCGGGCTGTGGCAGGCGGGTCAGCTTACGATAGTTGTCCACAAAACTGCGAAGCCCCTCTGCCCTCTCACGGATTACGGACAACCCTTCGGCCGTATTATCCACCTCCTGTTGTTGTAATTGCTCCACTTTTAAAATGCTTCCCTCTTTCTCAAAAAAGCCGCTCAGCGTTTGGCTCAGAGAGGTAATGGGCGCTATGGAGTTCATAATCTCGTGCGTCATTATCCGGATGAGCTTCTGCCAGGTTTCCAGCTCATTTTCTTCCATTTCGGTTTTAATGTCGTAGAGCGAAAAAATGCGGTATTCCTTTTCGGAAAAGCGGATGCGGGCTTCCTTCAAGGCCACCTGCTGCAACTCGTTTCCCTGAAGGATTTTCAGACTCTCACTTTGCCCGGGTTTCAGGTTTTGCATCAATTGGTACAGGCTCGGGTTGTGCTGCTCCAGTCGATCCAGGTGGGTGAGGTTGCCCAGCCCGATGAGTCGCAGGGCGGCATCATTTACAATCTCCACAAAACCCTCCGGATCTACCGCTATAAGCCCGCTGGCAGAGCGTTTCATAAATTCCATAAAAAACCGCTCGCTATGCGCCTGACGTACTTTAATCTCTGAAATCATTCGGTTGAGGCGGTTCATGTTTTCGTGCAACCCTCTTAGGTGTTTGTCTCCGGTTTTTTCAGGGAAATGCAGGCTGCCGTCCTCATTTTTTACCGCTTCAAAAAAGAAGTGGAGCTTGCGATGGGTGCTGTTTACGAAATACAGCAGGTTCCAGGCGGTGACCAAAGCCAGCACAAATGCCGGAATAGCGTAGCCCCAGCTTCCGCTGAAAACAGCATAACAGCCCGCTGCAACCAGCAAGGCAAAGAGTATCAGTCGCCATACGACCCCGGCTTGGGTAAACTTAGAGTTCATAGCGCTTGATCTTGTTATACAGCGTTTGGCGGGTAATTCCCAGCTTTTCGGCAATCAGTGAAAGGTTGCCATCGTAGCGGTCCAGCGCATTGATGATGAGCTCCTTTTCCATCTCAGAAAGGGACGGTAGGCCCTTCGCGGTATTGTGGTTTACGGCTTTCAGGTCAAAATCGGAAGGCATCAGCACATCGGCTTCAGCCAGTATCACGGCCTTCTCCATGGTGTGTTGCAGTTCGCGCACGTTGCCCGGCCAGTGGTAGTTGCTTAGTTTTTTGATGGCCTGCGTACCCAGCCGTATGCCCGGTTTGTCGTATTTCTTTTGAAAGATTTTCAGGAAGTGCCCGGCCAGCAATTCGATGTCCTCACCCCTTTCCCGTAAAGGGGGTAGTTCAATTTGAATAGTATTTAACCGGTACAGCAGATCCTGCCGAAAGCTCCCCTCCTCCACCATTTTTTCGAGATTGGCGTTGGTAGCGGCCACCAGACGAATGTCCACATTAACCGCTTTGGCGGAACCCAGAGGAAAAACCGTACGGCTTTGTAGGGCCACCAGCAGCTTGGATTGCAGGTGTAGTGGCACATTCCCGATCTCATCCAAAAACAGGGTGCCTTTATCAGCCAGCTGAAATTTGCCGGGTTTATCATCTTTGGCATCCGTAAATGCGCCTTTGGTGTAGCCAAAGAGTTCGCTTTCAAAAAGGGTTTCGGGTATAGCCCCCAGGTCTACGTTCATCAGCAGTTCGTTTCGCCTTTTTGAAAGGCTGTGGATTTGCTGAGCGATCACCTCCTTACCCGTGCCGTTTTCCCCGGTGATCAGCACGTTGGCATCCGTTGCGGCCACCTTCTCCACGGTGCGCAGCACCTTTTGCATCACGGGCGAACCGGCAATCAATTCCTGATCTTTTTGCAGTTCGTCCTTAAGAAAGGATTCGCGGGCCTGTAGCGCTTTTACCTTTTGGTGAGATTGGCGCAGTTTCAGGGCTGCCCTAAGTGTAGCCACCAGCTTTTCATTGTCCCATGGTTTGAGCACAAAGTCGGCCGCACCTTTTTTGAGAGCGTTTACAGCCAGCTCAACATCCCCATAAGCTGTGATCATCACGACTTCCAGGTCGGGGTCAAACTGCTTGATCTCGCTAAGCCAGTACAGACCTTCGTTCCCCGTATTCAGCCCGGCCGAAAAGTTCATGTCCAGCAGAGCCACATCAAAGTGAGACCGCTCCAGCTCCCCTTTTATCAGGTTGGGATTGGACAGACATATCACCTCGGCAAACTCATACTGCAGCAGCAGGCTGAGGGCGCTGAGGGCGCTTTTGTTGTCGTCAACGATTAATATTTTTCCTGATTTCATTTAAACCGATAAATGTCCACCCCCGGTCTGCGACCACCCCCGCCAGCGGGGGATATGGCCTGCCCATTGGTTTGTGAGTAAGTGGAAAGCAATCCAAACCCAGACGCATCGCCTACATCTTCGGGCAAATCCTTGACGATGGCGGCTGCCTGTCCTCCGCTGGCGGAGGTGTCACGCTTTGGCTTGACGGAGGTGGAAATCCTTCAAGCTCTACTCACCAAAACTACACAAACCCTCTCTTACTCTTAAAAGTGTAAAATATTTTGACACTGCGGTGTAAATTTTTTTGACGCAATGCCCTACCCTTTTGGAATCAGGTTATTGAAAACCAAATCTTTACAGCTTTGGCACCGCCTTGGCTAATGAGCCGGCAATGGATCGAAAGATTGAAAACAAACAGCTCATTCCTAAAAAGCACTGGGGCTTTATCCTTATCGGGATAGTTGTGCTCGGCCTTGTCACCATGGCATTGGTGATGGATGACGGCTCGTCTTACCGTGTGGAGAAAGAGAGGCTGGTTATTTCAGAGGTGCTGGAAGCCCCCTTTCAGGATTACATCAACGTACGAGCCCGGGTGGAGCCGGCTCAACTCACCTACCTCGATGCAGTGGAAGGTGGTATCGTAGAAAAGATCGTTCGTGAAGAAGGTGCCATGGTAAAGGCCGGTGACACGTTGCTTGTGCTGAGCAATCTCAACCTGAGCCTCAACATCCTGAACAGTGAGGCCCAACTGGCCGAGAAAGCCAACTTTTTACGCGAAACGCAGATCAGCATGGAGCAGGAAAAACTTTCGCTGCAGCGGGAATTGCTGCGCCTTGACTACGACCTTCAGCAAATGAAGCGCAAGTATGAGCAAAACAAGCTTTTCTTTGAGGATCGGATGATCTCGGAAAATGAGTTCCTGGAATCCGAAGAAGCTTACCAATTGGCGGTGAAGCTCAAAAAGCTCAGCCTGGAAAGACAGCAACAGGACGCGGACTTTCGCAAAACGCAAATCAAGAAGATCAAGCAAAACCTGGAAAATATGGAGCGTAACCTGGAGTTGATCTACCAACGACAGGAACACCTCGTGGTGCGCGCTCCACTGGATGGTCAATTGGCAGCGCTGGATGCGGTTCCGGGTCAGGCCATTTTGCCCAACCAGCGCCTGGGGCAGGTAAATGTGCTAAGCGACTTTAAGCTACAAGCAAGCATTGACGAGCATTACATCGAGCGTGTCCATAAGGGGCTCGTTGCCCAACTGGAGCGGCAGGGCGAGACTTTTGAACTCACCGTAAGCAAAGTGTATCCCGAGGTTCGCGAAGGTCAGTTCTTGGTGGATCTGACTTTTGACCGTAACCTCCCTGAAAAGATCAGAAGCGGACAGACTTACAATGTGAATTTACAACTTGGCGAGGCGCAGCAGGCGGTACTGGTGGAGCGTGGCGGCTTTTTTCAATCCACAGGCGGGCGCTGGATATATCTGTTAGACGAGGCCGGTGAAAAGGCGGTGAAGCAGCCTGTGCGCATCGGTCGGCAAAACCCAAAGCACTACGAAGTACTGGAAGGCCTTAAAGCGGGAGATAAAGTGATCACTTCGGGTTATGAGCTTTTTGGGGATAGTGAGAGGTTGGTTTTGGAGCGCCCTGGGGCCCCCTAAGGGGGACTTTTGAACTCGGGAAAAGGAAACTAGTGTCATGCTGAGTGATTCTGACCGAAGGGAAGAATTGTATCGAAGCATAAACGGATAGACTGACAAAAAACTGATTTTAAAAATTATGGGTGGTATTGACATACACCCTTCGATACAAATTTCCTTCGCTTCACTGCGGAAATTCACTCAGGGTGACGGGCGTCTTCGCTGAGGAGGAAAGTAGTGTCATGCTGAGTGGTTCTGACCGAACGGAAGAATTTTATCGAAGCATAAACGGATTTGAAAAATGATAGAATTGGCGACATGCACCCTTCGATACTTTTTCTTCTTGCTTTTCAGCAGAAGAAAACACTCAGGGTGACCGAACAAAAAACTAAAAAAACATAAAAATGGAACACATCATAAACCTGCAAAAGGTATCCAAAACCTTCCGCACGGAAGAAGTTGAAACACTGGCGCTTAACGAGGTTAGCTTAAAGGTGAAAAAAGGTGAATTCACCGCCATCATGGGGCCCTCGGGTTGTGGTAAATCCACCTTGCTCAATGTGATCGGGCTGCTGGATAATCCCAGCTCGGGTAGCTACCAATTTAACGGAAAGGAAGTCGCCCAGCTTCGCGAAAAACAACGCACCGCCCTGCGTAAGGGGAACATTGGTTTTGTTTTTCAAAGCTTCAACCTGATTGACGAACTCAACGTGTACGAAAACATTGAAGTGCCCCTAAAGTACCTGGGACTAAGCTCCTCCGAAAGAAAGGCCAGGATCGAGGAGGTGCTGGACCGGATGAAGATCAGTCATCGCAAAAAGCATTTTCCGCAGCAACTCTCTGGCGGGCAGCAACAGCGGGTGGCGCTTTGCCGAGCGGTGGTGGCCGATCCCAAGCTCCTATTGGCTGATGAGCCAACCGGCAACCTGGATTCGGCCCACGGCATGGAAGTAATGAAACTGCTGCTGGAACTCAACCGCAGTGGTACCACCATAGTGATGGTAACCCACTCCGAGTACGATGCCGGCTTTGCCCATCGCCTCATCAACCTCTTTGACGGTAAGATCATCACCGAAGAGGAAAAGCGAAAGCTCGAAGACACTCCAGAACTTATCCAACCTTAATTCTCCGCGAAATGAAACTCATCCGCAAACTGAGCCGCAACTGGCAATGGGTATTGATCAACATTTTGGGACTGGCCCTTGCCTACACCTGCGTCACGCTGGTTTTTTCATTCACCGCCAGGGAGCTGAGCTACGACAGCTTTCACTCCAAGGCCCACCGGATTTACAGGGTTACTGCCAGCGGGCAAGGCACCAGCTTTATGCACCCGGCAAGGGTATGGGGCGAGTGGGTACCCCAGTTGCCGGAGGAGTACGCTGCCATTGAAGATTTTGTGCGGATGGTACCTTTTAAGAAAGGCGTGGTGGAAATCGGGGAACACCGTTTTTATTCGGATAACCTCTTCAGGGTGGATAGCTCCTTTTTCCGGATTTATGACTTTCCGCTGCTTAGTGGAGACCGGGCTGAAGTGCTGAAGAAGCCAAACGAAGCAGTTATTGCCAGGAGCCTCGCTCAAAAGTATTTCGGTAGTACTGATGTGCTGGGCAAACAAATGGAGATTACCCACCAACAGCAGGATTCTGCCGTTCCCTACACCGTTGTTGGTGTGATGGAGGATTTTCCCGAAAACTCGCATTTTCATGCCGAGGTGGTGACCACCATCCCCAATATGCAGTTCAACAATTCGTGGGGCTACACTTACTACCTGATGAAGCCGGATGCGAATGTGGAAGCGCTTCGCAGCGATATTCAGCAAAAATGGAATGAGGAGCTTAAACCGGGAGAAATGCAGAAGACCATCCATTTTCAAAAGCTGACCGACATCCACCTGCACAGCCACAAAACCCGTGAAATAGAACCCAATGGCGATGTACGCTCCCTGATCCTGCTGATCACCGGTGCAGTGATGATCCTTTTTATAGCCTTGATCAACTTTCTCAACCTAAGCCGGGTGCAGTTCATCGCTGGCATCAAAGCCATTAAAATCAAGATGATCAATGGTGCCAATAAGGCGGACATCGCTCAGGAGATTGTTTTGGAATCACTGGTGATTTCCCTGGCTGCAATTAGTTTGGGATTACTGGGATCAGTTAAATTGGGAACTTATCTTGGGGTTAATGTTTTCGCTTCTCCCCTCATGGTTCTTATCATCACATTAATCTTTATCATCGGAATAGCTGCCCTGTCCGTTTATCCCCTCTTTACTTCCAAAATAGCTTCGGACACTAAGGTTTCGCGCTCCAAAGCGGGACTTTACACCTTCCCGCTGGTGGTGCAGTTTACCCTTGCGGTGATTGCCATTACGGCTACTATCGTTCTGCAAAAGCAAATCAATTTTCTGAACGATCAGCACCCGCAGGCTGAAAATGAAAACATTGTGGTGATAGAACGTAATCCATGGACGGTGGTGCAGCGCTACGAACGTTTCCGAAATGAGCTGCTGAATGATCCTTCCATTCAAAATGTGACTGGAGCCATGGAAGAACCGGGTGGCGACATCCTGGATAATTTTGCCTTCGAAATGGAAGGCATAGAGCCTGATGAGAATCGCACTATTTATATCATGACCGCTGATTCCAATTTCTTTTCGGCTATGGATATAGAACCGATAGCGGGCACGGTGAACCTCGGCTACACGCCTACACGCAAGTGGGAAGATAAAGCCACCGAGCTCAGCGTTTTGGCCCAGGATGAAAGCTCAAGCCAGGAGCGAATGGATGAGTTGTACGAGGAGGTGAAAGACTACCGGGAGAAATATATCCTCAACGAAAGTGCACTGAAAATGCTCGGTATTGAAAACCCCCAGGATGCCATTGGGCGCAGCTTTAAGCTTTTGTTCCAGCTCCCCTATCTTTTCCCGGAAGGGACCGTAGTAGGCGTGGTTCCGGATTTTCATTACACCAACCTGCATAGCCCCGAACGGCCATTGGTGATTGTTACCCGACAAATGTTCGTTCATAATTTCCTTATAGAGATTGACTCCAACCGTAGAAAGGAAGCCCTGGCGGCCATCGCCAGTATCTGGGAGAAAATCAACCCTGAATTTCCGCTGGAGTACAGCTACATAGGTGACAGTTACCAAAAGGTGTACGCTACGGAATATACCCAGAGCAAGGTACTCTCGCTTTTTGCGCTGATCTCGGTTTTGCTTTCGGCACTCGGCATTTACGCTATAGCCGCATTTAGTATGCAAAGGCGGGTGAAAGAAATCGGTATCCGAAAAGTGAATGGAGCCACCATTTCTGAAATTATGCTGATGCTGAACCGCCAATTTGTGGTGTGGGTGCTTATCGCTTTGGCCATTGCCACGCCCATTGCCTGGTATGCCATGCACCGCTGGCTCGAAAACTTTGCCTACCAAACCGAGCTGAGTTGGTGGATCTTTGCCCTGGCGGGATTGATTGCTTTAACCATCGCCTTGGTTACTGTTTCAGTGCAGTCGTATCGTGCGGCAACGCGAAATCCAGTAGAGAGTTTGAGGTATGAGTAGGCTGGTTTAGTAATCAGTTGTAGGAACCCCCTGATGAAACGGTTTAAAATAGGCTCATAATCGTTAAAGCTGGTTGTAAACACCAATATTTCAACTACTTTAGGTGAAATAAATTCAACCTTCAACCAGCTTCATAGCCACTATTTGGTGATGATTGCGCAACAACTTACCAATGAAATTCCTAAAAAAAATCTGGAAATTTATTTCCGGAATATTCAGTGGAAACAATAAATATAAAGGCATAAATCCGGACCATCCACCAGCCAAACCCACCAACCTGCTTTACACCACCCGAAATGATGTTGATGGACCATTAACTATCCTGACGGGCACTTTTCCAAAAGATATTTATGGTGAATTTTATGTGATTTACCCCGTGGGCTCTGTAAACTCCGGTGGGCTACCTTTCCCAAAAACATTGCCGGACGGTACCCGAAATCCCGAATATGGAACACCTATAATGAATGGCGATGGCTATGCGGTACGTATAAGTATGAATGGCGAAAAACCGATGCTGAAGGCGCGGCTTTTAAAAACCCCTAGCTATTATGCCGATTATACCTCAAGATATGGCACCCCTTATCATGATTTATTCGGATTTTCCAATATGGGTATTTCGCGGATGTCCGCACTATTAGGCTCAAAAAATCCTTTGAATACCGCCCTTACGCCCTTCAATACCGCTAGTAGCGATACCACACTGATTGCCGGATATGACGTAGGCCGGCCCTATATTATTGATCCGGTCAGTCTTGATGTTATTTCGCCAGTAGGCCGAAGTGAGGAGTGGATATTGGCCTCGCCCGATTTTTTACCGTGGCCTTTTCCATTTATACAAACCACGGCCCACCCCAGTTTTGATGCCAATACCAAAGAGTTGTTTATTGTAAACTATAGTTCACATACCTATTCTCTGATGAACACCCTTAAACGGGGACAGGTACCTCCTGAAAAACACCATCATTATAAAAACAAGTTTTTGGAACTGCTCGATGAAATAAAGGATGAGGAAATCCACAAGATAAGAGGTAAGGTGCTCCACTTCTTTCATACCCATTTTGGCAATAAGGATGCTAAGCTGGATGACCTGATGGATCCTGAAAAAGGCCATGTACTGCAACTGATGCGCTTTACCGGTGCAAAAAATGAAACCATGGAAAAGTGGCTGCTTCACGATCAGTACGGTAATCCCATCGTAATAAAGGAGTGCATGCACCAAACAGCCCTTACCAAAGATTACATTTTGCTAAGTGATACCTCCTTTAAGTTTTCAATTGACCTGCTGATTCAAAACTTCTTTCCGAATAGTCCGGAGGTGGAAAGAGCTATACGCAAAGTACTCTCTAAACCAATGTTGCCTTACACCGAGTGCTATATTGTAAAGCGTAGAGAACTTGCAGATGGCGCGGGAAAGGCTGTGGCTTATAAACTCACTTCGCCCATTCCGGTGGAAACCATCCACTACTCGTGCGATTATCAAAATCCTGATGGAAAAATAACTATGTATGGCATGCAGAATGCCGCCATGTGTATCGCGGAATGGATTCGCGATTATGATATTTCTAAAATTACCGGTGCCCCGGTAGATGAAAACTACATCAGCCTTTTCGCCCTTGGTAATATGGATATTTCGAGGGTTGGCAAATGGGTTATTGATGCCGAAACGGCCACCATAGTTGAGGATGAATCAAAGGAGTTTATAGAAACGGGGAGCATACACGAAGATAACAAAGGCCCCAACAGCTGGAGTATTGGCCTCTACGCCTTTCCACATATGCTTTCCGCAGATGTGGCTCTCGATAAAATTGAAAAGCTCTGGTTTGTTTCAAACGGGCTGAGCAACAAAACACTTACGGAGTTTATCTATGATATGTATAAGGACTACCCTAACCGTCAAATTTCAGTTAAAGAAATTCTAAAAGTTACGGAGCAGGAAATGCCCTCGTGTATGTCCAGACTGGATACCGCTACCATGACGGCTGAAGACTATTACCAGTGTGACCCGTATGTATATTTCAGGAGCATACAGTACCTGCCTGGTAAGCCGGGTGTGCCCAATGACAGGGAGTTTTTATTCACCACGGTACAAAACGGAAGAATTCAGCCCGATGGAAGTGTTGATTACCGCGGGGAATATTGGATATTTGACGCTAATAATTTGGCGGCCGGGCCGGTGTGTACTATGCATAATCCCGATGTGGCCTTTTGCTTTACACTGCACTCGTGCTGGTTGCCGGTGGCCAAATCAAACAGCATTGATTACAAGGTTGATATAGATAAGGATTTTGCCACTTTAATAAATGATTTGCCCGAGCGCGATCAGATTGAAGGCTTTTTTAGAGAAAATATTTACCCCCATTTTACTTAGAAGCGATATATGCCAGGTGAGTTTTCCATAGACGAAACACTTTACAAAAGCCCAAAATCCACCATTTACAAGGCCAAGCGGGGTAATGACCCCACACCTGTGGTACTCAAAGTTGCCGAGTCTATACCCGATCATGCCGGGCTTCAAAATGAGCATAAAATCCTTAACTGGTATTATCCCGATAAGCCCGGAATGGACTTTATCACCTACAGTAATAAACCTGCGCTGGTGCGCGAATACATCCCCGGAAGGTCGCTACTGGAAATACTTGACAGTGGCGAATTTGGTGAGGCCCTTTTCCGAAAAATAGCTATGCCGGTTGTAACCTCACTACAGGCCCTTCACACCAAAGATGTAATCCATAAGGATATTTCACCGGGAAACATAATTGTTGATCTTGATAAAGGCACAGCCGAAATTATTGATTTTGAAGCCGGCTCATTAACAAGGCAGGTGTATAACAATCAATACTTTAATGCCGGCCTGGCCGGAAATCTGTACTATATATCTCCGGAGCAAACCGGGCGCATGAACCGGGTGGTTGATTACCGCTCTGACTATTACAGCCTGGGTATGGTATTTTACCAGGTATTAACCGGGCAGCGCGCCTTTACTATGGCCGATCCGCTGGAACTTATTCATTGTCACATCGCCCATATTCCGGAAACAGTAACCGCTATAAATACTGAGGTACCCCAAATACTGGCCGATATTGTGGCCAAACTTACCGCCAAGCAGGCGGAAGATCGCTACCAGTCACTTGCCGGTTTACTGGCTGATCTTGAGCTTTACTTTACGGGACAGCTCGAAAGGCTGGATGACGCCTTTATTCCCGGTAGTTATGACCTACCCTTCCGCCTAAAGGTTTCGCAACAAACTGTAGGCAGGGATGAAGAAGTTGAGGTGCTCTACCATCAGTTGGAAAATGCCGTAAACGGAAGTTTTTCATTTTTGGAGGTAGCCGGTTACAGCGGTGTGGGCAAAACCACGCTGGTAAAAGAAAGTTTGAAAAAAATCTCGGGATACAAGGGCATTTACATTTCCGGCAAATTTGAGAAGGTGAAAGGCTCGACCCCTTACTATGGCTGGATTGCAGCCTTTAATGAACTAGCTGCTGTATTGCTGGCCGAAGATGCTGACAGGCAGGCCAAACTACGCAGCAGTTTTACTAAATACGTTGGTGAACTTGGCGGGGTTATAACCTCTTTTTGTCCACGGCTTGAGCTGTTTTATGGCGTACAGCCCGAACTGCCCAACCTCAGTGCTAAGGAAATGCAGAACCGTTTCTTCATTGCCCTTAACCGCTTATTTAAATCGCTTACTGCAGAAGGGTTTCCGCTGGTGGTTTTTATTGATGACTGGCAATGGGCAGATGATGATTCCATCTACCTGCTTGAAAACCTTTTATCAGACAAAACCCTGGAGCGCCTGCTTATAATTACCGCCTTACGGGATAATGAGGTGAGTGCCGTGCATCCCTACAGGATGACCATTGAAGCTATACAGGAGCAGGACAGAAGCAATCTTTCCTTTCTTACCCTCTCCCCGCTTACGCAGGATGATTGCGGTGAGGTAATAAGTGCCACATTGAAGAAAACAGTGAAGCCTATTGATAAACTGGTAGAGGTGGCTTTTGAAAAAACGCAGGGTAACCCGTTTTTTCTTAATTCATTTTTTGAAAATATTTATGCCAGAAAGCTACTGTTTATTGATGCCAAACACCAACTATGGGACTGGCATTTGGAGGAGATCAGTCAGCTGCATGTATCAGATGACCTGGCCGGGATGATAGTGGACAAGCTGAAATTGCTTGATGATAACTGCTACCGCATGTTGCAACTGGCCTCATTTTTCGGCAACAGGTTTAACCTTAAATCACTGGCTAAACTTGAGGGTACAGGCATGAGCAATGTGCACAACCTACTGTGGCCTGCCATACAAAACTGCCTGGTACTACCCACCTCTGATAACTATAAGTTTATACCCGAGTATTACGAAAATGAGGATATAGACCTTGAATTTTATTTTGTGCATGATAAAGTACAGCAAGCCTGCTATACCTCTTATGAGGCAGAGCAAAAAGGCGAGTTACACTACCGCATTGCAGAAATACTGTACGCGCAGGGCTTCACCTCTGATTTTGATACGGCTATACATTATCTCAACGGGCTGGACCTTGCCATCGAAAAAACAGATACTGAAAAACTGGCCGGTCTTTTTCTTGATGTTGGCCATAAAGCTTTTATGCAATCGGCCATGGAGCGCGGTTATGAGTACCACAGTGTGGCAAACTCCATCATCCCCATAAAGAGCTTAGAGCACTTTAACAGCTGGATGGAGTGTGCATTTTTAGGAGCTGGTAAGGGCCCGGCCATGCTGGTTGCCGACATGGCACTAAAAGCATTTGAAGGTAAGCCCGAAAAGTTTGTGGTTTATGAAACCTTAATACGTGGGCTTGAATCCATCAGTGAAAACAAAACTGCGGTAGAGGTTTCAAAAAAGGCGCTGGCCGAATTAGGATTTAAACTGCCTAAAAAGGCCGGCAAGCTTACCATAATTTACAGGGCGCTGCAGGCAAAAATCACCCTGAATGACAAAAAGATAAAACAGCTTACCGAGTTTCCGGAAATAACTGATCCTGTGCAGTTGGCTCTTATCCGAATATTAAATGTTTCATTGGGGCCCTTTTTCCTTTCGGAAGAAGAACTGTACCCGCTCATCATCACCAAAATGGTAATGATTGGCAGTAAGTACGGCAACTGCCCCGAAATCACAGCTGGTTACTCCTCATTTGCCCTTACCCTTGCCGGGATAATGGGAGCCTGGGAAAGTGGATACCTGCTTGGTGTTGAATCGCTGAAGCTTGTAGAAAAGTACGGCACCAATAAAAATATAGCCGTTTGCGGTTTTGCCTTTACGGGATTTGTGGAGCATCATAAGGAGCCGGTAAAAAATCTGCCCGAAAAATTTGAAAACTATTACAAGAAGGGCATCCGCTATGGTGAAATTATTTACGGTAACTGGAATATAAATTTCGCCACCTTAACCAGGGTTATGCTTGGCGAGCCTATGAACGACCTGAGGGATACGTTTAAGGACATCGTAATTTTTAATCGCCAGTATAAAAACTCATTTGATGACCGCGACCTTACCTGGCTTGAGTTTTTAAAGTCTATTACCGATGATGGCGCCAATAACCTGGATGCCTTTGAAAAGCGACTACCGGAATGGGAAGCCAATAATAACCCCACCGGCATATTTGTATGGCGTATGTTAATGGGCCTGAGGCACTGGCTGTATGGCAATTTTGATGATGCATTTACGCATTTTGAAAAATGCATCCCACTGGAAGATAAAATGGTGGGATCATTCTTTGCGCAGTACTACCTCCCCTTCGTGTCGGTGTTAGCCCTTTACCAGGGAGAAAAACACAGTAAAAAGAAGAGCTACTATCAAAAGATATTTAAGCAGAGTAAAAAGAAACTCCTGAAGCAGCAAGCCTACTACGATTATAATGTAAACTGGATGCTGGCCTGGATGAATGCAGAAGAAAAAAGAGCATCTACCGGCCAACCTTACCCCCTATTATTTGAGCAAGCCGAAAAGTCGGCCAGAAATGCCGGGTTTATATTTCCGGCTGTATTAATACGCATACACAGGCTAAGCAGGCTTTCGCCAGATGACAAAACATTTAACAGCGTTGTAGCGGGTCTCATTAATAGCTTACGCCAGTTGGATATGACTCCTATCCTAAAGCTATATGAGGATAAATATGGCGACTATAAATCATCTGCTGAAAAGGCTATTGCAGGCAGCGGCATTGCCAACCGCACCTATAGTGCAGAGAGTATGCCTGATATTGACCTTATGACCTTAATTAAGGCAACGGAAACTATTAGTGGTGAACTAAACCTTGATAAGCTTCTGCATACGCTGCTATCGTACATCATGCAAAACACCGGGGCGCAGTTTGGCTGCTTTTTGCTTAAAAAGAATGATACGTTTGAGCCTAGCCTGGCCTTGCGCGGTACTTCTGAAAATAATTTGGGAGATACACGTGCCGAAGGTGAGGTTTCAGAAACGGTGATAAAGCATGTGGTACACACCAAAGAGGCCATAATACTGGATGATGCCACCCAGGAACTGCCTTACAGCATGGATGGTGCAATTAAGAATCATAATGTAAAATCGCTGTTTTGCCTTCCCTTTTTGCACCAGGGTAAAATTACCGGCATCGTATATCTTACTAACAGCCTAATGGATTCGGTTTTTAATGAAAAGCGTATTGCGCTTACCAAGATGTTTGCCGGCCAAATTGCGGTAAGTGTGGAAAATGCGTTGCTGTATGAAACCATGGAAAATCTTGTAGAGAAACGCACGGAGCAACTGGAAAAAGAAAAGCAGAAGTCAGATGAGCTGCTATTGAATATTTTACCTGAAGAGGTGGCCACTGAACTAAAGGAAAAAGGCCGCGCCACAGCCAGGCGCTTTGAAGAAGTATCTGTACTGTTTACCGATTTTGTAGATTTTACGGTACACAGCGAAATGATGAGTCCGGAGCAGTTGGTAAGCGAAATTGATAAGTGCTACCGGGCTTTTGATGACATAGTTTCCAAATACAATATTGAAAAGGTAAAAACCATTGGAGACTCATACATGGCTGTAAGTGGCCTGCCGGAGGTTGATCCTGACCATGCCTATAAAATTGTGCAGGTGGCTCTTGAGATCAGGGATTACATTAGAGATTACAACAAACGCGGAGGCCTGTTTAAAATCAGACTGGGTATACACTCCGGCAGTGTAATTGCCGGTATTGTGGGCTCTAAAAAGTTCGCCTATGATATTTGGGGAGACACCGTAAACACGGCAGCCCGGATGGAACAAAACAGCGAAACGGACAAGGTAAACATCTCGCAAACCACCTATGCTTTAATTGAAGGTAAGTTTAAATGTACTTACCGTGGTGAGGTGGAAGCTAAGAACAAAGGCCTAATGCGCATGTATTATGCCGAGCCTTTGGATGATGGCTCTGAACCTCAGCAATAATTTTACTTAGCAGAAACCTTGTAGCCGTGCTTTTTTAAAAATTCTATCTCATCCTTAATGATGTTCTTGGCACGCTGCTTCTGAATTTTATCAATACTTTTTTGCAAACCGGTAAGTTCATCATAACTGAGTTTTGGAAAAAACTGGTTTGAGAACTGCGCCTTAAGTGTTTTGTTGGTATTCTGATTTTCGCGTAAAACGTTTACCAATACTCCTGGGGTAATTTTATTGTCAGCCATACTAAAGTGTTTACTTGATAAAGTAGTGCAGCCTAAATTGTTCACACCTGAGCATATCAGTTGGGTTGAGTGTTGGAGGTTGGTATTCCAAAAGTTGTTGATGAATTGCTTCGGGTAATCCCAAAAGCCATATAGCTGTTTGCTAACTTGCACCTGCAATGAAAAAGGTTCGTTCCATAGATCTTCCGCGTACTTCCATTTCTGACTGGAAACTGGAGGAGCCTGAAATTGCAGACCATCCTACCCTTTTTATTAAAAATATACTTACCGTAAAATCAGAGTTTGGGCTTGAGGAGTGTAAAACCCTCTTAAGGGCCGTAATCAATACATACCTCAACCTGCAGCAACAGCGGCAATCATTAGATGAAAACCGTGCCCGTGAACGGAAAATGATAATCAACTACATCAAAAAAGAAGATTGGGAGTGGCGTTTGGAATTATCTGAAATTTCCCGCCTTTACCAGATGTATGAAGGCCGCAACCCCCACAAAGCCCTAATTGAAATACAGGGCCGTGTGTATAAGTTCGAATCGCAGATTGGACATAGAAGGGATTTTGAGGTTTGAGGAAATCCTTTTAGATATTGATCGAGAGGAAGAGTTAAATTTATGGACTGAACTGAAGGTTTTCATTTAACCGGCCGAGAATTTATTAATGAATGCAAAAGGAAATCTCAAATAACTTCAATATCACATTTTTTTGGCAGAAAGTACTATTTATCTCAGGCCTCACTTTCCTACTAATCAGCCAATTATTATTAACTCAAGGAAATGATTTTGTATATAATCAAAGGCCTATTGATTTCGCTCATTGGCTTTTGATGCTTGGTGTGGTTTTAATGATTCCTCGAACGATCGCTTTTCCTAAAACCCTTTCTGGTGCAGTTGGAATAACTTTAACTTTTACAGGAATAGTTTGTACAATAGGAATGTGTGTTTTAGACTTCGTTTGGTGGAGTTTCCCAAATAATCAAATGAGAAATGAATTCACCAATCATATTTCTCAAATCCCATCCATCTGGAAGCCCTTCATCACTATTGGTTCAAGTTCAAAAGTCTTTAATTTAGGGCTACTTATTCTGAGTTTGACCTATTTTAAAAATGCTAAGATTGGAGTATTCACCATTTTATTAGCTAACTTAATTCTCTGGCACGTCATACCACTACCCCATCGGTTAGTATTTGGATATCTCTTTACTTTGATTGGTTTTATCCTGATATTTAGATCACAAGAGATGAATAAAATTTAATCCTGAGCCTCTTAGATTCAAATTGCTATTCATTTTGAGTTTTACAGGAAGTAAGGAAGGTTTCAACACAACCAAAACTTCTTTTCCTTAAAGTCAATCACAGATGGTCCGCCAGTGCAGCCTCCTATTTCTTCAATATAGATATCATCTTCTTTATGGGCTATAATCCACACTCCTGATTGATGTTTTCTGAGAAGCCCTGCATCCAATACATCTCCTGGCTTAGTTAATGAAAGAGTTTCTCCATGATAAATCACTTTTACCGAGTCTTGATTTATTATTACAGTAACCTTCTGGCCCATCGAAATTCCGTCCCACTCAGCAAATGCTATATCATATTCATAAGTACCAGAAGATGGGATTTCGCCATTGTAACTCTGATTTAAATCTTGTGAAGACTCAAGATTGGGAGTATGAGTAAAAACCAATTGAAGTACCAGCCAGAGTTGTATCATGCTCTTAAATCATTCATCTTCCCGATCAAATCAGCCAAGCGGTGGCTGTAGCCCATTTCATTGTCGTACCAGCCTACCACTTTTACCATGCGGCCTAATACGGAGGTAAGCTCCTCATCAAATAGACAAGAGTACGGACTGCCAATCACATCGCGGGAAACAATGGGATCGGCCGTATAGCCCAGGTAGTTTTTAAAAGGCCCTTCTTCTGAGGCTTTCTTAAAAGCCGCATTTATAGCTTCTACAGAAGTGGGATTTTTAGTGGTGAGTGTTATGTCGGTAAGGCTACCATCCGGCACCGGAACGCGTATTCCGGCCCCTCCTATTCTACCTCCCAGCTCGGGGTAAATGCGGGTAATGGCCTTGGCGGCACCGGTACTGGTAGGCACTATACTTTCGGCTGCGGCCCTGCCCCTTCGAAAATCCTTATGCGGGCCATCCTGTAACTGCTGATCGGTAGTATAGCTGTGCACCGTGGTGATGTAGGCATGCTCCACTCCGCAAACGTCATCTACAATTTTGAGCAATGGCGCCACGGAGTTTGTAGTACAGGAAGCATTGGAAACAATAATATCAGAGGCCTCAAGCTCAGCATCATTGGCTCCCAGGACGATGGTTTTGGTGTCATCGGTAGGCGGAGCAGAAATGATTACTTTTTTAGCTCCTCCCATTTTTAGGTGCGGCATCGCCAATTCCTGACTTTTAAAGCGGCCGGTGGCTTCTATCACTATATCCACCTCATCCTTTTTCCAATCTATAGCACCAGGCTCCTTTTGATGATGCACCCGCACCTTCCAGCCATCCAGTTCCAGAAAGTCCTGTTCACCATCGGTAAGGTAATTTACCGTTCCGGGAAAATGACCGTGAACAGTATCATATTTAAGCAGATGGGCCAGGTTGGCTGTATTGGCTAAATCGTTTATAGCTACCAACTGAATGTGTGGATACTTGCGAATAACACGGGTAAGAGAGCGCCCTATGCGGCCAAAGCCGTTGATTCCAATTTTGACTTTTTGCATAGCGCGAAGGTAATCAGAGTACAGAATATTGTGAGGAAAATAGCCTGATTAGAGTTCCTAAAATCAATTCAACTATATCAAAAAGCTGAAGTCAATCAAACCCCGAACAATCCTCAGCAGGCGTATTAACCCCTGCAGCCTGCTCATAAACCAGTGAAGCGCCTAGGTGACCCACATAAATAAGCAAGCCAGCCCCGGTAAGAGTTAAAATAAGAAGTAGAATTTTCAACCATCGTTGGCCGCTTTTTACAAATATTAAAATAAGGTTGACTAAAGAGGCCGCACTATATGCATAAGCCGTGTAGAACCCAAAATTTTCATGATCCTTAAGCACGGTGGGATCGCAGAGGCTGCGGCTCACGATACCATCGGCCAAATCTCCGGTGTAAACCGATAACCAAATGAATGCTGTACCTGCGTAGAGAGAAATATCAATAACCCGTTGCCAGCTGGTTTTAGCACGGCAAAAAAATTGAAGGGCCACTGCCACTGTAGCCAGTAGCAGCAGCCCAATAGGAAAATGAACGGTGAGAGGATGATATACCTCCGTCCGCATCCATTCTATATTCATTTATTCCAAAATTTTCACTGAAATAGGATCAAGACGCTTGCCTACTTTCTCTACGGTAACCTCTACCTTATTGCCTTCGGCCAGCTCAGAAAACTCTACAGTGCTACCGTTCTTGGTAAGCTCGGTGTTTTCGGTAAAGTACAGTTCCAGGGTTTTATTGTCGTCTGTCTTTACATAGATTTCTGTTTTGTCGGCTTCCACCTCATCCACAGTACCCAGGTAAGTTCCGGATTCAACTACATCAGTACCTTCGCAGGCGGTCATTGTTACAAGTGCAAAAGCTACAGCCAATGCAGGTGCCGCCAGTTTCTTTAATAATTTCATTCTTTTCATTTTTAATGGTGTTTTTTGTCCCTCCCTGTTTAGTAGGAAATACCGCCTAAAAGTAAAAATGATAAACTGAACTAAACCGAAAATGGGGTTTATTTTTGAAACACTTTTTTATCAACGATGAATCTGCGTGAACTCGATGAATTTTACCTAAGCCAGCCTGAGCCCAACCGTAGTTGCTTTATGGCTCTTAGGGAAATACTGGCCAATTGCCACCCGGACATCAGCCAGGAGTGGAAATACAGGTTGCCCTTTTTTTACCTGCGAGGAAAAATGTTTTGCTACCTGTGGCAGGATAAAAAAACCCGGCACCCCTATATTGGCTTTACGGATGGCCTGTTGATGAAACACCCGGCCCTTATACAAGGCGATAGAAAACGCATGAAGATTTTTCCGATCCATCCTGAGGAAGATTTACCGCTTGACGAACTATCAGATGCACTTGAAGAAGCACTTGCTTTGAGGCACTAACTTCACATCCTGATAGTCTAAAATCGCCTCCGCACTATTACCTTTGTTTATATATGTTTGATTTCAGACTAAAGGTATTTTACACCATTGCCCAGCGCGGCAGTTTTAGCAAAGCTGCCGAGGAACTGCATATAACGCAGCCTGCCGTGACCAAACACGTAAAAATGCTGGAGGAGCGCTTTGGCCAAAAACTATTTGAGCGTAAGGGCTACCGTGTGGAATTAACCCCTGCTGGCGAAGTATTGAATACTCATGCTATTGCCATTTTTGAACAGTATCAGCGGCTTGAGTTTGAAATGAACTCGCTTTTAGGCGCCAAGCGCGGACAGCTTGAAATTGCTGCCAGCACAACCATCGCGCAATACTGGCTCCCTCCTATTCTGGCCATGTTTCACCAAAAGTTTCCCGAGGTACAGGTAAACCTTACCAATGTAAATACCGAACGCGTGGAGCGGATGGTGGTTGATAAAGAAAAGCAGCTGGGACTAATTGAAGGCAGCTCGCGCAAAGCAGGGTTGCACTATGAGGCGTTTTTGAAAGATGAAATTGTATTGGTAGTGGGGCCTGACAACCCGCTTGCTGAGCGTGGTAGCATTAGCCTTGATGAGCTCAGTAAAGTGCCGCTATTGGTTAGAGAGCCGGGCTCCGGTACCCGGCAGGTATTAACCCAAGCCTTGAAAAAAGCCGGCAAGCAACTGGATCTGATGAATATTGAAATGCAACTGGGTGGTTCGGAAAGTATTAAGTCCTATCTCGCACATTCGGATTGTGGCGCTTTTTTGAGTGTACAAACTATTTTGAAAGAATTGCAAAATGGCGCCCTCACTATTGTAGATGTTAACGATTTTAAAGTGATGCGCGAATTTTTCTTTGTTCAACCCCTTGGCGACCACTCCCCTCTTACCAAACTTTTTAAGGAATTTATTATACTAAACTATAACCTTAAGTAATACCTTATTACTATTTATGATTTGTAATGCCAGCTACTGAGCATGACCTTTGAGTGTTATTTTATAGAAAACTCTCACTGGGAACTAAATCCCAAACTCCAGCACTGGCGTGATTCTTTTTAAGAAAATCCTTTTTATCATTCTTGCAGGCCTGTGCCTTACTCCGTGGGTATCTCCGGCCATAGCCTTATTAATGGGCCTGGTTATAGCCCAGACTACAGGCCAGCCCTTTAAGCAGTTAAACAGTAAAGCTACCGGCCTTTTGCTTAAGATTTCGGTAATAGGCCTTGGGTTTGGTATGAATATTATCAGTGCAGTGGAGGCAGGCAAAGAGGGCTTTCTTTTTACCATTTTCTCAATACTGGCCACCATAAGCCTGGGTTTACTGATAGGCAAGCTGCTGGGCATCAATGAAAAAATTGTAAAACTGATTTCATCGGGTACCGCCATTTGTGGTGGTAGTGCCATAGCCGCTGTATCTCCCATTATTCGCGCGGATGAAAAACAGATTTCTGTAGCGCTGGGAATCGTTTTTATACTTAATTCAGTAGCGCTGTTTGTATTCCCCCCAATAGGGCACTGGCTTGAACTTAGCCAGGAGCAGTTTGGCCTTTGGAGTGCCATTGCCATACATGATACCAGTTCAGTAGTAGGTGCTGCGGCCAGCTATGGCGAGAAGGCACTGGAGATTGCCACCACCGTTAAACTGGCACGGGCATTATGGATTATTCCACTTTCCCTGCTTTTTGCGCTGGTAACTAAAGGCAACTCCGGAAAGATTAAGATACCTTACTTCATCGGGCTTTTCATTTTAGCCATGGTTGCCAATACCTACCTGCCACCTGTGGAAAGTATCAGCCCGATTTTGGTAACTATTGCCAGGGCCGGCCTTACCCTCACCCTGTTTTTGATAGGCGCAGCCTTACCGCTAAAAACCATAAAGTCAGTAGGTGTAAGACCACTTGTTCTGGGCATTGCCCTATGGTTGTTTATTTCTGTTGTTTCCCTTATCGTGATTGATCATCTGGCATTTTAAGGTGTTCTCCAAAAAAAGAAATCTCCCGGAGAACCCACATGTCCGGGAGATTTTATCAGGCACTTTAGAAATGCCTCCTAACTAATGAGATTACAACATGGTAGTGGGCGCCACGTAATCAGTAATGGTAAATTCTCCATTCTTTTTAAGGGCATCAAAGCCACCGGCTACATCAATAAGATTGTTATACCCGCGGGCTCTCAGCGCTGATACAAAAGCCATTGAGCGGTAGCCACTCTTACAATGCACATAATAGGTTTTATCCTTATTCAGCAAGGTCATACTCTCATTAATGTAATCCAGCGGGCCATTAACCGCACCTTCCACATGCTCGCTATCGTATTCGCTCTTTTTACGTACATCAAAAATGTTGAGCTCTTCCTTCTCCGCTATAGAAAGCTCATCTGCCGATACCGATTGAATACTATCTGTTTCAAATCCGGCAGCCTTCCAGGCCTCTATACCCCCTTTGAGGTAACCAAGCACATTATCAAAACCTACGCGGGCCAGTCTTGTCAGCACCTCCTTCAGGCGATCTTCATCAGCTATAACCAGAATGGGCTGCTCAACAGATGGAATAAGCGTTCCTACCCAGGTGGCAAAACTTCCATCAATCCCTATATTAATGGAATTTGGAACAAACTCTTTGGCAAAAACCTGTGCCTTACGGGTATCCAGTAAAACCGCATCGGAGGCATTGGCAGCGGCTTCAAACTCAGCAGGGCTAAATGGATTAGCTCCCTTCTCCAATACCTCATCTATACCTTTATAGCCTTTAATATTCATCATTACGTTTTGAGGAAAATATCCGGGTGGCGGTGTTAGTCCATCCAATATAGCGGCCTTAAATGCCTCCTTGTCCATTTTAGGGTCAAGCGCGTAGTTGGTTTCCTTTTGTTTGCCGAGTGTATCAGAGGTTTCGTTGCTCATCATTTTACCACAAGCCGAGCCTGCTCCGTGCCCGGGATAAACAATAATATGATCAGGTAACGGCATAATTTTATTTCTCAGAGAATCATACAGGTGGCCGGCCAGCTTATCCTGGGTAAGGTCTGCAATCACTTTTTGAGCCAGGTCGGGGCGACCAACATCCCCAATAAAAAGGGTGTCACCTGTGTAGATGGAGTGTTCCTTACCGTTTTCATCAAACAGAAGGTAGCAGCTACTTTCCATAGTATGCCCGGGTGTGTGCAGTAGCTTTATCTCAACATCACCCAGTTTAAAGATTTGACCGTCCTCGCCTACCAGTTTTTCAAAACCGGTTTCCATAGTGGTGGGGCCATACACTATTGGCGCCCCTGTTCTCTTGGAAAGATCAATATGGCCGCTCACAAAATCTGCATGAAAATGCGTTTCAAAAATGTATTTGATTTTAGCCCCACGGCTCTCAGCAAGATCAATGTAGGGTTGTACTTCCCTTAATGGATCAATTATGGCCGCTTCGCCATTCGATTCGATGTAATAGGCGCCATGCGCCAAACATCCCGTATATATCTGCTCTATTTTCATTGGTATTACTTTTTAAAAATTTGATGAGTCAAAGGTCAGGTACATCCGTTATATAATCCGTGACAAATGTTACCCTTGGAGGAGAGGGTGAACGGGAAGGCGAGGGTGAGGGTGAACGGGAAGGTGAAAGTGAAGGGGAATGGGAATGGGGTAAAACAAGTGAAAGTTTAAGTCTTTTTCGGAATCTAAAGTCTAAAACCTAAACCAGCACTTCACTAAGAATGATAAACACTCCCATAGCAAGAACAAACCATCCAAAGCTCTTTTTAAGTTTTGCCGGGGCAATAAAGCGGGTTAGGTAAATACCTATAAACATCCCCACCATAGAGAATGCCGTAAAGATGAGCAGGAACATCCAGTCAATACTTTGGCCGGAGCCAATATCGCCCAAAAAACCGATAAGACTTTTTATGGCGATAATAACCAAAGAGGTACCCACAGCTTTTTTGATGGGCAAACCTACCAGCAGTACCAGGGCCGGAACTATAAGGAAGCCGCCACCTGCGCCTACCAGGCCTGTTACTATTCCTACGGCCAGGCCTTCTAAAATAATAAGAGGCCAATTGAAGGGTTTCTTTTCTTCCTTGTCGCCATTTTCTCGTCCGCTGATCATGGAATAGGAAGCGAGCAGCATCACTATCCCAAAGAAAACCATGATGCCGATATTTTTGGTGAATGTGAAATTACCTATGGTAAAGAGTTGCTGCGGTATAGCCGGAACGATGTAGTAACGCGTAAGGAAAACCGCAACCAATGAAGGTGCAGCAAACACCAACCCGGTTTTCCAGTCTACCAGATTTTGCACGTGCTTGCGCCAACCACCAATTACCGAAGTAGCGCCTACTACAAATAATGAGTATGCTGTACCCAGCACGGGGTCAATACCTAAAACATACACCAGAATGGGAACAGTGAGTATAGAACCCCCTCCGCCCAAAAGCCCAAGGGTAAGGCCCATAATAACCGATAAGGCATAGCCTAGTATTTCCATGGGGCAAAGATGGAAATACCTGTTTGGTTCATCTGTAACAATAGTAACCTTAAGGTTTGGCCGGTTTAAAAGAATCAGGCAAACTCCGTCACACTAATACAATTACGGTCTGAGCTTATTTTGCCTTGCTGCTCCAGTTTTTTCATGAGGCGGCTTATCACCACCCGGGCTGTATTGAGTTCTGTGGCAATTTCGCGGTGGGTGGTTTTTACCTCAGCAGTGCCATTAACCATGGCTTTATCCCTAAGGTATTTATACAACCTGTCTTCCAGGTTTTGAAAGGCCAGGTTATCAATAGCATCCAGCATTTCGTTAAGGCGCTCATGGTAAGAGTTAAAGATAAACCTACGCCAGCTGGCATATTTTACAATCCACTCCTCCATCCGTTTAATCGGAATCAATATCACCTTTGTAGCCTCCTCGGCCACTACGCGGATTTTGCTTTTGGTATCATTAAGGCAGCATTGCAGCGTCATAGCGCAAGTATCGCCCATTTCAAGATAGTACAGCAACAACTCCTGGCCTTGGTCATTTTCCGTCATCACCTTTAGCGAACCATTTATTACTAAGGGAAAATGACGGATAGGCTGGCCGATGTCCATCAACTCGTCCCCTTCCTTAAAGATGTGGTGAGTGCCTTCTTTTACGATTTCAACGAGAAGGGCGGGTTCAAAAAGGTGGGTTAGTTGTTCGCGGATTTGTTGGTCGTTCATGAAGTAGGGATTGGAGGGCAAATATAAGGGGATGGGGTTTGGGCAAATGGCTTTGAAGATTGTAAATAATCTTTTGACAACCCCAAGAGCAAAATTTCAGATTTTTGCGGGCTTAGTAGCTACCGCTAATTATTAAATCATCTATATTTAGACATTAAGTTTTTTGAGCTGCTATACCCAAATTTAATCATATGCTAAAAGCTACTTTTTTACCTATTCTATTCTTATTTAGTACTTTCTCGTCTTCAATTTATGCCCAGCAATTTCGATGGGCCAAACAATTTGGTGCTCAGAGCACTGACCTTATTCAATCCATTGCTACTGATGAAAGTGGTAACGTATACATATCCGGAACTTTTAGAGGTACAGTAGATTTTGATCCTGATACTACAAAAACAACTGAGCGCACCGCCACAAACGGACCCGATTTGTTTGTCAGTAAGCTAAACAAGAAAGGTGAACTCATTTGGGTAATGACAACCGAAGGTGCCTCCGACATGCGTTTGAATCAGATGCAAATAGACTCTAAAGGAGAGGTTTACCTCACAGGGGGGCTAGCGGGATTTGTAGATTTTGATCCTCCAAACAATGGCCATTTGGTAAATAGCTGGGCCGGACTTGATGTATTTGTATGTAAACTTGACAGAAACGGGACTTTAGAGTGGGTACATGTTTATGGAGATTATGCACCTGATCCAGGGGATGGCCATTGATATTGACCAAAGTAAGAACGTGTATGTAACTGGCTCCTTCAGTGGTACAGTGGATTTTGACCCGGGCCAGGGAGTGAATCAAATTACTTTTTTAGGTTTCTCCGACATTTTTGTCCAAAAGTTAGATTCATCGGGTAATTTCTTATGGGTCAAAACTATTTCAGGTCCACTTACAGAAAGACCCTTAGCCCTTGCAGTAGGCAATCATAATGAACTTTATATTTCTGGAATAAGTCTTGGACAAACTGACTTTGACCCTGATTCGGCTGCTGTCTCTTTTGGACAGACAACAGGCTTTTTGGTTAAACTAGATCAGGATGGTAGCTTCAATTGGGTAAAACCCCAGGGTGCTATTCCAACTATGATTGATTTAGATAATATGGGGAATCCTCACGTTGCTGGTTATTTAAGTGACACCACCAATTTAGAACCCTCCTCTACTAATTTCATACTTTCCCCCATAGGTCATAACTCAAACTCATATTGTGTTAAATATGATATTTCCGGAAACATCAGATGGGCAAAAATTATAGCTGAATCTACCAAATCCAACTATTGCTTTGGATTGGATTTAGATAAATTAGGTAACGTATTTTTATCAGGTATTTTTCATTCATATGCTGATTTTGACCCCGGCCTTCCTACTCATAATATTAGTGTCAATGGAGATTCAGATGCTTTCATATCAAAATTAGATTCTAATGGCCAATTCGTTTGGGCTGAATCTTTGGGAAAGACAAAGCTTGTTAAAGGTAGTGGGATCGCAGTCTCGGATAGTGGAGAGGTTTATGCCATTGGAACTTTTGACGGTAAAGTCGAAGTGAATAAAGATAGCTCCTCAGTCTTGTTCACTTCCAGGGGTTCAACTGATATTTTTTTAGTAGCGCTTAAGGATGATGCTACAATCGGACTGCGTGAGGAGGTTGATAAAGCAGAAATTGTAAACTTGTTCCCGAATCCTGCTTCTGGTAACATAAACATTCTTAACCCCTTTGGAACCTGTACTTTTTCAATCTATTCGCTTTCAGGGAAACTTATGTTAAGTGAAAGCCTTGATCAGCAATACGAGGTTCTGGATGTCAGCTCTTTGCCAGAGGCATTATACCTTTTTCAGCTCACAGACTCAGAAGGAAAAATTAGATTTGGGAAGTTTGTTAAGCGCTAGATTATTAGACAGCTCTATCAATAACATCTTCCGCACTAATCTTCAACCGATTAGCTAATCTTTACTCAAGACACAAATATTTTTGTCTTGCTTACTTTGAAGAATATTCTCAACAAAACTAAACTTCTTAGCCACACCCCTTCCCGAAAACTAATAGCAAAAGAAAACACCTTTTTCTACGTTAAGATGTCACCATGCTAAAAACCCTTTCCACTGTCTTTCTCCTCTTTGGCCTCATTCAAGCTTTTGCCACCAATCCTGATCTTAAACCCGTTCATTTAAATTTAAGGTTAATACACACCCAACAGCAGGTGAATGAAGGCGAGATGCTAAAACTTAATCTCAGCATTAAATGTATTGCCGGTAAACAGAAACGGAGCATCATTTTGCCAAATAGCAAAGGCACATGCTTAAAGATGCTCTACCTGAGTTTTTACTCGGTGGACGAGAACAACCATTATACCAGGGTACATACGGAGGAACGGTCTGTCAGCATGGCTAAAAACGATCCTTCTCCTGTGTGGTTTCACAATCTGGCCAAAGGGGATTCACTAACAGTTCCTGTTTTTTATGGAGATACCAAAAATTACAACCAGCATATTGAAGCGCACCATAAATGGCCAAAATTAAAGCCCGGCAGTTACAAGGTTTTGGCCCACTACAATCCATGGGATGAGACGCAAGCGGAATTGGTGTACAATACCATTTCTTATATGAAAGATGATGACGAATTTCTGCCGCATCGTTTTAACATGCCGGAGGATGGCCTTATAAGTAACTATATAGACCTCTCGGTGAGAGAGGATGGCCAACTGGAATTTGAAGTATCAGCGCCAGCTGAACAGTGCCAAAGCAACTGCGGGCTTTGCTCAGCGGTGAGTAAAGGAAACTGGAGCCAAGTAAAAAAATTGATTAATAACGATGGTAACGGCCCTTGGGAGAATCAGGGTAGTAATTTTCCATACGACTATCACCGGCAGGTGGCTTACCTCTACCCCGGGCCCGATGCAATTCTATCTAGCCTACCTAGTTACTACTGCCGAAAAGTGATTTTTAAAAATGAAGAAGGCTATCACTATTATAGCATTACCTGGCAGGTTGGTAAAATTTATCCATTTCGAAGCAGGCTCAACTATCTATTGCAAAACATCGGTTTACGGTATTATGGTAAAACTGAAGACTTGGACTACTTTGAGATTATCTCTTTTAAAGAGATGTAATTTCTCCGGTTCATTTAACCTGGTGAGCAGCTAACCTACAATGCAGCCTGCTCCTCGTTTTTGATCCCCTGCGCTTTTCCAAAAAACATACTTAGACCAACCCCTGCATTAAACCCTGTACCGGGTTGCTGCGAGGGTATATCCTGCGAAAGCGGCACCTGCACGAATGTGTTGATTAACCAGCGATTGATATAGATATCCAGCCCGAATTGCATACTTACCAATGTGCCACCTGTATAGGGCTTCAACTCATCATATTGATAGTCCTGCTCAAAATAGTTTACGGCAACACCGGCACTTGGCAGGTACGAAAACGATTTTGCCTGCCCCCAGTAAAACAAGGATGTTGCTCCTGAAAAACGATCGCCCCAATCGTAGCTCAACTCATTCTGGCCCCTGAAAATATATTGGAGATTGGTATTGAGCCCCCAGGCATTGTAGCGCAACGTATGTATGGCATTAAGGTTATAACTAAAAGCCCCCCTACCTACCTGAAATGCTGCTGGGAGCATTAAGCGTGTATCATCCCTCTGTTGGTATTTGCCTGTAGGCAGATTTACTCCACCACCTACCAAAAGCAGGTTTTTCCACTTACTACTGCTACTGTCCGTATCAATAAGTGTATAGTTAAGATTAAGCCGTATATCGCCTAAACCCTGTATAGTGGTAGTACGCTCGGTTTCTATACGTTTATGTACCGAGTATGGTACAAATGCAAATAGCTGCCAGCGCTCGGCCGGATAGTACCGTAACCAGGCTTCGGTGGTATAAAACTGATCTTGGAGCACCCGGCTATCCAGATCGTTGGTATTGAAATTTGTAGATGGATGTAGCGAATTGCTGTATTGATAGCGGAAGCCAAACAAATTTTTGCTGAACTGTGGCAACACGCCCATATAGTTGGTACCTGCCGCGCATCCGCATACATCGCAGGCCCATAGCTGATTTGAAAAAACCAGCAACACTATAAATAGCGCTTTAAAAATTGATTTCATCCTAACCTAATTTGTTGGATTTGAAAGATTGTTGTTGGTGATGAATTTGTAATCTGTAAGGGTATAGAGAAAAGCAATGATATCAGCCTTTTCCGCAGCTGATAGTGAAATACCACCTACCAGTGAGTGATCTAAACTGGCATTGGTTTGTATGCCATCGCTGTAGTGGTTCAACACTTCCTCAAGGTTGGTAAAACGGCCATCATGCATATAGGGTGCACTAAGCTGCACATTTCGCAATGAGGGTACTTTAAATTTACCATGATCTTCCGCCTGTTGTGTTATGCGCCCCCGCCCGGGATCCTTGGAGTTTTCGTCCAGCCCGTTACTACGGTAACTGAAATCAGTAAACAAAGGCTGCTTGTGGCAGGAGGAACAGTTTTGCTTAAAAAGTGAGAAACCTCTTTTCTCCTTTTCAGTAAAAACCGCTTTCCCATTTACCACCTCATCATATTTACTGTTGGCCGAAACCATGGTACTCATAAACTGGGCAAGGCCAAACAGCATTTTTTGATCGGTAATACTATCGCTGCCAAAAGCCCTTTTAAATTGAGGAGGGTACTGCGCTGAGGCCTGGAGCTTAGCCACGGTTTCTTTTAATGAAATATTCATTTCAAGGCTATCAGTAATGGGTGCGATGGGCATTACTTCAATATGGTTAATGCCGCCATCCGCCATAAAGGCCGGCACCCAGGCCAGGTTTGCCAAAGCAGGCGAATTGCGAAAACCAGGTTTGCCCTGTACTCCAATACTCAATGCCTTACCGGGATCAGAAAACCCGGCCTCCTGAATATGACAACTTGCACAATTCATTTTATTATTCTGCGAAAGCAAAGGCTCATAAAACAGTCTTCTTCCCAAAGCCACACCTTCCTCCGTTAGGGGATTGTTGGTAAACTTGTAAACAGGCTCAGGGAAATGAGCCGGAACTTCAAAACCCTTAAATGAAGTCGGATTATCCTCAGATTGCTCTTCAACACACCCGGTAAAAAGAAAAAGGATACCCGCTACCCAAAGCAGGCATCCTTTACTAATATGTACTATGTTATCCGGTAAATGCAATTAATCATGTATATGATCAAGTGTAAAAGCACTGTTGAAGTTATGAGCCATATGCACGGCCATTTGGCCCGGCATGTGGATTTTAGACATATTCTTAATGCTCACCGTATGCATACCATCAAATGCTTTGTTAAGGTCAACCATTAAATGTACCTGCGGTGAGGCCTCAGGTGTAACCTTTAGCATATGGTTATGCATATCCAGTGTTTTGGTGGTAACTGCATTATTAGCACCGGTAAATCCTCCAACATGATATCTGAAGTTACCATCAGATGAAGCCGGTGAGGTACCTTCCAACTTAAAGAAAATGTAGCCATTATCCCAGCTCCAGAACATATTATTGGATGGGCTTAAAGCACCTTCCTGAGCACCGGAAACATTACGGGTACTATCCACACCAATAGTGTAGCTAAGCTTATGATATTCAGCGGCTGGCACATTGGTTAATTTCAGCATTGCACTGGCACTGTTGCTGGCATCAATAAGATGGTAACTGTTTTCTTCCTCCCAAACAGTACCATCCATTTTCTCCAGTTTAATATTAGAGATGTAGTACTTAACTAAAGAAAACTCCACATCCTCCCCTGAGCCATTTTGGTAAACCGTATTAAGGTTAAAGGGCTTACCGTCAAACATATGATCAAACTCTATGGTAAACTCCCCGGTTTTTGGGGTTGGGTCTGTTGGTACCGTATCATCCTTTTCTTCGCATGAAGTAATGAATAGTATTGAAGTTGCTAGCGCCAAAGCGCCAAGTGATTTATATAGTTTCATAAAATGATTTTATTTATTGATGTTTAGAAAAACTCTCTACATAATCCATATTCAGGCATACGCAGAGAAATTGCAGGAATACTTTGATAAGCAGCCCTGTATATTAAAATGTACGAATTGGCTAGGCCAAAAGTTGAGGTGGATGGAAAATATCGTGAGTGAAAAGCACTTCAACACGATTGGGGATAAAAACAGGCAAAGGCTTATTCAAAGCATTTACCCATGTAGTACTATTAAATGAAAAGGATGGAACTAAAAAGGAAGAAACCTCCATTTGCAGAGTTTCTGGTAAAGGTTTGGGCTCATCATGATTATCTTCAGTGAATTGAAGCTTTTGCATCAGCACACATTTGCCCTCACAATGTAGTTGTGGTTTATCCTGGTTTTCACAAAGATTTTCAGCGATGTAATCCTGATTAATAGCAAAGTCAGCGGTGATGACCACCTTAGCGGCCCATGGTAAGGAAATTACCACGCAAAGTATCAGAGCTGTGAGACTTCTAATCATGATGATGCAAGTATAGGGCTTGGTTCAACGCCTCCCCACTTATAAGTGTGGCCATTTAGCTACAATGGGTGCTCAGTTAGAGTACGATGCTCCTACCCCACTCATAATCAGCAAATCAACAGCTATAGGTCTAAATCATTCATGATTTGGGAATAGTATGGTTTGATTCACCCTCATACTTAACCTTAATAGGCAGTGTATAGGATTGTCCTGATTTTAATTTAAGATTTACATTGGTAAAGTATTGTTCTTTTACCACCCTGAGAGCTTCCTCGCTTAACATCAACTTTTCCTCTTCGCTACACCAATCACATTTCACCAAAAATACTTCAGCATCATAAGGCTTTCGATTTTCATCGGCTTTAAAGCTTACGTACACTTTAACCTCATTACAGTTTTGCAACCGGGCAGTGGAGCAGGATGATAATTGGAAAAATGCTATACAAGCCAAACAGAAAAGTAAGTTTTGAAGATATCTCATAGAAATAGATTGCTGAATCAAATATAATCTGAAGGCAACAACCCTGATATCAAATTTCAGGATATCATGAATTGAGCTGATAACATCTATCCAATGTTAATAATTTATCCAGTAGTTTAAATTTAAAATCACTTGAGTGTTTTAATCACTCAACATTACCTGCTCTACATCAGCGCCAAGCTCTTCCAACTGTTCCTTGATACCTTCAGAAAACCCCTCAGGACCACACAGGTAAAAGGGTTGGTTAAAATTACGGATGTGGCTTTTGAGGTAGGCCTCATCAATACGCCCATAATAATCGGGATCACCTTTCTCCTCCCGGCTTAAAACATTAATAAAACCCTCACCCAACATTGTGCGGAGCTCTTCCTCCAAAAAAATGTCCTTGCGCTTTTTATTGGCAAAAATCAGGGTGCAATCATCAATACTCTTTTTTTCAAACTTGCTTCGTAGAATCGCTACAAAGGGTGTAATACCGGCACCACCGGCAATAAATACTCCGGCTCCTTTATCAGAGTAAGTAACAAACGGTTCAGTGATTTCCACTTCCTCACCTTCCTTCAGTTCGGCAATTTGCTCCGTAGTTCCATTATGATCAGGGTAGGTCTTTATCATAAATTCAAGATAATCTTTAGTATTGAGGCAGGTAAGCGTAAAAGGTGCGGGCCCTTCCTCATTGAGCGTCATTTCAATAGCCTCACCGGGCTCATATTCAAAACCTTCAGGTTTTTCAAATCGCAGTTGGGTTACATCATGCGTAAGCCAGTGTTTGTTCAGTAGTTTTACTTTATAGCTCATAATCTTTATATCATTGATTTACAATGAAAACGACATCAGGCAATCATTGTTTGTGAAGAAACTATAGCTTTGATCATTCCTATCAAATTAACAAAACATGCACCCCATCGTACGCAACATCTTAGCCGTTATAGCCGGAGCCATTATAGGTAGTATTGTCAACATGAGCATCATAATGATTAGCGGCTCCGTAATTCCGCTGCCTGAAGGTGTGGATAATAGCACCACTGAGGGTTTAAAGGCCGGCATACACTTATTTCAGCCAAAGCACTTTATTATGCCCTTTTTGGCTCATGCGCTGGGTACCCTGGCAGGGGCTATGGTAGCTACAGCTATTGCTGTAAAGCAAAAACTGATGGCAGCACTAATTGTAGGTATTCTATTTATGATTGGTGGCACCATGATGGTTTTTCAACTGCCCTCGCCTGCCTGGTTTAATGCCCTGGATTTAATTGTGGCTTATATTCCGATGGCCTTTTTGGGCTATAAGATTATCATGAAAAAAGGGTAGACCAAAAATTACGAGTCCGGCAGGGCTTTTAATGCTCATGCTCCGCCTCCTCCTTTTTCATTTCAGCAATAAGGTAGTAGGCATTGTTAAGTGCAAAGCGGGTTTCTGCCGGTACTTTTTCCATTAACTCTACGGCTGTCCACCCGTTTACGGTGCTTCCGGTTATCACTTTTACAGGAGTGAACATCCACCCGGCATCTTCTGATTGTGAAGCAGTGTAGGCAAAATACTCATCACCAACCCTGGTAATGGCGCCCTCCGGCAAAGCCGTAGTAGCAGAGCTATCTAACAAAATATGGCCGCTTATGTACATACCCGGTAATAGTTGGTCGCCCTTATTTTCAATTTCGGCATGCAAATGCACGGCTTTAGGGGCTTCTTCAAACTTTTTGCCTACAGAGTATATACGGGCATAAAGTTGTAAATCGGGAATAGTTTGTACCGTAAAACGTATGCGTTGCCCTTTCTGCACTTTGGTTACATCCCGCTCAAATACCATAAAATCAGCATGAATGTGCTTTATATTCACAATTTCAAAAAGACTTTTTTCGGGCTGCACATATTGGCCTGTCTTAACATTTACTTTGCTAACGGATCCTTCAATGGGGCTGGTAATGGGCACCTGATCGTAAAAATCGCCACCGCGCACTTTGGCAGCACTAAGGCCCAACTGCCGCAATTGTGATTCAAATCCTGAAACCTCCGCCTGTAAAGATCTGTACTCGGCTTCTGTTTGTTGAAAGCCTTTGCCCGAAGACACCTCCGCTTCGTAAAGTTTCTTTTGGCGCTGGTAATCCTTCTCTAAAAACAAATAGCGATTATAGGCCTGTGAATAATCACTTTGAAGGCGGGTGAGGTTTGGATGCGCCATATAGCCCAGCACCTGCCCTTTACTTACATCATCCCCCTCAATCACCTCAATGGAAGTAATATTAGCACCCAGTATGGCCGTTACAATCGCCTCGTTTTGAGGAGGCACTTCCAGTCTTCCGCTTACAGCTACCCCCTCCGAAAGATTTTTCTGAGGCAAAGGGCCAACCTCCATCTTAATCGCATCAAACTGTTGCTGCGTAAAGAGTACGGCTTCGTTTTCGTGTTCATGGTGTTCTTCCATCTCGTGCTTTTGCTCACCACTTTCGTGGGAATGGCCCTCCGTATTGCCACATGCTGCTGCCATTAATGCTATGGCTAAAATTCCTGAAACTGACTTTATATTGATGATCATCTTAGGTAGATTTAATTGTTGGTAGAGCCGAGGTAAAACTCAAGCTGAAATTTAGATTGTAAATATTGTTGTAAAGCCTCACGCGCTTGTACTTCCACCTGTACAGCTTCCTTCATGTTCTGGATAAATGTTACATAGTCAATCGCCCCTTCATCAAAAGCCAGGATGGCACCTTTTCGCTGTTCACGCGCCAGTGGCAGGGCTTCATTTTCATAAAATTGCCACGAAGCCTGCCATTTATTGTACTCCTGCATAAGCGCCTGGTAGTTGGCCTCCACTTCAAATTGCGTTTGCTGGTATTCCTGTTCGGCTATCTTTTGCTCTATCCTGGCAGCTTGTGCCCGACCTTGCTCCTGCATAAAAAACAGCGGAATGGTTAACCCGAACTGATACTGGTAAAAACCGCTTTGCCCGCTTATCTCCTGCCAGCCATATTGTGTATTTAGCTGCGGCAAAAAGGCGGCATTGGCCGATTTTCGCTCGGCATTGGCAACTTCTACCTGGCGTGAGGCCATTTGTAAAAGTGGATGATTTGTAACACTATCTCCGCTCAATATAGGGTTTAGCCAGCCCCTTTTCTGGGGAGAAACAGCATAAAACGTATCACTTACCAGCCACAGGTTTAGGCGGAAAAGGGCTGCGGAGTAATCAAACTCCGCCTGTTGCTTTTGCAGCTCAATCTGCTTTACCTGGTTGGCTGCTGCCAGATAATCCAGTTTTGAAGTTTCTTCCAGATCGTACCTCAGCTTTGCCCCTTTTTCAAAATTTCGATATACAGAATCTAGTTGAGAAAACAATTGCAGATTTTGATGCGCTACATAAGCTTTGGCATACGCCATTTTCACCTCCTGCATAAGTTGCAGTTCGTTTAGTTCAAGGGCAGATTCGGCCAAAGCCACTCTTTGCTTTTGAGCTTTCATTTTGGGAGCAATGCCAAATACATCAATATTTTGCTGCTGAACTCCTATGGTGGTATAAACGCCATTTCCGTTTTGGCTTATTTCTTCTCCAGCTGTGTATACCTGGGTATTCCCAAGATTCCAGGCGGTTTTCTTTAAAGCCTGTTCTTGCTCAACTTGCAGGCGGGCAGCTTTTAGCTTAGGAAAGTTTTTGGCCGACTTTTCAATCGCCTCTTTCATACTAATAGTTGGCAGCTGTTCAACATTTTGAGCAATGACTGAATTTCCTGCCAGACAGAAAAAAATAATCATTACCCCAGCTAAAGCAGTCTTTGGCAAAACAGATTTACCCTCTCTTTCTTCCATCCACTTATATAAAATTGGCAACACGAACAGTGTTAACAAAGTAGAGGTGAGCAAACCACCAATTACTACCGTGGCTAATGGACGTTGAACTTCCGCCCCAGCCGTTGTGGAAAGTGCCATTGGTAAAAATCCCAATACATCTGTAAGCGCTGTTAATAATATCGGGCGTATTCGCCTTCGCGCTCCCTGTGTAATACGTTCTGATAAATTAGAAACACCTTCCTCCTTCAACTCATTCCAGCCACTGATAAGCACTAAACCATTTAGAACAGCAACGCCAAAAAGTACTATAAACCCAACTCCGGCTGAAATGCTAAAAGGCATATCTCTCAACCAAAGGGAAAACACGCCACCAATGGCGGCCATGGGTATAGCCAGGTAAATCATAACACTTTGTTTTATGGATTTTAAAGCGAAAAAGATGAGTACAAAAATCAGCGCCAGCGCAATAGGAACAACCAGTTTGAGTCTTTCGGTGGCTCGTTCCAGATTTTCAAAAGCACCCCCGTACCGTATGTAGTAACCGGGCGGTAGCTCAAGTTCCTTATCGAGCTTTTCACGGATTTCCTCCACCAGGGTTTTTACATCGCGGCCCCGCACATTTATACCCACATAAGTTCTGCGATTCGTGTTGTCACGGCTTATCTGCATAGGTCCCGGCTGATAACTGATATTGGCCACTTCCCGCAAAGGAATTTGAGCGCCCATAGGTGTATTTACATACAGGCTGCGGATATCCTCAATATTTCTACGGTTTGCTTCTTTGAGTTTTAAAACCAAATCAAATCGCTTTTCACCTTCAAAGATTACCCCGGCCTTACCTCCTGCAAAACCTGTCTCAATAAGGGTATTTAGTTCATGAACATTAAGGCCATATTGAGCCAGTCGTGCGCGGTCATAATCAACCGTAATCTGCGGTAAGCCCGAGGTGGCCTCTACTTTCATATCGCCTACCCCCTGAACCGTAGCTATAATTTTCCCCATTTCTTCCGCTTTGGCAGCAAGAATGTCGAGGTCTTCTCCATATAGCTTTACCGCTATATCCTCGCGTACCCCTGTTAGCAGTTCATTAAAGCGCATTTCTATGGGCTGGGTAAATTCAAAATTTACTCCGGGAACTATACTAACAGCCTCTTTCATATCAGCAACCAAATCCTGTTTGCTCCTGCCGGTTTCCCATTCACCCTGAGGCTTCAGCACCACAATTATATCGGCAATATCCATTGGCATGGGATCCGTAGGAACTTCTGCAACCCCAATACGGCTAAGCACATGCAAAACTTCAGGGAACTCAGCTTTTACAATTTGCTCAATTTTAGTGGTAGTTTCCACGGTTTCGGTAAGTGAGCTACCTGGTTTTAAAATGGCGTGAAAAGCAATATCGCCTTCATCCAACTGGGGAATAAACTCACCTCCCATCCTGCTAAAAGTAAAAATGGCCAAACCAAAAAGTAAGACAGCCGAAACCAGAATAAGCGCTACCCGCTTTAAGGCCTTATTCAAGGCACGCTCATACCAATTCTCCACTGCTATTACAATTCGATCTCCCCAGGTTTTTTTCTCTTTGGGAGTAACCCTGATAAACAGCGAGGAAATCATGGGAACATAGGTAAGGCAAAGAATCATGGCTCCTATCATGGCGAACATAAAGGTGAGCGCCATTGGGATAAACATTTTGCCCTCTACACCTTCCAAAAACAGAATAGGTACAAACACGATGAGAATGATGAGCTGCCCAAAAAAGGCGGAGTTCATCATTTTGGAGGAAGCCGTAAAAGTCACCTTATCGCGATCCTCCTGCGTATTGTTGCCCGTTTTCCGGATATTCTTAACCAGAAAAAACACAGTGCCCTCTACGATAATCACGGCTCCATCAACTATAATCCCAAAGTCGATTGCGCCCAGGCTCATGAGGTTTGCCCAAACGTCAAATACATTCATTAAGATAAAAGCAAAGAGCAAGGACAATGGAATAGTAGAAGCCACAATAAGCCCTCCTCGCCAGTTGCCCAACAAAAACACCAGCACAAAAATTACGATAAGGGCACCTTCCACCAGGTTGGTGGTTACGGTAGATGTAGTGCTGCTTATAAGTTTACTGCGATCTAAAAACGGCTCTATCTGAACTCCTTCTGGTAAGGATTTTTGAATTTCCACCATTCTGTCTTTTACCGCATCCACCACTTTGTTAGAGTTTCCACCTTTAAGCATGAGTATCATTCCACCAACAGCCTCGCCTTCGCCATCTTTGGTAAAGGCTCCATAACGTACGGCCTTTCCAAACTGTACGGTTCCAATATCAGCTATCCTTACGGGAATGCCATTTTCGGTTTTCACCACAATATTTTCAATGTCGCTCAGGCTGCGTGCCAAACCTTCGCCACGAATAAAGTTGGCCTGATGGTCTTTTTCGATGTAAGCGCCTCCGGTATTTTGGTTGTTTTCACTTAAGGCCGTAAAAACCTCAGCAAGAGTAATATTCATTGCCCTAAGCTGACCCGGGTCAACTGCAACTTCGTATTGCTTAAGGTCGCCCCCAAAGGCATTAACCTCAACCACGCCAGGCACCATAGCCATTTGCCGGCTCACAATCCAGTCCTGCATAGTGCGCAGGTCGGTAGCCGAATATAGTCCTGCATGTTCCTCATCTACCGAAAGGGTGTATTGATAGATTTCTCCCAGACCCGTGGAAATAGGCCCCATAAAAGGTTCGCCAAAACCCGCTGGGATTTCCTCTTTAACCTGTGTAAGTTTTTCGCTAACCAATTGGCGTGGCAGGTAGGTTCCCATATCATCTTCAAACACAATGGTAACTACCGATAGCCCAAACCGGGAAACGGAGCGGATTTCCTGAACACCTGGCAAATTGGCCATGCCCACTTCCACGGGGTAGGTTACAAATTGCTCTATTTCCTCGGTGCCAAGGTTGGGGGCCTGCGTTATTACCTGTACCTGGTTATTAGTAATATCAGGCACAGCATCTATCGGCACCTGAGTTACACTCCAAATGCCGGCACCTATAAGCACAAGGGTGAGCAGGCCTATGATTAACTTGTTCCGAATGGAAAAGTCGATTATATGATTGATCATTAAATTCGAGTTTAGTTCTAATTGAAATTTTCTCCGCAGGGCGAGAAGACAAGTCAAGCAAAAGGTTCTGATCAATTAGACCAACAAACGCTTTCATGGATGCTTATCTCAAAACGGAATAATAAGGACAGACTTATCCTGTAAAAACAAAAAACTAAACTCTGGGAGGCTGTAGAAGAGCGTCTGGGAAAGGAGATAATAACCTTCCTTTAAATACCGGAATGGTAGATGTAAGTTCTATTTCAGTAGCTGCCAATTCTAATTTCTCAAAGTTTACAACATCGGTATGGCAGCATTGGCACACACAAAACGGGCTGCAAAGGTCTTCGCCTGATGAGTGATCATGACCTGAATGATCCGCTTCATCATGGGAATGAGATATATCATCACCAATAGGAATGAGTTGCTGATCCGCACACGGCATAACCGTAAGTGCCAGGAAATAAAGGGATAATATGGCTGATAAGAATTTAACCATCCCTGCAAACTTAGAAAAGAAAATGACAAAACTCGTTAATACCTTACCATAGGCCTGTTAGTTTGTTTTTTAAATCAAAAAATAGACTTTCCTTTGATCCTGATTTTACATCCTTGATTTTGGCTGTTGCTTTGCTCTAGAAAAAAAATGTTTGGTGAACCAATCTCACAACCCTATTATTTCGTTTGTAGAGTCTACCAGCTAAACAGCAAGAGAAAAGTTTAATCAAGGAAAGTGAAAATTGCCAAATGGCAGAAATGATGAAGGAAGCTGTAAAGGAATATATTGAATCAGGAATAATTGAGCTCTACTTGCTCGACATGACTACAGAGGAGGAAAACCAAGACCTCCTTAAAGCGGCCATGTTTTTCCCGGAAATGCAAGAAGCAATAGATGCTGCTGCTAAAGCTATTGAAGATTTTGGTCAGGCCAATGCCGTGGCGCCACCCGCTCCGTTAAAGCCATTTTTGTTTGCCACAATCGATTATATGGAGCGCCTGGAGAGTGGTGAAGCACCTACTTTTCCACCAGCACTCACAATAAATTCTACTATAGAAGATTTTGCACCCTGGCTCAACCGTGAAGACATGGTGTTGCCTGAGGATGCAGAAGACACTTTTATCAAAATAATTGGAGCAGATGAAAAGCTAACCACAGCTATAGTTTGGGCTAAAACCATGTTGCCTAACGAAGTGCATGAAGATGAGTTTGAGAGCTTCCTGGTGTTGGAAGGCAACTGTGAAATAAACATTGATGAGCAGTCTTATTATCTTAAACCTGGGGACTTTCTAACTATTCCCCTTCATGCTGAGCATATTGCCCGAATTACTTCGGATATTCCCTGTAAGCTTATTGTGCAAAGGGCGAAGATTGCTGCTTAATCTGGCTTTTTTGTGAGAAACTCCGTTGCATCTTTTACTATTTCCTTTTTACGCATTTCGTAAGTACGAGTGGTGTAATCGCCTGCCCATATATTGGTATATCCCTCTTCAAAGTTTACTTCCTTAGAATCGGGCTGGGCAGCAGTAAATGCTAATACCGGGGTATCATTATACTCAGTGGTATAGGCATAAATATAAATCCTCGAAGGCTCTCCATTGATATCTGTTTTGGCTATTTCCAGCAACTTTATGTCTACTTCGTAATACTCATCATAGTACAACTCACTTCGCACAAAAATCTCCGCCACCGTCTTTTGATCAAGGTTTGCCTTTAATATATCTTGATATCCCTCTTTATTAAGTTGGTAGATTAGGGTAAAGCTCTCTTCCTTGTTCTTAAAAAGAGCCTTATAGTCCTTCTTTTTAATGGCAACGCCCATTTTTAACAGCTCCATTACGGCTGCAACTTTTGTTGAATAATAGTTTGATTTTAAAAGCCCATAGGTACGATCCCTTAATTCAGGTGCACCCCCAAGTTGAGTGATTACTTCTAAAACTCCATTAATCTCTGCACCACTTTCATATCCCATGCTGCTGATATTAATAGTATCAAGCATTTGGCTATAGAGATTCTTAAACAGATCATATTGTGGCCTCAAGTACTCCACAAAACTTGAATCTTCTTTCATGTAATGGTTAAACACATCTACCACAACCTCCCTTAAATAGGGATTATTCATACTTTCAAGTAGTAAATCCAAATTGGCTTTAACATGAGTAATAGTATCATAAAAATACCCCAGGCTATAAATGTCAAAATCCACATTGGGTAAAAGTTCCAAGTACTTTTGGATAGCTAAAGTATCATCCATCTTTGGTAATACTTCAAATATCACCCTCCTAAGCCCGCCATCACTGCTGGTAGTATCATAATAAGCCGTTAAAAAATCTAAAGTATTGCTATCCTTTACGGTTTCAAATTTTCTTAACAGGGATGCCTTAGCCAGGCTATATGCCCAGTAACCCGTATCCAGAGGCATTGGCTGTGTAAGTGAACTGTACAATAAACCCACCTCTGTTGAGTCAAACCTATAATCACTTAAAAAGCTTTTTGCGTTGGCAAAAGTGATTGAATCCATGGATTGCAGGGCCTGTAAAACCTTAGCCGTTTTACGTATATAGAGGTTTACCGTATCGGGCTTTAAAATTTTAAATGAACTAAAGACATTATCCGTAACGCTTACTTCAAATTCATTAGCCAACATTGATTGCAGCTGATACACCGTGCCGCCATTAAGATAAACCATGTCTCTTAATGTATAGCCAACTCTTTTATTTCTATGCACCCTTTCGCGGGCATATAGTTTACCATTCTTGTAGTAGGAAGTATCAACCATTATGGTTTGATACTTTTCATCAAGCTTTAAATAGTGCGACTTTATTAATGAGTCTGGAGTTGGGTAATGGGTAAACTTGTTATAATCATAAATGTATAGCCCGAACAACACATTATGAGCTCCATCAGCCGCGTTGAGGCTTGTCAAATTATCAATCTCGTTATCATACATATAGTCTTCTTCCAGCTCGTCTCTCTTTTCAGGAAGCAGCAGTGTAAAAGACGAATCAGGACCATATAACGTGCTTAACTCACCTTCAATTTTAGCCTCATCGAGCTTAAAACTGTTCAAAAAATACTTTATATCGTTATTTAGACTGTCCGTAGACTGAGATAGCATATTGTAAACCCGATTACCTCTAACGAGCATGTGATTTATTATGAAATGACCCGTTTCAGGGTTTGTGTAGGTAGCCGAGTAAATGGGATAAGTTCCGTTTTCAATAATTGCAGAATCCACCAGCTTCACCCTATATTCCTCTTCAACGTTTTCTCTAAATGAATTAATAATAAGGCTATCGGTTTCTATATAATAACCCAATGGATACCGTATTGAATTAAAGATAAATGATGTTTTGGTTTTAGCGTTTATAGCTGAGTAGGTTTGAGTACTGGAATTCGCCTCCTCATCATATTCCATAGGGAAATCCTTTTTTACAAAATTGTAGTTGGAAGGAATTTCAATAGAAAAGTTGTCTCTATCATTATGCACGAGTTCCCAACTGCTTGCTTCGGACGTAAAATCAAAAAGTTCAATGGTACTTAAAAAGTTGGCGGCATCTGCCTTACCATAATCCTTTACGCTTTTAGTTTCTCCAAAAACATATACTCTGCTATCTTTTTTAAAAAGATAGATAAGCATGTTTAAATTGTCTTTGGTTAGTACAGCCCTGTAAGACGGCACGCCATAATGCTTAAAGTGTAGGGTAGAATGCACTGTGCCCCCTAGGTTTTCAGACATCCTTTCAACCACATTTTCAAAAATCATCTTTTCCTCAAGCATAAAATCGGGAGACTCAATACTCATTACCAGTAATGTATTACCTGTTCCAATATCCTGGTAAGTGTACATTTTAAGATTGCTATCTTTAATTTTGGACTCTACAGGTTTTCCAGGAAGCCGAATACGATATCCCTCTGCAATCTTCTCAAGTAAATAGCCAGCGGTTTCGTCAAATTCCTTTTTCTGCGATTTTGCCAACCCATTAAATGTGGCTGCCACCGGGGTCAGTTTATAACCTTTATCTCTCAATATTTGAATCACGCCCTCTTCTCCACCCAAGTGGGCCGCACCTACCGCAGCAAATGTTGAAGACAATTTGGCCAATGAATCTATACCATTGGCCATGGTGTAATTTCGCTCCGTTACATTGTACCGGTCTCCAAAATTTTTAGAGTGGCCACTATACGTTTGGTATATCACCTCAACATCTCCCTGGTAATACATTTCAATAAAATTGTCAAATTGATAGTCAACAATCTTTTCCATCACCTTGGTATTTTCCTTGATAAAGGATACCGTGGAATTGCTGTCGATTATGTCACGAACAAACATTTCCTTTTCTAAATTATTCTCAAAACCGTTTCCGCCACGTAGCCCTTTATCAATAGGCTCAAGACCTACAACATCTTTTCCTTGTCCTTTTGCTATATCATACAGGTAATTATCTACTGTAAGTTTGTTTTTGTCATTTTTACTGAAGCGCTCCGCAAGCAGCCTCCTAATGATAAGAGGTGATGTGGTTTTCAAATCATCCAGATTAACGTCCACCTCTTCCTTTATTACTTTTTTTAATTTTTCGTATTCCTCTTCACTTAGTTGCTCTTTCAGCTGATTGTTTTTTTGGCGAGAATCCTTATCAGACAGTTCACGTAGATAGTCATCAATGGAAATTTCGAGCGCCAAAACTTCACATTTATCAAAGGCATACAAAACAGAGTCGCTAAAATCAAAAGCCTTTGGGTGGCTGATATGGGCGGTACCGAATAGATAGGATGGGGCAGCATTTCCAGGCCCTTCAATTTTCCAAAGCAGGTTATAGTTTTCACGAGTTTGGCCATGTAGTGTAGCAAAAAGCACAACAAAGGCCAGCGTACAAAGAGATTGAATTTTAGTCATTTTAGTTGATTTCGATCTGGCAAATATAATTCTCGCGCCTATTTTACCGTCCTGTAAAAACTACCGGACAACAAGTAGAAAAAGAAACTGGGTCTAATCTAAAATATGTTGCCGGTTGTATATTGCGAGCGGTAAGAATAGTCAACGAAATTCAACCAGCATAAAGTGAAAAACTTCTTAACCTTTGTACTATACAGCGTGGTAATTACCTTTTTTGTAGGCTTTGCCAGTTGTACAAAAACCCCAACAACGGAAACCTGGGAAGAACCCTTCAGTAAGTATCAGGATTACATTCTTCTTGAAGAAATTGAAATTGCTGATCAAAATTGTATTGTTCAAGTTTATTCAGAGTTTGAGCCCTACTATGGTTACAACAATATGGCTGTTTTGCTTTTGGATAAAAAAACAAATGAACCCATGGAAGGTGAAGTGACATATTGGCCAACTTTTAAAACCGCTACCGCCACTCACACTACCTTGGTTGAACCTTCAATTGATTACAAATACAGATTTATGCATCATTGCGGGATTGTATTTACCCCCCAACAGAATCTAATTGAAGCTTGGCGGATGAACTTAATAGTTCGCAGAGAAGCATCTAAAACAACAGATACTTTATCATTTGAGTTGGACATAAAGCATCCGGAACACCCACGGGTTTATGAATTTATGTACAAAGAGCAAAATGGCAGACACAAAGCCTATTATGCAGCGCTTTGTAATCCCTTGTCACCTATTTCTGGCCCTTCAGGAGTTAATATTGTGATTTATAAAAATGACAATTTTAACAAAATCATCCCTGCAGTAAATTTTTGGGTAGAGTTTGAGAAATCTCTGGATTCTAATTACTTCTCTACAGCAAGAGCCGAGGCCACAAATATTCCTGGTCATTATAGCGCATACCAATATTTTAGTTTACCTGGTGTATGGAGGATAAGGCCTGTTATCGCAAGGCATATGAAGGTCAATAATGAAAAGGCTTACTTCGATATTCCTGCGTTAGAAAATGAATAGAAATATTTTGAGTTCAGTTACTGCACACAACTTGGACATTAGCAGGCTATACAAAGCTATGTATGCATGTGACGAAACCGGTAAACCTTAATTCGCTCTTCTTAATAGCAATAATGAATCTCTGAGGGGTGTTTAAAAAGGCAGCTTCTTAATCTTGTAGTGTTGTATCCGATTGGGCCATAACAGGCACGCACAAAAAGATGGTTAATCTTAAATAACCCCACGGGTTTCATTCCGTTGAAAAGAACTTGACCTAGACAAAAATATAATTAATGACTTGGCTGTATTTGTATATTGCTGGCCTGCTATTAATACTACAAAAATTCACCCTCACCCTATGAATAAGCCAACTAACCAAGTATGGTTAATGCTGACACTCTTTACGCTACTCCTGTGTGTTGGCTGCACTAAAACCAGCAAAACCGAGGATGAACCGTCCGGTAGATACAGTGATTACCTGTTGGTAGGGGAAACTGACATGAAGCATCATGACTATTCGATTAAGCTTTACGCGGAAATTGACCCACATGTGGGATACAACAACTTTGCTGTTAAAGTTCTACAGAAAGGAACCTCAAACCCTGTTGAAGGTGCACAAGTTGTATACTGGCCAAACTTTAAAACCGCTACTGCTACTTACTCCTCATATGTAGAGCAGTCCTTTGACCCCCAATATAAATACATGCACCATGGTGGGGTTGTTTTTACCTCGCCAGCTGATAGCACACAAAGCTGGCATTTAGCTGTTTTAGTGCGGGAGCCTGGGCAAAATATAACTGATACAGCAATCTTTGACTTAAACTTAAAGCAACCTGCACATGCAAGGGTATTTGAGTTTGTTCATGAGGAAAATCCGCAGGTGTTTAAAACCTATTATGTAACACTTATCAAGCCTATAAGGCCAAAACTTCAGTATAACTTAACTGAATTTCTTGTTTTTAAAAGAGAAAGCAATGCAAGTGTTGTTGCTATTAATAATTTGCGAATAAGAATAGATGCCACTTCAAAAGTAAACTCGGATAGATATATGGGTTATACAGACCCCGCAACTATTCCAATAGGCCATTACAAAAGCAGTCTAAACTTCGAATCAAGTGGAGAATGGAGACTGAAATTGACAATTACCGATGAGAAAAACAAAGTCCTGTGGAATCAAGGATATTTTGATTTAACCGTCAAAGAAAAATAGGTTAAGGATGTCGCTGACTTATTAATGTCGGTATAATCTTGACTGAGCCGAGACAGGCTCAGGATATCGCAACGAAAAAAAAAGGCCAGCCATTAGCTAACCTTTTTTGTCGGGATGACTGGACTTGAACGCCCATCATACACATATGATTATCAATTATTTACAAGCTATCAAAGAACCGGTTCACCCAATGGTTCACCACTTTATTGAACCGCTATGCTGCGGATTAGTACTTCTATAAAGATACAAAGATTGGAGGCCAAATGAAAGCAAATCAACTTAAAATACAGGGGGAGTCAGGGTTGGAGGATAGCTATCACCTGGTCAAGCGGCAGGTCGGCATAGGTGCAGAACTCCTCAATGGTGCAGAACTGGTGATCTTCCTTGGCCAGTGCATCTTTTAGTTGCCGATAGTAGGTTCTGGCATAGCGTTCACTGCGACCGGTGACCAACTGAATATCTTTTGGGTATATACATATTCGTTTAGGGGCAGACATACTTTATCCATACTTCATCGATATACTATTCCGCCTATAAAGGTAGCCAAGACAGAAATGGAATATTTCGGCTAAATGGGCTGAAAGCGGCTCAAACGGTATGATTGACCGGGCTTTTTTTCTTACCGGGATATGTTTGAGGCCTAATCAAAAATTTAGTGATATGGCTAGACAGACAGGAATTATTAAGCTTCGGGGGAAGATTGGAGATCTTTCCTTTTATCGAAGTAATGGTGAAGACCTGGCCCGCACCAAAGGTGGTGTGGATGCCAGCCGGATCCAGAATGACCCAGCGTTTGAAAGAACGCGGGAGAACGGTGCCGAATTTGGCGCAGCCGGCCGAGCCGGTAAGCTGCTCAGGACTGCCCTGCGTAGCCTTCTCCTCAACACCGCAGATAAGCGGATCACCGGACGTATAACGCGTGAAATGCTCAAGGCCATTCAGGCGGATGCCGTGAATGCCCGCGGGCAAAGGAATATGGTGGAAGGTGATGCCACCATTCTGAGAGGCTTCAATTTCAATAACAAAGCGAGGATCGGCAGTACGGTTTTCTTTGGCTGGACGGCCACTGTGGACCGCGTTGCGGGCGAAGTGACCCTTGCCATCGATGCTATGGTGCCCAACCAGGCCATTGCCATTCCTTCCGGGGCAACCCACGCAAGGCTGGTAGCTGGTAGTTCGGAGATCGATTTTGGCGCCCAAAGCTTTGTGAGCGACAACGGAGCTTCTGCCGACATTGCCCTGGGCAACCAGAATGAAGCGGCTCAGAACATTGTTCTGAATTTTACAGCTGCTTCTGTGCTTCCGGTGTTCGTGGTGTTTGGTGTGGAGTTTTACCAGGAGGTAAACGGCCAGATGTACAGCCTGAAAAACGGTGCGTACAACGCCCTGGCGCTTGTGGAGGTTGATCAGCAATAGTCATGGAACTGGAGCTAATCCGGACCTACTATCCTAAGGGAACTAATGCAGTGATTTGTCACCAGGGGAAAATCCTGTGCCACAGCATTGAATTGCCGTGGCGGGACAATCTGGTGAACAGGTCCTGCATTCCCGAGGGGCGCTACCGGTTGCAGAAGCGTTACAGCGAGCGCTGGAAATGGCATATTGAAGTAACGGAGATAAAAGACCGGAACTTCATATTGTTTCATCCGGCCAACAATGCGCTGCGGGAACTTCGCGGCTGCATTGCACCGGTAAGCCTGATCACCGGAATTGGCCGGGGCTCGGAATCGAGGAAGGCCAATGAGAAGATCAAAGCTCTTGTTTTTAAGGCTTTGGCTGCGTGTGATAATGTGTTTCTTAATATTTATTCCCTGAACTGATGAAAAAGATAGTAGAACGGGCGAAAGCCCCAACTCCACCTTTTTTCAAGAAGCTCCGTAATGTGGGTTTGGCGTTGGCGGCCACAGGCGGAGCCCTGCTGACTGCTCCTATAGCTTTGCCGGCTGCAGCAATCACCCTCGCAGGCTATGTTACCGTGGCCGGAGGGGTATTGTCAGCAGTGAGCCAGGTTACCAAGGACGACCACCGGCAATGACTGGTGCGACCGGAAACCTTGAATTCAAAGCTGGGGTAGCCGGTGGTACCCTTTTAAGTGCCATCGTCAATATACCGGGTACCGAGATCGCCAACGCTATGATCCTGGCTGCTGTAGGAGCGGTTACCAGTTTTGTTGCGACTTTCATTTGCAAAAGACTGGTTGAGCTTACCCGAAAAAAGTGGAACCTCAATAAAAGGAAGGGCCCTTAGCGGGCCTTTTTTGATGGGTTCAGGAGTCGGAAAAGTATTGCCTCGTGCAGGATATCAATATGATCCGACACGGCCTGAAAATGCTGGCGCTTCTGCTCGATATCGGTGAGCAGTGCAATGGACTTCGAAAGTGCTCCAGGATCTGCACACACAGATGAATAAGCTTCAGAAATCAGCTTCCGGCATTGGTTTTTCCTGAGAAACGGGATTACCGAGCCTACCAGGTGTGGGCGATAGGCCCGGGTTTTCCAGAGGCTGTAAGCAATCCAGTAAAGGGTTTGCTTCCTCTCCTCCACCTCAGCGGAAAGGACAAAACAGTTCGGGCAAGGTTGCAAAAGTGGCTTACCACTGTTAAGGCCCCTGGAGAGGATGAAAAAATGTGGCTTCCGAGGGGTAGTTTGGGCCGAATAGCCCTTGAGAACAAAATCAGACATAACTGGGGATTTAAAGTTATGCTCCGCTGCGCTCCGCCTGAATATTTTTAAAAGAGAAAACAAAAAGGGAAAAAAGAAAAGAGAAAGCCTTTCCTCAAGGCGGGCGGCTTCGCTTGTCAAGGTTTTTGAGGGGAAATACTATCCCGCAGGAGGCGGGACTGGAGATTTTGCCTCAAAACCCGCAGGGCCTGACCTTGAAAAGTCTGGGACGAAGGCTGTAGCTAACCGAATATACAGCCCGACTAACTTTGCTGTACTTCTTTAATTTATTTCCTGATATCGCGTTTGTAAGCTTTTATTGAAAGATAAATACCTGGATATAAAGGTTCAGTCTTGTAAATACTTTCAACATGGGCTTCAAAATAAGCGGAGTCTTCCAGTTCTTCTGAATAGCTTTGTGAAAAATCCTTTGGAATATACCCTATCATTTGATTTCCGAGGTTTTTAATCTTCACCGCGTATTCGTCATACGGATTGCCTTCATCATGAAATAGCAAAACCTGATCCCCTTCTTTGACCAATATGCCATGAGATGGCGATTGATAGTGCCTGACTCCCGCCACTTCTATTGAATCCTCGTACGCTAATCCATAGCCTTGAAGGTTTTCGAACAAAGAAAGATAGGTGTTCAGATTCTCCTGCTCAATAAGCTTTTTGTTTTCAACGCTTATCAAATCATGGTTTACAGACATCCTCTTACCCGTAAAGAAATTTTCTCTAAACTCCCTGTTATAGCGAGCTGACTTAGTTTCAAAGATGGATTTTAACCATACAAGCATAGAAATATTATTGAATCACACGTTTTTCATCCAGACTAAACATAGACGACTACCCTAATTTACTGAAATTTCTTAGCAGCATCAATTTTAACACTATACCAGGTGGTAAATAAAATTCTATTAAACGAATATCAGCAGATAAAAACAGCCTTGAGCCAAACGGACATACCTAAGCGGTGAAAGATCATATTGCTATTGCTAAAGTACTTTCTTGGAAATGCGAGCCGCCCGCGAGCTGACTGAGGATGGAAGATATTGGAGTTCCAGTAGTGCCTGACCTTGAAAAGTGTGGGACGAGAACTGTAGCTAACCGAAGATACAGCCCGACTAACTTTGCTGCTCTCTTTTTTTATTGCCAAGGGAGAGATTGTTATATGATGCCTTACTTTTCTCTTGATAGAGAAGTATCAAAAGAGCAAGGCTTCTCGAAATTTCTTCAAAAACTACGGTTCACTGGCGGTTCTAAGACCAAGCTGCTTCATTGCACTTCTTTGAGGTCGATTATCTCACGAACACAACCAACGCTTGTAACGAGCTGAGAACATCGCTTAGGAACAAGCCACTACTAAAGCGAAAGCAGGTAAAAGCGCCTGCGGCTAAACGGCTGGCTGACGGATGCGTGGAGTGAGGAATGCGATAGCATGATGAACGGTACGCAGCCCGGCAGACAAGCCTCGCGTGCCGCCTGCGTGTGGAGCAAGGGTGGTAGTCTGAGAGGGTGAGGAACGAACACGGAGGCTGGCTATGTGTGGAACGCAACGAAGGGCATTGGTAACTTTTTCCAAAACCAATGCCACGGAGTGAAGTGAAACATAACAAGGGCACCGCTGAAAAATGCCAGAGCGGAGCGGAGGCAAATTAACAAAGGTGCCCGTAGCCCGTAGCGACCCGCAGGCACGCAAAACATGGGCAGCGGCCAGGCTGGAACCTGCTGAACCGCAGCTTGCGAAGGGAAGCTGGTGGAAGCATGGAGGTAGCTGCCATGAGGATGACGCAGCGAACGGCAAGACCTGTGACAGCCTGCGAGGAACGAGCACCCCCAGGGCGGCCCCACTGCCTGAAGCACCTTTGACTAAACAGAATAATGCTGAAGGCTGTGGGGACGGGCTGGCGCACGGCTTGCGGAGCAAGGAAGACGAATACCGCTTTACCTGCGAAATATGTAGTTTACCGGAAATATCCTTGGTAGCAGATAATTAACAAAATATGTTGCTGGACTAAAGACTCCTTCTAAATACGGAAATTAGCGCTGGCCAAAAGCAAGTATGGGTGGTGAAAGAGCAAACCTGACGCAGGAAGGTGCGCGAGTGAAGCGGCTATTCTTGCTACGCGGAGCCGGAAGCTGGTGAATGAAGGGAGGTTTTCTGCGAAGCAGGAAGGCGAGCGGAATGAACCTGCTGGAGGTGTGGGCCGCCTAAGACTTTGATGGAGATTGTTCCAAAAACACACATCTAAAGCACAAGAAAAGAGAGGTTTTACTACTATTTAAAGCTAAAAGTTTTCAATCGTTATTAACACGCCTTTCCTAAGCCTAAAAAACTTATAATATTTGTAATAAGGAAAAGCTCCCATCTGACTCATGGGAGCTTCTTTCTGTAAGTACCGCCCAAAAGAGCGGTGGGATTTCAGCAGGCAAAGCTGCATTTGAATGATTTGGCGAATGTAACGCATGAGCGTAACATGAGCAATCCTTCCTCTGAAATTCCAGGATCTTTTCGGTTACAACCCTACCCCGTGACAGGTGGGACAAGTCCTTCATGCCTAAAAAAAAACAAGACGATGGCAACGAATGGAAAAAGCGGTGATAACCGCAGACATGGCGCTGTGCGAAAGCGCTCACAGACACAAACAGGATCAGGCAATTGGGTAAAACGAGATGCGGATACCGGGAGATTTATGGATGTTAAACAAGATGGCGAGCCTTTTAAGGGTGTGCGGAAGGAGAAGTAGTATCTGTTCTGCGGAGAACGATTCTGTTAAGGCTGGAAACCAATTCTCCGCAGAATATATCTGAAGAAGGTGAAATGAAGCAAATTTTAGTTCAGTTAGTTGTTGCTATTGCAGCAATAGGAGCAGGATACTTTTTTGATTCTGAAATGATCACTGCAAGCCTATATGGAGGCGCGGCAGGGATTATTTTGGCAATACTTATCCAAGGAATTGACTGGCTGACTGAGCATGCAAAGTGGCTGGGAATCTATATTGACGCATATCGGCCTTTTGCTCATAAGGAAATCAGAATTTCTACTGCCTATCTATTCAAAATTGAGCAAAATGGTAAATACCTCTTAGTGAGAAGCGCTCGTCTTAAAGATCGATTTCAGCCGGTGGGAGGAGTGTACAAGTATTTAGACCCTACTGGAAAGAGGGAGTTGGAAGCACTTACGATCATTACCGACTCATCTTTTACAAATGATGAGGTAAATGAACATGATTTACGGCTGAAAATGCACAACAAGAAGTTTTTACCAAGGTATCTGAAATGGTTTTTTAGCAGGAAAAATCGCGAGACAGATCCTTGGCGGGAGTTCTATGAGGAGCTGGTAAAGCCTGGGTTTTTAACCCAGAAAAATTTTGGTCATATCCAGTATGACCTCAGAAGGGCAGCACTTTACACGCCTCTCCTATAGCGAACACTTTAAGATATACGAGTTTTTGTATGCCGACATTTATTGTTTGAACCCTGCAAATACCTGCCAATCTAGGGAATTGAATGAGCTGTCGAAAAGAAAACAGGATGATCTCGTATGGGCTACCGAAGATGAAATTAAGCAAGGACGGACAAAAGAGGGTAAGCTAATTGCACCTCATAGCAACAAAATATTTTTCACTCAAAAACTTGAAAAATGATTGCACTTCAGGATAAAAAAGTTCAAATGGATGATCTCCTGGACAAGATGGCTAGGGAGCTGCAATTGGACAAAACTCGTTATGAAAGGATGATAGCTCATTATGAAGCGGTAAAAGACTGGATAGAGGCAGACGAAGGCTTTTTTAGACCTTATCGGTATGACGTTTATCCTCACGGATCTGTACGAATCAGAACCACAGTAAAGCCGATAGGAAAGGATGAATTTGACTTGGATATTGCTGTTCAATTGAAGGCAAATATGGCAGATCACTCTCCCGGACGAATTTATAATGAGCTTCGTAGAAGGCTAGAGGAAAATGAAGCTTACAAAAAAAAGCTTGAAGCTAAGAATAGGTGCCTACGCCTAAACTATAGCGGAGATTTCCATATGGATATTCTTCCGGGGGTGCAAGCCTATGACTGGGATACTAATACCTTGAAAGTGCCGGACAAGAAATTACAAGATTGGGTAATAAGTAATCCCCGAGGTTATTCCAAGTGGTTTATTGGTAAATCAAACCTGGTGAAAGAAAGCTTACTGGAGAAGGCATTGAGAGCAGAAAAGTTACCGGTCGATGATTTTAGAAGCAAAAAGCCTTTACAGCGTGCAGTACAACTAATCAAGCGGTATCGAGATATCTTTTTTCAAGCAGATGACACTTATCGCACTTCAAGCATCGTGCTAACAACTATCTCCGGCCAATTTTATGAGGGTGAGGAAAGTATCTTTGACACGGTTGATAACATTGTGACACAGATAAATGAGAAAGTTGGTCTGTCGCAGGGAAGGTTCAAAATACTCAATCCCGTGAATCCAGCTGAAGATTTTACGGATAAGTGGGAACAGGAGCCAAAGTACTATGACGCCTTTGAGAATTTCTGCCGGCACCTCTACAATCAGTGGCAGGACCTAAAAAAAGAGAACGGGGTGGTGAATGAAGGGCTGATTTTGGGTGGTTTGTTTGGCCGTGAGCTTCTACAAAACGCCCAAACAAGTCAGGCTCAAAATATTGAGGGCATCAGGGAGAGAAAAGCGTTGGGTATTAATAGGACGAATGGGATTCTGGGTGGCGTGAGCGGAACAGGGAATGAACTACCAGTAAAACCTAACACCTTCTTTGGCAAGTGATTGATGATATATACTAGTCCTAAACATATAAATGCGGCCCAACAAGGTGCTATTATTAAAGCCCATTACCCTGAATTTGATGTAGTTTTAAAACGTGACTGCCTGAAGGCTACAGGTCTCATCAAACCCACCGCCAGAAGCCAAATTTATGAGGTTGAGATTGGATATTGCTACAAAAAGCCACCAGACATTCGGGTTTTAAGTCCGAGCCTCATCAAAAATTTTCAAGGCGCTGAAATTCCTCATGTATACCCAGGGAATCGCCTTTGCCTTTATCAGCCCAAGTATCACGAGTTTAAATATACTGACACCATTGCCCAAACCATTATTCCCTGGACGTCACTTTGGCTTTATTACTACGAGTTGTGGCATATAACAGGTAAATGGCTGGGTGGTGGAGAGCATCCTGAAAGAAGAAACAAATGAGAAAAAAAGAGAAAGATATCCTTATGGGAGCAGGGATGGGGTTTGCAGTTGTGGCTCTCGGAGATGTGCTTCTGCAATATTGGGAGCACCAACAACGAAATGAAGTTTTTAATTGGGAGAACTTTAATGCTCAACGAAGTATAAAAAATGGAATCATAGGTGCTGCAGCTGGAGGCTTAGTTGCCTATGGTTTGTATGAATTGTCCAGGCAAAAAGAGAGAAAACAGCCTTTTGCACCAGATCCTTTTCTAAGGAACGTGCTTAAATACCATCATCCTAAAAATGCTACTAAGGAGGTGACAAGGGTATTGCAGGTTAGGAATAAGGTCGTTGAGACACTGGAGACAGATTTACATGGGTTACTGGCAGAGAAACCCTTTGATCATGGATCATTTGCTAAAAGAACTGCAAATACAACTGGCTTTGATCTTGATATTGCGGTGGTTTTCGCTAAATCCTGTGGACTCACTATGGAAGCAGCTTATGAAAAGGTCTACAGCACCTTAAAAAGTAGGCTGCCGTCTACTTACAGAATCAAAAAGAAGGGACGTACAATTAACCTCACCTACAGAGATGAAAGAGGACAGCAAGTAATGATTGATGTTGTTCCTGGCAGGATACGCAACGGGATGTCGGGAAGTGGAGATGTCACTTTGCATAAGAGGGCTTCGGGATTGTTTGGCCCTCCCACTGTAACAAAAGCCAATCCTTTGGCTAGTAGACTTCTTGTAGTAAACAAACCAGAGGAAAGAAGTATCATACGATTAATTAAGCTCTGGAGGGATTACACAGGTATAAATTTACCTTCAAGCGTAATCGAAGTACTGGTTTTGGAAGCTTTTAAAAACAAGAAAGCCATTATTGGACAGGCTAAATCCTCAAATCTGATCAATTGCATGAATTTTATAGCTGATCAAATTGAAGAAAGGGACATTAAAGACTACACTAACAGTAACAGAACCTTATTGGCGGATCTAGAAATGTCGGAGCGTATAGCAATTGCTACACAGTTAAGGAAGGATGCGGACCGGGTGAATAAGGATGAGCATTATTGGAAAGAGATATTTAATGTAAAAATGCTCCAGCCATAAGCTCCACCTCATCCCGCGAAATACGGTATTGGGCAGCCACCTCGCGCCAGGTGCTGACCACCTTTAAGGTGTGTTCAATAATTTGATCTGCGGTTTTGTCTTTCAACCTGAAGAAAGGTGCTACTTCCCGGGCCAGGTCCAGGTTAAGGGAATTGTCATCTTCTGAGATATTCAGGCTGAGACCGGTACCGGTTTCCACCGGGTTGATATCGTAGGCCGGTGAAAGGTGCCAGCCTTTATCGGTGAGGATGAAACCATGGTTGCGGAGGTGATCATCCGTGTTGGAAGTGCAAATGCTGAAAACGATCCTGCGCCATAGTTCCTCCAGATCTTTGTCTACCTCAGCGCCATCGCTCATCAGGAACTCCGCCAGCTCCAGATAACTGGCTCCCTCCGTTGAGCCGTAGCCATCGGTATGGCCAAGTAAGGTCATGGCCGAGGCAAAGTGGATGCGCTGGTTACTGCTGGTGCGGTCGAATCTTTTGGTTAGAAAGGTGTGGTGCGGGCCAGTGAACTTCTGAACCTCTGCTTCGGCTATATTTATTCCGCATCGCAGTGCCAAGTCATAGGCCACTTTTTCCCAGGCTCCAATATCCCTCAGGTCATTGCGGCTCGGAAACTTTGCAATCCACAGATGGCCAGCAGGATCGAGGATGCTGGCTTTTGGCCTTGCTCCTCCGAGTGAAGATCCAGGAGCAATGAGAAGGTTTAACCATTCCAGGTATTCCGGATCACTGGCGGCATCTTCCTGCTCCAGCTTCAGGCTGACTTCCTGTAGTTCACGGAGCGAAGCCCAGGGCGGGGCGGCCATTTCCCTATTGTCATTCAGGAATGGTCCTTCGGGATCTTCCTTAAATCGCAGTGCTCCCATACGGTGCTCATCATATACGCCCAGCAGGTAGTCTGTAGCAAAGAGGTTTTGTGCTTTCCGTTCTTCTTTCCTGGCCAGGGCGGCTTCCCTTCTTCTCATCAATAACTGGCCCCATCGGTCGGGTGAAGAATCTAAAAAGAGGCCAAAGTTTGGCTTTTCATCGCTTAGATACTGCGGCCCGCTGTAAAGTTGGAGATCAGGATCTAAGGACTGCGCAAAACCGGAGGCCAGCCACTGCTTTTGGTATTCAAAGGAAAAGACTTCTTTGCCCCGTAACAACTCGGAATAGAGCTTTCCCATATGGATTGGCTCATCCATCGGTACCCAATGGGCATAAACGTATATTTCCCTTCTGGTAGCGGCCATGGCTATGAGTTTCGCCTGGGTGCGCGTTCACCGGTTTTCAGCCCGGCATCCTGTATCTTCCGGCCAAGCACATCATCTGCGGCTATCTGCAAAAGGTCTTTTTCGAGACCAAGTACCATGAGGACCTGGGCGTAGTTGCCGAGGCTTACGCTGGGGGAGCCTTTTTCGATTTCCACCAGGGTGGTGCGGCCAATACCCGCCCTTTCGGCCACTTGCTTAGCGGAAAGCTTGCGCCTGAGGCGTGCCAGTTTGATGCTTTCGCCCATTACGGATAGGATCCTACTAAGGCGGGGAAGGATTGACGGTGAGGACATAATGTTTGTAATAATGAACAAATATACAGTAAATGTTCGCAATAATGAACGCTATACTGCGAAGTTTACTACTTAATAAACTCGTGGTTATGAAACCGGGTGTAATCCGTTTGCCCCAGGTGTTCATCCCTTAAATCTATAAAGTCTTTCAGACTATAGAAGTAGAAGACCTTGGCCTTTTATGAAAAGCTTCCATATTCAAATTGTCTTGTCAAGGCACGGATGAGAAGCTCCATTTCAATTACGATCTGCTTTGTTGAGTTCTTGTAAACTTCAGAAAGATTTTGAGGCAGAGCTATAACTTTATAGTAATCCTCTCCATAGTGACTTTTACTATTTAAGGTTTCCAGCTTCTCCCATTCTTTACGAGAATTGTAGTTGTGGTCAATTCCCTGCACAGCATCAAGGTTGAAATACCTTCCAGGCTTGCCGTAGTTGGTCAAGATCTCACAACCTTATCGGCAAACTCATTTCTTGTAATAAGCCCATAGTCATCTTTGAGAAAAGGCGGGCTTAGAGGAACACAGAAATTAGTCACCTTTCCCATTGAGGACGTTATACCGTGCCCATTTTTGTTGTTCCAAATTTCATTTCGATTGGGCATTCTTCCCTTAACTTCCTGAAAACCCAGACATAACATTATTTCAACCAATCGCTCCAATCCTGCTTGTAGTTATGTGGATATCAGTGGTGTAAACCTGCACCTAAATGCAGAATTTAGCCTTTATAACGGTATGGGGGATGAGGTGCTATCCGGCCTCCACACGGAAACTCCATTAAGGCTGGATGTTTCCTCCCTGCCAGCGGGGGTTTATTTTATCCGGATGCAGGATAACACAGGAGCTTTTGCTGTCCGCAAACTCATCATTGACTAAAATGAAGGCTTAGTGAACAATAAGCGTTTATGTTAACATTGTTTTAGAAGTAGATATCTGTAGGAAATACGTGCCCTCCGCTATTCCATCAAGGTGTAAAGTGCGGGTGCTTGTATCAAAATCCCGGATCTTTTTACCTGAAACGTCCAGCAGGAAAGTGGCTTTCATATCTAAGTTTTTAGGAAGCTACATCATGAGTATGCCTATTTAAGCAGACTCTTTTCCTCCGTTGAGGGTATAACCATTGAAAATTTATTGTTCTGCAGAAAATTGAGAAAGTAAAGGAGCTATTGGTCCATAACCCAATGACTTTATCCGAAATTGCCGATGGGATGAACTATAGCAGCGTGGCACATTTATCCTCCCAATTAAAAAAAAGTCGGGAATGACCCCCACTCAATTAAAAAACAGTCACAGCAACATAGAGAGACATTAGACTTATTGTAGCTATAATTTTACAAACCAAAGTCAAGATTATGTAACATTTTTTGACACCCTCCTAATGATCTTTGTACTTTCAAAAGAATAAATGAAATGGAAGGTATAGATGTAAAGGGAAACAAGTCGGAGCTTATAGGAATCAAATCAATTACCAACACCTTCCCTGTTACCGGAATGACCTGTGCCGCCTGTGCCTCCAGCGTGGAGTCCATCCTTACCCATACTGAAGGTGTGGCCAAGGCAAGTGTTAATTTTGCCAATAGTTCGGTATTAGTAGAATATAGCGATTCACTCACCTCAAAGGATTTGCGTAAGGCGCTACAGTCAGTTGGTTATGATTTGATTGTTGATGCTGAGAACCCATCAGAAGCGCAGCAGGAGCTTCAGGCAAAGCATTACCAGGAAGTAAAAAGACGGACCATTTGGTCTGCTATTTTAACGCTACCCGTATTCATTCTGGGTATGTTCTACATGGACTGGGTGCCGGGCAGATGGATATCGCTGGTATTTACCATTCCGGTTTTATTCTGGTTTGGCCGAAGTTTTTTCATTAATGCCTATAAGCAAGCTAAACATGGGAAGGCCAATATGGATACTTTGGTGGCCCTGAGTACAGGGATTGCATTCATTTTCAGTTTGTTCAATACCTTATTTCCTGAGTTCTGGCACAGCCGGGGCATACATCCACATGTGTATTATGAAGCGGCTACCGTAATCATTACGTTCATCTCACTGGGAAAAGTATTGGAGGAAAAAGCGAAATCCAATACCTCTTCTGCCATCAAAAAACTAATGGGTTTACAGCCCAAAACATTGAGAGTGATTGTGGATGGAGAGGAAGTGGAAATGCCCATTGCCTCGGTTGAGGTGGGTTATACCATTTTGGTTCGTCCGGGGGAGAAGATACCTGTAGATGGTGAAGTGGCCGAGGGAAATTCTTTTGTGGATGAAAGCATGATTACAGGAGAACCTATACCGGTGGAGAAAAGCAAAGGTGAAAAAGTGTTTGCAGGGACGGTCAACCAGAAAGGTAGCTTTCGCTTTACGGCTGAGAAAGTAGCCGGGGAGACCTTACTTGCCCAAATAATCAAAATGGTGCAAGAAGCCCAGGGGAGTAAAGCCCCGGTTCAAAAGCTGGTGGATAAGATAGCCGGAATATTCGTGCCGATAGTAATGGTTATTTCCATCGTGACTTTTATCACCTGGATGTTGGTAGGCGGAGATGATGCCTTTACCCATGCTTTGCTTACTTCGGTAGCTGTATTGGTGATCGCCTGCCCATGTGCTTTGGGGCTAGCTACCCCAACCGCTATTATGGTTGGTGTCGGAAAGGGCGCTGAAAACAATATTCTGATCAAAGACGCTGAAAGCCTGGAATTAGGACATCAGGTAAATGCTGTTGTTTTAGACAAAACGGGCACCATCACCGAAGGGAAGCCGGTCGTTACGGATATCTTTTGGGAAGATGAGGGGCAATCCGAAAAGCTCAAGCCCATGGTACTGGCCATGGAGTCGCAATCGGAACATCCTTTGGCAGAAGCGGTGGTTCAAAAGCTAAAAGAGGAAGGCATTAAATCTGCAACCATTTCACAGTTTAACAGCATTACGGGGCGGGGGGTTGAAGCAAAGTATAAAAATGGCACGAGCTTCTATATCGGTAACAAAAGATTGCTTGCCGAACATAAGATCAGTGTGAGTGATCAACTTGACAAAAAAGCCAAAACACTTCGGGAGGAAGCCAAGACGGTAGTCTTTTTTGCCAATCAAGATCAGGCTTTAGCTGTACTGGCAATTGCCGATAAGATCAAAGAAACATCTAAAAAAGCTATTGAGACCCTTCAGGAAAGAAACTTTGAGGTGTACATGCTCACCGGTGATAATCAGCAGACAGCCCAAGCAGTTGCCGAACAGGTAGGCCTTGAGGGGTTCAAAGCAGAAGTATTGCCTTCCGACAAAGCAGATTTTGTAAAAGAGCTACAAGCCAAAGGAAAAATTGTGGCGATGGTTGGAGATGGCATCAACGACTCACACGCTCTGGCACAAGCCGATGTGAGTATTGCGATGGGGCATGGTTCTGACATAGCCATGGATGTAGCCAAAATAACCTTGATTACTTCAGACCTACAGTCCATACCTAAAGCACTTAAGCTATCAAAGAAAACCGTATTGGGTATTCGTCAGAACCTCTTTTGGGCATTCATTTACAACATTATCGGTATCCCGATAGCAGCCGGGCTTTTATACCCGGTAAATGGCTTTTTACTTGATCCGATGATTGCGGGCATGGCGATGGCCTTCAGTTCGGTATCGGTAGTAGCCAATAGTCTGCGGTTGAAAATGGTTCGACTTTAGTTGGCTTACTGTCTTTGAAGCAAAAAGTTGTAAACCAAAGTCAAAATTGTGTAAGGCATTACTGTTGTTTAAGTATAATTTTGATCAAAATTTAATTGTAAAACTACAGAGAATTGGGAATATTAAAATTTAAAACAAACATTAAATGTCAAGGCTGCGTAGCCAGCGTAGAACACGAACTGGATAAGGATCCGGCTATTCAGAAAGGGCGAGTGGATTTGGAAGATCCCAAACGCACCCTCACGATTGAAACATCTGAACGTACAGCAGGTGATATGAGAGCCATGTTGAAGAAAGTTGGTTTTGAAGCCGAAACAATAACCGATACAAATTGCCGTTAGTACTGCTATTTGATATCCGAAAGAGATCATATTACAACATGACAAAAGTCATTTTTTAGCATTTATCCAATTAGCTACCTTTGTAACGTAAATGAAAAAGGCATTCTCCATATTCCTCGCGGTTCTTATGTTGGCTTCCAACATCGGAATAGCTTCCAACACGCACTTCTGTGGTGGTGAGGCTGTGGAGCGAACCATCTCATTAGGATTTGAGCATCTGGATTGTGGCATGGCTGAAGTGAAGGCTAAGTGCTCAGAAAATGACGAGAACGAACAATTGCGTCCTAAGCCCTGCTGTGAAAACCAACACGAGTTGTTGCAACTGGACGATGAGTTTGATGCAAAGCAATCTGCTTCCCAGGTAAATAAGACATTTCTCGCTGCCTTCATTCACACATTTATAGATCAAATTTTTTCTCCTGTAGAGAAATCCACTTCCTATCTTAACTATTCCCCTCCCATACTGGAACAGGACGTACAGATTCTGTTTCAGACCTTCCTGATTTAGAAAGCATAATGTCAATTGGCACCTGCCTCAGAATTTGAGCTGCGGGTAAAAGCGCCTGTTTGGGCTCTCGAACACCTTTTTGTTCAACAAAAACATTGATTGCATTATGCTTAATAAAATCATCAGATATTTTCTGGAGAATAAGTTAGTTACTTCTTTACTCCTCATAGGGCTTATTACCTGGGGTATCGTCACCGCACCCTTTGGCTGGCAAATAGGCGCATTGCCCTCCGACCCGGTGCCCGTAGATGCCATTCCTGATATAGGCGAAAACCAGCAGATCGTCTTTACCCAGTGGCAAGGCCGGTCGCCACAAGACATTGAAGACCAAATTTCGTATCCGTTGACTACCTATTTACTAGGTATCCCGGGCGTAAAATCCATCCGAAGCACTTCTATTTTTGGCTTCTCCAGCATCTTTATCATCTTTAGTGAAGATGTAGAGTTTTACTGGTCTCGCTCAAGAATCATTGAGAAGCTCAATGCTCTACCCAGGGATTTGTTACCCGAAGGGGTGCAGCCCGCCCTTGGCCCTGATGCAACAGCCCTTGGTCAGGTGTACTGGTACACCATTGAAGGCCGGGACAAACAAGGCAACCCTACAGGTGGTTGGGATTTGCACGAAATACGCACCGTCCAGGATTTTTATGTGAAATATGGCTTGAACGCCACAGAAGGTGTATCGGAAGTAGCATCGATTGGTGGGTTTATACAGGAGTACCAGATTGACGTCAATCCCGATGCTCTGAAGGCTTACAGTATCCCGCTGCATAAAGTGATGCAGGCCGTGCTGAAATCCAACCGGGATGTAGGTGCCAAAACCATCGAAATCAATCAGGCTGAGTACCTCGTCCGGGGATTGGGCTACATCAAAAAAGTAGAAGACATTGAAAAGGCGGTAGTGGCCGTTCAGGATAATGTACCCATCCGCATTAAAGACATTGGTGTAGTTACGTTGGGTCCTACTACCCGAAGGGGGTTACTGGACAAAGGAGGGGCCGAGGTAGTAGGTGGTGTCGTTGTGGCCCGTTTTGGAGCCAATCCTTTGCAGGTCATCAACAATGTAAAGGCCAAAATCGATGAAATCGCTCCCGGGTTACCCAAAAAGACCCTGGCCAATGGCGTGGAAAGCCAACTTACCATTGTCCCCTTCTACGATCGCTCCGAACTTATTTACGAAACCCTGGGTACGCTTGAAGAAGCCCTGTCGCTGGAAATTCTGATTTCCATTTTAGTAGTGATCGTGATGGTGTATAACCTGCGGGCATCTTTCCTTATTTCGAGTCTTTTGCCAATAGCTGTGCTCATGGTCTTTATTGCCATGCGCTACTTTGGTGTAGATGCCAATATTGTAGCCTTGTCGGGTATCGCCATTGCCATCGGTACAATGGTGGATCTGGGTATTATCCTATCAGAAAATATTATCAAACACCTGGATGAAGCACCACCCGGTCAAAAACTGATCGATACCATTTACAACGGTGCTTCAGAAGTCAGTTCTGCCATTCTAACCGCAGTATCTACCACCATAGTGAGTTTCATTCCGGTATTTACCATGCAAGCTGCCGAAGGGAAACTCTTTGGCCCCCTTGCTTTCACCAAAACGTTTGCCCTCGTGGCGGCACTTATTGTTTCCTTATTGATTTTGCCCACACTAGCCCATTGGTTTTTCGGGGCAAGGATCAAAAGTAAAAAGATTCAAAAATGGCTGAATATCGTACTGCTACCTGTAGGTATTGCCTGCCTTTTTCTCGGACAGGTATGGGCAGGAATGATGCTGTTGGCATTTGGCACTGCCGGAACTTTGAAGTCACTCAGAAGGGAACCAGGCAAAGATGTCGGAACTATCGAACCATCAACAAATCAGCCCGTCAAACCATTGTTCTTTCAGACCATTAGCAAATCCGCAAATTGGGTTTTAAATCATGCTGAAATATTTATAGTCGTTATTGGTGTGGTATGGCTGCTAGCCAAATACTGGTTGCCACTGGGCGCAAGTAAAAGCCTCCTGCTCAATGTTGTTTTTGTCACCATGCTGGTCGGTCTTATCTTGGGGGCATTCTCCCTCCTAGAGCATTTTTACAAACCCATACTTAAGTGGTGTCTGGATCATAAAGGCACTTTCCTCACCATCCCTTCCTTTCTGATCCTATTAGGGGCAACTAGTTGGATAGGGTTCAATTCCGTCTTTGGTTTTGTGGCAAAGGGATTTGATGTAGTAAACTGGGATGTACGTACCACTAAAGTATGGTCTGGGTTAACGGAAGCTTTCCCTGGCGTAGGTAAAGAATTTATGCCATCCCTCAATGAGGGCAGCTTCCTGCTGATGCCTACATCCATGCCGCATTCAGGACTTGAATACAACCGCAAGGTGCTTGGGCAATTGGATATGCTTCTTACCAATATTCCTGAAGTGGAATTAGCTGTTGGCAAACTGGGGCGGGTGGAATCCGCACTTGACCCGGCACCTATCTCCATGTACGAAAATGTCATCAACTATAAACCAGAATATATGCTCAATGAAAAAGGGCACAGGGTGCGGTTTAAAGTGGACAGGAAGGACGGTTTCATACTCGAAAGCGGTGATACACTTTCCAATGAGGAGGCCTTAACCCGGGGAGTATCATATCAAGACTTAATACCAGATGACAATGGGGATTATTTTCGAAACTGGCGTCCCCACATCCAATCACCAGATGACATTTGGGATGAAATAGTACAGGTAAGCAAGATACCTGGCGTCACTTCAGCACCCAGGCTGCAGCCGATAGAAACTCGTCTGGTCATGCTTCAAACGGGTATGCGGGCACCCATGGGTATTAAAGTCTATGGCCCTGATCTGAAAACCATTGAACAATTCGGGCTAGAGCTGGAGGAAATACTAAAAGGAGTGCCTTCGGTAAAGGCAGAAGCGGTATTTGCCGACCGGATCGTGGGAAAACCCTACCTGCACCTCAATATCAATCGGGATGAGATCTCCAGATATGGCTTAAATGTAGAAGATGTACAGCAAACAATAGAAACAGCCATTGGCGGCATGAAGATTACCTCAACAGTGGAAGGCCGGGAACGCTTTCCGGTGAGGGTACGCTATCCACGTGAATTGCGTGACGATCCCGAGTCGTTGGGTAAAATCCTGATGCCAACCCCAACAGGGGCACAAATACCCATTTCGCAGGTTGTTGATTTTGAATACGTTCGTGGGCCTCAGGCCATTAAAAGCGAAGAGACTTTTTTAGTGGGTTATGTATTATTCGACAAAAAGGTTGGCTTTTCAGAAGTGGGAGTGGTAAATGATGCCCAAAAAACCATTCAGGACAAAATTGACGCTGGAGAATTAAGTGTTCCGGCAGGGATCAGTTACAAATTCTCAGGTAGCTATGAAAACCAGGTGCGGGCAGAAAAACGTCTGGCCATCATCGTTCCTTTGGTTTTAGCCACTGTATTTCTCATCCTGTACTTCCAGTTTAAGTCAGTCAGTACCTCCCTGATGGTATTTACAGGTATTGCCATGGCCTTTAGCGGTGGTTTTTTGATGCTTTGGCTCTACGGGCAAGTCTGGTTTGCTGATTTCTCCATCTTCGGCACCAACATGAGGGATCTGTTCCAAATGCATACCGTCAATTTGAGTGTGGCCGTTTGGGTAGGATTCATTGCCCTCTTTGGCATTGCCACAGATGACGGGGTATTAATAGCCACTTATCTGGATCAGAGCTTTGAGCGAAATCAACCTGGTACTTTAAAAGAAGTCAGGGAGGCAGTAGTAGAGGCTGGGCTGAGGAGGATAAGACCCGCCTTGATGACAGTTTCTACTACAATGATAGCCTTGTTGCCCGTGCTCACCTCCACTGGACGTGGTGCGGACATTATGATCCCAATGGCGATTCCCTCCTTCGGAGGAATGGCGTTCGCCCTGGTGAGCATTTTCATTGTGCCGGTACTATACAGCTATCGTGAAGAAAGAAAATTAAACAAGACACAACCATGAAGATAATTGTAAATATCATACTGCTTGTTTTTCTCGGAACGAGTGTGGGTCAAGCTCAGACCCTGGATGACTATTTCAAAATAGCAGCCCAAAACAATCCGGGGTTGCAATCGAAATACAAAGAGTTTGAAGCAGCATTGCAAAAAGTAGATCAGGTCAGTACGCTACCTGACCCCTCATTTTCTTTTGGGTATTTTATTTCCCCGGTAGAAACCAGAAGTGGGTCCGCAAAGGGCTCGGTTTTCATTGACCCAGATGTTCCCCTGGTTTGGTACACTCAGAGCGCAGGGAGATGCTGCTGCTTTAATGGCGGAAGCAAAGTACCAGTCCTTTTTGGATGCTCGTAACAAACTATATTATCAAGTTGCCGCAGCATACTATCCACTATACGAACTGAACCAGTGGAAGCAGATTGAACAGGAAAATATCGACATCCTGCAATCCTATAAAACCATTACCAATTCAAAATTTAAAAATGGAACCGGTACCATGGTGGACGTACTCCGGGTGGATATCATGCTTAAAGATGCCACCACGAATCTGAGCATCCTGGATCAGAAAGAAAAACCACTAATCACCACTTTCAACAAGCTGCTGGACAGGGGTGAAAATGATCCGGTGGTAGTAAGCGATTCCTTGTCGGCAGAATCTTTAGCCGATGATTTTCGAAGGGATTCTTTGCTGACCAATAATCCGGTATTGAATGCACTGGATCTTAGAATAAAAGCAAGTGAGGCGCAAGAACAAGCTGCCATAAAACAGGGGCTTCCAAAGCTGGGTGTTGGTCTGGACTATGTGATGGTAGGCGAACGAACAGACATGAACTTACCCGATAATGGCAAGGACGTGTTGATGCCCATGGTTTCGGTCAGTATCCCCATTTTCAGGAATAAGTACAAAGCCGCTGTAAAAGAAGCGCAGCTAATGCAAGAAAGCTATTCCCTGCAAAAGGATGAATACGCCAATTCTCTTATTTCCGGCTATGAAATGGCCTGGTTTGAAATACAGCAACAACAAGAGCTGCTTCAGCTATACGACCAGCAGATACAGGAGTCAGAACAAGCCTTAAACCTCTTGTTTACTGCCTATGGCAACTCTGGAAAAGAGTTTGAAGAAGTATTACGCATGCAACAGCAGCTTCTAAAATATGAAAAAATGAAAGCCTCAGCAGAAGTCCAATATGAAGTTGCAGTGGCCAAACTCAATTATTTGACAGCAAAATCCTATTAAAATGAAAACGAATAGAAAAACAATAATCATAGCATTATCAACACTGGCAATAGGACTATTGCTGGGGTGGTTGATTTTTGGTGGTTCGTCTGAAAGCAAAACGGATGAAGAGCACCAGCACACTACGGAAGTTGCAGGTGAGACTGTCTGGACTTGCTCCATGCACCCTCAGATCCGTCAAAGTGAACCGGGGGATTGCCCTATTTGTGGAATGGATTTAATTCCGCTAGAAAATGAGCAAGATGAACAACTTGACCCCATGGCGATATCCATGTCGCCAACGGCCATGCAATTGGCAAACGTGAGTACTGCCGTGGTGGGCACCATGAATCCGGTAAAAATGGTCCGCCTGAACGGAAAAGTACAGGCTGATGAGCGTTTGGTTTATTCCCAATCTTCTCACATACCCGGGAGGATAGAAAAACTGACAGTCAATTTTACCGGTGAATTTGTGCGAAAAGGTCAAACGATCGCTGCTGTTTACTCGCCTGATCTGGTCACCGCTCAGGAGGAATTGTTTGAAGCGCAAAAAATCAAAGAAACGCAACCGCAGCTTTTCAGTGCCGCAAAGGAAAAATTGAAAAACTGGAAGCTGTCAGACTCCCAAATTGATGAGATTATCCAAAGAGGAAGCATAAAGGAAGAATTCGCTATTACAGCAGATGTTTCTGGTTATGTGACTGAGAAAAAAGTAAACCTGGGTGACTATGTGCGCAAAGGCGAGGCAATCTATGAAATTGCGGATCTCTCAAAAGTATGGCTATTGTTTGATGTATATGAATCAGACATGTCCTGGATCAACAAAGGAGACAAGGTAAGTTTCACCATCGCTTCTTTACCCGGTGAAACATTTTCGGGTAAAGTGAGCTACCTCGATCCCGTGATCGACCCGAAAACAAGGGTCGCCAAAGCGAGAGTAGAAATCTCCAATGCAGGTCAGCGACTCAAGCCTGAAATGTTTGCCTCCGGCACAGTTGAAGCAACCTTACCTGCTAAGTCAGACAAACTTGTGGTTCCTAAAACCGCTGTGATGTGGACTGGAAAGCGGTCGGTAGTCTATGTAAAAAGCACTTCGGGCAAAGGAGTCAGTTTCCTCATGCGTGATGTGACATTAGGTGCTGCATTGGGGGAAAGCTTCATCGTAGAAAATGGATTACAGGAAGGGGATGAAATAGCGGTGAATGGCACATTTAGCATAGATGCTGCTGCTCAGTTGGCTGGCAAGCCAAGCATGATGCGGCCTGAAGGAGGAGTTGCCATGACGGGTCACAGCAATCATGGCGGTACTGGTGCGCCTGAATCTGCTACCCAGTCCGACCATGCCACCCATCAGGGCAAACCCAAAGAAGTTGCGATTAGTGACAAAGCGAAAACCGCCCTTCGACCGGTTTATATGGCCTATATGGCTATGAAAGATGCATTGAGTTTTGATGATTTAGCTGCCGCCCAAAAAGCATCCGCTGATGTAAGCAAGTCACTTTCAGCAATCAACATGTCGCTCTTTCCCGGAGAGTCACATGATGTGTGGATGAAATACAGCAGCGATATGGGTAATGCCTTGCAACACATACCTCATCAAAAAAGCCTGGATGAAGTGCGAAAATCCTTTCAGCAAGTATCGGACATTTTAATCGCAATGAGTCAGGCATTCAATCCGATGGATGAGCCATTGTATGTGGATTTCTGCCCAATGGCAGATAACAATAAGGGAGCCTCTTGGCTAAGTCTGTCCGAAGAGATCAAAAACCCATACTTCGGTGAAGCAATGTTGACTTGTGGCGAAGTAAAAACAGTGATAAAGGAGTAGTAATAACTTGAATTTCAAATAAATCAAATGTCTAATTTTAATAAACCATCAATTATGAAAAAAGTAGCAATGACACTTAGTTTGGCTCTTTTGAGCCTGGGAGTTTTCGCCCAACACGACCATTCCAAACACCAGATGAACGGTGCACATGGAAATGAGATGGCTCCGGAATTTGAAAATGAAAACCTGGGGCAGGCCTATGTAAAGTACATAGCCCTCAAAGATGCACTGGTAGCCTCAGATGCAGGTGAGGCAGAAGCTAAAGCTGCAGAACTGGTGGCCGCACTAAGTAAGGTTGAGAATGCTGATGATGCCATTAAAAGTGCCACCAACGTGATGAAAGCGGGATCGCTGGAAGCCCAGCGCAAGGCCTTTTCAGAACTGAGCACACACATGGCCGATTTGGTGAAAAAGGCTGACATAAGCGCGGGCGCAGTATATGTGGAGTTTTGCCCCATGGCCAATGGTGGCGAAGGTGCGCACTGGCTGGCCAATGAAAAGCAGATCAATAACCCCTACTTTGGCGATAAGATGCTGAGGTGCGGCAAAGTAAAAGAAACCATTAAATAACTAAGACCTGCGGGCACGACATAAATTTTGGTTGGATTAAAGTTCGTGTTTGTGCCCGCAGGCACTAATTATTAAACAATGAAAAACTCAGTTTTCAGATTATTGACCGGTGGGTTCTTTTTGATTGCTGCCCTTGGTTGCAATACCCAATCTCAGCCGGAGAATGAGCAGGCAAAGCAGCCTGACGTAACACAAGCCACTGATAAACAGGATTACGAGGTAGGCGACCAGGTGCCTAACGAGTTGGTCTGTATGGTTAACGATGCCTATATGGGCAAGCCTCAAATAGCTGTTCCGGTAAATGGTAAAACCTATTACGGCTGCTGCCAGATGTGCGTAAAGAAGCTCAATGAGCAAGAAACGGTCCGAACGACCATTGACCCACATAGCGGTAAAAAGGTTGATAAAGTGGATGCTTACATCGTGCTTTTGGATGAGCAGGGCACGGTTGGGTATTTTGAATCTCAGAAGAGTTATGAAACCTTTAAAAGTAAATAATAGCTGATTGTGAGCATCAAGTGAATAATGGTGGAAGTGATGGCGAAATAGGATTTATCCGGTAAAGCCATCAAGCTCAATCCTGTTTCGCTTTTCTCAAAAAAAGATGTAATTTTCACCAAAAGATGACAAATGTCATGGTTTTAAACATTGAGAATTAGTACTTTTAAAGCTGTTTGTTTAAATGACTGCAAAAAGCAACATATCGAGAAAAGTAATGCTTTCGGCCTTCGGGTTGCCGATGCTGGGAGTGTACATGCTCAGCATTTGGTGCGGGCTGGGCAATTTTCTGGCTGAATGTTGTGAGCATCACGATTCGGGCAAGGTGGAACATCATGCCACAGTGCATGAGCACACCGATGATCACCACCACGATAGCCACCATCACGATCATCAATCAGATGACCACCATAATCATAACCACTCCGGCCATCATCAAGAGGATGATCAAGGTGATGACGGCTGCTGTAGCGATGTTACTACCGCTTTCTTTCTGGTTTTCCAGCAACAGGTTCAGCCTTATACATTAGATTTTCAATCGGCTGATAATCCGGTAGCTCTTTTGCCGGTATTTGTCAACCAATACCTCCCCAATGTTGAGGTTCACCCCCTTCAAAAATGGTTGCCGCCTCCCCGGCCTGCACCATCGGGTTTTAAGCTTCGCATTCTCCATCAGTCTTTCCTGATTTAGACTTTCTTTTCTGTTAGGGCAATTACCCTCTGCGGCTCGTATAATTAGCGATGCACGTGCTCATTAGAGTATGCTGTAACTGCAGTCCTGATGAGGTGTTTGCCCTGGGGTACATATCTGTACCTGTGTGGCTCGTATGGGCATCTTTCTTCATTGGATATGATCAGGGCCACAGTTTCGGTATTATCAACTTACAGAAAGCATGAAAGATCAAAATCGTATTACAGAAGAATTCAGGGTAAAGGGCATGATCTGCAGCCGATGCCTCAAGGTGCTCAATGATGAGCTAAGGCAGGCCGGAGCAGAAATCTTGGAAATAGAACTGGGCCGGGTAGTGATTAACTACTCTTCACAGAAAATAAGCAGGAGCCATATAGAGCGGGTTATTCGCGAAAACGAGTTTAGCCTCATATGGGACAAGGAAACCCTGCTGGCCGAGCAGACCAAACGCTGGGTGATCAATTACATCTGGAATACAAATCTGGAGCAAAAGCTCTTCTGGGTTCCTTGTTGATAAAATGCAGGCGAACTACGGGAGCTTAAGTAGGAATTTTTCCAGGGTTTTCGGGAAAACCATAGAACGCTACAGCCTGCTGCTAAAAATAGAAAGGGCCAAAGAACTGGTGGAATATGGTGGAATGAACCTGAGCGAAATAGCCTATAGCCTTGGTTATCAAAATCCTTCAGCACTAAGCAAACAGTTTAAAAAAGAAACCGGTATGAGCCTGAGAGAATACCAAAAACTGGGCATTACCAGGCGAATACCGCTTGACAAAATATGACAAGTATTAACCGGAATAAAGCACATATAGCTATGCACATAAGCATATACTTGTGTGGTAAAAACAACAAATCAATAACCCTTTAAAACGTAAAATTATGTGGTTTGATGGACATCATTATTGGGGAATGCACTGGATATGGTGGATTCTATGGATCATTTTTTTGATATGGATTTTCGCAACGCCCTGGGACGTGCCCGGACAGCGTACGAAAAAGGAAACCCCTCTTGACATTCTTAAAAAGAGGTATGCGGCCGGGGAGATTAACTCAGAAGAGTTTGAAGCCCGGAAAAAAAATCTCTTAAAAAAATAAACACAAAAGTTTAAGTCACCATGGTAGATAATAAAGGTATAAATACAAAGCATTCCTACCACATTCGCGGTATGCATTGTGGTGGTTGCGCAAAGGCGGTAGAGCAAAATTTGTCTGCTCTCCCTCAAGTTAAAACGGTGAAAGTAGATTTGGAAAAGAAGCTGGCACAGGTTGAATCGGAAACTCCTATTTCCCTAAGCACGCTTCAGGCTTCACTGGAGAATACCAGTTATGCTATTGAAGGACCGGTTAACTGACAGTGCAGGAAGGTAGATAATTGAGGGTCTGATCCACTTTTCCATTAGGGGGATGGAAGGCACCCGGTACCCCGGTTAAGGAAATGAAAGCAATGGGGTACCGGGTTTTAACAAAATAGTTCAAAAGCATGAGTAATGTAATAAAAGAACACGAAGTAATGGCCGGAAAACTGAAAGCTATAGGCCATCCTATGCGGGTGGCATTGTTTCACCTTCTATGCAATTGCGAAACGGAAGGCCTTAGTGTTAAGAGCTTGTATCAGTCCCTCGGTATCGATCAGCCTACTACTTCACGCCACCTGGCGGTAATGCGAAATAGCGGGTTGATTAGCAGGCGGGTTACAGGAGGACAAACCAGTTACTGCCTTTGCTTTAATGACCCGTTTGTGAAATGCCTTTCTGGTTGTTTTATCACTAATAATAAAATTGAATAATTATGAAAAATCATTGGCTTTGGATGCTGCTGGCTTGTGTGGCCCCCATCCTGCTCATCTTTTTGTTGCCCTTTTTCGGGATAACCTCCGATCTGACTTTCGCTTTGTTCCTGGTGGTCTTCTTTGTTGCGCACCTCTTTATGATGCGGGGCCATTCGCATGGTCATGGCGGCCATGGACAAAAGGATCCAACTAATAAATCAGAACATTCTCATCATTAAAAATCAAATGTTATGAACAAGCTAAATATCAAAAAATTGGGAATGGCCTTTGGCCTTACCGGGGCCCTGCTCTACCTGGGCTGTATGATTGTGATGGCCACTGTAGGCCGCGAGGGTACCATAAAGTTTTTTAACAGCCTGCTGCACGGACTGGACACGTCAGGGATGATACGCATGGATGTACCCCTATGGGAGGCAGGCCTTGGCCTGGTACAGACTTTTATTATTGCCTGGCTTGTAGGAGCTTGTGTGGCCGGGTTTTATAATTTCTCATTGAGAGGTAAAGAAAAACGGTAGAAAGAAATGGCCGGCATCATGCACCACATATCAAGAAAGCGAAATCTGTTTGCGCTCCTTACACACATAGCGGCAGGTATGCTGGTATTTTATTTTTTACTACACCCGCTTGCCATGGCGGTCAATGCAGGAAATGGGCTGCGCGACACTATGAATGATATGTGGGAAAGACTTCTCTTTCAATTGACCCATGCTTTTTCAATACACATGTTGCCCATGGCTTACCTTTTTATCGTGGCAGGTGCCATTATGGGTTTGCTTTCTGGCCTTTTTTGGCTAAGCCTGATGCGCAAAAAGGCTACTGCAAAAGAAGAAGAAGCCCCTGATAGCATAGATGCTGAAAGACTCATTGCCGCTGGTGAAAACCATTACGCAGAATTCAAATCGTCCATTCGCTATGATTTCCGGCAAAAAACCACCAACAGAGACCTTGAGGAAGTAATTGCCAAGACCATAGCGGGCTTTATGAACGCAGAGGGCGGCTACCTGCTGATTGGTGTAAAAGACAGCGGTGAGGTAGTGGGACTTGAAAAAGACTTTATGACACTCCGGCAAAAAAACGAAGATGGTTTTGAGCGAAGGATTTTTGATTTGGTCACCACCAGTTTAGGGGCGGAGTATTGTCATTTGTGTAACACCTCCTTTCACAAGTTGGATGGCCAAACCATCTGCGTGGTGAAAATTGAAGCATCGGCAGAACCAGTATATCTGAGCGGTGCTGATACAACCGCCTTTTATATAAGGGCAGGCAATGCCACCCGCCAACTATCAGTAAAGGAAACGGTGAAATACCTGAAAATGAAAGGGACTAAAAGCGCTATAATCAACTAACTATGAGCATACAATACGTCTGGTTCATATGGTCGCTTATTATCCTGGTTATTTGGGGCATCATTTATATGGCCAGGCCAGGTTACAGGCGAGTGATGCTCAATATGAGCCTCATTACTATGCCCTTTGGGCTTACCGAACCTTTATTTGTACCTGAGTACTGGTCGCCACCCTCCCTTTTCCATCTGGCGGAAAAAACCGGCTTCGATATTGAGAGCCTCATTTTTTCCTTCGCCATTGGAGGTATAGGTGCAGTGCTGTACCGCCTCGTTCAAAGGCGTAATCTAATAGAAATTCCTGTATCGGAAAGAAAATATGCCCGGCACCGTCTCCACCGTTATATTCTGTTAGTGCCCGCCTTGGTATTTGCCTTGCTGGCCTATTTCACGACACTCCACCACATTTACTGCGGCATCATTGCCATGTTTACCGGGGCACTGGCCACCTTGTACTGCCGCCCTGACCTTAAAGGTAAGATATGGATTGGAGGCCTGTTGTTCACCTTGCTCTACTTCCTTTATTTCGGCAGCATACTACCCTTTTATCCTGATTATGTAGAACTGTACTGGAATCTGGATGCCTTAAGCCATATCCTGATACTGGGAATACCGCTTGAAGAGCTGCTTTTTGCCTTTTCATTTGGAATGCTATGGAGCAGCCTCTATGAGCACCTGTACTGGCAAAAGTTGGTGAAAGAACTCAAACCAAAATTAAACCCTTATGGAAGCCTGTAAAACAGATCAGCAAATATGCCTGCCGGACAGTAAGCAGCCCAGAGTGGTGATCATCGGGGGTGGCTTTGCCGGAATCGCACTGGCCAAAAAACTGAAAAACAGCCCCTATCAGGTGGTTTTGCTGGACAGGAATAATTTCCATCAATTTCAGCCTTTGCTCTACCAGGTAGCTACCAGTGGTCTTGAGCCGGATAGCATCGTATTCCCTTTTCGGAAAATGTTTTCGGGGTACAAAAACTTGGTGTACCGCATGGCTGAAGTAGAGGAGATTGAGCCTGAAATACAGCAGGTTTATACGGATAAAGGCAGCCTGAGCTACGATTACCTGGTGCTGGCCACTGGCAGCCAAACCAATTTCTTCGGTTTGGAGCAGCTAAGGGAAAACAGCACCGGGATGAAAGACATTCGTGAAGCTTTGAACATCCGCCACATTATGCTGCAAAACCTGGAGAAAGCCGCCATTACCTGCGATTTTAAGGAAAAGGATATCCTCAGCAACTTCATAATTGTGGGAGGCGGCCCGGCAGGGGTGGAAATGGCCGGTGCCCTGGCCGAGTTCCGCAATTACATCCTATCCAAAGACTATCCTGAACTGATGCCGGATGACATGAACATTTATCTACTGGAAGCGGGAGATCAGCTTTTAAATGGAATGTCTTCCAAAGCCTCAGGTAAGGCTCTAAAGTATCTCAAAAAACTTGGCGTGGAGGTGATACTGAATACGGCTGTGACCAATTATGATGGAAAAGTAGCACGGACAGGTGATTCAAAAGAATTGGAAGCGGCCACTTTGGTTTGGACAGCAGGAGTTAAGGGCTGCTATCCAAAAGGGGTTGCACGCAATGGCATAGGGAAGGCCAATCGGATTGTTACCGATGAGTATCTGAGGGTAAAAGGCTTCTGTAAATCTCTTTGCCACGGGCGATGTTGCTTCGGTAAGCGATTTAAAATATCCCAAAGGTCACCCCATGGTGGCCCAGGTCGCCATCCAGCAAGGAAGGTTATTAGGAGATAATCTACTGAGGCTGGTGCAAGGTAAAAGTTTTCGCCCTTTCCAATACCAAGATAAAGGCTCACTTGCCACAATTGGCAAAAACCGGGCAGTGGCCGATATAGCCCGTTTTCAGTTTGGAGGCTATGCCGCTTGGTTGCTGTGGTCGGTGGTACACCTGATGTCTATCAGTGGCTTTCGCAATAAGGTTTTTGTTGGGCTAAACTGGATGTGGAGCTATTTCAATTATGAGAAAAGTAACCGATTGATCATCAGGAAATATAACTTCAGAGCAGAGCGCAAATCTGAAATATTCACAGAACAGAAATATAAAAAATCCGAAGCATGAAACAATGGTCTTTATACGCAGGTAGCTTTGCAGGAATAAAGGTCTTTATCCACTGGAGCTTTTGGATCATCATAGCCTGGATTTTTATACTTCATTTCCAAATGGGGCACGGTTGGGCAGAAGGTGTGAACGGAGCAGTGTTTGTCCTGGCATTATTTGTCTGCGTGGTGCTGCATGAGTTTGGCCATGCACTAACAGCCAAAAGTTACGGTGTTCCCACTCGAAATATCACTCTTTATCCTATAGGGGGAATAGCCAGCCTTGAGAAAATGCCCGATAAACCTGGGCAGGAACTGGCCGTGGCCCTGGCTGGCCCTGCGGTTAATGTAGTGATAGCTGGCGGATTGTACCTGTGGTTAAAATCCTCAGGTGGCCTGATGCCCCTCAGCGAAATGGATCACATGGGCGGGGGCAACTTTTGGTTTAACCTGATGGCGGCCAATGTGATTTTGGCAGGGTTCAACCTCATTCCTGCTTTCCCGATGGATGGCGGGCGGGTGCTGCGGGCCCTCCTGGCCTACAGGATGGATAAATTGAAGGCAACTAACATTGCCGCCAGGATAGGGCAACTGCTGGCCATTGTTTTTGTATTCCTTGGTTTCTTCACCAACTTTTGGTTGGTATTCATTGGCTTTTTCATTTACCTCGGAGCCGGAGGTGAAGTGGCCTATGAACGTCAAAAGGCTTCCCTGAAGGGCTTGCTTGTGAGGGATGTGATGCTTACAAAGCTTCCTGTTCTATCGGCTGATGCGGCAATATCAGAAGCCGTAAAAGATGCCATAGCCAGCCAGGAACGACTGTTTTTTGTGGGCATAGATGGGCAAATACAGGGTGTCACCAGTTTCATTGAGTTACTGGAAGCCCATAAGAACAGTGCAAGTGAAAGGTCTATTGGCGAGATCATAATCCCTCATGTAGAGGGTGTATCAGAGCATACCGACCTCAACACGGCAGTACGTAAACTGATGGGTAATCCCAAAAAATACATGGCTGTGACCCATGGCGGCCAGGTAACAGGTGCCATTTCCCAAAAGCATATTGAAGATGTAATAAGCATTCAAGACCAAATAAATAAAAAAGCATCATGATGTGGATCAAGATTTTTTTCGCAATAAGCCTCTGGCTAGCCTCCATACCCCTTCAGGGTCAGCACGAGTATAGTACGTCACGGGGAGTGGCCGTCATTAGCGGTAGCTGGGCAGGTGAGGATTTTAAAATCCAGGGAGTGAAAACAGATGCACGGCTAAACTATGAAACGGCCCGTGTAGTCTTACGCCCGTTGTCCACAGATATATCTACCGGGATAGATTCCATGGATAAGCGGTTGAAGGACTTGAACATGGAAGATGTGCGATTTGAAGGCAAACTAAACATAGACATTGTACAAACCCAGGATCACCCACTTCAGACTTTTGAAGTTGAGGGCCAATTGATTGGACAGGGATGGTCTTGGCCAGTACACGGCAAGGGTACACTGGAACACACTTACTACCAAACCTATGCCTGCATGCTGAGCATAAGCCTCCATATTGAACTTAAAAATCAGACAGTATTGGAAGACATTCCGGAGCTAGGTGATGAATTGATTATACAGCTAAAACAGTCAGTTCTTAAAAACGAATAAAATGATCAAATCATGAAAGAGATCAAAGCATTCTTACGCCCATTCATGCTCAATGAAGTGGTTAATGGACTTGAAAAAGAAGGTTTCTGCTGCTTGACGGTAACCGCTGCCGAGGGCACGGGAAATTATACTGACCCTGACACCGACTTCCCGTCCCTGAAGCATCCCTTTTCGCACAGCAAGGTGGAAAAGCTGGAGATAGTGGCCCGTGACGAAAATGTGGAACCCATAGTGGAGATCATCCATAAACATGGAAAAACCGGCAAGCCCGGTGATGGCCTCATCTACATAACCCCGGTGCTGGAAGCATATCGCGTGCGCGACTTCAATACAGGTAAGGAAATAATCAACCATAAAAATGACAAATCATGAAGAACATCTTAGTACCAACGGATTTTTCACCACTGGCCAATAGCGCCAGCGAATACGCCCTGAAAATTGCTCAAAAGGCTAAGGCCGAAATCCACTTCCTGCACATCCAGTTTACCCCTGTAGATTGGGTGAAACTGGACTTGGAAAAGGAAAAAAACTATCCCGAAACCCTTAAACAGATCGGTCATGCCAAACATGAACTGAGTCAATGGGAAAAGAAAGCCGAAGACCTGGGGCTGAAAGTACGCACCTTTCTCACTTTTGATGCGGGGCGCGATGAGATCATTAAGCATGTGAGTAATTTCCATCACGATTTTGTGGTAATGGGTTCTCATGGCGCCAGTGGAGCGCGGGAAACGTTTATGGGATCCACTGCCCAAAAGATCATCCGCAATGCCACTGCCCCGGTGCTGGTCATTAAAGAAAAGCCACCCAGGTTCCCGATGAAAAGCATTGTGTTTGCTTCAAGTTTTGAAGAGGATGTAAAGGAACATTTTCACAAGGTGGTGGACTTTGCCGACCTCATGGATGCTGAAATTCACCTGGTATATGTCAATACCATGTACAATTTTGAGGAAACAGCCACGAGCGAAGCTAAAATGCAGGCTTTCCTGAAGCACTGTCCACGGGGAGGCACTTGCTCCATTAACATCTACAATGCCCTGGACGAGGAAAGGGGAATCCGTGATTTTGCAAAACGGCAAAATGCCGACATGATCGCTATTACCACGCATGGCAAAACCGGTTTCCTTGGCATGGTATCCAAGAGTATTGCAGAGAGTTTGGTGAATCATTCAGAAACCTCCATTCTCAGCATGAACTTAAAAAATCAATAATTCAATCACATACTTAAAATTCAAAAATTATGAAAAAGTCAATTTTAATGCTCACAGCAACAGCCGCTTTATTACTTACGGCATGTAACCAGCAACCAGGCACTGACGCAGTGCTTAAAGATGAAACCCAGCGCCACGAGATCATGGAGGCCATAGCCAATGACCATGAAATGATGATGGAAATGCACGAGACCATGATGAACAGCGAGCATGGCAAAATGATGATGATGGAGAACAAGGACATGATGAAGATGATGATGGGCAACAACAAAATGATGCAACAAATGATGCAGGAAAACCCCGAAATGAGGCAAGGGATGATGCAAAACATGATGCAGATGGCCGAGGGAGACAGCACCATGCAAAAGAAGATGGCCAGCATGATGGCGAAGCATAAAGGCATGATGAAAAACATGATGAAGCAAATGCACCAGAAAGGCATGATGAGCAATGAATGTATGCAAAGCTGCATGAAGAGAATGGATGGAATGGACATGGGTGATGGCATGATGAATGGCGAAGGCAAAATGGATGGCATGCAGGAAAAAGAGGATTCACACGAAAACCATCATTAAAACAGCTATCATGAGAAATAGTAATGTTTTATATCGAAAAACCCTGGTCAATTTTACACTAATTGGGATAGTGCTGATGCAGACCGGGTGCGTGGGTCCGAGGATGTATTCGCAAAACAATTCCCAGGCTTATGTAGACCCGGTATGCGGCACCACGGTGGAGCCAGGTACAGATTTAAAGTATGAGTACGAAGGCCGCATCTATTATTTCAGCTCGGCCGAATGCCTGGCTGTATTTGAGAAAAACCCCGGACGCTTTGCCCAAGAGCAAAACCGCCACAACGGCCACATGGGCATGAACCGCCTGGGATGGTGGGGGCCCGCCTTAGGGGTTGTAATGGTGGCAGGCATGATAGCGGCTATGGTCATTGGGGTGAATCATTAAGGAGGCCGCCATGGATATCCTAATCAAACATTCGAAATACCTGAAGAAGAACCTGTGGATGCATCCACCGTGATGGAAACAAGTGCATTTGTAAACACAAGTAACACTATTTTATAACAAAAATCAAGGACAATGAATTTAATCAAAAAACGAACAGCAACTGTAGCACTGGCAGCAGCCATGCTCGTCTTGTACTCCTTTACTGAAAAAGGTATGGAGCACGCACCTGTTTTACAAAACAACGACTGGGTAGCGCCCAAAAGTGCAGATAATCTTAAGAACCCTTTTAAGGGTGATGAGACTGCCATAAAAAAAGGCAAGATAACCTACCAAAACATGTGTGCCATTTGCCATGGCGACAAAGGCAAGGGGGATGGTATGGCCGGTATGAGCCTCAAACCAAAGCCTTCCAATTTTACCAGTGAGAAAGTGCAAAGCCAGTCAGATGGGGCACTGTTTTGGAAAATGACCACCGGCCGGGCCCCCATGGCGGGCTACAAGGATATATTGACAGAAGAGCAACGCTGGCAGTTGGTCAGCTATCTGAGAACCTTTAAAAAGCAATAGCTATGAAAAATTTATGGATTATTATGCCAGTGCTCCTGATGTCGTTGGGCACTTATGCCCAGGATTCGTTGAGTACCTATTCCCGGCAGGCTGCCCAGAACAATATCAGCCTAAAACCGGGCGACTCCAGGTTTATGCTTAGGGGTTACTACCATACGGGGCTTGATGCGGTTACCTCAGAAGGAGAAACGGATTACAATTTTGCGGGGGGTACCATTGCGCCCATCCTCATGTACAAACAATCCGACCGCCTGTTTTTTGAAGCCGAATTTGAAGGCGCTTTTGAAGACGGGGAATTTGAATGGGGATTGGAGTATGCCGATGTAGCCTATGTACTCAATAATTATATGACTGTACGGGCGGGTAAATTTTTATTGCCCTTCGGTACGTTCATGGAAAAGCTCCACCCGGCATGGATCAACCGCCTTTCCACGCGGCCATTGGGCTTTGGGCATGATGGAATTGCCCCCACCACTGATGTAGGGGTAGAATTGCGCGGGGCTTTTCACCTTGGGAGCGTGAAGTTGAACTACCAGGCCTATGTCATCAACGGCCCTCAATTAAAGGACGGCTCGGAAGAACCGGATGAGGCAGGTATGCTGATGTTCGGTTATATGGCAGATAACAATAATGACAAGGCCGTGGGAGGTCGATTGGGCTTTTTTCCCTTCAGCAGTTCTGCCCTGGAAGTTGGGTTTTCTGCCCTTAGTGGCAAAGTAGGTGACAAAGGCAGCCGTTTTGCAGATGTGCGGGCCAACCTTTATGCCATTGACTTTTCACTGGTCAAAAACCTGAGCTTTATGAAAAGCATGGTTGATATAAAAGGGCAGTACAACTACTCCCAAATTGGTAATGCCAACTACAAGGTGCCGGAAGATACTACCGACCTGTTCTATGATTTTACCAATACCAGCAACAGCTATTATGCCCAGGTATCCATCAGGCCATCTTTTGTAAGTAATGAATTCATCAGCAACCTTGAGCTGGTAGGCCGCTACAGCAGTATGGATACCCCGGAAGGCTCGCTTTGGGAACAGAGCCCAACGCAACTGGCCATTGGCCTTAATTACTGGATAGACTGGCGCACGGTGATAAAGCTGGGATACCAAACCACTGACGGGCTGGGCGACCACGATTCACCCGAACCCATCACCCAGGATATGTTTTACATCCATTGGGCCATGGGATTTTGATAACCAATAAAATTGATAATCATGAAAAAGTTAAGTGTAATAACCAGCATTATTTTAATGGTAGGAATTATTGGATATGTTTCCAGTTGTGCGCCTTCGGCCAAAATAACGGCTAAAACAGGAGCACAGATATGGGGCGAGAACTGCATCCGTTGCCACAACCCGGCCAGCCCATCCACCTTTTCGGATGTACAGTGGGATGTAGCCACCCTGCATATGCAGATCAGGGCCAATTTAACACCAGAGGAAGCCACCAAAGTGAAAGAGTTTCTACAAGCAGCGAACAATTAACAAACCATTAAAGCAAAGAAGATGAAAAGTATTTTTTTAACAATTACTGTTTTCACTATGGCTGTGATGTTTACAGCCTGCGAAAAGGAAAGCGATCTTTCTGATGAGCTTTCGGCAGAGGATAAAATCGCTGTTGAAGGTATGGAGGAAGCCCTCCACACGGCAGAAGCCTACCAGGATTCCCTTGTGTGGTGCGATGATCCGGCCAATAACTGTGATACTGCCTTTGTGCAATATTGTGACAGCCTGTTTCATTTTGGGGATGCAGAATATGAGCGGCATCATGATAATTACAGCCACAATAACCGGGAGGATGACCACCATCACTCAGGTACTAACAATCACCACCACGGCAGCGGAGGTGGCCATGACGAAGACGAAGGAGATGACCATGGCCATAGCATCGAAAGCCATAATGAGATGAATGAGCTACGGGCGGTGCACTTACAGTATCCACCCCATAGATAATGGAAAGGCCACTCATGTAGGTTTGGCCAGAGAGGGGTGGGAAATTTATGAAGCCCGCCCCTCTTCACCATAGCCTGCAATTAATTGATAAAAAATTAAAACCGATATCGGTAATGATACAATGTTTTACATATTTGCATTTATTTAGACTAATTCTAAATAATAACCTATATTCTTTAAATATGAGATATGTATTTACAGTTATTGCCGCTATGTTTTTTATTGTTCAGGCGGCAGCGCAAACCGCAAGCGTTACCGGGTTCATCACACATACGGACAGCCTAACACCCATTGCCAACGCTTCTGTTTTCCTGCAGAATACCAGGCATGGCGACCATCACTAATGGTAAGGGGAACTTCCGTATGGCACAAATCCCCCCTGGCACGTATCAATTACAAGTGTCCTTCTTGGGTTATAAGCCCCTATCCCGTAAAATTAAGCTTGCGGCAGGCGATACCCTCCGGCTCAACCTGGCACTGATAGAAACAACTCAAAATTTAAATACCGTAAACGTTACCTCATCCATTACCGGTGGGAACTCTGGCATAAAAGACATCCCGGGCTCTGCCTATTATATTTCCCCGAAGGAAATCGAAAAATTCAGTTATACTGATATAAACCGTACGCTGCGGGCAGTGCCGGGTATTAATATTCAGGAAGAGGACGGCTTCGGGTTGCGGCCCAACATTGGTTTGAGGGGAACTGGGGTAGAACGAAGTTCCAAAATTACCGTGATGGAAGACGGGGTATTAATGGCCCCCGCACCATACGCTGCCCCGGCAGCCTATTATTTTCCCACTATTGGCAGGATGCAGGCTATAGAAATTTTAAAGGGCAGCAGCCAGATAAAATACGGCCCTTACACCACAGGCGGAGCTATTAACCTTATCTCCACTCCTATTCCTGAGCAATTTTCGGGCAGAATGCACTTATTAGGAGGCAGCTATGGCGGAAGAAACCTGCACGCTTATGTGGGCAACGCCCATAAGAATGTAGCCTATTTGGTAGAAACATTCCAGTATAAATCCAACGGTTTCAAAGTGCTGGACAGAGGTGGCAACACTGGCTTTGACAAAAAGGATTACCTGGCCAAGCTCAAAATTAACACTAATCCTGATGCAAAAATTTATCAGTCCTTAACATTTAAAGTTGGACAAACCCAGGAGACTTCCAATGAAACATACCTGGGGTTAACGCAACGTGATTTCCAGGAAAACCCATACCGCAGGTACGCAGGCTCTCAAGAAGACGTCATAACTACTGAGCAAACCCAGATTTCCCTTACCCATTTTGCGAAGTTTTCAAAAAATTTGGAAGTAACCACCACAGCTTACCGCTCAGACTTCCATCGAAACTGGTATAAACTGGATAAGGTCAAAGACAGTACGGGAACAAAATACGGGATAGCCGAACTTCTAAAGGATCCTTCCCTTTCTCCCGATGCCTTTAACATAATAACTGGCGCAAGCAGTGCCAATGGCGATGCTCTGGATGTAAAGGCCAACAACCGGACTTACTATGCCCAAGGTGTACAATCTGTTTTAAGCTTCCTTTTCAATACCAAAGCCATCTCGCACAAAGTGGATCTTGGCATCCGCTTGCACCAGGATCAAGTTGACCGATTACAGTGGGTAGATGAATTTGCAATGGATAATGGAGTGATGAAGCTGACCCATGCAGGTGTAAAAGGGACAGAGAGCAACCGGGTTGAAACCGCTAATGCTGTTGCTTCATATGTACAGTATCAGCTTCGATATGGCAAACTGACCGTAACTCCCGGCCTTCGCTATGAAAACATCTTTATGGACAGGGAGGATTACGGGAAAAATGACCCTGACAGAACAGGTGTTGATTTGGTAGAAAGAAGCAACCAAACGGAGGTTTTTATTCCCGGCCTTGGTATAGACTATAAATTCACTAAATACCTGAGTGCCTTTGGCGGTGTTCACAAGGGCTTTTCACCCCCAGGTTCCAAAGAAGGTACACAGCCTGAACAAAGTATTAACTATGAATTGGGGACCCGCTATGGTAAAAATGCTGTACAAGGGCAGGTAGTGGCATTTTACAGCGATTACGACAACCTTTTGGGAAGTGATTTGGCTGCTGCCGGAGGTAGCGGCACCAGCCAGGTATTTAACGGTGGGGCTGCCGTTGCAAAGGGCCTTGAGGTGCAGGCAACCTATGATATGCTGGCTAATAACAGGACGTCTTTTAATTTGCCTGTGTCAGTGGCCTATACCTATACCAATGCATTTTTTCTTTCCAGTTTTAAAAGTGAGTTTGAAGGCTGGGGAGAAGTTGAAAGAGGAGATGAACTGCCCTATCTGGCCCACCACCAACTTACCTTAATCCTGAGCCTGGAGCACCGCAATTTCAATATAAATATCAGTGGTAGGTACCTGGGCGAAATGCGCACAAGGCCCGGCCAGTCCGACCTATCAACAGATGAAAACATTGACGCCTATTTCGTGCTTGACGGCAGTGCCAACTATAATCTAACCAGGAATATTTCGCTTTTTGCCAATGCCACCAATTTCACCGATGAAGTGTACATGGTATCCACAAGGCCTGCAGGTTTACGCCCGGGGCGGCCTATGGCTTTTTTGATTGGTATAAAAGCAGGCTTTTAAGAGAATAATGTAAAGAACAAATGAGACTGGCCACATCAAACATATTGGTGATTTTTATGGAAAGCCTGAGGGAAAACCGTCAGGTCTGGTCAGGTATGGCCATATTTTTGGCAGTGGTTGTTGCTATGCTTTGGGCTAATAGTGCCTGGCAAGGGCTTTATCACAGCCTTATCCATACAGAAATTGCTATACAGGTAAATGAATTTGTCCTATCAGAGCCTCTTGTGCTATGGGTTAATGATGGCCTAATGGCTGTTTTCTTTCTTTTTGTGGGCTTGGAGCTAAAGCGGGAAATACTGGGCGGGCGGCTATCAAACCCTCGCGAGGCCATATTGCCTATTGGTGCGGCCATAGGAGGTATGGTATTGCCGGCACTGCTTTATTCCCTTTTCAATTTTGGCGGAGACGGGCAGGATGGCTGGGGCATTCCTATGGCCACCGACATTGCCTTTGCCTTGGGGGTGCTTACCCTTTTTGGCAAGCGCGTGCCCGTAGCATTAAAGGTTTTTCTGGTAGCCCTGGCTATTGTTGATGATTTGGGAGCGGTACTGGTAATCGCATTTTTTTACACTTCCAATATTGCTGAAATAGACCTTTTGTATGCCCTTATCTTCTTCCTCATTCTGGTGGGAGGAAATTTTATGGGAATAAGAGGTGCCTGGTTTTATGCTATAATTGGTATTGGAGGCGTGTGGCTGGCCTTCTTTTTTTCAGGGGTACACCCCACCATTGCCGGTATTCTAATCGCTTTCTCCATCCCCGGGAGGGTAAAAATTAAAGAAGGGGATTATGTACAGGACTTAACAAGCCTGCATCGGCAATTCATCGATGCCAAGCCCATTGGTGGAAGTTTTATTTCTGAACACCAATTGGAAATCCTTGAAAATATCAAGCAAAAGACCAATGACGCGGAAACCCCTTTACAAAAAATAGAACACGCTTTATCCCCCATAATAGGCTTTTTCATCCTGCCATTATTTGCATTGGTTAATGCTGGGATTCACATTCACGGGAACCTGATATCACTGCTGGCACAAAATATCAGCCTGGGCATTATGGCAGGCCTTATTGTGGGCAAGTTTGTGGGTATCAGTGGCACTGCCTGGCTATTGGTAAAACTTAAGGTGGCAAAATTGGGAGAAGGCATTACCTGGGGGCAGCTTTGTGCAGTAGCCCTTATTGCAGGTATTGGTTTCACTATGTCGTTGTTTGTTACCGACCTGGCATTTCAATGTCCTGAGATGCGCTATGTGGCCAAGCTCAGCATCCTGTTCACCTCGGCCCTGGCTGGCATACTGGGCGCTATCCTGCTTTGGTTTAATTCCTCCTCAACCGAAAAAGACAAACCCAATAAAACATCCGCAGCATGACCAGACCAAAGATCCATAGCAACCTCCTAATTTTACTCACCTGCCTTTTTGTGGTGATGATGGGCTATGGCGTGCTATTGCCGGTACTGCCTTTTTTCCTGGAGCGGATCATGACCAGCTCCACCCCACCGGACAACATCGCTTTTCACTTCGGCATTCTCACCGCTATCTACCCGGTTGCGCTGGTCTTTACCGCTCCCTTTTGGGGGAGGGTAGCCGACCGGTTGGGGCCAAAATGGCCCATTATACTCGGTTTGGGCGGTTTTGTCCTTATGCAGGTGATGATCGCTTTTAGCACTACGCTCACCATGTTATACGTGGCCAGGATTGTAGGGAGCTTGTTTTCTTCCTTCCTGGTGCCGGTGATCAACGCCTTTATTTCAGAAATCACCGAAGAGGCCAACCGCACCAAAGCCATGGCCTGGGCGGGCACGGCCGTAAGCGCTGGCGTGGTCACGGGGCCGGGCATCAGTGGCCTTTTAATTGGCAACAACTGGCACCTGCGCTGGGAGCCATCCTTCCACTTACTGATTGACCGCTTCAGTGTTCCTTTTCTTGTACTGGCGCTCATTGGGCTGATTGCCCTCACACTGGCATTGGCGTTTTTGAAAAACGTTAAGCCGGTTAAGGTTGCCAAGGCACACAACCGTAAGGTGACCTCTTTTTTCCCACAAGGCAAATGGCACCTCTTTGGAAGGCTGCTCCTGCTCTCGCTGGTGCTGCAATTGGGCATTACCTCCTTTGAAAGTGTTTTCCCATTGTTCATTAAAGATTCCGGGCAGTTTTCAGTGGCTTTTATTGGCGCAGGCCTGCTTATCTGTGGATTGGTAATGGCTGTGCTACAGCCGGTGGTGGCCAGGTGGGGCTCGTTGGTTATCCGTAACCCCGAAAAACAAATGGCCCTGGGCTTCTTGATTGCCGGCCTCACCCTACCGGTGTTTGTGCTCAGCCAAACCCATTGGGTCATCCTGCTGGCCATAGGCATCTTTGGCCTTGGAGCTTCGCTGGTGGTGCCCAATTTACTCGCCCTGGTATCCCTCAAAGATCCGGCATCATCCGGCTGGGCGCTGGGCATGCAGTCGTCATTTAGCGGCATTGGGCAGATCACCGGCCCTTTAGCGGGAACGGCACTGTACGCCCTCAGCCCGGGCAGCCCTTTTTATATAACCGGTGGCCTGTTGGTGGCCACTTCGCTACTTGGTTTTCATAAACTCCATAAAAAGAAACCAAACTGAGATGGAGCCACACCAAGAAATATATAATTATCTCAGTCCCTTTTTAACCGGTCTTTTATTGAGCACGGGCATTGGCCTCATCATTGGCCTGGAACGTGAATTTAATAAGTTTCAACAAAACTCCACAGCCGGGATCCGTACCTTCCCCATTGTAAGTATTCTTGGCTTTTTACTAGCCAGCCTCCCTGCAGATTATGGCAAATGGTCTGTAGTAGTGGCTCTGCCTGCCCTTATCCTGTTGCTGGGTCTCGATCATTTTAATAAAACCCCTAGCAAACCAGGCCACACTACGCATTTAGCTTTGGTATCCACATTTGTACTGGGGGTAATGGTGGCCCTTCACTTATACAAAGAAGCACTGGCCAGCGCAGTGATTATTGTAACGCTACTGGCATTAAAAGAAACTTTCACCTCTACGCTAAAGCGCATTACGCACACAGAACTATTGTCCATCATCAAGTTCTTCATTCTCGCTCTATTGATTCTGCCCTTTTTACCAAGCCGTGATTTTGGGCCGGGGAATATCCTCAATGCCTACACCATTGGCTGGGTTGTGGTGATTGTATCACTGCTGAATTTTGCTGGTTACTTTTTGGTGAAATTCATAGGTACAGGCAAAGGGATCTTTCTCACCGCGCTATTGGGCGGACTCATTTCCAGCACAGCGGTAGCCTGGTCTTTTGCACCTAGGGGCAAAGAAAATCCTGAGCTGGCCGGATCCTATGCATCTGGGATTGTCATCTCATCCTCTATTATGTTTCCGAGGCTTGCCCTGCTGGCTTTTATTTTCAATTCTGATTTGCTCACCGACTTATGGCTGCCTTTCAGCCTGATGTTTGCCACGGCCATATTTTTCTCCTGGCGCTTGTGGCGAAAAAAGAAAAAGCCCGAAACCGAACAGGAAATAAAAATAGGAAACCCTCTTAATATCCTAAGCGCACTCAGCTTCGGGGCTTTGTTTGTAGGCATACTGCTCACCGTTTATTATGCCGGTATTTATCTGGGCGATAAGGGGCTTTACCTCTCTGCCATCATTTCGGGACTGGCCGATACCGATGCCATTACCATTAGTATGACCGAGCTGGGCGGTCAATCCATTTCGGCTGCCACCGCTGCTATGGTGGTGGTAACAGCCACCCTAAGCAACACCCTTGTAAAGATGGGTATCAGCATTTGGAAAGGCGGGCGCGAAGTAGGCCGCAAGGTAGGGACGGCATTTGGCAGCGTACTCCTTGTCGGGATTTTATATGTATTGATAAACCTAATTCTAAACTGATATGACGGCATACAACCCAAAACGATTTCTATGGTCATTTTTCAAACAGATAAGCCCGGCCCTCCTGGTGGTGGTAGCGGTGGCCGTGGCTTATGTGTACCTAATGCGGTTTATTGACCATAGCCTTAGTTGGGTGCCTTATGTGGTAGTGGTACTCGCCTTTTTCAAAACGATTTATTTCACCTTTTTCACTTTCAGGCAGGTCAATAAGTCCATCCGGCTTTGCCACTCATTCAGGCAACTGCTTTCGGTTTTTGGGTTTCTCATTGTGTTGATAATATTTTCTTTTTCTGCAGACTACACCTGTCTTTACGCTATCGATGGCACAGCCTTTAAAGGACTGACAGCCTCTGCAAATCTGGGATACATAGGACACCTGTTTGAGCTAACCTACTTCAGTGTGGTAACCTTTGCCTCGGTGGGCTATGGAGATATTGCTCCCATTACCATTCCGGCTAGGCTCATATCAACCATAGAAATAGGCCAGAGCTTTGTAATGATCATTTTCGGACTTTCAAATATTAATAACATACACATTAACTCAAAAACTCAAAATTTATGAAAAAGCAAAAGATTGCCTTAATCGGCTATGGTGTAATTGGTAAAAGAGTGGCCGATGCCGTGGCCCTACAAGATGATATGGAACTGACCGGAGTGGCCGATGTAATTAGTGACTGGCGCATATCCACAGCTGTAGAAAAGGGGTATTCGATATTTGCCGCCAACAGTGATGCCCACCAAAACATGACTTCTGCCGGCATTCCCGTAAAAGGAACCATGGATGAACTTCTTGCACAGGTTGACCTCGCAGTGGACTGTACCCCAAAAAAGATTGCGGCCCAAAATGTAGAAACCTACAAAAAGCTGGGGCTAAAATTCATTATGCAAGGCGGTGAAAAGCATGAAACCACTGGCCACTCGTTCAGTGCGGAGAGCAACTATGCTTCTGCCCTTAATCGGGAGAGTACCCGGGTGGTGTCGTGCAATACCACTTCTATGGTGCGCACGCTTACGGCATTGAAAAAGGCAGGCTTGCTGCAAAGCGCACGAGGCACCTTGTTGCGCAGAGCCACTGATCCCTGGGAAAGTCACCTAGGCGGAATTATGAACACGTTGGTTCCTGAACAAGATATACCAAGCCACCAGGGGCCGGATGCCAAAAGTGTGGACCCGGAACTGGATGTAGTAACCATGGCCGTAAAAGTACCCGAAACCCTGAGCCACCTGCACTACTGGAATGTGCGCCTCACCCGCAAAGCAACCAAGGAAGAAGTGCTGGAAGCCTTTCGTTCATCCACGCGCATTACTTTCATTAATTATTCGGATGGCCTCGTTTCCAACAATACGGTAAAGGAAAAATACCTCGATATGGGCCGCCCTTGGGGCGATATGTACGAAGTGGCCCTTTGGCAGGATATGCTGAAAGTGCAGGACGATGAGTTGTTTTACGCCTACTTGGTGGACAATCAGGCCATCGTAATTCCGGAGACCATTGATGCCATCCGCGCCCTCACCGGAATTGAAGAAAGTGCCGAAAATTCTATTGTCAAAACCAATGAAAGCCTGGGCATAACCAATGAGCATCTTTGATTCGGAAATAAGGAGCCTGAAATCACTGAACACCTACTTGCAAAAGTTGGTGGAGAACCGCCTGTGGCTGAAGGTGATTATTGCCCTGTTTCTGGGGGTGGGTTTTGGCCTGTTGCTAAGCCCACAAAATGGTTGGTTGAGTAAGGATACAGCAGATGTATTGGGCAATTGGCTGGCCCTGCCCGGCATCCTGTTTCTCAAGCTGGTACAGATGATTATGATACCGCTGATTGTGGCTTCCATCATCACCGGCATTGCCAGCAACGACAAAGAAAACCTGAAGAAGCTGGGGGGAGGTGTGCTGCTTTATTTTGTGGGCACCACCACCATTTCTGTTACCATAGGTGTAATACTGGCCACACTTTTCAAATCGGGCAACTACCTGCACGAGCAAGCCGCTGCCGAACACGCTAAGGAACTGGTCGACACAGCCCAGGGAGGTGCTGAACTTTCCTTTGGCATCAACAGCATACCCGGTGCCATTTCCAACCTGCTGCCCGAAAACCCGCTGGCGGCCATGGTAAGTGGCGAGATGCTGAGCATCGTGATATTTACCATTATCATTGGCGTGGCGGTGCTGGCCTTGCCCGAAAACCTATTGCGCCCGGTAAAGTTGCTGCTCAGTGCCATTCAGGAAATTTGCATGACCGTAGTGAAATGGGCCATGAAACTGGTGCCTATAGCTGTTTTTGGCCTTATGGCTCAGCTTACCTCAAGCGTGGGGCTCAGCTCACTGGCTGGGCTGGGCTATTATGTTTTGGTGGTACTGGCCGGATTGTTATTGCTGGTGGGAGTTTACCTTACCCTGGTAGCCTTACTTGGCAAGAGCAATCCTTTTCACTTTCTCAGGAAAATCCGGGACGCTCAATTGCTGGCTTTTTCCACGACCAGTTCAGCCGCAGTAATGCCCCTTTCGCTGCAAACTGCCGAGGAAGAACTCAAGGTGGATAAATCTATCAGCAACTTTATTATTCCAATTGGCGCTACCGTGAACATGGATGGTACCGCCCTTTATCAAACCGTTACCACCCTTTTTATAGCCCAGGCCTACGGGCTGGAAATGAGCCTGCTGAACATCATTGTGGTGGTCATAACCATTGTGGCGGCCTCTATTGGCACGCCCGCCATTCCGGGCGGTGGGGTAGTCATCCTGGCATCTGTGCTCAGTAGTGCAGGCATTCCTGCCGAAGGTATTATCATCATTATTGGTGTGGAAAGACTGTTGGGGATGTTCCGAACCGCAGTAAACGTAACCGGAGATTTGACCGCCTGCATAGTTTTCGACCGCTGGTATGGCAAAAAACCAGCTCTTACAGTCAATACTAATCTTAAAGCAACAACAAAATGAAAAAAATGAAATCAATTTTAATGACAATCGCCATAACGACATTGATGCTCATGACTGCCTGCAATGGCAATCAGCAAAACGAACATGACGATCATGACCATGACCATCATGAGCAAATGGAAGTGGATGAAGATCACAACCATTCCAAAATGGAAGAACATCATGATGGAATAGATCAGGACGAGAATACTGAATCCGCAAAGCATGAGCATAAAATGAAAGTGCAGGACAAAAGCGGCAATTATACTGTGGGAGACCAAGTGCCCACCAAACAGGTGTGTATGGTGAACGATGCCTATATGGCAAAAGACCAGATTCCTGTACCTGTAAATGGTAAAACCTACTACGGCTGCTGCCAGATGTGCGTAAAAACCCTGAATGAACAGGAAACTGCCCGGATTGCTACCGACCCACAAACGGGCGAAAAAGTGGACAAGACCGAAGCTTACATTGTGCTTTTGGACAAAGAGGGAACGGTGGCCTACTTTAAAAATAAGGCCAATGCTGAGGCTTACGACAAAAACTAATTAAAGCCAGAATAACAATGAACACTATGAAATCAATTTTAATGACAATCGCCATAACGGCATTGATGCTCATGACTGCCTGTAATGGCAATCAGCAAAACGAACATGACGATCATGACCATGACCATCATGAGGAGATGGAAGCAAGAGATGGACACGACCATTCTCAAATGGAAGAAAATTACAATGAAAAGAAGGAAGAAGAGTCCATGCATGCTCAACACGAGTCTATCCGCGACAATTTTTCCCACCAGGGCATAATCATCCTAGATGATACTTACCAGACGGGAGTGGCCGCGAAATTTCAACTGAAAGAAGTAGTAAGCGCCTACCTCGAAATGAAAAATGCTTTAGTAAATGATAATATAGCCGAGACCGACAAGGCAGCTGTGAAAATGGCTCAAAAAGCAGAGGCAGTGGATGGCTCTTTATTTAAAGAGGAAGGGGAAGGTGCCTGGCAACAGCACGCTTTGCTCTACTCTGATAAATTGGCCGAAATGCGGCATGTAGATGGCCTTGATGAAAAACGATCCTATTTCAGCCACATCTCCGAAATTATGTACTGCACGGTGAAGAGCTTTGATCTAGCGGAAGACATAGAACTGTATGCCACTTATTGCCCCATGGCTTTTGATGAAAAGGGAGCTTATTGGATCGCAGAAACCAAAGAAATCAGTAATCCCTATTTCGGTTCAAAGATGTTAAAATGTGGAAAAGTCAAGGAAGTGTTATAAGGGTTATAGGCTCCTAAAAACAAAGGACATGGGCCAGTAAAACTGCCGAGAAACAAAAAGTTCGGTTGAACATATTTTTACAGATAATAGCATACATGAAACATTGTGCATGAATTTTTTAAAACAAGGATATAAAATATTTAAGATGACGGCATTTAGCATTTTAGTGTTCGTACTGCTTCCGTTTCTTGTAATTGTTGGTTATCAATATTTCAAAGTTGAACTTACCTCACCCTATACTTTTGAAACCATGCCATTAAATTATGAAATTATAGGTTCTGGTGACAAAAAGTTGGTGTTCATTCACGGTTTAACAGGGTCTAAAAATTATTGGAAACGAGAGATTGAAACCGTTAGTAAAACACATCAGCTGTTGTTGGTGGATTTACTGGGATTTGGTGATTCTCCAAAACCTAATAGCGATTATAGCCTCAATGTCCAACTAAACGCCTTGGAAAGGATAATTACCAAAGAAAACTTCAATGATGGCAAAACGGTTATCGTAGGCCATTCCATGGGAGCCATTATTTCTCTGGCGCTACTTGCTGAACATAGCAATTGGTTTGAAGGGGCAATCATCACGGGGCTTCCTGTTTATAAAGATAGAAATGAATTCAAGGAAATCATGTCTAAACATTCCGTTTTTGATCGATTGACATCCGGAAAGTATGGCCCACTTATTTGTATGCTGCATCCCATTTTTATGACCGATTATTTTAAGCCCGATAATTTAACGGAGGATGTTTATGAAGATGCAAAAAAACATACGTGGCAGAGCTACGCCAACTCCTTAACAGAAGTTGTAATTAAACCCGATCTATATGCCTTTTCAAAAGCCATTAAAGACGAAAAGATTGTATTTATCCACGGAATGGAAGATACTTCTGCACCGTATGAAAGTGCCAAAGAATATGCTGAAACATTTTCCAACGCTGAATTTATAACTATAAAAGGTGGCGATCATCAATTATTTTTAAAAGAGCCCAACATACTGTGGAAGGCTATTGACGATTTTTCTGTTTCCGAAGATCATATCACAGAAACAGTTGGCCAAAAAGCCGTAAAAATGGGTGAAAGCGAACAAGCCCTCAAAACTAAATGAATAGCGAAAGCCTATAAAAACAAAGATGAAAAAATTGATAATTTTTGATTTGGACGGTACCCTATCTGAAAGCAAATCTTCGCTCGATGCCGAAATGTCAGCATTGCTGCAGGACTTGCTCGAACGGGTAAAGGTGGCCGTTATTTCAGGTGGCGATTGGCCGCAGTTTGAAAAGCAACTGCTCGCCAACTTCTCCATGAATGACCAACTTAAAAACCTGTTTATCCTCCCGACATGCGGTACCAAGTTTTACAAATATTCCGATGGGTGGAAAAAAATTTATGCTGAGGATCTATCAATAAAGGAAAAAGAGAAAATTATTCATTCGCTCAAAAAGGCGTCCAACACAGCAGGTTTTAAGACAGAGGAAACCTGGGGCGAAGTTATCGAAGACCGTGGAAGCCAGATCACTTTTTCGGCATTGGGCCAAAATGCCCCGTTGGAAAAAAAGAAAACGTGGGATCCTGATTTTGCAAAGCGCAAAAAGATAAAGACTATTCTCGATCGACTCATTCCCGAATTCTCGATCAGAATTGGAGGCACCACCTCAGTGGACATCACAAAACCTGGGATTGACAAAGCGTACGGAATCAATAAACTAAAGGAAATCTTGGAAATTGAACTATCCGAAATGATTTTTATCGGTGACGCCTTATTTCCAGGGGGCAATGACTATCCGGTAAAACAAACTAAAGTGGTTTCCATCAGTGTAAGGGATCCCCAGGAGACGAAACGGATAATCGAAACAATAAACGCCTGTCTAAAAAATTAAATATTGAGCAAAAATAAAACTGATAAAAGATGAAAAAAGGACATAAAATGGCAACGGCCCGTACAGGCAAAGGTCACCAAGGCCACAAGGGCCAGGGCGAACAGCCCACGATGTCGGAACAAATGGCTTACGAAATGGGCCATGACGGCCAGGACATGGCGGCTATTGTTCGCGATTTACGCAACCGTTTTTGGATATGCCTTATTTTCACGGTCCCCATCTTTATCTATTCCCCGATGGGAGGGCTCTTCACTCCACCCGCACCACCGTTTGGCCTGGACCTGAACCTCTGGCTGTTCTTCTTGGCAAGTGCCGCAGTGCTTTATCCAAGTTGGCCGTTCTTTGTCTCTGCCTGGCGCGCCCTTAAAACAGGCACTCTGGGCATGGCGGTACTGATAGTCCTGAGCGTGGGGACGGGTTATATCTTCAGTGTCATCAGTATATTCTTTTTGGAGGGAGGTGACCAGTTCTTTGAGGCAATAGCCGTTCTATTGGTTTTTATCCTGCTCGGCCATTGGCTCGAAATGCGCGCCCGTGCCGGTGCGTCATCGGCCATAAAGGCATTGATGGACCTCACGCCCGCTATGGCATCGGTTATCCGCAATGGTGAGGAGATAGAAGTTCCGACTGCGGAAGTATTGCAAGATGAGATTGTCGTGATGCGCCCAGGTGCCAAAATCCCTGTAGATGGAACGGTGGAAAGCGGAGAATCGCTGGTTGACGAGTCCATGCTTACAGGAGAGTCCATGCCCGTTAAAAAAGGACCTGGTGACACAGTAATAGGTGCAACTATTAACAAGAGCGGTAGCTTTCGCTATAAGGCAACGAAGGTAGGAGCCGACTCGGCACTGGCACAGATCGTAAAACTGGTACAGGAGGCCCAGAACTCCAAGGCACCGGCACAACTATTGGCAGACAAGGCAGCACAAGTGCTGGTAATTGCCGCAATCGTCATTGGCCTTGCAACCTTTGCAATTTGGTTTTGGTGGATCGGGGAGCCCTTGATGTTTGGACTGACGCTTACCATTACGGTTTTCGTAATCGCCTGTCCAGATGCCCTGGGCCTTGCAACGCCAATGGCAGTGATGGTAAGTACGGGCCTAGGTGCGAAGAACGGTATTTTGTTCAAGAATGCATCGGCACTCGAGGATGCTACAAAATTGAACGTCATTGTCTGCGACAAGACCGGTACACTTACTGTTGGCCAACCAGAGGTTGTGGAAATTGTTACCGCAAAAGGTATTACTGAGGATCAATTGCTTACTGCTGCCGCTGCCGTAGAGCAGGGGTCGGATCATCCGCTGGCCCAGGCAATACTGCGCAAGGCAGAAAACCTTACAGTAAAAGCACCAATAAAATTTGAAAGCCTTGACGGTATGGGTGCACGTGCAGAGACTGATGCGGGAACGGTATTTCTTGGCAACCGTTTGTTAATGGACACTCAGAAACTCCCACTCGATGGTCTTGAAAGTGAGGTCACTAGAATGCAAGAAGATGGTCGTACCGCTGTGCACGTAGCCCTCGCAGGCCGCGTAATTGGACTTATCGCTATAGCAGATGCAATACGACCTTCATCCAAGGCCATGGTAGAAAAACTGCATAAGCGAGGTATTGAAGTGGTAATGCTTACAGGAGACAATGAAGCGACAGCAAGAAGAATCGCCAAGGATCTTGGGATAAATAACGTTATGGCCGATGTGCTACCAGCCCAAAAAGCTGAGAAAGTGAAAGAGTTACAGGCGCAGGGCAAGAAAGTGGGTATGGTCGGAGACGGTATTAACGATGCTCCCGCACTAACACAGGCCGATGTAGGGTTTGCCATTGGTGCCGGCACCGATGTGGCCATGGAAAGCGCGGACGTGGTGCTCATGAAAAGTGACCCCTATGATATCGTTGGCGCAATAGAGCTCTCGCGCGCCACCGTGCGCAAAATGCACCAAAACCTTTGGTGGGCTGTAGGCTACAATGTGTTGGCATTTCCGCTTGCCGCAGGGGTTCTGTACCCTTTTGTGTTGAGCCCCGAGGTCGCGGCCCTATCAATGTCTGGCAGTACCCTCATTGTAGCGGTCAATGCATTGTTGCTGAAGTTTATCAAACTGGAAGGCATTCACAAACTGGACAAAAAAGCGGCATGAAGAAGAAAAGATTTCGTTCTAAACAAAAAACAATTTAAAATGAACATTATTCCAATTAAACATATCGGCATATTTACTTCGGGCGGTGATAGCCCGGGAATGAATGCGGCACTTTATGGGGCGGCCAAAGCGGCCTCTACCCATGGTATCGCCATCACCGGTATCCGCAGGGGCTTTGAGGGAATGATAGACGGTGACTTTATGGAACTTGATGAGAATGCACTACAAGGGGCGGTGCATCAAGGGGGTACTGTTTTGAAAACTGCGCGCAGCGAACGCTTTAGGAAATTGATGGGCCAGAAAACCGCCCTGCAAAAGTTACAGGAAAAGAGGATAGATGCCCTTATTGCCATTGGTGGAGATGGCACTTTCAATGGCCTGTTGGCTTTTTCTGAAATATGTAAACTGCCAGCCATTGGCATCCCCGGCACTATTGACAACGACCTTACCGGCTCGGATTATACTCTGGGTTTTGATACCGCTGTAAATACCGCCATTCAAAACATTGACAAAATCAGGGACACTGCCGAATCGCACAACAGGGTGTTCCTTATAGAGGTGATGGGTCGCGACTCGGGCTTCATCGCCATCCATTCGGGCTTGGGTACAGGCGCTGATGGCATTCTGATACCCGAAAGTGGAGATGACTTTATCCGGTTACTCAATAAGGTACGCCACTATCACAGTGAGGATGCATTGATTGTAGTGGTCTCCGAAGGAGATGAACTAGGGGTGGATCTGGTAGCTTCCAAAATCAGGGAGGTGAATCCAGAGGTGGATTTACGGATAACCACACTGGGGCACGTACAGCGTGGGGGCAACCCCTCAGCTGCCGACCGGATGTTGGGAATACGTTTGGGAGCTGCGGCAGTTGAAGCCGTACTTGCGGGCGAAAGCAATGCCATGGCCGGAGTGATTCAAAACAGGCTAAGCCTCACCCCATTTGATCAGGTGGTGAAGCAACACCGGGTAGATGAGGAGCTACAGGGGCTTTTGAAGATGTTTAATAATTGAACTTAGAAAAGAGCGATGAAAAAACGACAGAAAAACGATATAACCTCCCCTCCCGACCTCAAAAGCCATGGTGAAGGTACCGGGCCCGATAGACAGCAGCGCCCAGTTTACGTTGATCTGCTTCCACCATGCAATAATGCTTGCCCGGCTGGGGAAAATATACAGGCATGGCTGGCACTGGCCCAAGCCGAGAGATATGAAGAAGCATGGCAGGTTATCATGCAGGATAATCCTATGCCAGCTGTGATGGGGCGTGCATGCTATCACCCTTGTGAGGCAGGCTGTAACCGTACATTTATTGATAGTCCCGTTAGCATACATGCTTTAGAGCGCTTTTTGGGGGATATGGCTATCTCTGAAAACTGGAAGGTGCTTTATGAAAAACAACCTGTGGGTAAACGGATATTGATAGTCGGGGCCGGGCCAAGCGGATTGTCTGCAGCATACCATCTCACCAGGTTGGGGCATACGGTTGAAATCCATGAAGCAGGACCAGTGGCAGGCGGCATGATGCACTTTGGGATTCCCGCCTACCGGCTTCCGCGAAACATGCTCGATCATGAGGTGGAGCGTATTTTGGCCATGGGGGTAAAGATTGTACTGGACCATAAAGTTGAAAATGTCCTAGAAGAAAAAAAGGCCGGTAATTTCGATGCTGTGTTCATTGCCGTGGGCGCCCATCTTTCAAAAAGAATTGATATCCCTGGCATGGATGCGGGAAAATTTTTGGATGCTATCGCCTTTTTAAAACAGGTGGAAGATGGCGAAAAGCCAAAAATAGGTAGAAGGGTGGCCATTTATGGCGGGGGCAATACGGCCATGGATGCCGCACGAACGGCAAAACGGATGGGGGCAACTGAGGCGACCATCATCTACAGGCGGGACCAAAAACATATGGCGGCCCATGAGTTTGAAGCCGAAGAGGCCCTAGAAGAAGGAGTGAAAATCAACTGGCTGCGCACTATAAAAGCGATGGACGAAGAAACGTTCACCGTAGAGGTGATGCGGCTGGAAAAAGGGCTGCCCGTACCCACTGGGCAATTTGAAACCCTTGAGGCAGACACACTGATATTGGCAGTGGGGCAGGATACTGATACGGGATTTTTGAAAAATGTTCCGGGCATTGAGTTCAAAAAGGATGGAACAGTCCTGGTAGGGCACGATATGATGACTGGCCATAAAGGCATCTTTGCCGGTGGCGATATGGTGCCCAGCGAGCGCAGCGTAACCGTAGCCATAGGGCACGGTAAAAAAGCGGCACGTTATATAGACGGGTTTTTACGGAGTGCCCCATACCAAAAACCTCCTAAACACCCGGTCGTGGGCCATACACGATTGCACCTTTGGTATAAAACAGATGCTCCTCAAAAGGAACAGGCAGAACTTTCTGCTGAAAAACGCATGGCAGGATTTGATGAAATAAAGGCGGGCCTAAGTGAACAAGAAGCGCTTTTTGAATCGCAACGCTGCCTTTCCTGCGGCAATTGCTTTGAATGTGACGGTTGCTATGGAGCCTGCCCGGAAGATGCCATAATAAAATTGGGACCGGGTAACGGTTATCGTTACGACTTTGATCGCTGCACCGGCTGCGCAGTGTGTTATGAGCAGTGCCCTTGCCATGCCATAGAAATGATTCCCGAACCCGAAAATAAAATACAATAACCATGGCCGCACAAAAAAATATTGCAACTATTGACGGCAATGAAGCCGTTGCTTACGTGGCGTATCGCATTAATGAAGTTTGCGCCATTTATCCAATCACACCGGCCTCGCCAATGGCCGAACACGCTGATGAATGGTCTGCTGCCGGTATAAAAAATATTTGGGGAAACATACCCGATGTAATTGAGATGCAAAGCGAAGGAGGGGCTGCCGGAGCCGTTCATGGGGCGCTGCAGACAGGAGCCCTGACCACCACATTCACCGCATCGCAGGGATTGATGCTCATGCTGCCCAACATGTATAAAATTGCCGGTGAGCTAACACCCACTGTCTTTCATGTTGCGGCACGTTCCCTTGCAGCCCAGGCATTGTCCATTTTTGGCGACCACAGCGATGTGATGGCTGCCAGGACAACCGGTTTTGCCATGATTGCCTCGGCTTCCGTACAGGAAGCTCACGATATGGCGCTGATTTGTCAGGCGGCAACATTAAAATCAAGAGTGCCTTTTATACATTTTTTCGATGGGTTCCGCACCTCGCACGAAGTGGCTAAGATCAACCTGCTGTCTGAAGAGCATATCAAAGCCATGATAGATGATAAGCTGATTTATGCCCACCGGCAGCGCAGCCTTAATCCTGATAATCCCTTTATTCGTGGAACGGCACAAAACCCTGATGTGTATTTTCAGGCAAGGGAAACGGTCAATCCTTATTATTCGGATACACCGGAAATCGTTCAAAAAGCAATGGACGATATTAGCAAGCTCACGGGGAGAAATTATCGTCTCTTTGAATTCTATGGCCATGCTGATGCAGAAAGGATAATCGTAATCATGGCTTCCGGGGCGGAGGTCGTGCGCGAAACAGTCAAAAAATTAACAGCAAGCGGGGAAAAAGTGGGTGTGGTACAGGTCCGGCTCTTCCGCCCCTTTTCCATGAAACATTTCCTGCAAGTGCTTCCGAAAACCGTAAAAAAAATTGCCGTGCTGGACCGCACTAAAGAACCTGGTAGCACAGGCGAACCCTTTTATCAGGATGTGGTAACCATTATGGCGGAAGCTTACCGTCTTGAGAATATTAATGAGCTTCCGCAAATTGTAGGTGGGCGCTACGGGCTGTCTTCCAAAGAGTTTACACCAGGCATGGCAAAGGGAGTTTTTGATGAATTGAAAAAACCCTCTCCAAAAAACAGTTTTACCATAGGCATTAAGGATGATGTTTCTCATAGCAGTTTAGAATTTAACTCTGCTTTCGATATCATTCCGGAAGGCACTGTCAGCGCCATATTCTATGGGCTGGGTTCTGACGGAACGGTGGGCGCCAACAAAAACAGCATTAAGATTATTGGAGAAGGAACGGATTTATATGCACAGGGCTATTTTGTGTACGACTCCAAAAAATCCGGGGCACAGACGGTTTCTCATTTGCGCTTTGGTAAAGAACCAATACACGCCCCTTACCTTATTCGGGAGGCCGGCTTTATTGCCTGCCACAAATTCAATTTTATTGAAAAAGTGCAAATGCTTCGTCATGCCCAAACTGGAGCTACTTTTTTATTAAACAGCCCTTTTGATGTTAAAGAAGTTTGGGAGCGCCTGCCCCGTCCTGTCCAGGAACAGATCATTGAAAAGAAACTGAAATTTTATGTCATTGATGGATCGGGCGTGGCACAGGCTGCCGGATTGGGAGTGAAAATAAATACCATTATGCAGGCCTGCTTTTTTGCGCTTTCCGGGGTACTGCCAAAAGAAGAAGCCATTGAAAGGATAAAAAAGTCAATAGAGAAAACTTACCGCAAAAAAGGGAAAGCCGTTATTGAACAGAATTTCCGGGTGGTGGATGCCGCCCTGGAAAATTTGTTTGAAGTAAAAGTCCCGGTTAAAGCTACAGGCGATAATCCACTCCCTCCAACGGTATCACCTGAAGCCCCTGAATTTGTGCAGCAGGTTACCGCTATGATGATGCGGGGTGACGGTGATGAACTGCCCGTGAGCAAGCTGCCTATTGATGGTACTTACCCGAGCGCAACCACCCGTTGGGAAAAACGCAATATATCCGACCTGGTGGCACAATGGGAGCAGGACATCTGCATTCAGTGCGGTAACTGTAGTTTTGTGTGCCCTCACAGTGTTATCCGTTCCAAATTCTACAATAGGGAACATCTGAAACAGGCGCTTGAGGAATTTCCTTCCGCTCCCATCAATGCACGCGGATTTCCCGAAACGCGCTATACCTTACAAGTGTCTGTGGAAGATTGTACGGGGTGCAACCTCTGCGTGGAAGTGTGCCCGGTTACCGATCCTGATGATGAAAGTGCCAAAGCAATCAACCTGAAACCAAGGGAACCGGTGCTTGATACTGAAAGGGAGAACATTCGCTTCTTTGAAAGCCTGCCCATGAATGACCGAGCCAAAGTAGATTTCTCCTCCGTGCGGGGCACCCAATTCCTTGAACCCTTATTTGAATTTTCGGGGGCCTGTGCCGGTTGCGGGGAAACGCCATATATCAAAGTGCTAACCCAGTTGTTCGGTGACCGCCTCATCGTGGCCAACGCTACCGGCTGCTCTTCCATCTATGGAGGCAACCTGCCCACAACACCCTGGGCGGTCAATCAACAAGGACGAGGGCCGGCATGGTCCAATTCATTGTTTGAGGACAACGCGGAATTCGGTTTGGGCATGAGAGTAACAGCGGATAATCACCTTGCTATGGCAAGAGGTTTAATACAACGATTAAGTCCTGTAATAGGGGAGCAATTGACGGAAAAACTGCTGAACAATGCCCAGCTATATGAATCTGAGATCAGCACTCAAAGAGAAGCAGTGGCTGAACTGAAGGAGAAGTTGGCTCAAATCAAACGGCCTGAAGCTGAAAAACTACTCTCGGTGGCAGATCACCTGGTGAGAAGAAGCGTGTGGCTGGTGGGCGGTGACGGCTGGGCCTATGACATAGGCTCCGGGGGGCTGGATCATGTCCTTTCCACGGGAAGAAATGTCAACGTGCTGGTCTTAGATACCGAGGTTTATTCAAACACGGGAGGGCAAATGTCCAAAGCCACTCCCACGGCTGCTACTGCAAAATTTGCCGCTGCAGGAAAGAAAGTAGGCAAGAAAGACCTTGCCTTGCAAGCTATTTCTTATGGCAATGTCTATGTGGCACAGGTAGCTATGGGGGCTAACGCGCAACAAACACTGTTGGCTTTGCGGGAGGCAGAAGCCTATCCGGGGCCTTCGGTCGTGCTGGCATACAGCCAGTGCATAGCCCACGGCATTGACATGCAGAAAGGAATGACCCAGCAAAAACTGGCCGTGGATTGCGGGCATTGGCCCCTGATCCGTTACAACCCAACTTTACGGGAGGCGGGCAAGAATCCGTTTGTGCTTGATTCGCCCAGGCCTACAATCAAATTAAAGGACTATGCCTATAACGAATTGCGTTACAGTATTTTGGCCCGTACCAATCCCGAAGAAGCCGAACGCCTTATGAAAGCCGCCCAGGAAATGGTGGATCTGCGCTGGAAAACTTACGAGGATATGGCCGGATGGGGGGCTAAGGAATTTAACCCTGTGGTATAACATAAAAAGAAAAGTTTTATCAAAAAACCAAACAACATGAAAACATACATCAAATACTTCAAGGAAATCGGAATCAATGACCTCCCGCAGGTAGGTGGGAAAAATGCTTCATTAGGAGAAATGTTCAGCAACCTTTCCAGCAAAGGTATTTCCGTGCCGGACGGCTTCGCGCTGACGGCTGACGCTTACTGGGCGTTCCTGGATCATAATGATTTCCGGAAGAAGCTGAAACAAATTCTCTCCAAACTGGATACCATTGAATTTTCAAACCTTGGTGATGTAGGGAAAGCCTGCCGTGAGCTGATTATGACGGGCGCCCTCCCAGATGCGCTTCAAGAAAAGATCGCAGAAGGACACAAGTATTTAACAAAGAAGTACGGCAATGAGGTTTCGTTTGCCACGCGCAGCAGTGCTACTGCCGAAGACCTTCCCAATGCCAGCTTTGCGGGTCAGCAGGAAACCTATCTGAACGTCAGGGGTATTGAAAATTTGCTGAAAGCATGTCTTCGTTGCTACGCTTCTCTGTTTACGGACAGAGCTATTAAATACCGCAATGATAATGGCTTTGACCATACAAAAGTTGCCCTCTCGGTAGGTGTGCAATTGATGGTGCGTTCGGATAAAGCCTGCTCAGGCGTGATGTTCTCGCTTGACCCCGATACGGGCTTTGAGCAAGTGGCACTGGTTGCAGGCTCCTGGGGCTTGGGCGAAAATGTGGTGCAGGGAAATGTAAACACCGATGAATTTTTGGTATTCAAGCCCTTTATCGGAAAAGTGAAGCAACCTATTATTTCACGGAAGCTGGGCAGCAAAGCCCAAACGATGATCTATTCGGAAAGGACAGTGAATGAAATCGTGAAGCCCGAAGACGCCATCATCAACATGAACACATCCGTGAGCCAGCAGCAAAAATTTATTTTGGATGATAAGGAGGTGATCAAGTTAGCACAATGGGCGACTGTCATTCAGCAGCATTATGACCGCCACATGGATATTGAATGGGCGAAAGACGGTATCAACGGGGAGTTGTTTATAGTGCAGGCAAGACCTGAAACGGTGCATAGTCAAAAGAGCAAAAAGGCGTCATTCAAAGAATACAAAATCAAAGAGAAAGGAAAGCTGATCTGCCGGGGAATCGGACTTGGGAACAGCATCGTTTCAGGAAAGGTGAGGCTGCTCAAGACTCCAGCCGAGAGCGACAAGCTGAAGCAGGGTGAAATTCTGGTCACAAGAAGGACTGACCCCGATTGGGATCCTATTTTGAAAAAAGCTGCCGCGATTATTACCGATCAGGGCGGCAGGACATCCCATGCAGCTATCGTTGCACGGGAAGTGGGCGCTACCGCTATTGTAGGCACGGGGGATGCTACGCGGGTGATAAAAGACGGCCAGATCATAACCGTCTCAACGGCTGAAGGAGACACAGGCTTTGTTTACGATGGCAAGGCAGAATGGGAAGAAAAGGAGATTGACATCAGCAATATTAAAATGCCAAAGACGGATGTCAAGCTGATACTCGGGCATCCGGACCAAGCATTTAAATACTCAGCGCTTCCCAACAATGGTGTCGGACTTATGCGGATGGAATTTATTATCAGCAACGTGATCCGTATCCACCCGATGGCCTTGCGTCATTATGAAAAGGTAACCGATTTGAAGACCCGGCAGCAGATAGAAGAGCTGACGCTCCATTATCCTAATAAACAGGATTATTTCATCCATAAGCTGGCAGAGGCTACCGCTATTATCGCTGCGGCTTTCCATCCCAAAGACGTGATTGTGAGGATGAGCGATTTCAAATCCAATGAATACGCCAACCTCATCGGTGGGAAATTATTTGAACCGCATGAAGAAAATCCCATGATCGGTTTCCGGGGGGCTTCCCGTTATTATCATCCGCTCTATGAAGAAGGGTTTGAGATGGAATGTAAAGCCATGAAAATGGTGCGCGAAGACATGGGCTTTGCCAACGTGAAGCTGATGATACCATTCTGCCGCACGGTGGATGAAGCTCAGAAGGTGGTCAAACTCATGGAGCGTAACGGCTTGAAAAGAGGCGCGAACAAATTGGAGCTGTACATGATGGTGGAAATCCCAAGCAACGCAGTGCGGGCAGATGACTTTGCAAAACATTTTGACGGTTTTTCCATCGGTTCCAATGACCTGACCCAACTCACTCTGGGAGCAGACCGTGATTCGGAGTTGCTGAGTGAAATCTTCAGCCCATTTGACCCTGCCGTGATGGACCTCATTGAAATGTCTATTACGAAGGCAAGGAAAAATGGTGTTAAGATCGGCTTATGTGGCCAGGCACCAAGTGACTACCCAGAGTACGCCAAATTTTTGGTAGAGTGTGGAATTGACAGTATCTCGTTCAATCCGGATGCTTTAATAAGAGGCATCGAGAATATTTCAAAAGCAGAAAGTAAATTAAAAAACCACTAAACAATCAAATCATGGAAAAACAACAACAATGAAAAAAAGAAATGTGAAACAAACGGACCAATGAATACCGAAACAGTCCATATCATCGGTGCAGGTCCTGCCGGTTTAGTGGCAGCAATCAACCTTGCAAAAAATAACTATGAAGTTACAGTACATGAAATGAAAGAAAATGTAGGTACCCGCTTCAATGGTGATTTTCAAGGTATTGATAATTGGTCTTCAACCGAAGATGTCCGTGATTTTCTGGAATCAATCGGAGTATTAATAAATTTCCGCTTTGCCCCTTATAGCAATGGAGATTATTTTGATGCTTCGGCAAAAAAATACCATGTTCAAACCTCGCGTCCGCTTTTTTACCTTGTTGAACGCGGCACCAACGAATGGTCGCTTGACCAGGGGTTGAAAAGACAGGCGTTGGAAGCAGGCGTTCATATAGAATGGAAATCTCACTTGACAAAGGTTCCAGATGGTAAAGTGATTGTTGCCACAGGCCCCAAAGCAGCCGATGCCATAGCAAAAGGCATCACTTTCGATACGGCCCATAAAAATTATTATGCCGGGTTTTTAGATGATGACATTGCCCCCAAAGCTTATGCTTACCTTTTGGTAAATGAAGGCAGGGCCACATTTGCAACTTGTTTGTTCAAGTCTTTTCCCAATGCGCAAGAATGTTTTGATCGGGCCCTAAAACGCTTGCACGAAACAGTGGATATTGACATTGTCAATCCCAAAAATTTTGGAGGGTATGTCAATTTCTTTTTCAATACAAACCTTACCAAAGACAACCGCATCCATTACGTAGGTGAAAATGCCGGCTTTCAGGATGCCCTGTGGGGCTTCGGAATGCGCTATGCAATGCAGTCCGGTTATTTGGCGGCACGAGGGATCATAGAGAATATCTCTTATGCTGATTTGTGTAAAACGCACATCAAACCGCAAATGGAAGCATCGCTGATAAACCGGTGGATGTTTGCCCGCCTTGGCAATAGTGGTTATAAAGCGGTACTAAAAACGTTGGCAGGGAGTGAAGATATTTTACCACTGTTCCAAAAAAGGCACCGCCTTAGTGGAATTATGAAGAGAAGCCTACTGCCCTTTGCAAAACTATGGTTCCGGCCCCGGTTGCAGGATAAGCAGTGTATGCATGAAAACTGCTCATGCGTGTGGTGCAAGCATGGTAAGCATGACTATGCGGAAATAGAAACGAATTGTTGAATTAAAATTATCAATGTAAAACCAAAAGAGATGAAAAAATATAGAGAAGAAAGGCCTTGGGGAAACTTTGAACGCTTTACCCAGAATGAGATAAGCACCGTAAAAATACTTACGGTAAACCCAAACGAAGAGCTAAGCCTTCAGTTTCACCACAACAGGGAAGAATTCTGGAGAGTACTGGACGGAACGGGAAATTTCGTCATTGGCGACAAAACAAAAGTTGGCCAAAAAGGGGACGAGTTTTTTATCCCAAAAGAAACGGTGCATCAAATAAAAACTTCCAATACTTCGGTAAGCATCCTTGAAATAGCCTTTGGCAATTTTGATGAAGGTGATATTGTCCGCTTATCGGATAAATACAACAGGAAATAATGGTAAGAATTAATGATATGATAACAGTAGAAAGATTAGGGATTATCCTAAGCCCAACGGAAAATAACTTTGAAAACAACGGGGTGCTCAACCCGGGTGTTTATCAGGAAGGGGAAGTGGTTCATATTTTCTACCGGGCGGTAGAGGATGGAAACTTTTCCACCATTGGGTATGCGAAAACCGAAGGGCCATTGAAATTAGTGGAGCGAAAATCTGAACCGCTGATTGCACGGGAGCACGACTATGAAAAGCACGGAGTGGAGGACGCCCGCATCGTAAAAATAGAAGACACCTACTACCTAACCTATACCGCTTACGATGGAGTGAATGCCATGGGGGCATTGGCCACCTCCAAAGACCTGGTACATTTTGACAAAAAGGGAATAATTACCCCACCGGTAAACTATCAGGAATACAAATTTCACCTGGAGCATTGCATACGTGAAAAGCTAAACCCCAAGTACTATCATTACTATAACCTGTTTGCACAGATAGGCCTGGTAGAAGAAAAAAACCGCCTGCTCAGGGACAAAGACATTGTGCTTTTTCCCAGAAAAATAAATGGAAAATTTGTGATGCTTCACCGCATCTGGCCGGGCATTCAGATGGTGCAATTCGAAAAGTGGGAAGACCTTACCAAGGCATTCTGGGAAGACCATATAAAAAACCTTACGGAATACATTCTCCTCGATCCGCTTTATGATTTTGAAGTGAACTACATCGGTGCGGGTGGTCCACCGATAGAAACCGAGGAGGGATGGCTGATAATATATCACGGGGTATGCGAAACCCATATTGGGAAAACCTACCACGCTGCAGCAGCCCTGCTGGATTTGGAAAACCCTGCTAAAGTAATTGGCCGCCTACCTTATCCGCTGTTCAGCCCGTCACAAAAATGGGAAAAAGAGGGCGTGGTAAACCACGTAGTCTTCCCAACAGGCTCTGCTCTCTTTGGTGATGACCTCTACATCTATTATGGAGCCGCAGATAAGCATATTGCCGTGGCCCGTGTAAGTAAGAGTCAACTTTTAAGTGAACTGAAAAAAAATGTGACCCATGGAAAAACGTAAAATACTAATGATAACTTCCTACCCGCCCAGGGAGTGTGGCATAGCCACTTTTTCGCGAGACCTGGTCTCGGCCATTCACAAGAGCTTTGGGACCAGCCTGGAAATAGAAGTGTGTGCCCTGGAAAACGGCTGCAACTTGGGCAGGGACTACCCTCCCGAAGTAAACTACATTATAAATGCTGCAGAGATGGACTCTTTCTTTTCAGTGGCAGATAAGCTGAATGAAAGAAGCGATATAGGAATGGTGTGCATTCAACATGAGTTTGGCCTGTACGGTGGTGAATATGGCAGCCACCTGGTGGCATTCCTGCTCAGGCTTAATATCCCGGCTTGCTGCGTGTTTCATACCGTTCTCCCCCGGCCCGATGAAAAACGCCTCAAACTGGTGAATGCCCTGGAAGACCTTAGTGAAAAAATGATTGTGCTTACCCAAAAATCAGCCGATATCCTTCAGGAAGATTACCGGGTAAACCCTGAAAAGGTTTGTGTGATTCCCCACGGCACCCATATAGTGCTTTGGAAAAGGAAGCAGGAACTAAAGGCCAGGTATGGTTTCCGGCATAATAGGGTACTGTCAACCTTTGGGCTGCTGAGCGAGAACAAAAATGTGGAGACCGCCCTGCGTGCCTTGCCTGAAGTGTTAAGGCATTTCCCGGATACGGTTTATCTCATTTTAGGCAAAACACATCCCGAGGTGGTGAAAAAAGAAGGTGAAAAATACCGTAATTACCTGGAGGAACTTGCAGAGGAACTGGGCATTTCCAAATCGGTAGAATTTATAAATGAATACCTGCCACTGCCTGTATTGCTTGAGTATCTCACTTTGACTGATGCCTATATTTTTTCATCCAAAGATCCGCACCAGGCCGTTAGCGGAACTTTTGCCTATGCCATGAGCTGTGGAAGCCCAGTGATTTCCACACCCATACCGCACGCTAAGGAATGCCTCGATCCTGCAACCGGTATTTTGCTGGAAGATTTTGATAAGCCCGTGCAAATCAGCGAAGCACTGATAAACTTACTGTCTCAACCAATGCTTGGGATAAAAATGGGCCGGAACGCTTTCTCTAAAATGCGTGCCAACAGTTGGGAAAATGCGGCCATCGCGTATTCCCACATTTTTCAGGAATACCTCAGGTATGACAGCCCGTTGGAATTTCAGCTACCACCTATAAAAACCGACCATATTGAGGACATGACCACGGATTTTGGTATGCTTCAGTTTTCACAATTTTGTGAGCCAGACCCTGCCTCCGGTTATACTTTGGATGATAATGCGCGAGCGCTGGTGGCCATGCTGATGTATTTCCGCTTGCATAGAAAAGCTAAAGCACTGCGCCTGGCCGCCATTTACCTCAATTTCGTAGAATATTGCCAACAGAGTGATGGTGGGTTTTTTAACTACCTGAACTATGGCGGCCATTTCACACCTCAAAATGCGGAGGTAAATCTTGAAGACAGCAATGGCAGGGCCATTTGGGCATTGGGCTATTTATTGGCCGACACAGAAGGCCTGCCGGAAGAAATGATCAGGCAAGCGGAAGATTGTTTAAAAAGGGCCATACAATCCGATATTCAATTTACCTCGCCCCGTGCCATCGGCTTTGCCTTAAAAGGCATTTATTATTACCTGCAGGCAAACCCTAATGTCCAACTTGATGCGATAGCCACATCACTTGCCGATGAATTGCTGCGCATTTACCACATCACTGCCGGGCACAACTGGGAGTGGTTTGAAGATTACCTCACCTATGCCAACCCTATATTGCCAGAAGCGCTGATGTACGCCTGGCTTATCACCAAAAACAAAAAATATCAAGAGATTGCCGAAATCACTTTTGATTTTCTACTCTCCCATTATTTTATGAAGGGCCAGATAAAAGTTATTTCAAATGACGGTTGGTTTGACAAAAGGAATAAGCGCTCCTTGCACGGTGAGCAGCCTATAGAAGTGGCCTATACCATTTTTTCACTGGATTTATTTTACCAGGTAACCCGTAAAAAGAAATTTGCTGACCAGTTAAAAGTGGCTTTCAGTTGGTTTCTGGGCAACAATCACCTGAAACAGATTATGTACAACCCGGCCAACGGGGCCTGTTATGACGGGCTGGAGAAAAACAACGTCAACATCAACCAGGGCGCAGAATCGGGGCTGTGCTATTTTATGGCCAGGCTGATAGCAGAGCAATACCTCAAAAATGTGACACCTAAACACACACCGATTTTCACCCCCTCAATAAGCGTATCATGAAAACCACCAACTACAGCACCCATAAATTTGATAAACCCAGCCTGGAAACGGCCAACGGTGATAAGCACGAATTCCAGTGGCTGGATGTGCGATTAACCGAGGAGACCGCATCCCTTGCACAGGGCAGTGAAGCGATATGCCTGTTTGCAGGAGACGATGCCTCGGCCCCGGTGCTGATGAAACTGAATGAAATAGGGGTAAGATACATCGCGCTGCGATCGGCCGGCTTTAACCATGTGGATTTGAAGAAGGCCAAAGAACTGGGTATAAAAGTGGCCCGTGTACCAGCCTACTCCCCCTATGCCATTGCCGAGCACGCCACCGCGCTCATCCTGGCCCTGAACCGCAAACTTATCCGTGCCAACCGCAGGGTGATGGAACTAAACTTTTCGCTGGATGGCCTCACCGGTTTTGACCTGAACGGAAAAACAGCGGGCATTATCGGGGTAGGAAAGATAGGAGCCGTACTGGTCCGCATTCTGGATGGTTTTGGCTGCCGTGTGCTGGCGCACGACATTGAGCCAAGTCTGGAATTGCAACAGAAATTCGGATTGGAATATGTGGGTTGCGAGAAGCTTTGTGCCGAAAGCGACATCATCAGCCTGCACGTACCCCTTACAGAAAGTACGCGCTATCTCATCAATCAACAAAAAATTGAAAGGATGAAGAAGGGAGTGATGCTCATCAACACCAGCCGGGGCGGCCTGGTGGATACTAAGGCTGTAATTGCAGCATTGAAAACCGGCCACATCGGTTATTTCGGAATGGACGTATACGAGGAGGAGGAAGGTTTATTTTTTGAAGACCACTCCGAAGACATTTTGCAGGACGATACCATTGCACGCCTTATGACTTTTAAGAACGTACTCATCACCAGCCACCAGGCTTTTTTAACTGAGACGGCATTGAGGAATATTGCAGAAACCACCATTTACAACCTGGATTGCTTTGAAAAAGCCACGGAAAATAAAAACGAAATAATTCTGGATGAAGAATAGAGGAGAAATAAACGTTACGAAGTACTCCGGTGAAAAGGCCCCTTTTGATGTAGATAAACTGCGGCAGTCCCTGCAGCGCTCCGGTGCAAAGGAAAAAGTGATAGATGCAGTGGTGGAACAGGTGCTGCCAATCCTGTATGAAGGTATTTCCACCAAAGAGATCTACAAGAAGGCTTTTGCGCTGCTGAGGAAAAAAGAACGTCCGGCTGCTGCTCGCTACAATCTCAAGAAGGCACTTTTACAGCTTGGCCCTACCGGTTTTCCGTTTGAGCTATATGTGACCGAACTGCTAAAGGCTAAGGGGTATGAAACCCAAACGGGACAAATAGTACAGGGAAATTGTGTGCAGCATGAAGTGGACGTGATAGCCCAAAAAGCGGAAAAGCATTTTATGGTGGAGTGCAAATTTCACAGCGACCAGGGCAGGCGCTGCGATGTGAAAATCCCGCTTTATATACAGTCCCGGTTCAAAGATGTGGAAGCGGCCTGGCTCCAAAAACAGGGCCATGGTAATAAATTTCACCAGGGCTGGGTAGCTACCAATACCCGTTTTACCACGGATGCCATTGAATATGGGAAATGCATGGACTTATACTTACTGAGCTGGGACTATCCGCACAACCAGAGCCTTAAGCATTGGATAGATGAAACAGGTGCACATCCCATTACCTGCCTTACCACACTATCCGGAAAAGATAAACAGGCATTGCTGGACCAGGGAATAGTGCTCTGCCGCCAGCTTTGCGATAAGCCGGGCTTCTTAGACCAGTTAGCGTTATCAGAAAGCCGGAAACGAAAGGTGATGGAAGAGGCTGAAGGAGTATGCAATATTTTACAATCTTAAATACCGATAAAATGAAAACCAGGGAAAAGAAATCATCAAATGAAACGGGTTTAGAACCTTTTTACAAAGTAATGGAAGCTGAACCACGAAAACTCGAAGAGGCATTTGAGGTGCTGCTGGAAATGGTAACCTCAGACCCACAAAGCACCAAAAACGTAGCCCTGCTCATCAAGGAAGATTATCCTATTCTGTACAGGGCAATAATGGATTTAAGTGAAAACAGCAAAGGCGAAAACCCGCTACCACCTTGCTGTGGAGGACATTAAAAATAAGAAAAATGGAAAAATCACCCTACATCAACATCCACTTTTTGGGCTCAGCCGGCACCGTTACCGGTTCAAAGTATTTGGTAGAAACCGCTGAGAAAAAAATCCTGATTGATTGCGGACTTTTTCAGGGTGTAAAAAACCTGCGCAAGCTCAATTGGGACTACCTGCCGGTGGAAGCCGGTTCTATAGATGTGGTCATCCTCACCCATGGCCATATGGACCACACGGGCTTTTTGCCCAGGCTAATGAAAATGGGCTATCGCGGCCCGGTGTATGGCACCGCCCCCACGCTGGAGATAGCTGAAGTTATTCTTCGTGACAGTGCCAAAATACAAGAGGAGCGGGCAGAACGGGTCAACCAGGAAGGATATTCAAAACATAAGCCTGCAGAACCTCTTTATGACACGAAAGACGTAGAGAAAACCCTGCCCCTGTTTAAGCAGCAACCACTTGACAAGTGGATAGCATTGGGCGAAAACATCCGCTACCGCCACCGTTACAACGGCCACATCCTGGGCTCTACTTTTATAGAACTGGAAGTGGATGGAAAGCTGCTGGTCTTTTCCGGTGACATTGGCCGTAGCGAAGACCCATTGCTGCACCCCCCGCAAAAGCCTGAAAAAGCAGATATTTTATTTATCGAGTCCACTTATGGCAACCGCAGGCATCTCCATGAAGATATAATGGAACGTCTGAAAACACACATTCTTGAAACCATAGAAAGCAATGGTATTCTGCTCATCCCCAGTTTTGCGGTAGAGCGAGCCCAATTGCTGATGTATTACCTCTGGCAGTTGAAAAATGCCCGGAGCATCCCTGACATTCCGGTGTACCTGGACAGCCCAATGGGAGCCAATGTGCTGAAAATTCTTCACCACAGCAGTAAATGGCACAAACTCAGTGCTGCCGATTGCGAAGAGATGTGCCGCAATATAAAGGTGACCACCTCTTACAAAGACACACTGGAAATCATGCGAGACAGCAAGCCAAAGGTAATCATAGCCGGCAGTGGTATGGTAAACGGTGGCCGCATACTCAACTATTTGGCGCAGTACAGCTATAAAGAGAATACCACCATTTTACTGGCCGGTTACCAGGCGGAAGGCACCAACGGACGCCACCTACAGGAGGGTGCCGAAGAGCTAAAGATTTACGGCAAATATTATCGTGTAAAAGCCAAAGTGGATACCCTGCACGGGCTTTCTGCCCATGCTGACCAGGATGAACTTTTGGACTGGCTGAGTGAGATCGAGAGTGCCCCTCAAAAGATTTTTATCACCCACGGAGAGCCTCACCCAGCCGATGCCCTGCGGGTAAAGATAAAAGACACGTATGGCTGGGAGGCTAAAGTGCCACAGCTATACGAAATTGAAGAATTGAATCAAAAAAACAGAATAATATGAATACGCTGGAATATCATCAGGCCATATTAAAAAGAGTGAGTTTTGATGAAAGCCTTTTAAAGAAGGAACTGGAAAAAACAGTGAACGCTATTGCTGAAGGTGAACAGGCAAAATTGATAGATTGGTGCAAAAAGGAGCTGGATATGAAATGGGAACAGATAGCCACTGCCCTTGTTTTGCAGAAAAAATTTAAAGTTTCCCAATTAGACAAACACCAATAAAAACACAATATGAGAATCAAAAATACTTGTTTCATAGCCTTGCTGGCCCTTAGCAGTTTTTCGCTGTTTTCGCAAAATACCATACCCTGCTATTTTGACCAGTATACCAATAATAAATCCCTGCAGGCGGCAGAAGGAAAAATACAGGCTGCCCTCCAAAAGAAGTTGGCATCAGCGTTTAAAAAAGAATCTTCAGATAGTGTCCGAACTATACCGGTAGTGGTACACATCATTCACAACGGAGGCCCGGAGAACATATCTGATGCACAGGTACAGAGCCAGATACAAATCCTCAATGAAGATTATGGAAAAATGCCCGGCACCAATGGTGATGGCAATGGGGTGGATACCAAAGTCCGCTTTTGTTTGGCCAACAAAGACCCGTACGGCAATTGTACCAACGGTATTGTAAGGGTCAATTCACCCCTTACCAATCATCAAAGCTATCAACGGGCACTTTTGAAAGAACTGAGCTTTTGGGACAATACCCGTTACCTGAATATCTACATTGTAAAAAGTATTAATGGAAATGTAGGGGGCTATTCCTCCTTTCCCGGAGGGCCACCCGCTGAGGACGGTGTAGTAGTGAGGCACAACCTTTTTGGAAATACAGGAACCGCTTCATCTGGTGTAGGAAGAACCACCACCCATGAACTGGGCCATTGGTTTGGGCTTTACCACACCTTTAATAACGGCTGTGGAACCGATACTTGTTCCGATGGCGATTATGTATGCGATACACCGCCACAGGCTTTGCCAAGTTATAACTGCAGCACCAAAAACACCTGCTCTAATGATGTGCCCGATAAGAACGACCAGAAAGAAAATTACTTGAACTATACTCCGGGTACCTGTCAAAATATGTTTACCAACGGGCAAAGTAAACGCATACAAGCCACGCTCGATACCATCCGTACACAGATATGGCAGCCGGCCAACCTGGTAGCAACCGGGTGCGACAGCAATTATGTGGCTCCTTCCGTTTGCCCCGTAACAGCCGATTTTGTAACGCTCACTACTGATATATGTGTCGGCAATAGCGTCTATTTTATGGACATCTCCCTCAATAACCCTACAACCTGGCAATGGACATTTTCAGGAGGTACCCCTGCAACTTCAACTGCCCAAAACCCAACCGTAACCTACAATACAGTGGGCACGTATGCCGTAAAACTGGTGGTATCTGACAGCACGGGCAGCGATAGCCTGGAGATAACCAATTACATTACCGTTAGCCTTCCCGGAACCGGTGACCCGCTATCCTTCAAAGAAAACTTTGATAGTGGAATTTACCCCCCATCTACCCTCACTATCAACAACCTGGATGGTGGCATAACCTGGGAACTGGATTCGATGGCTTCGGTTTCAGGAAACTATTCCCTAAAAATCAACAACCTTATCAATACGAATTACGGTTCTTCCGATGAGTTGGTATTGCCCTACTTTGATTTAACAACAGCAAATCCCGATTCCAATGTGTACATGAGTTTCAGTTGGGCGTATGCAAAATCAGACCCTACTTTTTCAGATGAGATGCTGGTACTCCTGTCCACAGACTGTGGTGTAAACTATAACCGGGTATTTTACAGAACGCAAAGTGCATTGGCCACCGGCCCCACGCAAACCACCCCGTTTATCCCAGATTCTACCCAGTGGAAAGAGGCTTATATCTCTTTAAACGCCTACCGCAACAGTACCTATGCCCAGGTTAAGATTGTAAATGTTACCGATGGCGGCAACAATCTTTACATTGATGATATTTATGTAGGAGATGGTTCTGCACCATCTGTGGGTTTGGAAGAAGTGCCCCATACTATCAAGAGCCTGTCCCTCTATCCCAATCCCACTAACGGAAACAGTACGCTCAGTTATACCCTTGCTGAGCCAGGGCAGGTTAGCATTGGCATTTATAATTCCCAGGGCCAGCTCATAAAGGCCTTTGACCAGGGCATTGAGAATTCAGGAGAACATCAGAGGATGTTACCAACCGAAAGCCTGCCAAAGGGAATCTATTTTGTACGGATAGGCACGGGAAGCACCAAAAGAAGTATTCGGATGGTTATTACTAACAACTAAAATCAAAAAGCATGAGAACGTTGAAAATTTTGACAATATTAAGTCTGGGCATTTTAAGTTCAACAGGACTAACCGCTCAAAACGTGAGCATTAATATTAATGCCATTAATGTTAACCAGACAATGGAAGGGTTCGGCTCTTCTCTGCGGGTGTTCAACGATCCGCACGTAATTGGCGGCACCACCTCAGACCCCATAACGGCCGGGCTGGTGATAAGTGCAGCAGAGGAAGATACCATTTTAAATTTGCTGTACAACGAATTGGGCCTGACCCGTGTACGGCCTGCTACCGGTGAGGATGGCCCGATAGAAAACCCCAATGACAATAACAACCCTTACGTTACGGACACTTCTCAATTCGATTTTTCCTGGAAAAAGATGGATGCCCATATCGATTACGTGTCAAGGGTCGTTCCCAGGGGAGTGAATACCTATTTCCCTTCCACCATAAAAATAGAAGACTGGATGACCGAAAGCAATCCGGAGGAATATGCCGAATGGGCTTTTGCCATCATCAAAAGATGGAAAGACCAGGGGTACGAACTGCCGTACTACGCCATTATGAACGAACCAGGGTATATAAGGGGCGGCATCTGGCCGGGTGAGTACCTGAGAGACTGTATCAAATTGCTCGGCCCGAAGTTGGACACTGCCGGTATCAACACGAAAATCGTGGTGCCCGGACGACCTGAACGCCAATGAGGCCTACGCCAGGTCGCAGATAATCATGGCAGACACCGTGGCAAGGGAATATGTCGGAGCATTGGCCTATCACCTGTATGGTGGAAGCAATGCCAACAAGACCGCCATGATGCAGCTCGGGCAGCAATACAATGTTCCTGTATGGATGACGGAATATTCACGCCCAAATGCCTTTGACTGGGGAAACCTGATACACGATGTAATTGCCAATTACAATGTTTCGGCAGTGGATCACATGTGGGGATTTTTTGGATCGCAGGAAAGCAATGGAACGCAGTATATAAGCCTGAATTTTTCAGGCACGAGCTATACCGGCTACACCATCAATAAACAATATTATGTAACGGGGCAGTACTCGAGGTACGTAAAACAGGGTTCACAACGAATTGATGCGGCTTCGTCCAACAATGATGTCCGTGTTACCGCCTATAAAGACGGAGCAGATATGACGATTGTCGTTTTAAACAATCATGGTGTTGCTCAAACAGTTGATTTTGCTATAAATGGATTGAATAACCTGGCAACACTAAAAGCAATAAGAACTAGTCAGACAGAAAACTGGGCGATTTTGCCGGACATCACAGTGCCAAACAACAGCTTCACGGCTACCCTCGCCCCCAACAGCATAACCACTTTTACCACAGTCAATCCCAGTTTGGGAATGAATAATTCTCTTTCAGAAAACATTTTACCACTAACCATCTACCCCAACCCCGCCAGGGATGTCATAAATATTCAGATCCCTGATGAAGCCAGCAAAGGAAAGATTACGCTCCTAAACAGTAATGGGCAGCACATAAAGGAAGTACAGTTCACAGGTACTGGCATTCAGCAACTCAATATATCCCACCTATCCAAAGGGCTGTATTGGGTAAGGTTAAAAGATGATAATAAAACCTGGACGGCCAAAGTATTAATTTCAAAATAGATGTCTTACGCACATTAGTAATGATAGAAAATAAATAGCAACAACAATGAAAAATGCAAGCATTTTACTTTCCGTTTTAGCAGTCATTTTCCTGGCCGTATCCTGCCAAAAGGAAGATCTCGTGGCGGAGGAGAATGACAACCCTGAACTTTCAGCCGCTGACAAAGCAGCAGTGCAGGGCATGGAAGAAAACTATCAGATGATGGGGCACTACAACGATTCGCTGGTCCACGCACAGCACAACAGCCAGAAACATCATTTCGACAGCCTGTTCCATCATCATGATTCGCTGTACTGGCACCACCATCACAACTATTCACATACAAATAACCATGACGATCACCACCACGACAGCACCAATGTGCATCACCAGGGTGGACACAACGATCATGGTAATCACAATCATGGTGACCATAGCGTACACCACCACGATTCGCTCCTGGTAAACCAGGGCCACGGCCAGCACCACCACAACCCGCATGGCGGCCCTCACCACAATGATGACAACCATTTCAACGGGCACGGTATTCATCATCACGATCAAATAGATTCATTGCACCATGCACATTATCCGCACCATCCTTAAAAACCGAAACCCATGAAACAAGCTCTTATATTTATCCTATCGCTTGGGCTTTGCCTCACGGCTAAAGCCCAAAACACCATCAACGGCAGTATCACCTACAGCAATATGCAGCCGGTACAAGATGCCAGGGTGATTTTATTCAATGGCGATACCACCTTTTTTGAAGAGACCAGGAGTGCACTTACAGGCAGCTATGCTTTTGCCAATGTCCCCAGCGGCAGCTATACTCTCGGTGTGGCCAAAGAAGGAATGGATTACCTGGATACAGTGCTGAACCTCAGCACAAGCCTTGCCTCCTTAAACTTTTCACTTCAGGCCGAAACCCATCCGGGCGAGTGGAATATTTTGCTGAACTCGCCTCAGTCACTTGGCGGTACAGACTTGGGTATTTTGCTCCCCGATGGCTCTATCTTTTACTGCCACGATACGGAAGACCCTTTTCTCTTTGACCCGGCCACTGATCAGGTACTCACAGCTACAGGTTACGATACCACACAGGGATGCGTGGGGCCTTTGTTGCTCAACAGCGGGGAGGTGATTTTTATGGGCGGCACAGACCAGCAGGTGTATGGGCCGGGCATCAAAAAGGTAAAAACCTATGACCCTGTGGCCGATAATTGGCAGTTGAGGCCAAACTTGCTGGATTACCGCTGGTACCCTACGGTAGCCCCATTATCAGATGGCCGCATTCTGGTCACAGGAGGTGGTGGCCTGCAAAACCCGGTGCGGGTAAACACTACCGAATTGTACGACCCGGCTACCGGCCAAAGCACCTGGGGAGATACCATTGCCGTGGGCAACGAAGTATCGCCCATCGTGCAGCTTTACAATGGAAAAGTACTTATGACGCACCGCCCACCTCAACTCTTTGACCCTGCCGCAGATCAATGGAACCTGGCAGCCGATTTTGTACAAAGCAACCGTATGCCCAATGGCGACCACAGCGACCATGAACTTATCCTGCTTCCCAATGATGACGGAAGGGCCGTGGCTATTGGATATATTTCTTTCACGCCCAACCAATTGGGCAACCTGGTAGAAATATACGATTCGCAAACCGATAGCTGGAGCCTGGGAAGCAACTTTGCGCCCATGCGTTCGCGGGCCAAAATGGTATTACTGCCCAACCGGAAAATAATGGTGGCCGGAGGCTTCAAAGAAGACCAGGCCCATCCGGCTCCTGTAAACCAGTGGGGCCAGCTTTACCTCACGGATGAGTATGACCCCGATACCGATAGCTGGCGCAGGCTGGACAGCCTTAACTATGCGCGGGAATACCACGCCACCACTATTTTGGTGCCCGATGGGCGGGTAATAACCGTGGGCGGTGAGGGGCAGCCCGGCAATGAGCCCCCGGCAAGCGTAATAGAAGCCTTTTCGCCTCCCTACCTATTTCGTGCTGTTCGCCCGGTGATTAACTCTGTAACCGGCCCTTTTGAGCAGGGCAGTTCACTCAGTGTAAACGTGTCATTTGCAGACTCAGTTACAGCAGTACGCCTGATCTCCACAGCTTCTGTCACCCATTTCATGAACTCAGGCAACAACCGCTTCCTGGAGTTATCCTTTTCACAGAATGGCAATAACCTCAATGTGCAGTTGCCCGCTGATTCTGTGCAATTGCCGGAAGGCTACTACATGCTTTTTGTGATGGTTGATGATGTGCCTTCTATTGCTGAAATGCTGAAGGTTGAAGAAGATGGCACTGTGGGAATTAACGAGTGGAATACCGGCCGAAGCCAAATGCTGAAAGTATTCCCCAACCCCTCAGCCGGACAGGTTCAGCTTGAAATTCCCGAAAGTGTCTCTACCGGTGCCCTCCTCAGGATAATAGACCTTGATGGCCGGCTTTGGCTGAAAAAGGAAATTGCAAACACTGAAGACCATTACGCTTTGGATCTTTCGGCCCTGCCAGCCGGGGTGTACGTGATAGTATTGGACGCAGATGGGAAAACATGGAATTCGAAAATAATACTGGAGGCCAAATAATGAAAGATTGTTGCCGTACAACAGATCAAAAAGAAAAGCAAAGCGGGCCGTATCTGGAACTGGCTTATGGCCATCATACTGGCATTGATACTTATCGGTGCATTTTTTCAGTTAATCTTCAAATAAATGATAAGATCATGAAAAAGAAAATGGGTTTTATTTTATTGGCAACAGCTTTAATGGGCCTGACCAGTTGTGTCACTACTCAGGTGGCAAGCATTCAGCCTGTTAATGAAGAAGATATTGCTGTATTTACCACCACGAAACCTGCCGGAGAATATACAGAATTGAAGTATATCCAGGCTGAGGGAAGCATTTTTCACAAGCCCGAAAAACTACTCCAAAAACTGAGGCAAAGAGCAAAAGAAGAAGGTGCAGATGCCATCATTGATGTTCGATATGGATATCAATTTTGGTGGCCTTATGTAGAAGGAACGGCTATTAAATACCAAAGGGATAAGGATAATTTTCAAGTCAAAGGATGAAGAATAAAAAATCACATAAACACAATGAGCTAATCCTCAAACCTCTTGGCATCGATACCCGCAACGAGCACACTGTGTATATGCTCAGGGACTGCCCGGTATGTGTTTCCGAAGGATTTGAAGCACTCACGCGGATAATGGTCAGCCACGGTGACCGCAGCATAGTGGCTTCGCTAAATGTGTTGGACAACGAAGCCTTGCTGGGCCATGAGGAAGCAAGCCTTTCGCAAAAAGCAATAACCTCCCTGAAGGTGGAGGCGGGGGATTTACTTGCGTTTTCGCACCTTCCGCCCATTAACTCCATGAGTGCCGTAAGGGGCAAGGTATATGGCCACCGCCTGAAGGAGAAGCAAATACAGGATATAGTTAGCGATCTGGCTGCAGGCAATTACTCCAATGTGGAAATAGCTGCTTTTGTTACCGCCTGCGCGGGAAGACAGCTGGATATTGATGAGATCATCCACCTGACTAAGGCCATGGTGGATGCCGGACAAAAATTGCACTGGCCTGCTGCCCGGGTTTACGATAAGCATTGCATTGGTGGTCTTCCGGGAAACCGCACCACCCCCATAGTGGTAGCCATTGCTGCCGCTGCCGGGCTTACGGTTCCCAAAACCTCCTCCCGGGCCATTACTTCCCCGGCCGGTACGGCTGATACGATGGAAGTTTTCACCAATGTAAACCTGTCGTTGGAAGAGATGAAGAGAGTAGTGAAACAAGAAAACGGCTGCCTGGCCTGGGGCGGATCCATGCAACTGAGTCCGGCTGACGATATTTTGATACGGGTGGAAAAGGCCCTCGACATTGACAGCGAAGGTCAAATGATAGCCTCCGTCCTTTCCAAAAAGGTGGCAGCCGGGAGCACACATGTAGTGATTGACATCCCGGTGGGGCCTACCGCTAAAGTGCGCACTTCTGATGACGCGGTAGAATTGTCGAAAAGGATGACGATGGTGGCCGAAGCCGTTGGTCTGAAATTGAAAATTGTAATCACCGATGGCAGCCAGCCAGTGGGCCGTGGCATTGGCCCGGCACTAGAAGCAAGAGATGTGCTGGCAGTATTAAACAATGAAGGTACTGCCCCGGCAGACCTGCGGGAGCGTGCCTTACGATTGGCAGGCGAACTGCTGGAGCTTTCCGGAAAGGCTGACCCCGGTAATGGCCATAGCAAAGCTGAAACTCTTCTCAATTCCGGGAAAGCATTAAAGAAGTTCATAGCAATCTGCGAGGCACAAGGTGGGTTTCGCGAACCCATGCAGGCACGGTTTCAACATCCTGTACAAGCGAAAAGGGCAGGAACGGTAGCGGCCATTGACAACCGCAAGCTGGCCAAAATAGCCAAGCTTGCCGGAGCACCGGACGATAAATCAGCCGGGGTAGATTTTTTGACGCCAACAGAAACCAAAGTAGAAAGTGGACAAACGCTGTATGAAATCCATGCCGAATCGCAAGGTGAACTCGATTACGCACTGGAGTACTACCGGCAAAATGAAAGCAGCATAATTGATATAACATGAACAAAGGAAATAATAACCGCGCCATTCAAATCTATTCTGTGATCACCTGCCCGGTCTGCGGCTTTGTTAAGGAAGAAAGGATGCCCGAGGATGCCTGCCAGTATTTTTATGAATGCACCAATTGCGGTGAATTACTGAAGCCCCGGAAAGGAGATTGTTGTGTGTACTGCAGCTATGGCTCGGTACCATGTCCATCCGTCCAGCTCAGTCTGGATTTTTAAAAACAGTTGAAAAATGGAACGACAAAAGCATTGGAATAAAATATATCAGGAAAAGGACCCTGACCAGTTTAGCTGGACGGAGCAAATTCCCGAAGTTTCTTTGGAATGGATCCGGAAAAGTGATTTGCCCAAATCAGCAGCCATTATTGATGTAGGTGGAGGTGAAAGCAAGTTGATAGACTTTCTCCTTAAAGAGGGTTACACGAACCTCACTGTACTGGACATATCGGAGGCAGCCATCCAAAAGACCAAAAAGAGGCTGGGCAAAATGGCGGAGAAGGTGAATTTCATTGCCACAGATATATTACAGCTTGAACCCTCGGCTTATGACCTGTGGCATGACCGCGCCACCTTTCATTTTCTGGTTTCCGATCAGGAAATTCGGCAATATCTGAGTATTCTCGATCAAAGTGGCGCCAGGCACCTGGTATTGGGTACTTTTTCTGAGAATGGCCCCGAAAAGTGCAGTGGCCTCCCTGTTCAGCGCTATTCAGAGGAGGCTCTGACAAAACTGCTGCATGAAAAGTGGGGAAAAATAAAATGCACTACCAAAGATCACCTCACACCATTTGGTACAAACCAAAACTTTCTGTTTTGCCATTTTAAAAGAATTTCAAATAAAAATCAGTCCATATGAAATCAATACTTGTTGCCCTGCCCGGGAATGAAATATTAACCGAAAAATTAAGTACTCATCTTAAAGCTAAAATTGCTGAAGTTACCATTCGTCAATTTCCTGATGGAGAAACCTATGTACGCATCCTATCCGATGTAAGGGATAAATGCGTAGTGCTGGTGGCTACCCTGCACCAGCCCGATGAAAAACTACTTCCATTGTACTTTCTCTCCCAAACCGCCAAAAGTCTTGGGGCCAAATGCACCTGCCTGGTGGCACCCTACCTGGCCTATATGCGGCAAGATAAGGTCTTCAAACCCGGTGAAGGCGTTACATCAGATTATTTTGGAAAGCTCATTTCCGGCTTTGCTGACAGCCTTATCACGGTTGATCCGCATCTGCACCGCAGGAGTTCACTTAGTGAGGTGTACAATATTCCTTCAGAAGTGGTTCATGCAGCCAATGCCATTTCCAGATGGGTTAAAGAAAATGTTGAAAACCCGGTATTGGTAGGCCCCGACAGTGAAAGCGAGCAATGGGTATCGGAAGTGGCTACAGCAGCGGGAGCACCGTTTATGGTACTGGAAAAAACCCGCCATGGCGACCGCGATGTGGAAGTTTCGGTGCCGCAGGTGGAAGAATTTAAAGAACATACACCCGTGCTTGTTGATGATATTATTTCTACAGCCCGAACCATGATTGAAACTGTAGGTCATTTAAAAAATGCCGGGATGAAGGCTCCCGTTTGCATTGGCGTACACGCTGTATTTGCGGGCAGTGCCTACCAGGATTTAATAAATGCAGGTGCCGAAGTAGTTACCTGCAACACTATTCCGCACGAAAGCAATAAGATTGATTTAAGCAGCATATTGGCTGCAAGGGTATTAGCAACCATGAACCATGTATAAGAATTTGATCGTCATATTGGCTCTTATTAATTGTATTCCGGCTAATGGACAAGATATGCTCATTGAGCAAATAGCCGGTAAGGAAGTCGTACGAAAGGCCTTCAATACCGATAAGGAGCTAACCGCCAAACAAGTTTTTAGGGTTGGAGAACTCCAAACCACCGGAAACCAATTGAGTGTTCAACTACAGGTAAACCTTTTTGATGAGGAAGGCAATCTCAAAGATAAATACCTTACCCAATACACCTGTGAACCGGGCAAGTCAGACGTACTACTCGCTGTGTTCCCATTCGCCCGGCAGGGAAATGCGGAGTACGTGATAGAAGCCTCCTCTCCTGGGTTTAAAAGGCTTTATGACTTTGATGCAGATGACCGAAAACTGGAAAACCTGAGCCTGGAAATGTCCATTGAATCCGGCATCCTGAGCTTTTTCGGTTCTAAAAGCATCATAGCTATTAATGATCGTAAAGTTTCGACAACAGGCAGCGGCTTTACGCTTACATCGCGGTTAACGGTGAAAGCCTATATGTGGGGGGTGAATGTAAAAACCATCACCTATCAGGTAACCGAAAAGCTGGATAAAAAACGGAGATTGATCAGCCAGGTATTTATGGAGAAAGATGGCAGCTATTTTTTAATGAATTATTGAAAAAAGGAAGAAATTAGATGAGTATTATTATTTTCAGTATTGGGATTGTCATAATATTGACGGTTGCGACCGACCTGCTTCTAACTACTATACAGTCTTCCGGGGCGGGATTTATTTCAGGGCCAATTTCAGCCGGGCTTTGGAAGCTTTTAAAAAATTTAGCCGGCCATCGTCCTCAAAGTACATTGCTCAGCTATTCGGGGTTTATCATTGTGTTCACCCTTCTGTTGTTTTGGGTGGGGGCTATGTGGGGTGGTTACTTTCTGCTCTATATGGCCGATGCCGGTTCGGTGGTCCACTCACAAACTAAACTACCTGCCGATATATGGGAGAAGGTGTATTTCAGTGGCTTTGCCATTTCAACCCTCGGTATAGGAGATTTCATTCCAGGTAATAACCTTTACCGGGTTATCACCGCCTTAAATGCACTGAATGGTCTAATACTTATAACCATGGCCATAACCTATCTGCTACCTGTATTATCAGCCGTCAACTTCAGAAGACAACTGGCAGGTTTTATTGCCGATATGGGTGAATCACCGGTTTCTATCTTAAAAAATAGCTGGGACGGTAAGCACTTCAAATACCTTGAACCTTTTCTGGAAGATTTACACCCCATGCTCCTGGAGCATACACAGAAGCATCTTGCCTACCCGGTAATACATTATTTTCATCACAGGCACTTATCCTATTCCGCTCCGGTGAGTGTGGTTCGCCTTGATGAAGCCTTGAGCATTGCGAGAAACATATTTCCAACTGAGGCCTTAAGTAATCCCATGATGGTAAATAGTGTGCAACTTGCCTTGTCAGATTACTTTTCCACGCTTAATAAAAGCTTTATTCATCCGGCCAATCAACCACCAGATTTTGCTTATCATGAAGATTTGATCCGGGACTTTAGTGATGTGAAGTTTACAATGAGAAGAGATTTTGATAAAGAGCTTTATGGAAGACGCAAAATATCAATGAGTTTAGTGAAATCAGATTGCTGGAAATGGAACAATGTATTAGGCAAAAGTGTGTGAAGGGACACACAGAACAAAAGGCAGGAAAATATATTAAATCAAATAATCACTTAAAAACAAGTTAAAATGGAAAACAAAAAAGAACAAAACAGCAACTACGGGAAATTTTTTGCAATGATTGCTACAGCTATGGTAGCCATGTTTTTTCTGATGTACACCCACTCTTACCAGATTATTGACCACTTCTGGTATAGCGAGACCAGGTTGTTTATGACCATCATAATGGCGGGGTCAATGGTAATCATAATGCTGCTTTTTATGCTCAATATGTATAAAAATCGCGGAGCCAATATTGCCATCATTTCCTTGGGTATCTTGCTTATCGCTGGTGGCATAGGGCTGGTGCGAAGTCAGGTAACAGTTTCTGATGTGGATTACATGGAAGGTATGATTCCCCATCACTCCATCGCCATTTTGACCAGTGAGCGTTCTCAAATTGAAGATGTGCGGGTAAGAGAGCTGGCCGATGAAATCATCAAAGCCCAACGCAGAGAAATTATGGAAATGCAATGGTTAATCAATGACATAAGGGAAAATGGCGTAGTGATAACAGAAGCGGAAAAGAAAAAAAGACCAATGCCCAAGTTTGAAGGTAAACTGGATGAAGAAACGCGAAACCTAACCAAACAAAAGTAAAATCCATTGAGGATTTACAATAGCAGCTGTTGAGAAAGTGGGCAATTAACATGACCCATAGAGGCCTAAATTAAACAAAACCAGAAATCCATTAGCCCGGTTTTATGAAGGGATATGGCAGCTTTTTTTAATGAATTATTAAAACAACCAGATGATGATGATGAAACTAAAAATATCAAATGTACAATTGGGACTGCTCTTGAGTTGCCTTTTATTGCTCAATGTACCCAGTATCTATGCCCACGGGGATGAAGATCACAATAAAAAGGACAGTACCGAACAACAGGGGCAGGTTCAGGAAATTGATGATCATGGAGTAGCGGATGTTGATAACGAAACCAGGGGTAATCAATCGGTGAAAGCAGATTTTGACGAGTTTCCCAACCTGCATCCTCTCCTCGTCCACTTTCCGATTGTGTTGCTATTGCTGGCGGCACTTATATCCATAGCCAACATTCTCATTCTCAAAAGAGACCTGGATTGGATAATCACCATTTTTACCGGATTGGGTGCCCTGGGTGCTTATGCAGCAGGTAGGTGGTTTCATCCACATGCCCATGACCTTACTGAGCAAATGCAAGCTGTCCTTGACCAACATGACTTATATGCCGACTGGACTATTTGGTTGAGCATCACGGCTTTTGTCCTGCAACTAATCAGTCAGTTTGTCTTAAAGCAGAATCGTTGGGCGGTAATAGTGGTAAGCCTGGTGCTGGCCGGGGCCGCTTATTCTGTAAGTCAGGCCGGACACTACGGCTCTCAATTGGTACACATTGAAGGAGTGGGCCCAAAAGGAAAATACCTGGAAACAGAAGAATCGCACGAACATTAATGAACCTGAGAAAACCAATCAAATGCATAAATACAACATAATCAGAAAACAATTTTTACTTGCCACGGCCTTAGTTCTGGCCCTTGCCAATCCTGTGTCGGCTCAAACTGATACCACCGTGTATCACTTAACGATAGACCAGGAAACGGTGAATAAAGCCGGAAAGGATGTTACCGGAATGACGATTAACGGCAATATCCCGGGCCCCACCCTCACCTTTACCGAAGGTGATTATGCCGTAATTTATGTGGAGAATAAAATGGACGTGGAAACTTCAGTACACTGGCACGGCTTATTATTGCCCAATTTTTACGATGGAGTGCCCTATTTAACCACCCCGCCAATCAGGCCCGGTGAAACGCTGAAATATGAATATCCGTTGATCCAATCCGGTACCTACTGGTACCACTCGCACACCATGCTTCAGGAACAAAGCGGGGTGTACGGTTCCATCGTAATACATCCCAAAGAGCAAACATTGGACTACGACCACGAACAGGTATTGGTAATATCTGACTGGACCAACCAAAAACCCATGAATGTGCTCCGCAACCTGAAACGTGGAAATGAGTGGTATAACATGAAGAAAGGAACCTCCACACCACTAAATAGGGTAATTGCCCGGGGAGGCTTTGGTGCCCAGCTAAAATTCTGGCGTCAGCGGATGGAAAGTGCAGATATAGCCGATATCTACTATCCCGCTTTCCTGATGAATGGTGAAAAGCAGGTGGCCTACACCCAGTATAAACCGGGTGATAAAGTACGGCTGCGCATTATCAACGCCTCGGCTTCATCGCAATACTGGCTTACGTTCGGGGGCAAAGACCCCTTGTTGGTAGCCGCAGATGGCCTGCGGGTGGTTCCGGTAATGCATAATAAAACTTTCATTGGAATTGCCGAGACCTATGACTTTATAGTGACCATACCGGACAATGGCCAAATGGAGGTGCGGGCCTCTGTGCAGGATGGCTCAGGACAGACTTCGGCTTACCTGGGCAGTGGCGATACCCTGGCTGCCCCTGATGTTCCCCGTCCTGATAAGATAGCCATGATGAAACAAATGGCAAAAATGGACATGCGCATGGGGGCTCCTGCTATGAAGTTTAATCCATCGAATGAAGAACCCTACAAGCTGAAAGAAAACTGGGGCATGCAGATGGAAGAAGATATGGATATGGAAGGTGAAATGGACCATTCCGGTATGAACGACCGTGATGAGAAGGTGAAACCAGATACCGCACATGCCCCCGGAAAAATGGACATGGACAATTCGGCCATGGAAGGTATGACCATGTTTTCAGAATACAATTACGATTACCTCGAGGCAGTGGAGAAAACCAGCTTTTCGGAAGACAGGCCGGTGAAAGAAGTATTGCTCAACCTTACCGGTAATATGTGGCGCTACATCTGGAGCATGAATGGAGTGCCCCTTTCTGAAGCTGATAAGATAAAAATCGAAAAAGGCCAAGTAGTACGCATTACATTAAACAACCTCACCATGATGCACCACCCGATGCACCTGCACGGCCACTTTTTCAGGGTAATCAATGAGCATGGTGAGAAGAGCCCGCTAAAGCACACTGTTAACGTACCGCCCATGCAGCAGGTTACTATAGAATTTGATTCTAATGAAACAGGTGATTGGTTCTTTCATTGCCATGTGCTTTATCACCTGGTTGGTGGGATGGCAAGGGTGTACAGCTACGGCACACCCCGCGACCCGCGTATGCAGCCCTATCCCGTAAAAAAATTGATACACGAAACAGATAAATATTATTCCTGGGGCCTGCTTGACGCGGCATCCCACATGAGCACCCTCAACCTCGTTACGTCCAACACCCGCAATCAATTTAATCTCATTGCAGAATACGGCTGGAATCAAATTGCCGAAGGCGAATTTACCTATGAAAGATACTTGTATGATTATTTCAGGGTATTTGCAGGAGTAAACGTAGAGAATGAGAAAAAGAACAGTTTTGACGAAGTAGTGACCACAGCCGTAGCGGGTTTCCGTTTTTTCACCCCCTATATGTTTGACCTGGATGTGCGCATCGACCATCTGCTGAGGCCTCAAATAGGGCTGGAAAGGGAAATCATGATCCTACCACGTACCGTTGCCTTTGGCGAGATTGAATACCAGGCCGATTTTGGGCTGGTCAATGATATTGGTGATGAGGACAACCTCATCGGAAACGATCTCTATAAGGAAGAACTGGTTTGGGCGGCCGGACTTGAATATTTTCTGTCAAGGAACTTTTCGCTAATGGCCAGCTACGACAACCGTTTTGGCTTTGGTGGAGGTTTAACCGCAAGATTTTAAAGGATGGATGATTACAAGAAAAACAGCCTGAGCTTAACCGGAGCTGTGGCACTGGGTACCGGGGTTATGATAGGGGCCGGTATTTTTGCCCTGCTGGGTCAGGTAGCTGAACTTTCAGGGGTTTTGTTCCCGTTAGCCTTTTTAGTGGGAGCGGTTATCTCTGGTTTTAGTGCCTATGCTTACATAAAGTTATCTAATGCTTACCCGTCAGCGGGTGGCATTGCAATGTACTTGAAAATGGCTTATGGCCCGGGCACATTCACAGCAGCAGGATCCCTTTTAATGGCTTTTTCAATGGTGATTGGGGAAAGCCTAGTGGCCCGAACTTTTGGAGCGTATACCCTACAGCTTTTCGATGTAGAAGAAAACAGTATTTGGATATCTATTTTGGGTGTTTTATTATTGGTGATTGCCTTTTTAATCAATATCTCCGGTAACAAGGTGATCGGACGAACTTCCCTGATGATGGCAGTAATCAAAATCGGGGGGCTTGTCATCTTTGCTATTGCCGGCTTATGGGCAGCTGGTTTTTCTTTTGGTGAAGCCCTGCCTTCCTCCATCTCCGGTGACTATGCCACATACAGCTATATAGGAGCCTTAGCTTTTACAATCCTGGCTTATAAAGGCTTTACCACCATCACAAACAGTGGAGGTGAGATTGTGAACCCTACTAAAAACGTGGGACGTGCCATTATAATTTCGCTTTTTCTATGCACCCTGGTATATGTGCTGGTGGCCTTGGCAGTTTCAGCCAATTTGTCAATTCCCGAAACTATAGCCGCCAAAGATTTTTCCCTCGCAGAAGCTTCCAAACCTGCATTTGGTAAATATGGACTGTGGTTTACGGTGGGTATTGCCATAGTTGCTACTATTTCGGGGGTTATAGCCAGCATATTTGCCGTTTCCAGAATGACTGCTATGCTTACTGAAATTAACCTAATCCCTCATAAACACTTTGGGATGACCGGTCGATTGCAAAAACATATGCTCGTTTATACTGTAGTTATCGCTATTTTGCTCACCGCATTTTTCGACCTGAACCGAATTGCATCCCTGGGAGCTATTTTTTATTTAACGATGGACGTGCTACTCCAATGGGGCGTATTAAAAAATCTTAGAAAAAAAATAAATGCCAATAGTGCGATTGTTATCACTGCTATTTTGCTCGACCTTGTTGTATTGGGGGCATTTCTTTGGATAAAAGCGTCAAGTGATATCCTGGTTATAATCGTGACCTTGGTACTGATGGTACTGGTTTTTGCCGGAGAGCGCTGGTTTTTAAGGAGTACAAACGAAGAAAAGATATAAATCAAAAAACAGATTAACATGAAGTATTATCACACGACAACACTGAAAGACTTAAGTTTTGAGGAAGCTATTGAAAAAGTAACTAATGCCTTAAAAGAAGATGGATTTGGGGTGCTTACCGAAATTGACGTGCAATCCACACTAAAGAAAAAGCTGGATGAAGATTTCCGTCCCTACCGTATTCTTGGAGCTTGTAATCCACCTTTTGCACATAAAGCATTGCTGGCCGAAGATAAAATTGGTGCCATGCTGCCCTGCAATGTGATTGTACAGCAAATAGATAAGGAAATTGAAGTGGCAGCAGTAGATCCGGTGGCCTCCATGCAAGTGGTAGAAAATGATAAATTGGAGGGCATTGCAAAAGAGATACGTAATAAGCTCAGATCAGTAATTGAAAGCCTTTAGTTTTTGGCTGATAATTTATTAGCTTTAGATTAATGTTGATCATTCTAATGATGGAAATAAATTAATCAAAAGGAGACCATAAAACAGACATTTAGCAATGAATAAAGACTGTAAATAAATTTTATTTTTTGACCTAAAAAAACCAGATAAAATGATGATGTATGGATGGATTATCGGTGCAATACTGATAGTAGTTTTAATTGTAGCCCTAGGCCGTGGGGGAATCTTCCAAAAGAACAGCGGCACCACGGGCGGTAAGAGCAGCAATGACTCTGCGATGGATACACTCAAAAAGCGATATGCAAGGGGCGAAATAGAGAAGGCTGAATATGAAGAACGAAAAGCTGAGCTTGAAAAGTAATACTGTTATTTATGAGTGAATATAAAAAGAACAGCTTAAGCCTTGCAGGAACAGTGTCTTTGGGCACAGGTGTAATGATTGGTGCTGCCATTTTTGCTCTGCTGGGACAAGTGGCCGAACTTTCCGGGGCTTTGTTTCCCCTCGTGTTTCTTGTTGGCGCGGTGATCGTAGGATTTAGTGCCTACTCCTATATTAAGGTTTCCAACTCTTATCCCTCGGCTGGCGGTATTGCCATGATACTGCAAAAAGCCTATGGAAAAACAACCATCACTGCCGGTTCGGCATTGCTCATGGCTTTTGCCATGATCATCAATCAAAGCCTGGTGGCCCGAACTTTCGGCTCCTACACCATGCAATTGTTTGAGGCGGGTGCCAGAAACTTTTGGATTCCTGCCCTGGGAGTACTGCTATTGGTGACCACCTTCCTGATCAATATTTCTGGGAACAAATTCATCCAAAAATCAGCCCTTATAATGGCTATTTTGAAAGTTGGCGGCATCGCTATTTTCGCCCTGGGTGGTTTATGGGCAGCCGGTTTTTCTTTTGACGCTGCCGTTCCAAAAGAGATATCGGGGGAGTATTCCATGGCAAGTTACCTCGGTGCCCTGGCTCTCGCTATTCTGGCCTATGCCGGATTTACTACCATTACTAACAGCGGTGAAGAAGTAAAGAAACCCCATAAGAATGTAGGACGAGCCATTATCATCTCCTTGTTGATTTGTGCTGTGGTTTATGTTTTCGTGGCCATTGCAGTGGCAGCCAATCTTTCAGTTCCCCGGATTATTGAGGCCAAGGATTATTCCCTGGCGGAAGCCGCGCGTCCTGCATTTGGAAAGTATGGCTTATGGTTTACCGTGGGCATCGCTATTCTGGCCACTGTATCAAGTGTAGTTGCCAATGTATTTGCTATTTCTCGCATGACGGCCATGTTGACTAAAATGAAACTCATTCCTCATAGCCATTTTGGTATGCCCGGACGAATTCAAAAGCACATGCTGGTTTATACAGTTACCATTGCCATCCTCCTCACCATATTCTTTGACTTGAGCCGCATAGCCTCCCTGGGAGCCGTCTTTTACATCGTAATGGATATGGTGGTTCATTGGGGTGTTTTGAAACATTTGCGTAAAGACGTGAACGCAAACCCGGTAATTGTTATCACTGCACTGATAATTGACGGAGTTGTGCTGGCTGCCTTTCTATGGATCAAAGCCTCCACTGACTTTTTGGTCGTTTGGTTATCCCTTACATTGATGATTTTAATTTTTGCCGGGGAAAAGTGGTTTTTGAAAAGAAGAAAAGAATTATCTGATCCTAACGAAAATAACAAGCATGAATAAAGAAAATAGAAATTACGAGACATTGAGTCAGGCGATTTCCGGACTTCGCCAAGAAGGTTATACAGAAGACCTCAACCTAAAGCCACATTGCCTGGAATGTACCACCTCGAAACTTGAACTGCACCCTGAGGATTTTCAGGTAGATGCTTTTTACCGTTTTGAGGGTATGAGCAATCCTGATGACAATAGTATAGTTTACGCTATTAGTGGAAAAGGGGGAATCAAGGGCGTGTTGGTGGATGCTTACGGGGCATACAGCGAAAGCCTCAGTGAGGCCATGATTCATAAACTAAAAATAAGTCACTGATGATTGACCTCAGTAAAATAGATACGTTTCCACCGGGGGATTCTCATATAGCTAAGACAAAGAAAAGTTTGAAAAAGCTGCGTAAAGAACTCTTTCAACTTCAGAATAAGTTTTATGCGGATGGGCGCTATAGCATCCTCATTATTTTGCAGGGAGTTGATGCCTCGGGAAAAGACGGAACTATTCGTCATGCCTTCAGCAGCATGAATCCGCAGGGCGTTCAGGTCAAATCATTTAAAAAACCCACTGAGGACGAGCGCCAACATGATTTCCTATGGCGTATCTATCCGCATTTTCCCGAAAAAGGAATGATCAAGATATTTAACCGGTCCTATTACGAAGATATTTTGGTGCCTTCCGTAGAGAAAACCCTTTCTGAAGATGTATTGAAGCACCGCATCAACCTGATCAATGAACTGGAACATCATCTGGGGGCCAATAACACGGTGATTTTGAAATTTTACCTCCACCTATCAGAAGAAGAGCAGAAGAAGCGCATTGATGAACGCAAAACCAAACCCCACAAAAAATGGAAGTATGCTGTGGAGGACGAACTTATACCCGGTCAGTGGGAGGCGTACAGGACAGCTTATCATAGCATTATCAATAACTGCAACCAATTGCCCTGGCATATAGTACCAGCCTACAAACGCTGGTACCGAAACTGGTTTGTAGCCAATAAACTGCTTGTAACACTTGAACAATTAAATCTTACATATCAACACTCAAATTAATTAATATGGAAAATCACGAGCATCACTCACATCATCAGCAAAATTCGGATAAAATCAAATCTCATAAAGGGCTGAAAGATCCAGAAGGGCACTTGTCCGAAAAAACCAAACTTGGCCACGAGGGAGACATGGACCATTCGAAAATGGATCATTCCAAAATGGACCATGACCACGGCAGCGTCCCTATGGGAATGCCTGGACACGACCATCATAGGATGATGATCAAAGACTTCAGGAAACGGTTTTGGTTATCCACTTTGCTAACCATTCCCATCCTGTTTTTTTCACCGATGATCCAGGATTTCTTCGGTTATGAATGGCTCTTGCCGGGCAACGCCTGGTGGCTCTTTGGCCTTTCCTCCATAGTTTATTTCTGGGGAGGTTGGCCGTTTTTAAAAGGCTTCTATAGTGAAATGAAAGCCAAAGGGCCGGCCATGATGACCTTAATATCATTGGCCATTAGTGTAGCCTATTTTTATAGCACTGCTACAGTATTTGGCTTGGATGGGGAGGACTTTTTCTGGGAATTAAGCACCCTGATAGACATTATGCTGCTCGGCCATTGGCTGGAAATGAAATCGGTGTTGGGAGCCTCCAAAGCCCTGCAATTGCTGGTAAGTATGATGCCCTCAGAAGCGCACCTTGTAAAGGGTGACTTTGTGGAAGATGTAAAATTGGAAGAACTGGGAAAGAACGACATTATCCTTATTAAACCCGGAGAAAAAGTACCTGCTGATTCGGTGATCGTTGAGGGGGAAAGCTATCTCAACGAATCTATGCTTACCGGGGAGTCAAAACCCGTGAAAAAGGGAAAAGATCAAAAGATTATTGGTGGGTCGATTAATGGAAATGGATCGCTTAAGGCCAGGGTAGAGCACACGGGCAAGGACAGTTACCTGAACAAGGTGATTACGATGGTAGAAGAAGCACAAAAGTCCAAATCCAAAATGCAAAACCTTTCAGATCGTGCGGCTAAATGGCTCACCTATATTGCGCTGGCAGTTGGCTTTGGAACTTTGGCCACATGGATAGTACTCGGTTTCCCCTTTGTATATGCCCTGGAAAGAATGGTAACGGTGATGGTTATAGCCTGTCCACATGCTTTGGGTCTGGCAATCCCGCTGGTGGTGGCTATCTCTACGGCCATCTCCGCACAAAATGGCCTGCTTATTCGAAACCGAACCGCTTTTGAGGAATCACGAAAAATATCAGCCCTGGTATTTGATAAAACCGGCACATTGACAAAGGGTGATTTTGGTGTAACCAGGATAGAAACAGTAGATCAAGGGTTTGATGCAGACGAGTTATTGAGACTGGCAAGTGGCCTGGAGCAAAGCTCTGAACACCCCATTGCGGTGGGTATCATAAAAAAAGTAAAAGAGCAAAAGATTAAAATTCCCAAACTAGAAAACTTCAATGCCATCACAGGCAAAGGTGTAGAAGCCAAAGTAGAGGGTAAAGATGTGAAAGTGGTGAGCCCGGGATATTTGAAAGACGAAAATATCTCCATTCCTGAAAATGCTTATAGCAGTGCTGCTGAGACCGTAGTTTTTATTCTCGTTGACAATAAACTGGCCGGTTACATCGCGTTGGCCGATGAGATAAGACCTGAAAGTGCAGAAGCAATAAAGGTATTTAAAAACAACAATATAAAAGTGATGATGGCCACTGGCGATAATGAAACAGTCGCTAAGGCAGTTAGTGAAGAATTAGGACTGGACGGTTATTACTCAGAAGTACTGCCACACCAAAAGGTAGAAATCGTAAAAGAACTGCAATCAAAAGGTGAATTTGTAGCCATGACAGGTGATGGTGTAAATGATGCCCCCGCCCTGGCACAGGCAGATGTGGGAATTGCCGTGGGCTCAGGTACTGATGTAGCAGCAGAAACGGCAGATATTATCTTGGTGAACAGCAATCCGCAAGACATTGCGAACCTGATTTTATTCGGTAAGGCCACTTACAACAAGATGATCCAAAATCTGGTTTGGGCTACCGGTTACAATGCTTTTGCTATCCCATTGGCAGCAGGAGTTCTGTATTCAACAGGATTTGTATTGGGGCCTGCTGTAGGGGCTGTTTTCATGAGCTTAAGTACCATTATCGTAGCAATCAACGCACAGTTGCTGAAAGGGAAGATGCGAAAATCAAAAGACGTATGAATTTTAATCTGGATTTGTTTGTAACACCTGTCATTGCCCTTTCCCTTGTGCTGTGGGGGTATATCTATTTCAGTAAGCTGGTAAAGAACCGAAACCGGTTTCACAAAACACTCTGGGCAATAGCCCTGCTGGCGTTCGGGCTAAACTGGATATGGGAAGTGGCGCAGGGGCCACTCTACGAAGGTTTTGTATTTGACCTTGAACACATTAGTTTTTGTGGCCTTGCCTCTATTGCAGATATGTTTATGGTGATTCTACTGTGGTTTGGATTCGCCCTTATTTACAAGGATATTTATTGGATAGGGCAAATGAAAGGGAGACGCGTTTTCTGGCTCATCCTGGCAGGAGGTATCGGAGCCATACTGGCCGAAATGCGCCATACCGCTGCCGGAAACTGGAGCTACGCCCAGGATATGCCATTAATCCCCTGGGTTGAGGTCGGCTTGTCGCCAGTGCTCCAATTCAGTTTCTTACCACTTATTATTTTCTTTTTTACTAAGTGGATTGTAAATAGGTGAATGAGGCTAAAGACATTTCTCTTTAGCTAAAAGAAAGGCACCTTTGATTAAGTAGATCATCATTTCAAAAGCGATAAGGTGCCAGAGTTTGGGGAGAATAACCTTTGGTTTTTGTAAACAAATAATGATATGAAGCGTCACTTTGCAATATTTAATTCAGGCCAAGTTTCTAAAGATGGAACTCAATTCTCAATTGCTGCTCTTGAAGACGGAGTTTGGCAGTCTTCCATTTATGGTATTCCATCCAACATGTCACATGATTTGCACAAACCTATTGGCTGGGCTTACGCAAAGGGGCTTTACTTTGATTTTCAGAAAACCCTGACCGTTGGGTATTTCTTAATAGGTGAAAGTGACGCTGATTTCGAAAATATCAATAATGCCAGAAGGTCGTTTTTCTTAAACATGCTGACAAAATCGATAGAACCACACCAAAAAGATTTTATCGAAGAGCTGGATGAAACGTTTGATGAGTCAATCGGAAAGTTTTTCTACAACAACTTAGTTCTTTACAATCAGAGTGATGTACTTTTTAAATTTTATCCGAAATTGGCTCAACAAGTAGAGAATGACAAGGACAACCTAATAGATGTTGAAGTTCTGTTAGCTGATTTTGAATACCTGGGATATGGTATTTTCAAAGATAGATCTTCAAATAAAACAGTTTTAGCTCACCCATATTTTCGGAAGTCCTTATCTCACTACAACAATTTTCATTCAATGTTTCTGGATGAACTGGTGAGACTAAGTGAAGAAGAAGGCTTAAAAGCGAAGATCAAGCTCGATCCCGATTTTATTGGGTTTAGTCCGTCTTTTCTCCAATCGTTTGAATTTGAATATTGGTGGGGTCCGAAGTATGACGATAATATTTCATCCATTCAGCCGGGGTTAACAGTTCATAAGAGTGATGAATTTGAAAGACTTTACTACAATATTGACCGAACAGAGTTCTTTTGGAAGGCAAATAACGAATTGCATGAGTTTGAATTAGAAGAAGTTAAAGATGAACCCGCACCTACACTAAACGACACTTATGCTTGTAGATACATTCACTCCATTTACAATAAGGATAAAAAGGAGTTCCAACATTTTGACGGAGCAATTAGAGCCTACTCAACCGACCTTATGATTGAGAGATTAGATTCCAAAATGACCGAATTTGGTCGAAGAAGTAATTATACAAAGTTATTCAGGGTAAACGGTAAACTTTCTTTAGATCGATGGAAGTCCCTTGTTACCAATTATCTGCAAGGAAACCCACAAATTTACGAGTACTTTAACCTTCCAAAACCTGCAGTTAAACAAATTCCGAATCATGAGGAAGAAAAAACCCCGTTAGAGAAATACATTCCTTACTCCATAAGTAAAGATGATGGGATACGTATGCTCGTGAGCTATCATGCCAAAAAAGATCATGGTGACAGAACCCGATATGTGTCAATACCAGATGTAATTCATTTAGAGGATGGTCAGCACGATGCGATCGAGTATTTCACCATTGAAGTAAAAAAAGCGCTCAACCGTATTGGAGAAGACCTTGAGATGCCGAATCGTTGTAAGTATATGTGCCCTGAGGACTACTATATTAACATTCCATGTATCTACCACTCATCAAGTAATACACAACAACTGGTAAATAAGACGGCTGAGGCTCTTAAAATGGTAGTTGAGTCCTTGTTCAAAAAGAATAATGAGGAGGTACTATCATTCACTTTTGCCTGGAACGTTGAAGACAAGGAGTTAAGAATAAGCACAGTCGGTCATGTATCAGATTTAAATAACTGGTTTAGCCACTGCGGAATTATTCCGACCGAAAGAGAAGCCTTTAAAACGTGGCTAAAACAACAGCAAGAATTTTGCTCGAAGAATGGCATGGCAACTTCCACTCCGGTCCTGTCCGAAGTAATCCAGAGTGATGGGGTCTTGTATTTTAAGAGAAGAGTAACTCAACTCGATGTTGACATGGAGATCATTAAAGGGAAAAAATTGAAATTTGAAGTACAGGCGGACGAATCTAAAAATGACCTTATTGAAAGCCTTTCTAACAAACAAATCTTCATTGCACCCTCTATGATTATCGAAGAAATGATCTGCTCGAAATCAGGCCGGAACTATTTTGAGAGCCCTTATTCGATTGTCTTAGATGACGGAGTTGGTCAGTACATGAAAAAGTTCAAACCTGCTACTTTTCACTGGACAGATAAGCCACGGCCAATTAACTTTCAGTAGATCACAAGAACTTATAATGCCAAAAAAGAAACGACATCATTACATCCCAAAATTCTACTTAAAAAGGTTTTCTACCAACAATGAAGGCAAGCACATAGGATTATACAATCATGCCAATAGAATATTCGTACAGAAAGCCCCTTTGAAACAACAAGCATATGAGAATTTCCTGTATGGTGAAGATCCTGAAATAGAGGATGCACTGGCTGCTATGGAAGATACGATGGCCAAACTTTTCTACTACTGGACGGAAGATAAATTACTCATTCCACCACCTCCTGAAACTAACGGTTTTAAGCTGTTAAAGCAGTTTATTCTGTTCCAATCTTTTAGGACTCCAAAGTCTGGAGATAACATAATGGAATCGCTCAATCACAATCTAAAAGCTCTTGCAAAGGAGATTGAACCTGAACTATGGAAACATTTAGAAAAAGGTGGGAGGTTAGTTCATGAAAACCCCGTTTTACTCATGCTCCTTAACTCCATCAAGCATCAAAAACTTTTGGATTTTCTGGACTGTCGTTTTTTGGTTAACCTATCCCCATTACCCTTCATCTCTTCAGATGCACCCGTAGTTTATTACAATCAACTGATGGAGCAAACAGGGAATTATATGGTGCTACCGGACTTGTAGCAAAGGGCCTTCAAATCTTTTATCCCATTCATCCCAGGTTAATGATATGCCTATATGATTCAAAAGTTTATGATTTTGGTGATGGTTGTGAGAACTGCTGTTCAACAGAATCAATTGAAGAAATACACCAATTGAATGGTCTTCAACTAATCAATAGTAAATCGCAAGTCTTTTTTGACGAATCTATATCGAAAGAATATGTTACGGAACTCAGTAATCACTTTCTTGAATACAGAAAGACTGCCAAAAACATCAATAAGGTTATCAGACAGGAGGCTCGAAAGTTCCTGTTCATGAGTTCAGAAGATCCTCATATTAACCTGCAATTAGACTTTTTTACTCTGAAAGTGAACCCCAAAAGTTTTGAAGGAGAATTTGCTCCAGCAAGGCATTCTTCTCTAAAGCATACCAAAGATTAGGGAGGTTCTCAAAATTGGATCAATCCCAAGATTTCCAATAAATGCAAACTTATAAACACGTCATATAATCTTATCTTCCTATTTGGAATACACCCATGTGCCTCCAACAACTACTTTTTGAAATCTCAAGAACTTTCCTTATTTTTGCCGACTGTGAAATGGCTATGCTACATATTGGCAGTTTATTTTCTGGGTCTTTCGTTCATAACCTGCGCGGATGATCTTAGCAATAATGCTTCTACTGAAGATCAGCAGATTGTGATGAGCAGTGATTTCCATTCCGGGCACGATAACGGGTCATCTTCCAATGACTTATGCAGTCCCATTTGCTCCTGCCATTGCTGCCATGTTCATGTTACCTTTCCCAATGCAATGAGCGAAGCCAATCCACTTGGCAATCCATCGCATTACCCTTTTTATCATCAAAATTTCAAAAGCCTCGACCTCTTCGAGCTTTTTATTCCTCCAAGAGCCTAAACCCGGGCAATTTCAGGATAGTTATGCCTTTTCATCTCCTCAGATGAGCTGATAGAGCAGCTATTTCAGTAATCCTGATTTCATAAGCCTTTTTTGTATCAGGCCGGTAAACGGCATTATCTGTAGCAAGAATTTTTAATTCAAGAAAAGGTCAGTTGAGTAAAAAAAGCAAAGAGAAATTTACCTGGCAAAAAGTGCTAAAGTGGTTCTTTATTGCCATTGCTTGTATTATCCTGCTCTTAGCCACTATTGAGCGGATACATCACTACTTCACTGTCCACTTAAAATAACATCAAAGCATTATGATTGACAAGATCATTTCCTTTTCCATAAGGAATAAATTTATTGTGGGCCTGTTCACGTTGGCTCTCATAGGAGTGGGTATCTACTCCATGTCCACGGTTAACCTCGGTTCGGTGCCGGATATCACCAATAACCAGGTACAGGTGATGACTGTATCCGAAAACCTGGCCACCGAAGATATCGAACAGTTCGTCACTTATCCGGTGGAATTGGCCATGGGAAATCTTCCGGGAGTGGATGAAATCCGTTCTGTTTCGCGGTTTGGCCTGTCGGTCGTCACCATCGTTTTTGAAGACGATATGGGTACCTATCTGCCCCGCCAACTGGTGCAGGAAAAACTAATCGAATTACAGGAGACCATACCGGAGAAGTTTGGCGACCCATCTATGGGCCCTATTTCCTCCGGCCTGGGCCAGATCTATGAATATACCATCCAACCGAAACCGGGTTATGACACAGTCTATCAGCCCGATGGAACTGCGAACCATTCAGGATTGGATCGTAAAAAGACAGCTTACCTTGCTTGATGGTGTGGTGGAGGTCAACTCATTTGGTGGTTACATCAAGCAATACGAAGTGGCTATTAATCCTGAAAAGCTCAACGCCATGGATGTGAGCATTTCAGAGGTTTACGGTGCCCTTGCCCGAAATAATGTAAATACTGGTGGAGCTTACATCGAAAAGAACCGGATGTCCAATTTCATTCGTGGTGAGGGACTGGTACGCTCTCTTGATGATATACGAAATATCGTTATTCGTAATGAAAATGGTATTCCCATCACCATAGATGACGTAGCTGAGAAAGTTCATTTTGGCCATCAGGTACGCTACGGCGCTTTCACACGGATGGTAAAGAAGCTGTTGGCGGCATAATTATGATGCTAAAAGGATCCAACCCAATGCGGTTATCCAGAACGTGAATAGAGCGCATGGAGGAAGTGGAAAAATCACTTCCCGAAGGACTTACTATTGATGCTTTTATCGACCGTAGCGCACTTATCGGGAGAACCACTGATACGGTAAAGAACAACCTGATTGAAGGCGCACTGATCGTAATATTTGCACTGGTTATCCTCCTGGGGAGTTTGCGCGGGGGCCTGATTACGGCCACTACCATACCCTTGTCCCTGCTCTTCGCTTTCATTTTGATGAAGCAGTTTAACGTTTGGGCCAACCTGATGAGCCTGGGCGCTATTGACTTCGGGATCATCATTGACGGGGCGGTCATCATCATTGAAGGAACGGTTTACGAAATCCAGAAACGCATCCGCTCAGGAAAGATTAAATTCAACCAGGACGTGATGGATGAGGTGGCTTACGATGCCGGTAGTACGATGATGAGTTCGGCATTTTTCGGACAGATTATCATCCTGATCGTATTCGCCCCTATTCTTTTCCTCACGGGTGTGGAGGGTAAAATGTTCCAGCCGATGGCCTACACCTTCGGGTTTGCTATGATAGGCGCCATTATCCTGTGTCTGACCTATGTGCCAATGATGTCGGCCTTGTTTATGAAACCCATCCAAAACAAAAAGAACTGGTTTGGAAAGTTTGAACGCTGGCTGGAAAAAATCAGTGATAAAATCATTGGCGGTATTCACAGGGCTTACCTGCCCTTATTGAAAAGTGCCCTTCGATTTAAAGCAATTGTAATTATCGTGGCTGTCGTTCTGCTGGTGGCAGCCGGGTTTATTTTTTCACGAATGGGAGGAGAATTTGTCCCCCAACTTGACGAGGGCGATATCGCTATGCAAGCTTTAATTCGACCGGGAAGTTCCTTAAGTGAGGCGACAGATGTATCCTATAAAATTGAAAACCTTTTACTGGAGAATTTCCCTGAAATCAAAACCGTAACTGCCCGCATTGGAGTGGCCGACATTCCTACCGACCCTATGCCAATGGACATTGCCGATATGTACCTCATCCTGGAAAAAGACAGGGATAAGTGGACTACGGCCGAAACCAAGGAAGGGCTTATTGACGAAATCAAGGAACTGCTTGAAGAGCGATTGACTGGGGTCAACCTTGTGTTCACACAACCTGTGGAACTTCGATTCAATGAACTACTGGAAGGTGTGCGCGAGGACATTGCCGTAAAACTCTATGGAGAAGACCTGGATGTATTGGCTACCAAAGTTCAGGAAATGGCCGATATTATTGAAACCGTGCCGGGCGCAGGTGATGTAAATGCCGAACGGACTTCGGGTTTGCCTCAAATGACCGTGCGCTATAACCGTAAGAAAATGGCGCAATACGGGTTGGACATTGAAAAGGTGAACGAGTATATCAGTTCTGCTTTCGCAGGTGGAAAGGCAGGGGTCATTTTTGAAGGCGAAAAACGTTTTGACCTGGTCATACGCTTTGATGAGGCCCACCGCCAAAGTATAGACGATCTGCGCACCCTGTATATCGACCTACAGGACGGAACACAAATTCCCATCAAAGAAATAGCTGACATCAGCTACCAACCAGGACCTATGCAGATAAGCCGCGACAATACCTATAGAAGGACTTATGTAGGTGTAAATGTAAGAGGCCGGGATGTGGAGTCGGTAGTAAATGACATACAAGTCAAACTGGATGAACAGCTGAATCTGCCATCTGGCTATTATATTACCTATGGCGGGGAGTTTGAGAATTTACAGAGTGCCAAAAAACGGCTCACTATTGTGGTGCCTATTGCCCTCTTCCTGATTTTTGTTTTGCTCTATTTTGCCCTTAAATCTTTCTCGCAATCCATTATGATCTACATGGCCATTCCCCTGGCAGCTATTGGTGGCGTATTTGCTATGTGGATGAGAGATATGCCATTCAGTATCTCTGCAGGGGTAGGCTTCATCGTATTGTTTGGGGTGGCTGTATTAAACGGTCTGGTCTTGATCAACCGATTTAATTCGCTCAAAGAAGAAGGTGTAACCAGCATCAGAGACCGCATTTTCACCGGTACCAAAGAAAGGATCAGGCCGATCATGCTTACAGCTACTACAGATATATTCGGATTTTTACCGATGGCCTTCTCTGCATCTGCAGGAGCGGAAGTACAGCGGCCTTTGGCCACCGTGGTGATTGGTGGTATGCTTACGGCAACTTTGCTTACCTTGGTGGTGCTGCCGGTGCTTTATACTTTTGTAGAAAAACGGAAGGAAAAGAATAAGGGGAAACAAAGCAGTGGTTTAGCGCTGAACACCCTTGTCCTACTTATTGGTTTAGGTGGTTTCCTCGGGTTTTCCCAATCTGCAAAGGCGCAGGGAATAAACCCGGATACCTTGCAGACCATTTCCCTTGAAGATGCCCAGCAAAGGGTGGTTGAATATTTCCCGCAAGTGAGGGCCAAAAGGCTACAGATAGAAAGCGAGGAAGCCCTGAAGAAAACAGCCTGGGATTTTGGCAATACTCAGATCTTCACAGGAGCAGAAGAAATAAGCAACAATACTGATGGAGTTTATACGCGGATAGGGGTTCAACAACAAAATATTGATGTTTTCGGAATTGCCCCGCGACTGCGTTTGCAAAAGGAACGGGTAGCCCTTGCCGAAAGCGCTCTCGATCTGTCATTAACAGAGCTTAAACGAGAAGTGAAGTTGGCCTGGGGCCAGGTTTACACCGCTAAAAACACCTACCAGGTGTACAACCGTTTGGATTCGCTCTTTACCGATATAGAACGAGCGGCAGATGTGAGATTGGAAGTAGAAGAAACTTCTAAACTGGCCTATTTGGCCACTAAAAACCAGGCCAATGAAGTGCGCATCCAAAAGGAACAGGCCTATCGCGATTACCTGGGCGCTTTGCAGCGGCTCAACTTATGGCTGGTCAGCGATACCCTTTATACCGTACCGGATGTGCCCAGTGAGCAATTGACCGGAATCCTTAATTATGACTTGGATTCCCTAAGTACTCACCCTTTGCTTAATGTGTATCAACAGCAAATAAAAGTGGCCGATGCTCGAATAAAGGAAAGAAGATCGGAGTTTTTGCCCAAGTTACAAGGACAGTATGGCTGGCAAGAAGTTGGGGGGCAAACCGGGTTTTACACCTACCAAATAGGCATACAAATCCCCTTGTTTTTTGGGCCCGAGCTGGGCCGTACGCAAGAGGCTAAAATCCAGCGCGAAATTGCCACGGAAAATCTCAGGCAAAATCAGCTACAACTCAATGCCGAGTACCAATCCATGCGGGAAGAATACCTGAAATGGCGTAACTCATGGATTTACTATCGTGACCAGGCATTGCCGCTGGCACGCGAGCAAAGACAAGGTTCGATAACGGCTTACCGAGAAGGCGCAATAGACTATGTAAGTTTTTTGCAAAACATAAGGGACGCTATCCGCATAGAAGTGGATTCATGGAATGCCCTGGGCAATTACCTGGACAGCCGCTATGAACTCGAATACTATTTACAAACAACAAACTAAAACCGGTAACGGATAAAAATAAACGACATGAAAAATCAGATCATAAAATTATTTGCACTGCTATTTATAGCAGGTTTTGTTTCGGCCTGTGGCAACGAAACCGATGGCGATGGGCATAATCACGAGGAAGGTGAGCAGCACGAATCGCACGAAGGCCACGGTGAAGAAGACGGCCATGAGGGGCATGGCGATGAAGAAGGCGGGCACGAAGGCCACGGGGAAGAAGGCATGGGCGAAGTTCATTTGTCCAACTTAAAATTTAAGAGCCTGGGGATGAAAGTGGACACTATGCCCACTCGCCCCATATCGGGCGTGGTAGAAGCCAATGGCCAGTTGGAAGTGCCACCACAACACGAGGCCACCGTTACAGCGATAGTTGGAGGCAATATCACTTCCATCAAAGTGATAGAAGGGGATAAGGTCAGTAAAGGCCAGGTGCTGGCCTACCTGTCTCACCCTGATCTAACCGAGATTCAAACCAAGTACATCACGGCCTACAACCGCAGTGAATACCTTGAGCAGGAATACAACCGGCAAAAGAAGCTGTACGAAGAAGAAGTAGGTTCCGGCAAAACCTTTCAGGAGACCAAGTCTGACTATCAATCCATGAAAGGAGAAGTAAAGGGCTACGAAGCCCAACTGCGCCAGTTGAACCTGAATGTAGAGAAAATCAGGAATGGCGATGTATATGAGCAGGTGCCTGTGGTAAGCCCCATAGATGGTTATATCGAGAACGTTCTGATTCAGGTAGGTCAGTACATTCAGCCGCAAACGGGAATGTTCACAATTGTCAATACCAAACATATTCATGCTGACCTAATGGTATTCGAAAAAGATGTGTACAAAGTGAAAGAAGGGCAGAAAGTTTCTTTTACTGTGGAGTCCGTGCCCGGTTCCCGCCTTACTGCCAAAATTTATTCGGTGGGTAAACAATTTGAACAAAACCCAAAGGCGGTTCACGTCCACGCAGAAATTGAGCAAAAGAAAGAATTCCTGATCCCAGGGATGTACATCAACGGTAAAATCCACACAGAAAGTGAAGCTGTAAAAGCCCTGCCGGAAAGTGCTATTATCGAGGAAGAAGGCAAACCCTATATCTTCATTGCCGAACAGCACAATGAAGACGGTGAGACGGAATGGGCCTTTAAACCGGTGGAAATACGAACCGGTATTGCCGATGAGGGTTGGGTGGAAATAAACCTGTTGGAACCACTGCCCAAAGGAGCTAAAGTAGCCTGGAACAATGCCTATTACCTGATCTCAGAGATGAAGAAAAGCCAGACATCGCATAGTCATTAATTATCTTAAAATTAAATACATACCATTATGAAGACGAGTTTTTTAAAACTGTGGATTGCTTCTTTCATAATAGCCGGAGGCTTTATGGCTACCGGCTGTAACTCGAAGCAACAGGAAGGCACACACCAGCACGAAAATAGCGAGGAGCATGGGGAGTCAGAAGAAAACCATGAAGGCCACGACCATTGAGAAAGCCTCTTGAAATGAATTTAGCAGCGCATTGGCAGCAGGCCAATACCGGTTTTTTGCCAATGCGCTACAATCAATAAAAATAAAGGAATTATGAAAGAAATAAAAGCATTTATCAAGCCCAAGCGGGCACAGGTAGTCATTGAAGCCTTGAGCGAGGCTGGTTTTCAAAGCATGACTATCTCACAGGCAGAGGGTACAGGAGCCCACAAAGCAAAGGGCGCCTCACCCTCTCTTGATTTTCATGTTACCGATAGCCCGGTGGTAAAGCTGGAGCTGGTCTGCCAGAATGAAGAAATGGATAAAGCGGTACAGTTGATAATTGGCAAGGCCAAAACACCTGAGCCGGGAGATGGGATTATATACGTTTCGGAAATTGAGGATGCGTTTCGGATAAAAACGGGTGAGTCGATCCGAAAACAGGTCTAAAGCGATTTTAAGATGTTAATGCGTCCAGTTGAAATGAAACACCGGTATGTGGAGGAGGGACATGCTGCAAACAACAATGATTTGAACATAAACAGACTTAGAAACCCATGAACAATTAGTAAGATGATGCAGATAATGGAAACAAAAGAGGAAAACTTGATTGCCGCTAAAATCAGCGGTAAAATCTCCAAAAAAGACGTGGAAAGATTCCACCCGCTCATCCACAACACTATTGAAAAAGGCCAAAAGGTAGATTTCTACTTTGAACTGGAAGACTTTGACGGCTACGAGTTGGAAGGTTTATGGGAAGATTTAAAAGTAGATACCACACATCTATCAGATTATGGAAAAATGGCATTTGTTGGAGATAAAAAATGGCAGGAGTGGGCGGCCAAAGCCACTGATTTTTTTACGGATTCAGAAGTCAGATTTTTTCACCTTCAGGAGAAGAAAAAGGCAAAAGAATGGATCAGTCAGTAGAAAATAGTAACTCCCAATTAGCATATATCAGAGAGACTGCCCGTAAGTTTCTGGACAGGGAGACCACCGGAGGATTGCTTCTGATTGGCGCAACCATTATTGCCCTGGTGCTGGGCAATTCCCCTTGGGCAGATGCTTACCACCACTATCTTAAAGATGAATTTCTCTTTGAACTATCCGAACATTTTTCTTTTGGTCTGACCATCAAGGAATGGATCAATGACGGGCTGATGGCCATATTCTTTCTGGTGGCCGGCATGGAACTGAAGCGGGAAATAATGGTGGGCGAATTGTCGTCCTTCAAAAAAGCTTCTATGCCGCTCATGGGAGCAATCGGAGGAATGGTTTTACCCGCACTGATTTTCGTAAGTTTTAACTACGGTACCGAAAATATCAATGGCTGGGGAATCCCTATGGCTACCGATATAGCCTATTCTTTGGGCATCATTGGCCTGTTGGGGAAGCGGGTGCCGGCACAGCTTAAAATCTTTCTGGTGGCGCTGGCCATAGCGGATGATTTGGGGGCAATACTCGTTATTGCACTCTTTTACAGCAATGAGCTTAGTGGGCTGTACTTAAGCGCTGGTGGAGGTGTATTCATCCTATTGTTACTGTTAAACCGTTTTGGGGTAAAAAACCTCTTCTGGTACATTGTGGGAGGAGTCGCTTTATGGTATTGCTTCCTGAATTCAGGCATTCACCCGACCATAGCAGGGGTGCTTTTCGCGGTTACCATACCTATAAAACCCAAATTGGACAGTAAGGTATTAAAGGAGCGTACCGCTCATAATATCAAAGAATTAGAAGAAACAGATATTGAAAACCTTGACCCCATGCAGGATAAGCGTCAAGGACAAATACTGAAAACCATTAAAAAAGACACGGAAAACGCCAGACCACCGTTGCTCCGGTTAGAAAACAGATTAATTGATTTTAATGCCTTTTTCATTATCCCAATTTTTGCCATTGCCAATGCAGGTGTAAAACTGGATGTCGGGTTTATGGAAGTGGTTTCGGGCTCTCTTGGACTTGGTATTTTATTAGGGCTTGCCGTGGGTAAAGTTGCCGGTATTGGATTGTTTGCATTTATAGGTCAGAAAATAGGTATTGCAGAACTGCATCCTTCATTGAAATGGCGGCATATTATTGGTATGGGCATGATAGCCGGTATAGGGTTCACTATGTCACTGTTTATTACCAACCTGGCATTTGACAATCCTGAGATTATCAAGGTATCCAAAATCAGTATTTTAATGGCTTCTCTGATTGCTGCTATAGGTGGTGTCATTACTTTGGTAATCGGCACGAAGCAGAATAACTATAAGGAGACTGAAAGTTATAATCATTCTGAAAATGAATAATCCCGATGTTTTCAATGTCCCACTATACCAATCCATGGAAATACTCCGGTATATTCAACATTTAATTGAATTATAGAGATTAAAATGCAAGAATTTCTAAACAGACTATACAAATTCAATCATGAAAAAACTACAAATAAAAATACCCCTTATACTGCCCGAAGTACCGGACGATAAGGATCGATGTGTGCAAAAACTCATTCAACGTCTTGAAGATAAAGAAGGCCTTGAAAAAGTGCATGTAGCAGACGAAACAGACAATGGCATACCTCAACTTTGTTTTCACTACGACCCGGAGTTGATCTCTATAGACCGTATCCAGTCGCTGGCAGAGCAAACCGGGGCGGAAATCACTCAGAAATTCGGACATAAACTCATAGAAGTAGAAGGCATTCGCCATACCCGCCACGCCCGTCATATTGAGCGTGACCTTCGGGGGATAGCCGGTATTTTGGAGGCCTCCGTATCGGCATCCGGCATGGTGCGGGTAGAGTATGATACGGCCAAGGTGGATGAGGCGGAAATCCTGAAAGCCCTGAGAAAAGAGGGACTTGATATACCCGATACACAGGTGAGTGCCGAACGTTTTCTTGATAAAGTAAAAGAAACAAAAAAAGGCGAAGAGCAAAAAAAAGAAGCTGACAAGGGACATGACCATGAGGAAGGTGAAGATGATAAACATTCGCATGGCGGTATTTTCGGTAAAAATACAGAGTTGATCTTTTCCATTATCTGCGGAGCATTATTAGGTATTGGCTTTGGGCTTACTTATATCGAAGCTGTGCCTTCATGGGTAAGTCTTTCACTTTATATCGGAGCTTATTTCTTTGGAGGCTTTTTTACAGCCAAAGAAGCCATTCAAACAGTGGCCAAAGGCGGCTTTGAAATTGATTTCCTGATGCTGGTAGCAGCCATTGGAGCGGCTATTCTTAGCGAATGGGCGGAAGGCGCCTTATTGTTATTCCTGTTCAGCATGGGCCATGCACTGGAACACTTCGCCATGAACAAAGCTCGTAAGTCCATTGCTGCTTTGGCAGAGCTCGCTCCTAAAACGGCATTGCTTAAGAGAAATGGTAAGACCGAAGAAGTCGGTATTGAGGAATTGAGCATCGGTGACATCATCGTGGTGAAGCCCAATAGCAAAATCTCAGCCGATGGTGTGGTTGTCAGCGGATCAAGTAGCGTGAATCAGGCGCCTATCACCGGGGAAAGTGTGCCGGTAGATAAAGAACCGGTGGATAATCCCGATAAAGACTGGTCACAGGAAGATGATATCAAAGATGAGAACCGTGCATTTTCGGGTACCATAAATGGCAACAATACGCTGGAAATCAAAGTGATTAAAGTAGCAAAGGACTCTACGCTCTCCCGTTTGGTAAAATTGGTGAATGAAGCTCAAACCCAGAAATCACCTACACAACGGCTCACCGACAAATTTGAGAAGTATTTTGTCCCGTCCGTATTGGTACTGGTCGTGTTGCTCAATTTCGCTTTTCTGGTCATAGATGAGCCTTTTAGTGTAAGCTTCTACCGAGCAATGGCCGTATTGGTGGCTGCCAGCCCTTGTGCTTTGGCCATTGCCACCCCAAGTGCAGTGCTAAGTGGAGTAGCCCGGGCAGCCAAAAGCGGAGTGCTTATTAAAGGTGGTCGTCCGCTGGAAGACCTGGGTGTACTCACTGCCCTGGCATTTGATAAAACCGGAACGCTAACAGAAGGTAAACCCAAGCTCACCGAAGTAATTGCTTTAGGTGATGTAAACGAGGACGAGCTGTTGAAAATAGCAGTAGCTGTAGAAAACCTCAGCGACCATCCTCTGGCCAAAGCTGTAGTGCGGGATGGGAAAGAGCGATTAAATGGTGCTGATGTGCTTGAAGCGAAAGATCTGGAAGCGGTGCTTGGTAAAGGGATAAAAGCTTCACTGGGAAATAATAAAGTGTACATCGGCAACCTGGACCTGTTTGAATCCCTGGATGATAATAAGCCAGAGAAGGAAATAGAAGAAAAAGTGAAGTCACTGGAATCGGATGGAAATACCACCATGCTGATCCGTCAGAATGACCACTACATTGGCATTATTGCCCTGATGGATACGCCCAGAAAGGAAGCAAAAAATACCCTGGAGCAGCTCAAAAAGATTGGTATCAAGCGTATGATCATGCTAACGGGTGATAACCAGAAAGTAGCCGATGCAGTAGCCAAAGAGATTGGCCTTACAGATGCCTGGGGCAGTTTGTTACCAGAAGAAAAGGTTGAAGCCATTAAAGAACTTAAGGAGAAAGAATCCAAAGTAGCGATGGTAGGTGATGGCGTGAATGATGCCCCGGCCATGGCAAATAGCACAGTAGGCATTGCCATGGGAGCAGCTGGCAGTGATGTAGCCCTGGAAACAGCTGATATTGCCCTGATGGCTGATAAGCTGGAGACCTTGCCTTTTGCAATCGGTTTAAGTAGGAAGGCCAAAGGTATTATCAAACAAAACCTCTGGGTTAGTTTGGGAATAGTAGCATTGTTAATACCTGCCACGGTTTTCGGCTTTGCTAATATCGGTGTTGCGGTACTCATTCATGAAGGGTCAACTCTGGTAGTGGTGTTTAATGCTTTGAGATTGTTGGCTTATAAGAAATAGAATTTTTAAAAGTTGGCACTGGGCAGTTGGCAAAGAGAAAAAAAACAGTTGGCAAGGAAGCTTAACCGCGACAACTTTTGCCAATTGCTATTTGCCTATTGCCAACTTAAAAAGATGGAAAGAAATAAAACAACTAACAATATGAAAGAGATCAAGACATTTATCAGACCAAAGAAAGTAAAGGCAGGTGGTTATGGCAGGTAGTTTTCGTGATTTGACTGTTTTCAAGAAAGCATTTTCGCTGGCGATGGAGGTGTTTGAGGTTACTAAGAAATTTCCATCCGAAGAGAAGTATGCGCTGACTGATCAATTAAGAAGATCTTCACGATCAGTGTGTCGGGCTATTGGCGAAGGATATAGAAAACGTCAATATCCAAAGCACTTCTCAAGTAAAATGAGTGATGCAGATATGGAAAACTCTGAAACTCAGATTTCTCTTGATTTTGCTTTGGCCTGCCAATATATATCGGAAGGAGAGCGAAATGAACTTGTCGTTAAATCAGAAGAGGTAGGTCGAATGCTCAACCATATGATTGAAAACCCCGAAAAATATAAACCAAGAAATAAATGACGGTACCTTTTGCAAACTGCCAACTGCTTTTGCCAACTATTTTTTGCCAACTAAACTAACGGGTAAATAAAAAAACACTTGAAAAAAAGCACATTCATAATAACAAAAATGGACTGCCCATCAGAGGAGCAGATGATCCGCATGAAGCTGGAGCCTTATAGTGAGGTAAAGCAACTTTCATTTGATATTCCCAATCGTAAACTGGAGGTATATCACACGGAAGAAGTAGACAAGATCCATCAGGCCATTCGTGAACTTAAGCTCAATGACCACTTGGAAAGTACGGAATATGAAGCTGAGTTGCCGTTGGCTACTGACGACTCCCAACAGCGAAAAATACTTTGGTGGGTGCTGGGCATCAATTTCGGCTTCTTTGTGATAGAGCTGACTACTGGATGGATTTCCAACTCTATGGGCCTGATAGCCGACTCATTGGATATGCTGGCAGATTCCATCGTTTATGCACTAAGCCTGTTTGCAGTTGGTGGTGCTGTTTCCAGAAAGAAGAAAGTCGCTAAATTCAGCGGTTATTTTCAAATGGGATTGGCGTTCTTAGGATTCTCAGAAGTTTTGCGCAGATTTTTCAGCGAAAGCGGAACACCTCTGTTTCAATGGATGATAGTTATAGCAATTCTGGCCCTTATCGGCAACTTGGTTTCCCTATGGTTGATCAATAAAGCCAAAAGCGATGAAGCGCACATGCAGGCCAGCGCCATATTCACTTCCAACGACATTATTGTTAATGGCGGAGTGATCCTGGCCGGTGTAATGGTTTATTTTCTAAACAGCAAATGGCCTGACCTGTTAATTGGTGGAATCGTGTTCGCCTTTGTGATGCGGGGCGCTATTCGCATTTTAAAACTTTCTAAATAATAAAGAGATGGTACAGATTGAAGAAAATAGAGACAAAGTTTACATGGTTGCTACAGGCAAACTTGATGATACCGATTACGATAAAATGTTACCACTACTGTGGCAGAAAATTGAGCAATACGACCAAATTAGCTGGTACTTTGAAATGCAGGATTTTGAAGGCTGGTCAGCAAGCGCTCTTTGGCGCGATGCGAAGTTTGATCTTAAAAATAAGGAGCATCTTAAAAAAGTAGCCATTGTTGGCCAAAAGAAGTGGCACGAACTCATGACAGATATCATGAAACCTTTTACCGATGCAGACATCCGGTATTTTGATGAGGAAGAAGCTGAGGAGGCGAGGGAGTGGATTAATAGCAAGTAACTTCTTATGGAAAAGGAAAGAGGAAAATATCTTAGAAAGGCCCGTAAAGTACAGGTTTACAATGTCATTTACGACACCATTGAAGTAGTTGTATCTCTCATTGCAGGTTTCTCTTCCGGCAGTGCAGCTTTGATCGGTTGGGGCCTCGATAGCATAATTGAAGTAGTGTCGGCAAGTACCTTGTGGTGGCGGCTTAATGGTGAAGTGAAAGGCATCAGTGAAAAGCGCGTTCGAAAAAGGGAAAGAGCCACTCTCTATGTTATCGCCATTTCATTTTTACTGGTAAGCGCCTTTATTACCTATGATTCTATTTCAAAGCTGATAGCTCAAAACCCTCCTTCCTGGAGTACAGCCGGAATTGTAATACTCGTGATTTCTCTCGTGGTAAATCCGATCCTGATTTGGTACAAATACCGCTATGGCAAAAAGCTGGACAGCAAGGAGCTTATTGCAGATTCCAAGGATACCTTTGTATGCCTTTATCAGACCATTGCAGTCTTAGGGGGTCTGCTTGCTGTTCGTTATCTGGATTGGTGGTGGGCCGATCCTGTTGCAGCATTTCTGATCGTGCCCTATGCTCTTAAAGAGGGTTGGGAAGCTTTTCAGAACGGAAGAAAGATTGATGTTTAGGTTTGTTCTATGATGTAGCTAAAGCAAACAATATGAAATTCAACACTATTAAGCCTTCCAGGTTGCAGCCATACTTCGAGCAGGAGCTTAGAGTATATCGGGCAGCTCTGGAAAAGGATCAATTTAGAATTGCCTGGAGACATCTTGAAAGGGCACATATAATCGGCCAGTCTTGCCCCTGGGAACACAGCTATTTGCATTGGAAGATGCTTCTCTTTGGTATCAGAATTAAAAGTGCCAAAGAGGTGATCGGTCAAATACCACGGTTACTGGTAGGTGGGGTAAAGTCTTTTGTTGGGAAAATTCCTGTAGGTAATACAGGAGGAGCCAAGGTTCCACCTCTAAAATCAATGGAAATACCTCCGGATATTCAACAATTAATTAACAGTGTGAAATAATTACTATCCTTAAATCAATGGTTCTGTTTGTATTAGCCGGCTTATTCGAAATCGGAGGCGGTTATATGGTTTGGCTCAGCTTAAGGGAAGGTAGGCCCTGGTGGATTGGCGTTTTGGGTGGTCTTATTTTAATAGGCTATGGAGTGGTGGCCACCTTTCAACCGGCAAATTTTGGCCGGGTGTATGCAGCCTATGGCGGCATTTTCATTGTGATGGCTATTATCTGGGGCTGGAAGGTGGATGGAGTTGTGCCGGATAAGTATGACCTTATCGGTGGCACTGTTGCATTGCTTGGTGTACTGATTATTATGTATGCTCCAAGATCAACGTAGTACATCCTTATCTCATTCCGTGTAATGTACAAGAGCGCAATTAAGCTTTTGGCGAAAAATATTTTCTACTACATTTAATCATTTGCTTAAATGACAACAGTAATGTACCTTTGTGGTCAAAGTGAAGCAGAATGTCAAAAGCAGATCCCATAAATTGTATACGTGCCGAGGCAGACCAGGCGCAAATTGTAAGAGGAAGGTTTGAGTTAGAGAAGCTCCAGCCTCAGGTAAATCAGTTAGCCTCTGTGCTTGCTTTGGCAGGAAATGAAGTGCGCCTGAAGATGCTTTACCTCCTCTTTTTAGAACGAGAACTTTGTCCCTGCGACTTAGCCGACATCCTACAAATGAGCGTTCCTGCTGTTTCGCAGCACCTGCGGAAAATGCGGGTCGGTAGGATTATTATTTCAAGAAAAGAAGGCAAGACCATCTTCTATTCACTGGAAAATGAAGCATTAAAAGAGTTGAAACCAATGCTGGTAAATCTTCGGGTTCCATCCCTAAAAGAAGCTACATTATGAGTGAAAGTAAATCATCCAATGGACTTGTAGGAACAGGGATAGTTACTGCGATAGCAGCGTCACTATGTTGTATAACACCGGTGTTGGCTCTGATCGCAGGCGCCAGTGGTGCAGCTTCCACTTTTTCCTGGATCGAACCCGCACGCCCCTACCTGATAGGCATTACCATACTTGTTTTGGGCTTTGCCTGGTATCAAAAATTAAAGCCAGGTTCTAAAGAAGAAATTGATTGTGCTTGTGAGGATGATGAAAAGCCGTCTTTCTGGCAATCCAAAAAATTCCTGGCCATAGTCACCGTTTTTGCTGGGTTGATGCTGGCATTTCCGCTTTATGCAGATGTTTTTTACCCAAAGCAAGATCGGCAAGTGATTGTTGTTGATCGGCAAAATGTGCAAACAGCAACCTTTTCCGTAAGTGGCATGACCTGCACAGGGTGCGAAGAACACGTCAGCCATGAAGTAAATAAATTGGATGGTATCGTGGACGTGAAAGCTTCTTATGAAAGTGAAAATGCCATCGTACAGTTTGATTCCTCTAAAACTTCAGTCGGTGAAATTGAAAAAGCAATCAATAGCACAGGTTATAAAGTGACCGACATAAAAAATCAATAGCCCATGCAGCATTTTGATGTATTTATAATTGGCGCTGGAATGGCAGGTATCACTGTCGCCAATAAATGTGCTGCTTCTGGTTTATCGGTAGGCATTACCGATGAATTACCTTACGGAGGCACGTGTGCGCTTAGGGGTTGCGATCCAAAGAAGGTATTAATCAGTGCTACTGAAGCAATAAATATGACGGAAAATCTCCAGGGAAAAGGAATTACCGGAAAACCGGAAGTAAATTGGAGCGACCTCATGCGCTTTAAAAACACCTTTACGGAACCAATGCCTGCTAAAGTAGAAAAAGGCTTCCGTAAAAATGGGGTAAAGTCTTTTCATGAAAAAGCTGAATTTATTGGAAAGAACAAACTTCAATTAGGAAATGAGCAGATAGAGGCTGAAAAGATCCTTATAGCTACCGGTGCTCAACCACGTCCGCTGGGAATACTGGGGGCAAATTATGCATTGACGAGTACAGACTTTCTGAATCTTGATATATTACCTGACTCCATCTTATTCATAGGAGGCGGTTATATTGCCTTTGAGTTTGCCCACATTGCGGCCCGGGCAGGTGCAGAGGTTACCATTATTCACCGTGGCACTCATCCCCTTGAGAATTTTGACTCAGTCATCGTGAAGCATCTACAGTCGGCTACAGAAAAATTAGGCGTTAAAATCCATCTGAAAACTGAAGCATTAGAAATTCACAAAGAAGAAAACACACTAATCGTTAAAGGCCGACAAGATGAAAAGGAGGTGCATTTTCAGGCCGAAGCTGTTTTTAATTCCTCCGGTCGAGTGCCGGCCATTGCAGATTTAGCCCTGGATAAAGCCGGAGTTTCCCATGGCATTAATGGTGTTGAAGTAAACCGGCACCTGCAAAGTGTTTCGAATCCGCACGTTTATGCCGCTGGCGATACGGCTAACTCTTCTGGCCTGCCTCTGACTCCTGTTGCCGTCATGGAAGGTCATGTGGTAGCTACTAATATCATCAATGGAAATAAAAAATCTGTTGATTATGGTGCTATTCCTTCGGTGGTTTTCACCATTCCTTCCATTGCCAGTGTAGGTTTAACGGAGCAGACTGCTAAGGCAAAGAATATTGAGGTGTCAGTAAATTATGAGGAAGCAAGTTCGTGGTTCAATGCAAAACGCTTGAATGAAGATCAATACGCTTTTAAAACCATAACCGATAAAAATAGTGACCAGTTGCTAGGAGCACATCTAATTGGCCCAGAGGCAGCCGAAACCATTAATCTTTTTGCGATAGCCATTACAGCCGAATTGAAATCAAAGGATTTAAAAAAGATGATTTATGCCTATCCAACCTTCGGTTCAGATCTCTCATACATGCTTTAAGAATTTTGAAAAGAGTGAATATGAAAATTATATCAACGTCAATCATTACTTGTCCAAAATGCGGTTTTCAGAAAGAAGAAACCATGCCTACGGATGCCTGTCAATACTTCTATGAATGCGAGAACTGCTCCAAAGTATTAAAACCCAAAAAAGGTGACTGCTGCGTCTATTGCAGTTATGGTACGGTAAATTGTCCACCGATTCAGCAGGACAAATCTTGTTGCAATTGAAAGTACACATTTAATAAAGCAATATGCCTCCAGCAGGTTTCTTCCAGTCGGTCGTTCCTCCTTTCTTGCAGTCACCAGCTTCCGTTACTATTTGTTAAAAGTAAAGAGGTTGACAACACAAAAACCTCGAAAATCAAAAAGTGGAGCAATTAAAAACCCGGCACGCGACCGGGTTTTTTTGATTTATTTTAGCACAAACCAACCATTCAATTAAGCGTGGAGCTAGAAAGATTATATTACCCCAAACTTTAGACACGGATTTGTTCTATTTTCACATTTCTGCATTCTTATTCCCCAACCGGAAAAAATATCCTAGGAAATATAAAATACTAACGACATATGGAAAGATAAACCCTGTTACAATCCAAAAAATTGAATTTATATTGAAGTTAGCTTTTTTTCTAAAATACTCAGTCAGAAACAAGGCAATTGCCAGTATAAAATGACCAGATATAAACCACATTAAGGTTTCTTCGGAAATATCAAACATCATATCTTAACTAATTTAGACGGGTTCGTTCAAAGGAGCAACTAACATGATGCTTCCCAAGTAGTAACGCAACAAACTTAGAGAAATTCAAATACACTGCATCCCGTCCAAAATATTTCCACAGATCTCCGCCTAAAATCTCACCTCCATTTTCGCCTGTCCAAACCGGCCTTACCCTCTGGCCATGTCGTTCTCAACCTCAATAATCACATCCACTTCTCAGACAGGCTCATTACCTTCCTTTAACTTACCGTCCTTAATCGCATGGAAAATGAAGATGAAACAGGCACTGTTATTGGTGAACATCTACTAGCTATTTCTCCAGTTATCAGCTTTAGGCCTTTGGCACAAACCGTATTCAGGTTGAGTTATCGCTTCCAGTGGTAAACAGACATCCTGAACAACCAGCCTGGCAGCACCGCAACATGGCTCTTTGGGTTTAGTACTTACTTTTCAAAATGGCTTTTCTCTGTTGTTTGTGTAATGTGCAATTCATTGGATCGTTCCTCCCTTCTTGGGGTCACCAGCTTCCGTCACCGCGCAGCAAGAGTAGCGCCTTCTCTTCATTCCGCTAAAGCTTCATGGAGGTCTGTCCCGATCGCTTTCGGGATCAGTTGCCACACTTGCTTAACCAGCCGCACAAAACGCAGGAAGAAATGAAATCGGCAATGGAGAATTTGGCGCCATCTTAAACATCTCCATCATTTTTGCCAAAGGCTCGGAGTTCAAGTCGATTCTGTAACATTTTGCTTGTTTCGGAGTTCCGTTCGCTTCAAATGATATTGCTGGTGTGAAATTTCACAACTGCTGCCTTTGGCAAAAACTTCTTGAAAGCTCTTGTACTCGGCTGCATCTATATCGTACTTTTCTTCTCCATGGGCGGTGGTGAACAGCAAGCCGGCAACAGTACCGGATGTTCTGCCATTGTGCTCCAGTTTGTAAACAGCATCTCCGTGGCGGTTTTCGGCATACAAAGTTTTGTACTTCATGGTATTTGGTTAAACTCTTTTGTCGTTGCTATCGAGGGTGAGCAAGTTGAATGATTCTCTAAGACGGGACCTCAAGCGATTGCCATAAGCAGCCTCCAGTTCCGAAGCGTTGAGATTGGTGGTACAATGGGTTTTGATACGGTGATCGGCAAACTTTTCGTAGCGGGAAAGAAGGATTTCGCCCATTACGTTCGTGTCGTTTCCATAGTATTTCAGGGATTGCTCGGTACCCAGATCATCAAAGCAGATGGCCGAATTGCTGTTGCTGTAGGTTTCGATCAACTCGAAACCCAGCTTCATAAATGCGGTGGCCAGCTGTCGGCAAGACCGAAACTGATACCCCGGTGTTCCTGGGAAATTGCTGAAGAGCTTCATCAGGGAGGTCTTGCCAGATCCTATCGGGCCGGTAAGCAGGATACCTTTTTTCAGGTCCAGGTTCAGGCGTTGCGCCTCCTGCTTGTCCTGGATAAAATAGATGGTAAGCTTGTAAATTATCGAATGGTCAGAATTGTAAAGACGGAAATGTTTGCCAAACCTGGTCTTTCCTTCAAACTCGAGCCACTTTAGGCACAATGGCCAGGAGTAGTTTCTCAAATGGCCCTGAATCCTGAAGGGTTTCTCAGGCCCTCCAGGGAACAGCTCACCCTGCTGCAATATATCCTCAGAGTGGCTCATGGTAATTCTTGTTTTCAGAGGTTTGCAGTTGTTTGGGCTGGAGGCTTTTTCCGGAGTTTGAAAAGTTGCTGGCGTTTAATATCCAGTTCCTGGCTGCGGCATGCCAGTCCTTCATCGGGGATTTTCCGCCTACCTTCCAACCATTCGAGGTGAAATGATTAAAGAACTTCTGGGCTTCACGGCTACAGTCAATTCCTGCTGATGCCTTGAAACTGAGATTTTCATTAAAATACTTTTCCACTTCCGAAAACTCGGGCGGGATCTGTTTAGAAGGTTTTTTGGTTTTACCGGTTTCTTTAGGTTTATAAGAAGCGCCCTTCTTAGGTATTTTCACTTGTTCATCAGGCGTATCATTAGCGGTACTTGCAGCAGTATCAAATCTGATACAGCTCACAGTACTGCCGATCATGGGGTTGGTGGAAGGGCTGTAGCGGATATACCCAAACTCATCAAGGTTGCGGAGGCACTTAGAGTAAGTGTTATTGGATCCAATTTTGGAAAGTAGCTTCAGTTCAGAGCGCGATACCGATACCGGTGACCTAAAGTGGTTGAGGTTCCACATCTGGAACAAAGCCAGGTAAAGGCTGATGTGATGAGGTGAAAGACGCTGGTCTTCTGCCATCCTGGTGTAAACGGCATTCAGATGCTTGATGTAGTTTACTTCAGCAGCCATGGATTATTGATTCCCTGAACGGTTTGCCATTAGCATTTTCTGGATATCTTCATTGTCATAGAAGATCAGGCCACCAACTTTGGTGTAGGGCAAGGTGCCGTTGATGCGCATGTTTTGAAGCGTACCCGGTGAAATGCCCAACATTTCCCGTACCTCATAGGATTTCAGCCATTTTTTAGGGGCGGGATTGGAGTTTACAGAAAGAATCTCTTTGAACTCACTTATAAGTTCCAGTTTGAACTGATCCAGGTCTTCTTTAGTGATAATCTGTGCTGCCATGTTATTTTAAATTATATGGCAACAAATGGACGCATATAGACAAAACGAAAACAGTGGCACCGGGGTTGCAGTACCTATGAACTCCCCATAAACAAAGAGGGTGCGGCACTTATAGAAAGTGGAAAAAATTGTGGGTGCAACCTATTGTCGTAAAAAAGTAGACATAAAGTGTCGTAAAATGCGGCAAATAGGACGTATTATGTCGTACTTTCATGCGGGTTTAACAAATAAGTTACCTGAGAATTAGAGAATTAGAAAATTACACACACAAAAAAAGATGCATAGAGGTATGGGCCACAATACTTCTACAGATCCAAAAAACACGCGATTAAGGGAACTCAGCGAAAATCAGGATTTCGTGTACTGGAGCGAAGAAAACGGCTTTGACACCCTTGGGGATTACTTCGGAAACAGCCTGGCCTCCCTACACGAACGGGAGGGCTTCAATCCGAGGTTTTATAAAGAACTGCTTGGACTCATTTCGAAGTATCATTACGGAAGCTACTTTGAAGACTACTATTAGTCCAGTTGCTTCAGGATAGTCCTCATCACCTGGAGATATTTATCTACCCGGATCAGGCTTGTGGTGGTAGGTTCATAATACTTTGATCTTAGACTTTCATGTGAAATTTCAGTGGCCTTTTTTGACTGTAGAGTTGAGGCGGCCCATTTCAAGGTACCGGCAATGTTATCCGAAGGGATCATGCCAGCCTCTATAGACAGCCGCATCCACAGGGCCATTTCATTTACGGACAAATTTGTGCGCAGTTTGATGAGGTTTTCCTGCCCGGTAGTATTCTCCAGAGTGGTGCCAATGGCTTGTTGGATTTCAGCTTCCTGCCTGAGGTACTCCATTTCAGCCAAAATCCAGTCCTTGAGCTGATCTTTTAGCCCGCACATATTATCCCGGTAACAGAGATCAGGCTTCGAGTAATACTGGCTGATCTTTTTTGCCTCAGCATGTAGCAACTGGATCTTTGTAGCATGAGTGGCCAGGGAGTCAAGATCCCGCTGAATTTCCGCGGTGAGGAATTCAAAGATCCTGGGGGAGTTCAGGTTGTAGCGGAACATGCTACGCACACAGCACAAGTACACCTCAGAGCGGTTGACCCCAACTTCAATGGTGTTGATGTGAGTTGAATATCTGCGTAAGAAATTAGCTTGAGTAACGCTTATCCTCTGGGAGCACTTTATCAGAAAGCCTTGAAGCGGTGAAGTCAATGCTTCAAAAAAGGGCTCATGTTGATAGGGTAAAAACCTCCTCTGGATTTCCTCTAAAGCTGATTCAATTTCATTGGACAACAGGGCCATCTCAATGGAGGATATTTTTTCGCAAAAATCATAGTGCGACTGAAAGTATTCTTCGAGAAAGGCGCGGAGACCTTCCAAAGCTTGAAACGTGAGATAGAAAACGTGCTGTGTTTTAAGCCTCTTCAAACTCCTTCCAGAATTCAGGAGCTTGGTCGTAAACCATATCCATGAGGCGAAGGTTCACCTTCTGGCAGCTCAGAACATTGTTCTGGATGTCTGATTTAACCGTTCCACTTGCTGTAGCAACATGAAAAATCTCCTTTTTGCACAATTCAAGTTCATCGAGTATCCTGTTTCGATGGTAGGCAAGCAACTCCGGGGAACATTTTGCCCCGGAAATAACCCTAAGTTCGTGAGCAATAAACCGCTCAAACCATATCAGCTTAGTAGTCACCCTTGCTGGTTTAGTTAGTAATTTTAGTTGATCCAAGAATACTATGCTTGCATAAATTTATATAAATAAAATGACATTTTTCCGAAGCAGCTAAGCCAAGCAACATTTCGTAGAATTGTACAAGTTAATTCGTAAAATGTGGAATATTCTGCTCATTAATGTGCAGGATCCTACACATTTATACGTACGATTAAGAAAAACCTGCTTGCTGTGTAGAAAATGTTATAATCAGTTTAAAGTCCATTCTGACAGATTTACCTTGCGCAAAATAGACATGCGTGCCATTTTTTTCCTGAAAAGACTTTTGAGCCCGGTCAATTTGATCAAAAGCCATGTTAGATGCTCTTCTTAGCTTCTTCTGCGGAGCCGGATAGTTTGTTCTTCAAAAGCATCATATCAGAACTCAGCTTGACATCCACCACCTTCGCATAAATTTGGGTTGTGGTGAGCTTGGTGTGGCCCAGCATTTTAGAAACGGACTCTATAGGGACTCCATTGGATAGCGTGACAGTAGTGGCAAAGGTGTGTCGGGCGGCATAATAGGTCAGGTTCTTCGGGATTCCGGCTTCGGTGGCAATGTCCTTTAAATAGGAATTGATTTTCTGTGCCGAGAATTTGGGAAAGCAAGCCTCGCGTTTAAGGCTTCTTGGGTCCTTCTGGTACTTTAGAAATATTTCATGTGCCAGCGGCAGCAATGGTACCTTAAACGGTTGGCCCGATTTCCTACGGACATTGCTGATCCATAACATCCGGTCAAGTCCGATAACAATATCTTCCGGTTGCAATGCCTGTAGATCTACGTAAGCCAGACCAGTATAACAACCGAACACGAAAAGATCGCGCACCAACTGGTGACCTTCATTCTCCGGTTCTACCGCAGCGATGACCTTCAACTCCTCAGCAGTTAAGTACACTTGCTTTGGTTTGTCCATGTGCCGTTGGTACATCTTGAAAGGGTTTTTTGAGATATAGTCCAATTTTACAGCCAGGTTCACCACCTTTTGCAAGCGCTCGATGTGTTTCATAATTCCATTATTGCGCAAAGGTCGCTGGCCTTCTGGCGTAGGAAACCTGCGAAGGAAAACCTCAAAACCATCTATAAAGGCAAAGTTGAGCCGGTCCAGCGGAAGCTCACTGACCCGGAAGGAGGCCTTAAGGTATTTCTTGACGTACTCCCTTGTTGTCTTATAGTTCTTCAGGGTACTGTCTGCTAGCCGGCCGGTTTCCCTGATGAGGTGATAGTCGAACATGGCCAGCAGGCCCATGACCTCATCCAGATCAAGCGCCAGGTAGCGGTTCTTGACCGCGGCAGCAGTTAGATCTTTGCCCTCGCGGTACAATTCTCGGTAGGCCTGACCCAGGTCATAGCGAACGGACTCGATAAATTCGTTGAGATCATCAACCTCAACACCGCGACCGGCAACCCGGCCATTCCGGGAATCCCAAAGTGCTGGCCGGACGTATTTCTTCAGGGAGATTTCTGCGGGCTTGCCCAGTCCCTTGATCCGGACGTAAAGTGGAACCCTTCCGTTGACCCGCTTATTGTGCCGGGCCACGAAGGAAATTTTCATGGATGATATGCCTCTGCGCATGATTGATCCGTTTGCGGCAGCAGCAGTTCATCTAAAATATGGACCTGGATCAACAACGTGCAGAAATAGCTGTCAGGTTATGAAGCTATTAGCACGAAAGTAGGGCAAAACTCAGTTCACCCAATAGTTCACAGATAACTTGATTTGGAATGATTTACCTTAATATGGCAAAAATCAAAAAAGCCTGAAAATCATACGATTGACAGGCTTTTGACTTCCTTTGGAAGTGAAAAAGTCGGGATGACAGGACTTGAACCTGCGGCCTCACGCCCCCCAGACGTGCACTCTACCAACTGAGCTACATCCCGTTTGAGGGCGGCAAATGTAAAAATTTAATTGATTTTAAAGCGGTCATTTATCACTTCATTAGAAATAGCTGTATCACCCAAATTTCTTTTTGTAAACCCTTACTTTTGCCTCTTTAATAAGTTGATAGAGATTATGGAGAAACATAAGTGCGTAATAATTGGTACCGGCCCGGCCGGATACACCGCAGCTATTTATGCTGCCCGTGCTAATCTTAAACCAATAGTTTACACAGGCCTTGAGCCTGGTGGGCAGTTAACCACCACTACCGATGTAGAAAACTTTCCCGGTTACCCGGATGGAATTTTGGGCCCAGAAATGATGGAAGACCTGAAAAAGCAAGCTGAAAGGTTTGGTACCGAAGTACGTTTTGGAATGGTTACCAAAGCTGAATTATCAAATATACCCGGTGAGTACCATACCCTTACCATTGATGAAACCACACAGATAAAAGCTAAAACTGTAATTATAGCTACAGGTGCTTCTGCTAAGTATTTAGGTCTTGAGTCCGAAAAAAGATTGATGGGCCATGGTGTTTCGGCTTGTGCCATTTGCGATGGCTTTTTCTTTAAAGGCCAGGAGGTAGTAGTAGTGGGTGCTGGCGACTCTGCCGCTGAAGAAGCTACATACCTTGCCAAGCTTTGCCCAAAAGTTACCATGCTGGTGCGTAAAGATCACTTTAAAGCTTCTAAGATTATGGAGGATAGAGTTATGAAAACTCCAAATATTGAGGTGATGTTTAATACCGAAACTGAAGAAGTTTTAGGCGAAAAAACCGTAGAGGGTGTTAGAGTTAAAAACAATGTAACTGGCGAGGAAACCATTATTTCAGCACAAGGCTTTTTTGCCGCTATAGGCCATAAACCCAATACTGATATTTTTAAGGGCCAGCTGGAAATGGATGAAGTAGGCTACCTCATCACCAAACCAGGTACTGCCACTACAAATTATCCGGGAGTATTTGCTACAGGTGATGCCCAGGATAAAATATACCGCCAGGCTGTTACTGCCGCAGGTTCAGGTTGTAAAGGTGCCCTTGAGGCCGAAAGATACTTGCAGGAATTTGAAGAAGAAGTAGAAACTGCCCAGATTGTGGGATAGAGAGATAGATTTTAGACGCTGGAAATTAGAGTTTAGACTTTTATTGAGTGTCCTTATTCCTCTCCTGATAAAAAATAAGCCGCTGAAAGAATTTCAATTTCTATCAGCGGCTTTTTAATGCCTCATAGCATATACAGCGGCATACTAAGTACTTAGTTTCTCCCTACTCTGCCACAAGCTCAAACAATCCATAAAAAATAGCCAGCCACACCAGCCCTTTCGCTAAAAAAAAGCAAAACAGCAATACGCCAACCTTCCAGCCTTCCTTTTTAATCAGGGCCTTCCAGCCCTCCTCCTTCACAATGGTTTTATAGCGCTTAAACATCTCTTCAATTAAAAAAACAACAGGCCTATAAGCCAGATTCTGTCCCCGATAGCTATCGGGGCCTTATCATTTATCTATTCTGCCTACCCTCCGGGCTCGGGCGGGTCGCCCTCTTAACTCCCACGATAATAATCAAGGGAGTAATCCCCGGTTTACATGGCATTTCACCCCATGAGGTTTACCTTGCCTACCGATGTTGCCACCGGCAACGGTGGGCTCTTACCCCACCTTTTCACCTTTACCAGCCCGGCCAGGCCGAAACTGGAAATATATTCTCTGTGGCACTTTCTGGCGATTTCGGTTTCACCGAAACCTCCTCCGCTTTCGCAGAGCATGGTACCCTGTGTTGTCCGGACTTTCCTCTCCGATAGCTATCGGAGCGATAAGGCGGCCTGTTGCGAGGGCAAAATTAAGGTAAAAATCAGGGCGATTCCCTTCGGGTCGGGCTTTCCGCTCATAGCCCCGATTCCATCGGGGGCTATCCGTTTCAATCCCTATCGCGGGGCCTGCCGCTAATACATCTCCACCTCAGTGGCTCCCTTCCCATATTCGGCATAGCTGGCATCGTAAAATCGAAGGTTATCCATACGCTCCAGCATAGTGTGTATTTCTTCTTTAAGGCGCCCCTCGCCCACTCCATGTATCAATACCACACGTTTGTTACCACCTGCACGGCAGCGGTCTAAAAATTTACGGGCTTCGCGCAGCTGTATTTCCAGCTTTTGAAAGCTCGTGTAGTTTTTAGGGTACTCCACCAGTTCATTAAAGTGCAGATCTTTCTCCAGCAAACTCCTTGCAGCCGGCTCTGAAGTTCGCCTGGGGCTACCCGGTTCATCTTTACGCTGCACACCATCCACCTTAAGTGCCATTTTCATTACCAGTTCCATTTCAGGGTACCAGCCATCAAAACCATTCTCATCCTCCACCAGGTATTGCCCATCCTTATAGTCCAGCACTTTTCCTTCGCCAATTTGGTTTAAAAACGAAACCTTATCTCCTTTTGTAAACTTCATTCCACAAAATTAAAAAGCCCCACCGGTAATACCGATGGGGCCTTATCACAAATTATAATCAGTTGATTATTCCTTAATCAACCTGCGTACTGCTGTGTTGGCACCGTCAGTTACTTCTATCATGTATACACCCTGGGCCAAATCAGAGATATCAAGGCTACTTTCAAAAGAATTTCCGGAAGCATCATAACCTGAACTTAGTACAAGCTTACCGCTCATATCCATAACTCTTACAGTAATATCAGCTGAACTTACATTACCAACTTCAATGTAAAGAATACTGCTGGCAGGGTTAGGGAATAACCTTAGGTTTCTTGAAAGGCCATTTTCTGTTAAACTCACACCATTAAGTGTAATGGTTGTATCCGAAGTGCCACAGGCATTGGTTACAGTAAGTTTTACAGTAAAGCTACCACCGCTGGTGTAGTTATGGGTGGTAGTAACACCACTGCCGGCTGGTGATCCATCACCAAAATCCCAGCTGTAGGTATTACCATTACCACTGGTTCCGCTGGCATCAAAGCTTACCGTAAAGCCACCCAAGGTTTGCGTAGGCACAAAACTGGCAACAGGTGCACCCGCTGAACCTGAGTTTAGCGTAAACGGACCTGTAAATGCACTGGTATCACCTTTACAAATATTGGCTACGTAAAAATCGTAGTTGGTATTTGCAGTAACACCGGTTGCAGCATACGTACTATCACCAATAACTAATGAACCTGCTGGCCTTGTACCACCTGTAAGCACATAAGCTACCACGCTTGAGTCAGCAGCTGAGTTCCAGGTGAAAACCAAACTATCACAAGCTGGTGCAGTACCGGCAATGTTAGTAGGCGTAGGACAACTTCCAGGCAAGTTTACAATTACGGTAACTGTGCTTGTAAATACACCACATGGACCCGTGTATGTAGCAATATAATTGAAAACACCACCAGCTGTGTAGGGACCCACAACAGTATTTGGAAGTGTATCAATCGTAACACCATTAAGCGACCAGCTGAAACCAGCAACGCTACCAGGAAGTGGAACAACCACATTAGTATTGACTACACCAGGGTCTTGTGGAGATGTACCTGAGTTTACCCAATTCGCTGCGGTATTGTTATCCACCCCTTGTAATTTATTACCTGAACTGCTTAAGGATGGAGTATTACCAGACCAATCTGCTGCGGTAACATTCGCAGCAGCAGGAAATGTATAGGTTCCGTAACCTACCGCATCTACAATGTTTCCATTCGGATCTTTGATTATACGGCCTGCCACAATGGTAGAACCAAATGTACCCGTATAATTGCCATTTCCATGATAGTAAAAATTAGAAGGACTTGGCACACTAGTACCCATCTGACCAACCGCTATAATAGCCGTACCTTGAGGACTTAACAAAGTTCCCTGCGGGAAAGTATAAGTTCCTAACATACTGGAAGTATTCCATTGTTCAAGGGTAAAACCACCCAAATCTGAACCTGGAACACCGGTAATTTCAATGTAATCATCGGCAATAAGCCATGGATAAGACCCGGCTGTTCCCCAACCACCTGTAGGAGCTCCATTGGTAGTTTTAAAGTGACAGATTTCTGAAATGAAAAAATCACTTCCTCCAAAAAATGGCGACTTAGCCTCAAGGGCTACAGTATCACTTGTATTATTGATAACCACAGGGCCAACCGGGCTAACCTCCCATACAGGGTATACGGTAATTGTACCCGTACTGATTAGTGTATCATTAATAGTAGCCAGGTTATCCGCATTAGGGTTTATGTAAGCATTAACCGTATAAACACCAGGTATTGATAAATCAACTGGTGTACCTATTAGAGACAATACCGCCTGAGGAGCCAGAGTTCCGGAGTTTACGGTAATAGTACCTGAACTGTTTACCGGACCTGTAACACTCCAGTTTGCAGTAAGCGGAGTAGTACTAAAGTTTTTAAGGGCACCAATTGTGTTCTGAATTTCTAAAACAATGGTGTCATTAGTCCTTAAGCATTTTCCGTTCTTCTCAAAGTTTCCACTAATAATTGCAATATCACTTAATACAGGAGTATATTCATCAGCTCCTATATCAACAACCGTAGAAGGCGCCTGAGGACGGGTTTGTCCGTCAATATCCTTGGTAATACCTACTGAGTTATCACCGGCATCATTGGCTAAACCTCCCAATACGTGTAAATCATTGGTGCCAACAAACTGAGGGTCACCAGATACGGAGTTCACGTTTTTGGTAAGATCCGCCAACTGCCATGCAGCAAGAGTTGCCTGTGCCGTACCGCTATATGCCAGGTTAGCCCCATTGGTGTAGTACAGGTTATAATCCACATTAAAGGTGCCGAATGGTGCAGTGGCGATATACATGGCATAGTTGGTACCGCTATGCGCTACAATATTATTCTTGAAGTTAATATTGTCGCTACTGGTAGTTCCCTGGGTTGTAGAGCCTCCTATATAGCAGGCATAAGTACCGCTGGTTGAAAAAGTATTATGGTAAACATCCAAATACTTGTTACCATACATATATCCTCCATAAGAGCCACCACTCAACATATTATTTGCCAATAAACTGCTGTTTGCAGAAGATGTAGCAAACTGGTTGGTATAGTAGCATGAAATACCATATGAAGTAGTATAAGCACTATTCTCAGTAATGGTGAAGTTATCCGAATAGTAGATGTACAAGCCATAGCTGGTGGTATTTCTGAATGAAGGCATGCTATTACCAACAATCTCTACAGTATCGGTATAGTATGTTCTGATACCGTAATAGTATTGATCCTCAAAATCGTTATCAAGTATTTTAAGGTGCTTGATTTTTGAGGTGGTAGAACTACCATTTAGGGCCACGCCATAGTAGTTACCTACTATTTTACAACCGGATACGGTAAGTCCGTTTACGTTATCACCGTAGGATGTAGATGAAGTTGACAAATTGGTTGCAGCAACAACAGCAGAAGCTGAAGTGGTGGTAGTGCGGCTACCCACCAACTCGCAATTCATCAGGTTGATATCCTGAGCGCCATTGTGCATCCAAACTACAAAGTTTCCACCAGCATTCTCTACATAAAGGTCATTGAAGGTAATAAACTTCGCAGCATCCAAATCAATGGCTGCTGTGCCCGAAACCGCGATAATTGAATCTCCTGCCAATGAACCATTGAAAGTAATGGTGTTTGTTGCTGAAGCTCCACTCACGTTCTCAATCTTAATGGCACTGTGAGTTCCACCATTCATATTAAACACAACAGGCGCCAAAATTCCACAACTGTTTAATACTGAAACAGCAGAATCAAGGGTAGCAAAGTTGTTTGGACCAACTGCTCCACCAATGGTGTAAGTACCCGTAAGACCTGGGGTTGCACACTGTGTACAAACAGTTAGTGGCCCAATTACGGGTGGTGCCCCCGGAATGGTAGAAGTACAATTCTGTGTAACATAATAATCATAACAGGTGTTTGGAGACATACCCGCAAGATTGGCCGTAGTATTACCCAGTGCAACGTTTACAATTGTTCCGGTTAAAGAGGCCTGCTTAAAGCCCACTGGTCCCCACTCAATTGTGAAAGATGTAGTGTTGGTATTCCAGCCAATTACAGCGTTACTAACCCCTACACTGTTTACCTTAAGGCCATTAGGCCCGGTGCATGGTGCGCCTGTAAACTCAATAGCTCCGGGGTCAGAAGGTGTACCTCTGCTAACTCCATTAATGTCAGTACTTACCTGAGCAGAGAAGTTGGCACCTAAACCATCAATTACTGCTGATTGTGGGGTGAAGTTTCCTCCGTTTACATTTACCAAATATGGATTTAGGAAGAAAGAGTTTGAATCTGCTTTGGTAGTTGTTTGCCATGCTCCAAAACTAGATAAGCCAGCTCCTGAATATCCAAATTCAAAAGATGACATTCCCGGAACGGCATAGTAAGAGTTACGATCAAACTTAGAGCTTGATGAAAAGGTACCTCCCATATAAACCAGGTGCTTTGTACCTGTACCACCTCTGTTTAAGTATACAAGGTTGTTTTGGAAATTAACATCACTATAAGTTCCTAAAGCATATATGGCGCGTGTAACTCCCGTAGCAGTTGAGCTAGGATCGTTTATAACAATAGTGTTGTGTACAAAATTAGTATAGCTGGCTGTACTTGGGTACATGGCATAAATGGTACCTCCACCCTCAAAATTGTAAATCATGTTATTGGCTACAAGGTTGGGATTTGAAGCCGTACCGTTAAACGATCCCATATACATACCGTAACTGGTTGCATTTAAAGTAGGATTTTGTTGCAACGGATCATGGATTTTATTGGCCATTACCTTACCACCACTCATCGCAAACATGTAAACAGCGTAAGAAGTAGTAAGGTTAGTTCTTGTAGGTCTTGAAACATCATTACCCTCTATGGTGATACCATTGTTGTAATAAATGTACATACCGTAAAACCTGTAATCAACTACCCTGTTGTTTCTGATAATGTTTCCATTTGCCGAATCAGTGCTAGCACCGTTACATACCAAGCCGTAATAACCACCACGTACAAGGTTATCTTCAATAAGGTTGTAGTTACCACTAGCACCACTAGTACTTGTAGCCGCGCCAGAGTTTACCCCTGAGATTGAGAAACATGCAAAGTTGGAAGAGGTGGAAGCTGTATCACCAATTAGCTTACACTTACGAATGGTATTGTAATTAGCTCCATCAGTAAGACGAAGGGCCGTACCAAATTGACCCGTAACACTACCTTGGGCTATAATGCGTAAACTATCAATAGTGAAGTAGTCAGCACCTCTAAGCTCCATAGTATTCCTTTCGTTGGTATTAGTAGAAAGGTAGGCCACGGTAGCGTTGTTACCATTAATAGTAATGGTATTGGTTGCTGAAGCACCAGTTACCTGCTTAAACGTTACCTGCTCGTAAAAGGCGGAGGTCGGTGCTACATTTATGGTTACAGGGCCCGTTATACCACATACATCAAAGGCCAATGCCAGCTGAGTAAATGAGGTAAAGTTGGATGAGGAATAGGGTGCACCCGGATCTAGAGTATAAGTTCCTGCTACTGCTCCCGGACAACCCGTTGTGATAGTTATTGGCCCGGCATAGGCGCTATTACCACCTATACAGTTTGCATTTACATAAATATCGTAGGTAGTAAGCGGTAGCATTCCTGTTACGGTAGTAAAAGTATCTAACGCTAATACACTTGTACCGGTACCCTGCGAAAATCCTGTTGGGCCCCACTCCACATTAAAAGTGGCTCCTCCTAAACCATTCCAGGAAACCAGTGCCGTGGTGGCTGTAACATTTGAAGCTACAAGTCCTGTTGGTGCACCCAACTTCATTATAGAAGTAATGGTATCATTAAAAGTAGAGGTATCAATAGTATTGTTTGGTAAACTTGTCCAGGCAACCAATAGATGATTGGTGTTTGCCAAAAAACTAAAGTTACCAAGTGTAACCACACCAAAAGAACTACCAAGACCTCCAATAGTGTCAAGTGGAGACTTGTACCAAACCGGAGTTTGAAGAATTCCATCAACTCTCCAGTTTACACGTACCGAGTCAATTTTATTAGTACCAAGGTTTTGAACGGTAACATTTACCGGATATGAACCAGGACAAACGGCTTGTACACTATCCGATGCAATTACTCCAGCATCATTGGGTGCGGTAGAAGCCCTGAAAATTTCAATCTCCCTAAAGTTGGGGTTTGAAGTTTGTCCGGGACCAGCCATTTGAAATTGAGTAAACCTGAATCTATTGGTGGTTACTCTTTGGAAAGTAATGGTATTGGTACAGCTTGCTGGTAAATTGGAAAATGTTCCGGTTGTTACCCAAGCCGATCCATTCCAGCTTTGCATGGTAGCACCTTGTAACTGGCGCGCAGCATTACTTTGTGCGTGATGAATAGTAATTTCATCAAAGCTTTGAGGGGTTGGCCAGTTCCACTCAATGAAATCTGTGCCAATTACTGAGCTGGGAGGTGAACTCGTAGGAATCCACATTAATTGGGTTCCACAGGTGCCCAGAACAAGATCATTTAAAGTACTACATGGGCCTGTATTACAGGCGCTGGCGCTAACGGTAGCTAAAGGCGCAATATTTGGCTGCTGCCCAAAACTTACCATCCAGCACATCATCATGCTGATTGTAAATAAAATTCTTTTCATAGAATCAATAGTTAATGAAATAGGGATTTGTTAAAATGTGCTTCCGGCATTTTGCCTGGCACCAATTGCCGACCTCCAGTTTACTGAGCCATTCCGAAGTATTGAATAGGTAAAGCTCAACAAGTTACTTATCGACTTGCTACAGGGTAAAGATGTTCTTACCCACATAGTTGCTGTAGAGAAATTATATTTTATTTATCATAAAAAAGTAATAGGTTTTTTAATGAGAACTAGTCATTTGATTACGGAGCTCATTTTAGGCAATAATCCGGTTGGTTGTTTCAATTAAATATTATACGTGAATAGCAACAGCACAACCTAAACCTCTGAAAACGTTACCTGTAGAATTTTTCTCTTTCAATGAATTGAAAATGCCCTAATTACCTTTTCCGAAAATTTTTGACGGCTTAAAAAAACTTTGTAAAAAAACAGTCCGGTAGAAAATATCCCTCTATTATTTGTTTTTTACTGACATTGTATTCTTACATAAATATCAATTTATGGCTAAAGGTTTTCCTACACACCCCTCTTGCTTAGGATAGTTGATTCGCTTTTGGATTTGGAGTATGTGCTTTATTACTATACTTTTTTGCACTAAAAAATGACAAAAAAAAGCCCCCATCTGGATGAACCAAATGGGGGCTTAAAAACAATTGTTAGACTAATCCCTAATCTTTAATCAGTCTTCGTACCGAGGTATACTTACCATCAGTCACTTCTATCATATAAACACCTTGTGCCAATCCAGAGATATCAAGTTTACTTGCAAACCTCTCTCCTGTTCTGCCATTCACGGTGTGCATTACCTGCTTACCGCTTATATCCATTACGCGAATAGTAAGATCAGATGTACCTGCAAGATCTAACTCTATGTGCAGGGTGTTTTTAGCAGGATTAGGGAACAATCTCAAATTTTGAGATAGAATGTTCTCACCCAAACTAACGTTCGTAAGCGGTAGGGTTATCACATTTGTACCACAAGCATTGGTAACCGTTAGTGTCACACTGTAGCTACCTCCTGTTGCATAAGTATGGCTAGTGGTTACCCCAACTCCAGCTGGCGAGCCATCACCAAAATCCCATGAGTAGGTATTACCAGAACCAGCAGATGCACTTGCATCAAAATTTACAGTTAGGCTAAATCCAACAGTTGTTGGAGTAAAGGCTGCCACGGGTGCTCCTGCATTATTTGTGGTGATGGTATATGGACCGGCAAATAAACTGGTATCGTTTGTACACATACCGGCTACAAAGAAGTCATATGCTGTATTTGGCAATAAACCCCCTACGTTGTAAGTACTGCCACTCACCATTTGATAGGTAGATGGTAAACTGCCCTGAAGTGCATACCCAACTAATGATGATGGAGACATGGTTGTCCAGCTAAATGTTACGCTATCACAAGCTACAACCGTACCTGTAAGGGCGGTAGGTGCCGGGCAAGTTGCCGGAAGATTAACTATTACAGTAACAGTATCGGTAAACACACCACAAGGGCTGGTATAGTTAGCCACATACTGATAAACTCCTGAAGTAGTATAAGGACCAACACCGGTATTGGGCTTGGTAGAAATTGTTACCCCATTATTCTTCCATGTAAAACCAGTTACATTACTTGGAAGTGGCAATGGCACACCAGTGTTTAAAACACTAGGATCTTGCGGTGCCGCAGCGCTTGAAACCACCCAGTTGCTGGCATTATTTAAATCCGCCCCGGTAAGTCTTAGCCCACTGGTTCCCGAATGATTACCTCCAAAACCTGTCCAATCTGAAGCTGTTACTCCAGATGCAGCAGGAAAACTAAATGTAGTACCAACGCCTACAGCATCAATAATATTCCCGTTTGCATCTTTTAAAATTCGGCCATTATTGCCTCCTGAACTAAACGTGCTGGATACATTACCGTGATAATAGAAATTGGCTGGGCTTGGTACACTTGTACCCACCTGGCCTACGGCAATAATTGCGGTTCCTGAGGGGCTAAGTATAGTTCCTTGTGGAAAGGTGAAAGTGTTCATCAGTGCAGTTGTGCTCCACTGTTCCAACGTAATTCCACTTAGGTCTGAACTGGGTACTCCCGTTATCTCAATATAATCATCTGCCAATAACCATGGGTATGAACCAGCTACACCCCAGCCACCAGTTGGAGCTCCTGTAGTTGTTTTGAAATGACAAACCTCGCTTATGAAAAACTTATTCCCGCCAAAAAATGGAGATTTCACTTCCAGAGCAACCGTATCAGTTGTGTTGGTAATGGTAACCGTAGATGAAGGCTTAACCTCCCAAACCGGGTAAACCGTAATGGTGGCTGCTACCTTGAGGGTATCGTTAATGCCATTTAGGTTTACACTATTAGGATTAATGTAGGCACTTAATGTATAAACCCCAGGTACTGACATATTAACTGGAAATCCTAACATAACATTAGTAGCAGAAGATGATAGCGTACCTGTATTAACCGTAATTGTACCTGTAGAGTTAATAGGGCCTGTAACCGTATAACTTGCCGTTAATGGAGTTGTAGCAAAATTTATTGGTGCACCTATCACATTTTGAACTGTAAGGGCAATGGTATCATTTGTATTTAAACATGGTGAGTTTTTAATAAACTCACCTTTGATTAAGGCAAGGTCATTAGCTACCGGTGTATACTCATCAGCACCAATATCTACTGTAGTGGAAGTTCCGCCCGGACGGGTTTGATTATCAAAATCAACCAATACTCCCACTGTATTATCCCCCACATTGTTTGGTAATGAGCCTAACACATGTAAGTTGGTACCCGACACAAATATTGGGTCACCCTCTAACGAGTTAACGTTTAGCGTAAGCGCAGCAGCCTGCCAAAGGGCAAGGGTAGCGTACGTAGGGGTGCCGTCCTTTAGCAGGGTGGTGCCACCTTTTTTATGGTAAACGTTATAATCAACAATACTTGGGGCAACAGTAGCTGTGCCCGATTCAAAAGCATAGTTGGTGGTACCTACAAATATGTTGTTACGGATATCCATAGCCACCGGAGTAAACTGGCGATAGCCGTAAGTACCCTCCAGGCTATTATGAAATACATTGATATAATTTACGCTCGTAAAATATACTGCAGTAGTAGGCACTGCCACCATATTATTAATAAATGTACTTCTTACTGCAGGTGGTAATGATAAACCCGTATTTGCTGCCGATATATACACGCCATAAGTTCTGGCATCATTAATCATGTTGCCCTCAATTTTGAAGTCATCATTAGTAAGGAAATACATACCATAACTAGCGGTGTTGCGTAAGCCTGTTATGGTATTCGAGTTTACGCTTAGGTTTTTGTTGAAATATGCGTAAACGCCATAATAGTACTGCTTACTTAAGGTGTTACCTTCAATGGTTACCTTGTTTACTTTGGCTGTAGCACTATTACCATAGGATACAATTCCGTAATAACCACCATTAATAAGGTTATTGCGGATAATGGTACCATCTACATCAGAACCTGCAGTAAGCCCTGTGGCGCTTGCACTTGAAACAATACCTGCTGATACTGCGCTGGTACCAATTTCATCTACATAAATTCTACAGTTTTCGATGGTATTACTATCTGCACTATTGTTCAACCAAAAACCTCTACCCACAGGGTTTACAACAGTAAGCCCCTTAAAGGTGATGTGCTTGGCTCCATTCAAATTGAATACTGCGTTACCAGAATATCTGGCTGTATCGCCAAGACTTGCAGAACCATCAAAAGTGATAGTATTGGTTTTGCTTGCACCTGTAACAGGTAGTAGAGTTTGAGAAACCGTGTAAACTCCTGGCCTTACGGTAAAAACCACGGGACCAGCAATACCACAGCCATTAATAGCTACAATTACGCTATCTATACTCTTAAAGTTATTTGCTCCGGGAGCACCACCAACGGTATATGTGCCAGCAGCAAGACCTCCACCTATGCACGAAGTACAGAAAGTAAATGGCCCTAATACAGGAGGAGCTCCTGGTATAGATGAAGTACAGTTTTGAGTTAGATAAACATCATAACACCTGTTTCCGCTTAAACCTGATATAACAGAGCTAGTGGCAGAGCTTCCTAATACAACTGTGGTACCAGTAAGAGAAGCCTGTTTAAAGTTTGCAGGGCCCCACTCCATAGTTACACCAGAACCTGTGGTTGCCCACGATACGGTAGCGTTTGTAGAACCAGAGTTGATAGCGACACCAGACAATCCTGTACATGGCACACCTGTAAATTCAATAGCTCCAGGGTCGCGCAAGGCTCCACGCGTCACATTGTTAATGTCTGTGGAAACTAATGCTCCAACATTAAAGGCTGCATTATCTACAGGACCTGCTTGTGGTGTATAATTGTGCAAACCCGTATTTATAAAAAACGGATTGGCTGCAACGGAGTTAAGGTCTTTTCCTGTCAAAGTCTTCCATTGACTGAAAGTATTTGCATCAGAACCAAAAAATCCAAATTTGTTGTTACCCACGCGGTAATAGGCATTGTTATTTAAATCTACAGTTGAAGCCGCAGTGTTTAAATAAATCAGATGCGTATTGGTTGTACCCGCACGGTTGATGGTTATCAGGTTATTCTTTATTTCAAGATTCTGAGCTACACCTGTTTGGAATATACCACGGGTAATGATTGTTGCCCCTGGAGTAGCACTCGGATCAATCAGAGCAACCGTGTTGTGCAGAATACGGGTATTATCACAGGTAGAAATGTACACACCATAAATAGAACCATTACCATTCATGTTATAAACCATGTTATTGGCCACCACGTTTGGCTTGCCTGCCACTGCATTCATACCTGTAATATAAATGCCATAAGTAAGGCTGGTTGCTGTAAGGTTTCCACCAAAAGAGTTATGGATTTTATTGGCCATTACCCTGTTATGGCTACCTGCACCCACTACATATATTCCGTAAAAGGTAGAGGTTGTGGCACGTGTAGGGCGAGAGATTGTATTACTGTTTATGGTAACGCTGTCCTGCTGATTTGCATAAAGTCCATAAAAGTAAAACCCGCTAATCTTGTTATTTTCTGCAACGTTGCCCTTTATACCCGAGGCGGTGCTGCCAGACATAGTAAGACCATAGTATCCTCCGGTGATAGTGTTTCCGATAAACTTATTAAAGCTACCTGAATTACCAGTGGTAGTTGCAGAGCTTGCAGAATTTGAAAAAGCCACACCCACGTAGTTTGTACTTGTAGAGTTATCGTTTACCGAAATCTTGTTGCGGGTAAAAATGTTGTGGTTCGCATCATTAAACATAGATACTCCAAAACCGTACTCAGATGTTGTAGAGCCCAATGCGGTTATATTCAAGCTATCAATTGTTACGTAATCAGTACCATCAAACATAATAGTACCGCGCTCTGCCGTTTTGGTAGATAGATACTCAATGGTGTTACCATTTCCATTAATGGTGATACGATTTACAGCTGAGGCTCCATTGACTTCACCAAGCTTAAACTGCTCACTAAAAACAACCGAACCGGGTTGAACATTTACAGTTACCGGGCCGCAAACTCCGTAGGCATTTAAAGCCTGAGCTAAGGCTGTAAAGCTGTTAAAAATACTATCGTTGGGAGCAACCAATGGCCTGATAAACAGATTACCCGAATAACCCTTTCTTACACTTGTTGTAGCGGTGTTATTTACAATATTTAAATCAATACCTGGTGCAACGTTTCCAATGGTTACTTCAATTTGCTTGGATACATTTCCGGTAAGTGCAATCGGAGAAAGGCTATAAACTTTGGTTTTTCCAGTATTAAAGGTATCCGTTACGCTAACCGTTGGCTGAGATACTCCATTTATCTTCCATGTTATATCAAAGGTAAATACGGTATCAGTTCCAATATTTTGAACAGTAACATCTACAGATGTTGTTGGCGAGCAACCAATGCCTGTATTCACAAGGCTGGTTACCCTTAAATCCGGCCCAACACTAGGTACAAACTCATAAACCCCGGGGTCAGGAGTTATGGAACGAGCCGCGCCATCAATATCATCCGGCACCAATAACAGCAGGCTGGTACCTATATTATTAATGTTGGCAGCAGTAGGCTTATAATTGGAGTTAAGCGCAAAAAATGGAGCCGATGCTACAGAGGCTGCATCGTAGGTACTGGCTAATTTCCATGCCGCAAAAGTGCTTTGGTTAGTTGTATAATAACCATAGTGGTTGCCTCCCGAACCTCCGCCAACAATATAGTAAGCGTTATTATTAATATCCATAGTAGAGGTAATTGTGCCGGCATATACCGCGTGGTTTACACTGGTACCTCCTCTGTTTATATAAACTAAGTTGTTTTTAAACTCAATGCCCGTTGCCAGGGTGAGCTGATAAAAGCCTCTGGTAATACCGCTAGAGTTGGCTCCATCATAAACCAGGGTGTTGTGATAGTATCTCCAACCATCAGATCCGGCATTATAAATAAGGTAGTGAGTACCGTTATTTACATTGTTTTCAATAAGGTTGTTATACACCATACTCTCCTTCCCCACCAGGTTATCTGAGCTGGTATTATAAATACCATAAACCGTGCTGGTAGTTCCGCTACCCTGTGCAAACATGTTGTGAATCCAGTTGTAGCCAATTTGGGTTTTATTTCCACCATTTGCAGTATATATACCATAGGTTGTACTGAAGGTGGTACGGTTTGGGCGGGTAAGGTTGTTGCGTAATACAACTAAGCTATCCTGCCCGCTATGGTACATACCATAAAAGTAGAAATCGCGAACCCTGTTTTTAATAAAGATGTTGCCCTTATTACGGGTTGTGGTATTTCCTGCTGAAGAGATTCCATAGTACCCTCCTGAAATCAGGTTATTTTCAAAACGGTTGTAGTTACCTACGTTTCCTGCTGTAGTTGCACTAGTTAAGCTTCCGCTTAAAACCACACCGGCATAGTTAGTTGATGTGGAATTTATATTTGTTTCCATCCTACAGTTTTGAAACACGTTGTAGCTGGCATCATTGGTAAGTTGCACGGCCCAGCCAAAAGTTCCTTTGCAGGTAATGGTTAATGAATCTACGGTAAGGTAATCTGTTCCGTTTAAAAGGAAAGCCGTACGATCTCCGGTAATATTGGAACTGTCTCTAAGTTCGTTTCCATTTCCATTAATCAGTACTCGGGCCGAAGGCCCAGAACCACTTATGGAACCTAACACCACTTTTTCCTTATAGGGACCTGAGTTGGGTGCCACGTTTACGGTTACAGTTCCACTAATATTACCACAGGTTAAGGCCGTAACTAAATCGGCAAAGCTTTGAAAGTTAGTACCCGAGGTAGGCTGCGCCTTATTAACAGTGTAAGTACCGCTTAGGGTTCCTCCTTGAGTCATAACCTGAACTGAACTGGAAAATGTGGTTGCTCCACAAGTTACCGCACAGCGGTACCATGTATTTGCAGTAGGGTTTGCCGCCATTGAAGAGTTGGTTGCTCCCACTACGTTTGCCCAGGTGCTATTGTTGGGTGATGATTGCCATTGAAAGGTTTGCCCCGTTCCAAACGAAGAACCGCTAAGTGATAGGTTTACATTAGCGCCCACACATACCAGGCTGCTGCTGGCAACCGCTGTTCCTGCGGTTGGAGGATTGGTACATGGTCCGGCTGGTACCAGTTTTATTGCTCCTGTAAAGTAGCGCGGGTTATTTGCAGGGCTTGGTAAGTTACCGCCATAGCCAACATTGGCACTGGCAATTTGAAAATCCCCACATTTTAGGATAATGCCACTGTTTGTAAATGTATTGGGTGTAATGGCTCCAGATCCGCTGTAGCGAATATTTAGAGAAGACTCCACAGCAAAGCGGTACGTTGTGTTTGCCGGTATGCTAAAGTTTAACCCTGTAAATACTGGTACTATACCATCAGCTGGTACGGAAAGGGTTACAGATGCGGGGGTTATTTTTGTCCATGCTGGGGTAGCAATAGTAGGCGCCCCTGAAAGGGAGGTTGCACTATACCATAAATTTACAGCCGCACCATTACTGGCTGTAAGGAAATGAACATCCACATCAGTAAGTAGCCATGGACTACTATTGGTGTTTTCAACAACAAAGGTTATGGCAGATGATCCACTAACCCCGTTACCGCCATTATAGGCAGCGGCACCTGCCGTTGTAATTGTAATTTGAGCTGATGATACAAAACCAATCAACACTCCAAATAATAAAAGAATACTCTTTTTCATAGTGATAAAAAGATAAATTTCTAAATAGGGAACTATCGTTTTGATAGCTGGCGCAATTGTATGCAATTGTAGAATCCGTTGTTGCTAAGAGATATTATGCTAGAATAGCATCTGGGCTATTTAAGCCCCTGCAAACGTGACATGTAGAAATTTTCTCAGATAATGAATTGAAAATGCCCTATTTGATTTTTTGAATCGAATACTAAGTGGAGAAAAATTTATAGTCAAAAACGGACACTTTGCTCAAAACGGACTGTTTTGAGGTAAATAATAAGTAAGTATTAACTTACAATTATTGATCGATAGACGCAACTATTTTCTCAAAACCCCTTGTTTCAGGAAAGCCGCTTACTCTACAAAAAGCTGGTTATTGAATTCCAGTTGTCTACTTTTTAGTAGAAAAAAAATATAGAAAATAAGGTGAATAAAAAATATTGAAATAGTACAAAACAAAAAAAGCCCCCCTTAGGCAATTACCTAAGGGGGGCTTAAAATGTATTGGGTTACTAAACTCTACTACTGCTTAATTAAGCGCTTGGTAGCATTTAGTTCGCCATTAGAAACTTCAATCATATAAACACCATCAGCAAGATTGCCAATGTTTATCATGAAGTCTGCTTTTCCATTTAGGTTATCTAGAACCTTAACCATTACTTCCTTGCCCGTAAGGTCTAGCACGCGTACTACCGCATCTGCAGAACCGAAAGAATCAAAGCTAATGTTAACCTGATTGCTGGCTGGGTTAGGGAATATAGAAAGGCTTTGAGACAACTCATTATCAAACAAACTGATATCTACATTCAATACAATAGTATCCGTATCACTACCACAACTGTTGGTGGCGGTAACTACAACAGTTTGTGAGCCATTGGTAGTAAAGGCGGCCAAGGCACCTGCTCCGTTGCTTGTACCTGTACCGTTTCCATAGTTCCAGCTGTAGCTGGTAGCTCCGGTAGAACCGCTGGCATCAAGCGCAAAGTACTTGGTAGAACCACTGATGGAATCAATTACTAACTGCACATCTGCCACTGGTAATGGGCCTGCATCGGTAGTTACCGGTAGTGGTCCAAAATAAGCACTGGTATCGCTACCACAGGTATCGGCTATGTAAATGTCATAAGCCGTATTTGGCATAAGCCCGGTAATGGTATAAGGGCTGCTGGTAACAATACCGCTAAACATACCCTGACCAAGCGTAAAGCCGGTTGGCCCATACTGTACTAAAGAATAGTTGGTATTTGATGTCCAGTCAACTGTAATACTATCACAACCTTTGGCTGTGCTGCTTACACCTGTTACAGGTAAACAACTGGTAGTTGATGCAAAGTCAAAAACCCTTAGGTCATCAATCATGATATCACTATAGAAAGAACTAGGTCCACCTGTAAACTTATCTACATGGAAGCGGAAACGAACCGGCCCCGTAATAGTATAAGTAGACAAGTCTATAGTAAACAATCTCCAAGAAGTACTACTGCTATCATCAGTTATTACCTTACTATGCCACGTTGCACCGTCATAAACATCTACGTAAAGTGTCTGGCTATTAGGATTACTCGCCTGGGTATTATTCTGAAACTTCAGGAATGACATATAAGGAGATGCCGCAGAACCTACGCTAAACTGTGGAGTTTCTAAGGTCACCATAGAGTCATTTGGAGTACTTCCATCAACTCCCAATGATCCACCAGTTGAACCTGGGGCATTGTTTATACCCTGTGCACCGTAATTGGGCCATGTGCCAGCAAACTTCCAAAATGCATTTGCAGAAGTACTGCTGGAAGAGTTAAACGTGGTATAACAATTTGGCAATCCAGGTCCCTGGAATTCCTCTTTATAAGGAAGTGGAATTGGAGCACAAAGTGTATTAAAACATACCGGGCCTCTCCAGAAACTACTGTCTCCAGGGGCACAAACCTCTTGCACATACACACAATACGTACTTGCAGGAGTAAGTCCTGTAAGCGTGGCCGTATTACCCGTAGCCATCATCTTAGTACCATTAGCAGGGTTACTAAGGTTTAAGCCATAGCTTAACCTGAAGTTGGTACCCGTGCTGCTGGCAGCATTTTGCCAGCTCAATGCTGCTGTAGTAGTTGTAACATTACCTACAGCAAGGCTATCTGGCCTTATACATGTTGGGATATTCTCATAATGGAAGTCATCAATATAATAAGTCCTGAACGTGGAGTTATTACCATGTAGCAAGGCTATGTAATTGTCTGTTCCGTTATACCCATTAGCTACAGTAATCTCTGAGGTGTACTCCATTTTACTATTTGTTATAGAAATAGTATCAATGGGGCTGAATGACCTACCAGACGATGGGTCACTAACAGTACCTACAATAATTGTATTTGGACTTAGGGTAGTGGTAACTTCTGCAAAGAACCTTATGCGCTTATTACCCGCATTCAGGTCATTAAACCTTGGGCTTATACCCATAGTTGTATCCTGATTGTAGTTGTAAAAACGAATATGGTTAGGCGCGGAATTAGGTGTACCAAAAGCGTATACCTCAAAAGCTGCAAAGTTTCCTGTACCACCTACAAAGTATGGTGTCCAGCAATCAGGAGTTTCTCCTGTACTCATATTATCTACACCAGTATAATAAGGTGCATTAAATGGGCTACACTCTGTACAAAATACAAATGGTCCTACCCAGTTACCAGTATCGCCAGGTGCACAAATACCTCTTACAAGGAACTCGTAACACTTATTACCCGTCATGGTATCTACCAATAGGCTTTGCCCTGTTCTGAAAGATTTTACACCTCCTACAGTTGCAGTACCCTGAAAGAATCCTTGAGGACCAAACCATAGTTCGAAGGAGTTTACACTAGGATTACCAACCCATTGTAATGTGGCAGTTGAATCAGAAATGCCAGTGGCATCTAAACTAATTACATCAGGACAGCTTGGCGCCTCCTTAATCTGTACATCATCAATAGCTGCATCACCACAACATCCATTACTATTTTGGATAAAACGGATTTGAATAGTGTCTCCAACAAACGCGCCCAATGGAATAATCTCATCTTCCCATGGCGCTGAGTTAGAGGTTTGGATATCTCCGGTAACGCTGTAAACATTAGTCCATGTAACACCAAAGTCATTGGTTACTTCTACATCCATATCGGCTATGGTAGCATTGCTATACCTGTGCTGAGAGAAATAAAGTGCCGGAACAGTAAGTGCGCTTACATCTACTATTGGGCTGTATAAGTAAGCAACATCTGTATTAGAGCTTCCTGAAGCCTCACAGTATAAATAGTTGGTACCTGTTTTATCACTCAACGGGCCGTTACCACTGGTTGGTCCGGTAGAACGTGGTATCCATTTAAATACTGAGTTGCTGGTTACGTCTGGCGTAGATGTCCAGCATGGATCAAGGCTGTTACCATTGTTGTTTCCGCTGGCCACCCAAGTTGTTCCATCAAAGTTTTCTACCAATGGCGCTGTAAATATGTTACAGGCCGTGTTAAAACTAAATGGTCCTATCCATGGGCTGAAGCCATTTGCAGCACAGCTATCTCTCACATAAAATTCATAGGTAGTTTGAGCAATCAAACCTCCTGCAACGGTAGTATCAATGTTACCAGCTACAGAGTCTCTAGACACCCAGGCATTTGTTCCCGGGGTAAAGCCTACAGGCCCAACTTCCCAGTGAGTTTCATTTCCATCGGTACCTGCGCCCCAATAAATGGTAGCTGATGTGGGCGACACACCGGCAACACCAAGGGTATTAAGGAATGGTGGATTACAACTCGGGATGGTTTCGTAAATGAAGTCATCTATATAAATAGTACGGAAGGTGCTGCTGTTTCCATGACGGAAAGCCACATACTTATCAGTACCATTATAACCTGACGCTAAATCTACATTTACCACATACAATTGATAAGTATTAGTAAGCTGTACCGTATCAATTGGGGTAAAAGAAAGAACATCAAGAGGATTTGTCATCGTTCCAACTACCAACTCATTAGCAAGTGTGGTAGTACCGTTGGCCATAAACTGTATACGCTTATTACCAGCAGTTAAATCGCTAAACTGCGGGCTGATAAACAAAGTAGTATCACCAGGGCCTGCAGGGTTACCGTTATAAAACCTGATATGGTTAGGACTGGTATTGGGCGTGCCAAACTGGTAGGTTTGTGCTACGCCAACTGTAGTTCTGCCACCGGTAATATTATTAGCCCAGCAAAATGGCACGGCATTATTTGGTGAACTATCAAAATTATCAGTGTATGGTGCAGTAAACGGAAGGCAGTTAGTACGGAAAGTAAATGGACCTATCAGCAGACTTACTCCATTGGCTGAGTCGGTACAGTTGGCACGCACGTAATAATCATATAAAGTATTTGGCAATAAGCCACCCAATGTATCGGGGTTGGTACTTGTAGTCATACTAAATGTACCCGGAGAACCTTGCTGAAAACCAGATGGCCCCCAGAAAAGATCCCACTTAGTACCTGAAGGATCGTTCCAGGCAGCAATGGCATTGCTATCAGTAATACTTGTTACAGTAAGACCAGTTGGCCATGGGCAGGTTGGAGCTTCATCAATAACCACATCGTCAATAGCAGCATCACCACAACAGCCGTTTCCAGATTGCTTAAACCTTACCTGTATGGTATCTCCGGTATAAGCAGCAAGGTTTACAAACTCAAGCACCCAAGGGTCACTGCTTGCGGTTTGAATATCTCCGGTAACGCTGTAAACATTAGTCCAAGTAGAACCAAAATCGTTACTAACCTCAATATCCATATCGGCTATACTACCATTACTGTACCTGTGCTGGTAAAAATAAATAGCCGGAGTGGTTAAGGTACTTACATCAACAGGAGGAGTAGTTAGATAAGCTATATCACTGGCCGAACTACCTGAAGCCTCACAGTACATAAAGTTACCACCGGTTTGATCGTTTAATGGACCATTACCACTGGTTGGGCCAGTAGAGCGCGGTATCCATTTAAATACACTAGTACTTGCGGTATTAGGAGTTGAACCCCAGCAAGGACTTATTCCGTTTCCGTTATTATTTCCACTTGCCACCCAACCTGTAGAACTACTGTCAAAATCTTCAGAAAAAGGAGCAGTAAAGGTTACGCATGGGGTAAGTATTGAAATTGGTCCTGCAAAGGCGCCAATATCATTTGCACCACAGCTATCTGCCACATAAACATCATAAGCTGTATTGCTTGTAAGACCAGAAATACCATAAGAGGTACCTGTTCCTGTCTTTCTGTTACCTGTTCCGGGAGTAAAACCCAGTGGGCCCCACTCAATTACATAACCAGCACCACCAAGTACATTCCATGAAGCAATTGCTGAAGTGGCCGTTACGTTAGCAACACTAAAGCCAGTAGGAGCAATAAGACCTGATTGTCTGACACTAGAGATAGTATCGTTTGCATTAACCGTATCATTAACACTATTTGGCTGTGATGTCCAAACTGTAATTGTATAGGGCGTAGATGCTAAAAAGTTAAAAGTTCCGAGGGTAACCTGAGCCGAAACTGAACCTGAACCACCAATGGTATCAAGATTACCAGTAAAGCTAAAGGCAGTTTGAGTAACTCCGTTTACGCTCCAGTTAACTGTTGCGCTGGTTACTACGTTGGTACCGTAATTTTGAATTGTTGCCAGTACGCTGCGCGTTCCTGCACAAAAATTACTCGGGGCATCAATAGAAGTAACCCCAATATCATTTATGGCGCCCGAACTTAGTGGTACAATTACCACTTTTCCATCGCCAAGGTTTACACCTGCAAGGTTAACCGGGTTTGCTCCTGCATTGAAGGAACCACCACCACCTCCGGTAGGGCAACATGTACCTCCATTATTAGAAGCACCACCACCGCTGTAACCACCACCGCCACCACAGCGAAAGTTGTTCCAACTACTGGTACCGCCACCTCCACCGAAGCCACCGGCTCCGCGAAGGCCACCTCCGGCTCCGCCATTTACAAAGGCCATACCTGCAGCTGTACCGGTTCCATTTCCCAGTAAGCCGCCACCGCCATCAGCACTTGATGCCTGTAGACCTCCTGAGCCACTGGTACCACCAGCACCTGTAATTGAGCCACCTGTACCTGCACCTCCAGCTGTACCACTTTGCCCATCACAACTAGCAGAAAAAGCAGTAGCATGATTACCACCGCCACCTCCGGCAATTACTATTGGGGTATTATCTGTATAGGTTACAAATGAACCACCGCCACCACCAAACTGCTGGTCGTAAGTTGGATCCAGATATATAGGAGCCTCCTGGCCTACCAATATCTTTAATGTGTCTCCAGCAGTTAGGGCCATCTCTCCATAGATATGAGCACCACGGCCTCCAAAGGCTCCGTAGCCTTGTCCACCAAAGGCCTCTATGCTATAGTAGCCACTTTGTGGAACAACCCAATATTGGATTCCCCCATTTACGGTAACCTGGCCTGCCAGGGGGGTACCTGTGTAAGCCGTATTTACATCGCTTTGCGAGGGGCCATTTTGGCCTACCGCACCTGCTGGTGTGAATGTGTATTGTAGCTGAGCCGAAACCACAGCACAAGACAGCATGACACCAAATAATAGTATCAGTCTTCTCATAAAAAGTACTTGTATGTTAAAAAAATTAGAAAAATAGGATGGCGAATATAACCAACCACCTCCCCGCATACAATTTAGACAGTGTTCAATATCAAAGAGATATTATTCATACATAATAAAATATGTAAGATAATTCTTAAACAGCGTCTCTTGCTCAGATACTTACATAATACAAAAGTTCATTTGAATGAATATACTTACTAAATATAACTTAATCATATATATCTATGGATTTTAAAATATCCATAAGGAATAACTTATAGCAACAAAAAAAAAAGACCGCCTTAAAAAAGACGGTCTTTATTCAATGTTTAAAGCGAACTACCTATTGCTTAATCAAGCGCTTGGTAGCTTTAAGTTCACCGTTTGATACTTCTATCATGTAAACCCCATCGGCAAGTTGGCCTACGTTGATCATAAAATCAACTTTGCCATTAAGGTTATCATGCTCTTCAGTCATGATTTCCTTTCCGCTTAGGTCTAACACACGTAGGGTCATTTCGGTAGCCTCGGCATCAAAGCTCACTTTTACCTGATCTTTAGCCGGGTTGGGGAACAACACAAGACTTTGCGCCAATGTATTTTCGCCATAGCTAAAGTTGGCAGGAAGTGTACAGGTGGTAGTATCCGAACCGCAGGCATTGGTTACCACAAGGGTAATGGTTTTGGCTCCTCCACTGGCATAGGTATGCGTGGTGTTGGCTCCGGTGCCTGTATTTCCATCGCCAAAGTCCCAGGCGTAGCTGTTGCCTTTACCCATACTGGTGCTGGCATCAAAGCTTACCAATAAGGTAAAGCCCTGTTGGTTTACAGCACATACCGCTACCGGTGCTCCTACATTACCCGTATTAAAGGTAAATGGACCTGCTACATTACCGGTATCTCCCTTGCAAATGTTGGTCACATAGTAGTCATAAGTGGTATTGGCCATTGTTCCGGTAATGGTCAATGAACTGTCTCCTACCACAAGGGTACCTGTTCCGGGTGTTCCTCCTGTAGCTACATATGCTACAAGAGCAGAGTCTGCCGCTGTATTCCAGCTTATCTCAACACTATCACAGGCAATTACCTGAGCGGCAAGATTGGTTGGCGTTGGGCAACTTCCCGGTAGGTTTACTATTACGGTAACCGTATCACTAAATACCCCACATGGGCCATTAAACGTTGCGATATAGTTATACACCCCTGATGTGGTATAGGGCCCTACCACTGTTTTAGGCAAGGTATCAACAATGGCACTGTTCAACGTCCAGGCAAAACCGGCTGTACTTCCTGCTGCTGGTTGTGGCACGCCTGCATTAAGCACATTGGGATCTTGTGGTAGTGCCGATGAAACCACGCTGTAATTTGCAGCAAGGTTAGCATCCGGAGCTACCAGTCTGATTCCGGCAGTACCCGAACCTGATGGTACGTTACCTGACCAATCGGCTGCGGTAACACCACTGGCTGCTGAGAAGGTATGACCGTTGTAACCAACTGCGTCTACGATCTGAGTACCTGATTTAAGGATATAACCTGATACCGTACCTGAACTCCATGTGGTAGTGGATGTACCTCTACCATCATAAAGGAAGTTGGCTGGTTGCGAAGCAACAGCTCCCTGACCTGTCATAATAATGGCAGTACCATTAGGGCTAAGCAATGTTCCCTGAGGGAAGGTATAGTTAACTACCAATGAGGTTGAATTCCAAATCTCAAGGGTTAAACCTCCTAAATCAGAATTTGGAACACCGGTAATCTCCATATAGTCATCTGCAGTCAAATAACTTGGCCATCCTCCAACAGGTGTTCCTGTTGACTTGAACTGACAGATTTCCGTGATCTTAAACTCGCCTCCACTGAAAAATGGTGACTTAGCTTCTAATTCAACTGTATCAATCATATTAGTGATTACCACCACTGTATCAGGGGTAACTTCCCAGTCATCATAAACCTGTAAGGTAACTGCCGAAAGAAGCGTGTCATTTGAAGGATCCAGGTTTTTAGTATTAGGATCGATATAAGCGTTGAGCGTATAAAACCCTGGCTGAGACATATCAATGTTAGTCGCTAAAAAGCTAGTGGTATCTCCTGCAGGTAAAGTACCTGTGTTTACCGTAATGGTACCACTGGTATTTACTGGACCTGTAACATCATAATGAACCATTAGATTGGTGGTGGCAAAGTTTACTGCTGAACCAATATTATTAGCAACATCAATTCTTATGGTATCATTTGTACCTAGACAAAGACCTTTTCTAACAAAGTCCGCATCTATTACCGCCATATCTTCACTTACAACATCCCTGATGATGAAATTATCTATAGCCGCATCTCCACAACATCCGTTTCCGGTTTGTACAAAGCGTATCATAATAGTATCTCCTGCATAGCTTACCAAATTGGCACTTTGCGTTACCCATGGGGCAGCTGCTGATGTTTGAATGTCCCCCGTTACGTTGTATAGGTTCGTCCAGGTACTACCAAAGTCAGTAGAAATATCCACATCCATATCTGCAATATTACCAGCACCATATCTGTGCTGATCAAAGAATAAGGAGGGATTGGCCAAAGTACCCAAATCAATCTGCGGGCTAATTAAAGTAGCTACATCATTTGCTGAACTACCCGAAGCTTCGCAATACAAGAAGTTACCACCGGTATTATCCGATAATGGACCATTACCACTGGTTGGACCAGTTGATCTTGGTATCCACTTAAAAGGTTCTAAACCATTAGATACATCTGGAGTAGATGACCAACATCCATCTAAAACATTACCAGCATTGTTACCACTGGCAGTCCAGTTGGGACTATCAAAGGTTTCAATAACCGGAGCATTAAAAATAGAGCATGGCGTACAGTAGTCATAAGGCCCAGCGTAAAATGAAGTATCGCCAGGGCCACAGATGTAACGCACTACATACTCATAGCACACTTTAGATCGTAGGGTATCCAGCACCAGAGTAGGTGTGGTGGTAAATCGCTTAGTTCCGCCTAATGTAGCGGTACCTTGATAGAAACCGTTTGGTCCAAACCACACTTGGTAACCTGAGGCACTAGTAGAACCATTCCAGGTAAGTGTTGCTCCTGTATCAACCAGGTTTGTAGCATTAAGGCCTGTTGGTGTAGGGCAGGTTACTTCTACTAATGATACATCGTCAAAAGAAAATCCATCAGAGAAAGTAGTACTGAAGGCAGTGAACCTTCCTGTTTGTCCAAAGCGGATTTGCGTATTAGCTCCCACGGCCTGACTTGCAGCCGCAAGTGGGCCAACTATATCTACATTGGTTACGTCAAAATAAGTACCATTCTGCCCTTGTGTTACATCAAGGTCATAAATCTCAATCCAGGGATCAGTACCAGATCCTCTTACCCAAACTCTGTTGCTTGGGCTTGCCTCCTGTCCGTGACTCAAATAACTAAAGTTTAATTCAATACCATTACTGGTAGTATAATTAGACAGGTTAATTGCCAGAGTAAGGAAATTATCTTCTGGTAAGGATGGAGCTGGTGTATGATCTAAGGTAAAGGCTTGCTGACCAGACTTATAAAAATTAGCTCCTCCCTGTAATCTTAATCTACCAGTTGGATCATCCGCCTGAAAATCCCAATAATAGCTTGGGAAACAGAAGTCCTGATCTTCAAAGTAAGGCCCGGTAGCATAAGACTCGAATCCATCAATAAATGGAAGCGTGGCCGCCTGAGTTAATACACACTTGGTTGTAAAGGTTATAGGACCAACCCATGGACTAAATCCATTGGCAGCACAACTATCTCTTATATAAACATCATAGGTTGTTTGAGCTGTTAAACCGGTAAGTACCAGTGTATCATTACTACCTGCTGTTGAATCACTGCCTAAAGCTCCTATTCCACCAGGGGTATATCCTGTAGGGCCCCATTCAACGTGTGTTTCATTACCATCACTTCCTGCTCCCCAGTAAACCGAGGCGCCTGTAGCCGTAATATCAAATGCTCCTAAGGTGTTACTTAACGGTGGATTACATAAAGGTATAGTCTCATACACAAAGTCATCCAGATATATAGTACGGAAGGTACTGCTGTTACCATGGCGGAAAGCCACATACTTATCGGTACCGTTATAGCCTGCTGCTAAATTCACATTTACCACATACAGCTGATAGCTGCTGGTAAGGGGTACGGTGTCTATCGGGTTAAAGGATAATATATCCAAGGGGTTACCCATGGTACCTATCACCAACTCATTGGTAAGGGTGGTGGTTCCGTTGGCCATAAACTGTATACGCTTATTGCCGGCCGTAAGATCACTGAACTGTGGGCTGATAAACAGCGTGGTATCACCAGGCCCTGCAGGGTTACCGTTGTAAAACCTGATGTGGTTGGGGCTGGTATTGGGGGTACCAAACTGGTAGGTTTGCGCTACGCCATTAGTAGTCCTGCCTCCGGTAATATTATTGGCCCAGCAAAACGGTATGGCATTGTTGGGCGAACTGTCAAAGTTATCGCTATAGGGTGCGGTAAATGGTAAACAGGGCGTACGGAAGGTAAATGGCCCTATCAAAAGGCTTACTCCGTTGGCCGAGTCTATACAGTTGGCGCGTACATAGTAATCGTACAGGGTATTTGGCAATAGACCTCCCAATGTATCGGGGTTGGTAGTGGTGGTCATGCTAAAGGTACCGGGGGAGCCTTGCTGAAAGCCGCTTGGGCCCCAGAACAGATCCCACTTGGTGCCACTCGGATCGCTCCACGCGGCTATGGCATTACTATCGGTAACACTGGTTACGGTAAGTCCGCCAGGCCATGGGCACGTGGGGGCTTCGTCTACTATAATGTCATCTATAGCTGCATCTCCACAACAGCCGTTTCCTTTTTGGCGGAAGCGGATCTGGATGGTATCGCCTGTATAGGCGGCAAGGTTTACAAACTCCAGCATCCATGGGTCGCTGCTTGAGGTCTGGATATCTCCGGTAACGCTGTAAACGCTACTCCACGTAAGGGTACCATCGTTGGTTACTTCTATCTCCATATCGGCTATACTGGCACCACTGTACCTGTGCTGATAAAAATAAAGGGCCGGGGTGGTAAGCCCGCTTACATCTATGGGTGGGGTGGTTAGTAAAGCGGTGTCGCCTGCGGAGCTTCCGGAGGCCTCACAATACATAAAGTTGCCGCCTGTTTTATCCATCAAAGGGCCGTTACCACTGGTGGGGCCGGTGCTTCTTGGTATCCACTTAAAGGGCTCGGAACCGTTGCTTACCGGAGGAAAGCTTGTCCAGCACTGGCTGATGCCGTTATTGGCATTGTTTCCACTGGCTACCCAACCCTGGTTGGTACTGTCAAAATCTTCAAAAAACGGGGCGGTAAACGTTACACAGGGGGTAAAGAAAGATACCGGGCCTGCGGTATCGCTATAGGCTGTTCCACAATCGGCCACCAGATATACATCGTATAAGGTGTTGGGCAAAAGGCTAAGCATATTGGCGGAACTGCCGCTGCTTAAAACTGAGTTACCCGCAAACTGTGGGTTGAACCCTGCTGGCCCGAATATAACTTCGTAATTGGTGGAGGGGAAGGCATTCCAAAAGGCCGTGGCCGAGGTGGCCGTTATACCTCCTATCGCTAGCCCTGATGGCGCGCCAAGCCTTAATACCGCGCTGGCGGAGTCATTAAAGGTGGAGGTATCTATATTATTATTGGGAAGGCTCGTCCAGGCCCGCACCACATAGTTGGTATTGGTTAAAAACGAAAAGGTACCTACTACCACTGTATCGCTCGATTGGCCTGCTCCCCCTATCGTATCCAGGGTCATCGCATTGTACATTACAGGGGTTTGCAACACTCCGTTTACATCCCAGTGTACTTGTACCGAGTCTATAGCATTGGTGCCGTAGTTGTTTACCACTACCTCTACCGGTATGGTGGCCGGGCATACCGCTACCAGTGGGTTTACCTGGCTCACACCTGCATCATCGGGAGAGGTGGAGGCCTGGAAGATCTCTATCTCCCTGAAGTTGGGATTAGAGGTTTGGCCCGGGCCATTCATCTGAAATAACGTAAACCTGAAGCGGTTGGTGGTTACTCGCTGAAAGCTTATGGTATTGGTACAGCTGGCCGGTAAACCTGAAAAGGTGCCCGTGGTTACCCACGCACTGCCATTCCAGCTTTGCATGGTGGCGCCCTGTAGCTGGCGCGCGGCATTGCTCTGCGCATGGTGGATCAGTATCTCATCAAAACTCTGGGGCGTGGGCCAGTTCCATTCTATAAAATCCGTACCCACTGTGGTGCTGGGCGGGCTGCTGGTGCTTATCCACATCGACTGGGTACCACAGGTACCTAAATTTAAATCATTCAAGGCACTACACGGGCCCGTGTTACAACTGCTTGCCGTAACTGTTGCCAGCGGTGCGATGTTCGTCTTCTGGGCATCTAAGCCCAGCCAGCACATCAACAGGCTGATTGATAGTAATAGTTTTTTCATAGGAAATTGGTATTAAACGTTAAAAGCATAAGTTTTGAACCACCAATATAGGAAATAGATTTAGGAAGTGTGGTTGAATGACTACACGAAATTGGCCGAGAACCCCATACTTACGTTACCAGACTTAGGAAAAAATTCAGGTCAATACGATCTTAAAATCACCGGTCTGGATCGAAAACTCCTTAAAAAGAGCATAAAACTAAAAAGCCTCACCAAAGGTGAAGTATAGGTTAGATTCGCCATCAGCTGAAAAACCATAATCAAGCCTGATGTTGAGCTTTTCGCGCTGGCTTAACCTGAAGCGCAAACCACCACCGAATGTGTGTCTTGTATGTGATAGGCTGAATTCTTCAGGCTGGGATGCCACATTGCCTGCCCCATAAAAGGCGGTAAATCCAAACCTTTTGTAAAACATCCACCTATACTCCATTTGTAATATAATGGCGTTATGATCGCGATAGCGACCTTCATAATAGCCCCTTAACCGCTTATTGCCTCCTGCAAAAGCAAGCTGGTAAAATGGAACCTGCCCAATGTTGCTTTCGGCATAGCTATTAATAGCCAATATGTGCTCTTTATTTATATTGAGATACTTTGTGGCATCAATAGATATTTTGAGAAAGTCGAATTGACTCCCGAAGGCTTTTGCATGAGGCAGAACTACTCCCTCAACAAACCATCCTGTTGATGGGTAAAACTGGCTGTTACGGGAATCGTAGTTAAGAACTGCGCCCAGCCCTCCTGCCGCCCCACCCTCTCTGCCAAGCGTGCTTAATGTATCTAAGAGCCCATTTTGTGCCACAGAGGTAATATCAAAATCATCATACCAATAGCGAACACCAATGTAAGTGGATGGAAAAAACTCATAGAGTAAACTGGAACGGATGCGGGGATAGATTACATCATACATTTCCTCATCACCCATTTCAGTAGTTGGGCCAATACCATAGTAGTTATAGGTGTATTTGTAATATCCTAGTTCACCATAACTCAAAAATCTGTCATTATTCCAGAAAAGGCGATACGGGAAATATATTAACACCTGATTTTGCAGCGTGTAGGAAGCCGCTACTTGCACCTGGCTGGGCCTGCCTGTTGGGGTTTGGTTTTTAAACCTGAAGGAAACCACTCCTGCCGCCCCAAATCCAAGACTTGTTTCGGGCAAATAAAAAACTACAGGCAAAATATTATACTCAGGCTTGTATGGGCTTTGCACAGTATCCTGCGCGTGCAACACACCTGCAAAGCCGAGTACCAAAATGGCAATAGAAAGATTAGAACATTTCACAACAGCTATATACGCTGTGAGCGGCATGAAGGTTTTGGAAAATCAAAAGCCCGGCTCTTTAGAGAACCGGGCTTTGATGTGATCCCGATAGGATTCGAACCTATGACCGTCTGCTTAGAAGGCAGATGCTCTATCCAGCTGAGCTACGGGACCAAATTTTTGTAACTCTGTTCCCAAAACAAATACGGCCTGAGAACCTGTGACCGTTCCGCTAACTGCGGGATGCTCTATCCCCCTCCGAAAGGATGACCTTTCATCCGGGCGGGCAGCTGAGCTACGCGACCTCTTTTTTGAGGGGTGCAAATATAAAGTTCTTTTTAAAAAAATACCCGTCTAAAAAACAATAATAAACGTACTGCCAACCCCTTCTTCACTTTCTACAGATATCTTTCCTCCTAATGACTCAATTTGAGTTTTGGTCATAAAAAGGCCAAACCCCTTTCCGGGTATATCCCTGTGAAAGGTTTTATGCAGTCCAAATACATTGTTGCCATGCCATTTCATATTTATACCCCTGCCATTATCGGATATCTTCAGCACCTTTTTCCCATTTTCTATTTCCGTGGTAATTTTTACTACAAGGTCTCTATCGGGCTGCCTGTATTTAACGGCATTGCTTAAGAGGTTAAAAACAATACTTTCAAGATATAACTTGTTATACTCAATGGTATTCCAGCCTTCCAAATCAAGTTTAATAGTGGCGTTGGCCTCCACTATCCGGTTGGTTAAAATGTTTTTGTTTTTATCAATTATGGCTGATAGCCGCAGCTCCTCCATTTTTAGTTCACCTTCATCAAGTATACTTACCGTTTCTAAAAGATCTTCGGCCAGGTCGTTTAGGGTTTTTGTAGATATAACCAGTTTCTCGGTAATCTCATCCCTTTCCTCATCTGTAAGATTATTGCTAGCTCCCGACAAAAAATCTACTAATAAAGTGAGTCCGGCAATCGGGCTCCTTATATTATGAGAGATAATATGACTGAACTCCTTGAGCTGGGTATTCCTTCTTGAAAGCTCTTTTACGGTATTCTCCAGTTGCAGCCTGTCTTTATTAAGTTCGTATTGAGACCTTATAAGTTCGTCATTCAGGTCGCCTATTTGTGTATACATTTTTTGCTCTTTGTGTTTGCGAAATGATAACATCAGGGCGGCCAGCAACGAGATGAGAAGCAAAAACAGGAGTAATATTCCATTTTCGAATGGAATAACCTGCAGCAAATTATTGGAGACTATGGGTATGTATGTTAGCAGAATCAATTCTGAATGTCCCGGCCTATTAAAACGCATTACCTCAAAAGAACTCCCTTCATTTAGCAAATCAGCCAATCTAAACCTGCTGTAAACATATACCCCGTCTTTAGTTTTCAGGTGGCCCGAGGGCTTTTTCTCAATGGCCCGCCAAAGCTCAGGTAAGGTATCCTGTAAAGTATAATTAGAAATATCTTTAAAATAATACTGCACATCATCTTTGAGCCTAAAAACCCCTTCCCCTTTATAGTTTAGCAAACCAATCTGTACCGTATCAGCAATGCGTGCGGTAGTAAAAGCGGCCATCAGATTTTCTACAGAAACATTAGTTATAAAAATGCCAAGTTTCCTGTTTTTTTCCTCATCCCAAATTACACTAATGATGCGGGCAATTGCATGGTAAGGTATATCGATTACGTTATTCTCCTTATTAAGATCAATGGGCGATAAATAAATTTCACCGGTTTTTAGTGTCATAGCCGTTTTAAAATAATCTCTATGACTTTTGTTCTGCAAGGCTTCTTCAGGTACTACTTCTAATGAATCTCTAAAGCCATTAATACGCATGGTTTCCTTACCCAGGGTATCAATTATCCTCACCTGCTCAAAGTAGCGGTGTAACTTTGTAAATTGTGACAAATCGTCCAGAACTTCTGCCTTGGTTGTGCTATCCCTGAAATCTGAGTGCAAAAGGCTACTTCTGCTCATATAATTATTACTAGCAACAAGGGGTGTAAAAATATTAAGGATATTAGCCTCCCTTATTTCAATTTGAGCAGTACCATTTATAATTGCTGTGTTTAACTGATGACGTTTTTCAATCATAAGGATGATGTAAAAAACCAGTGATAACAGTAGAAGTACAGGAAGAAAAAAGCGCGCAAAGATTTTAATCATATGAAAATCAGATTTTAGTAAAGATTTTCTTTACAGAAGCTCTCTAATGTAAGATTATTTCTAAATTCACACTCCTATTTTTATTCTCAAAGCAACTCCGAGCTTATGAAAACAGAAACTATTTGCGTGGTAGATGACGATATTGTCTACCAGTTTACAGCCAAAAAAATCCTAAGTGATTTTGAATCCGTAAAAGGAGTCCTCACTTTCAGTGATGGTGAACAGGCCTATAATTACTTAAAAGAGCATTTAAAAACGGAAGAAAAGCTTCCCGGGCTTATCTTTCTGGATATTAATATGCCTTACATGGATGGGTGGACCTTCCTCTCGATTTTTAAGGAAATTAAGCCGAAACTGGCCAAGCCTATTACTATTTATATGGTGAGTTCCTCACCCGAGAAAAAAGATATTGACCGTGCGCGGCAGATTTCTGAGGTTTCGGATTATATCATTAAACCCATTACCCGTACTGTGTTTATGGAGAAAATAAATTCCTATTTCCAAAACTAGCTAATACAGCCCTTTCATACTTTTTGATCATGTAAAGGGCAATAAGGTAGGCCTTTTTACCGCTTTTATAGCAAACCCTTGGCTATGAATCGGTTAATCATCATCCTCACCTCACTATGTCCGCTTACTATGCTTGGGCAAAATCAGCTTGGCCTGCGCACTTCTAATTATAGCGGTACCAATTCCAACCTCCTCAATCCGTCTGCCTACCATAGCAGTCCACTTACGTGGGATGTAAACCTGATTAGCGCAGGAGCCTTTTTATATAACCAATATGCCTTTGTAGAAAATGCCAGTGTACTGGATATTTTGGGAGGCAACCAAGAAATTGTTTCGAGCAGGTCTCTTACTGAAGGGGAAGTAAAAAATCCAAACAACCTTTACTACAGCTTTTATAATCACAACCGTCCGTTCAGCAATTCAATTAACGTATTTGCCACGGGACCATCTGTTCAATTCCGTTTACATAAATTCTCGGTAGGCCTGTTCACCAATAGCCGCCTGGCTTTTAGTGCAACTAAACTAGATGCTGACCTTGATTACTTTTCGATGGATGAATGGCCTATTGGACAGACCAGGCAGATTAACCCATTTGTGTTAGCAGGCATGGCATGGGGTGAGGTGGGCATAAACCTGGCCACTACATTACAAAAAGATCTGAAACGGGAAATAACTGCTGGTATTAATCTCAAATACCTAATGGGGTTTGAAGGGTTTTATTTTAGAAATGCTGGCACAACAACAGTTACCAGTTTTGAAGATAACATGCAAGTTGATGGGGCCCCACTGGAGTACGCCTATACACCGGGCTTTATCGGCTCATCTTTAGGTCAAAACGGACATGGAGCCGGTATAGATGTTGGCTTTACATATATCCGCAGGGGCGCTAAGGCAAAGCCCTACAAATGGAAGTTTGGCGCCTCACTTGTAGATATTGGTTTTATCCAGTTTAATAATGGCAGCCAAAAACATAGATTTAATACTGAGGAAGTTTATGATATAGCCGATAACAATCTGAATGGCCAGGGCCTAAATGAATTGGCTCAAAACCTAAGTGAAGAGGTGTATGGCAACTCCTCTCAAAGTTTAGTGGCACAGGATTTTGCACTTCTTACCCCCTCTGCGCTAAGCATTCAGTTTGACTATGCCCTAAGCCAAAACTGGTTTATAAACGCTACGGCTAATCGCAGGTTTAACCTACACCCTATTGCCCTTGATCGCGAAAACTTTTGGTCGGTATCCGCCAGATACGAAAACCGTTGGTTTGAATTTGGTGTACCCGTTGTGCTCTATGATGATCGGCACCTGAGAGTAGGCACATGGGTTAGGTTGTGGATGTTAACTATTTGCTCTGACCATGTAAACAGCCTATTGTTTAAACAGCCTCAATTAGCCGGTAGCGATATTTATTTCGCACTGCGTATTAATTCACCATCCAACCCATTTAAAAAGTCCTCAAAGCGAAAGAATGGTTCAAATGGATTTGAGGATTGCTACTTCTAAAAACAAAACGAGCGGCCCATGGCCGCTCGCTGTATATTTCGCTAAAACTTTGATTATCCTCCAAAGTCGTCAAAAGATACATTTTCAGGTGGAACACCCCAGTCATCACACATACCCAATACGGCTTGGTTCATCATGGGTGGCCCACAAAAGTAAAATTCAATTTCTTCAGGTGCCTCGTGTTTACTCAGGTATTGCTCAATAACCTGGGTATGTACAAAGCCTACAAAGCCATCTCCTTCTTCGTCATTAATATCCTTCTTCACCTTCCAGTTATCCTCGGGTTTAGCATCAGATAATACCATGTAAAACTTGAAGTTAGGGAAGTTCTTTTCAATCTCACGGAAATAGTGTATGTAGAACAGCTCCGCCTTAGAGCGGCCACCATACCAGTAAGATACCTTACGCCCGGTTTTAAGGGTCTTAAATAACTCGTAAATATGCGAGCGCATCGGGGCCATACCGGCCCCACCACCAATGTAAAGCATCTCGGCCTCAGTATCCTTAATAAAGAATTCACCGTAAGGTCCGGAAATAGTACACTTATCGCCCGGCTTAAGATTAAAGATGTAGGATGAAGCAATACCGGGGTTGATATCCGCCCATGTATTTTTTGCCTTATCCCATGGTGGCGCAGCCACACGTACATTCAGCATAATGTTTCTACCTTCAGCAGGGTAAGAGGCCATGGAGTATGCACGGATCACTTCCTCATCATTCTTCATCACCAGATGGCGCATGGCAAACGGCCCTTCTGACCAGTCCTTCTCAAATTTATCAGGCTCACCGGGGTGATCTTTTGGATGTGCTGAAATATCCATTTCAGAAAACCTAACCTCACATGGCGGTATCTTAATCTGAATATAACCACCGGCCTTGTAATCCATATCTTCAGGAATTTCAACTACAAATTCCTTAATATAGGTTGCTACGTTGTAGTTGGATACCACGGTAGCCTCCCATTCTTTAATTCCGAATATTTCTTCGGGGATACCGATTTTCATATCCTGCTTAACCTTTACCTGGCAGCCAAGCCTCCAGTTATCCTGGGCTTCCTTACGGGTAAAATATCCCACTTCCGTGGGAAGGATATCGCCTCCACCTTCAAAAACCTGGCACTTGCACATGGCGCAGGTGCCACCTCCACCACAGGCAGATGGCAAAAAGATTTTTTCGCTGGATAATGTGCTAAGCAAGGTAGAGCCTGACTCCACTTCGCGCTCCTCTCCGTTAATCTCAAGGGTAACGGGGCCGGATGGGGCCAGTTTTGCCTTAGCTCCTAAAAGGATAGAAACAAGCAGAAATATGATTATGAAGAATACAACTATGCTGGAAATTATAATTGTAGTAGTTGCTAATAATACCATCTTACGTTTGTCTTAAATGTGTTTAATTACAACTTGATTCCCATGAAGGCCATAAATGCCACACCCATTAGTCCGGTAACGATAAATGTTATACCTAAACCTCTTAGCGCGGGTGGCACATTGGAGTAACGTATTTTTTCGCGGATAGCGGCAATGGCTACTATAGCCAAAAACCAGCCCACACCACTACCAAGGCCGTACACAGTAGCTTCAGAAATTGTACTATAGTTACGCTCCTGCATAAATAACGAACCACCCAAAATAGAGCAGTTTACAGCGATAAGCGGAAGGAAGATACCCAGTGCACCGTATAGAGCTGGGGCAAATTTTTCTACTACCATTTCCACCAGCTGCACCATAGATGCAATTACCGCTATAAACATGATGAAAGAAAGGAAGCTGAGATCAACCTCAGCAAAGCCCTCGCCTAACCAGCTAAGTGCACCTTCTTTAAGCACATAGTTTTCTAAAAGGTAGTTTACCGGCACAGTTATACCCATTACAAATATTACCGCTGCCCCAAGGCCAACACCTGTTTTTACAGTTTTAGATACTGCCAGGTAAGAACACATGCCCAGGAAATAGGCAAAAATCATGTTCTCTACAAAGATGGACTTTACGAATATGTTTACTAAATCCTGCATGATTCTAGTTTTCTTCGATTAGTTTGGTGTTACGTGCACGCTGTACCCAAATAATGATACCCACAGTAATAAGAGCCATTGGAGGCAATAGCATTAATCCATTATTGCTGTAAAAACCACCGTTGGCCAGGTACCAGCTCTCGGGAATGATCTGTATGCCAAATAAAGCTCCTGAACCTAAAAGCTCACGGAAGAAGGCTACGGCAAGCAAAATCCAGGCGTAACCAAAGGCATTGCCCAAACCATCCAAAAATGATTTCCATGGGCCATTACCTAGTGCAAAGGCTTCAAAACGTCCCATAATAATACAGTTGGTAATAATCAAACCAACAAATACCGAAAGCTCTTTACTTACATCGTAGGCAAAAGCTTTAAGCACCTGGTCTACAAGAATTACAAGTGCGGCAACAACTACCAGCTGAACAATAATCCTGATCCTGTTGGGGATAATGTTTCTCATCAACGAAATGATAACGTTACCCACTGCCAATACAAATAGTACCGATATAGACATTACCAGGGCCGGGTATAACTTTACTGTAATGGCCAGGGCCGAACAAATACCCAATACCTGCACGGTAATGGGGTTACTGTCGTTTAATGGGTCACTAATGAGCTTTCTGTTCTTTTTGCCAAAAAGAGGCTCACTGGGCTTCTTCTTTTTTTCTATTACTTCAGACATATCTCCTTATTGTGCAATAGTTGCTGTTTCAGTACTCTTAATTTCACCTGAAGTGGTGTTCACCTCAGCAGTTTCCGTTTTGGAATATCCTTTAAGAAAGGTGATGTATGATCTCATACAGTCGTCAATCATATCCTGTACACCTACAGAGGTAATGGTACCTCCGCTTATTCCATCCACTTCATAATCTCCTGCGGCATTACCCTTCATTACTTTAATGCTTACAAACTCACCGGATTCGTCCAGTATCTTTTTGTCAACAAACTGATCCATAAAAAATGGAGCTGATATTTCAGCACCAAGTCCGGGGGTCTCGGTTTTGTGATCAAAGATGGCTCCGGAAACAGTATTAACATCACCCTTAAGGGCGATGTAACCCCATATAGGCCCCCAAAGTCCTTTACCCCTCATAGGGATAATGTAGTAGGTGCTGCCATCTTTTTCGGCCACGTAAAGTGGTGCATCTCTTTCGGCTGGTGCTTTTTTAATTTCTTTAGATAGTTCAATATCAAAAGCCACAACACCCTCTTTAAGCTTGTTATTATTAATTACAAGCTCCTTCTTAATATAATCCTTGTAAGCGGCTTCGGCTTTGTCAGCCTCTACATCCACCCCAATAGAGCTAAGGATGTTTTGCATTTTTTCGCGTTTTACGTTGTCATCCTGAAAGGGCTTTAGGCTGGTGGCTGCAAATGAAAGCAAAGCGGCTACCACTACTACCATTACCCCGGCAAATACAAACGTGTAACTGTTCTTATTTACATCCATCTCTTAGGCAGTTTTAACTTGAATTCTTTTCTTACGTTTTTTGATATTGCCCTGAATCACATAGTGATCAATAAGCGGAGCCATAACATTCATAAACAAAATGGCCATCATAACACCCTCAGGATAGGCAGGGTTGAATACACGTATCATTATACAAAGTACCCCAACTAGAAATCCGTAAATCCATTTACCCCTATCTGTTTGTGCTGCTGATACAGGATCAGTAGCCATAAACACAAGGCCAAATGCAAAACCACCCCATAAGAGTTGCTCATAAAAAGGGGTTCCCATAAAGGCTACCTGCTCAGGTGAAATAGCGTAAGGTGCAACGGTATTAAAAATCAACCCCATTACCACAGCTCCGATTAAGCCTGATAGCATAATTCTCCAGCTTCCTATTCCTGTAAAGAGAAGTACTGCGGCACCAATAAGAATGGCAATAACAGAAGTTTCGCCAATAGAGCCGGGAATAGTTCCCATAAACGCATCCATGGCGGAATAATCAGTTTTTCCGGTAACGGCCAATTGACCAAGAGCAGTAGCTCCTGAGTGGCCATCAACCACGGCCTGTCCGGCCTCGGTAGAAGTATTGATCCAAACCTTATCACCCGACATATAAGTGGGATAGGCAAAAAATGCAAAAGCACGTGCCGTAAGGGCAGGGTTAAGTATATTCATACCTGTACCGCCAAATACCTCTTTACCAATTACCACTGCAAAAATGGTAGAAAGGGCTACCATCCACAATGGAATATCAACTGGCATAATAAGCGGGATAAGCATACCTGATACCAGGAAGCCTTCATTAATCTGGTGTTTTTTGATTACACAAAAGGCAAACTCAACACCCAAACCCACCGCATACGATACTACTACCAGGGGCAATACTTTAAGGGCGCCAAATAAAAACTGATCCCAAAAAGTAACATCACCCATACCTAAAGCGAGGTAGTGCTGGTAGCCTACGTTCCACATTCCAAAAAGCAATGCAGGAACCAAGGCAAAAACCACGGTAATCATGGTTCTCTTCAAATCAATACCATCGCGGATGTGAGCACCACTATGTGTGGCATGACCCGGCACAAACAAAAATGTGGCAAATCCATCATACACAGGGTAAAGCTTTTCGAGCTTTCCACCCTCTTCAAAATGAGGCTTTACACTTTCCAGTATGTTCTTAAAAATCTTCATCTTTTATACTTCAATGAATTAATCCCCTAATTCCTTTATCATCAAATTAAGGCCATCGCGAAGCACTGATTGTACAGGAATTTTAGATGTACATACCACCTCGCAAAGCGCCATATCCTCTTCGGTTACTTCATAAATACCAAGGTTTTCCATGGCTTCAATATCACCTACCATAATTGATTTGAGCAATTGCACAGGGTAGATGTCAAAAGGGAAAACCTTTTCGTACTCACCGGTAACCACAAAGGCTCTCTCCTCCCCGTGCATACCGGTATCCAATGAATATTTTTTATTACCGCCAAACAAGCCACCGGCCAGTGTGCGCGAAATACTGAACTTTTCAAAACCCGGGTTTAGCCAGCCAAAAAATTCGGGCTGGTCTCCTTCAGGGATAACAGTTACCTGGCGATCATAAAAGCCAAGGTAGCCTTCAGGACGGATTTGAGCTCCGGTAAGCACATTACCGCTGATGTAGCGGTTTTTAGTAGCGCTAACGTTGTTGGCTAAAAAGTTTTTAACGCTGGCCCCCATAAGGGTTTTATAATATCTTGGTTTTGATACCTCAGAGCCTGTAAGGGCAATGTTTATTTGTGCATCAAACTTGCCTTCAAGAAACAGGCGTCCAATGATAATTACATCCTGTGGCCTAAGTGTCCACACCACTTCACCTTTATTAATGGGCTTTATATGGTGGATCTGCACACCCACATTACCTGCAGGGTGTACACCTTTCACTTTATGGCGAACCACGCCTTCGCAGGATGCAAATACACTGCTGGGGCTGGAGTTGCTGTCAAGACCTAAGTGAATTTTTCCATCGGTTAGTTTGCTCAGCGCATCTATACCGGTTTGGAATTCCTTATCCATGCCATGCACCACAAAGTCCATATCAGGCGCAAGCGGTGCAGAGTCAAAACAAGAAATGAAAATATCACGTGGGGTACGCTCAGGGTTTGCAACAATATTGTACGGTCGCTGCTTTAAAAGCGGCCAGCAGCCCGAGCCTAATAGTTTTTCAACTACTGCCTGGCGATCCATGCTTTTTGGGTCGGCTGAACCAAAATCAACGTATTTAATCTCCTTATCGGCAAGAATTTTTACCTCAAGAAGTTTACGTTTTGCCCCCCTCACAATCTCCACAACCTCACCACTTACAGGCGAGCAAAACTTTACAGCTTCGCGGTCGCGGTTAAAAAATAGTGGGCTTCCGGCTTTTACCTCGTCACCCTCCTTTACGGAAAGCTTGATTTTAACACCAGGAAAATCTATGGGTTTAAGGGCAAATGTTTCCGGCATTTCAGCGTTATCGTAGATCTGTTCTGCTTTGCCCTGCAGTTTAATGTCTACACCGCGTTTAATTTTAATTGTCTCTGACATCTATGGTAGAATCAAAAAATTCTAACTTATTTTGGCGCAAAAGTATAAAGTACCACTTCTTTGAAGTGATGACCTTTATATTTAGAGCGATTCTAAACAGCGCGCAAAGTTACTTATTAAAACTTCTCAAAAAATACTAACCCAACATAATTCTGTTCCATGCTTCGTAGCCTTTTAATAGCTCCCTTTATTGCTGTGGTATTGATATCACCAACACGATTGAATGCCCAATATGTGCTTGATGAATACTATAATCAAAAAGAACTGATGTATGAAGACCATGTGTACAAAGCAGGCATACATACCGTGCGGTTACACCCTATTGATGATGAATTGGCTATGCCCATTGTAAGGCTGAATGGTGGTGTGCTAAAACTTTCGTTTGATGACCTCTATGCTGACTTTATGAACCTCAGCTACACCATCATTCATTGTAACGCAGACTGGACCCCATCGGGACTGCTCACCCAGGAATACATAGCCAACCTGCAGGATGGCTACATTCAGAACTACGAGTACTCCATAAACACCCTTTTTGCCTACACGCATTACGACCTTACCATACCCAATGGCAATATGCGCCTGCTAAAATCGGGGAACTACCTTATTAAAATATTTGCTAATAACGACCCTGACGACCTGGTGCTTACCAAGAGGTTTATGGTGTATGAAAATATTGCTACAGTTGGTGGCCAGGTGTATCGCCCCACAATGGTAGACTTTATAAATACCGGGCAGGAGGTGCGCTTTACCGTTTCGCATCCCAATTATGAAATACCAAACCCCTTTACTGATTTAAAGGTACACGTGCTTCAAAACCAAAGGTGGGATAACGCCATTACCACTCTTAAACCCCAGTTTTTAAGAAATAACCAGCTTGTATATAATTATAATAAAGAAAGCACCTTTGCCGGTGGCAACGAGTTCAGGTTTTTTGATATAAAAAATATGCGCACCCTTACCCTAAATATGAGGCGGGTGGATATAGACAGTGTTTTTACTGTTTACCTAAAAGAGGATGCGAGCCGGGCAATTAGCGAATACTCCACTTACCCTGATATTAACGGACAATTTGTAATCAGGAGGCTGGATGCTACTAACTCCAGTAGCGAAGCCGATTATGTATATGTGGATTTTCAGCTACGATATCCACAACCATTAACTGAAGGTGATGTATATGTATTTGGTAAACATACTGATTGGAAATTGCTGCCGGAGTACCGTTTAAAATATGACCCTTCACGAAAGGCATACCACTCTAAACTGCTGCTAAAGCAGGGTTACTACAACTTTATGTATGCCGTATATAACCCCAGTAAGCAATCGGCTGATGTAACTACGGTAGAGGGTAGCCATTGGGAAACTGAAAATAGCTACCAGATATTGGTGTATAACCGCGAAATTGGCCAACGGTATGATAGATTAATTGGATTTGGCGAACTTAGCTCTGCTGATCTTTACTAACAATCAACGTGGCCAAACTCGAAAAATCCGAAACCTGCCTTAATTGTGAAGCACCCCTTAGCGGGGAAAATTTTTGCTCTAATTGTGGACAAAAGAATGATGCTTCTAAACTTACCCTTAAGCATGTACTATCCGAAAGTGTAAGCAACCTTTTTGCTTTTGATGGAAGATTTTTTTACACCCTGCGCAACCTATTATTGCGCCCTGGCAAGGTGCCAGCCCAATATGTGGAGGGCAAGCGTATGCGGTTTATGAATCCCGTAAGGATATATTTTCTTACCAGCGTTATTTTATTGGGGATTATCCAGATAAAGGATGGGGCCACCAGTATGGTAGATATAAACACCTCAGATGAGCCAGCTTCTGTAGCTAAAATGGATTCAACCAAAATTTCTGTAGATAATCTATCTGCCCCCGTTGATGCCAGCGTTCCAACCGAAGAGGCACCTCCTTTTTTGCAGAAAATTGGTAAAATGGGTGACTTTTATAAAGCCCATAAATCCATGCCCATGCAGGCAGCTTTGGATTCTTTAGGTTATGAGTACACCCTTATGAACAGGTTTATGTATAAGCAGGGTGCCAAAGTGGCTGAGTTTGATACTGAAAAATTCAATCGGTTTCTATTTTCAAAAATGTTCTGGGTACTCTTTCTCTTCCTGCCCTTATTAGCTTTGATTTTAAAGTTGCTATATGTAAGAAGACGATTCTATTACCCCGAGCATCTGTTCTTTGCCTTTTATAATCAATCGGTATTTTTCCTCCTGCTATCCATTGCCTTTCTATTTAACAATGCCGTTGAGGTAGTGCTTTTGGTTCTGGTGATGTTATCATTTGCCATATACCTCTTTATTGCCATGAAGAGGTTTTATAAACAAAGCACACGCAAAACCTTGCTGAAGTTTGTTTTCCTTAATATCGCCATGGTTCCATCCTTTCTGATATTTTTCGCATTCTCAGCATTTGTAGCCTTACTATTCTACTAATACCATTTGCCAATTACCTTTGCGCCCTGTGGCAAAAACAGGAACAGACATACAATACGCTCAGGAATTATTGCTGGCTGGTGGCCTTGTGGCCATACCAACAGAAACGGTTTATGGCCTTGCGGCTGATGCCCTAAACCCCGTTGCCGTAGCCTCAATTTTTGAAGCTAAACAACGTCCACATTTCGATCCGCTGATTGTACACCTATATGATAAAGCTCAGCTACCGGAATTATGTACCGATATACCTGCGATTTTTTATAAGCTTTACAAAGCCTTTAGCCCCGGGCCTATTACCTACATACTTCCCAAAACAACCAAAGTACCCGATATAGTTACAAGTGGTAACTCCACCCTGGGTGTACGTTTTCCACAGCATCCGCTTACGCGCGAATTACTATTCGAATCTCAACTACCACTTGCTGCACCAAGTGCCAACCCGTTTGGGTACGTAAGCCCTACTACGGCCCGGCATGTAAATGATCAGCTCGGAAAAAAAATACCTTATATACTGGATGGCGGCCCCTGCGAAGTAGGCATAGAGTCTACAATTATAGATTTGAGTACCGATACCCCTGTTATCCTGAGGTTAGGTGGCCTTGCCAAGGAAGAAATTGAAGAGGTTATTGGACCCGTAGAGGTTCAAACATCATCCAGCAACCCTAAAGCACCGGGCATGCTTAGCTCGCACTACTCTCCGGGTAAAAAACTGATTATTGGAGATATTGAGGAATTACTGAAGAACATGAATGGAAACACTAAGAATGTAGCCACTATCAGCTTTCAGCAAAAGTTCAATAACCTGCCTGAAGCTCAGCAAAAAGTTCTCTCTGCTAATGGGGATTTAAAGGAAGCAGCTACTAATCTTTTTAAATCCTTACGGGAATTGGATCGAGAGGATATCGAAATAATACTTACTGAAAAATTCCCGGAAACGGGACTGGGCCTGGCTATAAACGACCGATTGAAGCGGGCAGCATTCTAGAACTTGTCTATTCACCTGAGTCACGGTTTTCTAATGATTTTTTCGCTGCTTCTCTAAATTGATGTAATTTTTCCAATAGTAATTCTTTTGGTAAATACTGAGTTATATATTCACCAACTTTAATATTGGCTTTATCCAGCTGCAATAGTTCAATTTGCTCACTATTACCTTTTGCACAAAGTATTAGTCCAATAGGACTTTCTTCCCCAGCTTCGGTTTCATGTTTTTCAAGCCAACGAAGATAAAGTTCCATTTGTCCTTTATAACTGGCTTTAAAAGCCCCGATTTTGAGTTCAATGGCGACAAGCCTTTTGAGCTTTCGATGATAAAAAAGTAAATCCAGATGGAAATCCTGATTATCAATCACCATTCTTTTCTGGCGGCTTATAAAGGCAAAGCCAGCTCCAAGTTCAAGTATAAAACCTTCTAATCTTTGGAGTATGGCCGCCTCCAAATCCTTTTCTGAATAGCTATCTCTTAAGTTTAAAAAATCCAGGACGTAGTGATCACGGAATACCAGATCAGGACTCAAATAATCGTTATCTTTTAACTTTTGAAGTTCATCTTTAGCTAGTTTTTCCGGCTGCTTGCTGATAGCGGTCCGTTCAAATAATAAGCTATCAACTTTATTTCTAAGCGTCCGCACACTCCAATTCTCTATCCTGCACATGTGTGCATAGAAATCTCTTTCCAGCTCGTTTTCACAGTACATTAATATCTTAAAGTGCGACCATGATAATTGTCTCCACAGAGTAGAGACAATTTCTTCATCAGGAAAAGTCTCTACGAAGTGGAGACAATGTCTTAAATGCTTTGTACTCCAGCCTTTACCATATTCCTGAGTAAGCAATCCGGAAAGTGTGGAAACCGTTGCCTCGCCATAATTCGCCCGTTTATTTTTAAGGATATTGCGATTGATGTGCTGACCAACCAGCCAATAGGTACGTGTGAGAGTAGAATTGACATACTGAGCTACGTTTTGCCGGCCAGCATCTATCAATTCTTTAATTTCTGAAAATAGTCGTCTGCTTTCCAGGTGAGGGTTAAGATCAGCCATACCATGTTTGTAAGGCGGGAAAAATACAAAAGAATTCAAGTTGGGATAAAACTACTCCTCCTCCACCTTCTTCACTATCCTTTCCTTTTTCTTTCTCAGCTCAAAGTTCTGACCCAGGTAAACCTTTCGTACCTGTTCGTCTTCGGCCAGCTCTTCTGCCGAGCCGGATTTCAATATTCGGCCCTCAAACATAAGGTAGGTTCTATCAGTAATGGCCAGGGTTTCCTGTACGTTGTGGTCAGTTATCAAAATGCCAATATTCTTCTCTTTAAGAGAGGCCACTATCTCCTGTATGTCTTCCACCGCAATAGGGTCAACTCCCGCAAATGGTTCATCCAATAAAATAAATTTAGGATCAACGGCAAGGGCGCGTGCAATTTCAGTACGCCTGCGTTCCCCACCCGAAAGTAAGTCGCCCCTGCTCTTACGGATGTGCTGCAAACCAAACTCATCTAATAGCGATTCCAGCTTTTCCTTTTGTTCGGATCTGGATTTTCCGGTCATCTCAAGTACACCCAGTATATTTTGTTCCACACTCAGCTTTCTGAATACTGAGGCCTCCTGCGCCAGGTATCCAATACCACTCTGAGCGCGCTTGTACATGGGGTATTTAGTAATCTCCTCCCCTTCCAGATATACATGGCCTTCGTTGGGTTTAATCATCCCCACCACCATGTAAAAACTGGTTGTTTTACCCGCACCATTAGGGCCAAGCAGTCCTACAATTTCGCCCTGGTTTACTTCAAAGCTCACGCCCTTAACCACCGTACGGCTGCCATATTTCTTAATTATATTATCTGCTCTAAGCTTCATTCATTTACATTGTAAAGCGGCAAGTTAAGCAATTGTCATACCTCAATTTACGATAGGGCCTGCCTGCGCTGAGCCTTAACCACACGCGCACAAATACCAATACTTATTTGATACAACCCAACTATAGGCAAACAAACCAATACCTGGCTGGTAATATCCGGAGGCGTAATAATAGCCGAAACTATCAGTATTACTACAAAAGCGTGTTTGCGGTAAGTGCGCATCCACTCAGGTGTTAGCAAGCCTACCTTGGCTAAAAAATAAACTATAATAGGTAACTCAAAAATGAGCCCTGTGGCCAGCGTAACCGTTGACACCGTGCTTATATATGAGTTTAAATCAATAAGGTTGTTTACCTCAGTACTTACGGTATAGGTGCCTAAAAATTGAACCGACAATGGCGCAATGAGATAGTAGCCGAACAATACCCCGCTCATAAAAAGTATTGAGGCAAAGAATAAAATCCAACGGCTGTACTTCCTCTCAGATGGATGAAGACCTGGCTTTACAAAACGCCATACCTCCCATATCACATAAGGAAAAGCCACTATAAACCCTGCTATAAGCGATACCCATATATGTGTACTGAACTGCCCGGCCATTTTTGTATTGAGTATGGTAAAGGGCATTTCGCTCATACAGAACAGCCCCTCAGAAGTAAGCATACTGGTAAGCTGACAAAAAAGGCGGTAGGTAATAAACTGTGGATTTTTGGGCCCGAATATGATCACATCAAAAAGCAGGTGCTTCATAAAAAAAGCCAAACTGGCAAAAATCATAATGGCCACAGTTGAACGCACCAGGTGCCAGCGCAACACTTCAAGGTGTTGTAAAAACGACATTTCTCCTTTCTCCTTACGGGCCATATCAGCTTTTGCTAAAATCGCGGCAAATGTCTTAAATTTTACAGATGAGGAATGAAAACCTCAAAAAAATGCAGTTTTCATTTAATCGATTATTCCATTGATTTTATCGCGCAAATATTTCCCTACTAAAATTTCTATACCGACCTTTACGGCCTCTCCCAAACCTTTACTGCCTAAATGTTAAAATAATACTTCGCTAACTAAGTTATGTGATGTAAATTGCAGCTACTCGAATTCCAGAACTACGGAACTCCGGGGTTTTTCTAAAAGCCCCACCTAGAAATTTATTTCGAAAGAAAAACACAAAGAATTGAAAACGCAGACAAGATCCATGCATGAAGAATTGAAAAGATTCTTCGGGTTTGATAAATTTAAGGGAAACCAGGAAGCCATTGTACAGAGTGTATTGGATGGCAATGACTCATTTGTAATTATGCCCACCGGTGGTGGCAAATCCATGTGCTATCAGCTACCCGCCCTAATGCAGGAGGGTACAGCCATTGTGGTATCTCCGCTAATCGCACTAATGAAAAACCAGGTGGATAGCCTTAGGGGTGTATCTGAAGACAATGGCGTGGCGCATGTTTTAAACTCATCCCTTACCAAAGGGCAAACCGAACAGGTAAAGGCAGATATCACCAGCGGTATATGTAAGTTGCTCTACGTGGCTCCCGAATCTCTTACCAAAGAAGAAAACATTGAGTTTCTTCAAAATTCAGACATCTCATTTTTTGCGATTGATGAAGCCCACTGTATATCGGAATGGGGCCATGATTTCCGCCCTGAGTACAGGAACCTGAGAAGTATCATCAATGCTATCGGGCGTAAGCCGGTTATAGCGCTTACTGCTACCGCTACCCCTAAGGTGCAGAGCGATATACAGAAGAATCTGGGTATGGATGATGCCAATGTATTTAAGGCATCGTTTAACCGCCCTAATCTTTATTATGAAATCCGCCCAAAAACCAAAAATGTTGATCGCGACATTATTAAGTTCATAAAAGGTCACATGGGCAAAAGCGGTATTATTTACTGCCTTAGCCGTAAAAAGGTAGAGGAGCTAGCCGAAACCTTAAAGGTAAATGGCATCAACGCACTGCCCTACCATGCCGGCCTGGATGCCAAAACCCGGGTTAAACACCAGGATGCCTTTTTGATGGAGGAAGCCGATGTAATTGTGGCTACCATTGCTTTTGGGATGGGTATTGATAAACCGGATGTACGGTTTGTAATTCACTATGACATGCCTAAGAGCCTGGAAAGTTATTACCAGGAAACCGGCCGTGCCGGCCGTGATGGTGGCGAAGGAATTTGCGTTGCGTTTTACGCCTACAAGGATGTGGAAAAGCTGGAGAAGTTTTTACATGGCAAGCCCATAGCCGAGCAGGAAGTGGGTATGCAGCTTTTGCAGGAGGTAATATCCTATGCCGAAACCAGCATGAACCGCAGGAAATTTATACTGCATTATTTTGGTGAGGAGTTTGACGAGGTAAATGGCCCGGGTGCGGAGAATGACGATAACACCCGCCACCCCCGCAACAAATTTGAAGCGAAAGGACAGTCTTCAGCTTCTGCTGAAAACCATTAAGGCAACTAATGAGCGCTTTAAAGCGCAGCCCATTGTAAATATCCTTATCGGGAAACTTACCACCCAGCTTAAGCAATACAAGGTGGATAAGCTGGAGGAATACATGCAGGGGGCTGACCATGATGATAAATACTGGATGGCAGTGATACGCCAGGCCATTGTAAATGACTTCCTGAAAAAGGAAATTGAGAAATACGGTGTGCTTAACCTTACCGATAAGGGCAAATCCTTTATTGAAAAGCCTACCTCATTTATGATGGCTGAAGACCATAATTACGATGATGTGGATGACGATGATACCGTTATCGCCACTGGTGGTAAATCCGGTGGGGCCGTAATGGACGAAACGCTGTACAAGCTTTTGAAGGATCTTACCCGTAAGGTTTCGAAAGAAAAAGGCGTGCCCCCCTATGCCGTTTTCCAGGAGCCATCATTAAACGAAATGGCCCTTAACTACCCTACTACACTGGACGAATTGAAGAATATAAGTGGTGTGGGCGAAGGCAAGGCCAAAAAATTCGGGAAGCCTTTTGTGGAGATGATCAGCAAGTATGTTGATGAAAATGACATTGAAAAGCCGGATGACTTTGTAGTAAAGTCAGTGGTTAATAAATCGGGGCTTAAGGTATATATCATTCAAAATACAGATCGTAAGCTGCCGCTTGAGGATATTGCCAACGCCAAGGGCATTAGTATTGACGAATTGCTTACCGAGATTGAGCACATTGTAAACAGTGGTACCAAGGTTAATATTGACTATTACATTGAGGGCCTGCTGGACGAGGATCAGATTGAGGAAATCACCGAATACTTTATGGAATCAGATACGGATGACCTTAAAGTAGCACATGCCGAGTTTGATGGTGATTATGACGAAGAAGAACTGAGGCTGGTACGCCTTAAGTTTATGAGTGATGTAGCCAATTAAGCTTTAGATATAGAAACAAAAAAATCCGGCCATGAGCCGGATTTTTTGTTGATAAATGCCTTACGTTATTTCACCAGCTCCAGAATTTTTTTGTGGATATCGGTATTTTGATAAATGCCTGAGAAGAGTTCCTGCCCGGGCCCATACACCAATACCGGCACCATAGTAGCACTATGCCCTCCGCTCGAAAAAGAAGGATCTATTTCGTTATAATCAGCACGAAGTCCGAAAAACGGCACTTTCTTATCCTTGGCTTTAAGTGTAAAACCACCCGTCTCATGGTCAGCTGTTACAATTACCAAGGTGTTGCCGTCTTTCTCAGCAAAATCCAAAACTGCACCTACGGCCTTATCAAAATCAAGAGTTTCGGTAATTACATAATTGGCATTATTGGCGTGGCCACCCCAATCTATTTGGGAGCCTTCAATCATCATGAAAAAGCCTTTTTCGTTGTCCTTTAAGGCATCAATACCCAGTTCAGTAGCCTTGGTTAAAAAGTCGCCACGGCCCTCGGTTATTCTGGGCATTCCATTTTTAGCAAGTAAATACCCATACTTACCACTGTCATTTTTTGGAAGTCTTTTATCAAGTTCACCGGTATTAATGTAAAAACCTTTGGCCACCATTTGCAGCACAAGGTCATCACTCCCCTCTCCTATTTTAAAAAACTTCTGGCCGCCACCAGCAAAAAAATCAACCGGTGCATTCACCAATTGCTCGGCAATATCATATTCGCTGTTGCGTGATTTTTCATGTGCATAAAAGGATGCGGGAGTGGCGTGCGTAATGGATGACGTGGCTACAACTCCGGTTTTTTTACCCTGCTTTGCAAAGTATTCCAAAAGAGTTTCTACACACTTTTTATTATCATCAAGGCCAATAGCCCCGTTATAGGTTTTTTCACCGGTACTAATAGCGGTTGCTCCAGCGGCTGAGTCAGTAATTTTATCGGATGAAGATGATGTACGGCTAAGCCCTACAATCGGTAACCTGGAAAAGTTAGGTTCTCTATCTCCATAAAAATAGGCTGAAGACATTTGAGAAAGTCCCATGCCATCCCCTATCATAATAATAATATTCAGTGGCTTTTTAGGATCGGCCTGTGGAACAAATGAAAGGTTTAAAAAGGCTATAAAAACTAATGCTGTACAAAAAATGGTGTACGATATTCTGGTATTCATGTAATTCAATTGAGATTGCAAATTTCTGAAAAACAAAGCAGCTAAAGTTCTAAATGCGATGCTGGTTTAGGGGCAGGCCAAAATTGTACTTTTGCGCCTATGAACATTATTACAACCCCTATACCCGACCTTGTGGAGATTGAACCAAAGGTGTTTGGCGACAGCCGCGGCTATTTTTATGAATCGTACAACAAGGATGCCTTTGCAAAGGTTGGCATTACTGCCGAATTTGTACAGGATAATCAATCACTTTCGTCTAAAGGCGTGCTTAGGGGATTGCATTTTCAAAATCCGCCTTTTGCGCAAGGCAAATTAGTACGTGTAATACAGGGCAGTGTACTAGATGTTGCAGTTGACATCCGGGTTGGATCACCCACCTATGGGCAACACCATAAAGTGTTGTTATCCGGTGAAAACAAAAAAATGTTTTGGGTGCCTCCTGGCTTTGCCCACGGTTTTCTTACCCTTGAGGATGACACGATATTTGCTTATAAGTGTACAGGCATGTACAATAAAGAAAGTGAGGGCAGTATTCACTGGAATGACCCCACCTTAAAGATTGATTGGAATGTGGAAAACCCCAGTATATCTGAAAAAGATAAAGATGCACCGGGGTTTATGGAGTTGAAATCAAATTTTCATTTTAAATGACAAAGTTTTTAAGAGTTTCCATTTTGGTATTCATGATTTTTGGAGCCATTAGCACCCTTACATTTTTTACTTATGACAGGATGAGTGATGACGACTTTCAGGGGGCCTTTAATGAGAAATATGGCATTTATGCCTTAAAAGTGCCTGTAAACATAAAATTTGCCGGTGAGGATATCCCGCTAGCAGACCCTGAAATTTATGAGCGCTTTGACAGGGAACTATTGGTAAACACGTACTGGCAAAGTCAAACCATGTTATTCTTTAAACGCGCTAATCGCTATTTTGAAATCATTGAACCCATCCTTAAAAAAAATGGTGTGCCCGATGATTTTAAATACCTGGCGGTGGTTGAAAGTGGCCTTATGAATGTGGTTTCACCTGCAGGAGCCACGGGCTTTTGGCAAATAATGGAAGCTACCGGTAAGGGCTACGGACTTGAGATAAACAAGGAAGTGGATGAGCGCTATCATTTAGAAAAATCTACAGAGGCTGCATGTAAATATCTTAAAGAAGCTAAAAAGGAACTGGGCAGCTGGACCCTAGCTGCAGCCTCATATAATATGGGTATTGCCGGGATAAAAAAGCAGCTTAAAAGACAAGAGGCCGGCAGCTATTACGGACTAACCTTAAACAGCGAAACCGAGCGCTATGTATTTAGAATACTCGCTGCCAAGGAGATCATGACCAATCCATTAAAGTATGGCTTTCACTTTCGTGATAAAGACCTTTATGATGTGATACCCACCACAAACGTGGAGGTAGATACAGCCGTTAGCAGCTTTGGGCAGTTTGCCGAAAAAATGGGTATTAACTACCGTATTTTAAAATACCATAACCCCTGGTTGCGCTATGACTATTTGCCGAATAGCTCAGGTAAGCGCTACTTAATAAAAATCCCTAAAAAGGGATTTTACGAACTCTCAAACGAAGAGGTGGAGCCGGAAGCCATCGACACTAATTCACCTAGTGCACCGGCTATTTCCGATACAATTTTGCCGGATAAAAAGAAGTAAGGAAGGATAGAACAGAGGGAGCTTAGGCTCCCTTTTTTATTTTGTAGCTATACAAAAGGTGCTTACACCAAAAGGAAACCGGACAGAGGGAATCATGGTATTTTCGATGCCCACTACAGTGTTCAGAGCCTGGTTTATTACTTTACCGGGCATAGCAAGGTCTCCGTCCAGGTCTTCAGTATTTGTTTGTCTCTTTCGTTTAAAGAGATTACCAATAAGCCTTACAGCCGCTATTGGTAAAAACAGTAGCACATTCCAATAACCTGATTTTTGGATATTGAAATTCTTGGCTTTCATTTTAGCGCTTAATTCGCTCCTGGTATAGCGCCTGTAATGAAAATTCACATCATCATGGCTGCTCCACAAAAACTGGTAGGCCGGAACAAAAATGATAATCTGCCCACGCGGTTTAAGTATGGAATGCCAATTGGCCAGCGCCTCTTCATCCCGCTCCAAATGTTCAAGGCAATCGGAGGCTATAATCAGGTCAAAGCTTTCTTTTTCAAAAGTGAGGTTATGAGCATCCATCACAAAAGTGTTGCTGAAACCATTGCTCTGGCAATTGGCAATGGCCTTATCGCTTATATCCACCCCATACAGGTTTTCAGGCTTAAAGCCGATATCCCTTAGTTCTTCCAGCATCAATCCTGATGATAAGCCAATATCAAGTATTCGTGCATTTCTATCCAGGTTGCCGATAATCTTAAGCAGAATTTTTCTTCGGCTTTTAAACCACCAGTGGTTTCTTTCTACCTCGTGGTAGGTTTTCTCATATTCCAAATCCATATTGCCTAGCCTGTTTTGATATCTTCAACTTCCTTGTCCAAATCTTCGCCAAGCACAGGCATAGCTGGTGATTTAATACCCGCAACAAATACTTTTTTCTGGGCTTTAATTATCTCTTTTACTACAAATAAGGGCCTCTTTTTTACCTGGAAAAATATACGCAGCACATACTCACCTATAATGCCAAGAGAAATTAGCTGAACACCACTAAATAGCACGATTGCCAAAAACATAGTGGTATATCCTGTGGGCACACCACCAAAAAACACCTTTTTAATTACTACTACAGCCAGGTAAAGTATACTGAAGGTAACCGAAGCAACGCCCATCCAGGTCATAAACCTCACTGGTATTTCACTGAAATTGAAAATACCGTTGTAGGCCAGCTTAAAGAGTTTTCTGAGCGAATATTTAGAAGATCCGGCAGCCCTCTCAGCACGGTCATATTCAAAGGCAGTTTGCTTAAAACCAATCCAGGTGCGCATTCCCCTTATATACCGGCTCTCTTCCGGCATTTGATTGAGCACATCTATTACCTCGCGGCTTATCAAACTAAAATCACCACTATCTACGGGCAGGTCAATATTGGCTATGTTATTAAGAATGCGATAAAAAATATGGTACGCTGCTTTTTTAAAAACGCTTTCCTTCCGGTTTTTGCGCACCGCATAAATCACGTCAAACCCCTGTTCATGCTTCTCATAAAATTTACTCAGTAATTCAGGCGGATCCTGCAGGTCGCCATCAATAATAAAAGCGGCCTCGGTACAATTACAATACTTTAAACCGGCAGAAAGAGCTGCCTGGTGTCCAAAGTTTCGGGAAAGTAAAACGGCCTGGTATCGCTCATCCGTTAAGGACAGGGCACGAATCATGTAGGGAGTCCGGTCTTTACTGCCGTCATCTACCAATATCACCTCTACTTCTTTGTTAAAGTCCTCAATCACATCATTGAGCCTCTCAACCAGAATGGGCAGAGTTTCCTCCTCATTATAAAGAGGAACTACAATAGAAATTTCGGGTGACGCCATGCTTTAAAGGTTGTTTTGCTCAAGTTATAAACCTCCTGACTTACTGTAATTATTATCGTTGAGATACACGTGGTATCGGCCAAAAATGCGATAAGGCTTAAAATTGTGTTCAACATCACAACCGAAAAGGTTGCGCGGTGCTTCAGAATCAAAGATTAAGAATTTTAATTTGCCATTATACATCAATGTGCATAATTCGTCATAATTGTAGATATCACGGGGATAGGCACAACATTCGGCAATATCAAACTGTGGTAACATTACCTTACCGGGAAACTTCAGGCTCACTTGCCTAACGTTGGAGTAAAAGTAGTGGGGCCCTAGCTCATCGGCCAAAAGCTCATTTATGTTTTGCAACTCAACCCTAGATGTGGACCACTTCTTAAAGTTTATGAAGGTGTAGGTTTTCACATGTACCACCACCACAAGTAGTATAGTGAGGCTGATAAACAAAATAGCACGGTGCATCCAAAGTGTGGAAATCTGCAGCCTTACTGATTTTAAGTAAAAAGCCCAAATCAGCAATGTGGCTATTAAAAAATCATGATAATAATTTGCTGTTGAGCCTTTTTTGGTGGCAGTAATTGTGGAAAACAGAAATAAGAAAATAGCAAAACCGAGCAGAAATTGCATCTTTTTATCCTTATACCTATCTTCTTTTATTATCCTTATAAAAATATAAACCGTCCCAAAAATATAGGCTCCATACATGTTTACGAATGCCAGTAAGGTATGATCTACAAAACTTCGTAAGCCGAAGCCATTATCAACCCCTTTTACTATGTTATCAATTATATAGGTGGCCTCATAACCGGCTGAGGCATATATTATTGAAAAAGCAAAAGCTGCGACTAAAAACCCGAAAGCAGCTGATAGAAGCCCTTTAAAATTCCTGTTGTACAGGAAGAAAAGTCCGCCAATGCCAACTAGAAAAATACCACTCTGCTTTGCCGCAATGGCCATAAATGCCAGCAAACCCATTATAATTGCCTTTAAAATTGAAGGTTTATCAATGTATTTGAGTGTAACCGATAGGAATAGCAGATAGAAAAGAGCTACAAAAACATCTGGACGAGTAAGATAATACCAGGGTACAGGAAATGAAATGACACCCAGGCAAAGTACCAAAGCCAATTTGGATTCAATCTGCACCTGGCGTTTTACAATTCTGAACAATAGCAAAGCAACAATAAAGCAGGTGGTTATTGATAGTAGCCTTCCCACCGTTCGTATATGAAAATCAGCTTCGGGCTCAATACCAGCTAAAGACATTACAAAATCAGACACCATATAGTACAGCGGGGCATACTGTGTAATGGTAAAAGGTACTTCTTCAGGGTTTGCGTAAAGCAGGCTGTTCTCGGTTAAAATATTCTGTAATGTGAAGACCACATTACTTTCCACGCCTGAAATATCATAATCAAGACCAAGAAAGCCCACCAACAACAGTAGGTTGCCACAAATGATAGCTGCAATTACAAGATTAATAGCCAGCGGATAATTAAGCTTATGCACCAGCCTAAGTAGCTTAGTTTGCAATAGATTGTTGTTTAGTATTGCCCTTTAACATTGCCAAATATCCAATCTTTTGAGATAACAGCGCTTTTACCAAATAAAATTAGCCTTTCTAAGTCCATCGAAATAAGCTGTTCCCAGCCGCGCAAACTTTTGATTTTGGGCTATAGAAAGCTGTTATCAACCCATGGCGGTAAGGCTTGCTCATTAGCTAAAAACCTTTGTAAACCATTACTTTTGCCAGTTCAAAATTCACTTGTAAACGATGACTCAAAAGCACCCGGAAACTGAGCTGGAACAGATTGAAGTATATGGAGCGCGGGTTCATAATCTTAAGGATATTGATGTTACCATTCCACGAAATAAGCTGGTGGTAATTACCGGCCTAAGTGGAAGTGGTAAATCATCTTTGGCTTTTGATACTATTTATGCAGAGGGGCAAAGGCGCTATATAGAAACCTTTTCGGCTTACGCCAGGCAATTTTTGGGCAACCTAGAGCGCCCTGATGTGGATAAGATAAATGGCCTGAGCCCCGTAATAGCCATTGAGCAAAAAACCACCAGTAAAAACCCTCGGTTCACCGTGGGCACCGTTACCGAGATATATGACTTTTTAAGACTGCTTTTTGCCCGTGGCTCTGTAGCCTACTCTTACAACACTGGCGAAAAAATGGTAAGCTATACCGATGAGCATATACTTGAGCTCATTTTAAATGAATTTAATGGGCAGCGCATAAACATACTTGCCCCTCTGGTAAGATCCCGCAAAGGGCACTACCGCGAACTTTTTGATAGTATTGCCAAGCAGGGTTTTGTAAAAGTGCGGGTTGATGGTGAAATAACGGATATTACAAAAGGGATGCGCCTTGACCGCTATAAAACCCATGATATTGAAGTTGTGGTGGACAGGCTGGCCATTAATACCGATAGCGAAAAAAGACTTCGTGAATCCATTGCTACGGCTATGCATCATGGTGCGGGTGTAATGTTGGTAGTTAATCAGGATGGTGAAAATCCAAAGTTCTTCAGCCGGCACCTGATGTGCCCAACAACCGGTATTTCCTATTCTAACCCGGAGCCTAATACGTTTTCGTTTAACTCACCCAAAGGGGCCTGCCCTACGTGCAATGGCCTTGGAGAGGTCTCTAAAATAGATATTGAAAAGATTATTCCCGATTCGGGAAAGAGTATAAAAAAGGGTGGTTTTGTTCCATTAGGCGAGTACAAACGCACCTGGATTTTTAACCAGCTTGAGATAATTGGAGACAAATATGGCTTTGATATCAACACGCCAATAAGGGATATCCCAAAAGAGGGAATGGATATCATCCTATATGGATCAGATGAGGCATTTGAAGTAGAGAACAAAAACCTTGGTATTACCCGAAAGTACAGTATAAACTTTGAGGGTATCATCAGTTTTATTGAAAACCAAAGTGAAGAGACCAAAAGTAAATCTATAAAACGGTGGGCCGAGAGCTTTATGAATAAAGTCGAATGCCCGGATTGTAAAGGAGACCGACTGAAAATAGAATCTCGTCACTTTAAAGTAGGTGATAAAAATATCGCAGAGTTGGCTACCATGAGCCTTGAGCAATTATCCGTGTGGTTTTCTTCTGTAGAAGATCAGTTGGATCCCAATCAAAAACAAATTGCACTTGAGATTTTAAAGGAGTTGAGGGTGCGTTGTTCCTTTCTTTTAGATGTAGGACTGGACTATTTGAGCCTAAATCGCCCCGCAAAAAGCCTTTCAGGTGGTGAAGCTCAGCGCATAAGGCTGGCTACGCAAATTGGATCCCAGCTTGTAAATGTGCTTTACATTTTAGATGAACCCAGTATCGGGCTACATCAAAGGGATAATCACAAATTAATAGATTCGCTAAAAGAACTGCAGCAAATTGGTAATTCGGTGATAGTAGTTGAGCATGACCGGGATATGATAGAGCACGCGGATTACATTCTGGACCTTGGCCCTTTTGCAGGAAGGCGCGGTGGCGATATAGTAGGAAGTGGTACGCTTAGCGATATCTTAAAAAGTGAGAGCCTTACAGCGCAATATCTTACGGGCAAAAAACAGATTGCTATGCCTGAAAAACGCAGAGCAGGCAATAAAAAAGAAATTGTACTAAAGGGTGCCAAAGGACATAACCTTAAGAATGTATCGGTTAAAATTCCTTTGGGTAAATTGGTTGTAGTTACTGGTGTATCAGGTAGTGGTAAATCCACTTTAATTAACGAAACTCTTTACCCTGCGCTGAGCCAGCATTTTTACAACTCAGTAAAAACACCATTAGAGCATAAGAGCATCACCGGACTCCAACATATTGATAAGGTTATTGATATTGATCAATCGCCAATTGGCCGAACACCCAGATCTAACCCTGCTACATATACCGGGGTACTTTCGCATATAAGGGATTTATTTGCCAACCTCCCTGAATCTAAAATAAGGGCTTATAAACCAGGCAGGTTTAGCTTTAATGTAAAAGGAGGGCGCTGCGAAACCTGCGAAGGTGCGGGTATCAGAGTAATTGAAATGAACTTTTTACCGGATGTGTATGTGCCCTGCGAAACCTGCCAGGGAAAACGGTTTAATCGTGAAACGCTTGAGGTGCGCTACAAGGGCAAGTCTATTGCCGATGTGTTGGATATGAGCGTGAATAATGCTGTAGAGTTCTTTAGCAGTATTCCCAAAATCTTTAACAAACTAAAAACCTTAAGGGATGTGGGTCTAGGATATATTAACCTTGGTCAACAATCTACTACCCTTTCTGGTGGTGAGGCTCAACGCGTAAAACTGGCCACGGAATTAAGCAAAAGAGATACGGGCCAGACGATGTACATTTTAGATGAGCCTACCACTGGCCTTCATTTTGAAGATGTAAGAGTTTTAATGGATGTGATTGAAAAGCTTGTAAATAAGGGTAATACGGTGCTGATAATTGAGCACAATATGGATGTAATTAAGCTGGCAGATCATATAATAGATATAGGACCAGAAGGTGGTGCAGCGGGTGGAAAAGTTGTTTTTGAAGGTACCCCCGAAGAAATGATTAAAGAGAAAAAAAGCTACACAGGTAAGTTTTTAAAGATGGAGCTTGAAAAAGGCTACCACACTGTTTAGCCAGTATAGCCTCTATTAATTTTCGAAAAACTACATTTATCGAATGAGTGAAAAACATGAACCTAAAAAAGAGCCATCTATAAGAGAACCGCTCGATTCAAAAAACTGGAGTGAAATCAAGTCTAACGACAGTTGGGCGATCTTCAAAATAATGTCGGAATTTGTTAATGGATACGAAAAGCTGGCCAAAATTGGCCCATGCGTATCCATATTTGGTTCAGCCCGCACCAAGCCTAATCACCCCAAATATCAACTTGCACAGGAAATTGCCTTTAAACTAACCCAAAAGGGCTATGGTGTAATTACTGGCGGTGGCCCTGGCATGATGGAAGCTGGTAATAAGGGTGCTCAGAGAGGTGGTGGTACTTCCGTGGGATTGAACATTGAACTACCAATGGAGCAGGAGCCAAATCCTTACATAGATCAGGATAAAAACCTGAATTTCGATTACTTCTTTGTTCGCAAGGTTATGTTTGTAAAATACTCACAAGGCTTTATTGTGATGCCCGGAGGGTTTGGTACTCTAGATGAACTTTTTGAAGCCATTACGCTAATTCAGACTTTTAAAATCAGTCGTTTTCCAATCGTACTTGTTGATTCCAATTTTTGGAATGGTTTAATTGATTGGATTAAAGAAGTCCTATTAAACCGTGAAAACAATGTCAGCGCGGATGATCTGAAACTTTTTAGTATTGTAGATTCTGCTGACGAGGCAGTAGCTGTAATTGAAGACTTTTATAAGCGCTATATGCTTAAACCGAACTTCTAGTTGTCATTTTAAGATTTTTTTTTTCGGAGGCTTTATAAGCCTCCTTTTTTTTGATATTCCTCCATAAACAAAAAAAGCCCCCGCAATGCGAGGGCTTAAATATTCTTGGTATTTGAGTTATCCGCTTATGGATAAGTCTGTCCGGCAGCAGGGAAGTTGTACCAGGTAGTGTTTACAACACCTCCTGACATTGCCCAGGCACCAAACTGTGGATAAGCAGTTAGGATATCCACTCTTTCTTTTGGCCATGCAAATGTTCCGGTTGGGATATCAAGTCCCCATGGAAGGTTAGATGGAGCCATGGTCTTAAAGTATCTGCCAACTCCTGGGTTAGAGTCATCATCTACTGTACCGTAACGGCTGTCATCATGCAGGCTCGATTCCATCATATCGGCAAGGTGCACTTCTCTGGTCTGATCTGCATTAGACACAATAAAAGTGTTGTATGGTGGAAGACCCAATTGCCATGGTGATACACCTGTTGCTCCTGGAGTGTTTACCGGGCTGTGTACAAAAGTGATCACGATGTTTTCAGTCTTCTCATTACCCTCACCACCACCAGGAATGGTGTTAAAGAATGCTCCGGCATTGATATCATTTACGATGATGTCTTTGGTGGCATCCCAGTTGTAAACCAACGCTTCGTTAGGATCACCTGAAGCTGTGGTTCCGTTTCCATCCTTAGCAAAAGTTCCTGTTGAAGTTCTTCCGGTAATGCTGGCGATATCTGATCTGTCAACATCTTCGAATAGGGTTCCAAAACCGTTGTTAAATCCGGCACCTGCAGCCTTGATAGTGTAGTTAGCTCTTACTTCGTGGATCAACCCATCAGCGTTGATAGCGTGAGTAATATCATAACCGTTTACAAGGTCATTGAAGTCATAGTCTCCTTTTGCTGGCCATAAATCTTCAAATACAAGGGTACCTTGCCAGTTGATCAAACAAGCCACTTCAATATTGTTTGGCTCATCATCAAACTGATCGATAATTCCATCACCATCAGTATCTGCTATACCTGGGTTTGGAAGCGTAGCAGGTGGTGCACAGCTTGGGTAAAGGTCTCCTGTAGCATAGAAAACACAATCGTTAAAGTCAAAGTCTCCGTTTGGATAAGCGATATCCTCGAAAGAGAAAATCTGGATTTCTTCACCGTTCAGGTTATCTGTCAATGAAATCATGTGACGGTTAAAGGTTGCACTAGGACATCCCGGATCATTGATTCCCATGTCAACATTGAAATCATCCTCTCCATAGTAAATCTTGGTAGAACTTCCACCGGCATGACCGAATACATCGTTTCCGGCTGTACCATCCCAGGCGTTGCCTAAAAGTACCCACTCGATAGTGGTATTCTTAGGGAAGGTTCCGATTTTAACACGGTCTCCGGCCTGCATATTGGTAGCTCCTTCTGAGGCATTTGGGAAAATGATAAATACAGAGTCAATAGCTGCTGCATTGGCAGGAGGATTTCCGGCTGGATAGTAGTAATAGGCCAAAGCATTTTTAAATCCGGCACCTTCTGCAAGGAAGGTTACATATACTTCAGCATCATCCTTGGATGTAGTTACCTGATTACAGAAAAGATCTTCCAAAAAGTTCTTACGAACCGGGTCACATGGAAGGTGGTTCTTTTCTGGAAGGGTAAGATCAAGGTTATCAAGATAAGCCTGAGATACCGGTACACTGCTCATACCTGCTGGTACACCGCTGGCATTATATGGGCCCAGGTGATACGTGTTAGGGTAACCTACTGGTGTGGCCGGGGTAGTACCGGCTGTTGAGTTCTTATCAAACTTGCGGGCCTGTGGTACACCTGAAAAATGGGCTTTGATTTTTCCGTTTACAACCGGTACAGTCATACGGTTACCGCCAACGCCCATGGTGTTAACTACTACCACCACTTCTTTCATACCTGATAATACCTTTACAGGAGCGTTTAACTGACCCTGATCATTGGTAAAACCTGAATAAATAACTTTTCCTCCAAAGTAAGGATCTACATCGTAGATATCTACTCTTACTTTTGACTTGGCCTTACCTTCTGAACCAATAATGCTGATGTCAGACATTACCGCTTTACTTGAAGACCAGTCAAATCCTGAGGGAACTTTTAAATCCTCGATGCTCGACACACTACCAAAGGTAGCCTCTGTCGAGGTCGATTTATCCTTGTTACAGGATACGATGGCCATACTCAAGGCCAATACACTGATTATTCCTTTTTTCATTTTCGTTTCTTTTAAACGTTAGTCAATGGGTTAACAACTATATTTTACTCATGGCCTTTGTGGCCAAATCCTCCTTCGCAAGACTCTTGCCAGCATTATTTTCTAATCCAACTGCACTGATAATCAGAATATTTAACGCAATACTGTTGATTTTACGATATTCCCATTTGGGGAATTTTTACCAAAATAATTTTAAAATGAAGACAAACATCTGCAAGGCATCATAAGGTCTGTTAGAAATAAAAATGGCCTCCAAATCATATACTCACCTTAACATCAGTTATTCTTCCATAAACAAAAAAAGCCCCCGCAATGCGAGGGCTTTAATATTCTTGGTATTTGAGTTATCCGCTTATGGATAAGTCTGTCCGGCAGCAGGGAAGTTGTACCAGGTAGTGTTTACAACACCTCCTGACATTGCCCAGGCACCAAACTGTGGATAAGCAGTTAGGATATCCACTCTTTCTTTTGGCCATGCAAATGTTCCGGTTGGGATATCAAGTCCCCATGGAAGGTTAGATGGAGCCATTGTCTTAAAGTATCTGCCAACTCCTGGGTTAGAGTCATCATCTACTGTACCGTAACGGCTGTCATCATGAAGGCTCGATTCCATCATATCAGCAAGGTGCACTTCTCTGGTCTGATCTGCATTAGACACAATAAAAGTGTTGTATGGTGGAAGACCCAATTGCCATGGTGATACACCTGTTGCTCCTGGAGTGTTTACCGGGCTGTGTACAAAAGTGATCACGATGTTTTCAGTCTTCTCATTACCCTCACCACCACCAGGTATGGTGTTAAAGAATGCTCCGGCATTGATATCATTTACGATGATGTCTTTGGTGGCATCCCAGTTGTAAACCAACGCTTCGTTAGGATCACCTGAAGCTGTGGTTCCGTTTCCATCCTTAGCAAAAGTTCCTGTTGAAGTTCTTCCGGTAATGCTGGCGATATCTGATCTGTCAACATCTTCGAATAGGGTTCCAAAACCGTTGTTAAATCCGGCACCTGCAGCCTTGATAGTGTAGTTAGCTCTTACTTCGTGGATCAACCCATCAGCGTTGATAGCGTGAGTAATATCATAACCGTTTACAAGGTCGTTGAAGTCATAGTCTCCTTTTGCTGGCCATAAATCTTCAAATACAAGGGTACCTTGCCAGTTGATCAAACAAGCTACTTCTATATTATTTGGCTCATCATCAAACTGATCGATAATTCCATCACCATCAGTATCTGCTATACCTGGATTTGGAAGCGTAGCAGGTGGTGCACAGCTTGGGTAAAGGTCTCCTGTAGCATAGAAAACACAATCGTTAAAGTCAAAGTCTCCGTTTGGATAAGAGATATCCTCGAAAGAGAAAATCTGGATTTCTTCACCGTTCAGGTTATCTGTCAATGAAATCATGTGACGGTTAAAGGTTGCACTAGGACATCCCGGGTCACTGATACCCATGTCAACATTGAAATCATCCTCTCCGTAGTAAATCTTGGTAGAACTTCCACCGGCATGACCGAATACATCGTTTCCGGCTGTACCATCCCAGGCGTTGCCTAAAAGTACCCACTCGATAGTGGTATTCTTAGGGAAAGTTCCGATTTTAACACGGTCTCCGGCCTGCATATTGGTAGCTCCTTCTGAGGCATTTGGGAAAATGATAAATACAGAGTCAATAGCTGCTGCATTGGCAGGAGGATTTCCGGCTGGATAGTAGTAATAGGCCAAAGCATTTTTAAATCCGGCACCTTCTGCAAGGAAAGTTACATATACTTCAGCATCATCCTTGGATGTAGTTACCTGATTACAGAAAAGATCTTCCAAAAAGTTCTTACGAACCGGGTCACATGGAAGGTGGTTCTTTTCAGGAAGGGTAAGATCAAGGTTATCAAGATAAGCCTGAGATACCGGTACACTGCTCATACCTGCTGGTACACCGCTGGCATTATATGGGCCCAGGTGATACGTGTTAGGGTAACCTACTGGTGTGGCCGGGGTAGTACCGGCTGTTGAGTTCTTATCAAACTTGCGGGCCTGTGGTACACCTGAAAAATGGGCTTTGATTTTTCCGTTTACAACCGGTACAGTCATACGGTTACCGCCAACGCCCATGGTATTAACTACTACCACCACTTCTTTCATACCTGATAATACCTTTACAGGAGCGTTTAACTGACCCTGATCATTGGTAAAACCTGAATAAATAACTTTTCCTCCAAAGTAAGGATCTACATCGTAGATATCTACTCTTACTTTTGACTTGGCCTTACCTTCTGAACCAATAATGCTGATGTCAGACATTACCGCTTTACTTGAAGACCAGTCAAATCCTGAGGGAACTTTTAAATCCTCGATGCTCGACACACTACCAAAGGTAGCCTCTGTCGAGGTCGATTTATCCTTGTTACAGGATACGATGGCCATACTCAAGGCCAATACACTGATTATTCCTTTTTTCATTTTCGTTTCTTTTAAACGTTAGTCAATGGGTTAACAACTATATTTTACTCATGGCCTTTGTGGCCAAATCCTCCTTCGCAAGACTCTTGCCAGCATTATTTTCTAATCCAACTGCACTGATAATCAGAATATTTAACGCAATACTGTTGATTTTACGATATTCCCATTTGGGGAAAAAAGAAGGCCTATCATCAGATATGGGAATCAGATATAGGCCATAAAGAATTTATAACGAAAAAAAGGAACTCACCTCAAGCACAGGAGTATATCCTATAGTAATATCGCTACAAGAAATGAAAATTGAAAAACTATGGGTTTATCCTTTGAGCCCGCTCCCATGTAGAAGCCTGCTTTCCCTTAATCCAACGTCCAAATCCCGCAAAAACGGCATAGTTCATCATTAAAAAGTAGTAGGGAACAAAAAGTAACTTCAGGCGGATTTTCTGATTTTCTAAAACCCAACCTATTATAGCTAAAGCATAAAAGGAAATCTGAGCTATTAGTAGCAAATTGTAAAAAGAATGGTGTTGATTAACGACAATAAGAATATTTAATAACAATATAATAGGTAATGCAAAGGCCGAGATGGACCACCTAAGTACACGGTGGGAAACATATTGAAAAGTAAGCAGAAAGTCCTTTAAGGGATTGAGTAAATGAAGAAGCCTGCTCATCGATTGCCACCCTCCTGCTGCAATCCTTACTTTGCGCTTTAATTCTTCTGCTACGTTTTGGCTTGCCGTTTCTACAGCCATGGCTTTAGGCTCATAAACAACTCTATACCCTTTTGAGCAAATGCGTAGAGACTGCATAAAGTCATCCAGAATGGTATCTTCCTCTAGTTCAGAAACCAATTCAGTTCGGAATGAAATTAATTCACCTGCGGCACCAACAACAGTGTATAATTCACTATCCCATTTTTTAAGGGCAGATTCATACTTCCAATAGAGTCCCTCTCCTGCTCCGCTGGCACTATCCGCCTCTTTAGAAATAACTTTTTTAGCACCTGCCACAGCTCCAACATCTTTAAATCGGTAATGCTTTACAAGCTCCTTTATACAACCTTTATTAAGTTGGGTGTTGGCATCGCAAAACACAACGATGGGGGTTTTGACAAAATTCATGGCTCTGTTTTCGGCTGCAGCTTTTCCTGCTCTTCTTGAGTTATGTGTAACTTCTACACCATCAATTTTCTGTAAAATAGAATAGGTGTTGTCTGATGATCCATCCGTTATAAAAAGTATGCGTAATTTTTCTTTTGGGTAGTTCAACTCAAGGCTATTTGCGGCCTTCGCGGCAATAAAGTCCTCTTCATTGTAAGCAGGTATTACTAATGTAACTTCAGGTTCAAAGGCATCATCAAAAGCTTTTGGCTTTTTAAACAGGCGCTTTAATCTTACCAAAATATATAGGAGAATACCATAACCCAAATAGGTGTAAAAAACCAAACCAATCAAAAACCAGAGCAGCACTTCCATTTATCCTTCGTTTTGAGGGGTTAGGTACCTGAACAAGTTTTTAAAATAGCGCTTTGCTCTAATCCAAAAAGCCTGTGCCAGGCTACCGTCCATAGCTGTTCTACGCATGCTGGTATATATAAGGGCTCTTTTACTTTTTATAATTTCAATTTTTCCATGAGGCTGCATATCAAAAGCCAAGTACCCATCTGATCCACGCTTTACATCGAGTCTATATCCACCAATTTTATTGGCAATATCTTTACGGTAGGCCATACTTGCTCCGCCACAATTTAACTGCGGACGCTTAAGGTGCCTGAAATGCACCCCCCATGTTTTGGCTTGCTGAAAGGCCAAAAGATTTAATGGATACTTATCGTTATCGGTGCAAAAGGCATGAAGGCTGTAGGTACAAACTATGTTTTCATCTTTTTCAAAAGGCTCTACCATAGCTTCTACCCAAGTTGGTCTGTACAGCGTATCTGCATCACCACTAATAATATACTTGCCCCTGGCAATTTCATGCCCGGCCTGCCTGGCAAAGGGGTAGCCTTGCCTGGTTTCAAATACAGTTCGTACACCACTATTATCTATAATCTGCTGTGTACCATCCGTAGAGTTGTTATTTGAGACAATAAATTCAACGGGGTACTTACATACAGTTTCTGAAAGGCTCTTTAAAGTTTTGAAGAGATTTTGCTCCTCATTGTAGGCTATGATTACAACTGAAACCAACGGCTTATCGCTGGATATAGCTTCAAACTTTTCTCTAACCTCGCGATAATGAGCTTCAGTAAGCTCATCCGGAGCAAGGTTATAATTCCTTTGGATATTTCGTATCGACTTGGGTGGAATGAATTGAAACATAATGACTAATTGTTTAGTAGGCTTTCATATATTTTTAATACTTCCTTTGCGGTATTTTCCCAACTAAAGTTGGATGCGCGATTTATTCCCTTACGGGATAAATCATCGTACAGCGCTTCATCTGTAATAAGTTGATGCAGGGCTTCCTTAATTTCTGATTGTTTGAGTGGATTTACTAAAAGCGCAGCCTGGCCCGCAACCTCGGGCATTGAAGCAGCATCAGATGTAATCACCGGAGTGCCGGTACCCATCGCTTCAAGAATCGGGATACCAAAACTCTCTCTTTTACTTGGGTATAGAAATACTTCAGCAAGTTGAATTACCGCGGGTAAATCCTTATTGGCTATGTAACCGGTAAAGTGAATTCTATCAAAATGATGCTCCAATCCCTCCTCGCCTAAAAGCTTTTTGATCTTACCGGGATCAAGATCAGCTACAACCAGATTATGATCTGTTGAATACTCCTCACAATACTTTGCAAAAGCTACAATCGTATTAGTCGTATTCTTTTTAGGATCTGTATTACCAAGAAAAAGGAAATAATGATCGGGTAATTTATATTCTGATTTTATGATACTTAGCACCTGCGTATCATCTTCCGGCTTAAAGTGTGTACCCACCCCATTATAAACTACACTGAGCAAACCATCAGGTAAGTCAAGAAAATCTTCAAATCGCTTTCTTTCAAAATGCGAAACGGTAATAATTTTTTTGGCCTCCTTAAGATTTCTCCTTACCACAAGCCTTCGATACATATTACCAAAACGCTGGTAAATACTATAGCCTTTGGCTGTTAATGGGTTGGTTTCGAAATAAATTATATCGTGTATTGTAACCACCAGGGGCACCGGGCAATTAATGGGTGCAGTGTTAGAGGTGCAATGTAAAATATCACATTCATTATCCTTTGCTGCTTTAGGCAACCTTAGTTGCTCCCATACGGGATAGCTGCCACTAAACTGTACTATTTTAAAATTTTCAGTTTCTTCCAAGCACTTATCCGGGCCATCATTCACAAAAATCACATACTCATTTTTACGATCCAGCTTTTGTAAACTCCGGATCATCTCCAAAGCCACAAAGTCCATCCCGTGTTTGTGATGTCTGAATATTCGTTGTGCCTCAATACCTATTTTCACCTGAAGTAGATTTGTGATTAATGTGCCAGGTATAGCCCTTAACCATGGCCTTCGCCAAGGAGCCTTCTCCTTTTAGCAATCTAAGTAACACATGAGCAGGAAAAGCCACTACGCTCATATAAAGCAAACTAATAAGCCTTGTTATTCCCTTATAATTTCTGCGGGCAAATAGTAGCCTGTTTCTGGTAAGGTAGTAGGTTTTTAAAGGACTGTTAGCCCCCGTGCTTATTGATTCTTTATGATATACCTGGGCCTTTCCGCAGTAATATATGCCGTACCCGGCATCCTTTATCCTCTGGCACCAATCATATTCTTCGTAGTATAAAAAGTAATCCTCATACATGGGGCCAACCTCGCTGATGACCTTTGCCGGTATTACCATGGAAGCACCGTGTATAAAGGCTGTGGGCTTACAATAATTATACTGGCCGTTATCTTTCTCCCCAAAGCCTATCCCGGCATTTCTAAGCGTATAAGGGTTCAGCTCTGTGGCTCCGGCATATTGTATAATGCTCTTATCATCATAAAAAATAATTTTAGAGCTCATCATACCAATGCCGGGGTTATTCGCAAAGCATTCAACTATGGGCTCCAGCAGGTCAGGCTCAACTTCAACATCATTATTAATAAAATAAATATACTCCCCATCACAAAGCGATAGGCCGGCATTATTGCCACCGGCAAAGCCCAGGTTAGCACCTGTGTTGATATATTTTATATTCGCCTGATTTTTTACTGCTGCCTCAAGTACAGGCTCTTCATGGCCATTATTCACAACTATACACTCCCAGTTTGGATATGTAAGTTTTTTAAGGCTATTAAGCAGTTGTATCGTCACTTCCGGCTGATGAAAGTTAACCGTTAGAAACGACACTTTTGGAGTTGGAGTAAAGTAGGTAGTCAAGTGTTTTTCTAAATAATCCGTTCAAAAATAAGGGTTATTGGGCTATCATACGGGCAGTATATTTATTTTTGTTTTTATACAATTACTTGAACATGAGAAAATTAATAGTTCTACTCACTCTATGTCAAGGGGTAATGGCACAGCCCCGAGAAAATAAACCTCTGCCAATTTTTACAAAAAAACCTGTAAAGGTGCTCGATGACCATATTACGGGCTGGTCATTTAGCCTTGATGGCCAATGGGTGTCTGAAGAAATGACCATTCCACCGCGCTTGATTTCTACAAATGAAGATGCTTATGACACCCGCGAAAATGAGCTTGGGAATGACAATATTGAGGAACTTCAGCTCTATCCGATTTTATATGGCAATGATACCCTTGTAATGTTGGTGAAGCTTTACAAAACAGGACATTATGAATATGAGAGCACCCAACGCGGGTGGGATGATTACCTGATGGCCTATTACTTTGTGGTTGATAACAAAGACCTTTTTAAACTTGGTAAGATTTCGGCCGAAACAAGCATCATAGAAATGCCGATGAGAGATTTTGGTACTATATCCCGGGTGCGATCAGGCAATGTACTTGATGAGATCAAAAAGAAAATAATAATTAAACAAAAAACAGATCGTTTCTTAACCTTCACAGCCCGAAAGGTGGAGGAAACCTCAAAAATTCAATTTCAATTTGCCTCACTGCACGATATCTTTACTGACGTAGAAGGTGTTCTTAACGATTTTCAGATCAGGGGAAAATCAGTATATGGAAATAAGGGGCTACTTGATTATATCTATTATGAAGTAGATGCCTATGGCTTTCAGGATTTCTTTTCATTGCCCACCCAAATGAAATTCGACATCTAAAAAATAAGGATGAACTACGAGATAGCTTCAACTAAAACAGTTGTACATCCGCTGGTAAGAGCCATCATAGCTTTACTATTATGCTTTGGCGTAGGTTATTTAGGAGCCATGCAGGGCATCTCGGTAATTTTTATGGCCCTGAGCTTTCCGTTCGTAATACTCTACTTTGTATTTTTTTTCAAAAATCCCAAACTTGGCGTTTATACATCTCTAGTACTTGGTTTTATATTACCAATTTTGGGTAGATATTCCAATATACCTATACCATGGGGCCTTGGGATAGATATATTACTGGTACTTACCTATATAGTACTGTTTTTAAAACACTGGAAGTTTCTTGATTTCAGGCTTGCATCAAATGATGTGGTCTTACTCATGTCAATCTGGATGGCATACATACTATTTCAGATAGTAAATCCTGAGGCCCGAAGTGTTGCCGCCTGGTTTTATACCATGCGAGGTATGGGCTTATATCAATTTCTTATCATCCCACTTGGTTTCGTACTATTTAATTCCCGTAAGGATTGGTATAACTTTTTTAACCTATGGCTGGGCTTTGCCATATTGGCCATACTTTGGGCCTTAAAGCAATCCGTATTTGGAGTTTCGGCAGCGGAGCAGGCCTGGCTTGATGCTGGTGCTGCAACAACACACGTCTTATTCGGAAAACTAAGGATATTCTCCTATTACTTTGATGCAGGAACTTTTGGCGCTTCGATGGGGCAAATAAGCATTATGTGCTTTATCCTGTTTTTGGGGCCATTTAGCCTTCGTAGAAAAATCCTTTATTTTTCGGTTGGGCTTTTTGCATTTTATGCTTTAATGCTAAGCGGAACAAGAGGAGCCTTGGCAGTACCTGCTATAGGTGGCATACTTTATCTGATTATGATACGCAATGTAAAACTGATGGTAACGGGGGCCGTAGTGTTATTCTTTGGTTTTTCATTTCTCAAGTTCACTACCATTATGCAATCCAATGATCAAGTACGAAGACTGCGCACAGCTCTGAATCCTGAAGATGCCTCACTGCACGTACGTATTGTTAATCGCGAACGATTAACTGAATATCTTAAAGGCAAACCCTTTGGTGGTGGATTAGGTTCCTCAGGGGTTTGGGGGCAAAAATTTTCTCCTCACACCTGGCTGGCTAATTTTCCGCCTGATGGACTTTACACGCGTATCAGGGCCGAAACAGGACTGATCGGGCGTATATTTTACGTTGGTATGTGGCTTTACATACTAGGTAAGGGCATACTGGTAATGTGGAAGCTTAAACGGGAAGAAGATCGGGTTATAGCCATGTCCTTTCTGGCGGGTTACGCTGGTATTCTTATGGCCAATTATGGTAATGAAGTTATGACACAGTTTCCTATAAGCGTTATGACCTTTTTAGGGATACCTATCATAATTAGTATGAGATACTGGAATGAGGAAGGTGAAGTAGAGTTACCCGAAGGAAAAGGACCAACCCCGGTTAATGGCGCTTTATATGAAGACTCAAGATGGCTGGAAGAGGAAAAGAGAAATAAAATCTAGCCGTTTTTATCAGCGTAAAGAAAGCTATCCAAATGTTTGAGTCTGTATCTGAGCCTAATCAAGAAGGCTTTAAACAAGCTTCCATCAGCCTCAACCCTTCTCATACTAGTATAAATTAGGGCGCTCCGTGATGTCAACAATCTTATTTTACCTAGCTTATTTAGCTTATAAGCAAGATCTCCATCCTCACCTCGCGAACCATCAACCTTGTAGCCACCTGCTAATAAGGCGTCACTTTTCCTAAAGGCCATACTCGCCCCTCCGCAATTAAGGTGAGGGCGTTTTCTTTGTTTTAATAACCAGGTACCAAGCTTAATGTATTGATAAACCAATAGGCCCAAACCGTACTTATCATCTTCAGAAAGTGAAGCATGCAAGCTTGTAGTACATTTTACATCGTAATTAAGCAGGGGCTTGGTCATACTGTTAATCCAACCTGAGCTGTAAAGGGTGTCTGCATCTCCCGTAATAACAATTTTACCACGTGCCTCTTCCAAGCCTCTTTGGCGAGCAAAACCGTAACCCTTTTTGTTCTCATTCACCACCTTTAACCCTAAATCCTTAACAATTCTTTCTGTACCATCCGTAGATGCATTATTTACCACTAAAAATTCAACAGGAAAATTAACTATGGACTCAGAAAGGCTTGCCAAACATCCGAATAGGTTTTTTTCTTCGTTATGAGCAATAATGGCAACAGTAACTTCCGGTTTAGATGGAGAAAATTGACGAAGTTTTTGTTTTACACAACAAACAACCTCATTATTAATGCTTTGATAATCCACCTTTTGAAGCTTATGAAAGCCTCTAATTTGCTTTGGAGGAACGAGATATTTCATAGAGTTTTCAGCACATTGGGCTAAACTTACCTAAAGTAATAAGTCAGTAATTATCACATTCGATAAATGACAAGGATAGTCGATGGGCTGCAGCCATCTATGAAGACTTAGTGGCTTTGTTCTTCTTTTTCTTCTTTTTTCTTGCCATATCCGACTTGAACTGAAGTGTAAGTATGGCCTTAAGGAATTTGCGCAAGGCCGACCTCGACTTTTCTATTTCACCCAGCACCGAGTCCATAAAGTCTGGCTCCACCGCATTTACCAAGAGTCTTGGGTTTAGCCCCAAAGTTTCTTTAAATTCAACAAGGGCAAATCTATCTGCTTTATTCCATGAGCGTTTAGCGGATAATATACATATCGCCATATCAAATTTCTCCACCAATTCAATAGGATATTGATCTCTTATCACCCCTTTAATTTGAACAAGAATAAAATCATACGTATCCAGATCAACATCTTCAGATACCAGATCCTCAATGGTCTTTGCCTTCAAAAAGTCGCCTCCTGGTTCGTAAAACTGGCGATCATAAGCAATTGGGGCTTCAAACTCATCATCAAAGGCTTTGTGGCCAATTACAAGTACGTTCTTATCCAGTTCTTTTAACTTATTGGCGATTACATGAGTCATTGTATCCTTTCCTTCACCATCTCTGGTGCTAAAGATCAAAATTGATTTTGGCTTCACACCAGAAACTTCAAGCCGCCTGGTTTCCAGTCGCAAGTTTTGGGTAATGTGCCCAACTGACTTGGCTTTAAGCCAGTCCATATCAACATTTTTATATTCCGATTTTGGAGTAATATCAGGATATGCACCCAACAATTTTAATCCAGTAAGCTCCTCTCCTCTTACCGGTGTACGCACGGTAGAATCTAAAAACTCAAAAACTACTAAGAGTGCCAATGGAACAATAAACCCAACCACAGCAGAAATTAATACTAGAAGTAATTGCTTAGACTTGATGGGCTCAAGGGGAAACCTCGGTGGTACTGTAACCACAATACCCGCTGTAGAAATAGACTCACTTTGCTGGCGGGTAAGTGCCATATTCAGGCTATGGTTAAGCTCCAGGTATTTCTTTTCTGCAATATCTACGGCCCGCTCTAATCGGCCAAGTTCAGAACCCAGCGGAGAGAATTGATTGTAGGCATCCTGAAAGTAATTTGACCTATTTGATAACACACCCAAACGAGCCTTACTCGCATCAAGGGCCAGCGTAGCCGTTAGCCACTGTTGTATAACACTGGTACTGTTTACACCTTCTTTGGTTTTGCTATATTGAAATCTCTGCGAAAGATTATTACTCAGTTCGGCTTCTAGCACACTAGCCTGATCTCTAAGTTTTTGGAGCTGAGCTTCATCATTGTAAAATACCTCCAGCTTAGCTATTTCAGAGTTTATTGATGCCAGCCTGGTTCTTTTTTCCAAAAGGTCATCATTAAACTTCAGCATGTTTTTGTTCAACTCAAGGCTACTCTCCAACTGCTTTACGGTAGCTTCTGCAGCCGCTTTTGCTCTAAGCTCCTCCTGGTATTGAGTTTCGAGCTGGCTTTGCATACCGGCAATATTCCTGGTTTGTTGATCATAGTTAATGATCTTGTTTTCTATCCTGAATTCCTTTAGTGTCTCCTCAGCAGTCATCAGGTCCAGGCGCGCTTCTTCTACCTGATCCTTAAAATAGTCAACAATGTCATTAGACTGCCCAATTTTAATTTCAAGCAATTTTTTTGAAAAAACGTCATTTAGGATTTCCAAAGTCTCCTGGCATATATAAGGATCTGTCCATGAGTATTTAACCTCAATTAAATCCGAATTGCTAATACGCCTCACACTAAGGTTACCAATGGCCTGGTAGCTGTAAGGGGAAAAACCCGCCTGAAAAAGCCCTCTTGAGGCCCAGCTTTTAGCATGGTTTAAGCGCAGGTCTTTAATATTACGAAGTGTCATGGTTTCTGAACCCGGTACTATTAAAGAGTCTCTTGCCACCTGAGGTAAATATCCGTTCAAAAGGTCCATTGTGGCCTCATTTAGCGTATTTTCCTGCTTATCATCGGCCAGCATCATCAGGTGCCTGGTCAGCAGTATTTCGCCTACCTCACCCAATGTTTGTTCTGATTTAACAACATAAATCAGGTTGTCGAATTCGTTACTGGTTGTCATGAAGTCAACCCGGGTTACTCCAAGTGCCTCAACGCTTGGCCCTGAAGCCAAACCAGTATAAATTTCAGTTTTGGCCTCGTAAGTTTTTGGTAGATTACGGGTAAATAAAAACACTACAATTGCCAGTGCCATTGAGCATAGCAAAAGCAGATTGAGATTTTTATTTAAGAGTCGGAGAAATCGTAATACTGTCATGAGCTGATAATCTAGTTTTGGAGTTTACTTAGCGGTACACCTACTAAGCGTTCAAGAAGTGCATAAGTATTGCTAAACTCAGTTTTTAGTTGCTCATACTCAGTGGCATATTTGGCTTTTAAACCGGTATTTGCACCCATTTGGTCAAGGCTAAGTTCTCCATCTCTAAAGCGCTCTTCAGACATTTGAAATATGATGTCTGAAAATTCCTTAGCCTCTGTACTAATTTTAATCAATCGCTGTAAAAGTAAAAGTTGATGATATGTATTTATCACCTGTTCTTTCACTTGCCTTTTCATGGCTTCTTTTTGCAGCTCCATTATATCCACATTAAGCTTAGCCACTTTTAGCTTATCTTTTCTATCAGCAAAATAACTTAAGGGAACCCGAAGACCTACACCTAAGATATAGCCCGATTGTGCACCCGGATTATTGGGATCGGTACCCGGAAAGAAAACACCGTCCTGCACCTGGGCAATACCTGATTCAGAAAGGCGATATTGCGCAGAAACGCTAAGGAGCTCGGCCCAGTCTTTTCGGGCTCTGGAAACCTCATATTCCGACATTTTTATTTGTACATCAAACATATCAACCTCTGTAGCATTAGCTATGGCCGAATCAATCAATATTGATAAAGGTGGTAAATACTCGGCAAGATCTACAGATTGATCTCCCATAAGGGAGTCAACAGGCGCTTCAACTACGGTTTCATCTTGTGCCGAGGCTAAAAAACCTGAAAATAACAGAACGGTTGCAATAAGAGTAGTATTAATAATCTTCATGATCACACATTTTCTTTTTGAAATAGGGCTGGAATAGTTTTCAGGATTAAACGTATATCGTTCCATAAACTTACTTTGCGGGCATACTGATTATCAAGACCCTTTCTTTCATCTTCGGACATTTCGCCCTTACCCCTTTTCATTACCTGCCACAAGCCGGTAATCCCAGCGGGGGCCAAAAATCTCTCACCCCAATCATCAGAAGTCAATTGCTCCGCTTCATACAGCGGCAAGGGCCTGTTACCTACTATTGACATATCGCCTTTAAGCACATTAATTAGTTGAGGAAGTTCATCAATACTGGTATTTCTTATAAACCTTCCAACTTTGGTTATCCTCGGGTCATTTTTAAACTTTACAAAGGTTCCGGCCTGTTGCTTTCGCTTAAAAAGGAGGTACTCCTCCTCACTCATAGGCTGGCCATCTTTATAAATCAAGGTGGGGCTATTACCTTCTCTTTTTTGTTTTTGATCTACATCGGATGCTTCGCTCTCAGCTTCAAGCGCATATTGATTAAGGTGCTTCATGTCAGCTATACGCTGATCGGCATCTACATACATTGAGCGAAACTTATAAAAGTCAAAGACCTTATATCCGGTTCCTACCCGCTTGGAGATATACCAGATGGGTCCTTTACTCTCAAGCTTTAAAGCTATGGCTGTAATAATTAGTATGGGTGATAGGACAACAAGCGCAAACCCAGCAACTATTACATCAAAAATTCTTTTTGATAAGGGAATTTGGTATTCTTTAAACACCGGCTTTACAGCCTTAGAAAGGCGGGCCTGTAGCATCTCTTTTAAAAAACCCACTCGCTGGGCTACTTCTCCCAGGTTTTCTGTGGGTGAAAACACCTCTGTAATTCCGGATTTTAGCAGCCCAAGCCTTAAGTTTTTTTCAGGATGATCCACAACCAAACCAAAGGGAACACCATTGCTGTTTAGCTGTTGCTTATAGCGTTCAAAAATACCCAGCCCATCTAGGCCTTTAAGGCGTGAGTCGGAAACCACTAAATCATAGCCGCCAAGTTTTGAAAGGTTGTTATGAAACCCCACCACATTGGCAACATGGGTTAGCTCAACATCATCAGATTTTGATAGCCAACCTTTAAAGCTGCTGTTTTCTCCAATGTAAATTATCCTTCTCAAGACCTCAACTTTATCAGGTTATCTATACGCAATCCCAGTTCTTCGGGATTAAAAGGCTTAATTAAATAATCATTAGCACCCAGTTTAAGGCACTTTATCCTTTCGGCACTGCTCTCTTCGCCAGAAAGTACGATTAAGGGTACATCACTAAAAAATCCACTTTCGCGTACTTTTTCGATGTATTCAAAACCATCAATTTCGGGCATATTCAAATCCGCTACCACCAAATCCGGAATGTTACCTGAGTACATCCACTCCAGTGCTTCACGGCCGTTTTCCTTCAATATTACCTCATGCTTATCCTTTAATATTTGCATGAGCAACTTTCTCATTATTGGTTCATCATCTATAACCAAAACCTGCTTTAGTGATTCGCTCATCTTTGTTTGAGTTGATTGAATACTTCATTTAAAACTTGCTCAAGTTTATTGAGACTGTCTTTCAGCTCTGAAGAATTCAAGTTGTTTTTTCCATGATCTTCAATAAGTCTTATCTCACTTTTTATCTCTGTGATTTCAAACAGATCAATATTTGGTTTAATCTTATGTGCTATGGCACCAAGCACCTGTAGGTTTTGGTTTTTATGAGCATCAAGCATTTCTTGTAGCTGCACCGGTGTATGCTCTAAAAAGGTTTCAACCATGCTGTCTACAAAGTCTGCATTGCCTCCAGCCAGTTCCTCAAGTTGCCTGAGATTATATTTTTTATCTGACATTATCAGGTTCTTAAATTTCCAATTCGTTATTTTTCACCATCCTGTAAATGGTGCTCTTGCCAATATCGAGCCTGCGCGCCACGTCCACTACGTTACGCTCATACTTATCTAAAAAGTGCTGAATAATTTTTAAGGTATAGTCTTTAAGGGTAAGTTCTTTTGATATCATATCATTAAGGCCGCTATTGGTAGAGTTAAAGTTGATATCCTCTTCTGATATTTTCTGTTCATCGCTCATTACAGCTGCCAGTTCCATCACCGCTTTAAGCTCTCGCACATTTCCTGGCCAATGATAGTTCAGCATCTTTTTTTGTGCCTCAGCACTAAGCTGTAGTTTGGGCATTTCATTCTCTTTGGCAAATTCATCCAAAAAGTACTTTCCTAAAATTACTATATCATTACCTCTTTCGCGTAATGGCGGCAGCTCTATAGGTAACCCGAGCAACCTGTAATAAAGGTCTTCTCTAAAATTGCCGGCCTTTACCTCATCGGCCATTACTTTATGGGTGGCCACCAAAACACGGGCATTAATCTTTATAGCACCGTTGCCCCCAATTCGGGTAACTTCTTTTTCTTGCAATACCCTTAATAGCTTTGCCTGAAGCGCCATGTCCATCTCTCCAATTTCATCCAGAAAAATGGTACCTCCATTGGCCTCTTCAAATTTCCCGATGCGCTTATTTACAGCCCCGGTAAAAGCACCCTTCTCATGTCCAAAAAGCTCGCTCTCAAGCAAATCTCTGGGTATGGCAGCAATGTTTACTGCCACAAAAGGATTCTTCTTTTTATTTTTTGAGTTATAGTGAATGGCCTTAGCCACTAATTCTTTACCTGTTCCTGTTTCGCCAGTAATTGAAACCGTAATATTTGTTTGGGCCGCTTTTTCAATAAGCTTATATACACGCTTAATTGCCGGGCTATTACCCTTTATATTAGAAAAGTCGTATTTGTGATCAACTTCCTCCCTTAATCGGTCAATCTCATCGCGTAGTTGGGCATTTTCCTTAATGTTGTTTGTAGCCTTCCACATCCGCTCATAGGCGTTTTCATCCTTTACTATGTAGTCATAGGCACCCTCCTTTAGTAGCTCTACAGCAGTACTTACATCCTCTTGCCCACTAACAATTACTACAGGTATCTCAGGAAAAGACTGTTTTATTTTTTTCAAAACCTCAATACCCGAAAGATCCGGTAATGAATAGTCCAAAAAAACCATATCAGGCTTAGTGTAAAGCTCGCTGATACAATCCTTTCCAGTAGCAAAAGTTTCTACTTCATTATCTGGATTAAGGGAAAGATGATGTTGACTAGCCCTGGCGTAAAGCTCGTTATCATCAACTATAAAAATTTTAAATCCATTCATTTTCAAATACGTTACAATGCCAAAACTAAGACTTTTCTCAAAATTGGAATACTTTTCCAATAAAAATAATGTTAAAGTTTACTCAGACCCTCATGCCGGTATAAAAATCTGATTATCATTTCTTTATCACACTCAGCTAGTTACACCATATGGTTTAGAAAATATGAAAGCAAAAAAAATCCGTTTCAGTTGCAAACCGAAACGGACTTACTTTTTTTAGAATTCCAAAATAAGGAAAATTTTATACTATGCTAACCTTATCTTTGACAGAGGGATAGCTAATTTTTCTTTGATTTTTGGAAGAGTGTTATTAATTGTTGATGACCAGTGATCTTTTTGATCATTTAATTCAGAAAGCAGCTCAAATATGCCCGTATTATTAATGTCCGAGTCTTCAACCACAAATTTTTCCATACCAAATAAAGCAAATAACTCACGGTATTTATGAGACCAACTAATGGCCAGACATGGAATACCCTGAGATAAGGCGAAAATTAAACTATGGAATCTTGAGGCCACAACTAAATCCGCATGACCTAAAACACTCTTTACTTCGGACGCACTGTAGTATTCACTTACATAAAGACACCTTTTTTGATCATCGATAGCTTTATGCAAAAGGCGGCATATAAATCTGTCGTCAGGGTGGTATCCTTCAACCGGCCTCACTTCATTAGGCACTAACACCACATCCATATTCAGGTTATCAATGGCGTACCTGGCAATTTTAACTAGCTTCTGCACATATTCGCTGGATTCGCCCTTCCCTTCGGAGCGGGCATATACTCTCATATTAGGGCATATCGCCAAAAGCTTCCTATCAGATGACTGCAAACCAATTGAGGAGAGTATTTTTTCTCCAGGCTCGAGCCCGGGGTGAGGAAAGGTAAATGCGATATCGGGATATACAGGAACTGATGCGCCTTCTTTGCCTAACAGACCGGCAATATAATCTCGAGACACTACATCCCTCACAAAGAAATCATCACTAAGTTTGAGCATTTCTTTAACGTTCCGGGCTACATCAGGCATTTTAAAACTACCCCAGGCCTGTGGCATAAAAACAAATTTACCGCCTCTTTCTCTGCAAAATTTTATGGCCTTTATTGTTTCAAGAGGTTGTTTATAATCGCGGCTATCTCCATAAGCATAACCGCTTACATCAACCCCCATGTATACTTTTTTAATCTTTCTGCGCATATCCGAAATTGGAGTACGATCCGCAAAAGGCTCTGGCTTTATTCCCAATACAGGCAGTACTTTAGCTTTAGATTTTTCGTAAAACTGAAACATAAGCTTCCTGACCCCATGCAAGTTTTCATAAACCGGAATAAAGCCCTCCGCTGCGGCTATTTCCTTTTCCTCATATCTGCACCTTACGTAGATTTTAGCGTTGGGGTGAGCTTCGAGAATATGAAACTGCACCGTTTTGAGCATGGCCTCAGCGCCTTTGTTAATAAAGTTTCCTCCTAGCAGAAAGAAATTTTTTTCTTCCATAATAAATCAATATTTACCCCTTTTGGCAGATGTCGTGAAACAACCACCTTCAATTCTCAAAATTAGGCTATAAAAAAGGCCTCTCAGCCATAATTCCGCAATTAAATTAACAGAAATCTATTAAGAACTTGTTACTTAAGCTTGCGGTTCTTAATACTTTGAAGTATTGTTTGGGTTAACTCTTTAACCTTCAACAACTTGTTTCTTGTGCTTGGCATAATAATCCAGGGCACTAAATAAGAGGCCACAAATACAGGGAAACAAATGAGGAGTATTACAATTGAATGTAAGCTTGCTAATTGCTGATAGACAAGGTAAGTAACCAAGCCACCCACAATGGAAAATGTAGCCGGTGAAGATGCTTCTAACAAAAAGTCGGCAAGGCGTACTGAGGTATTGTGAAAACAGAAGACCAGTGAAGGTATAAGGATAGCGTAGTTTGCAACGGCATAAGCTATAATAAGGCCATTGATCCCCCAGTTTATACCAACAAAAAAGGCAATTATTACCAATACTGCATTGATTAAACCCCAGTACAAATACCTCCTTGATTGGCCAGATGATATCAATACCATACCCCGGGTACTGGCTGATGGCTGTATAAAGGCAACAATCGCCAACAACTGAAATATCAGGCTTGCTCCAATCCAGTTTTCTCCTAAAACAAGTAAGATTATGGGTTTAGCACAAATAGCTAAAAACACCACGATTGGCATAGAAAAAAAGGCGAGTAAAAACACGTATTGCCTGTAATAGCCACGATATCGCTCTCCCTTAAAGTCAAGTGAACTCATTGCCGGAATACCCACAGCATTTAGCGGGTCTCTGAGTTGAGTAATAGGTATCATCAACAATTGATAGGCTCTGTTATACAAACCCAATGCCGATGAACCTATAAACTTACCGATGAGTATGTTATCAAGATTTCTTGAGAAGTAGTTGATCATATTAAACCCACTGATATCCGCCCCAAATCTTACGTAGTCCATTATACTTTTATCCACACGCGTAATATCAGGGCGCCAGCTACACCTCCACCATAGCATAATAACTGAAAATAGTGAGCTGCCTACATTTATGACTACTAAAGCCCAATATCCGGCACCTAAAAAACCAAGTACAATACCCGTTACAATGCTTAGTGCGGAAGACGTAATGGTAATAGATGCAAGTACCCGGAATTGCATTTGCCTTTTTAACAAAGCGGAGTGTTGTACGCTTAATCCGCCCAGTATTGCCACTGCTGAGTAGGCAAATGTGATGGAATACAATCGGGACTCCCCATAAAAGTAAACCAGCACTGGAGCCAAAGCGGCAATAACACCCGCCAGTACAAAACTTATAATAATGTTCAACCAAAATACCTTGCTTACCTCTTGTTGGGTGATTTGATCTTTTTGAATAACAGCCTGTGCTAATCCTAAATCTTTAAATATTAACACAAAACCGGTAATTGAGGTAACCATGGCTATTAATCCATAATCCTCAGGTAAAAGCAAGCGAGCCAATATTATGGTAGAAACCATTGTGAGTGCAAAAGCCATTACCTGTGCACTCACCGTACTTACCCCTCCCTTTATTGAGCGATTTTTAAGGTCTGCATGCAGGTGACCGCGATCAAACCAATGATCGTGTTTACCTTCTGATTGGAGTTTAGTCAAAGCAGTTGATTTTCTAATTATAAGTAATCAACTGTGCGGGCGACTTTTTTTGAGAGTATGGAATCCCTCCCTGTGGATCAGCATAGCCAATACCTATAAGCATCATGGGCCTTTCGTCAGACTCGAGTTTTAATAGGTCCTCCATTTTTTGCTCAAGGCTCTCAATATCCGGCCAGTTTATTGGGAAGGAACTTAACCCTAATGTTTCCAAAGCAAACATAAAGCTCATAGAAGCAAGCCCTCCATCAATGTATATTACATGACGATCACGCTCACTTAGGTACGCACTGAGCTTACCAATAACCACAGCAAATGTGGGTACATTGTTATATATACCACGGATACCCATTGGTATTGATCCTACTTTATCCTTTAGTTCTTTTTGATCAAAAATTCTAAACTCAAAGGGCTGCCTGTTGCAGGCACTTGGAGATTGCGTTGCAGATAGCATTGCCTTTTCAATCAAATCATGTGGTACAGGTTTATCCTGAAACCATCTAACCGAGCGCCTTTGCATGGCCAGGTTATGGAAATCCTCATAGCTAATATTGGCTTTTGCTGCATCCTGCTTTAAGTAGGGTACAGACTTTAGTTGACCATTGAGTTTGGGGCGAGGCTTGTCATCCCCGTAAAAAAGCACTTTTGCTTCCTGCACTATGGGATTATCACCATCCACACTCTCAAAATACTTTTGTATAACTGAACTGGCCCAATTCAATAAGTCCGCGTCTACTTCTCGGGGGTTGCTTTGATCTTTTAATATGTGGTAGTTTTTTACAACACCTTTAATATCGTTTAGGCCAAAAACAGATCTTCGATTACGCATAACCAGGCCTTTTTCGAGGCGGTGTACCTCCCTACGCAAGTGAAATGCGTTTGGCTTACCGTTTTTTAAAGCCTGTAAATGCTGGTATTTTCCATTCATTACTTTTTGGTGCTCGCGCGAAAAATCGCTTGAGAATAGAAAATAATAGAGATCGGCCAGTTTGCGGTGCTTCCGCATAACCGGTATCAGGTAGTTATCCTGAATTTTTACTTTGAGCTGGTAGAGTGAGAATCCCATGGTTTTCAAATTTGTTGAAGTAAAGTGTTTGCTGCAAACAATACATCCTGAAAGAATTGGGATTTTTTTTCAGAATTTTTTTGATATAAAAGTTTTGGAAGATAAATCTATGTAAGCATCCAGAATATTCACATCTATCTTGTTTTCAGGCAGCTAAGATAGTTTTTTTATCCGTTACCCAACAAGTGTTTTTAGATTAAGAACCCTTACACAGCGCGCAAATCAGACTACTTTAGAGGTCAATTTGTTTAGTATCACCTCTCTATTTTAGTATTTTCTATTATCTCCCAAAACAAATTTATTCGGTCGCTCCAGGCATTTCCTTCAGATGTTTGTACTCGCTTACTTACATTTTCAGGTGTGTTTGAGTTTACCGCAGTGCTAATATCATTTATAAATTCATCGTGGTTTTTAGAAACATAAGCCACCCCGGTAAAACTTTCCACATCTACAGAAAAATCAGTTGAAACGATGGCCTTACCTGCAGCCAAATATTCGTTCATCTTTAATGGATAAATACTTTTGGTGAGGTCATTTTTTAAGAAAGGAATTATAGTGGCATCCATAAACTGAAGGTAACGAGGTAGCTCAGCCAGCTTTTTTGGCCCTGTAAAAACCACATTGGGGTAACTGTGGTAATCTTCATCTGTGAATGGCTTATAATCACCAGGCCCTACCATTAAAAATAACTTATCAGGATGAGCTTTAATAGCCTTTGTAAGCAAATCAAAATCCATCCGTAAACCAATATGCCCCACATAACCAACCACTGGTTTGGTGTTTCCTTTTAACTCCTCCGGCAGATCAAATTTTTCGCTTAATGCTGTTTTAAACAAATCAGTTTGCGCGGCATTTGGCAATATATGTACATTTTCACCACCGTCTGCTTCAAGCACCTTTTTAAGATTGGTGGAGGTAGTCATTAATACATCGGCATTTTTAATGGCTTTTCGCTCACCGGTAACACCGTGTTCATGTCCGGCAATGGCCCTGATATCATCCCTTGATTGATAAATAAAAATCCTGGGGTTTATGTTTTTGGTAAGCTTTACACCGTAAAAGGGATTAAATGAATTAAAGAAGATGTAGTCCTTAATATTATGATCATCAATTATACGCTGTACGGTTTTAAAAAACTTTTGATTATTACGCTTACTGAGTACATTGTATAAACCACCTTCTGGCAGAGCATTAATGGGAATCATCAATTGTGGTGTAACGGCCGTAAAATTATCAGGCACCCCCGGCACCTTTGTATAAATGTTCTTTCCTTTAAGGATGGCTTCTTTTCTTCTTACCACCGTTGGCAGATCTTTTTCACGCAGGTAATCTTTAACGGTATATGGGTAATCGATATAAAAAACCTTATTGGTTTTGGCTAGTTCTTTTGCAATTGAGTAAGCAGCGGATGACAAATCTCCGTCCCATCTTGACATGGAACACATTATAATAGGTAGTTTTCTGATGTTGCTCATAAGCTTGATTTATAATATTTTCCGAAAATGGAGTATAGATTTTAGACCAATTTTTCGGTAAAATTTAAGGGTTAATTAGCTCGTTTTTAGCTTGTTATTAATTATTTCTCGTTACCTTCGGCTCGTCATTTGAAACAAGCTAATCTACTCGAACATGCGTTTTTCTCAAATTATTAAGGATAACCCTGCCTTAAAAAAGCTTATCCATCTATTATTAATTCCCAAAGGTAAGGCCAAGCCGAGGCTTTGGGTAAAATGGTTTGTAAATCCTTTGGTGCACAAACGCGGCAAGGGTGTTTCCATCGGCAAAACTACAAGAATGGATGTATTGCCATTTCAATCTTTTTCTATAGGCAAAAACTCTACTATCGAAGATTTTGCTACAGTAAACAATGGTGTAGGTTCAGTGGAGATAGGCGAAAATACCCTCATAGGAATTGGAAACGTAATAATTGGCCCGGTTAAGATGGGCAACAATATTATCCTGGCACAAAATATAGTGGTTTCCGGTCTTAATCATGGTTATGAGGATATTGCTACACCAATTGTCAACCAATCTGTAACTACTAAGGAAATTTCCATTGAGGATGATTGCTGGATAGGTGCAAATGCTGTTGTAACTGCAGGTGTAACTATTGGTAAGCACTGCGTAATTGCTGCAGGCGCGGTTGTCACCAAAGATATACCGCCCTACTCAGTAGCAGTTGGAAATCCGGCAAGGGTAATTAAAAAATATAATATGATTACCAAGACATGGGACAAATGCAAGGAGTCTAAGGTTGAAAAACAACAGCCATATCAAGAAAAAGACATCGCATTACCACTATCAAGAAAATTGGCCTGATACCATTTCAACCACCAGCTTGGTTTATCTTTCAGATTATTTAGGTTCTGATCTTTACCAGGGACAGCCCTCTCAATTTAGCGTCAAAAGCCTCAGGTATTTAATATGAGAGGTTCTGAATAGCATGTTCCTTTATTAAAAGGGATTCTCCTTAATTCCCTTAAAAGCACTCTTCCATTTGGTCTTCTTAGTTTTACGGTAATAAATTAAATTACACGTAAGATGAACGTATTTATTCTTTGCACAGGACGCAGTGGATCAACTACCTTAATGAGAGCCTGTAAACACTTAACCAATTTTAGCAGTGGGCATGAGAGCCAGGCATTAAAATTTGGCCAGGAAAGAATGAATTACCCTAATTGGCATATTGAATCTGACAACAGATTATCATGGTTTTTGGGGCGATTGGATAAGACGTATGGAGATAAGGATGTTCTTTATGTACACCTTAAGAGGTCGAAAGAAAAAACAGTGGCCAGCTATAACGAGAGATGGCATGTACGCGGCTCAATTATGAAAGCATTTACTCGTGGCATACTCCTGACCCCGCTAAACCAACTGAACCAGGATACCCGCAAAAGAATATGTGAAGACTACTACGATACGGTAACCTCCAATATTGAACTCTTTTTGAAGGACAAAGAAAACAAGATGACTATGCATCTTGAAAATATAAAGTATGACTTTAAAAAGTTTTGGAATAGAATTCCGGCTGAAGGTAACCTTGAAGCCGCGCTTGCCGAATTATCTAAGAAGCATAATAAGAATGTATGGTCTAAATACCCTATCCTTTCAAAGAACAAAACCTTAATTAGCATTTACCGCAAAATAAAGCTGGCTACCTGGGGTCGTGGTATCTAAAACCACCCGCCATTATGTTTCCTGATTTAACTTTAATAGGGCAAACTACAGCTCACTGCTACCCACTTACATGCAGGTTAACACACTATTAGTGCAGCTTAAATTCTATTATTTCGCCATATAGATTTATTTCCTAATTTGCCAGTTCATACTCTCTTTAGAGAGTATCTGATTCGAATAAAACTAAACAACTCTGTGCAATGACTGCCGAACAAAGAGCGGAAGGCCTGGCCTATGCTGAAAGAAACTTTAGAGAAGAAGACTCTCACTTAATGTTGGATAAAGCCTATATAGAAAGGTACTACGACTTAAGTGGTAAAAAAGTACTGGACTTTGGATGCGGAATGGGTGGTATGACCCTATGGATGGATGAACACTACTCATGCGATATAAAAGGTATTGACATTGATCATAACCATATTGAAGTTTGTAATCTTTTAAAGAAAAAGCTGAATAAGGAGCATGTTGAGTTTATCCTTCAGGATATTGTACAGAATCCTTTAGAAGAAAAATTTGACTTCATTTTTTTGAACGATGTAGCCGAGCATATTCAACCTGATTACCTCGAGCCAATTTTTGCCCAATTAAAAAATCACCTTACACCTAACGGGATCATTTTTGTGAGCTACCCCCCCTGGGAAGGCCCATATGCCTCGCACCTTAACAGTATTTTTAAAATACCCTGGGCTCAATACTGGCCGGAAAGCATTATGCTACCCAAGCTAAAAAAGAGAAACAGAATATTAGTGGGAGAAAAGGATCTAATGTCCGAATACTTTGAGCTAAACCACTTAAATCATAAAATGCTCAAAGGAATTGTAGAAAAAGGCGGACTTAAAATAGAACGTAGAATGAGCCATTGCAAGCTTAACCGACTGCCTGGTTTAAAAAATGCCAACCTCAGTTTTTTCCCCTTAAAATATTTAATAACTAAGGAGTTAGTAGTATTGAAGGCCAGCAATTAAAAACAAGCTTTTTGATTTTAACCTAGCAAGTACATTTCAGATACCGCTATTTTGCCCCTTTCTCCGTTACCTCAAATTTAGAAGCGGTACTCTTTCTAATTCTCAGTATTCCTAATATCATAAATAAAATGGCCTTGGGGATGTTTAACATTGCCCGAAGTAACCTGAGATTGTAAAACCTTCGAGGAATGGCCAACAACAAAGTAAGCACATACGCAACGGCTATGGAGAGCCAAACCATGCTTACCAAGTTGAAAATAGAAAGCACTCCCAATACTATCGTAAGGCCTATTAACAAAACTTTGGGTATGAGGAAAAACTGGAACACCTTATCGAAATATCCGAAATTACCCTTCAGAAATAGTTCGCGTAATCCATCCAAAAAGTAATTCTTAAAAAAGTATATCTGAACGCCTACCCAACGCGTACGCTGTTTGGAAAAGTTGGCAGCGTTTGAAACTTTCTCATCATATACCAGGGCATCTTCAAAGTATTCTATAAGCTGCTTTTCCTTTAAGATTTTCAGCTCTACCAGCTTATCCTCACCCGCAACATCTTCAATATCATCCATAATGGATTTAAAGTATTGAAAATCAAAAGCCATGGCCGAACCAATAAGGGCCGAACTAACGCCCAATACTCTATGCCCTTTGCGAAAAATGCTATTACCTATTTCCTCGTTAATAGCATCCAACAGAGCAAACTCGGTTTGCTGGTTTTTTGCTGTACGATGGCCCTGCATCACCTTAAAACCAGAGTTATAGCCCTCATTTATCTTTTCCAAAAAGTCAGGAGCCATAATGTTATCTGAATCCAGAATAACCGCAATATCAGGATTGGCAGTGCTTAAAGTTTCCAGACCTTTATTTAGGCTTTTGGCTTTAGTACTGTTTTCAAAACTTACCACCAAGGTTGTTACATCAAGTAATTGAAGCCCCTCTAAAGTTTCATCACTAAAGCTATCTGCAAGCACTACCACTTCATAATACTCTTTGGGGTAGCTCTGCTTTAAAGCTCGTGAGGCGGTATCTATTATTATTCGGTCTTCCTTATAACCCGGAATAAAAACTACAATGCGATTCTTTTTATCAGAAGGTACAATAGCCAGGCTGGGACGAAAAGGAAAAATACTGGCTAAGGAAAATACAAACAGGTAAAATACCTGCAGGCCAATTAGCAATAAAAAGAAAAACTCAATAAAATGGAGAATGGAGTAAAGCACCTGTTAAGAGTTACGTTTCGGAGGCGAAATATCCGAAATATTATTTAGGGAGTAACCACTAATCGTTGAGTGGCATAGGTTAACTCACCATTGGTAACTCTCACAATATAAACACCTTGATTTAGCCCGGGAGTTAGTCGCATTTCACCATTAGACACATTCAGAGCCTTATTGAAATGCTGCCTGCCTGCCATATCCCATATTTCCACCCGGGCTTCAGGGTCTTCAATGCCATTAAGCTCAAGGTTAAACTCTCCCTGTGTTGGGTTGGGGAATATATTGATGTGCTGCGAAACCAAACCATTTTCATCCACCGAAAAGCCAATTGGCAATAATGCAATGGTACGGTGGCGAACCACCCCGCGCCTTAGCTTTACATGCATAGTATCGGTATGGTAGCCTGCTTTTTCAACAACTACCAAAAAATCTCCGGTATCCCTGCGGCCACCTCTAAAGTTTCCAAAAAGATCTGTTTGCCCATCAATATCGGCCCGCACCACGGTTACATCTGCTGTAGGTATGGGGTTTTGTGTAACCGAATCTTTTACAAAAGTGGAAAAGAAGCATGCACCGGGATAACTGCTGTTAAGTATGAATAAACCTTCCTGGCGATCGGTAACAAGGATATTACCGCTCGGTAGGTAAGGGTAGGCACCCCAGGCCCCTTCAAAACCATCGCCAGACATGGGCGATGTATCGTAATACGCTGTTTCAATAAGTATATCAGGTTGGCTGGCATCCACAATCTGCAAGCCGGAAGTGTAGTAGGACGTAACCAGGAAGTTGCCTTTTACATGTGTATTATGTGGTATTACCTCATTGGGATCAAATATGCCTGTCCTTATCCTGTCAAGCTCAGTAATGCTGCTCAGGTCGCTTACATCATAAGCTGTAACATAAGCTCCTTTCTTCTCATCAGTTGTAAATACTGTTTTGTTATGTGGAGAAAACCAAATGTTGTGGCAAAAATTATTTGGTGTAGCCTGTGATGCCCAAACTACCGGATTTGACTTATTACTCACATCCACCACCTCAAACTTGCCGATATTGATGGCAGCTCCGTAAAGGGTATCTCCCCTGGCTACTCCATCATGGTAATAGGCACCGTCATAAGCTCCCAGATATACAGGGTTGTTAGGGTCAACAGCCAAATCAAACATGGCTGCCCCACCGGCACTAAGGTTTGACCCGAAAAGGTAAAGCACACCGTTTTCATCAATAAAAATATTATGGGCGTTACGGTAGGTAAAGCTGTTACCTCCAATATTTACAATAGGGAAAAACTGAGTGTAAGATAGGTTTGCTGAATCAATGGTGTTAAGATCGACAATTAGAATTCCATCAGAATTTCGGCTGCCGCCCACACCATCATGCACCACATAGGCGTAGTGGCTCCAGGTTTTAATATCCCTCCAGATAGTATTATTTCCATTTATAAAATGCTCTTCAACTGGGTTAGATGGTGTGGTGACATCCACAATTGAAAACCCGGAATTGACCCCTACCAGGGCGTACTCCTTAGTTGGAGTGGCGTAGCCCCACACATCGTTAATAATATCATTATAGGGAAGTTGACCTAACTTAGTAACCTCAAGACTATCCTGAGCGCCCAGGCCAACACAAAAAAGGGAAGCGAGAGCAAGTAAAAATGTTTTCATTTTGCTAATTTAAAACAAAGTGCCCTGTTCCTCATCACCAGTAAAGTTGGTGCCCGCATCCAATGAGTCATCGGATTCTTCATCCTCAACTTCCTCTTCTTCAACAGGTATAGGTTCAAGCGGGTTTATGTCCCTTACCTCATCCCGCGTAAGCTGATTACCCTGGGCCTTCATACCTTTTACGGCAATAAACTCCCAAAGGTTTACTTCTTCATTATCTTTTTGGTTGCCCTTTATTTTCCTGAACACAATTTCCACCCTCGGCTGGGCATCAGTTGATACAAACTCAAGGCGTGAACCCTCACTATCACTAATAAAAAGTTCTTTCTTCTCGCTCAACTCGGGTACAAAACGCTTTACGTAATAGCGTTCCTTTTCTCCGTCATAATAAATAGCCGAAACCGGTTTTTCGGGATTAAACTTTTTCAGGATAAGCATATCATCCTCAAAATGAGTGCTCAGATCAAAACCAAGCAGGCGATAGTTACCGGACTGTGTGATTTCCAGAATACGGTCTTCCCCCTTAAAGCTACCCAGCAGCTCACCACGGCCATCGGCATTCAGTCTTCTTACGGTTTCATCAAACCATATTTTACGAGCCGCCAGTGTACTTACCCCCTCCTCTTTCAGTTCAATTTTCTTTACAGGATACTTGGTGGCAAGGTTTCCTTTAGCTGCCCGGCCCTTGATGGCCAGTTCAGAAAAGTCTATGTCAAACTTAGTTTTTCTGAGCCTTTGCAAGTTTCTTAGCAACACGGTAACTGTTTCGGCTTCACCATTGGGATTATGGGAGAAGTATAACACTTCGCTACCCTTGGTTCCTTTGGTAAGGTCATACTCTTTATCGCGTGTAATGCTGGTTACATTAAAGCGCTTCATGTAAGAGGCACCCTTACCACCATCCCTGTAAATCATATTATAGATGGTGCGCTTGTCTCCTTTTTTCCAAACTGCTACATGAATAATGTTTTTACCTACATAGGTTTTTTGATCCACTTTGGTAACCGTCATTTTACCATCCCTGGTAAAGGAGATAATGTCATCAATATCAGAGCAATCAGTTACAAACTCATCCTTACGCAGGCTGGTACCAATAAAACCTTCCTCACGGTTTACATATAACTTGGCATTGGCCATTACCACTTTTGTGGCATCAATATCTTCAAATAGCCTTATTTCGGTTTTACGGTCGCGGCCTTCGCCATACTTCTTTTTAATATTCTTAAAGTAATCTACAGCAAAGTCAATAATATTATCAAGATGGAACTTTACGCTCTCAATTTTACCTTCCAAATCAAGTATGTGCTGGTCCGCTTTATCCTTATCAAATTTTGAGATGCGCTTAATGCGGATTTCAGTAAGCCTTGTAATATCTTCATCTGTAACCTCTCTGAGCAAATTACCAATATGAGGCTCCAATCCTCTTCGGATAAAAGAAATTACCTCTTCCCAGGTTTCGGCCTCCTCAATATCGCGGTAAATTTTTTCTTCAATAAAGATACGCTCAAGTGAGGCAAAATGCCATTGTTCCTGTAATTCACCCAGTTGAATTTCGAGCTCACGCCTTAAAAGATCTACTGTGCGGGCTGTTGACTTTTTAAGCAAGTCCTTAACCCCTTCAAAAATGGGTTTATCATTTTCAATAACACAAGCCAGTGGTGCTATGGAAACTTCACAATCGGTAAAGGCGTAAAGGGCATCCTTCATCTTATCAGGAGAAACGCCTGGCACAAGGTGTACCTGAATTTCAACCTCACTTGCCGTATTATCCTCTATCTTCTTGATCTTAATCTTACCCTTTTCATTGGCTTTAAGGATAGACTCAATAACGCTGGTAGTGGTGGTACCAAAAGGGATTTCAGTAATTACGATAGTCTTTTTATCGTCAATACTCATGCGGGCCCTCACACGAACCCTCGATCCACGGGTTCCTTCCTGGTAGTTAGAAAAGTCAGCAATACCACCTGTTGGAAAATCCGGTAAAATTTCGAAACTGCGGCCCTTTAATATTTTTATAGAGGCATCAATAAGCTCGTTAAAGTTGTGCGGCAACACTTTAGTGGATAATCCCACCGCAATACCCTCCACGCCCTGTGCAAGCAACAAAGGGAATTTTACCGGAAGGTTTACCGGCTCTTTGGCTCGCCCGTCATAACTGGCCTGCCACTCCGTAACCTTTGGGCTAAAGCCCACTTCAAGTGCAAATTTGGTAAGGCGTGCTTCAATGTATCGTGGGGCCGCAGATCTGTCTCCCGTAAGGATATTACCCCAGTTACCCTGGGTGTCTATCATTAAATCCTTTTGACCCAGCTGTACCAATGCATCCCCTATAGAAGCATCGCCATGTGGGTGAAAGCGCATAGTTTGCCCGATAACATTGGCCACTTTATGATAGCGTCCATCATCCATCTCGCGCATAGAGTGCAGCAACCTGCGCTGCACGGGCTTTAAGCCGTCATCAAGGGCGGGTACTGCCCTTTCCAAAATTACATATGAGGCATAATCCAAAAAGTAATCCTCATACATACCGGAAACGTGGGTAACGTTTACACCCTTGGATAATTCGTTGTTTTCTTCTGAAGAGTTGTTCTCAGGTTCCTCCATTATTATTTACTCCCTATTTGTTGCCACCACCCGATCCAGTGATCTTTTGAGGTCGCGAAGTTGTGTTTTGGTGAGGTAACTAATGCTTATGCCCACCCGCTTGGGGCCGCCTTCTTTACTTTGTATATACAAAACAAGTCTGCGCTTAAAAGGCCATACACTCACCCTGTATTTTAAAAGTTTCCTTTTAGGAAACTCGGTATGTTCATTAAATTTTTTTCCTAAGAACTTAAGGTTTGGTTCCCTTGCGGTAAAGTTTAGTACCTCACCATCACTATCATAAATAAACTGTGGCAGCCCCCGGTATACAAGAAACAGGATAACAAATAAAGCAAAGGGCGATAGTTTGGTGATACTGCTCCATGATCCTTCAATATTGAGCATTATAACATCAAACACCAATGCAAACAGGCATAATAGATATATGAAGCGCAATACGCGGCTTGAGCTTTGGGTATTAAGTCTCATTTATTTTACCGCCTCGGCTTTAAGTTTTCTCTCTGCTTCCTTCCTTATGGCCTCTTCCTCCTCTATTACATCCTTTTCTATCCGCAATCTTTCAATGATAAACTTCTGGCGATCAGGGGTGTTTTTACCCATATAAAAATCCAGCAGCTGATCAATAGTAGCCTCTTTACCCAGCATTACCGGATCCAGACGAATATCTTCTCCAATAAAAAATTTAAACTCATCCGGAGAGATTTCACCCAAACCTTTAAAGCGGGTTATCTCCGCCTTTACACCAAGTTTCAGCAAGGCTGCCCTACGCTCATCATCACTATAGCAATACATAGTTTCCTTTTTATTGCGTACTCTAAAGAGTGGTGTTTGCAATATATATAAGTGTCCCTCCTTTACCAGCTCAGGAAAAAACTGAAGGAAGAAGGTAATAAGCAAGAGGCGTATGTGCATACCATCCACATCGGCATCAGTAGCGATAACCACGTTGTTGTACCTCAAGTCTTCTAGTCCATCCTCAATATTAAGGGCCGCCTGTAGCAGGTTAAACTCCTCATTTTCGTACACCACCTTTTTGGTAAGATTGTAGCAGTTTAAAGGTTTACCTTTTAGGCTAAACACCGCCTGGGTGTTTACATCACGCGACTTAGTAATGGAACCCGAAGCTGAATCTCCCTCAGTAATAAACAAGGTAGAATCTAATCTACGTTCGTCTTTCAGGTCGTTATAATGCACACGGCAGTCGCGCAATTTTTTATTGTGCAAACTGGCTTTTTTTGCCCGATCACGGGCCAGTTTTTTAATTCCGCTAAGTTCCTTCCTTTCCTTTTCAGCCCTTAGTATTTTTTTATAGATAGCCTCAGCAATCTCTTCATTTCTATGAAGAAAGTTATCGAGCTTGGTTTTAAGAAAGTCGTTTATGAATGTGCGGATAGTTGGTAAATCCGGACCCATATCGGTAGAGCCCAGTTTGGTTTTTGTTTGAGATTCAAAAACCGGCTCAATTACCTTAATGCTCAATGCTGCCACTACTGATTGGCGGATATCCGAGGGATCGAAGTTTTTGTTATAGAAATCGCGAAAAGTCTTTACCAAAGCCTCTCTGAATGCGGCCATGTGTGTACCACCCTGTGTGGTGTGCTGGCCGTTTACAAACGTATAATACTGTTCACTCTGGCTTTTATCACTGTGTGTTAATGCTACTTCAATGTCATCATCCTTAATATGGATAATATCATGGAGCGTGGGGCCATCCAGATTATCCTGAAGTAAATCCTTCAATCCGTTTTCGGAGTAGAACTTCTCACCATTAAACATAATGGTAAGCCCGGGATTGAGGTAGGCATAGTTCCACAGCATTTTTTCAATATGCTGATTTACAAATCGGTAATTCTTAAAAACCGTATTATCAGGCCTGAAGGTAATTTTAGTACCCTTGCGCTGGCTGGTATCTTTTATATCTTCATCAACCACCAGCTCGCCTTTTTCAAAAGAGGCCAGTTTGGTTTGTCCATCTCTAAAGGCCTGCACGCTAAAATGGTCTGAAAGAGCATTTACCGCCTTGGCACCCACCCCGTTCAGTCCTACGGATTTTTTAAAGGCCTTGCTATCGTACTTGGCTCCGGTATTGATTTTAGAAACCACATCTATCACCTTACCCAGCGGTATTCCACGGCCATAGTCCCGCACCATTACCTGCCCATCCTTAATGGAGATTTCAATGGTTTTGCCGGCACCCATCACAAACTCGTCCACCGAGTTGTCCAGCACCTCTTTCAGCAAAATGTAAATTCCATCATCAGGAGAGATCCATCGCCCAATTTACCGATGTACATACCCGGCCTTAGCCTGATATGTTCCTTCCAATCGAGCGAGCGAATATTATCTTCTGTGTAGTCTGCTTGAGCCATAAATCAATCTTACAAAATGTAACGGCTAAAAATAGAAAATAAGCCAAAGCCCTTAATGGTTAAGGGTTGGCAGTTATAAACAGGTTATACACGAGGGGGTAATCAAATTGTACTTTGTTGGTTGTACAATGTATCATGTATACAAACAAAGAGTCATTACCAATTCTAAACTGAGAATGCACGGGTGCTTACAATGTGCATCGTACACCAATCAGTGTACAACCTAAATCATACGTTAAACCTGAAGTGCATTACATCGCCATCCTTTACGATGTACTCCTTACCCTCCACACCTAGCTTTCCGGCTTCTTTTACAGCATTTTCAGAGCCGTATTTTACGTAGTCATCATAGGCGATAACCTCGGCACGTATAAAACCTTTTTCAAAATCGGTATGAATAACACCGGCTGCCTGCGGGGCTGTAAAACCTTTTTTAATAGTCCAGGCACGTACTTCTTTAACCCCGGCCGTAAAGTAAGTTTGCAGGTTTAAGAGGTCATAAGCTGCACGGATTACTTTATTCACACCAGGTTCATCAAGGCCAAGGTCTTCCAAAAACATCTGGCGCTCCTCATAGCTATCCAGTTCAGTAATATCAGCCTCGGTAGCGGCCGCCAGGTAAATAACCTCAGCTTTTTCTTCAGCGGCCATTTGGCGTACTTTTTCAACCCACTCATTACCATCCTTGGCTGAGGCCTCATCCACATTACATAGATAAAGGATGGGTTTATCCGTCAAAAACTGGGTTTCACTTATTATGACCTGATCATCTTTATTACGCTCAAAGCTGCGAACACTTTTACCCTGCTCAAGGTGAGCCTTTAACCTGTCGAACATATCTACCACCACCTGCTCAGCCTTATTTCCGGTACGTGCAGCCTTTCGGCTTTTATCAACACGCTTCTCAAGGGTTTCAAGGTCTTTTAGCTGTAGTTCAAAGTCTATGGTTTCCTTATCACGAATAGGGTTTATGGAGCCATCCACATGGGTAATGTTATCGTCCTCAAAGCAGCGCAGCACATGAATAATGGCGTTGCACTCACGGATATTTCCCAAAAACTTATTCCCTAATCCTTCACCTTTGCTGGCGCCTTTTACGAGTCCGGCAATATCCACAATCTCCACCGTGGCGGGTAACACCCGTTCTGGTTTTACTAATGCCTCTAATTTTTCAAGACGGGAATCAGGCACCGTAACCATACCCACATTGGGCTCTATGGTGCAAAAGGGAAAGTTGGCACTTTGCGCCTTGGCGTTTGATAAACAGTTAAAAAGGGTTGATTTTCCAACATTAGGCAATCCTACAATTCCGCACTTCATGGGGTAAATTTTTGAGGCGGCAAATGTAACTTAGAAATTAAAGCAGGGCCAGAGCAATCAGGAAATAAGAGGCTTTTTTGCTTTAAAAACACCATTCCGCTCAGAAATTTGATATCCAAGGCCCCTTAGATGCGAGTTTAATACTTCAGGATTATAAAGAGAGTGTGTGGCCTCGTAGTAAATACTCTTTATCCTCTTAGCGTAATCCGGTGTCAATTTTAGAATTATTTCTTTTTCTGCACCCTCACAATCCAACTTCATTAAATCAATTACCGCCCCAGCCGGTAAACGTGACATTAGTGTATCCAGGCTAACAATTTGAACCACGATAGCCTTTGCATCTTCTTTTATTTCATTAAACAAAGAATGTCCTCCATCATTTTTGGTGTCGATGTATAAATTCATTTCCCCGCTTTCTCCAGACACACCTTCCTGATAGGTATCTGCATCTATACCATTTTCAGCAAGCAATCTTTTCAAATTACTAAAGTTAACGGGTTCAGGCTCATAGCAATAAAATTTTGCTGTTGGATATTGCTCTGACATGCGTAAGCTAAAATAGCCCTTATTACCTCCTACATCTACAATATTCTTTGCTTCAGTCAATTCTACAGCGTAATCATCCTCGATAAAAATTTCATACAGTTTAAACAAATCCATAAACCTGTAGGCATTGAAGACCTTTCCGGACTTAAGCTTAATCCTTGTGAGCTTAGGCTTATCATTGATCAATTTTGAAAAAATGAGAAAATAAAAACCTAAAGGGCTATTTATTTTTTTCTTTAGAAGTGAATAAGTCCTTCTTCTGAATAAGTAATGCTGAATCCAACGCATTTTCCACATGCCAATATGATTTTGGTTAAGGTCATACAATAATAATTCTTTTCCCAAAATCAGTAAAAGCCATGTACTGTAATTACTGTAACGGAGCAAAACTTCATTTTTTTGTATCGCTTACCTTCACCATAAACATTCTTAAAACGGTTCGGTCATCCTGCACCTTTAACATCAAATAGTGCAGTCCCTTATCGGGGATATCCAAAGGAAATATCTCACCTTTTTGGTGAGCTTTAATAGCAGGTATCATCTCCGGCTGAAGGTCGCCTTCATTCATCCAGCCCAGTTCACCTCCATTTGTACTGCCATCCATAGTAAACTGGTTGGCCAAAGTGCCGAAGTCCTGCCCATTCAAATATCTCTTAGTAATATCATCGCGCATTGCATCAATAGCATTTTGCGAAAGCTTTTCAGGATCAAAAAAGATATACCTTACATTATATTGATTAATCTCGGTAAGGTTTACCACCTTATGATAAGGCCCTGTGCTATCCGGTAGTTGAATTATTTCGCCATCAATAAGCCTTTGTAAAATGAGACTCGGTGCCCTTCCATCGGTTGCAGCTTCAGTTATTTCCACCATCCACTCAGGGTGCTTTTCACGCAGCTCCTCAGCTTCCTCCACACTATTGATATTTTTTAAGGTTTTTACCAAACCTGGCTTTTTAGGCGTACAAGCCACCACCAACCATGCAAATAACAGAATGATGTAAATTCTCATAACCAATATGTAAGGTTTACAAATTTAATGGCGCGGCCTGTTTTAGTTCATAGATTGTGGGCCAGTTTTTACCGGTTACCAAAAGGTTTACCCCCTTAAAGGCTATGCCGTTAGCTACGTTCTCGCGGCTTATACCACTAGGTATTTCAGGCAACTGAATAACAGCTGTTACGGCACCACTTGCCGGATCTATCTCTAAAAGAGCATTTTCGTACCACACGTTGGCGTAAACTTTTCCATTATGGAATTCCAATTCATTTAACCTATCCCGCACACCACTATTATCGGCCACCTGAAGGGTATGGTGAAGCGTAAAATCCTCTGGATTAATAAAGTAAAGGATATGCGAGCCGTTGGACATAACAAGATATTCGCCAGTGTAGCAAATGCCCCAACCTTCTCTGGTAAAGGCGTAATGGAATTCATGGGTTTTAACCAGCGTGTTTGCATCGTAAACAAAGGCTTTTTGCGAGGTGTAGGTAAGCTGAAAAATACTATCTCCCACTTTGGTAATCCCTTCACCAAAATAGCGGTCTTCAAGCTTTTGCGTATTTTTTACTTTGCCCGTAGCCAGTTCATACACTTCCAATTTGGATGAGCCACGCAGACCGGTGCCTTCATAAATAAGTCCATCTTCAAAATGAAAGCCCTGCGTAAAGTTAGCGGCATCATGTGGATACCGATTTGCAACCACGTATTCTGTTTTCACAGGAGCCTCTTTTGGTAAAACCAAAATGGACACCTCACGCTCCATCTTCTCAGAATTACCATGGAAAACTACCAGCTTCAGGAGGTTTATGCCAAAGTGAGCATTCTCCTTTGATAGGCTAAAATCGTCCGGCTGCCTTTTCCCATTAATTAAAACCTGAATGGAGTCGTGATTATCTCCCTCAACTGCAAGTTTTACAGCATCGCCCCAATGCAGGTTACGGCCTTCATATTCCTCCAGGTTGTTTTTGAAAAGTATGCGGTTGGCCGCATCATTGCCGCAACCTATAAGCAAACCACAAATAATCATGTAGAGTAAAAATCGCATTGTGAGAAAAATAATTTGAGGGGCAAAAGTGGGGAAAGTTGAGCCTCCTATTTCCAGAAAGTAAAGTCTGAAAAAATAACCCATTGAATTTAGAAGTGAGTGTTGAAAATTTCCAAATTCAACATTTCTATGGATGATTCAATCCTTCTTTTTTTTTGGTGCAGGAGGAGGCTGGGTCTCAGATATTGGTTTTTTAGGCATTGGCTTGTCCATGCTATAATTACGAGAGGCTTTTTCAAGTCGCTCTCTATTCGAGTTCTCAGGCTTTTTCCGTTCCATAGTTAAAGGCTTTTAGCGAGTTCAATTATTATATCAAATTTGTTAAAAGACAAATATACCTCATCAACTTCGTACAGTAATTCCGATTTTTTATAGCTGTAAATCTTTACACTAGCAAGACGAATTTCCGAAATCGTGTCAGATTCAGAGAAAGACTTAACCCAACCGTGATAGGTTAGGTTATTTTTAATATCCCTTAGGTAGATGTATTCTACCTCCTTAGAGTTAAGAAATCTAGAATAAAGGTTTTCTTCCCCATACTTATTTGAAATTTTTAAGGTTGAGGCAATTTTGCTTACAATTTTCCTATTCTCAATATAAGAAGTAAAAAATGCTATCAATACCGCAATAATTGAAGCCATCATCACCTCCTTATATGGAATAATAGCCGGATCCGAAAGACTTTCCCAAATAGTCAAATCACCAATATTGAAGCAAAGTGACATTGAAAGAACATTTATTATCAGTTGAAGTGTTAAGTAAGAGAACATTCCGAAAAGGGTTGAAAAGAGTATAAATCGGAAAGAGTCCCAATCTTTATGAAGTATGAGCTTTCCAAAAATGATAGTGGCAAGCGCTCCCGGAATCAAAATGATAATCAACTTTAGTGTCAGTTCAGATATCTCCATTTTTTTTCTTTTGGTAAAAATAATTCAAATTGAAACTGCCGTGCTCTACAGGAATCTCCGAACAAAAAATTCCGTTTCACCACTAAACATTTATTAAGGTAACCCAAAAGTATCCAGCTCACCAACCTTTCCACTTTTTATCAACATTCCTTTTTCCACCGCAGGTATAAAATCTACTTTTGCAACACCAAAAAAACAATCATGGCTGATATTCAGGACTTAAAGAAAACCGCATCACAAGTAAGGCGCGACATTGTACGTATGGTTCACAGTATGCAATCCGGCCACCCCGGAGGCTCCCTTGGCTGTACCGAATTTTTCGTGGCTCTTTACTTTGAAATCCTAAAGCACAACCCCAAACCATTTAATATGGATGGTAAGGGCGAAGACCTTTTCTTTTTGTCTAACGGCCACATTAGCCCCGTTTTTTATAGTGTACTCAGCCGCAGCGGGTATTTTGATACCGAAGAGCTTGGTACCTTCCGTAAAATAAACTCACGTCTCCAGGGCCACCCCACTACCCACGAAGGCTTGGAGGGCATCCGCATAGCATCAGGCTCACTAGGTCAGGGTATGTCGGTAGCCATTGGTGCTGCACTTTCTAAAAAGCTTAATAATGATGATCGCCTGGTATTTACCCTTCATGGGGATGGCGAACTACAGGAAGGGCAGATTTGGGAAGCGGCCATGTTTGCCCCCGCAAATAAAGTAGATAACCTGATTTGCACCATAGATGCCAACGGCCAGCAGATAGACGGAGCAACGGATGATGTATTACCTATGGGTAGCATAGGCGCCAAGTTTGAAGCCTTTGGCTGGGAGGTGATGACCATTGAAAATGGTAACGATATGCAGCAGGTACTGGATGGCTTAAACAAGGCCAAATCCCTTATTGGGAAAGGAAAACCTGTATGTATAGTAATGCATACCGAAATGGGTTACGGTGTTGACTTTATGCAGGGCACTCATGAGTGGCACGGCATAGCTCCTAATGACGAGCAACTGGCCAGCGCCCTTACCCAGTTGGAGGAGACTTTAGGCGATTATTAAATCAACTTTTTGCGCAAGCCGCTTTACATAGCCTTATTTTTTGCTCTTATCGGGAGTACTCTTCTTGCGCAAAGCAATAAAGAGGAGGAAAACCTCACCCGCATTTTGTTTGTTTTTGATGGCTCGCAAAGTATGTATGGCCGTTGGGAAAGCGGTACCAAAATAGATGTTGCCCAAAGGCTTATGACCCAAATGCTGGACAGTCTTCAAAGTCTTAACAGCAAAAGCTTTCAACTGGCATTGAGAGTATATGGCCACCAAAAACCCGTACCCCCACAGGATTGTAACGACACCAAACTGGAAGTACCTTTTAAGTTCAACAACATACCGAGCATTAAAAAGGTAATTAGGGAAATTAGCCCTAAAGGCACTACTCCTATTGCCCGCTCGCTTTTACGTGCATCCTCTGATTTTCCGGCCTGCCCAAGCTGCCGAAACATCATAATTTTAATTACAGATGGCGTAGAAGCCTGCGATGAAGATCCCTGTGCAGCCTCAATGCTTTTACAAAAACAGGGCATTGCGCTTAAGCCTTTTGTAATTGGTATTGGTTTGGAAAAAGATTTTAAGCAAACCTTTGAGTGTGTGGGCAACTACTTTGACGCGGCTGATGAACAGACCTTTCAGGATGTTTTGGGCATCGTGATTTCCCAGGCACTGGATAATACCTCTGCCCAAGTAAACCTACTTAACCAAAATGGACTTCCGAGTGAAACCAATGTACCCATCACCTTTTATGATGCGGTAAGCGGACAGGTTAAAAAGCAGTTCGTGCACACTTTAAATTTTAAAGGAAACCCGGATACCATCTACCTTGATCCGCTTGTAAACTATAGAATGACCATACATTCTGTACCAGAAGTTACCGTTAAGGATATCCGCATATACGCAGGTAAGCATAACCAGATAGAGGTGCCATTGCCGCGTGGCATGCTGCAACTCAAGATGGGCTCCTCGCGTAATCCCTATGAAAATCTGAAGTGTGTGGTTCGCGAGCATGACTCAAAAAAAATATTACATGTGCAGGATTTTAATTCTGTACAGCAGTATTTGGCAGGCTCTTACGATATTGAAATACTAACCCTGCCACGCCACATTGAAAATAACCTGCAAGTAGAAGCCGGAAAAACCACAACTATTGGTATTCCTCCTCCCGGAAGGGTAAACATTAGCAGTACCTCTGCCGGTTATGGCGCTATACTTTTAGAGGTTGGAAACGAGCAGGTATGGCTCATAGATTTGGACAACACGCAAACAAGACATAGCTTGTATTTGCAGCCCGGAAACTACCGTGTGATATTCCGCACCGGTTCTTCGCAAAGCACGGAATACAGCACTTCACAAACTTTTACAATAACATCAGGAACCACCACCATCGTAAAACTCAATTAATACCATGAAAAAGTACACGGATCAGGGATCAAAAGACACGCGCTCAGGATTTGGAGCAGGATTGCTGGAGCTTGGCAAAACCAATGAAAATGTAGTGGCCCTTTGTGCGGACCTTACCGGCTCGCTAAAAATGGACGCCTTTAAAAAGGAATTTCCGGATCGCTTTTTCCAGGTAGGTATTGCAGAAGCCAATATGATGGGTATTGCTGCCGGACAAACCATTGGTGGTAAAATTCCCTTTACGGGAACCTTTGCCAACTTCTCTACCGGAAGGGTGTATGACCAGATCCGCCAGTCTATTGCCTACTCTGGTAAAAATGTAAAGATATGTGCTTCGCACTCCGGCCTTACTTTAGGTGAGGATGGCGCCACCCACCAGATACTGGAAGATATTGGCCTGATGAAAATGTTGCCGGGAATGACTGTAATCAACACATGTGATTACAATCAAACCAAAGCTGCAACCATTGCTATTGCCGAACATCAGGGCCCGGTTTACCTGCGCTTTGGCCGACCAAAAGTGCCAAACTTCACCCCTGAGGATCAAAAATTTGAAGTGGGTAAGGCCGTGATGTTAAATGAAGGTACAGATGTAACTATTATTGCTACCGGTCATTTGGTTTGGAAAGCTATCGAGGCAGGCGAGGCATTGGCAGAGCAAAATATTAGTGCCGAAATCATTAACATCCACACCATTAAGCCTTTGGATGATGAGGCCATTTTGAAGTCTGTTGGGAAAACGGGCTGTGTGGTTACTGCCGAAGAGCACCAGATGTTTGGCGGACTTGGCGAAAGTGTAAGCGGGCTACTTAGCCGCGAGTTACCGCGCCCACAGGAGTTTGTAGCCGTAAATGATTCATTTGGCGAAAGCGGAAAACCTGAAGAACTGCTATTGAAGTATGGACTGAGCACTGCCAATATTGTTGAAGCCGCTAAAAAAGCAATTCAGAGGAAGTAGCACTTCTCACTAAACAGTTAATAAAAGGCGGATAAAACTCTAAGCAGTTTTATCCGCTTTTTTTTTAACCCCTCCGCACTCAAGGGAGGATTTAGAATGGCTCCGCTTTAAGGATGTTTATTTTGATGAAATATTTCCTTAAATGTGATTCACTCGTAATGTGTAGCTATCCCCCCTTGAGGGGCGCGCAGGGGGGTGACTCCATATTTCCACTGGCAAAACTCAACTTCTTTCGCAACCCATTAAACCATCATTTCCTTCTTCCGTCATACCTTTCACAAAACATTACAAAGGTTGGAGGAGCGCATCCTGGAATTGTTAAATACAAAGAAGCCAAAACCGGCTTTTGAACTAATTGTAGAAGCCTACAGCGAGAGGCTATACTGGCATATCCGCAGGATGGTTACTTACCATGAAGATGCGGACGATGTGCTTCAAAACACCTACATCAAAATCTGGAAGAATATTTCCTCCTTTCGGGGAGATTCCAAGGTTTATACCTGGTTATACCGCATAGCTACCAACGAAGCACTGGATCATATCCGAAAAAATAAGAAGTTACAAACAGTGGGCGCTGATGGCGAAAGTGTAGAATATGATAACGCACATGGCGACATGTATTTTGACAGCGAAATGGCTGAGGCTAGATTACACAAGGCCATAGCTGCCTTGCCGGAAAAGCAGCGCCTGGTTTTTAATCTTAAATATTTTGAAGAAATGAAGTATGAAGATATGGCAGAGGTAACCGGTACTTCGGTAGGAGCCTTGAAGGCCTCGTATTCCTTAGCTGTTAAAAAGATTAAAGATCACCTGAATAATGATTAAACCTTTAACCCGATCAGTAATCAAATCATTGTTATGGAAAAAGATTATTTAAAAGATTTTGACAAGACAAGGAATCCTCAAAAGGTTCCGGAGGGCTACTTTGATAAAAAGAAGTCAAGCCTCCTTGCCATTGCCGATGAGCAAACTGACGGAACTCCAAAGGTCTTTAATCTAAAAGCCACATTGGGCTGGGTGGCTGGTATAGCGGCTGCCGTTTTACTGGGTATATATTTATATCCATCCTCACCTACAAATACTGGCAATACCATTTCAGAACCGGCCCTTACCAATGCCTCTATCGAGGAGTATCTTTTAGAGGAATACCCGGCAGGGGTTACTGAAGAGAACATAATTATTAATGAATTAACAGAGGGCGACCTGGATGAACTTGGGTTTAGCGCCCTAGAACAAAACGAATTAGAAGATTTTTTAGATAACAATTTTGATCAAACATTGGATTATGAATATTTATAAAAACTGCATGATAGCATTGTTGCTGGTGGCTGGTACCACAGCATTTGCCCAGCCAAACCGCGATAAACAGGATATAAGCGATAGAATTGAAGCCATGCGCATAAGCTTTATTACACAACGGCTGGACCTCACCCCTGAGGAGGCCCAAAAGTTTTGGCCTGTTTATAACGAATACCGAAAAGAGCTTGATAAACATATTGGCCCTGATGAGGACGGACCGCCCCATATGCGCAGGCCTGATATTAACAATATGAGCGATGAAGAAATAATTGCCATGATGGAAAAAGAGATGGAAAGACAGGCTAAATTATTGGAGCTGAGGAGAAATTACTTTAAGAAATTTCAAAAAGTACTTCCGGTAAAAAAGGTGGCCAAACTTTTTGAAGCCGAGCGCGATTTTCAGCGCCAGCTTATCCGCAAGCTTTCTGATAAGGACAGGGGAAAACGGTGAAATAAATTTTTGCCAAAATCAAAATGAATGTATATTTGCGCCCCGTTTTGGAAGCAATTTCACACTCGGTTTAAATGGTGATTGTAGCTCAGTTGGTTAGAGCGCCTGATTGTGGTTCAGGAGGTCGTGGGTTCGAGACCCATCTTTCACCCTTAGAAAGAAGCTTCGGTAATTCCGGAGCTTTTTTTATGCCCTGAACTTTTCATTAAGACCGGGTCGAGAAGTTTACCCCGAAGAAGCTTTGAGAATTTCGGGGAGACCCATCTTTTACCACTAAGTTTAAAAGCCAGGCCTTTTGGTTGGCATTTTTCATTTCATTTGTCCCATTCCTCTCTTTCGCCTACTTTGGCCGCACAAATGAAAACGCGCGTATTCCCACTTCTCTTTATCTTTCTTCTAGCCCTACCTGGCCTTGCTCAACGTATCGATCCCGGTGAAATTGGTTATTACCAGGAAAGAGTCGAAAGCGGCCGCCATATCAAAAAAATTGGGATGAGCATGTTTGTACCCGGAGCGGTAATATTTGCAACGGGCGTAGTAATGCTTTCTACAGCTCAATATGATACTGATGTGAATGGCATGCTGGAGATTAATGATCCCAATTTTAGTCTGGGATTTGCGCTCGTAATTAACGGGCTGCCATTAGGTGCTATAGGTGGAATAATGACGCTGGCAGGTAATTCAAAAATGAAGCGGGCTCAGCGGCAACTCGATAAAATTTCCCTGAGCTATTATAACGGCAATGGGTTGCAAGGTGTGGGATTGACCTATAGATTTTGAGTTGGGTAGTGAGTATTGAGTAGTTAGTATTTAGCGCCTAAGCTTTAAGGCCTAGAGTTTAGGCTTTAGAATTTAGAGATTAGTATTTAGAGTTTCAAACTTCGTCCTTCCTGATTACTCCGGATACTGAACCCGAACATGATAAATATTCATCAGCATCTTTTTAAAGATTTTCTTGATTTCCTTGATCTCCCGTAAGGTAATATCCGCGTTTTCAAACTGACCCGATTCCATTTGCTGATCGATGATATTATCCACCAGCTTATCAATTTTTTCATGATCAGGCTCCGGCAAGCTACGGCTGGCAGCTTCTACAGAATCGGCCATCATTAGTGCAGCTGTTTCTTTACTAAAAGGTTTCGGGCCGGGGTAGGTAAATTTGGCAAGGTCCACCTCCTCATCCGGAAAGTTTTTAATGTACTTTTTATAAAAGTACATTACTGTTGAAGTACCATGGTGAGTGCGGATAAAATCAATTAATATATCCGGCAGGTTGTTCTTTTTAGCCAGTTTTATCCCATCCTTCACATGGCCAATTATTATTTCGGCACTTTCTTCAAACGAAAGTTCGTCATGAGGATTAAGTCCTGTAGTTTGGTTCTCGATAAAGTACATCGGGTTGTTCATCTTACCGATATCATGATATAGAGCTCCGGTGCGCACTAAAAGGGCATTTCCATGTATCTTTAATACTGCGGCTTCCGCCAGATTGGCCACCTGCATGCTATGCTGAAAGGTACCAGGGGCCTGCTGCGCAAGTTTTCGCAACAGCGGGTTGTTGGTGTCGCTAAGCTCCAGCAGACTTACGTCAGATACAAAGCCAAAGGTTTTCTCCTGAAAGTAAATAAGCGGAAATGACATCAACGTAAGAAAGCCGTTACCGGCAAAAAAAGCAAAATTCAGTTTATCGATTTGCTGTAGGTTGCCCTCCTGTATCACAGCCATAGCAAGATATGAAAGACAATATACCAGTATAATTTTGGCTGCGGTAAAAAACAACTGACTCCTTTTATAAAGGTTATTTACCAACACCACCGAAAATACCCCGGCAATAAATTGCAGGTAAATAAACTCAAAGCTATTGGGCAGCATAATGCCACAGATTAGCACGGCCACCATGTTTACAAACAGGGCCAGGCGGGTATCAAAAAATGACTTGAGGGTTATGGGCAAAATGGTGAAGGGAACGAGGTAAACGTACTGCACTCCAAAACTCAATACCAGGCGCACCATCAGTACAATAAAAAGTACATTCATCAATATAAATGTGAGCTTGGTAATGTCTTCCATTAGCTGTTTTCTAAACTGCATCAGGAAGATGTAGAGTACAGTAAACAACAGTCCCATCTGCAAAATCTGACCACCCAATAAATAGTAAACTCCAAACTTATTATCAAAAGAACCCTGGTAGCTGAGCTTGAGGGAATTTAACTTGGCAAATTTTTCATCATCTACAATATTGCCTTTAAATATGATCAACTCGCCATCCTGTACCACTCCTCTTGTAGGCACTATACCTTCCATTTGAGATTGCAGGTAGCTATCAGTGGTTTTCTGATCTTTATAAATATTGTATTGTAACTGATCGAGAACGGCCGGAACCACCACTTTTTGAATAGCGTCAGGTTCAGGTTTAAATGCAGAGCGCACTGCTTCGGTAGCCGTAGCAATAGAATAATACTCCGTAAGCTGCACCGAAGAGCTAACCCCACCTGAGGTAAGCAGTACTTCGCCATACTCTAAACCTTCCCGCTCAAATGGCTGTAGCACACCTCTTTTGTAAATATCCTTTAGCAGCCGTCTACTTTTTTCTTCCAGCCGCACTTTTAATTCATCAGTAAATTTCACATCATTATTTGCCTTACCGGCAGAGTCGCGCAGCGCTACAGCCTTATTCCAGTCCGAGGTAAATTCAGCCTCAAAACCTGTAAGAGCATTTTCAGCCACATCATCCTTGGACTTTAAAAACAGAGTCTTTTCTTTATCCAATCTGGCCTTTTCGGCTTCAATTTCTTCAGGGGTTTTTACCACCGGAAAGTCAAAGGGAGCCACCAGGTTTTCGTAAAGCCAGGGTTTACCCTTTTGAAACTCGTATTTGAACTTTACCTCTCGCGGAGTAAGATATACCACAAAGGCAATGGACACCGTGAACAGCACTAAGCTGGCGATGCGTGTTTGGTGATTCTGTAAATAAAGGAGTATGCTCTTCATAGGTGGTATCGATTTCAAAAATAGGGATAAAGCCTACGCCCGCAAATTCGCTCGATTTTTCTGTATTTTCGCGCCATTGAAGAACATTTTATCACCACAAAATTAGCATAGATGAAAGAAGTTGTAATAGTTTCTGCCGTACGTACCCCAATAGGAAGTTTTGGCGGAACACTTTCTCATATTCCTGCAACCCATTTGGGTTCTGTTGCCATTAAAGGTGCATTGGATAAAATCGGGCTCGACCCTAAAGAAGTACAGGAAGTATTAATGGGTAATGTGCTGCAGGCAAACAATGGCCAGGCACCCGCGCGCCAGGCAGCCTTAGATGCCGGCCTTTCTGAAAATGTACCGTGTACTACCGTAAACAAAGTTTGTTCATCAGGCATGAAGGCTGTGATGCAGGCCGCCCAAGCCATACAGTGCGGTGATGCCGAAGTGATAGTTGCCGGTGGTATGGAAAATATGAGTATGGTACCTCACTACCTTAATGGACGTGATGGCCAAAAACTAGGAGACATTAAAGTAATTGATGGTTTACTTCGGGATGGTTTGATAGATGTTTATAACGGCATACACATGGGTAACTGTGCTGAACTTTGCGCTAAGGATATGAACTTTAGCCGTGAGGAGCAGGATGAGTTTGCCATGGAAAGTTACCGCAGAAGTGCTAAGGCCTGGGAGGCAGGTAAGTTTAAGGATGAAGTGGTAGGTGTGGAAGTACCTCAGCGCAAGGGAGACCCCATTATGTTTGATCATGATGAGGAATACTCAAAAGTAAATTTTGATAAAATACCTCAGCTACGCCCTGTCTTTGATAAAGCCGGTAGCGTAACAGCTGCCAATGCCAGCACCTTAAACGATGGTGCCGCGGCTCTTGTACTTATGAGTGCTGAAAAAGCTGAAGCCCTTGGCCTTAAGCCCTTGGCAAAAATTAAAGGCTATGCTGATGCTGCTCAGTCTTCTGAGTGGTTTACCACAGCCCCTGCCAAAGCTGTACCTGTAGCCATTCAAAAAGCCGGGCTTTCTAAAGATGATATCAGCTATTATGAGCTGAACGAAGCCTTCTCTGTAGTTGGCCTGGCTAACATAAAGTTGCTTGAGATTGACAAGAACAAAACCAATGTAAACGGTGGTGCAGTTTCTATTGGCCATCCGCTTGGTTGCTCAGGTGCACGTATTATAGTTACACTATTAAATGTGCTTAAGCAAAACAATGCAAAGTACGGAGCTGCCGGTATATGCAACGGTGGTGGCGGTGCTTCAGCTATAGTAATAGAATCAGTTTAGTTTTTTAGCTAAAGCATGCAGTACGGAGTATGTGCGCTTAGCGCTATCCCTATGCGGAAGGATCCTCAGGATGCCGCAGAAATGATAAACCAGGTACTTTTTGGGGAAACCTTTGAAGTAGTGGAGCATCGTAAAAAATGGTCTTTTATACGATTGGCGCATGACCAATATGAAGGCTGGATAGACAATAAGCAAATGGAAGCCTGCACTGAAGAGTTTTATAAATCCGGTGTAAGCCCCGCTCCCACTGTATCTCAGGAACTGATTGACATAATTTCAGATCAAAAATCGGCAGAATTCTTTCCCATTTTCGTGGGATCGATTCTGCCTTTTTATACTCCGGAGGGAAAACTGAAAATTGGAGAAAGGGATTTTTCATTTTCAGGGGCTACACAACAAGGCCAAAAAAACAGGGACAAACTTGTTGAACATGCCTACCAGTACCTCAACGCTCCCTACCTGTGGGGAGGCCGTACCCCGGCTGGTATAGATTGTTCGGGTTTTACACAAATGGTTTATCGCCTGGCGGGCTTTTCGCTTCCACGGGATAGCGGACAGCAAGCTGCACATGGTATTACCCTTAGTTTTATTGAAGAAAGTGAACCTGGTGATCTTGCCTTTTTTGATAATGAAGAAGGCCGAATTGTACACGTAGGTATTATTCTTCATGATAATTACATTCTACACGCCAGTGGAAAGGTAAGGCTGGACAGGCTGGACCAAACCGGTATTTTTAATAGGGAAACCGGTAGCCACACCCATAAACTACGGGTTATCAAAAAAATTATTTAATACTCTAAACCACTTGTATCTCGTTCACAAGAGCTGGCAAATAGTTAATAAATTCTAACAACTCTCTGTTCAATCTTTTTGTCTCATCCTTATCTTGGGAGGATTAAAAAGTGAACATTTTGAAAGTAACAGAGATTTTACCGATAACGGATAATGAGGCCATAAGCCTGCCCTACTTTGAGGTTGGTGTTTCGGCCGGACATCCTACCTATGTTTCAGAATATTTTGAGACAACTATCAATGTTAGCCGCGAGCTAATCAAAAATCGTAATTCTACCTTTTGCGTTCGGGTAAATGGCCAATCCATGATAGATGCAGGAATTGACGATGGTGATTTGCTAATTGTAGATAAATCTCTGCCTGCTGAAAACAACAATATTATCCTGGCTGTGATAAATGGTGAGTTTACCGTAAAGCGCCTTTATAAAAGAGATGATGATCTTTATCTTCAGCCTGAGAATAAAAACTATAATCCTATAAAAATTACCCCATTTATGGACTTTAGAATTTGGGGTGTGGTAACGGGACTTATCAAAAAATTGCTTTAAGGAATTGAACTAATTCCTTTATAGATAAAAAAGCCGCTCCAGTACTGGAGCGGCTTTTTTTATTAGTATTAACAAAATATCTATTACTGTGTAATAGTGATAGTTCCCATATCTGTAACTGTACCTGTTGCAACATTTACTCCTGTTACCTGCTTAAACTGGTATGGAGCTACGGGGTTAAACTCTACAGTATAAGTTGCGGCTGGCAATCCGCCTAACAAAAAGTATCCATTGCTATTGGCCAATGCTGTTGCTGTATCACCAACCGCATTATAAGCTATTATTGTCGGTCCTGAAATTACCGGATCAACCACGCCTTCAATAGAACCGCTGGTATTTTTAGTAAAGACCTTAATTACTGGTTTCAGGTTGAAATCACCATTACCTCTTGCTACTATTGACCTTGAGGCATCAAAATCTAACCAGAATTCATATACCAGCCCTGGCTCAAGGGTATAATTTACATTAAGCTTAAGGCCGGACTGCTGCGCTGATGGTGTTTTTAATGGATGGCTAATGCCATTTTCTACCACAGAATTATCAGGTCCTAAAATCAGCCTGATCTGGCTTATTTTACCCGCGGGCACTTCGCCAACAGCAATAAGTGTATCCAGTCCATTTCTGAAATCAAGCAGATTGTAAATACCCGGTTTAATGTTAGCTAAAGTTACCCATCCGCCACTATCCGCATGTACTTCAACATCTTTAATATCTACATTCACGGCATCGTAAGTGGCCGGGGCATCCGTAAGGTGCATCCGCATAGTGGACTTTCCGGGAGTTGCTGTGGTATTATCGTCATCCTTGTCGCATGATGTAACAATCAGCATGGCAACAATTGATAACATTCCGAGTAGTTTCCAGATTTGTGTGACTTTCATAATTTGAGATTTAATTAAACAATCAGGTAATGGTTTATGGTTGCATTATCTTTTACAGAATCGCTTATTCTTCTGTGGTTGCAGAGGTATTACCATCACCTTCCAATATCTTAAATAACTCCTCCAATTTTGGAGTAAGAATAATTTCTGTTCTGCGGTTTTTGGCTCTTCCCTCTTTTGTTGAATTAGTTGCTACAGGCTGGTTATCACTCATACCTGAAGCAGTTAACCTTGAGCCTTTTACCCCATAATCTTCCGTAAGTAATCTAGTAATTTCAGTAGCCCGGGCAGTACTTAAATCCCAGTTATCTGAATATTTGGCCGTTTTAATAGGAATAGAATCGGTGTGACCAACAACATCAATATTAATCTGAGGATTTTCTTTTAAAACCTTTCCCAATTTACCGATGGCATCTTTACCCTCTTTATTAAGGCTGGCACTACCAGATGGAAAAAGAAGCTTATCACTAAGTGAGACGTAAACCTTTCCGTTTTTTACTTCTACACTAAGATCTTCTGATTTAATATTTACAAGCGCATCCTCTACCGTTTTGCGGAGATTATTAACAATCTGTTGCTGCTTGTTCAGGCGATCTTCCAGTGCTTTCAATCTCTGTGCACGCATTTGTAGTGCCTGGTCTTTTTCATTAAGCTCGGTGCCTTGCTGTTTTAGTTGAGACATTAATGCTGCCCTTTCAGATTCCGCCTGGCTCTTATACTTGTCGTATTGAGATTCGGCCCTCTGCAAATTGGTTTTTAGTTCATTAATAGTGCCTACATATTGAGTGCTATCCTGCTGCAATCGGTCAATATGCGACTGTGCGGCAGTGTATTTCTTTTTTGATACGCATGAGGTGGAGAAAGCTACCAGCATGAGTCCTGCCGCAGCTAAGGAGAAAAACTTTTTCATGATTTGGAATTTATAGTTTGTGTGATATGCTTTTGTGATTAACTATAATTCTGCCACAAGGCATTTTGTTTATTCACAGCCTATTAGAAAAATGCGTGGTAAGGATTATACCCAAAAAAACTGTAGGCGCTTATCATTTTGATAAGGCCTGCGGTTATCATTATAGAGTCAGCATCCTCCACAGTATATCTTTTCTCTGATGTTCATTAAAGGTTAAAGACGATGAAAGTTGTTCTATTATATTCGCATTACGTATTTATCCACAGCACATCACCACCTAAATTAAACGTATGCAAGTACTAGGAGCCTACACTTTTATTATTGCTGCCAGTATCATTGTTCTGCTATCCTTCCTGTTTGGGATGGTAGCTAAAAAAACCAATATACCGGCCGTACTTATGCTTATAGCGCTGGGTGTGGGTGTGCAGTACCTGCTGAAATATGCGGGTATTGAAAACGTAAACTTCTTCCCCATACTCGAAGTGCTGGGCATAGTGGGGTTAATTATGATTGTGCTGGAGGCGGCCCTTGAACTTGAGCTGAAAAAAGAAAAGGCCGGCCTGATTGGTAAATCTCTGGTGGTAGCACTTTTGGGCTTAGTGGCCTCTGTTGTAAGTGCTGCAGCCATTATTTATTACATGGTAGATGATATGAGCTGGTGGCAGGCCGCGCTCTATGCCACGCCACTATCCATCCTTTCGAGCGCCATTATCATCCCCAGTGTGGGCAACCTGGTGCAGCATAAAAAGGAGTTTCATATTTACGAAAGCACCTTTAGTGATATTCTCGGTATTATGCTCTTTTACTTCATTATTGGAGTAATAGATTCTACAGCACCCATCGAAACCGGAGGACATGGAGGTGGTAATCCGGTAGCCGATTTTTTCATCAGCCTGGGAATTACCATAGCGGTGGCCGTAGTGGCCAGCTACGTTTTGCTATCCATTTTTCAGCATATAAAAGGTGGCGCCAAGCTGTTTTTGCTTATCGCTATGTTGTTACTGCTCTATTCGGTTGGTAAAAAGGCACATCTATCGCCACTTATCATAATACTTGTTTTTGGGCTAGTGGTTAGCAACAGCAAGTTGTTCTTCCGGGGGTTCCTCAACAAGCTACTTCATCATGAAAAATTTCATGATATGGAACATGGACTTCATGTAGTTACTCTGGAAACCGCCTTTGTGGTACGCACCTTCTTCTTTGTGATTTTTGGTGCCAGCATTGCCTTAGCCAGCCTTTTGAGTCTTGATGTACTCTTCATCAGCCTGGCTCTGCTAGGTAGCATATACCTTGTACGATGGGTTTTTCTCAGAATTTTTGTGGGTAAGGATTTAACTCCTCAATTATGGATTGCGCCCCGCGGTTTGATTACCGTACTTTTATTTTATGCGATACCTTCGGAGCATATCAACACTGAGTTTCAATCGGGCATATTATTATTTATAATAATTGCCACTGGCCTGGTAATGACAGGCGGTATGATAGCCGCAAGCAAGCGCAAAGCAGAAATAAAACCTGATAAGTTAACTGATGATTTTCCTTTTGAAGCGGAACCTGTTCCTACACTTAAAGATATGTAGGAATTAATAAGGTGGCACTACAAGTAATTTCTATCCCATCTCCACTTTAAGCTGTTCCACTCCCCGCCTTAGCTGCTTTTTATCAATACCCTGTAGCACCACTCGGAATCTCAGGCGGTTCTCGCCATTTTCAAGTCGCTCTATAGAATAACCCTCTTCGGCTACAAGCCATGGCATATTGATCAATACATCTTCAATTTGCCCTTCTACAGCTATAGCATCGCGGGTAGCATCAACTTCAAGTATTGAGGTTTGGGTAACAATATTTTCAGAAGGGCTGGTTTTTACCAACAGCTGAGATGCCAGTTTAGAGTAAGGCACCTTAAGGGTTTCCTTGCCGGTATCATCAAGCTCCACATCGCAGTTAAGGGCATTAAGGGTTACTACCTTTCCCTCATAGGTATCAAATCTTATTGACTGACCAACTTTAATGGCACCTTCGGCCAACACCAGTATTCCGGCCACATAATTTCTGATAAACCCCCAGGTGGTGGCCAGCATAAGGGCCGCCATAATTGCACCTACCAGTGGATTAAGGCTTATAAGTGTAATCAGAAATCCCAAAACAAATATGGCCCAGAACAGGCGCTCCAAAACAGGCCACCTGTCGCGCAAGCCGCCAAGCCAGGGTGCACCACCGTTAGAAGCAAATACAATACGCTTCAGTAATTTAATGATAGAATAAAAAATCAAACCTATAATGGCCACAGCCAGCAGGGGCCATAGTTTAAAATTCAAAAGCGGCTGAACATCTTCCATGTTTATACTTAAATAAGTTTTAGCTTTTTAAGCCTTTTTATAATAAAAGGCTGCATATAGGGCGAAAGCTGAAATCCTCCACCGGCAATATCAGTAATCAGGGCTGCGCGCCTCATGTTAGAAAGTAAACTCGTTACTTCGCCTTGCGGCAGATTAAGTACCAATGAGAGCTTACGTGGCCCGGTTGTTTTGTGTAAAACAAACTGCGCAAGGGTTATCAGCCAAAGCTTATCAGTTATTATGGGTAACTCACGGCTCTTGCCGGATTTCATATGTACAACTTCACCCCCTACTTTATTGATATGGCCCAGCCACAGGTTAAAGGCTACCCCGATATTGCCATCACTTTTATCCAACAGGCTTTCTAAAAAAGCACGCTGTTTTGTATTGGTGATGTTTTCCTCGGCAACTCCATCCAATTGAATTGTAAGTCCACCAGTTTTATCGCGTTCCATCAACGCTTCCTCCAGCTTTTTTAAAGTAAAAGGCGGCATAGGTATAGTTTCGATAAAGGCATTGGCAAACCTCTTTTTGTTTTTGTTAAGCCGGTAGGCGTTGCTGTTTATACTGGTTATAAAAACGTAATCTTTACTATAGCGTTCCACCACTTCGCAAAACAGCTCTATTGTTTTCCAGCCATCTTTGTGGCGTGCCCACCAAAGTTCCAGGTCATCCATTAAAAATACTGAGCCCTTAGGGGCCTGCCCGAAGGTTTGTATACCTATCGGCTCAACCCCAATCTGGTGTGCAGCTATCCGTATAAGGTTATCAGGATTTGTGCTACCGGTGGGTGGTGGATCAATTCGATAAACATTATCTGCATTGATGTAGCGGCTCACCATCTCAATAAAAAATGATTTCCCCGAAAGGGAGTCACCCAAAGCTGCAATAGCGCCACCAGCGCCTTGTTTTAGCCGTTTTACAGCCAGTTTTGCCTGTTCTATTTCGCGTTCGCGATGAATAAATAGACTTTCGCGCGGGGCATGCTTACCTGCAAAAAGTTGCCTGTAATATACCGGTAATGTAGCCAGTACTTCACGGGAAGGAGCTACGGATTCATAAAAGTTACGCAACACAGCATGGCAACTTTCATCCATTGAGTTGCGAGCCTTAAACTCTGCATAAAGTAACTCATCCTTATGAGTGTTTATGATCCGGCTGTATTTATGAATTACAAGGCCGGTGCGGCTAAGCCATCTATCATAAAACCTCTGTTTTTCGGACTCTCTGGTTTCTATCCTTTCTACTTTCTTCACGCCAGGAGCTTCTTCCAGTAGTTTGGTTACAGCCAGCCTCTTAAAGGCACTTTGCTTTATATCCTCAAATTTGAGATTAAAATCCTCACGCACCTCTTCAAACAAGCTTTTGGCTTCTTCTACACTTTCAAGGCATTTTTGAAGCACGGTTTCCACAGCCAGGTCGCCCTCCGCCTCATCCGACTCGGCCCCAAGGGTAAAGCCCATCAGTTTCATATTGTTGGTAAGTGCAGAAATAGCCGAAGTGGCCCTGGAAGGTATCTCCATCATTAAAGATTGCAGGGGTGTGGTTAGGTGCATTTCCACCAGGTAGTCTGTAAGGTAGGCAGCATCTATGTTTACCTCTGCATCATCTTCAGTAAATGAGGCTACATTGGATGGCAGCTTGCGCGTAAAGTGCCTCATCAACTGCAGGGATTCATTTAGTTGCAGCTCGTCCACAATAACCTTATCATTTAAAGTTACCGTAAGTTTTGAAGCCTCTTCCATCCGGTTCTCCTTCACCAGATTACTAATGTGATCCAATAGTTTTTCGGATTTCTGTAATTCCCTTTCCAGGGGATTTAGAATTTGCTCTTCGGCTTGTTGTTTCAAAACATTCAGCTCACCTGAAATACTATTCCGCAAGCGTGATAACTGTAGTGACATCACTACATTGGCACTCCACAATTTCATCTGGCGGCCCCATTCATTTTTTTCGTGCGCCAGCCTGGTGCGTAATACTTCAAGCTCTGCAGCCCGGGCCTTCTGTTCAGTACGTAGTTTAAGGATAGATACCTTATGGACATCGGCCGAAATTTGCTCCGCTATATATCCGGCACTTCTATCCGCATATTCTATTAGAAATTCATTTTGGCGGCTTGCCAAAGTAGCAAGGCTAGCCAAGCCATCGCTGGCCTTATCCGGATCTTTAAGGCTTTTATAAACTACTTCTGACCATGCATTTAAAAACTCCTTTACCACAGCGGTAACCTTGTGCTCAATGCCCAATAGGCGCAGTCTTCCATATCGGCTAAAGTGGTAAGTAACCACTTCCCTTAGCGGGATGCTAACCTTTGGCGAAATACCGATAGACTTCAGGTTTTTCTTGCCCGATTTTGCCTCCTGCTCGGTTTTAGAATCTGTGGGTTTGATTTCAAGGCTACCTTCACTTAATGGTCTTTTAATTTTTGAAGGTTGTTGCGACTTTATTTCATCCAGACCTTTTAAAACCTCAGTAATAAACGCTCCCACAGCCTTATGCTGATGAGGAATTCCAACCTCTACATAATCATTTAAAGTTTTTACCAGCCTGCTCATTTTGAGGATACCCACACCGGCATCAGGCCCCCAAAGCCTTTCGGTTTCCGATATTAAATTCTGGTGCGTTTCTTCTACTAGCGAAAAGTGAGCTTTGCAGGCATTAGTGAACAGTAGCCTTAGCTTTGCTTCCAAATCATGCAAAGGTTGGAGCAGAAATTCATCAGTACCTGTAACTGGCGGGGTAGCATTACTTTTTATGGAAGTATTATCTGAGCTCGTGGTCATCAATTTTATATTCAATGAGTTAAAGGCCTGCTAACAATGTTGATTCAGATTAGCTTTCAGGCTTCATAGGTAATCAAATTCTCTGAGAATAAATATAGTGCGCCATTGTTGCTGTAGAAATACTTATAAATACTATTCTTACTTTTCAAAAATTGAGGTTTGCTGTTCGCTTTGTTTCAGAGGTTTTATCTTGCCTTACTAGGCTTACCACCATACCCTAGGCGCTTTTTCAATTGATGGGCTCCAATACGGAGAATGAATATTTCGGCTCAATAAAATCCGGTAACTCTAAAACGGTTTTCTATGCTCACTTTGATAAGGAGGTTGAAACTAGACCTAAAGAGTTTCTGAAATCAAATTCCAATTTTTAGTTACTCCCCTAAGAACCGGGGAGAAGTTCAATGCTGTTCAGAGTTTCTTTCTGCAGTTCTCGTTGTGACTTTGCGAAACTCTATGACATAACAACCTTATGGCTTGGAGTGAGCCAATCCCATCCTCTTTTATAATTCCGAACCTCCTGTTTGCAATTCCGAACTCCTGTGCTTTCTACCCTGCCTTTCTTTGCTTCGTCAATAACCGTGAAACGAGCGGCCAGAAATTTATATTCTCAAATAGCGATGAAAAAAAAATATAACATGACAAAATCAATCTATTTAATAACCGGACTTCTCTTTTGCCTTAGCCTCTCCGTGCAAAGCCAATCTGAGTTTAGAGTGTATCTAAAAGATAAAGGCTCCAGCCTGGAGCTACTCCAATCCCCTGAAAAGTTCTTATCCGCTACTGCACTACACAGGCGAGCTTTGCAAAACATACCTCTACACACGACTGATTTACCCATTGCCAAAGAGTACAAACAAGCTCTGAAAGAATTGGGTGCCACAACATTGGCTCACTCCAAATGGTTAAACTACATCTACGTAAGCCACCCACAACCAGAATTAATTTCCTCCCTCCCCTTTGTGAAGCGAATTGAATTTCCACAAAAACATAAAAGTTTTCTGTGTGGCAACACCTCTGACGATACGCTTGATTATGGTTTTGCCAGTGGTCAGGTTGAAATGCTGAACGGCCATCTCCTTCACCAGGAAGGCTATACCGGAACAGGCATTACCGTAGCCGTGATTGATGCCGGCTTTGAAGGATTTCTGCGAAGTTCTGCCTTTGACAGCCTGCGCACTTCGCAAAGGCTTTTAGGCACGTTCAACTTTGTATCGAATGACACTGATGTATTTACAGGCTGGGGCAGCCATGGTACTAGTGTGCTGTCCATTATGGCTGCAAATCTTGCCGATACAATCATCGGAACCGCTCCTGACGCCAACTATTGGCTCTTTACTACCGAAAATATCTATCAGGAAACCCCACTGGAAATGGACCATTGGGTAATGGCAGCTGAGTTTGCCGATAGTGTGGGGGCACAGGTTATCAACACGTCACTTTCGTATCAAACATTTGACAATCCACAGGATAACTACTCTTACAGCGACATGGATGGTAATACCACCGTAATTACCAAGGCCGCGGATATGGCTGCCTCTAAAGGCATACTGGTGGTGGCCAGCGCTGGAAATGAAGGTGATAGCCCACAACCTCACATTGCCGCTCCGGCCGATGGCGATTCAGTGCTTACCGTTGGTGCTGTGACCTGGAAAGGAGACTACGCTTTGCTCTCAAGCATAGGCCCCAGTTTTGACGGCCGTGTAAAGCCGGATGTTATGGCCCAAGGCTCTCCAACCACCTTGATTGACAGTACCGGAAATTTCAATGCCGATTTTGGCACCTCCTATGCCGCACCGCTAGTAGCCGGCCTAGCTGCATGTCTAATTGAAGCCTACCCCGCAAAGCACAGCGAAGAAATTGCTGATTATATCCGTGAGTCGGCACATTTATATACCACGCCAAATGATTCTATGGGTTACGGTATTCCTGATTTTCAACTGGCCCTTAGTCTTTCCACGCCTTCCTATTTTATGCAAGAGAAGGAATTCGCCCTCTACCCAAACCCCATTCAGGATCATATCATCATAGATGCTAAGACTTACAAAAACTGGAAAGCAGGACTCCGCATATTTGATTTAAACGGTAAGTGTATTGTGAAGAAAGACGTACAAGCTTATGATGTCACTCGCGTAAACCTGAACTTAAAACCTGGCCACTACATTTTGCAGTTGGCAGGAGATATCAATGGTGTTTATCAGTTTCAAAGTCGGTAATTAGGCGTGGCACATTCATCTTATTCTCGACCTGATTCACGATCATTACCGCTTCTTGGGTTTGTCTGGTAAGCATAGTTCTTAGCCCCTATTTCCCCGTTTTAAAAATGAGCAGGCTATCTTGCAATTACAAACTGCCGCCATGCCTGCCACTACTATTGCCGAACTCCCTTTTGTAAATATGAGCTCCGATGCGGAGAATGAATATTTCAGTGATGGAATTACTGAAGAAATCATAAATGCCCTCGTGAAGATTGATGAGCTGAAAGTTCTGTTGTTCTCCAATTTACAAGCTTCTGAATAATCTGGTCCAATTGAAGACTTCATTAAATAAGTGGGATATAAGGTCGAGATTTTTCTGGATGGTAGCCTTCGTCTTTTTTTGCCAATGCTTGTTGCAGGAAAAAGCTTTAGCCAATGTTCTTAAAGATACCAAGCTGACCTACCAGAAAAGGAATGACATCACTACACCAAAACCTAAACAAGAACCTAAGGGAAACAAACTAAAAAATCTAACGCAAACCATTCGTGGGCAGGTAATAGATGAGGGGAGTAAGTTACCGCTGGTTGGAGTCACAATAAGGGTCGAAGACTCCTCCCCTCCTATTGGTGCTACCACGGATATTGATGGAAATTTCCGGATTGAAAAAGTGTCAGTAGGGCGTGTAAATCTGGAAGTTTCATATATCGGTTATGAGCAAAAAATAATTCCAAATATTGTGGTGAACTCCGCCAGGGAAGTGGTACTAAAGCTTACCCTGCATGAATCGGTTACGAAAATGGAGGAGGTGACCGTGGTAGCACAAATGGACAAGGGCACTCCCATCAATGACATGGCATTGGTAAGCGCCAGGTCAATCTCTCCTGAGGAATCAAACAGATATGCAGGACCTTTTAACGATCCTACCCGAATCCTTTCCAACTACGCAGGAATTGCTACAACTCAAGATGGCAGCAACGACATTATCGTTCGGGGTAATTCACCAAAATACATGCAATGGAGACTGGAGGGTGTACAAATCACCAACCCAAACCACTTCGCCAACCAAAGTGGCATCGGTACGGGAGGCATTAGTGCACTCAACAATAATCTGTTGGCTGTTTCAGATTTTTACACCTCCGCATTCCCTGCTGAATATGGCGATGTATTGTCTGGGGTGTACGATATCAAATTAAGATCAGGAAACAATGAACGCTTTGAAGGAGTGCTTGGCGTGGGCATTATGGGAACAGACATTACCCTGGAAGGCCCACTCAAAGAGGGCTATACCGGCTCATACCTGGTCAACTACCGTTACTCTACGATCACGCTGATGAGCAAGCTCGGCTTATTAGACCGCAGTGGAGTTACTAATTTTCAGGATGGTGCATTTAAAATCAGGCTACCTACCGGTAAGCTAGGTACCTTCTCTATTTTTGGCTTAGGTGGTTATAGTGGGTTTGACCTGGAGAATATATCGGGCATAGATGCTGTACTGTCGCCTGGCTTTAGCGCTCAATTGAGCACCCTGTCAAAAGACCATTCTACAAGAAGTCATCTTTTTAATGCCGGTATTAATCACTCCATCTACTTGTCAAAAAAGAGCTATCTCAATACTTCTGTACTATACTCTACTGATGGTATTAATGATAAGGTGAAGGCCCATTACACTTCTCCTGCAAAAGCTCAGGATTCACCTTACAATTATTTTGACGGGGACGTGAGCAAATCAACCTATCGTGGAGCCATGACTTTTCATTACAAATTCAACAACCGGCATAAGCTACAGGCAGGTTTCAAATATGCCTATTTCAGCTATGACTACTTTCAGCAGTTGCAGAGAGATACTGTGTCCGCTCCGCGATTACTCGCTGATTTTAATGAGCAAATGAGCACACTTCGGAATTTCATCAGCTGGAAATTCCAGCCCTTCAGCAAGCTTACATTTATTACAGGCATACATCAGATGAATGAACTCTATAATCAAAACCGAACATTAGAACCGCGGTTTGCCATGGATTGGGAGCTAACCCCCACCATTGATCTGACCCTGGGATATGGTAAGCACAGCACCATGGAAAGTGCCCATAACTATTTTGCCAAAGTACCGAATGACAATGGTACACTCACAGAACCCAACCGCAATCTGGGGCTGCTGAAAGCAGACCATTATACCCTTGCGATAGAGAAGCGATTTAGGTCTGATCTAAAAGCAAAATTGGGGCTCTACTACCAGTGGCTGTATGATTTGCCAGTGGCCAAAGACCCTGGCTACTATGCCACAATTAATGAAAGAATAGAGTATGAGTACGTAGATCTTGTCAATGAAGGGGAAGGCATGAATTATGGCGTGGAGCTTACTATCGAGAAATTCTTTAACAACAGCTATTACTTCCTGATCAATATGTCGCTCTTTCAGTCCAAGTATAAAACTTTGGAAAACAGGTGGCGAAACACCCAATATAATAGCGAGTATATAGCCAACCTATTAGCTGGAAAGGAATTTCTTAATCTCGGAAGAAAGAACAATCAGGCGCTCACGATTAATCTAAGAGTTTATGTGGGTGGAGGAAGAAAAATAATACCGCTTATGAGAAATGATCAAGGCCAGCTAGATGTAGATCCGGCCAATGATCAGTACCGGGACTATAGCAAAGCCTATGAATCGTCTCTTGACGACCTGTATCAGGTAGATCTCTCTATGAGCTACAAGTGGAATAAACTAAAAACCACGCACGAATTTTACCTCAACCTCTATGATCTCACTAATGCCCAAAGAAGAATTTCGGAGTATTACGATGACAGCCAACCTGATAACATCAGTTATGTCACACAAGTCGGGCTCTTCCCAAACCTCATGTATAAGGTTTATTTCTGAGATGAACCGGTGGTGAAATACAGAAGACCTATCCAAATCCTATCAGACGAAACCAACTTTACCCTTGCCGCCCTGGCCTATGAAAGTGGCTTTAATTCCAGAACGGTATTCAACACCTTATTTAAAAAAATAGAAGGGAGGACCCCGAACGCCTGGTTGAAGTCTACTCAAGCTTAAGCCAGTTCAAAAGGTTACGAACCCCACTATAAGGACGGAATTACATTCCCGAACGACTCATCTTCCCTTTCACTTCACCTTTGCTCTATTACTTAACAAAGCGAAGTAGGAAACCCTATTCTCCCACAAAAAACAACACCGGGAAGTGCTTTGTGAAAATTCAAAAAGAAAAAATCATGAAAAAAGCAGCATTCATCCTGACTTTGTGCGGACTAACTTTAATCGCCAGGTCTCAAAACGCAAGTGTGGAAAAATCAACATTTGGATTGCAAACAGGAGTTTTAGGACTCTGGGCATACAATGAAGCAAAACTATCAAGTACCATAGCACTGCGAACGGAAATTGGTTTTGATTTTGGTATTTGGGAAACCACTTTTTATGATGATTATAGTTCTCCATTCCTGCTCACGCCTGTCATAGTTCTGGAACCAAGATTCTATTACAACCTCAAAAAGCGCTTGGAGAAAGGAAAAAGAATTGATGGAAACAGCGGGAATTTTATTTCTCTGAAAATGGGCTATCATCCGGATTGGTTTGTCCTGTTCAATCCCGACAATGCCCCTGTGGTAAGTGATTTTTCAATTATACCCACTTGGGGAATCAGAAGAAACATAGGGGAGCACTTTAATTTTGAAGCCGGTCTGGGCGCAGGATACAGTTACACTTTTGCTAAACGCGCTGGTTATAAAAAAGATAAAGGTGAACTAGAATTAAATATGCACTTGCGGATAGGGTATATATTTTAGTATTAATCCCAAAATGCTAAGTGATAGTGCTATTGAATAGTGATCATTACCTACATCATTATCAAGACCAATCTAAAACAGATGATATGAAAAACTTCCATCCCACCATTTTAGGCAGCCTTACTCTCGGCATACTTTTCTTCATGCTGGGTTTAACAAGCTGTTCCAAGGATTTGATTTACTTCCCAAAATCAGTTCAGGAAGAGGTTGAAAAAACCCTTGACAATGGATATGACGGCATCATTGTGTGCGTTAACCAATCTGGAAAATCGTCACTCTACAGCGCGGGTTGGAATAACCGGGAAAACCTGGTTCCTGCTGATCCTCACTCACTGTTTAAAATTGCCAGTATCAGCAAGCTTTATATAGCTGCTGCCACAACCAAACTGGTGGCCAACCAGAAGCTATCTCTGGAAAACACGTTGGCCGAGCTTATCCCTGAGGTAGCAGATAAAATCGAATATGCCGATCAGATCACGTTGAGAATGATGCTGCAGCATCGAAGCGGTATTCCCGAGTATGTTTATGAACCAGACTTTCCAAACCGGGACCCACAGGAAAGCTACCTGGAAACAGCTACTCTAATTTTTAATAAACCTGCCGATTTTAAGCCGGACCAGAAACACCAATACTCAAATACTAACTACCTATTAATTGGGGAGATACTGGACAGGACTTTAGGCTACAGCCACCATGACTACATCCGGGAGGAAATTTTAAAGCCCTTGGATTTGAAAAACACCTTCAGCTTGCTCAGTGAAGTGGATTCAAATAGAGTAATGAGTGGCTATTACACCGGTTACGAAGGTGATCTTAAAATGGATGACCACACCAGGCCTGGCGGATCTATGATAGCCAGTGCCGAAGATGTTGGGATTTTTCTCAGAGCATTGATTGATGGCACCTTACTCAATGATGAGGAGCAGGCTATCTACTCTTCAGTTTACGAATACGAACACACCGGATGGCTGAATGGATACACGAGCATTGCCCGTTATCATAGCGACATTGATGCCGTAGTGGTTCAGTTTGTGAATACCAGTAAAGGTGAAATGTTCTGGATCGGACTGGAGCGATCGTACAACCGGATTGTGCACGCTGTTAAAAAAGAAAGCTTTATGCAATGAAACGCTTTCTGATTTTAAGTTACATCATTCTGATACCGCTCCTGAGCCACGGGCAGGCTAAAAGGCCAGGTGGTAGTTTTGGCTTTGCTATCAATTCTGGTATTAACGGAGAAATTTACCCGATACGACTAATTCCGAGTATTACTTACCTAAGCGGTAAAAGCCAGTGGGAATTAGGTGCAGGGCTGCATCCATACATCCATAAAGATCAAAGAATAATAAGCCTGGAACTGAACTACAAGTACTTTCCAAATGGAACGGGCAATAAATTCAACATGTACCTGATCACGCATTTTTCTTACGTGAATAATAAATTGGAAACCTACTACCCCACCACTTTTAACTACCTTTTTTTAAACGGGGGATACGGTTTTCAAATCAATGTTCTCAACGGGGCTTACCTCGGGACTAATGTGAATGTTGGAATTTTTACCCACCAAAAAAACTCCGGGAACCCCTACCCTGAATTTGCTTCAAATAAGCTTTTTGATGAGTTTGGTATGAACCTCGCCTTTCAGTTCAACATCGGGTATAGGTTCTGATAGTGTACGTTTAAATGCCCACATTTTTTGATGAAAATGAATAAAACAACCAAAACTATAGTCAGAATAGCCTTACTGGTGGGAACCGTGGTCTCCCTCTTTTTTGTACCATGGTTACTGGTAAAAGCCTGGATTCTTCCTTTGCCTGATACAGTGCAAGAACAGGCCGATGAAGCCATCGGGCATGGATTTGATGGAGTGATCATTTACGTAGATGAAGGTGGCAAACCCCCGGCTTTTTATGCAGCCGGCTGGCATGACCGGGAAAAAAAGATACCCGCCAATCCGCATGCCTTATTTAAGATTGCCAGCATCAGTAAGCTCTACGATGCAGTGGCTATCACCAAACTGGTAAGTGACGGACGGCTTTCGCTCGATAAAACACTGGCTGAATACTTACCTGAACTTGAGAGTAGAATCGAGAACGCAGATCAAATCACCTTGCGGATGATGATACAGCATAGAAGTGGTATTCCCAATTTTACGGACGCTCCCAACTTTTGGGCTGCCCCTACACAGACCTATGAAGAAAGTCTTGCACTAATTTTAGACAAGCCCGGCAATTTTGCACCTGGAGAAGACTATGAATATTGCAACACAAATTATTTGTTTATCAATAAGATAATGGATGATGAGCTGGGGTATGACAACTTCAAATTTATTCAGAAAGAAATTTTAGACCCACTAAATCTTACGCATTCTTTTGGTTCGCTCCAGAACGTAAATATGGACGATGTGATGAGTGGATATCATGTGGGCCATCCCTTTGATTTAAAGGAAGACGAACATGGCATGCTAGCCACAGCTGAAGACGTGGGTATTTTTCTGCGCGCATTGAATGATGGATCATTATTTGAACCAGGAGAACAGGAAATTTACTCCTCCATTTTCAAATATGAACATGCCGGCTGGGTTCCGGGATACCAAAGCTTTGCAAAATACCACGATGATATTGATGCTGTTATTGTTGAGTTCTACAACACAACCGACCCTAAACTGTACAATTGGAACTTGTCAGAAATCATAAATAATAGAATTGTAAAAATTCTGAAGAGGCAAAAAAGCTCCTAGTTCAAAATTTCCGGTTTTCCGTCTTAAAAATTAACAGGCTATCTTGCGGTGACAAACTATCGCCATGCCAGCCACCACCATAGCCGTACTCCCTTTTGTAAATATGAGTTCCAATCCTGAAAATGAATATTTCAGCGATGGTATTACCGAAGAAATAATAATGCCTTAGCTAAAATTGAAAGCCTGCAGGTTACCTCTCGTACCTCATCTTTTTTTTTAAAGGCAAATCTGTACCGATAAAAGAGGTTGCAGAAACGCTTGATGTATCCGTAATTCTTGAAGGTAGCGTACGCTCGGCTGGCAATATGGTTCGCATTACGGCTCAGCTCATTCAGGCTGAAGATGATTTTCATTTTTGGTCTGAAACCTTGGACAGCTGGACAATATTTTTGAGGTTCAGGATGAGATCAGTTTGCTGATTGCTGAACGTTTGCAGGAGCATTTCGGGCACTTCGAAATTCAGGAACATCTTATTTTACCGAACACCAAAAGCGTGGAAGCCTACAAACTTTTCCTCAAGGGGCTTCAGAGTTTTAACAAATGGAATCCTGAAGATGTACAGCAATCAATGGTATATTATCAACAAGCCCTGGACATTGACCCGAACCATACCGAGGCACTTGTGGGGTTGGCCGGGGCCTACAGCTTTCTGGCCACCATTGGAATCATTCCTTACGCGGAAGGTTGGCGTAAATGCTCGGAACTGACACACCAGGCGCTGAGTATTAACGATAAGCTGCCGGATGCTTATTACCAACTCGCCAACCTTGCATTTTATACCAAGGGTGGCTACAGGGAAGCATTTGAGCGGGTAAATAAAGCGCTGAGCAAACCCAAACCATGCTGAATCAAAACGGCTCATGGCATTTTTGTACATCCTGGCCGGCAGGAAATATGAAGCCCGAAAACACTTAAATGATTTGTTGAGTATTGATCCACTTTCGCAGGAAACACATTTCTATGATGCTTACATCGAGTACATGTCAGAGAATTATAATGCATCGTTAAAGCAGTTGGATGCGTGTCTCGAAGTGAACCCGATGAACATGCCCGTGCATTCGGTAAAAGCCTTTTGTTTGTTAAAACTTGAAAGATGTGACGAAGCCATTCGGTATTTTGATGAACTGCCTGCCTGGATTGTGGTAGCCAGTGAAAAGCATAGGACCAAAGCCCTTGGGTATGCCTTAAACCGTGACAAGGTCAATTCCGGTAAATATGCCGGTTTATTGACTCAAGAGGCCAACGGTAAAGATGGCTTTACAGCCAGCTCCTACCTATTTCTGTTGGCTGGAGCAACAGGTAAAAATGATGAAGCTTTTACTTGGGTGCAAAGCGAAACGAAATCGGTTTCACCAATTTTGATGTTGCGTTATTCCGATCCGCTCGTTAATCCAATAAAAGCGATCCGCGCTATACCGAGTTTCATCAGAAACTTTTTCCAGAGGAGCTCTTTGTTGTAAAAAAGGAGACTTATAGAAAGAAACCCTTGCTCAATGATTCAGCCGCAGCAAATTTCAAGGCCAGACTGGAGCAGATCATACAAAAGGATAAGCCGCATTTAGATCCTGAACTTTCCTTACCATCGTTGGCAAGTCAATTGGGTATTAATGCGAACCAATTATCGTAGCTTTTGAATGCTTGCTTTGGTAAGAACTTCAATGAGTTTATCAATCATTACCGGGTAGAGGAGTTTAAGGAGTTGGTAAAAGATCCAAAAATTGCCAACCTTACCATTATGGCAGTTGCTTACGATTGCGGTTTCAATTCCAAAGCTGTATTCAACTCTTATTTCAAGAAGGAAAACGGCATTACTCCAAGTGAATATTTGAAGGGCTAATCCTTTTCTCATCATTCCATCAACCAATGGTTCGGAATCATAATTTGGAACAACTTCTGTGAAATCGCGAACGCCCACCATGCCTGGTCTTCTGTTCTTTGCGAAAGAAAAATAAAATCAAAATGAAAGCAGCCGTTTATACAACCTACGGAAACCCTGAAGTGGTACAGGTAAAAGATTTACAAAAACCTACTCCGGAGAAAAATGAAATAGTAGTTAAGGTAAAAGCCACCACCCTAACTGCCGGAGACTGGCGCATGCGTGCCGGCAACCCGTTTGTAATGAGATTTTACAATGGAATGTTTAAGCTCAAACGAACCGTTTTAGGCCACGAGTTTTCGGGTGTAGTGGATAGCGTGGGAAAGGATGTCACTCAATTCAAAAAAGGTGATGCAGTTTTTGGATATACCGGTTCCAATGCCGGAGCCCATGCTCAGTATGTTGCCGTTTCTGCCGATGGGGTTATTATCCACAAACCAAAGAATATCAATGACCAGGATGCCGCGGCACTGCCTGTTGGCGCATCTACTGCTTTACACTTTCTACGGAAGGCTAATATTAAGCAAGGGCAAAAGGTATTGATTTACGGAGCCTCAGGTAGTGTGGGTACTTACGCTGTCCAACTGGCCAAATATTTTGGTGCTTCGGTGACCGCTGTTTGCAGTAAGCGAAACGCAGAACTGGTTCGCTCCCTGGGTGCGGATAAGGTGATCGACTATAGCAAAGAAGATTTTAGCAAAAGCCATGAAAAATTCGATGTGATTTTTGATGCGGTCGGAAAAACTACTTACAGTAAAAGCCAGAAAATTTTGAAACCCAGAGGAGCCTATCTCTCTGTTGGAATGACTGTTTCCCTCATACTTTATTCTGCCTTAAACACTTTTACAAAAAAGCACCAAATCGCTTCCGGAGTAGCCAAACTGACGGTTGAAGAACTTCAGTTCCTCACAAAGCTGATGGAGACCGGAATACTGAAACCCGTTATTGATTGCTCTTATTCCCTGTCAGAAATTCAGAAAGCTCACCAGCATGCTGAATCGGGGCGTAAAAGGGGAAATTTAGTGATCTTGAACTAAAATAACCGAACCATCTGTACTACCATTTCTCATACCTAACTTTAAATCACAGATATGAATAATTACCAGCCAATAGTAATAACCAGCCTGACAATTGGAATATTCTTTTCGAGCTGTTAACCAGCTGTTCCAAAGATCTGATCTACTTTCCCAAATCAGTTCAGGAAGAGGTAGAGAAAACCATTGACAATGGATATGATGGAATTATCGTTTGCGTCAATCAATCTGGAAAATCCTCACTCTACAGAGCTGGATGGAACAATAGGGAAAACCTGATGAACCTGCGGATTGTAAACCGGATAAAAAGTACGACTATTCCAATACAAACTACCTGTTGATCGGGGAAATACTCGACAGAACTTTAGGCTACAGCCATCATGAATATATCCGCGAGGAAATCTTGCAGCGCTTGGTTTGTACAATACTTTCAGTCTGCTTAGTGAAGTAGATTCCAATGATGTAATGAGTGGGTATTATGTCGGCTACGAACCGGATTTAAAAATGGTTCGGCATACACGGACCGGTGGATCTATGATAGCCCGTGCAGAAGATGTCGGGGTATTTTTAAGAGCGCTTATTGATGGTACCCTATTCAATGCCGATGAGCAAGAAATCTACTCTTCCATCTACGAATATGAGCACACCGGATGGCTCAATGGCTATACGAGCATAGTCAGGTATCATAGTGACATAGATGCGGTAGTGGTTCAGTTTGTAAATACCAGCGCAGGTCAAATGTTTTGGCTTGGCCTGAAACGATCTTACAACAGAATAGTGCATGCCGTAAAAAAAGAGACCTTTAAGCAATGAAAAGCATCTTACTTATAACCTTTATCGTTCTTGCCCCGCTCCTAAGCCGGGCTCAAGCCAAGGGGGCTGATGGCGGTTTTGGTTTTGCCATCAACTCAAGCATGAACGGGGAGGTATATCCGATCCGATTGGCCCCGAGTGTAACCTATCTCTCGAACTTTCTAGCTCAGCCACTCGACTAAATGGACGGACACTAGTTAGCGTTCCTTCATATATTCAAGTAGATGACATATAGTATTTTATAGACAGGTGCAAATTACACTCTGAGAGGCTATGTGATTGTGAGCCTTCTCTTTTCAGTATTAAAAATTAACAGGTTATCTTGCGGTTCCAAACTACCGCTATGCCGGCCACTACCATTGCTATTCTTCCTTTTGTGAACATGAGCTCCAATGCGGAGAACGAATATTTCAGCGATGGTATTACTGAGGAAATCATTAATGCCTTAGCCAAAATTCAAAGCCTGCAAGTTACCTCCAGAACCTCTTCTTTCTTTTTTAAAGGCAAATCCGTGCCGCTCAAAGAAGTTGCGGAAACATTGGATGTTTCTGTGATTCTTGAAGGTAGCGTGCGCACTGCCGGCCACATGGTTCGTATTACGGCACAGCTTATTCAGGCTGAGGATGATTTTCATTTTTGGTCGGAAACCTGGGACCGGAAGCTGGAAAACATTTTTGAAATACAAGATGAAATTAGCTTGCTCATTGCTGAAAAATTAAGGGAACAATTCGGACACTTTGAAATAGGCGAACACCTTGTAGAGAAGCAAACAGATAGTCTGGATGCTTATGAATATTCTTTAAAAGCAAAATATCTATTCAATAAATGGAATCCTGAAGATACGACTAAATCCATAGAACTTTGGAACAAGGCCTTGGCTATAGACCCCAATCATATTCCTTCTTTGACTGGAATTGCAGATGCTTATGGCTTTTTGGGAGTTACTCAAAATATGCCCTATCAAGAGGCCTGGATCAAAACCTCAGAATATACCAACAGGGCTTTGGAGCTTGATCCCAACAACGCTCCGGCACATTACCAACTTGCAAATATTTCATTTTTTGTAAAAGCAGATTTTCAGGAATCTTTTCGTCATGCAACAAAATCGGTTGAGCTAAAGCCAAACTATCCGGAGGCGCAGCAGTTTATGGCCTTTTTACATCTTCTTTTGGGAGATAAAGAGCAAGCCTGGAAACACCTGGAATTTGCCCTGGAAATTGATCCATTGAATCAGGAAACCATTTTCTACAAGGCCTATTACCACCACGTTAATGGTGAATTTGAGACGGCACTTGGTATTTTGAATCAATGCCTGGAGAAAAACCCTCAAAACCTTCCAGCTATTATTACCAAATGCTATGCTTTGCTTAACATGAAAAGGCAGGATGAGGCTTTGGCTATAATTGACGAGGCACCAGAAGGTTTGGTGCCTGCGGGAGACGCTTTGGGAATTACTTGTCTTGCCCATATTATCGCCAAGAACGAAAGGCAAGCTGAGAAATATTTAGAAGAACTTTTCAAACAGGCTCAAAGCCCAATGGCCTTCCAGGAGCATTCCTATCTAATGCAAGCTTACGCCCTAAAAGAGGAATATGATAAAGCTTTTGATTGGTTGGAAGAAGCCATGAGCATGAAGTCATCAATACTCTTTCTAGGCTTTGCCGGTCCTTTGGCAGGTAATCTTCGCAAGGATGCACGTTACAAAGTTTCCCAATCCAAGCTATACGGACAACTACCCACCAAAACTGAAAAACAGAGCGAGAAAACAGCATTATTAGACGATAAAACGGCCAGCCATTATTCAACCAGGCTGCTTGCCTTCATGGAAGAGGAGCAGCCCTATCTAACTCCTGATCTTTCGCTCCGCTCTTTGGCAGAAAGAATTGAAATACACCCCAATCAGCTATCCTGGCTGCTAAATGAAAGGCTGGGTAAAAATTTCAATCAGTTTATTAATCACTATCGCGTAGAGCATTTCAAGAGTTTGGCAATCGATGAAGCCAATTCTCATATTTCATTAATTGGCTTGGCTTATGAAAGTGGGTTTAATTCCAAAACGGTTTTTAATACCTATTTCAAAAAGGAGGTAGGTATGACGCCAAAGGAATTTTTGAAGACCAGTGTTTAGCTGTTACACAGAAGAACCGCAGAGCAGGCACAGAGTTTCGCGAAGAAATTAAATCCACCCCCGGCTCCTACCTCGCCACCCCCGCCAGCGGGGGATACGCCTACCAATAGTCCCAGGCTTTTTAAATTGCGAACTGCATTCACCAGTTTCAGCGTAAAACCTATTATTCCAACTGGGACAAAAGTCAGCGGCCTATCCTCCGCTGGCGGGGGTGCCTGTAAGGCGGGGGTGGATTACTTTGCGCCTTCGCGGCTTTGCGTGCTTTCCCTTTTTCAGTTCCCAATTATAATCCCGAACCTCTCTCTTCAAATCCCGAACCCCCGCCTCTGCCTTCTCCCCTTCCTTTGCCTCGTCAATGTCTGAGAATCAGGCAATCTAAACTTTAAAAACTATTGACATGCAAGCAAATACCATGAAGGCCATCGTGGCCACCGCCTACGGAGCGCCTTCCATTTTTCAACTTCAGGATGTAAACCGCCCTGCCGTAAAACCCAAGGATGTACTTGTGAAAATCCAAGCTACTACGGTTACCCGGGCCGATGCCATGATGCGCACCGGAAAACCTTACATCGGAAGGCTTATGGTAGGTTTATTCAAGCCTAAAAACAAAATCTGGGGAACCAGCTTTGCGGGAGTTGTGGAGGCCGTGGGTACTGAAGTTTCTCAGTTCCAACCAGGCGACAAGGTGTTTGGCGAAAATGTAGAGTCTTTTGGCGCCTATGCCGAATATATAACAGTTGCCGAGGAAGGCACAATCGCCCACCTCCCCGAAAACCTAAGTTTTGAAGAAGCTGCCGGTATGGGGGACGGACCGGTTACATCATTGAACTTTCTTAGAAATGTGGGTAAGATCAAAGCTGGTCAAAAAGTATTAATCAATGGGGCCTCAGGCTCGCTGGGTACAGCGGCCGTTCAGTTGGCCAAACAATGCGGTGCCGAAGTAACAGCCGTCTGCAGCACCAGAAACATCGGCCTGGTGAAATCCCTCGGTGCCGACCACGTGATCGACTACACCAAACAGGATTTTACGCAAAACGGTGAAACCTATGATCTGATCTACGACACCGTAGGAAAGAGGAGCTATAAAGATTCTAAGCGTGCCCTTACCGAAAATGGCCAATACCTCTCCCCTGTCCTCAGCTTCGGGTTGCTACTCCAAATGATGTGGACTTCAAAATTCTCTTCGAAAAAAGCCAGGTTTGCCGCAACTGGGATGCTCAAAACGCCCGAGATCAATGCCATGATCACTCAGTTGATGGACATCATCCGTGAAGGTAAACTCAAGACCATCATCGATCGCCAGTATCCCCTGGAAAAAGTTGCCGAGGCTCACACCTATGTGGATGCGGGACACAAGAAGGGTAACGTGGTGATCACGGTTCAATCCTAAACTTTTTCCAAGTATTAATTTAATAAACACAATTATGAAATCACTTAAAACCACGGCCCGACTTACCGGGCTAGGATATCTAATCATTTTTATCTCTGGCTTTTTTGCCAATTTCTATACCCTTGAAGGCATGGTAGCAGACGGCAACGCTCAGCTTACTGCCCAAAACATTGCCTCACAAGCCCAGCTCTTTCAGCTTGGGGTAGCTGCCTTCTGTGTGATGATTCTGGTAGATATTTTATTAGCTTTTCCACTTTACCGCTTGCTCAAAGCTACCAGCGAAAGGTGTGCAAAACTCTCATCCTTCATCCGTGTCGTAAACGGATTGATTTTCATGTTGGCGCTTATTTATCTCTTCAAGATTGTTCCATTGGCGCAAAACGGTGCCACCGCTTTAGAAGGCAGTGTGCTGGAGCTCTTAGCCAACTTCAACACCATGTGGAATGTAGGTCTGCTGTTTTTTGGAGTACACCTGATGATGCTAGGTGGCCTGCTTGTAAGATCGTATCACTTTCCCAGCCTTATTGGTCTTTTAATCCAAATTGCAGGGCTGGCCTATCTTGCGGATAGTGGAGCCCAACTCTTCCTGCCTAATTACCAGGATTACCAGTCCCTCTTTGAAATACTGGTAATCGGAGGAGGGGTGGTTGGGGAATTTTCGCTTACGCTTTGGTTGTTGATCAAGGGAGTAAGAAATGGAAAGGAGTTTAGCGGAGGGCAGGTTGCGCAGGTTACTTAAGGCGCACTTGTTAAAGTCCACCCCCGGCTCGTTCCTCACCACCCCCGCCAGCGGGGGATAGCTCCGCGATCATGGCCCCGATTAGTAAGAAATTACCTTTACGAAGGGATTTCCGTTTGTAGCTGCAAAGCTTACAGCAGTTGGCTACTAAAACAAAACCTGCGGCTGGCCTGTCCTCCGCTGGCGGAGGTGCCCGGAGGGCGGAGGTGGAAAAGACAATATTCTAAGCATCTTTCGGGAGACACAACCACCCCTACCCCTCCTTTTTTAAGGAGGGGAAAAGGTCTGGGCTACCAGCAGGCTAAAAAATAAAAGCACAGGCCGGGAAGCATTTGCCTTTTGTCCTCCTTTTGAAGGAGGACGGGGCTTGCGAAGCTTGCCCAGGTGGTTGAGTACCGTGCGATAAAATCAAATCTGAACATGCAATCCCGCACCTCTTCCATGAAAATCCGAACTCCCGACCTACCCACTGCCGGTAGCTTTGCCAGTAAATAAAAACTCAGAATCGTCTTAACCAATCTTAAAATTCTAAAACCATGAAAAAAATCAACAGCATTTCCCAAAGAAAATCAGCCCTCATAGCGGGCATCTCATTATTAGTAATGGCAGTAGTGGCCGGCCTTAGCTACGGCTACCTGCACGGAAACCTGGTAGTAGCCGATGACGCCCAGGCTACCCTCGACAACCTGAAAACCTCCACTGACCTGTTCTACGCTGAAATCTTTGGATGGAAAGTGATCTTCATCCTGGACGGTCTGGTGGCCTGGTCACTGTATCACTTCTTTAAAAAATCCAATAAGGGCCTCGCCTTTTTAAGTTCTTTTTTGAGGGTAATCTACACCGCTTTTCTAGGAATTGCCATTTACAATCTTCCACAAGTAATGACGGTCATCAACGACCAATTAGGACAATTTGGAATGAATAACGGAATGGACCAGGTAATGCATTATCTCAATTCCTTTGAAGACATTTGGTCTAAAAGCCTTATCATTTTTGGTTTTCACCTGACACTTCTGGGGTTTCTCGCTTTCAAAGCGGATTACGTTCCAAAAATTTGGGGAGTGCTTCTTGTGATTGCCGGATTTAGTTATTCCTATCTCCACGGCATGTATGCCTTCTTCCCTCAAATTAAGGAGCACTTAATAGTGATCGAGTCGATACTCAGCGTTCCAATGATTGTTGGTGAAGTAGGTTTTGCGGTTTGGTTAGTCGCTAGGGGTGGAAAATTAAAAAGTCAGAACTCGGAAATACAGCAAAATAAAGAATTACAAGCTTCGATCTGATAAAACACCATTAACCCTGTAGCAGACTCGATTTTTGAAAAGCGCGGAGTTGGCCGAAGAGGCCGGCTTCGCATTTTTTTATTTGGGATGAGCTGTTCTTACTAGGCTCACCCCCGTCACGCTCAGGCGTGACACCCCCGCCAGCGGGGGACACGCCTGCCCCTTTTGAGTTGGGAGGTGCATTCCCGAACTTGAGCGTAAAGCCTATTCTATCAATAATGGGAAAAGCCAGCGGCTGCCTGTCCTCCGCTGGCGGGGGTGCCTGAAAGGCGGGGGTGGATTCTCCAGGTCACAAAAACCGATTACCCATTCCCAAAGGGCGGGGTGGACTTCCTGAACATGTGAACCAAACCTCGTACAGAAATATAATCTCGAACCTAACTCCTTGAATCCCGAACGTTTAGGATAGCCCTTCAGGCCACTTTTGTCTCATCAAATTCTAAAAAGAGTTACGATGAGAACAGAAAGAAATACACCCACCACTTCAGCTTTATTAATTAATGCTTCTATCCGGAAGGTTCTTAGTGCCACACTGGTTCTGCTCATCATTTTGATGCTAAGCAGTTGCTCTGCCTACCGCAGTTCTATTGCCTGGCCTACTGAAAACGAAACCGCCACCAGCCACACTATTCCCATCTACAAACTCAACAAGCTGATCCTTATAAAAGGAGAGGTGAATGGCGTAAGTGGGTACTTCATTTTCGATACAGGTGCACCTGACCTGATTTTAAATGAAAATCATTTTGAAAACTTCACTCAAGACCCCACCCGTCAAGTAACCGGTGTAAACGGCCAGATTCACGATGCGCGGGTGTACTACGTGCACAACCTCAATCTCGGAGACCTGAATTGTAAAAGACAGGTGGCCGATGTCATTGACCTGAGTCATATCGAAGAAAAACGAAACGTGAAGATCCTTGGCCTACTTGGCGTGAACCTCTTTAAAGGGGAAGAGCTGGAGATCGACCTGCAAAAACACCTCCTCCGCATTTACAAAACGGACAAGCAAGGCCTGAGACTGCAGGGCAAAAAAGTGGCTCTAAACACAGGTATCATTTCTATGCCTTTCAAGTACAGCGGTGCCCTTATCGAGCTGGAAGCCCACATCAACAACCGCGCTTATCGCATCGCATTTGATACCGGTTCCGAAACCCTTCTACTGGATAAATCCATCATGGCGAGAGACCGCATCCAAACCAGCCTGATCCGAAGCCACGACTTGCTAAGCACTGATGGAAGCGGATCAGGCATCGAAATCAGGCAGTTGGACAAGATCAACATTGGACTGAATCTTAGAAAAGTAACCACGGTGGCTACCGACCTCAAACGCCTTCGTGCCTATGGCCTCAACGTAGATGGCCTCATCGGCTACGACCTTATGGCTTCGGGAGTGGTGACCATCAACTTCAGCACCCGTACCATTCAGATAAAACCATACGACAAGGCCTGACCGGCAGTTTGTCCTCAATTATAATCCCGAACCTACCGGGTGAAAAGCAGGACTTCCGCCCCTCCCCCTGCCGATAGCTTTGCCACGGCAAATGAGAGAAATGGAAAACTTCCACCTCCTCTAACCTCCTAAAACCCAAACAATGAAAAATGTAATTATTCTAATGTTCAGCCTTCTGATCTTTTCGGCCAAAGCCGAAGACAAGGCCAACCTCAGCGGCCACATCGCTGATGCCACTACTGCCGAAACCCTCATCGGGGCTACGGTGTACGCTCCCGCACTACAGATCGGGGCCACCACAGATTTCAATGGCTTTTATACGATGAACCTGCCGGCCGGTAAGCACAAGTTGCAGATCAGCTTTATCGGTTATGAAACCAAAACCATTGAGGTAAGAGTTTCCGGAAAGCAGAACCTGGATTTGAAACTAACGCCATCTTCCACTCAACTTACCGAAGTAACCGTTACCGACCGTGTGGAGGCTGCCAATGTGGAAGACCTTAAGATGAGCAGCGAAGTGCTTTCGGTAAAGCAGCTTAAGGAAATCCCCGCCTTTATGGGTGAAGTGGATGTACTCAAAGCCATACAGGCTTTACCAGGTGTACAATCCGGGGGTGAAGGAACCACCGGATTTTTTGTTCGTGGCGGAGCGGCTGACCAAAACCTGGTGCTGCTGGACGGAGCCACCGTTTACAGCCCCAGCCACCTCATGGGTTTCTTTTCGGTTTTTAATGCCGATGTGCTCAAAAGTGCGGAAATCTACAAAGGTGGCATACCCGCAGACTACGGGGGTCGCTCGGCTTCCTTGCTGGACATCACTATGCGCGATGGCGATGATCAGCAGTTCAGGGCCAATGGCGGCCTCGGATTGATCGCCAGCCGACTAAGTCTCGAAGGGCCTATTCAGAAAGGAAAGAGCTCCTTCATTATTGCCGGGCGCAGAACCTATGCGGATGTTTTTACCAAGCTGAGCTCCAAGGAAGATGTGAAAAACAGTACGCTGTATTTCTACGATCTCAATGGCCGGCTGAACTTTAAACTGGGCGACAAAGACCGCATCACCCTTTCCGGCTATTACGGTAACGATGTGCTGAAAAACAAGGAGCAACTGAGCTGGAACTGGGGCAACCGCACCGCCACCCTTAATTGGAAGCATCGCTTTAATGATAAATTCTTTGCGAATGTTTCAGCCGTGTACAGCGATTTCAACTACAGCCTTGGCTCCTACTCCGGTTCCAATAACCTGGATTGGGAAGCGCGCATCAACGACCAAACGCTGAAAGCGGACTTCTCCTACCTGCACTCCAAGCGCTACAACTTTAAGTTTGGCGTGTCTTCCTCTCACCACACCATACACCCCGGTTTTATAGAGGTGACCGGTAGCGACATTAATACCAGCCTGAAACTGGAAACACAACGAGCGCTGGAGTCTGCTGCCTACGCCAGCGCTAAACTCTCGTTAAGCGACAGACTTACCGCTGAAGCCGGCTTGCGTTATTCCCTTTTCCAAAACATTGGCGGCACCAACTACCAATACGATGAAGGCATGCCCGAGGCCGTAAACTCTACGGCTTTCGCCAAAAATGAATTGCACGATGGGCAGCACGGGCTAGAGCCACGTCTGAACCTGCGCTACTTGCTGGGCGATGAAAACTCCATTAAAATGTCGTACAACCGCATGTACCAATACCTGCAACTGGCCAGCAACTCCACCACCGGAACACCACTGGACATCTACTTTCCGGCTTCCAGCAACGTAAAGCCCCAATTGGCCGACCAGGTAGCGTTGGGCTATTTCCACAATCTCGCGGCAAACCGCTATGAGCTTTCCGCGGAAGTGTATTACAAACACATGCAAAACCAGATCGACTTTCGCGACAATGCCAACCTGATCCTGAACGAACAACTAGAGCGCGAAATTCTCTCCGGTACTGGTGAAGCCTACGGCCTGGAACTGATGCTGAAAAAGACCGAGGGCAAACTGACCGGTTGGGTGAGCTACACGCTTTCTAAAACCACCCGGACCATTGACGGCATAAACAACGGAGAGTCCTACCGCCCCCGCCAGGATCGCCCGCATGCTATAAACCTGGTGGCCAGTTACAAGCTAAAACCACGTTTAACACTGGGAGCCGCCTGGACCTACGCCAGCGGATCGCCCATCAGTATACCAAGTTCATCCTACGAGCACGAAGGCGTGGTAGTGCCGGTGTACGCGGAGCGCAACGGCTACCGCCTGCCTGATTCACACCGCATGGATCTTTCGCTTACGCTAGACAACAAGAAGAAACCCGGGCGCAAGTGGGAAAGCAGCTGGAACTTCTCACTCTACAATGCCTACGGCCGCCAAAACCCATTTACCATACAGGTACGCCAAAATGCCGACAATCCCAGGAATACCGAAGCCGTGCAAATGTCACTTATCGGCACCATCGTACCTGCGGTTACCTATAACTTTAAATTCTAGAAAAAAACTCACCTCCTGCTTTGCCCCCTAAATCCCCCTAAGGGGGACCAGCGCACCGCTGATGAAGCCCCCTTGGGGGGTTGGGGGCACACCACACAAATGATAATTCCATAAATCCAATTACAATGAACTCAATTATCAAATTCATCCTGTTTATTCTTTTAGGAATCCTCAGTGCTTCCTGCCAAAAAGTAGTAGAACTAAAAGTAGATGAGCCCGAACCACAGGTGGCTGTGGAGGGCGTGATCACCAACAACGCTGGCGAGAGCTACTTAAAGCTGCAGTGGAGCAAGACCTACTTCTCCAAAGAAGCTCCCGAAGCGGTGCGCGAGGCATTGGTCACCATTACCGATGATGAGGGAAATGTTATAGTATTCACCGAAAGCTCCCCAGGTATGTACACCGGTCCGGCTTCCTTTGCGGGAATAATTGGCCGTACCTACCAACTGGAAGTAGATTACGATGGCGGTACACTGCAAGCCACTTCCACCCTGCCTGATACCGTACCTGTTTTGGCTCTGGAACTGGTAAAAGCCACAGCCGCAGACCCGCAGTGGGAAGAGGGTTACCACCTTCTGGGTACCATGCTGAACCAGCCTGCAATTAAGAATTATTACAAAACCGAAGCGCTGATAAACGGCAAAAGGCAATTGACCACCGCCAGTGACCTGGTAGTTTTTGATGACCAGGCTTTCGGGGAAGGCTTTACCGCTACAGGTGCTGTCGCTTTTTGGGATGAAGAAGACGAGAACAAACCCCAGGTTGGCGACACCCTTTCCATTCGCCTTTTTTCGCTGGATAAAAGCAGCTACAACTTCTACCTCGCCCTGGCCGACACGCCCATGCAGGGTGGCATCTTCGGAAAAAATCCCGCTAATGCTCCTTCCAATATCGAGGGTGGATTAGGTCTGTTCCAGGCTTACTCTTATACCCTTTCGGGAGAAGTGATCGTAGAGGAATAACACTAAGACTTGGTTTTAGGAAAAGCGCGGAGCTGGCCGGAGGGGTTGGCTTCGCGTTTTTTGATTTTGAATAATCCATAATAACCGTTCTCGATCTTTTCCATAGTTTAGCTCAAATGCTCAACATATTGATCAAACCGTTATGCAGGCTAAACAAATAACATCAACTAAGGGATCCATTTGGAGAAAGTGGGACTTACACCTTCATACCCCTTTTACAAAACTTAGTGATCATTATAAAACAGAAAAAGACGAAGACATATGGAAATCTTTCTGTGATAGGCTAGAAAATTCGGATGTTGAGGTTTTTGGAATCACAGACTACTTTTCCATAGACACTTTCTTTACATTTAAAGAACACTTCACTCATCACTACCCAGAATCTGCCAAGGTATTCTTCCCAAATATTGAATTTCGGCTAGCTAACGCTGTAAATAGGAAAAATGAGGAAATCAACATACATGTTATTTTCTCTAATGATATTGATAGTAAGCAGCTAGACAAATTTTTAAACCTTCTTAAAACAAACACTACAACATCCAATGGGAATAGAGTATCCTGTAGTGAACTGAAGTCTCATCAGTTTGAATCAGCAACCATTAATCACATTGAACTAATCCATTGCTTAAAAGAAATATTCGGCAACCATAAACCCTATCTAATTTTAGCGGCTGCAAACAATGCAGGTATAAGACCAACCAACTCACCTAGAAAAGTAGCTATCACCGATGAAATAGATAAATTATGTGACGCGTTCTTCGGAGGAAGGCAAAATGTTGAATATTTCCTTAAAGAGAATCGGTACGAAAATTCCAGCTTTTCACTTCCTAAGCCCGTGGTTTGTGGATGTGATGCTCATTCTTTTGCTGATCTCGATTCTTATCTAGGTCAAGTAAAACGGAGATCCAATAGGAATGATGGTAAATCCGAAATAATTAAAGATATCACTTGGATTAGGGCTGATAAGACCTTTGAAGGATTAAAACAAATCCTCTACGAACCACAACATAGGGTTCAATTGTCCGACACCTTGCCAAGACAGCCCCTAAGACGGGTAGAGAGTATCTGTTTCAATTTCCCCTCATCAACTAAAATAAGGCGAAAAGATTCCGATGAGAATCAAGAATTCTGTCTAAATCAACTCAATCAGCCTATTTACTTTAGTGATTACTTCACGTGTATAATCGGAGGTAGAGGTACAGGTAAAAGCACCATAATTAACCTCTTGGCCGAGAAGCTTAATGAAAGAACACCTTTCTTCAAGCGTTCAGAGTTGCTTATAGAGAACAAAGAGTATAACATCGAAGACGATTCGAACAATTACATCGATGTCCAAGGCACTAACGAAGTGGAGTTTGTTAGCCAAGGTACCATAGAAAAGTTAGCTGAAGGAAACGAGTTAACAAAGCTTGTGTTTAATGACCGGATCAAAAGTATTGAAAGCACTTTTGTTGAATCTGAAAGAAAAGTTAAAGACCATATTTTATTATTAGATGACAACATACAAATACTCAAAGATCTTATCAACAATCAGGAAATACTAAGGCGGAAACAAAAGGAGCAGTCCACGCGCCAAAAAATAGTTGACTCCATAAACGACCCTAATTACAGGTTGATCAACGAAAATATTAAAAATCTGAAACAGGAACACGAAACGATTCAGCGCAACGGCCAATCCTATAAATCCTTACTAACAGATCTCAGCCAAATTGTAGAAAACTATCAATTATATGAAGCTAACAACGATATTCAGCGAAGAATTCAGTCAATAGTGAATCATATTCTCGATACTGACGAGTTAGAATATAATACAGAAGGAAGGAACCTTAAACATTAATTATCGCTCTTTCAGCAATATTGATAAGAGACTATCTGAAATTGAGAAAGGGCTTAGTGAAGCAACTTCTAACTTACGAATGTTCTTTGAGGAGAAGGGAACAAATGAAGAGACAATCAAAGATTCACAGAAAGCATCTGAGAGCCTCTCTAAAATAAAAACCGACATAGAAACTATTAAGCAGGATAGCGAAAAACTTTCCAAACGATACAAAGAGAATGATAATATCACAGAGGAGCTGTCATCTATCTATGATAAGAACTATGCACTTATACAAGAAAATTTAGACCGAATAAATAAAAAATTAAAGGTCAACGATGAGAATGTTCTCGAAATCAAGTTCACCTTTGAATTTGATGAAGATATTTTTAAGAATACACTATTTGAAGAGTTTTACTCCATATTCAACGCCTATCACATTTCTGGGACTTCAGAATCTAGAGTTAAAGAAGTTCTATTCTTAGTCGATCCGGATTTGAACTTAATTAATACAAAGTATGAAAGCTTCAAAGCCAGCCTCGATAGTAAGCTTACTGATCAAAATTATCGTACTTCGAATAATTACGTGCAGATCATCACAAACATCTTTTCTAACAGCGGAAACTATTTAATATACAAGAACTTAATCAAGAAGCATAAATACGACTTACTCAGGTATGTCAAGATTAAAGGCTTCTATGGGCAAAAAGAGTTAGAATCTTGTTCTTTTGGTCAAAGGTGTACGGCTGTAATTGTCACCCTGCTTATGACTGGTGTTAAACCTCTTATTATTGATGAACCTGAAGCTCACCTTGATAATAAGCTAGTTGCAGATTACCTAATTGATCTATTAAAAGAGAAGCAATTGGATCGTCAGATCATCTTCGCTAGCCATAATTCAAATTTTGTTATTAATGGAGATGCTTCTCTTATTCATATTCTAGAAACACCCTTCAATAAAACTTGTACGATTAACACTCCCACCACTATCGAGAACCTTCAAAATAGAGATAAATTACTTAAACTTGAAGGTAGTAAAAAGGCATTTATAACTCGCGAAAACAAATATGGTTTACATACATTGAACCGTGAGGAATAAAACTTGAAATGTCTTATCTATAACCAAATGAAAGATGTTTATCTTAAACCTATGGTGAAAGCTGAAAGAATGATAACACGACTTTCCCCTATCTTTACTCCTTCAAAACAAAACCAACCAAGTATTCCCGCTAATGAATTCCGCTGCTCCGGAACGTTCTATAGCTGTGCTGCCGCTGCTCAACCTGAGTGCTGACCCTGAAAACGAGTACTTCAGCGATGGCATGACCGAGGAGATCATTAATGCCCTGAGCAAGGTCAGCGGGCTGAAGGTTATTGCCCGTACTTCAACCTTCGCCTTTAAAGGCAAGAACCTGGATGTCCGCGAAATCGGGGAAAAGCTGGGTGTAAAGTTGGTTCTGGAAGGTAGCGTGCGCAAGGCTGCCAACCAGGTTCGGATAAACATTCAACTGGTAACGGTGGAAAACGGCTTTCGAATATGGGCCGAAAAGTATGACCGGGAAATGGTGGATATTTTTGCCGTGCAGGATGACATTGCCACCTGTGTGCTGGAGCGTCTTAAGCTCGAGCTTGAAGTCAATTTCACCAGTGAAAATTATACGCAAAATACCGAGGCCTACCAATTGCTTCTCAAGGGCATCTACTTCTTTAAACGAGACTTTGACGGCACCGTAAAAGCATTGGATTACTTTAAACAGGCTACAGAATTGGCGCCAGACTACGCGGAAGCCTACGCCTATATGGGAGAAACGGTAATTCACCACTGTGCTTTTGGAATAATCTCCACGATTGATGCGCATGAACAGGCCCGCTCCTACGCCTATACCGCATTAGGCATCAATCAGTACGACCCTCGCGCACATAAAGTATTGGCATTTATCCATCTTTTTTACGACTGGAATTGGGATGCCGCCATAGAGTCCTATCAAAAAGCCGTACGCTATGGATTGCCCAACCAAAATGACTTTATCACCTATTACTACATTTTTCTGGAGAATGATTGTGATAAAGCCATAAAAATAGCCAGGGAATTATTGGAAACTGACCCACTGCATTCCGGAAGCCATTGGCAGCTTGGCATCAGCTATTACTTTGCCGCTCGCTTTGAACTGTCCGTGGATGCTTTTAATAAAGCTATTGAACTTGAGCCTACAAACAGCGAAGCTTATCACTGGAAGGGCACAGCACTTGGATTTTTGAAGAAGTTTGATGAAGCAGAGGAGGCCGCTCAAAAAGCCATCGAATTAAGTGGCGATAACCCCTGGGCACACCTATCTTATCTTATACTAAAAGTGCTGCTGGGGAAAGAAAAAGAGGTGCTACAGAGTATAGAAGGAAAGGAGTTTTTAGACCCTATGGATCCTGCCATGCTTTACGCCTTAATGGGCAGGACAGATGAAGCCATAGCCAAGCTGGAAGAAGGATACAAGGCAAGATCTGTGATGATGGTTACCTTAAAGCATTACTGGATTTGGGATGCTATTCGTGATGACGAACGCTTTCAGGAAATCTATGATAGGATCAATTTTCCTGAGCATAAAGGTGAGGAGCAACAGGTTAGCAATAACGTTCTGCCAATTTCAAATGACCGAAAGCGGACGGCCCCTAAGGCTACTGACCCTGAAACACTGGCTACGCTGAAGCAGTTAAAACAATTAATGGATGAAGATCAGACCTACCTCAATCCTTCACTTTCGTTAAGAGAATTAGCGCAGGCATTACAAATTCATCCTAATAAGCTCTCCTGGCTAATCAATGAAAATCTCGGAAAAAACTTTAATGAATACATTAATCATTGGCGTTTACTGGCTTTTCAGGAGAAAGCGTTAGACCCTAAAAACAGCCACATCACGCTGTTGGGATTAGCCTATGAAAGTGGCTTTAACTCCAAAACTGCTTTCAACGATTTTTTTAAACGCTCTACCGGTCTTACACCACGGGCATGGCTAAAATCCCGAAAGGATTAAGGATTTCTAAAGATCCTCAATTCTTATGATCTCCAAACCTCAAAAAAGTTCCGAATTGTAATGCGGGACGATGCGCGCGCTGTATTGAGGCAGTTTTGCGGAACAATAAAAAAAGATGAAAACAAACTTCAACTATGCTAAACTAATGGGCCTAAGCTTTTTGCTGCTCATTATTTTTGGATTCTTCGGCATGGGCTATGTTCCCATGACACTGTACGATTATGATAGTGTTGCCCAAACTTTAATACAGGTTAAAGCCAACCCTCAACTATTGAGATACGGCATTTTGGCTACGGTATTGATGAACGCCTCCAGTCTTTTTCTGGCCATATTCACCTACCGTTGGTTAAAGAAATTCTCATCCACACTGGCCGTCAGCGCTGCCCTTCTTTTAATGACTGGTGCTATCGTGTCTTTGGCCAATGAACTCAATAGCGTATCTGTTTTGCATTTTGCACTACGCTCCACAAATCCTGAAAATATTGCTCTCTATCTAAACCTCTACCAGGCAGGGGTTTTCACAGCCACCCTATTTTGGGGCCTTTGGCTGCTGCCGGTGGGTTATGCTTTTTTGTTTCAATCAAGGTGGATCAAGGTGTTGGGTGTTCTGCTCATTATTTCAGGTGCAGGTTACATTCTTGATAGTCTTAATTATCTGATTTGGACTTATAAGATATTGGTATCGGATTATACCTTTTTAGGAGAAATCATCTTTACCATCTGGGCCCTTTTTCAGCGTAAGTCAGAATTTGAACCCACACAAAACGTACTACCTGAAAAGCGTTTTCCTGCTAACTTTTTGAGATAAAGTCCGAGCTCATGAAGTCCTCCACTACAGAAATCCAAAAATTCAGTACTTATCAGATACAATTGCTTGTATGTATTGCTGGCCTGCTGTTTACAATGGTGCTGGATTTTATGTTACTGCCCGCCATCAGTGCCATGGTAATGCCGGCATTAGATCTGAGCACCAGCCAATTTGGATATGTGGTATCGGCCTACTCCATAAGCGCAGGAACTTCCGCATTAATCTTCAGCACTTTTGCTGATCGCTTTGAGCGAAAAAAACTTTTGATGTCTGTTTATACAGGATTCCTGATCGGTATTCTGTTATCCGCCCTAGCGCAAGGCTTTTGGATGCTGATAGCCGCGCGGATTTTTACGGGCATTTTTGGTGGTGTAATTGCGGCCATTTGTTATGCCATGGTCAGCGAGATTTTCTCCTTGCAGCAGCGCGGAAGAGCCATGGGATTACTCCACGTAGCCTTCGCACTGTGCCAGGTTTCAGGTCTTCCTGCTGCAGTTTTTATTGCTTCCCGATATGAATGGCAGATGGCTTACTTTATAATCCTATCGGCAGGTTTGTTGTTTTTGGTCCTTTCCCTTTTTATAATAAAGCCGATAGCAGGTCATCTTCAGAAACAGAATAGCGTGTCGTCCAAACTCAAGGGTATCGTTACCACACATTCTTATTGGTTTGTGTTTGCAAATAATTTCACGATTGTAATAGCGGATGTACTTTTTATGACGTTTGCCTCTGTGTTTTATGTAAAAAATCAATTGATATCTGATGATGAGCTGGCCATTGTTTTTGGAGCATCGGGCACTGCAACTATACTGCTTAGTCCATTGATAGGAAAACTGGCCGATAAAACCAGTCATTTTAAAGTTTTTGCCATAGGTACAGGAATTGCCGCGGCTATGGTGATCACAATTTCTCAGCTTCACGAAGCGGGTATTATTTGGGTGGTGGTATGCAACACCCTTCTTTTTACAGGTATGGCCGGACGTATGATTTGTTCGGGAGCTCTGGGCCTGGAAATTCCTAAAAGTACCGACCGGGGCTCTTTCATGACCTTCGATTCAGCCCTACAACTAATTTGTGCAGGTTTGGCAGCTACAGCTGCGGGGTGGATTGTTTTTCAAAATGAAGACGGTGAAATGCTTAATTACCCTGTGCTATCTGTAATTGTTGTAGTGTTGATGAGCTTTACCATATTCTTAACCAGAAGCATCCATCGTAAAATCCGCAGCAGGGCTCGAGATCACGGTAGTATGGACATGATGCCTTAAAAATCAACGAGGATCACACTGAGGGCGTGAGTGAAATCTAAAGCAATGAAACGCGGGTTACGCTGATTATCACTTTAATTGTCTTAATTATCCACCCCCGGTCTTCGACCACCCCCGCCAGCGGGGGATACGCCTGCCCATAAGCTTCTGCCTTTTAAACTAAGAAGTGTATTCACCAGCTTCAGCGTAGAGCCTTCTATTTCAATTAAGAAAAAAAAACTAGCGGCTGCCTGTCCTCCGCTGGCGGAGGTGTCACGCCTAAGCGTGACGGAGGTGGACAAAAACACCCCTTTCCCCTATCTTTACTCCTACAAAACAAAACCAACCAACTATTTCCGCTCATGAATTCCGCTGCACCGGAACGATCAATAGCCGTACTTCCGCTACTTAACCTGAGTGCTGATCCCGAAAACGAGTACTTCAGCGATGGCATGACCGAAGAGATCATCAATGCCCTGAGCAAGGTGCAGGGCCTCAAAGTTACCGCCCGCACTTCTTCATTCGCCTATAAAACTAAAGACCACGACATCCGCGAGATTGGGAAAACCCTCGGGGTGATCAGCATTCTGGAGGGTAGCGTGCGAAAAGCCGGTGACCGCTTGCGGATCAGTGTGCAGTTGGTGCAAGCTTCTGATGGTTTTCATTTATGGTCGGACCGCTTTGACCGGAAATTGGAAGATGTTTTTGCCCTGCAGGATGAGATCAGTCTTTTGGTAGTGGATAAGATCCGTGAAAATTTCGGGCACCTTGAAATGCAGGATTCGCTTGTGGATGAAGCTACCGGCAATGTTCAGGCTTACGATCACTTCCTGAAAGGCCGCTCGTTGATGCTCAGGTGGACCTTGCCGGAAATTGAGCAAGCCATCCACTTTTTTAATGCGGCTATTGCTGAAGACCCAAACTTTGCCCGGGCGTACTATGAAATTGTCTGGTGCTACTACATGTTGGCCGCCTGGGCCTTTTACCCTATGAAGAAGGCGGATGCTGCTGCAAAAGAGTATTTCGATAAGGCTGTAGAGTTAGATCGTGACCTTCCGGAATACCACTTCTGCCTGGCTACCCGCAGCTTTTGGATGATGTGGGATTTTGAAGAAGCCTACCGGCATTTGAAAAACACTCTTGTTGCCAATCCCGGCTATGCCATTGCATTGGAGAACATGGCGGAGCTTATGCTAGCCACCGGTCATTTTGATAAGGCCTTAGAGTTTACCGAACAGTGCCTGAACCTCGATCCGCTCTCTGCCAACCACCACTATACCAAGGCTCACATCCTCTATTTTAGGGGCGATACGGCTGAGGCCATCCCCTATTTTGATAAGGCACTTGAAATCAATCCTGATTTTGAATTGGCTCAAGGTCAGAAGGCGCTGTGCCTAATCCAACATAGAAGCTATGAAAAATTGAAAAGTTATGTGGAGTCTGGTGGGCCTGAAAAAGCGCTGGCTCTTTATGACCTTGTTCATAACGATGGCTATGAGGTTTCTGAATCTTTGCTCGAAAATATCAAAGTCCCCACCCTGGTGCCTTTTAGTCTTTTTCTGCTGGCCAACTCCGATAGACGGGAAGAAGCTCGTGAACTGCTCCTGAATTACATCGACCAAAAGCTGGGGCAGATCATCAACTTCCGTTATGATCCTATGCTGGAACCGCTGCGGGAATACGCGGAGATTCAAGCCCTACTCGATCATGGTTTTGTACCTGATCAGGATGAGGAAGCTGCTGAAAAAGCACCCATCGAAACCAATGGTGCGGAAGTGGAATTGGAGCGGCTGATGCTGGAACAACAACTTTTCCTGCACCAGGACCTCAACCTGCGCAGCCTGGCCGAAAAAATGGAAATGCACCCCAATAAACTTTCCTGGCTGATCAATGAAGCATTGGGAAAGAATTTCAACGAGTACATCAACAGCATGCGGCTGAACACCTTTCAGCAAAAAGCATTGGACCCGGCCAACAGCCACATTACCCTTTTGGGTTTGGCCTACGAAAGCGGCTTCAACTCCAAATCGGTATTCAATGATTTCTTTAAAAAATCAACGGGAATGACGCCTAGGGCCTGGGTGAAATCAAAAGCAATGGAACGCGGGTAACGCTGATTTTAAGGATTACAACGGATTAAACCCTTTCCTGACGATCAGTGAAGATCCGTCTTAACCGCGTCATCCGCGTTCACTAAAATCACGTCCGAAATTACATTCCAAGACGACCACCCTAATTTTACACTACACTTTTGTCAGCCAATCTTAAAATCTAAAACCATGAAAAGTGTAATCTTAAGCTTAGTACTAATCCTTTCAAGCACCGCTTTTAGCCAATCCAAAGAAGAAAAAAAGATCAGGAAGCTTTTTGAGAAAGAGTTGAAAAACGATGAAGTGCGCAATGCATTTTTTGCCGTACACTCAAATAAGCTAGGCCTGGACATAAACTGGGCCGAAGGAGAATTTAAAAACGGCTCCAAAGTGACTGCTGCCAATCCTTTTCACAGTGCGAGTATCGGCAAAACCTTTACGGCCATTACCGTGGTGATGCTGCAGGAAGAAGGAAAACTGGAGTTCGAGGATCCCATTAAGAACTACCTGAATCCTGAAATCATGGAGCATCTGCATGTTTTTGAAGGAGTGGAATACTCCGATCAGATCACCATTGCACAACTGCTTCAGCACACCTCCGGTTTGCCCGATTTTTTTGAAGACCAACCTTCCGAAGGACCTTCGATGCGGGAACTCATGGTCACCGACACTGCCCACTTCTGGACACCCATGGAATTGCTCCTTTTCGCTAAAGACCAGATGCAACCCCACTTCCCTCCCGGCACCGGCTACCACTACTCCGATACCGAATACATTCTCCTCGGAACGATCATCGAAAACATCACCAGCAAGGAGCTGCATGAAGTTTTTAAAAAACGGATTTTTCAACCCCTGGGAATGACTCACACCAGCATGCACCTGCGCTCTGAACCACTGGAACCGACCGGCAGAATGGCCGAACTTTACGTGGGAGATCTGGAGATCAGCGGCTACACCAGCCTCAGCCTGGACTGGGCAGGAGGCGGTCTGCTCACCACCACTGAAGACCTTATGAAGTTTCACCAGGCATTGATGAGCGGTAAACTGATTTCCCAAGGCTCATTGGAAAAAATGCAGAACTGGACAGACGAATCCAAGGGAATGTACTACGGCTTTGGCCTGCGCAAATTCGAGCTGAAAGAACTCTTTTTCACCCTGCCGAACGTAAGCCTTATCGGCCACAGCGGCAGCACTGGCTCTTTTATGTACTACTGCCCCGAGTGGGATATTTATTTAGCCGGAACCTTCAACCAGACTGAATATCTGCGTAAGCACGTGGTATTTTTATCTAAAGTGTTGGCGGTGTTGAAGAAAAGCGCGGAGAGTTGATGGCTCAATTCAAATGTGGGCCTCCACTGCCGAGCGGACGTTTCCTTGATTTAATTAGGATATAACAAAGTAGAAAAGACGAAACCAAGGTGATTGCAGCGAATGACTTTTCAAAGGCTGTTTTTGCTAGGATATTCCCAAGGGTGTTGAGAGCAAAAAGGGCTGTGAAAACCCATAAGAAGATATCGACAATCTTCAGAAGGTATAAATTCTTTCCAGTAGTTCCCTTTGATCATCAGCAAGGTGAACAAAAAGAGATTGACCAGCACAGAAATCGTCTCGAATACATACATTTCAAAATCATTCGTCAATCTTCCGCCCCAGGTTAATTCGTAGGGAACTATTTTTAGAAGAATACTCAAATGAAAAAGTATCACCGCTACCAATAACCAAAGCATCATTTTAATGGCGGTTGTCAAATTCATTTCTCTCTGTCTTAAGATAAGATCCAGCCCGCACATTGCTGCGGACTGGATTCTTAATGAACTTTAGATTACCTGCTTAACCTGGCGGTTAACCACTCGGAATTGCCAGTATGCAACAACAACCGCAACGTATTCCACACCTATAAGCCAAAACCCCGGATCTCCAAAGAAGGCTAAATGGTTTCCGCCATTCGGGATGATGAATAAGGGCACTGTGATCAGAGCGTCCAGGACCATGGCGCCTAAAAACATAACGCCCCCCACTAAGAAACCATTTGAACCATGACCTTTACGGTAGTAAAGATGAGCTCCTAAGTAAGCAGCGGGTATGATAGCTACCATCAAGACCAAATTGGCTTGATAGTCAGGGTCATCAAGAATGGGCACAAAATATGAGCCTACAAATGCCAGTATGCCGATTACATAAACTGTGGCAGAACTTAGTGCTGCATGTTTGAATTTCAGACTTGTCATGATGAAGTTTTTTTAAAAATTAAATGACTTAATTTCTTGCCTATACTGAGTGCGGAATTGATTGGTTCCAAACCCCTGTCTTTGCGGTTTCCCTAACGAAATCCGAAAAATCCACAGGCTTTCTGCCGAGCACTTTTTCCACATCATTAGTGACCACGTTATTGCCTTCGATACCGAGGACTTCGGTGAAAAGGTAGTTGATCAGCCAGATGAAATCTTCGGGGACCTGCTGCTCGCGCATGATGTCGGAATAGGCAGGCAGGGAAATGGGCGTGAACTGGATATCGCGACCTGTGGCGGCTGAAATTTCCTGTACCACTTCGCGGAAGGTGAGCAGCCGCGGACCTGTGAGTTCGTAAATGTGCTCGTTGTGCCGCTCGTCCAGCAGGGCTGTGGTTACCACCTCAGCAATATCATCGGTGCTGACGTAAGGAACCTTAGCATCGGCATTGGGCAGTGCCACGTGCCCTGCCAGAATGGGATCGAGGAAGAAACTTTCGCTGAAATTCTGCATAAACCAACTGGCGCGGATGATGCTATAATCGATACCCGAATGGATGATCACCTGCTCGCAAAGCCCGGCTTCCTTTTCGCCCTTGCCAGAAAGCAGCACCACCTTTTTCACACCGCTTTTCTGCATTTCACTGGTCAGCGCTTCGATGGCTTCCAGTGCGCCAGGCACCGCCAGATCAGGCTGGAAGGTGATGTAAACTTTGTCCATGTTTTCCAAGGCTGCTGCCCATGTCGATGAATCCTGCCAGTCGAATGACGGGCTGCCGCTGCGCGAACCAATTCTTACGTTTTGGCCAAGATCTCTCAGATATTTAGCCACTTTACGACCGGTTTTACCGGTACCTCCAATTACTAGAATGTTACTTTTCATAACTGTTTATTTATTGATTAAAAATTGATTGAATACTGTTTTCTGCCGCCTTTTGGCTGACGAAAAGCGCCAGCAACGCCAGGCTGAACGAAAGCATGGAGAACAGTGTCCTGATGACATGGAGTCTGTTCCATTTCCTTTCGTAGGAAAGTCGCAAGTCTTCCAGTTGGGTGGCGCTGAGCGGCTCGAGGTTAATGGAGTCCAACGCATCGTTGAGTGGCACATTTCCGAAAGCCGTCACACCAAAAGTGCCAATGAGGTACGTAAGTGTGGCTAGCAACATCAGCCAAAAAGTGGAGTTGACCCCACCCCGGTAATGCAGGTAGCTGCTTAGTGTGAGAAAAATCAGGCTACCGAAAAAGATTAGAAAGAATTTCGGATTGAGGATTGCCCTGTTGATTTGCTGCATAGTTTCCAGGTAACTAAAATTGGATACTCTACTGGTGCCGGGTATTACCGACACTTCCCATGAGTAGAAGAAGCCTGCTGAAAGTCCAAGAAGTAGCAATGTGGTGAAGAATGAGATGCTTTTAATCATTTCCATTATTATTAATATTTTGAGTTAATAACCACGTTTTGAGAATTTTGCGCTCGTGGTCTGAGAGCGTTTGGCCAGCCTTGGGCATCCTTTTCTTGATAAAAACCTGCTCATTAATTTTTGAGGCAAACCGCTCCATGTTTTTCTCTTTAAAAATTTTGAAAGGGTTCTGCTTACTATGGCATACGTTACACTTGGTTTGCAACACTATTAGAACCTCCTGTTTCAGATGTTCCGGATCACTTTGAGTTTTTGTTTCACTGGGAAGCGAACCATCCAAAGACCAAGAAAATGCCTGTAGCGTTAACATGCCACAGGTAAAAAGGAGAAATAAGAATCGTGAGGTTTTTACTTTTTTCATCATTTTTTACTTTTTTAATGATGAGGCAAAACTCTTCCATACCCGAGTCAGGGGTTTGTTGGGAAAGGAGCAAGATTTGTTCGAAAAGGATTAGCGCTTAATCGCGCTGGGGCGGAAGCCAAATTTTTTCGCGAAAGCGTTAGAGAATGAGCTTAGACTATCGCAACCTACGTGCCATGCCGCTTCCTGAATGGTTGTGTCACCCTTTTTTAGTAGGTCATGAGCTTTGGTGAGGCGTTCATTTTGGAGATACTTAAAGACAGGTACGCCAAAAAGTTCCTTAAAATTCTTTTTCAGCTTAAAACTATTGAGACCGATCTGGCGGGAAAGCTCGCTGAGTGAGGGTGGCGTGTCCAGGTTTTCGGTAAGGATCTGCTTGGCTAAGTAGAGTTTTTCGCGCTCTTCGTCTTTCACCACTTCCTCCTTCATTGAGGAAAGTTGTCCGAAAAAGTGCGCCAATAGCACTGTCATCTGACTTCTGAAAAACATCATCTTGGCTTTGCCCTCGTACCGCAAGCCAAAAACCTGATCCACCACTGTTTGCATTTCAGGCGTTATGTATAAAACAGGCACCTTCCACATAATGGTCGCTGGGATTCACCAGCTGTGAAAGCATTTGTGAAAACAGCTCATCCTCTTGGTTGGGAAGCTTTTCCAGGTTGCGCAGGGCAGTTGCGATTACGATACATTTCAGGGTCTTTTCAGGCGATACGGTATGGATAAACTGCACTTTTTCATCCGCATAAAAAGAAAGTGCAATACTCTTGGTATGATCAAATTCCTTTTTCTTTTCCCCATACTTTACCGTCAGATGGACATTCCCCGAGCCATAAAACGCCACGGCAATAATCGGCTCATCAAACGCACAGATGTCTACCGTCTGCTGCTCAGCCTCAGATTCCTCTATGAGGATGGTAAAATCGTTGATGTCGATTATGTCGCGGGTCAAACCTGAGAGAATTAACTTTTGAAGGTAAATGTAGAGAAATGAAGTTAAGCTGCTCAACAGTTTCCTTTTACTGAGCTATTCATATAGGATAACGATCAACCTATCCAACCGAAGGACAGTTGCCGGTTGAAAAATTATCTTATTACTTTTATTTCCATGGAAGATCAGGTACCCGAATCCCCTTATGATTTAGTCTTCAAGAATGTTGGTCGTTTTATTGACCTGACTACTGATGAGAAAGAACTGTACAAATCTTATCTAAGAGAGGGAAGCGCCAAACGCAAAGAGTTTGTAATGCAACCCGGTAGTATTACGCAGTACGAATACTTCGTAACCAAGGGGTGCTTAAAGGTATACTCCCTTGATCGCAACGGGGTTGAACATGTGTCCATGTTTGCCATTGAAGATTTCTGGACTGGCGACATGTCCAGCTTTATGCTGCAGCAACCTTCCACCTATTATATAAAAGCGCTGGAAGATTCAGAGTTTTTAATGATTTCGAAGGATAATTTTGATCGGCTTTTCATCGAGATCCCGAAATTCGAACGTTTCTATAGAATTCTTTATCAGCGCTCATTGGTGAGTTATATACAGAAGAACCAACCAGGGAATTTCGTTAACGGCTGAAGAGCGTTATGAGATATTTCTTGATAAATTCCCCAGCATAGCCAATCGTATCACCCAAAAAGATCTGGCGGCCTATCTCGGGATTACTCCGGAATTTTTAAGCATGATTCGAAGCAGAATCGTTAAGCGCTGAGATTGGCACTTTTGATATCCTCGCTATGCTCACCTTCCAAATTGATAGTTTGGTGAGCTCCAGGCATCGTTCTTAAACTACTTTATTTTTTCCCGGTCCATTTCGGGGTCCTTTGTTTTATGAAAAAGAGATACCCCCTTATCGTCAGTGTTTTTATAGCTTTTATCCATAGCAGTAATGCTCAGATAACACAGCTGGAGTTGGCTACATGTCCTAAGAAGACAGACTTTACATCTTTCTCATTAAGACCTCTTGCTCAAAACGTTCCGTTCTCTTTGGGCACACTGGCCTTCTTTCAAAAATTTCATCAGCAAGAAAACTATGTATTTGACGAAGCCGGGGTTCACTCTACCATCTATTGGAACATCAATGAAGCAATTTCGGTCGGTCCCGGGCTGTATTACAACAGTGTCGCTGGTTTTTCTGAAAGGCTGTCCATTCTTTTCGCCATTCGATCTCCACATTTTGTCTTAACAGCAATTCCCACCATTGCTCACTTTGAAAAATCAGGGTACATCAATGGTGAGATGTTTTTGCAGATGCAGTATACCCGACCCTTAAAAGGTGAATGGAAACTTCTGCTAGGTACACAAATTCTTACCTACTGGAATAAGTTCTCTCATCATTCAAGAAGCTTTCAACAACTAAGAGCCGGGTTTGACAGAAATGCCACTCAGTTTGGACTGGCTATAGACTTTGATCAGTATGGTACTGCTCCTGTGACCAGAACATCGGTGGGGTTATTCGTTAGAAAAATTTTTCTAAACAATTAATAAATAAACATGGATACGATGATTAACAGAATGCTAAACACAGAAAGTAATTGGGCTGGGTCAATCGCTCGCCTTACACTTGGAATCGTCCTATTTCCTCACGGAGCTCAAAAAATGCTGGGTTGGTTTGGAGGATATGGGTTTACGGGAACAATGGACACCTTTACCAGTCAGATGGGGCTTCCCTGGATTGTAGCTTTTGCCGTAATCCTGATTGAGTTTTTCGGATCGATCTCCTTGATCCTTGGGTTTGCAAGCAGACTATGGTCTCTGGCTATTGCAGGTCTCTTTGCGGGGATCATTTATACCACCCACCTGGAGCACGGATTTTTTATGAACTGGTTTGGAAACCAAGCTGGTGAAGGCTACGAGTACGCACTGCTGATTATCGGGATTGCAGTTGCAGTGCTGGTTAATGGCAGTGGAAAATATGCTGTAGACTCTCAAATACTAAAAACCTTAAATAAATAAAAATGAAAAAGATAATAGCACTTGGAGCAAGTAGTAGCCGTAAATCCATAAATAAAACATTGGCCATTTATGCAGCCAGCAAAGTAGCTGATGCCTCTATTACTGTAGTTGATCTAAACGATTATGCATTACCCTTATATGGTATTGACTCAGAAGAGGAATTTGGGATACCTGAAGCTGCCCAGAGATTTAGTAAAACCATAGAATCAGCGGATGGCTTAGTCATTTCTCTTGCCGAACACAACGGTAGCTATACTGTAGTCTTTAAAAACCTTATAGACTGGCTTAGCAGAATTGATATGAAAGTATGGAAAGGAAAGCCTATGCTATTGATGGCGACTTCTCCCGGTGGCCGAGGAGGGGCGAGTGTTCTTGCTGCCGCTAAATCCTATTTTCCATTTATGGATGGTGAAATAGTGGCTGATTTTTCACTGCCCTCATTCTACGATAATTTCTCAAATGCAGGAATTGCCAATGCTGAATTGGCTTCAACGCTTAAAGATAAAATAGTGGCTCTTGAGAAAGCATTGGAATTGAAAAAGGAGGCGGTAACAGTTTAAGGAAAACTATAGACTGAGTAGAGGGTCAAAGTCATGATAACATAACCGGAAAACAGAACTCCTATTCACTTTCTCCAGCTACACAATCCAACCCGCCTTCCGCCAGTCACAAAAAAGTCCGAAATCATATTCCCGGACGACCGGCCTCCTGCCTCTCCGCACCTTTGCCCTATCAGATCAACTGATGCTTTAATCAACTTTTATTTCACTTAAAACCTATGATCATGAGAAATCTATTAATCATTACCCTCGCAGTTTTCGCATTCAGTACTTCCGCTCAGTACAGCTCCTCAAAAGCTAATTCAACCGATGTGGACCACAAGTATTGGATCAGTGTTCCCGGAATCATTCTTCCCCAATTCGCCACTAAGTCCTGGGACGACAGAACCAATACTCAGCACATAGAGCTACACTTTAAGCGGAACCTCGACAATAAAAACATCGTGGGGGTGAAGTTTGCCACCTGGCGCTTGTTTCAGCCTATGGGTATCCTTTGGTGGGATGGACTCACCGATAAGCTGGACACGGAAAGTGAATTCTATCCGGGCCATGTGCGTGAAACAGGACTTGGAGTTTCCTACCAACGGATGCTTTGGAAAGGCCTGTTTGGGACGGTTGAAGTTCTACCTCAACTCAAAACCTACCTGGATGAAGATGGTGACAAAATCCAACACGGTTTTAAATTGTACAACTCCTTTCACCTCGGCTATCACTTAGCTTTTGGTAAGAAAAAGCAGTTTTTCGTAGAACCACAAGTGCATTCTCAATTCTGGGTTTTTGACACCAACACCCCCGCAGAATTCAGACAGCTGGATAATCAGTGGAGGAACTACTTCCTCTTTGAGCCGAATATCTATTTAGGTGTGAAGTTTTAGGGATAGTGATCTAAAGCTTACACCTGTTGAGATTGCAGCCCAGGGCCTTTTGGAAGGCTTTGGGCTTTTGTTGTTTATTTAGTCCACCCCCGGCTCGTACCTCACCACCCCTACTTCGGCAAGCTCAGCACAGGCTGCCAGCGGGGGATAGGCCTGCCCACAGGTTTTTACATTAGAAATTAGAGAAGGCCATTCCCAAGATTGCATGTAAAGCCTATCTTATCAACTTCGTACAAAAACTAGCGGCCGCCTGTCCTCCGCTGGCGGCCTGTCCCGAAGAATTTCGGGAAGGTGCCTGAAAGGCGGAGGTGGACAAACACGAAGTCCTTCAAAAACAAGAATAAGTCATTTCCTTAACCTCCACCCCCGGTCTGCGACCACCCCCGCCAGCGGGGGATACGCCTGCCCATAGGCTATAGCCCTTTAATATATAGATAAGTATTCACCAGCCTTAGCCAAAAACCTACTGCATCAATTCATGGAAAAAGCTGGCGGCTGGCCTGTCCTCCGCTGGCGGAGGTGGCACGCAAGAGCGTGACGGAGGTGGACAAATTATTATCCTGAATTAACTACCCTGCGAAACTCCGCGCTCCTCTGTGGCTCTCTGTGAAATAGCTCCACACTAAAAAAGTCCGAAATCATAATCACGGACGATCGGCCTCCCTCCCCTGCGCACCTTTGCCTTGTCATTTTGAATGAATGACCTAAAACATAAAAGTGAAACCACTAATAAATTTTGAAATGAAAAATATGAAAGTCTTAGTCGCAGGAGCTACCGGCTACCTCGGTGGCTATATCCTGAAAGAACTGGCTGCCAGAAGCATTTCCTTTAAGGCAATAGCACGCAGCCCTCAGAAACTAAAAGATCTGAACCCCGATCAGATCATCCAAGCTGAAGTTACCCGTCCTGAAACACTAAAAGGCATCTGCGAAGGCATGGATGTGGTGATCAGCACCGTGGGCATTACCCGCCAAAAGAACGGCCTTACTTATATGGATGTGGACTACCAGGCCAACCTAAACCTTCTGCGCGAAGCTCAAAAAGCCGGGGTGAAAAAGTTCATCTACATCTCGGCCATCAATGGCGATAAAATGCGGCACCTCAAAATCTTCCAGGCGAAGGAAGCTTTTGTGGATGAGTTGAAAAACTCCGGCCTCGACTACACCGTAATGCGCCCCAACGGGTTTTTCTCCGATATGCGCGATTTTCTGGAAATGGCGAAGCGAGGCCGAGTGTACCTGTTTGGCTCCGGTCAGTACCGCCTCAACCCTATTCATGGAGCCGACCTGGCCGAGGTAGTAGTTGATGCCATCTCATCACCCGAAAGGGAAATGACGGTGGGCGGCCCCGATATTCTGACCCAAAATGAAATTGCCGCACTGGCGCTGGACAGTTGGTACAAGGATGTGAAAATCACCCACCTCCCCGACTGGACGAGACGACTCACGGTCAGCCTCCTGCGCACGTTCACCTCCTCTAAAACCTACGGCCCCGTTGAGTTTTTTATGACCGCTATGACGATGAACAACGTGGCTCCGCGCTATGGTTCGCACCGCCTATTTGAGTTTTTCCAGGCAGAAACCGAACAAGCCCGATTAACCATCTAAACCTAAGAATATGAAAACCTTAACTGCTTCAAAATCGACCACGCCCTGGCTACTTTTAGTGACTGTAGCCTTTACAGCCGCCCTTCCCCTGCTCAGCCATTCGCTACCAGATTATCAAATTCTGGCAAGGATGCCGCAAGCTGTAAACCGACAGTTTGTGTACCAGGGCATCAGTCTTTTTGGAACCCTTGTGTTCCTGTTCATTCTGCATAAAAGCAGGCCGAACCAATTTCAGCAGTATTTCCAGAAAGGCAACCTGAAAGCTAAAATCCTACCTGTACCCTTGGCGGGAATTAAGCCAAAAGACGGTCAAAGCTGGATGCACTACGGAATAAACTTCGCTGTGGTAATTACGCTGGTGACTGCTTCGGTTATTTACTTCCAACACAGTAACTTAACCTACGGAAACCTGGCCTTGATTCTACCATTGAGTTTGCTTTTTGCTTTGGTCAATTCTTTTGTGGAAGAAAGCATTACAAGACTGGGCGTGGTGGTTTCTCTAAAAGAATTTCTCCCCGATCATCTGATTGCACTGATCTCCGGGGGCCTCTTTGGACTCGTACACTACTGGGGAACTCCGGGCGGTTTGCCAGGTGTGTTTCTGGCCTTTTTCCTGGGATGGCTTTTGGCCAAATCCATACTCGAAACCAAAGGAATTTTCTGGGCCTGGCTCATTCATTTTCTTCAGGATATCGTCATAATCACTGCTCTTTTGAGCAGCACCTAACCGCATTCTAAACACTTAAATTTTTCTTGTTGGCGACCGGTAACCACCGTGGTTGCAAGGGCTGACTATTTCCATAACCAATCTAAATACTTTACAAATGAAAACGATCAAATTATTGGTAATCCTGTGCTTTGCTACTGGTCTTAGCGCACAAAACCTTACTGAAAACCGCAACCAACTAAGCTTACTGTATGGCATTGGCACCGGCCAGTGGACAGACCAAAGTTATTCGCCCCTGAGCTATGACCTGGGCAGTATGCAGTCTGAGCTGCGCTTACAGCACTTTACCCGCAGAGGTCATATTTGGGATTTTGAACTACAAGGGTGGGCGGCATTGCTTTCTACCAATGCCAATGAAGATTTTGAAGCACAACTCCTTGGTCTTGACCTGAAGGTAAGCCGTTTGTGGAAGCTTGGCGAGGCGGACGGTTGCAGCCTTTACATCGGCCCTCGCTACAAAATTGGTTCTCAAATCATCACCTGGGAGGATGAGTACGACCTGAGCTCCGCCTACAGCTATCTGAGCACAAGCAACTTTGCAGCCAGCGCACGAATCGATTATCAAAACCACCGTTGGAACTTCAGCGGCTGAAGCCAGCTTACCGCTGATCGCCACGAACAGCCGCCCGGCCTACTCCGGCTTTGGCGAAGACTCTGACGAACACATACTCAACTACCTTTTTGACTACGTGCAGTGGCACACTGCTGATGAATACTTCGCCCCGGAAGTATCCCTTTCTGCGGGCTATGACGTGTTTCCCTGGCTGGCCCTTCAGGCCAAATACGAAGGGGCCTATACCGAATTGAATGACGATGAAAAGATCGCCTTTGCTACCCACCAACTAATGGTCGGTCTCAACTTTAAATTTTAAAATCATGAAATCACTTTTAAGAATTCTAAGCCTGGCGTTGGTTGTTGTACTGGCGCAGGCTTGCGAAAAATCCTTTCTTTACGAGGATCAGCCCAACGAGCCTGAAGCCATTTTTGAAACAGTGTGGCAGGACCTGGATGAAAACTACAGCGGTTTTTTGCCCGGGGAACGCAGCTGGGAAAATGTGTATTCCGAGTACCGCCCAAAGATTACCATTGAAACCACCGAAAGTGAGCTTTGGGAAATCCTTACCGGAATGCTGGATGAGCTGAATGATGAGCATGTGAAGCTTTACAGGGATGGGGAATTCTTCGTTTCAGGTTCCGGGAAAACAGATTGCGCCTTTGAAGAGTTTAGCTTAGAGCTAATTGCCAACAAGTACCTCGGTGAATTCACCATCATGAATGACTACGTTCTGGTTGGAAAAATTGAAGGCACAGCTATCGGCTATCTGTACATCGCTGCCTTTTTGGATGAAGATCCGGAGGTAATCCGCAAAAGTCTGGCTGCGGTGCAAAGCTCAGAACTCGAAGCACTTATCGTGGATATCCGAAACAGTGTTGGCGGCTACGATGGGCTGGCTGCAGAATACGCCTCTGTATTTTCAGATGGGCGCAAGCATCTGTATAATTCGCAGTTTAAAAATGGCCCTGCCCCATCAGACTTCACCTCACCCAGAGTTTACTTCAGCAAACCTAAAAGTGCTGATGTTTTTGACAAACCCGTGATCCTGCTTACAGATGCCGCCACGGCCAGCGAAGCGGAGATTTTCACCCTCCATCTGCGCTCTTTTAGCCAGGTCATTCACATGGGTGATACCACAGCCGGTGCTCTCTCCACTGTAGGCCACGCGCGCTTTTTGGCCAACGGCTGGCGCTACGAATACAGCATTCAGCGCATTACCAATCCTGATAGGAGCAGTTTTGAAAAACACGGCATACCACCGTCTGAATATGTGCAAAACTCGGCAACAGATATTCAAAATGAAAAAGACAATGTACTGGAAGAGAGTCTGCGCTTTCTGAAACTAAACTTTGGCATCTAATCTTCAACCATAAATATTTATGAAACCAAGCATTCTATGCATTTTTATTCTATCGCTTTCGCTGAATATAAGTGCTCAAACCAACAACATTAAAGGAATAAAAAGTCTTGACACCATTAGCCGCGGAGCGTTTGGTGGTCCCAAAGTTAGTCTCATCAATCCGGTAGATAAAAACGCAGTAATGGTTGGCGGCCAGGGGGCACTTGTATTAAATAGCAAATTTGCGCTGGGCGGATTTGGCCAGGGTATGGCTGGTTCCACTCAATTTAACGGCCAAAAGTATGGTTATAATAATCCCTTAGAGCTAAGTATGGGCTATGGCGGAATCTTTCTGGAATACATGCCTTTTCGCCACAAGTTATTCCACCCATCACTTTCGTTACCAGTTGCTCTAGGAGGAGCTTCGATTACAAATATTGATGGTGACACTAAAATTTCCAAAACCACCTTGTGGTCTATCAGTCCACGCATCGGGATGGACTTTAACATTAATAGATATGCCACGGTATCCTTATTTGCCGGATACAATTTCATTAAGGCCAACGAGAGCTTTATGATTGCTAACAATGATCTTTCAAGCTGGGAGATAGGGCTATGTGTAAAATTGGGAAGTTTTTAATTCATTAAGAACCGGTGGGTCTTCGGGCCTGCTGGTGTGGATCGGTTTTGACGCTACTATTATGCCCAGTGTACGAATTGGAAATGGCTCTATTATCGGTAGCAAAAGTGTGGTGACTAAAGATGTAGAACCGTACAGTATTGTAGGTGGCAATCCCGCAAAGCTCATCCGCAAGCGTTTTTCGGCAGAGAAAATAGCTGAGCTAGAGGAAATGCAATGGTGAGATTGGCCAGTGGAGAAGATTACGGAACGTTTGGAGTGGTTGACTGGCTCATCTAAATAAATGTGCATAAGTACTGGGAAGCTACAGAATACTTGTGATAAAAAGCATTTTCCAGGCTGGGTTTGAGCTGGATCATCCTATCGGGATTACTCGTTTCGCTCGTGATCCCTGATTGAGGGTACTGATAAAGAAAAGCCCGGATGGCTTTTGGAAAACCATCAGTTTTTTTGATCCGGAAGGACTGCGAGCTCGATCAGTTTATTGGGGATTACTCACTTTGCTCGTGATCCCTGGTAGGGGGAGTGCTCATAAAGAAAAGCCCTATTGGCCTTGACCAGGCCATCAGTCTTTTTTCTTTCAGAATGACTGCGAGCAAGCTTGGGCAGTCCATCAAGGATTACTCGCTTTGCTCGTGATCTTCTGGTAGGGGGAGTGCTCATAAAGAAAAGCCCTATTGGCCTTGACCAGGCCATCAGTCTTTTTTCTTTCAGAATGACTGCGAGCAAGCTCGGTCACTTTGAAAGAAAAAAGCCCTGAATCGCTTGCACGATTCAGGGCTTTTCTTTGCGGAGAGAGAGGGATTCGAATTTTCACTCTCAAATTTTTTCATTGATAATCAGGTGTTTATATTGTAGGATTATGAGCAAATGTAATAAAACGTCCCCACTTTGTTGCCATTAAAGGTCCAAATACCTATTCTAATTAATTATAGTGTGGAGTGATTATAACAAGTTATTCAAGGTAAGCCAGCTTTTCCATTTAATTTCAATTTCAGAAGGGAGTGTGTTTTCTTCAAGATATCAACTCCATTCATTCTGCCTCCTTCAGGATCGCCAGTTTTCATCTTACTTGAATTTATTGGTTCCTTTCTCAGAGGTTTGGCTTTTCATACATTGGAAAAAAAAAATTCTAATCATGTTCGATCATTTAGGGATGCGAAACAGAACTAGTTGTTGCATATCTTGATAGCATCATTCAAATCTTGCAAAACCTCATCTAAAGAGGTACCAAGCAAATTAAATTCTTTATGAACCATGGACTTCAGTAGTTCAATTTGCTTATGGTCCAATCTCATCCCTTCAAGGGCAGTCGAAAACACTGTTCTTGCCACCCATCTTCTCTGATGTCTTAAAGCAGGGTTCAGGTAAATTTCCCTTATAAATTTAATACACTCAGGAACGGTGGAAGGATTTGGATTAACATGAAAGGGAACACTTCTAAGGCATCTATGAAAACCTCGCTGATTTCGAACATTTCTCGTATACTCATGAAGCAGGATTTCAGAGGTAATGGTTAGACCGACATAGTTTTTATCCAATAGTACTGAGACCACCCTCTCTTTAAAGTTCTTAGAATGAAAATTTCTTAAGAAGAATTCTGAACTAACAACTTTCTTTCCCTGTCCAAGTTGAAGATCGAGGAAAAATCTATCATCACTTATCAAAATATTACCCTCAGAATTTGCCAAAAAGTAGGTGTCCAGAAGAAAATGGTAATATGGATCCCTTTCACCCTGTTCATCTATATCCTTTATGAACTCAAGCTTCTCCCTGACCAGTCTTACTTCACAGTTCTCTTTACACCATTTAAGTAGACTCCTAATGTAATTAATACGTTTGGCTTTAAAATCAGAAGGATAAATAGTTGGTATCACTTTATAAGAGCGGATCGAAACAGAGGCGGGTTCATCACTCATATATTCGGCCTCGTCCAGAAGAGCCTCTATCATCTCAATTGCGAAATGGGAAATTATGAACTTCTGCGAAAATTCTATGGCCTCTTTTTCCCATAAGTCATATAGGAGGGGTAGGATGGTAAAGTCAGCTACCCATCGAGTATCATTGCTAATCCTTGTACCTCTATAAATATCAAGTGGGAAAATTCTAAAGGTATCGTTCTGTACGGATGTTAGAAAATTGTAACCATCAACAGCCTTGTTGTTAAATGCTCCCCTAATTAATTCAGTAAAACTAGCCTTACCCAGTTTAAAGTCCTCTATAAGTCGTTGAATCTGCTGATTCCTTAGTTCCTCGTCCGCACCAAAAATCTCCACCATCTTTTGGAACATTGCACTAATATCCCCTTGCCACTTCACTGCCATGGCTTGATACCCCGCATGAGGTCTTTGATCAACTTCATCAAATATTTCATAGATGAGTCCCTCCTCCTGAGGAAATATTCCCATTATTTCCACTTTTTCCGAAGGCCCAAATTTTCGAACTTCAGAAAAAAACTTATCCCCAACCTTTTTTCCCAATAACTCCCTTATTCGGAGATTAGCATCAATTGCCTCAGAAGTGATTTGAAAAAATTCTTTTTCTCCATCAATCTGCACGATAACGGTAGATTCCTCCCTTACCTCCTCAATCTTTTCAAAGTAGTCCCTAGGTAAATGTGCTCCCAACGTGAAAGCATATTTTTCACGAGCTGGGATATTTTTCGGGTCATTGGCAAAAGGATATAGTAGCCGAATGCCTAAATCATACTTTTTAGATCTAAAGCAGGTACCTGCCACCCTAAAAGCATGATCCTGGGGAAATTCAGTTTGATTGATAGATGGAAGATACCTGCTTAGCTGCTTTGTCTTGTTTTGGTGCTCGAGAGCAATTATATAAAATGTTATAAAGTTAAGGTTATCAGGAAAGTTGTTTTTTCCGACTTCTGCAACACCTTCTACACCTTGCCAATCCGGAATTAACTGTAGTATTTCGATTTCCCACATGAGAAACCTTTCTTCCACAGCATGTTTCCTATACTTCTGAAGATATTTAAGGGTAACATCAAACTCTTTTGAGTCATACAAATTCTCAATATACTTCTGCAATGGCCGAGAGAGAATGTTCGGGTCAATGAGTGGCTCCAAAAGCTGATTTCCCTTTTTATACTCCTTTAGTATACTGTAGAGTCCAGATATTAGAGGATGTAAGGACTGACTAGCACCATCGTCAATTCGCCCAGCAAGAGCATCCAGGGCTTCCACTACGTCCCTTTTGTCATTGTCATACTTTGCTCGAATGTATAAATTGATAACATCTCCTGAAACCTCATCAATTTCCACGCCTCTTGAGCTTAGGGTTGAGACGAATCTTTCTTTTTCTTCTCTTGAATCACAATATAAATCCAAATGAGCAATGGTAAATTCTACAACCAAAGGATTAATTTCAGGAACCTTACTGAAAAACAAGTTGGAATAGTATCTGGCTGCTTTATCATCTTCTAAGTTCCAGCAAACCTGAGTAGCTAATTGATAGGCTAAAGGATTGGCGCAGTCAATTTGATCTATGAATTTTAAGGCAAGTTTAAAACTTCCCGTCTGCGTCAAGGCAAATATTACAGGTATTGCCAAATCGCTAGGCAGTTGTGAATCCTGATAATAGCTATATAAAGATAGAGCCGCATTCTTGGTACCCTCAATTAAGTAATAAATTCGCTTGTTAATGAAAATTAAAGTTTTATCAAGGCTTACAATTTCAGTGTCACCAACGACATGAAGTATCCGCTCAGAAATCTCATACGCCAGAATTAGGTTTTCATCCTCTTTGTAATTTTTCGGTAAATCAAAAGTGTATTGAAATGAATTATTGAAATTAAAAATTTGAAATCTAAGGGATAGTACTGTTCGCCAGTAGTTGATATTATCTGGGTTAATTTCATCGGGCAGATCGCTGGACTCAAGATCCGACTTAAATATTTGAAGGATATTATCCCAACTCTCCTCATTACGATTGTCAAAAAAGAAATAAACCGCATACAAAGTTTTAAAATCCTGATTCTCCCACACGGACTTCGGGATTTCATTTCGGAGCTTTTCCAGATCTCGCTTTCCGAATTTCAAAAGAATGATCCAAGCTCTTGAGTTATAAAGGTCTACGCTCAACACCTCTTCGGCCAATTCAACACCTTTTTCTGTCAACCCATCTTCACAATACCCTGTTGCAGCTAAAGCCTTATATTCTAAATTTCCAAGGTCTTTAGAGTACGCCTTGATATAATGCTCCCTTTTTTTTGCAGGCACCCTTAACTCTCTATAGCATACACTTTTCAGGAAATGGAGCTTAGCCAATATATTATTGAGCGACCGATCATTTCGAGAAGCTACTCGGACTGAAAGAGCATCTAAATGGGTAATGGCTGATTTAAACCTGAATTGCTTGACATCGCTCTCAATGAGCTTTAGTTGCTCCTTGTATTCTTCTTTTAATTCAGGATGGTTTTGCCTTAGGGCCTCTTGAATCTGTCCATTAATTGTAAAAGGAAGAATCTGGAGAAGGTGCTCTATCTCAAATATTTTGTTCTTATAGGCTACATCAATTTCCAGCTTGGGAAGCTTTTCATCTGAGATTACCTTCTTTTCAAATATTCTAAAGAACCTGTTGAGCTGTTCACTAGTAGGTGGACTTATATTCTCATGGATCTTAATCTTTGCCTCTATATTTTTTTTATCAAATTTACCGAACAATCGAAATTTCAGTAGTTCTGTTAGGACTAATTGAGACTGATAAAATGGGAATTGTCCATTGCCATCAGTACCACCTCCATACAAGCATATCATTTCCTCGCAGGTTTCTTCAATCACTATTTGAAGCCTTGAGGATAGAGTTTCCTTAGAGAAGAATTCCCGCTTTAAGGGATCGGTAACGAACTTTTCAAAACCCTTCGAAATATAGCTGCCAATCAATTTATCTGCAGCATATGCGGCAATAGTAGCCACGGTTAATAGTTCCGCCATAACAATTAGGTATAATCCTTACATAAGTCTGTCCGTGTAAGCTGGAAAAGATCGAACTCCAGCCAGTCCACCGCATCATTGATGTAAAACCGCAGCTTCTCAAAGTTGGAGGTGATCACATAGCGGCATTCGCTGTGATTGGCTTTATAGTCAAAGGCCTGCTTGCGGATGCTGTCGAGGTCTTTGGTTTTGGTGGATTTGAGCTCGATTACGGCCAGAGCTTTTGAATATCTCAGAATAGCACCATCCGCTTTCTGGGCACCTTTTTCGTTCTTATATTCAGTAGTGAGATTGAAACCTGTATCGGGCTTTATCGTATAGCCCAAAACATCCACAAATAGGCGGCTCAGAAACAGCGCCTGAAATTCCTCCTCTTTACTGCTATGGATATTCTGCTGTATTTCATGATTGTGAAAATAACGGCTGAAGGCCTGATAAGCGCGGGTGACTTTCTTCTGATCTTGCTTTTCCAGATAATCCTTAAGAACATTCTGTTGAAATAACGGCATTGGCTAATTAAGCTGGTTTGAGTTGACTGCTATATTACAAAGAAGACATCAAAAGCATTCATGAACAGGAGATGGGGTTTTCATATGTTTTCAACAGTAACGACCTTGCAATCTTTGGGGTATCTTAACAGCTACAGTATTAAAAGATGAAAATAATTGAGGACTTACGGTAAAACCTTAAGCTTTTTTAGGACGGGTCACCTTTAGTGGCACTGTGAGGTTTTGCACCTGACCTGCGCGTTGGTTGCGGTTTCCAGGCACAATACGCAGAGTTTACAGGCACAGACAGCACCGCATAAAGCAAAGTCTTTAAGGTGTTTCTGATGTTTGTAAAGGGGCACCATGGGTCGCAATCTGGAGACCCTGCGATTTTTAATACATACCTACCCCGTGATTGCGATTTTCAGACCTAATCCACAAGCTCCAAAAACACATATAGCACTCTATATAACAATGTGCTCCCGGTGTGTGGGGTGGTATTAATCAAGATATGTTTTACCCAAACTGCGTACTCAACTGGAACATCGGCATATACATAGCCACAAGAATAATAGCCACCATAATCCCTAGAAATACAATGATTATAGGCTCCATTGTATTGCCGAGCATTTTGGCTTTATGAGCCAATTCATCTTCCATTTGCCCAGACATTTTTTTGAATATCAACCCCAGTTGATTGGTTTCCTCACCAACCTTAATAAGCGCGATGAGGCGGGAGTCGTAGATACTGAATTCTGATAGGCCTTCGTGGAGCCCCTTTCCCTGTAGAATACTATTTTTCACTTCCTTTAAGGAGTGAGAAATAGGGTAAAACCGAACCATCCTTTGCGACAATTCCAGAGCCTCAGTAATGGGAACTTTGGAGGTGATAAGCAGGCTCATGCTTTGTACCATACGCAGGGTGTAGGTCTTCACCATCATGGAACCAAAAATTGGCAGCTTCATAAGTACGGTATCCTGTACTTTTTGATACCCCTCCCTTTCACGATAGATAAAGTGTAAAATGATTGCCGGTACCAAAATCATCACAAGTACAATCACAAAAGAGCTGAAGCTCTCTGAGAAATTAATGATCATTTTGGTAAGCCAGGGCAAGTCTCCACCCATGCGGAGGAAAATATCCTTGAAGAGCGGCACCATATAGGTAAACATAAAAGTAACCGCCAAAAATGCCGTACCGAGGATAATCATGGGGTACGTAAGCGCCCCGATAATTGATCTGCGCTGCTGAATGCTTTGAGCATAAAAGGAAGATAGACGTTGAAGTATTTCAATGAGGTTTCCGGTTTCTTCCCCAATGCGGATGGAAAAGTATTCATAGGCACTAAACTTCTTTTGATCCCTAAGTACTTCCGAAAAGCGAGCGCCTTGGGTCAACTCATAAATAATGGTTTTGAATAGCTGTTTGTGTTTCTCTTTTTTCTGTTGTTCAGCCAAAAGATCAAGTGCGGATTTAATGTTCATGCCCGCTTCCAAAAGCAGAGCCAACTCCCCATAGAAATTTTCTCGAAAGGCATCATTCAGTTTATTCCCTCCAATTTCATAAGAAAGGATTTTCTTCAGAGGACTCTCAGATGAGGAAGGCTCCTTACGTCTTGGTTTTTCAACTGTAGATTTTATGTCATCCAAAGAAATGGCCATATTCGGAACAAGTATTTACTATTCAATTAACCCTAAAACCAACCTTTTAACTAAGGGTTGGTCATTGATTCACTAATCGTTTTCTGGAGCCAGTGCTAAGGGGTACAACCCTATATTTTTTTCGGAAAGCCTGTACCCGTGGCTCTTTGTGCTATGGAAGCCCCAGCCCCAATGTAGGGGGTAGTAGCCTTTGTATTGCTACTTAGCCCCTTTTTTTAGTATGTACCAACCGTGCTCCAACCCTAAAACCAACCCATTTGTTACGAAAGCACCAACCCAGCTACCAACCCTCCAAAACGTATGGGTTGGTAGTGCTAAATCACGCAAAATCCAATGTCTATATATCATCATTTTCTCGGTTTTCCCTAGGATAAATCCCAATTACTTATGGTGGGAGCCCCCCCTAACCACGGCTACCCCAAGAGCATAATGTTTGTAAAAATTAAAAAACGTGCTATCTCCAGCTTCATCAATTAGGCCCAAACCAACCCTGCTGACCAACCCTTCATTTTCCCCAAAAGAAGCATGTATCACATTCGGCCCTACTCTAAATATCTTTTGAGCATCATTTCCTTCAACTGAGGTCTGCCTAATGATAATGGTGCTGTCTCCATACCAATCCACTTGGCTATTCTCAAAATAGATTGCCACCCCATTCACGTTTGCCTTGATGGAGTCACATAGATCAATATCAGTGGTAAGTATAGTCCGCATCCCGATTCTCTCAGAATAGATCTCGTTGTTATGCCCAGTTCTAATGAAGTAGTTATTTATCATTTGTAGTGCGGCATAAGCCAGCAATATCACTAAGGATGAAACTATCATCGTGATCATCACTTCCGTAAGGGTGAAAGCATTAACCTTATGGTTTAGTTTATTCAGCCGCATACACCAATCTTTTACGCACGTAAATAGACTTCTCGTTATTATCCATTACCTCAATCTGAACCTGAAAAAGGTTGGTTTCTCTTCTAAGTATGGTCTTGTTGTACCACAGATTACCAACCTGAACCGGTGTCCCAACCTTATTCACTTTTAAATGATTAGGGTTTAGGGTGTCCAGCATTTCTGCACTGGTTTGTTGTGCCTGAAGCAGAGGGCCAATAGAGGAACCCGGTGATGATACCATTAGAAAAATAACCATGGAAAATCCAGTTACCAGAGAAATAATGGTCATGGCGACCAGAGTTTCAACCAAGGTGGTTGCCTTTACCTTTTTCAGTAGGATAGCCATGATATCGTTTTTGCATGATTATCCCCATCCTTGAACCCAATACTGGCAAACTCTTTTGGTAAAGCACTTCGATCAATTTTACCATCTAAAATGTGATTCTCATATATCCCTGAGGGAGTAGCCAAAAGGAATCGATTACAGATGATTGACCCCTCTACCAACCCACCGAGTTCAAAATTGTCATCACAATACACCAACCCTCGAATCGTCCCTTCTTTGTTCAGCTCTAAAGCCAGTTTATTGGATCGAGCAATGCCATCTGCAAAGGATAGAACTGCTCCGCTCACTTTTGCCTTTTCGGATACCAGGCAATAGGGCAGCCTTTGATTCCGTGAAATCATAATAATAGAACTGGGATAGTCCAGCCGAACGCCTTTACCCACCACTACGGTATCGCTGGAAATGGCATGAGCAATTCCTTCGGATAGGTCGCCAAATCTAATCTTCGGAGCTACCAAAATGACATCTCCTAAAGTCGTTTGAGCCGAAGTCTTAATTTCTAATCTGGAGTAAATAATGATATTTCCCTTTAGCTGATACCCGTCCAATTTAATGGAGCCAGAAGAAGTGGCAACAATGGTTCTTTTAGTGAAAGGATGAACCAGGGTTGGTGGCAACTCTTCAAATGAAACAACACTATCGGTTTGTGGAAACCTTCCCATCAGATAGTCCAACCAATAGTCCTTCATAGCTTTTTCAGCCTCTGGAATGTGCTCTTTACTTTTTTCGCTCGTCCCATAAACCAGCTTTTCACGCTTGTAATTTGCGCCTTCCACATAAGCGCGATCCACCCCTTTTTCAGGTAAGAAACACTTCCCTTTTAAAAGAGCATCCCCAGCCAGCTTCAAGGGTCTGTTATTGTCAGAAAGCCATAGAGCCGTTTGCCCCAATTTATCATTTTGATATCCAATTACAGCAGTTTTAGTGTATCTCTCACCTTTTGTTTTTGCCGCAGCAGATACAACTCTGTAAGCCCCCCATAGTCGTCTCTTTACCCTTGTTGAATCCCGGCCCTCTTGGTACAAATCCAACCAACTGTCATATTCATCGATGCCAAGAGCTGTAGCCAAAGCTATTCCTGAGTGTGCATTGTCCCTTACCCTGTCATGAATATCCACATGAATAAAGAAACTTCGATTCATATAAGCCATGCTGATCATAAGGAGGCAAAGCACGCCTGCAACAATCATCACGAAGATGGAGTATGTAAGTGCCCCGGCTTTAATCATGGCTTTATGAATGTTCTCTTTTCATCTCCCTTGTATTCAATACGCACGGAGTCAGTGTATACCTTAACCAACCGCAGTTGATCCCTGTGTTCGCCAGTGGTCATTAATACTGAGGCACCATCTACTTCCAGAAGGTAAATGGACTTTTTCCCTTTCGTACTGCTTATCAACCCCCGATATACGATGTTGGGCCATTTTACAGGGAGCTTTGTGACGGTCTTCATCACTTTAGGCTTAATCTGTTTGGCAGGAGTTGGTTGTGGGTTGGTTGTTGGTTGGACACGGGTGAGCGGCCTCCTGTTTTTTAGGAATGGATCAGCATAATCAAGTTTCAAAGTATAAGTGCTTGTATCCTGATTCAATACAGCCCTTTGCTCAATAGGCACTGGTCTGGCTAAAGGTTGATTTGATGATGAAACAGCCTTCTTTACCTGAAAGAAAATAAGTCCCCAGATTACCAGTACCCCTGGCAATAATATCCATATAAACTTTTTGTTTTTCATTGGATGGTAAACTGTCTTGAGTGGCTTAAGGCACCAACATTTCCGGCTTTATCAAACGATCGTACCCGCCAATAGTAAATACCTGCTGAAAGGGTGTCACCAACTGCTCTACCATTTCTTGAAAAAACCCTGCGCCTGACATTTACCAAATTGGAATCTAATGCTACAAAAAGTGTATCAAAAATGGAGGAACCTGAGCCGGGAAAACTATCCCATTCAAAAGTCACACTGCCCGGACTAAGGAATACCCCCTTGGCAGGAGTTTTTAAGGTAGGGCTTGATGGAGCGGTTGTATCCACGTAAAACTCACGTGTGCTAAAGGGTGTTTGACTGTTGCTATTAATACCTCTAACCCGCCACTCAAAGTTGCCTTCTAGGTTTACTGAATAGTTTGCTGAACTGCCTGGCGAATTATTGGAATAAACCAACTGTCCACCAATGTTGGGTTGGTATATTTCAAAAACATAGTTATCAGCACTATATAAGCTTTGCCAGCTAAACTGTCTGTTAAGTACCTTGCTTGTATCTCTATCTATCGGGGAGGTGAGTATTACTCTTCTGATTACTAAGATCAAGAGTGCTATCTATGTAAAGTCCATATACGGTGTAACCTGTAGAGCTCGAAAAGTTATAGGCACGGATGCTCCATTCGTAAGTTCCGGGTTGAAGAGTGAACTCGAATTTGTTGTCGGAAACGTTGGTATCTAAAACCAGTCTGTCAATCCTGTCAAAGGATGGGGATACAATTTGTAATTCATACTTTTCAGCACCCTCCACATGGTACCAATAGAAGAGTTGGGTTGCAATATCTGTACGTAGGCTGTCCCTTGGCAGAAACACTTCCACGGTTTCTTCATCAATCTGTTTTTCCTGCCACGTAGAGCAGGAAGTAAAACCACCAATACTTAGGATGGCTATAAGAAGTTTATGAGTTTTCATCCTTTTGAATTTTAACTTTTTGGATATAGAGTTCTAAGAAGAGCTCCTCTCTGTTTTTACGGTAATTCTTCTCTTTAAAAAATGAGACGGATGCCACTTTGCCCCCCTTGAAGTCAGTTTCCAGATGATGAACCAACTCCAGTAAAGGCTTATAATCCCCTTCAATTTTCAGTACTATAGTTTCTATGGAGTATCCTCCCTCATTGCCCTCAAAAGGTTCCGAAAAGTCGAATAGAGTGAGGTCTTTTTCGCTACAAAACTTGCCAACGCTACCCAACAGGTTTTCCTGGAAGCCGGACAACACCAACTCGCCACCAAGCCTTCCGTCAAGCTGAGTATTTAGGGATTGCCATTTTTCAAGATCAGAGGATAATGATTTGGCAACTTCAATCTTCTTTGAGAGATCTACATACTGACTCCGTGCCTCAAAGGTTTTGCTAATAGCTAAAGAGTAGGAAGCAAATGCAAGTATTACTACTCCTACGATGAGCAGGTAAAACTTTCTCTTATTTGAACTCCCCAACCTATTCATCTTTCATCTTAATGATGATGGAAAAATCAGCCTGATGCCTTGAATCAGTTTCCTGATAGCCAAGGATCTCAATGTCATTTATCCAGGCCAAGGCCCGCAGTTGGATTAGCCAATCCTGAAAAGAAGTGTAGTTTTCAGTTGTCCCTTGAAGCTGTAATTCTCCTCTTGAAAAACGCACGAGATTTTCCTTCTTCAGAATTTTTGCCACGGGTTGAAAGGTCATTTTAGAAAGGCTCAATTCCTTTGGTAAAACTGAGGCGATTTGATCTCCTAGCATTCCCACTTGAGAGTTTGTTGCTCCATTTACCTTGAGAAACTCGTTCTTCTCCTCATATGCAGCACTTAAAGTGGCAACCTGTTGAAATTGCGCATCGTAAACCTGGCTTACTTGCGATAAGTCACCGTTCTTAGTTTTATAATGTGAAAACAGAAGGAAATTGGTGAGCAGAAGTGTAAAGAAGAAAAGTGCTGCCACCAATATTCCTTTTTTAACCAACACCCCATACTTCCATTCAATGCGGTTATCGGTAAATGTGGGTTGGTCACTTCTATAATTACGGGTAGCCAAAGATTTGATACCAAACAGAAAAGGGGCACTATACTCCGAAGCAATAGGTTGCTCAAAAAGATTTACCTCTGCACCTTTACCCTCTGCGATAGTAACCTCGTTAGAATCAAGGTTAACTTCAAATTTACCAACCTTTGGTTTGTCTTGAGCAACTTTAGCAAGCAATGACCAGTTGGTATAATCCCCCAATGCCACATCCAAGACTTGTTGGTTGGAAGCTAAGATTTCATCTACTACTTCCATGACTATATCTTGCCTGATGGCTGAAACTATATACTCGCCATTTTCAAGATCATCTACCTGAAAGAGTAAGTTCTCTTTTGATATACTTGGAAAAGCTCTTGCCCTCAGCTCCTGTTCAGGGGTGTCTGATTTGCCCTGAACTCTCTTTGAAAGCACTTTTTTACCTGTAAAAAGTACATGTACCGGACAGGGGAATGTTTTCAGGCTCCACAATTCCTTCACCGATTTTGCAGAATAACACTTTTCCAGATTAACCACTCCTTTACTTGACTTGAGATGGATTGCAAAAAGATCATCCGTTTCCCCAAATGAATATTCTACCACCAAAATTTCATTGGGAAAGTCAAAACCTTCTAATATGTTCTTTAGGGCTTTCAATTGATGATGGTTGGTTTTATAAAAATATTGAGTTTGGTATTTGAAGCCTTTGCCGTTCGACTACTAAAAAACCATTTAAGGATGGGTATTCTTGATAGAAGTGGAACTCCTCTACCAGTGTTCTCAGTACTTTTTTCTTCAAGTCCCCCTAATAGTATGACTTCACCATTTTTCACTCTAATCATTGTGGTGAACTGTCTTGTGACTGACCCCGGTGGGGCCTCAGGGCTAATCCTTGCTGTAAAGTCGCTTTGTTCCACTTGTATATCAAGTGTTACCTGATCTCCACCAGAAACAATAGGCTTAACCGTTAGTGAAAAATTGGCCTCAACTGATTGATAGTTTTTTGTCGTAATCGGGAAAGGATTCTGTACTCCGGTTACGTTTGTTTGTTCCACTACGTAATACTCCTTATTCCCAATACTCAATTTAGCTTCATGACCATTTAAGGTGGATAGCTTTGGAGTGCTCTTCACATTTAGCACGCCATTATCCTCTAAAAATTTCAGATTCAGGTAAAAATTAGGTGTGACGGGCCCCAGGTTCAGTGCACCAAAGCCATTAAAATTGGCTATTAACTCATTGATGGCGTTGGCATCAAAAGAATAATCAAAAACCGGAAATAATTGTCCTGACCCGGGATTAGGATTTGTTCCAGTTCCCGCTTGTATGCCGGTTTCCACCGAATGATTTTTTTGGTAGTCCACAATAATTACCTCTATGATTACAACTGGAACAGGCTTATCAATAGACTCAATGAACTCTTCAATCAATAATATTTGCGGAAATGAACCGCTAACCAACAAACTATTTAATTCCTTGAACTCCTTTATTTCCACACCATCGGAAATATCCTTAGGGATAAACTCTAAAATTTTGTCAACAGAACGGTTCTGTAAATAGATTCTACGAGTTTCCCTAAGCCCTTCCAGTTTTCTATCTCCAATAATGTAAATACTATCTCTTTGCCTAAAGGTATATTGAGTACCAGCCAGCATTTTCGCCATCAGCATGTTAAGGGTTTCCTCCCTTATGCTCATGGTTACCGTACCATCCAACTTAGAGTATAAAAAGTACTCAATCCCAAGATTTTGAAATAGGTTCCTAACTACGTCATCCAGAGGTTGATTTCTAACCTCAAGACTAATTTTGTTCTTGTTTAAAGCAAACCGCGCTGACTTTCCACTAGAACTCAGGTCATTTAAGCGAAACTCATCCTTTCCCTTAGGGTTTTCAGGAAGCTCTATAAGGTAAAAACCATCATCCGTCTTACTAATCTTCAAATTATTTGAAAAAGCCATTTTATCCATGGCCTTATCAAATGATGTGTTTTTTAAGAAAACGCTAATTTTTTGAGCTTCTAAGCCGGGTGCGAAAACTATATTTCGGCCTGTCCTATTTGTTAGGGCCTTGGTTACCTTTGGCAAGCTCTCATTTTTTAAATCTAAAATCAAACTTTCTGATAATGTATCATATTCAATGACCAAAGTTTCCCAAGAGTCCTTAATAGCCATTGGTTTTACCCTTATGATGTTTCCCGTAAACTCATAATCCAGATTGTGTTCTTTTGCGAGAAAAAGAAGTACCTGAGAGGCCGAGACATTATTGAAGTTATTTACAACATGACCCTGAACCGATGGATCAACACTGATGTTTAGTTTATTGGAAGCGGCTATAGCCCTCAAAAATTCTTTTAAAGGGACATTGCTTACCGATAAATCTATTGGTTCTTGAAGGCCAGGTGCATCACTTAGCATTAAGTCCATCTGAACTTTGATTTTATCCAACCTTTCAGTATCGGATTGGCCAATAGCTGAAAACACCAGAGTTGAGAGTAATAGTGCTATGTAGAGCGTTTTATTCATTATATCTTAGTTCATCAATAGAGAGTAAATCTCATCTAAAGCGGTTTCACCTTTTTCTAATAGTTCATACGCCTTGTCAGAAAGGCGTTGAATATTTCTTTCGGCCAACAATGCATCTATATCTGATATGTTATTTTTAATTGCCTCAGCCAGTTCGTGATCAATAGTTATTAGCTCGTATATGGCCTTGCGACCTGAATACCCGGTATAATAACAATGGTCACATCCAATGGGTACATGATGTTCTTTCAGAGCCTTTTTTCCTCGAAAAGCTGGGGGTAAGTCTTCCTCCAGTAAGGTTTCCTTCTGCTTGCAGTGGGAACATAATAATCGAACCAATCGTTGAGCCGCACTAAGATTAAGAGTGTTGGCTATGAGAAAAGAAGGTACGCCCATATCAATGAGCCTGGTTATGGTACCCCAGGCAGAGTTTGTATGAATTGTGGAAAATACCATGTGACCCGTGAGAGCCGCTCTGATGGCCATTTGTGCAGTATCCTTATCCCTGATTTCCCCTAACATAATAACGTCAGGGTCTTGTCTAAGAAAAGTGCGCATAGCAGTTGGAAAATCAAGCCCAATACTCTCCTTGAGCTGCACTTGATTGATACCCTCCAGGGTGTATTCAATCGGGTCTTCTATGGTGATTATATTTCTCGTCTCTTCATTGAGAAGCTTTAGGGTTGCATATAATGTGGTTGTTTTTCCTGACCCTGTAGGGCCACTAACCAACACCACCCCATGAGGTTTGCGGATGGCTTCCTTAAAAACTTTCAAATCATTTTCTCCAAAGCCAAGGGTATTTAGGTCTATATCAACGGCATCTCTACTTAAAAGACGCATAACCACCTTTTCTCCATGCAAAGTGGGCAGAACAGAAACTCTTATATCAAACTTTAGGTTTTCCTCTCCAAACTCAATTCGACCGTCTTGGGGAAGTCGTTTCTCGGCTATATCAAGATGGGCCTGTATCTTTATCTTATTTACAACAGGAGGGTAATCCACCATGGGGATTTCATAGCGCTCCACCAGTTTACCATCAATCCTGATCCTTACCCTGCATTTATCCTCATAAGGTTCCAGATGGATATCACTTGATCCCAACTCATGTGCCTCTCGTATAAGTCTTTTTAAGAAGTCTTTTTCTTCATTAAAACGAAATCTTAACTCCTGCTTTGGTTGGTGCTTCTTTCTTCTATAGTATCGTGTAAGTGTTTTTTGAATTTTTAAAGAAGGGGCTTTTTCCAACATGACCTGCACGCCAAAAACAAGCTCCAGTTCATCTCCCAAGTCATGGCGATGATGAAATTCATCTACATAAAAACTCAATTGATGCTTTCCAATTTCCTTTGGTACAATCTGGTAATGAAATGCCTGCTCAGAGGTCAGAAATTGCTGATCTCCCGTACTTACTTCAAAAAAGTCATTATTTACAGCCTTTGTTATATCCATAAAGAATGGAGGTTGATGTTATAAATATTGATTGCACCTGAGGAATGCAATGCTATTACCAGACAAAGTAAACCCGCTTGAATTCCTGCTAACGGAATGGTTCCATTTCTATAAATGCTAAGGCCTGCCAAAAGGGATATAACCAGAAGTGCCCAGGAAAAACATTAAAAAAATAGTTGATGGTAAGCCCAATGCTAGTAGAAGGAAAAAGAGCATATCGCCTAAACCTATATAACTCTTAAATACCATGGACGGACCAATGCTCTTCATTTTGAAAACAGCTAGTAGAACAACTATTTGAAAGAAGAGAAAAGCAAGGTTGATTAATTGGGACTGAAAGATTTCCGGCCATGACAGGGTGGATGCATTCCATAAAAGAAGGGCAAGTATACCTAAAGGGAAGAGGAACCAACTAACAGCACGGAATCTAAAATCCTGCATGCTTATTACAGCCAGTATAGCCAAGATTACAAAAAGAAAGACCTGGGTCATCTTAATCAGGAGTTACTTCAACCAGATTTTGATCTTGATCCACTTCCCACACATTGATAACTCCATCACCATCAAAATCGGCTAGTGCTGTAGCACGGGCTTTAAATGTGTTTACTCCAGCTTCAACAATCTCTATTCTGTAATTAGCATTTCCGCCATCTTCAATCGTACGCTCATGCTCATACCCAATTTCATTGAAATCCATTGAATATTTCGATTTCAACATGAACTGCGATTTCTCCAGCGTGTATAAGTGCTTTAACTGCAGTTTAGCTTCGGTACTTTTTGTTCGGGAAATCAATGGCATAAGTATGGGCAGGGCCAGAAGTACCAGTATGCCGATAATCACCAAAACAATTAATAATTCATTAAGTGTATAAGCGGGGATTTTTCTACTTTTCATCCGTCAAAATATCTTTAAATCCAAAGGTGCAGCTAAAGGGGAGTTTGCATATGGACATAAAGAGATTTTTTGGCAATCAGCACAACAACAGCTAATTACTAACTTCAACTCTCTGTATTGTATGAGCCACAATGTGCTGATGCGAGCTACTCAACTCGTGTCTTCTCTTAGTCCCCAAGAAAAAAATGTTGTAGTAAATGTTGTTAATGCTACACGAAATCCTAACTCCAAAAAAAGCAAGCTACTGGAGGCTTTTGAGAGCCTGAATGAGCTTAATCCAGGTGTTAAGCCAGAAAACCGAAAGCTGCTTGAATTATTAGAAAACAGGGTATTAGATTGTTTGCTAATGGATGTAAACCTATTACGCCAGGGCAAGTACACTAATGACGAACAACTAGTCCTTACACTGCAAAAGGAAGGTATAAAGAGCCGGATTTTGTACAACAAAGGGGTTGTGAAGCGAGCTTATGAGGTGGCAGAAACCTGTATTGCTAAAGCAAAGAAAACAGAAAGTTTTGATATAATATTAAACCTCCTGCACCAACAGATTTCAATGATTTGCTTTCATCAGAATGAAAGGGCCTTTTTGACTAAACTGGAGGAAATAGACTTGTATGAAAGCCAACGCTCCATTAAGTTGAAGGCCATACGGTTGTACCGAGAACTTAAAATGAAAAAGTTTCATGGCATAACGGAAAACCTGGATTTGTTTCTAAAAATCGGCCTGGATCACTTAGAAAATTACCATTCTAAAGCATCTCTTGCCTCCATAGATTTCATAATTCTATTTTTTGAAAGGGAAATTTATGAGCTTGAAGGTGAAATTATTGATGCACTAAGTACTACTGTAGAACTATACTCTTTATGCCGGGAAACACCGGAATGTCCTCTAGTGTACAGTTTATATGAATTAGCATATGACCAGGCCAGGTACGTCTACCAATTAGGTAGGGTTGATGAGGCTAAATTTCTACTGGAGAAATGTATTACGCAATTGCCAATGGAAAATCATGCCTGCCAAAAATCATTTGAACTTTTATTTACGATTAATGTAAAAGCCGGGAAGTTTGAAAGAGCAGGTCAGTTGCTTTCTCAACTTAAAGGGACTTCCTATTTTGAATCGCTGATGCCCATAAAGGACAAGGCAACATGGGCCCATAAGGAAGCCTATCTCTGTTTTACCCTACATAACCATAAAAAGTGCCTTAGAGTCCTTTCAATAAACAATTTTAAGCCTTTGAGTAATATTGAGCGATTGGAAGTTAGGCTGCTGAGAATAATGGCATTAATTGAAATGGACTATTTGGATATTGCTGATAAACAAATAGAGGCTACCCGGAAATTTATGGAAAGGAAAAAGATTGATGGAGAGAATTGCTCAGAAGATGATAATGACCTTTAATATACTTGCGAACCTTAAAGGGGCAGGCTATAATTTTGACTTGCTCGGTAAAGTTAAACAAGAGTCATATATAGACGATCTCGCAATACTTGATGCCAGAGAAATACTTGAAGGCTCATTAAGAGATAGGATGGTTTTCTACACGCGTTGGCTTACCAATAAGTTAACTTCAGCAGAGCAGAGGACGCTAAGCCCTCATCCTTAATTGACGGGAAAGTTAAATTCTTAGAAACCTTAGTTCCGCAAGTAATTCACAAAAGCCCGCTACTTATTAAATTTATCTATATTCCCCTGAAAAACATCAATTAACTCTCTCTTAACTTCAGAATCCTTTGAATAATTTCGTAAACTGTCTAAAATGTGCGCGAAAGGTAAGTCTTGTTTACTTTCATAAACCATAAGTTTAATAATGTAATTTAGGTTAAGGTTTGGATTGGATTCGAATTGAATCATGTAAGTAGAAAAATTTTCATAGAATCCAAGTATTAACATCTCACGAGCAAGTTCATGATAGCTGATTGGTTCAGCTTGGCCAATTAGGGTATCTCCAAGTACGTCAACATATTCAAATGGCTCTGGATAATATATTTCTGAAAATTCACAAGATGAATCAAATGAACATAGCAATTTTCTGATGTCTTCGGTGGTGTACGAGCTATGCTGAACAATCTCCAGTCTGCTTATTAACTTTTTATCACACTTAACGCAATTCGTGTCACCAGACACTTCATGCCTAGCTTTATTCATTGGCTCTTTAGGAGTAGAATTACGGTTCGAACAACCATAAGCTAGTATTAACACTAATCCAAAAAATACATATTTCATAATAAAGACTTTCATTAAGTTACCACATACCTCCCGTATCAGCAGTACTATTAGGTACAAGGTTTACACTTCCAGGAACAATTTGAGGTACAGTAATGGTAGTAGTTGTTTGATAAGTTGAATTAATAATAAAATTAACTCTATTTGCAGACCCTCCCATATCGGCCGCTCTTAAATTACCAATTGTTGGCAATGTAAGAATATTTGCTCTGGAGACACCATTTGCAGTCAAATTATTGGTTATAACTCCAAGCCTCGAATTAAAGAATTCTCGATTTGCTACACCATTAAAACGTGTTGATTCCAGAAAAACACCTACGGTGCTTGTCACCGTGGTTGTCGCAGTGCCTCCGGGCACGGAATAACTGAAAGATCCGTTTGAAGCAAATTCGGCAATATCGCTAAAAGTACAGCTAGTTATGGAAGTGGGATCTATTGTATTGTTGTTACCTGTGTTGTCACCTCTCATAAAACTAATAGGAGTTGTAATTCCAGTGACTGAATTACTGGTGGTTTGGGAGGTACCGGCAGGTATAGTATTGAATCGAATAGAACCTATGCGCCCATTTACATCTCGGGTATCATAAAATGCGCCACGCTCAGGATGCAACTGAAAACGTTCGGTTGCAAAATAACGTTCACCATGATATTTATAATCATTAGCCGTTTCCGTGGTTCGATTGCCTGTTGCATCTATATTTGTATAATTAATTGTCAAGGGACTTCTGTGCTGATCACCTAACTTATCCTGATGCAAAGGTGTAATGGTGGTTTGAATTTGTCCATTTGTTTGAGTTATCCGTGTAATGCTAAGGTGTTCCAAGCCTTCTAGTTCAATACCATCTACAACCCTGTTCTCAGAAAACGCATAAACCGAATTATGCACATAATCTTCAGCTAACGGATCAGTATTAAAAAACCTACCCAGTTCTGGCATTGCATTTCGCCACTTAAAAGAATACCAGCCTAATCCAAATTCATCCTGCTCTTCCTGTCCTTGAAACTTATACTTGTGCGTGGTTTGTATGGCTGAAGCCGGAGGAAAATAGTCTGTGCCTTTATGCTCCAACCCAAATGGGTAGTAATTGCTTTGCTGGGTAACTTCAGTTTGGTTCACTTCCTGGTCACCATTGTAATCGGTAAAGCCCAGGCGGGTATTACCTACTTGATCTTTATAGTAGTATTCATAACGCCAGTTTCCATTGTCACTTACAACCCGGCCTTCTTCAGTAAAAATAAAGTCAAGGTTTTTTGTAGCACCACTATTACTTGAAGTATAATTTCCAATAGGCGTGTAGTAGGTTGTTTGGGTAACACCGTAGTCCACTACATGTTTTTTAACTTTAGTACCCATGGCGTCATATTTGTAATAAATATCCTCGCCTACACCTAAGCTTACCTGTGTTGGCAGGTTCATTTGATTATAGCTAATATTAGAAATAAGTTTATTGGCATCTGCTATCAGGTTTCCATTAACATCATAGGCGTAGTCATTACCGCTGGTGTTTCTATCATTAAAGTCATTAATGTGTTGCACATTTCCATTATCAGTAACTGCCATTAGTTGGTCACCATTAGTATAGCTATAGGCCAGATTGTCCATTAGGCCCCAGGTAGGGGTGGCGATTGTGCCCCCGGAGTAACCATATCGCTGTAAACTCAATATATTACCGTTAAGGTCATAACTTATTCCACCAACGTTGTAGCGATTAACTTCTGCTGTCCAGTTCTCTGCTGTGCCATTATAGGCTTTATAGTTAGCAGATAGTAGGCGGTTTAACTTATCGTACTGATAACCGTAGCCTCTTTTTACTTCATCGCCCTTACTTTTCCAGGTGGTTTCACAAATATTACCGTTATACAAGGCTGTGGTACCAAAGGCACTTACTCCGGCCGCCATCGTGGGGTTGTTGTATTTTATTTCCATACCCCAAAGGTCATTGGCATCATCATTAAAAAATTGATTACCATGGTTCTCTAAGGCATATTTCCTGGCAAACACATTTACCCGGGTAATAACGGTGGTATTGGTAATATTGATCCCGGCCAGCACAGATTCTGCAGCTTCTTTACATATATTGATCGCTTCTATAGTCCCTATACCTTCAAACAGATAGGGTGAGTCAAAACTGATACCCATAGGCTGAGGAGATCTATTGCTATTAAGATCATTTGGATCATCTAATGGATTGGTAAGGTCAAATAGAAAATCATACTCTGCTTGGTTAGCAGAAGTGCGCGACATTATAAAGGGTGTAAATGACAGAGTACTATTGGCATCATCAATACGCATATACAGATTGTGCCCATTTTGTTCTTCAAAATATATGGTAATGTCTGAGGTTACAAAAACTTCTGCCTCATCAGGAGTCATTATTTGACCGGCTTTACCGGCAAAGTAGTTAAAAACAGCTACCTGAATGGCATTCACACCTTCGGGATCCGTATAGCTCACACCCTCCAAAGCGGACTCAACCTGTGGATAAATCCAGTTCTCCAGATCATCAATTGTTGTGGATTCATTAATTTCAAATGGTGGACTAAAATTTTCCGAAAAGGTTTGATCTAGTAATTCATAAAGACTCGTGTAAAGTAAGTTTTCACCTTCTATAGGGGCCTCTACCAGCTTGATTAATTTGCTTTCTCCATTTTGGTATAACTCTGTATTCACCTCTCCCTCTACTATAAGTTCAGATTCATCACTTATCAACAAGGCAAGGTAAGAATTGCCAGGTTGTCCATCTCCGGGAGTTACCTCCTCTACAGCGTAACTTACATAGTTCATTTGATAACCCACCACTACTCCGTCATCTATTACGTTATTGCTATATTCATCGTCATCCAGGTCATCGTTGTTTATGTGGGTTAACCAACCTCTTATATTGTACGCATAATCAATAGATTGCAGATATTTAGGCGTGATAAGGTTGGAAGAATGCACTTTTTTATCTATTAACTGACCAAGCTCATTATACTTTCTATCCACCAATATAATCTCAGCTGACTGCCCCACACGATGATAAGTCCTTAAAGGCCTACCCGCATGGTCATAAGTAAATCGTTGCTCAATTTCAAGATAGCCCGATCCCAGACCATCTTTAGTATGTTCATGAAGAGTGTTGGTCATTTCCCCAACAAAATTGTAGGCACTGAAAACTAAATCCACACCTCCTAAATAATTATCACTCTTTACTTGAATAACACGACCTTTTTCATCGTAAAAACTAACGGATATTAACCATGTTGACTCCCCCAGAATCCTATATTTGGTCCCTGTAAGTAAGCCTTTAGTTCGGACTGTGGCCTGAGTATTATAATTTACAGAAGAGTTTGTTGGAGGTTGCAATGAGTGATCTGCAACCAAGTCTCTGTTAAAATCGTAATCATCATAATAATTTATTACCGTAAAATCTCCACTTCCTACAACCGGAAAAGAAACATTGGTATATCCGTGGTAAATTGAATTGCCACTCCTTTCCTCCCATTGAGGTATGTTCCCATTAGCTAGTGCCTGAATAGAAGCTCTGCTTCCAGTTGTTGTCAACTCACCATTTGCAATCACCCTTCCTAAAGCATCATATTTAGTGAAATTCCATTTATTTGATTGACGCTGCAATGCATCCTGAGTCATTACGGGCTGATCCAGAAGATTATAGACAATGTACTCAACACCCTTGTGAGGTATTTTCTTTTCTATAAGCCGGCCTTTGTCATCATATAAGTAAGTATATATCCTGTTTGGAGCGTATACTGAAGCCTCCAACTCTGTTGGATTTGGCCCTCCCACAGGTCCATTTAGATCATTATATACTTGAGGAGGGATTACTGCAGTTAACCTGTTTAGCGCATCATAAACGTAGCTTGTTAAAGCATAATCAGAACTAGTCTGTCCAAATTGAACTTTCTTTAATATCAAATTGCCATTTTTATCATTATACTCAAATACTGACGATCCGTTTTCATCTTTACTTAACTGAACATAAAGTTGATTTTCTGCATAATATCCATCCGTGGTGATTTGTCCGGTTACTATGTCCTTCTTCCAATAGCGAACCTCATTGATAGCATTAGAATTCCAGTCAAACTCTATAGTGTGGTCACTGCCTAATTTCCAATCGACTCCCGGAGCTGATCTTTCAACAACCCGATTTAATGGGCTATTGTCAAAAACACTTTCTGAAAATGGATAATCACTATGAGCTACCCTTGCCTTAGTCTGATAGAAACTTGCCTGATCGGTAGCACCGTTAACTTTAAACGTCATATCTCCATATGAAGAAGTATAGGGCAAATACTGCTTTGCGACTCTTCCAAAACCATCATATTCAATAATTTGAACAAGATCTTTCTGCGAAGGACTTTGCTTATGAGCAACCTCTTGAACAGGGCGCCCTAAGCCATCATAATAAGAAAGTGAAATACGCTTATCGCTGGAGGACAACACATCAACATCAGGCAAAGTCTTAACAGGAACCTGAGGCACAATTGTCATAATATAATTTTCGGTAGTAGTTTGTGATAGAAGGTTTAGGCAACCACCAAGCATACACAATTTGAATAAAACTATTCTTATACTCATCTTTTTGAAGTATTGTAAAATAAAAATTCTAAGGACGATAGTTATACTTGTTCTGAGAGATAATATTCATCTCATCGTCTCGAACAACAATCAAACGACCAAATTCATCGTACTCATAAGTAAGCTTTTTTTGCCGATTGTCAATTTTGCTTGTCATTCCTAAAGGAGAAAATGTATATGTAACCATTGAAGCGTCAGTGGGATGAAACCTAATGTCATCAAAATAAATTTTTTCAGGTGTTGGGAATTGTGCATTATTCCAAATATGTGGGAGCAACTTAACATGACCAGAATAATTGGATAGATCCACTATCACCTCAAAATATTTCCATTTATCCTGAGTATTTCCAATTGGGGCATTATGCCATCCAATCTGATTCGTGCCGGTTTCGTCCCAGACAGATATAACTAAATTAGAGTTTGTAATATTATACTGGTTATTATTTGGTGTTTTTACCCATGCCGAAAGAGTATACTTCCCGTTCTGATTTTGTACATCAATTTTATCAGAACTTGTGAAATTAAAGTAACTAGAGGATCCTGAATACAAACTCATACACTTCTCACCAGTGTATGACTCAGTCTGTACAGCGTGTGATGGAAAACCAACAAGAGTACTTTCTGATTCAAAATTTAAATGAATAACATCGGATTCACTGGCATTTTCAACTTCTGCAATAGGATATCTCCCATCATAACCCCAAATCAAAGAGGAAAGGGGTCCACCTACCTTTGAAAATTCAGATAGATTTAGGTTCAGATCATAACCTGAAAAAGATGATTGAAGTTTAAAATGACTATCGTAATTTAGAATAAAATCATAATCATTTCCATTTGATTGAAGCGTAGGATTAATATTTGTAGGAGTAAAAGATATTGTTGAGATTCCATCCAAGGTTTCTAAACCAAATATCTTGTATGGCAAATATTGACCAAAAACTTCTTTATATGTTAACAGTTGTCCAGCCAAAACAATTCCATCAACCTCAATATGCTTCTGAACAGGATATGATAACATATTTTTAGAAATCATGCCGGTAAGAATATTGCACTCTTCATCTAAGTAATCTGATGGTTGTTGTAAATCTAACACATTCTTAAAATCAGAAATATAAACAGTAGATAGAGTTTTAACCTGACCATTACTTGCAGTGACAATTTGCTCATTTACAAATAAATCTTGATTATAACTATACTCTTTCAATTCAGAAATGACAGCACCTCCAATAAAGTGACTACGTGTTTCCACTTCACTCAAAAGAGCGACCCTATTGGTGCTAAATTTATACTTTGAAATTGGATGCCAGCCTCTTGCTAATCTAGTTGCTCCCCACATACCAATACCATCAATACCAGAAGTCGCATCATAGAAACTCTTAACAATACCAAAAACATTTCTTGAATCCTTTTCAAAAATTTCATAATCATAGGTATCTTCACTAATCAGATTGTCAGAATCGTCAAAAATTCTTTTACTCTGAACAAGTCCTGCTAAAGGATCATCTAGTGGATTGAGATCACTCAATGGAGCAAAAGCCCCCATTCCATTACCTCTTCGCATTCTTTCTAAGTCGTCTAGCTCTTGCGTGCTAGATGCTCCGTACATATTAGATCCATTTATCACAACGTCACAATAGTTACATCCGAGCATTCGGGCCTCATCGAATGGTGTAAAGCTATTTTCTATCGTTTTGGGTGCCTTATAGCTGTATTCAATTTTTCCTCCGCCACTACCATACTTCTCAATAATATTTGTATAGTAAATAGAATTTCCAAGATTATCTACAGTTTTATTGTAAGGTTGAGAACTTCGTTTTGTAAATAAATTGTATTCATCATAAGAAGAACCAACCCAACTGATAAATGTAGACTGATTATATGTACTACTATTCATAATAACACTAGGGAAGGATGCGCCTTTGTTAAGATAATAATTAGTTTCATTTGCATAAATAGGAGGTTGAACTATTTGACCACTAGATTGAGTAGAGCTTGTGGATATTCTATATTCATAATTCCTCAACACGTCAATTGAGTGATCTTCTCCATCATGATGAAGTATGGATTTAATTCGTAATCCTCCAGCCTGAACATTTTTTTGCGCGAGCACATCCCAGTAATCGTTTGGTTCAAAGAGATACTCCCTGTAGCCTTTTGTAGGGAAATAGATTTTTCTTAAGAGCCCTGCAACAATATTGCTTGAATTTACTGACCTGTCAGCTCCAGGCAATATATGAACTTGAGTAGATAAATAATTCTGATCAACAGGTTCCAGTCTATAGGTATTCCATTTACTAAGAGCAGGATAAACATATATTTTCGGTATCAAACTATTGGAACCATTCCCATTGTAGTATCCCCAAGCATCCTTCTTCTGGAGAAAAGCGATAAGGTATTACATCTGAACTATACTCTAAATCAACAATCAATTTACTGCCAGAAGCAACTCCAACCTCGTTAACATAGTCCAAATATAATCGTTTTGCTTCATGAATTTGGATTCCAGCTGGCGCCCCTAGGTCCTTTGAATATTGATAAAATAATTGAAATTTTTTAACAACATAATTAGAATTAACCTCAGAAATAATGATCTCATTAAGCTCAGGATGACCCAGCATATCTTGGCGAGAGTTATTTGACCGAAATTCAATTTCATAATTATCAGCTGTAATACTCGATAAATATTTCACACCTAACTTATACCTTGGTCTAATATCTAATATTTCTGAGACTGGAAAACCACTCAACACTTTTGATGCTCCCGTAGAGTGATTCATCCATTTCTCATAACCATTTATAGTGTTGTTTATAACAAACTCAGGCAGATTATGAAAAAATGAATATCGAAATCGATTATTATCGTTTGACGAACAGTTTCCGCCACCCTCGCAAGCGCCTGCGTAGAAAGGAACTGGGAATATATCTGTATATTCCACTGTGCTATAGCTAAAGCTTACCTCAGCTCCTGTAGGAGAAACAATCCTACTCATATACCATGCCGTTGGATGAGGTGGTAGCTCCTGTTCATGCTGAATTATCTTTCCAACATTGACTCTAGCGTCATATTTTATAGATCTAATGTAGGGAGTGGTGTATTCAATGCCATCTTCCTCAAAGTAATATTGATAACCTTTTGAATCTGTAATTTTAAATTTATAAATATGTGTATCCCAGTAAATAATTGACCATGGCCCAGTATGAAATTCATTTGCCTCAATTATTGTACTATTGGTACCATATTGCGCTATTCCATTATTCGTTTGAAAATATTCAATCTTATAATTTTTCAAATCATTCAGAAATTTAGGATCTCCATCTTCAGTGAATACGAACTTGAATGAATTCCCATTTATGTTGACAGTATAAATATCAGGTTCTAAGTCATATTGCCATTGATTAAGTTCAAAAGCAATTGCCTTTCCTAACGCATTTGAGTGATTGGTTTGAGTAAGGTCATACTGTATGAAATTTGTTGGAAAGTTCTCAATCAACGATGTTTCGGATTTACCAAATGGCTTTTCCTTTGATAACCAATGTGTAGGAAATATTCCAAATGGATAAGGATTATTATACTGGAGGTATGAAAAGTCATCCTTTGAGACATATCCAACATCATCGGGTTTTCCGCGAACTTCTCTTGAAATAATACCTCCACAATTTAAGACCCAGCCTGTACCAACCCATGTTGAAAGTTGATCAACTTTTGAACGATTTGGATCATAATTTAAGCTAATATCAACTTCATTATCTTGATCCGAAAAAGTATAAATTGGTACAGATATCCCAATCTTACCAGTGTTTCCAGAAACTGAAGGAAACGAGACGTAATTGTTAAATGATGAAGCATTTGGTGAAAGTAAGCTTTCTTTGTAAGTAGGCTTATAAATTTCTACTTCATCCGAATTTTGAGGCCCCTGTGCGGAAAGAATATTTACAATTATTATTAAGCACATTAAGATTTTGCTACCTGTAGGAGATGTATTCATTTAGTCCATAAATTTGAATGAGAACAAAGATTAATCGATTATGATGCTAATAAATGGACAAACACACTAAGATTGGTAATCGGTTGATATTAGGTCATTTAACCAACCTTAAAAAATTACAATGAGCTGTTTTAGTGTAAGCTTTCCGAAAGGCAACTAGTGAAAAGTTAACGTTTTATAAAATTAAGCTCCTCTCCTTATACGATACGTTCATAATTAGGTTTGATGTATTCATGAGCTGATTACTGTTCTTAATAGGACTTTATAATTATTAGGGCAGGGCGCCCATTACAACGTCAACCAAAGCATTTCGAAGAGGTATTAGGTGTTGATAAACAATCAAATAAGACCTTGGGTGTTTGGCAGGTGCCAAAAATTATTTTGGTCAAGGCCCTAATTTTTTTATTTAATTCTACATTTGAGGTGATAGTGCCCCAAAAAACTGGACAGTAAGTTAAGTTCCAAAACTGAACATTAAATTTACTGTTATGACAAGAAAGAAATTCACATCAAAATTCAAGGCCAAGGTAGTATTGGAAGCTTTGAAAGAGCGGACAAGTGTGGCTGATCTGGCCCAGCAATATGATCTGGCCCCTCAGCAGATAAATCTGTGGAAACGGGAGTTTTTGGCTAAGGCTGAAGGGGTTTTTGAAACAAAATCAAAAACTAAAAAGAGCCAGGCTGAAGAAGAGAAAGACCGTTTGCTCAAATCCATTGGGCAGCTCAAAGTGGAAAATGATTTTTAATGCAAGCCTTGCGTTAAAACCGGTAAAAGAGCGGAGATCAATGATAAGCAAGGGTCGGTTGAGTATAGTAAAGCAGTGCGAACTGCTCTTCTGTTGCCCGCTCAGGTTTTTATTATAAGCCCAAGCCAGTTTCCTCATTAAACTTAGAGCTGATGCACAAAATGGACAGACATTACCTGGAACACCCCTACAAAGGGGCCGAACGCATGCACACCTGGCTCACTATGGACGAAGGCTACAAGGTTAGCAAAAACCGGATAGAACGCCTGTATTACAAGCAGATGGGGCTACGCGCCATTATGCCCGGTGTGCATACCAGCAAGCGGCACAAGGCCCACAAAATATCTTGACTACTTTAACTTGCGGGCAATGCAAAGTACGCAAGCCGCTTGTTAACGCAATCGGGAATAATTTTCCCCTAGAGGGGCATTTATGTTGCGAAACCTGACTTAGTTAACAGGGTTGGTGATGGGTTGCCACGAGGTTGGTGGGTAGGGTTGTAATGTCGGTGCAATCGATGCTGTATAAGCATAGCTCAAAGAATTGCTTTTCATCCCTACTCAACCAGAAATTGAGTTTATTCTAATTAGCGCAATCGATTTGTCCAATTTTGTTTGATAATTCGACCTACTGGCGATACAATGCGTGAAAGCCGCTTGATTACGCAATTGGAAATGATTTCCATTAAGAGATGAAGTTCTACCACCAAGCGCCATAAACTTATAGGGTTGATGTGGTTGATACTAAGTTGGTAATGGGATTGCTGCTGGGTTGCTATCTGTGTTCAAGCTGGGTGCAATCGGTATTGTAATAGCACAGGCCAAACATTTGACTCAATCACTACTAGAATTTGTTGTGAATAGCGCAACCGGACTATAAACTCGAGTTTACATCTACCAATCTACGGGCTGCGCAGCGCACATTAAGCACTTGATAACTTAATCGGAAAAGATTTCCATCAAGAGATGAATCTTTGTTGCGAAATCTGACTTAATTCACAGAGTTGGTTCTAGGTTGCTACAGGGTTGAAGTGGGGTTGGCACTGGGTTGCTATCGGTATTGTAAGAGCATGTTCCAGAGGTTTGCCTTTAAGCCGTGCTCAATCACTACTGGAATTTGTGGTGACTAGCGCAACCGGTTTTTTCATGTGCGATTTAATCTCCCAATTTACAAGCTGTGCAAAGCACATTAATCACTTGACCAGGCAATCGAAAATGACCTCTATCAAGAGATGAATTTCTGTCCTCGAGCACGATTAATTTACAGGGTTGTAATGGGGTTGTCGTGCGGTTTTATGTGATTGCAAGTAGATCGCAATCGGTATTGCAAGAGCATATTCCAGAGGTTTGCCTTTTAACCTCGCACAATCACTGTTGGAATTTGTGGTGATTAGCGTAATCGGTTGGTCGATTTAGTTTGTTTCTCCCAAGCTATAGACTCTGCAAAGCATACAAGCCACTTGATCACGCAATCGGGAATGACCTCCAGCTAGAGGTGAATTTCTGTTCTTAAGCTCGATTAACTTATAGGGTTGGTAATGGGGTTGCTTTAAGGTTCTTATGCAAGTGCAAGTGGATCGCAATCGGTATTGCATGAGGAAAGGCTTAGCATTTGACTTTAAACCTCGCTCAATCACTACTGGAATCTGTTGTGATTAGCGCAACCGGTTTTTTCATGCGCGTTTTAACCTCCCAATCTATAGGCTGCGTAAAGCATATTAACCACTTGATTATGCAATCGGGAATGGTCTCTATTACGAGATGAATTTCTGTCCTAAAGCTCGATTAACAAATAGAGTTGCGGTGGGTTGATATTAAATTGCTAATGGGGTTGGCGGGGGGGGGTGCTGTAGGGGATTGGTTAGTAGGGTTGTAGCGAGGATACTATGTAACTGCAACCGGTGTTGCAAAACCAGAGGCCAAACATTTACTTTTCAACCTCACTCCATCACAATTGAAGTTTGTTTTGATTAGCGCAATCGGCTTATCCATCTGAGCATATTTATCGCAATCTGAGGGCAACTCAAAACAGCAAGCCGTCTGATTACACTATCGGACATAATATGCACCAAGAGGTGAGTTTCTGCCATCAAGCCTGAACATTTTATAGGTTTGGAGCTGGGTTGCTATGGGGTTGTATATGGATTGCAACTCTATTATAGCTGGGTTGATGTAGAGTTTGCAATGGGTTGACTTATGGTTTGATTTAGGGCGAATTGACGCGGCTGGTAAATACATAACACCAATATATACCAGTTTTAAAAGGGTTCAAATACCCGGAAATGACCTTATTAAACTGAGTAAAGCTACATCCGAGCTAAATCATACCTACTTTATACCTGACACCTGTTTTAAACTGTTTACATGATCTTTTAGCAGGTCAATTTGACCGTTTAGATAATCAATTCTTTCATGCAGCTTGGTATTTTCAGCTTGACAAGTTTTTAGCTCCTCTGTCAGGTTTTCCTCTTCTTCGAGTAAGCTTTCCGAAACTCGACTAACGCTGCGGATATCGTTCAGCTTGGTTCTCTGCTCGTCAAAAATAAGCTCATATATTGGGTCATTCTCATTTACATTTATGTCATACCACAAAGTTTCTCTTCCGTTTCCTTCATAGTGATTGAAAAACACCCCTGGATGTACCGTCAAAAGATTGCAAAACTTTACTAAAAGCTTAGTCGAAATATGGTCTTTTTGCAAGATTCTGTAAAATGATGGTTCTGTAATGTCCAGCAGGGAAGCTAACTCCTTCTTATTCAATCCTTTCTTTTCAATCAAAAACTTCAAATCTTGACCAATATGAATCATATCTAAAAATATTTTATTGCGTTTTACGCAAGTATTAAATATCAAATGTATCTTTACGCCACACAAAGGTATCAAAAAAGGCTAGTATAGTACAAGTCTATGATTTGTGTCGAAAAAGCAATATATATAAAGGTGAGTCCACAGGTCTCCATAATAGCCGACCTTATCAAAACTCTTCCGGAAAGGGAGCAGGTTCAGCTATTGGAGAAATTGATTCACTCAAACAATAATCAAAAACTTACTAAAAAGTATAGTTTACCTATAATCAAGCCTTCGCGGAAATCACAAATGCTACAAGTTGCATTCGAAATTAATAAAGAGACGCGCTCACAAATAGCACAGTGACTTAGTAATCAGTACTGAATAGAGTAACTATCACTCCAATCATCTGGCAGCTCAATTGAATAGTCACGAATGTAGGCTCTCAAAGCTTCCAGAGTTTTATGCCTTGTTATAGGCATAGTAGCAAACTCCGCTTGCTCTTTGGTCATGGTTTTTCTAAAATGAAGGTAAATATCTTCTGATAAAGGTGTGGCGCATGGCATACAAAGTGTTGTCATCAGTAAAACCACAGTTGTGTTCACTATTCATATACTCCTTGCACTTTTGAAACCTTTTGGAGAAATACCACGTGCTGTAAACCTGTTTTGGCCCGGGTTTTTGCTGGGTAGTAAATAAAAAATCCTTCTGGGTTGGTAGCCTCAGCCAACAGTTGGTCAACAACTGGTTTTAAGCGATCAATAATTGGAATTACCTCGCTGGTATCCGTTTTGGCATTACTAGCCCTTAATAATATTTCGTTTCCACGGATGTCCTGAGACCTTAAGCCTCATTATTTCAATTGGCCTTAAAAAGGAGTAGCCAATAAATGAAGAAAACATCTTTAAGTAAGGGTCATTTTCCTCCATCCACGCCCCCATAAGGGCCATCTGATCGGATGAAAATGATACATGCCTTGTTACAGATTCTCTTAAAGGGGTTATGCCCTTACAGGGGTTTCGAAGCAACATATCCTCCTCCATCATCTTCTCAAAAAGGCCATGAAGTTCATTCAGGTAGTTATTCCGGGTTCTGGGACTGGCCTCAGCATCACCTTTGCCTTTTGTCTTCTTCACAAATCTTAAAAACTCTGTAATGTGCTTACGCTGAATTCTGTCCACCGGCCAAGCCACCATGTCATGGTCACTCAAATACTGTTGAAATGTAAGCGCTTTGGATTTGAATCCCCGTAAGCCAAATTTACTCAGGTATTCACTTTTGATCCGTATTACTTCTGTAATGGCCTCCCCAATAGTCCACACCTTTTGAGTGGGTTGGCTGGGGGTTTGCAGCGGCACTATCTCACTATCAGCAATAGGAGTTTTAGGCGTCCAGCCACGTTGCAACAGATAGTCAATCGCATCCCTGAGCATCCCCATCTGCTTAGTACGTTCTTTTTGTTCTTTAATACGATTAGGGGCTGTGCCATCAGGAAATTTTGACCTTCGGGCTTTTATAAAAGACTTGGTTTCATCATCCCAGTAACGGAAGTAGACGTACCACTGTTTGGATAAATCTCCATCGTGGTCAACAAGGGTTGGTGGGCGATACGGTTTCATGTCACCAAGTTCCCACTTTGTCCCCACTTCTCCAAACCCGAAACGAGTATAAACAAGTAAGGGGTTGAAAAACAACCCCTTACTGTTTGCGGAGAGAGAGGGATTCGAACCCCCGGAGGTGTGACCCTCAATGGTTTTCAAGACCACCGCATTCGACCACTCTGCCATCTCTCCAATAACTATATTTGAACGCGTTTCTTTAGCTTTGTAAGGGCCGCAAAAGTAAAAATAATTTTAATCTACTGGCAACGTTTTTGCAATTTGCAGTCCAACAAATAATTCCAATAATCAACAACATGAAGTTTTTCACCTCTATCGTATTTGCGCTCAGTATTTTATGCTCAACTACACTTTCTGCAAAAAAAATAGGTATGGATATTTCCTATGCCCAGTTTATGGATGATGGAGGTAAAGCCTACGTGGAAATTTACTTTGCATTAGCCGGTTCGACCATTGATTTTGCCAAAAACAAAAAGGGGCTTTACAGTGGTGGTGTGGAAGTGACCGTACAGGTACAAAAAGACAGCACAACCATTGCGGCCGAAAAGTTTCTGATTGTTTCTTCTGACCTGGATGATACCCTTAATGCAAGCGGAAGATATGTAAACCAAACACGCCTGCCGCTTGATAATGGCGACTACAATCTGGTAATTGATATACAGGATGTAAATGAGCCTGAAGAAAAATATATTCTGGAACAAGGCCTTACCATTGACATTGGCGGCAGTGAGCCCGTGGCCTCAGACCTTGTGGTGCTGGACAGCTACAAACCGGCATCAAAAGGAAGTATTTTCTCAAAATCAGGGTATGACCTTGTGCCCTATGTAAATTCGGGCTCCTATTATTTTACCGAAAACAATGAAAAGCTCTCCTTCTACCTTGAAATCTATAATACAGATAAGCACCTTGGTGCAGATAAGCCTTACGTTGTAAAATACTACATAAAGCAGGCTGATAAGGCCGGGCCGATACCCGGTATGGCCAGTTTTTCAAAAAAGGAGGCTAGCGCTGTACAGCCCGTGCTAACAGGCTTTAACATTAACAATCTTCCTTCAGGAAACTACTCTTTAGTGGTGGAGGCACTGGATGGCGAGGGCCAGGCCTTTGTTACCAAAACCATGAATTTTTATCGGAAAAATAAGGTGGCGCCCTTATCTATTGATGATATAGAAACAGTGGACTACCAGGGAACTTTTGCTGACCGCATCGGTGGGATTGACTCATTGTATAAATACACCCAATACCTTTACCCCATTAGTTCAGAGGCTGAGAGGAAATATCAAAAAGAACTTTTAGCCTCTCAGGATTTGAAGAAACTGAAACGCTACTTTTTCGTTTTCTGGTCGCAGCGTAATAGTCTTGACCCCGAAAGCGCCTGGTTGAAATACTATGAAGATGTACGCACCGTAAACCAGCTTTACAGCAGCCGCCTGAGGAAGGGATATATGACGGATCGTGGGCGTGTTTTCCTAACCTATGGGCCACCTGATGCTGTTGACCGCAGGCAATTTGAACCCAGTTTGCCTCCTTATGAACTGTGGCAGTACAACGTAATTGCCAGTCCATATGCAATCAATCAAACCAATAAGTTTTTTGTATTTGCCGAGTTTAGCCGAAGTACTAATGAGTATCAGTTATTACACTCCACAGCCATTGGCGAGCTGAACAACCGCAGATGGAAATACCAGCTTTCGCGGGGTGTGCATGGTACAGGTGGTGATATTGACCAGAACAACCTCAACTCCGGTGATGATTTCGGATCGAGGTTAAACAACAATCTTATCATACAGGGAAGCCAAAATAACCGCTAAATTCGCGGCATGATTGGATTCTATCTGGCTATGGGGCTGGGTTGGATAATCTCCATCCTCCCCTTCAGGGTGCTCTATATTTTTAGCGATTTCCTCCGTTTTTTTATGCAACATGTAATCTCCTATCGTAAGGAGGTAATTATGCAAAACCTGCGGAACTCCTTTCCTGAAAAGGGGGAAGAAGAGTTGGAGGCCATACGCTCCAGGTTCTATAAAAACTTTGCTGATCTTATAGTAGAGTCTTTTAAAAGCCTCACCATCAATGAAAGAACATTGAAAAAGCACTTTGTGCTAAAAAACCCTGAAGTGTTTGAAAACCTGCGCCAGAAAAATAAAGGCGTGATAATGGTGATGGGTCATTACACCAACTTTGAATGGACGGCCATGAGCATTCCACTATGGGTTAAGAACAATTGTTTTGCAGTGTACCATCCGCTCAGCAATAAATATTTCAGCAGAAAAATTGTGCAGATAAGGGAGCAGTTTGGATTAAAACTGTACCCCATGGAAAACACCTACCCCTTTATGCTCAACAACCCCGACCCTGCCCCGCTCTATGTTTTTATGGCGGATCAGAGCCCCCATGCGGGGAAAATTAAGTATCGGGCAAACTTCCTCAATCAATCTACCCCGGTGCACCTTGGTGTGGAAAACCTGGCACGCAAGTGTGATTTAGGTGTGGTGTTTATCGATATTCAACGTATAAAGCGCGGCTATTATGAAGTTACTGCCGAACTCCTTTTTGAGGATGTGCAAAATACCGCTCAGTATGAAGTTACCGATACCCATGTACGGGCCCTGGAAAAAGTAATTCAAAAAAAACCTGAAGACTGGCTTTGGAGCCATAGACGCTGGAAATATGCCTGATAATCCAAAAAAAATAGCAGTGGTCATCCTCAACTGGAATGGTCATGATTTACTGAAACGCTTTCTGCCATCTGTGCTTGCTTTTTCAGAGGATTTAGCACACGTATATGTAATTGATAATAACTCTACAGACAGTAGTGTGGAGCTGCTTTCGCAGGAATTTCCAACGGTTGAAGTAATAGAACTGGACGAAAACCATGGCTATGCAGGTGGCTACAACAAGGGCCTTGAATATGTTATGGAGCCATATGCTGTATTGCTGAACTCCGATGTGGAGGTTACTGAAAACTGGCTCGCTCCCCTGTTACAGCATTTTGAAGCCAATCCAAAACTGGGGGCTTTACAGCCAAAAATAAAAGACCTTAATAACCGCCAGAGTTTTGAATATGCCGGGGCGGCTGGTGGATACATAGATACACTGGGCTACCCCTTCTGCCGCGGCCGACTGTTTGATGAACTGGAAGAAGACCACGGACAATACGATAGCTACCAAAAGGTATTTTGGGCAACCGGTGCCTGCCTTATGGTAGATCAGGAAAAGTATAAAATGGCTGGTGGGCTTGATGAAAGCCTGTTTGCCCACATGGAAGAGATTGACCTTTGCTGGCGTATGCAACTAAGGGGTTTTGAGATTGGCTGCGAACCGGCTTCTACAGTATATCACCTGGGTGGCGGCACGCTGAATAAACTCTCCTCAAAAAAAACCTACCTCAATTTCAGGAACAGCTTGATTATAATGTTTTTGAATTTACCCAGCGGTGAGGCTTTCGCCAAGATAATGGCTCGCCTGGTACTGGATGGTGTAGCAGGAATCAAGTTTATCCTTAGCGGAAAATTCTCCCATGTAGGTGCTATCCTCAAGGCTCACTTTCATTTTTACGGGCGCTTTAATTCGCTTGCGCGGAAGAAGATTGAAAAGCCCGTAAAATCTTTAAACCAGTTGGATGGGGTATATAAAGGCAGTGTGGTAAAAGCTTTTTACTTGAGTAAGAAAAGAAGGTTTTTAGACCTTATGAAATAAGAGCAGCATCTTAACTATCAAAAAAAAAACGAGGACAGATTTTTAATAAATCTATCCCCGCCATATATCTTTCAATAAACCTGATCTCTATTTCTTCAAAAACTCAATCAACACCTTATTGAGTTCTTCTTTATGAGTAAGATTTAAGCCATGCGGTCCATCGTTTACTACATGGTATTCATTGTCAGGAATCATCTCCGCTGCCTGATCGCCAGCTGATTTTATGGGCACAATATTGTCGCTATCGCCATGCACAATAAGGGTAGGCACACTCACATTTTTACATTCCTCCCTAAAATCAGTACCACCCCATGATTTGGCACACTCAATAGTGGCACGTGGCGAGGCATGGCTGGCTATATTCCACGCAAAGTGCAATTGCTCATCACTTATATCGGTTTGGTCGGCATTAAAAAAGTTGCGCCCAAATTGCTTCATAAAAGCTATCCGGTCATTTTTAAGGGCATCCATTATTCCATTAATGTCTTCTTCTGGCACTCCATCGGGGTTATCATCTTTTTTAGCCACCAATGGAATGATGGAAGAAATCAAAGCCGCTTTGGCGATACGGTCTGAGCCAAAATCGGTAAAGTAGCGCACCACTTCACCCCCACCCATAGAGAATCCGACAATTATGCAATCGTTTAAATCGAGTTCGAGTATAAGAGTGCGGAGGTCATTGGCCAATGTGGAATAGTCATAGTTATCATAGGTCATTGAAGATGCTCCAAAACCGCGTCTGTCATAAGCTATAGCTCTAAAACCGGCATTGGCAATCTCCTGCATTTGCGGCTCCCAGGCCTGGTGGCTAAGCGGCCAGCCATGTATTAATATTACCGGTTGGCCCTTACCATAATCCTGGTAAAAGAGTTGGAGGTTCTCATCGTTTTGCTTCTCATCAAGTGTAATAAATGGCATATAATACTATTTTGGGGTTAGAATAATTTATGGTTATCAACCTCAGGATGCGCCACTTTGTTTGATGGATATGAAAAACTCAAATGAAATAATATGAACATAATACAATTAAAATTAGCAAATTAGCCTCGCGGTATAGCCAAAAACCAATAGCCTGAATAACGAATTGTTTATCTAAACTACCGCCACAATATGCCTACAACACAACAACTGGTTCAGAAGTATGAAGATTTAGAGGATCTGGAACTTATGGTCATTCATCATAATATTGAGGAATATGCACCTGAAGCAAAAGAAGCCCTAAGCAGAATAATCAAGAACAGAGGGGGACTGGATCGTTTGCAACTGCGACTACGTTCAATTGAGGAAAGAGAAACGGAAATTGCCAGAATCAGATCTGAGACTGAAAAGCTCTTTAAGAGAAAGGCTACACTAACTGAAATATCTGCTCAAATTACCCCTTTACTGCTTACACATATTGAAAAAGACAGGTTGATTGCAAGGACCATTTCTGCTCTGGAATTAGAGGTTGCGGATACCACCATTAAACCAAGAACTGTGGTTGGCGGTATTATGGGAGGATTAATAGGCGGAACAATCGGGGGTATTGTATGGGGGCTACAATTAATTTATTCCGGCCACATGATGATGATATTAGCCATTGGTATGGTGATGTTATCCTATGCTTTTATCCGCCTCTTTACAAGGCAGTCTAAAAAGAACAAGGTGGTTTTGCTGATAACGGCTCTCTCCTCAGTATATGCACTTGTATTAGGCCAAATACTTTTTGAAATTATTGGCTATCAAGGCAGTTAAACGATTGAAAGAAAAGCTAAGCCCATAAATCTACAGCCTAAGGACAACTCTAAATTGGGCGTGAAATAAGAATGCCATGAGCCAACTGAAAATAACTACCAACCCAAAGGTTGAAGCCGCTTTTAATAATTATCCGGACTTGGTGAAGGGCAAAATGCAAAGGCTGCGTGAGCTGGTACTAAAAACCGCCCGCGAAACCGATGAAGTAACTGCTTTGGAGGAAACTCTGAAATGGGGCGAACCCGCCTTTATAACTAAAATTGGCAGTACACTGCGAATGGACTGGAAGGAAAAAGCCCCGGATCAATATGCGATGTACTTTCAATGCAGCAGCAGGTTGGTAGAAACCTTCCGGTCGATATTTGGCAATACTTTTCAGTTTGAGGGTAACCGCGCTATTGTATTTCAAATGGAACAACCTATCCCCGAGCCTGAACTAACACAATGCATACGGGCCGCACTTACCTATCACAAGGTTAAAGAGCAGGTTACATTGGGGATTTGAGATAGTTTCTATCCCAAGATTATCTCTTGCCAGAATTACACTTCAATTTTCGCGTCTTTTCTATAAAATCTTTCCAAAACCTTTTTGGCTTAGATTTACTGCTGTGGACTATAAAGGGTTTAAGAGCGATAATATATATTAGAAATAAAGGAAACTACTTTTTGTCAGTAGTTCTAAGCAACCAAAGAACTGAATCAATATGAAATACTTTTTCGATACAGAAGATGGTCCTTCTAAAGAAACATCGCATCCGAATTTTGTAAAAGCAATGGAGTCTGATTTCTATTATGACTGTACTGATGAATTTTCACCCTTTGGAAATGATGACGGAGCCGACCTATTATACAACCTTGAAGATTGGTATCGAGTGAAAAAATTAACTCGAAATATTCTCAAGTGGATGTTTAATCACATTGACAAAATGGGATTCGAGTACCAAAGTAAGGGCTGTTCAGAGATCTTAGATTTGGAAACGTTAAATAAAATTCAAGAAGTAGACAAATACTTGATTTCATCGATGGATAACTCAATAATTGCGGCCGGATTTGGACAAATAAAAATCACTGGAAAAATTGACCCTGAGTTAAAAGACTTGACAATTAAAGCGCTTCGCAGACAGATGTTATTGGATAGAAATGATGATAAGGAGTACTTTAGTCGCCTTGAAAAAATGAAGAGTGATTTGACGATTTTTAAATAAAAAATGGCAGTTTACTACACAACCATATATATCTTAAGGTGATAAGTCGACTCAAATAAAAGCTTTTGTCGTATAACAATAACTTCTCTGCCGGACAAAACAGCACCTCGAAACCGCTACGTCAGAAGCCATACACAATCCTTTCCTCTACCTAACCTTCCCCCTCACCCCCTCCACCGCCAATCTATACCCTTCCATACCAAAACCGGAAATAACTCCGGCTGCATGTTTAGCGATATAGCTATGGTGCCTGAAGCTTTCGCGGGCCTGTACATTTGAAATGTGTACTTCAATAACCGGAACGGAAACTGCCGCCACCGCATCACCAATAGCCACCGAAGTATGGGTATAAGCCGCAGCGTTGAGAATAATAGCATCATTCTCCGTGCTCATCTGCTGCAGGGCATTTACCAACTCGCCTTCCACATTGCTTTGAAAATAACTGAACGCCATATCGGGATATTGAGTTTTTAGTTTCTCCAGATACTGTTCAAATGTTTGACTCCCATAAATTTCAGGTTGGCGGGTACCTAGCAGGTTTAAGTTGGGGCCGTTTAAAATGGCGATGCGCATGAGGGAGTAGTTAGATGTTAGACACTAGATGTTAGACTGAACGTCCCTGATATAGGTTGACCACAAAAGTGAGTCACTTATGCAAATAAACAAACAATCGATCCGCAAAAGGCGGGAGTACTCAGAAGAATTTAAAGTACAGATGGTACGGGATTTTGAGTCCGGGAAATTAAGTGTAAATGTATTATCAAAACTTCATGGTGTTCGGATTCAAAACATCTATCGGTGGATTGTACATAGCGGCAAATTTTACCAGGTAACTCTATTAGGTGCATTTATAGGCATCACAATAAATTATCTTACTCTCGTCTTTCCAAAGTCCATGCCCATAGGCCCATTCCGGCATTCAAGAAATTAATCTCCAGGTTGAAGTTTATCCTTAGGGAGATCGGGAAGCTCCGAAGAAATGAGGAGATCACCCGACCGAACTTGAGATAAACAAGAAACTGGAAATTAATTTCTTGTAAGCCTTGACCTTTTGGTTCCTTTTGGGTCAAGCCAAAAGGAACAGGAAAAGTATCACAGCCTTCTGTTAGCAAATCTAAGCAACCCCGGTATTTAGTATCTCCCTTATTGTTTCCTTTGAATTATTGCAAATTGTGTAAACCGCAAACTGACTTTGAACTGGGCCACTGCCATAAAAGATTTTACCAATTACATGCGTCTGGAGCGCGCCATGGCTAAAAACACGGTGTCGTCTTACCAGCGGGATTTAAAAAAGGCAGCCATGTATTTTGAGGAATCAAAGCCCAACCCATTTAAGCTGACGCTGAAAGACCTGGAAAGCTTTGTTGCAGATATGGCTAAAGAAGGCATCAGCGCCCGCTCACAGGCACGGCTTATTTCTGCGCTCCGCTCGTTTTACAAATTTTTAACGCTGGAAGAGGTAATTGACATTGACCCCAGCGAACTATTGGAAAGCCCCAAACTGGGCCGCAAGCTCCCTGATTTTTTATCTATTAAGGAAGTAACTGCCATAATTGATGCAGTAGATATGGGCAAGGATGAAGGCCACCGAAACCGGGCCATACTTGAAACCCTTTACGGCTGCGGCCTCCGTGTTTCTGAAATTACGGACCTGCGCATTTCAGACCTGTTTTTTAAAGAGTCTATCATCCGGGTAACCGGTAAAGGCGATAAAGAAAGGCTGGTGCCCATCAACAAACTGGCTATAAAGTATATTGACATTTACCGCAAGGAAGTACGCGTGCACCAAACTATCGCCAAAGGCAATGAAGACTTTCTGTTTTTAAACAGAAGGGGCAAAAAACTTACCCGCGCCATGATTTTCCACATTATAAAAACGCTTACCGCCAAAGCCGGAATTAAGAAGAAGGTTAGTCCGCATACCTTCCGCCACAGCTTTGCCACTCATTTGGTGGAAGGCGGTGCCGACCTGCGTGCCGTGCAGGAAATGCTGGGACACGAGAGTATTACCACAACAGAAATCTATACACACCTTGATCAGACGTACTTGCGGGATACGTTGTTGCAGTTCCACCCTAGGGCGCACAAATAGTTATGTTTAGCCACAGATTACACGGATTTCACAGATAGAACACATTCTGAGTTTAAGGCAATGCATGGAATGCGCCATTCAAACAGTTTGTCAGTCTGACATGAGTCGCTTACTCATTGCCCTAAAAATCTTTGTGCCTTAGTTCCATCCTGGCAAATCAATACTCTAACAACTCCTCTACAGCTTCCGCAAAGCGGACTTTAGGCAAATAGCCGGCCTCAAGGTTTTTAGCAAAAGGCACAGGAGTATCTAAACTCGCCACACGTTTTACCGGTGCGTCCAGTTGTGCAAAACAGTTTTCCATTATTAAACTGGAAATATCAGACGCAATGCCTCCAAACATTACATCCTCCTGCAATACTATAGCCTTGCCGGTTTTCTTTACAGAAGTATAAATGGTTTCGGTATCCAAAGGCGAGAGAGTTCTCAGGTCAATGAGGTCGGCTGAAACATCAGGATGGGCAGCCAAATATTCCAATGCCCAATGCACACCCATGCCATAAGTGATTATGGAAAGTTGCTCGCCCTCTTTCAGCAGGTTGGCCTTCCCGAAAGGTAAATTGTAATACCCCTCAGGTACCGGACCGGTGATGCTGCGGTACAGCGCCTTATGTTCAAAAAACATAACAGGGTTTGGGTCTTCAATAGCTGAGAGTAAAAGGCCTTTGGCATCTTCCGGAAAAGCAGGAAAAGCCACTTTAAGCCCTGCCGTATGGGTAAACCAAGCCTCATTACTCTGGCTGTGAAACGGCCCTGCCCCTACTCCGGCACCTGTTGGCATACGGATCACCACATCCGCGTTTTGACCCCAACGCCAGTGTATTTTAGCAAGGTTATTTACAATCTGATTAAAACCTTCGGTTACGAAATCCGCAAATTGCATTTCCATTACCGCTTTATAACCACAAATGGATAAGCCCAGGGAGGAACCTACAATGGCAGCTTCGCATAAAGGCGTATTGCGGACACGCTCTTTGCCAAACTCTGCCACAAAGCCATCGGTAACTTTAAACACACCACCATATTCGGCAATATCCTGCCCCATTAGTACCAGGTTTTTGTGCCTGCGCATACCTTCCTGCAAGCCATCGCGCACGGCATCCACCAGTCGCATATCTTTGGTTTGCTCAGCAGGAGCAGTGTGTTCTATTGGTTTATTGAAAAACAAGTCGGCCTTTTCCACCTCTTCGTCAAAAGTTATTTCGGGCGCAGCCATAGCCTTATCAAAGGCTTCATCAATTTCCTTTTTCAATGAGGCTGTAATAGCGTCATTGTCCTTTGGCAGGAGGATGCCCTTTTCAATTAAAAAAGTTCTGAAGTTTTCAATAGGGTCTTTTTGTGCCCACTTTTCCTGCAGGCCGGCAGGATAATATTTTGTTCCGCTGGCTTCCTCGTGGCCACGCATTCTAAAAGTATTGCACTCCAAAATATAGGCACCCGGTTTTTCGCGAATTTCTTCGGCAATATCCTTTACTGCATTGTAAACGTCTAAAACATTATTGCCGTCCACACTTTTGGCCTTTATACCGTAGCCAATAGCTTTATATACAAAGCTTTGAAAGCTGAACTGCTCGCTACTTGGGGTGGAAAGTCCCCATTGATTATTTTCCACCAAAAAAATTACCGGCAACTTCCATACGGCAGCCACATTCAGTGCCTCATGAAAATCGCCCTGGCTGGCGCCACCATCTCCGGTTACCACTAAGGTGGCTCGCTTTTCACCGGATAACTTCCCGGCAAGGGCAATGCCATCGGCAATACCCATTTGAGGACCGAGGTGAGATATCATCCCCACAAGGTTATGCTCTTTACTGCCAAAGTGAAAGGAACGATCGCGACCTTTGGTATAGCCGTCCGCCTTACCCTGAAACTGCGAAAAGAGATTATATAACGGTACCCCACGGGTGGTGAAAATTCCAAGGTTGCGATGCATGGGCAAAATGTACTCATCAGGATGTAAAGCCATAGTGGCCCCTACTGAAATGGCCTCCTGCCCGTAACCCGAAAACCACTTTGAAATTCGACCCTGGCGCAGGGAAATCAACATCTTATCTTCAATAAGACGCGGTTTAAGGAGTTGTTTATATATCTCCAAAAGCTGCTCGTTGGTAAAGCCTTTTTTATTGAAACGCATTGAATACGAATTAGAAAATAGGGGGCCTAAATTACCTTTTTATATAACGCTTGCTTAACACTGCAACAGATACTTTTGCAACCATGAAACGGAAACGTACCCTTATCATTATCAACCCTGTAAGTGGCACCCGCAACAAGGCTTTTGTTGAAAAACTCATAAATCGTCGCCTTTCTGAAGACGTTTTTGATTATGGTATTGAGTTTACCGTTGGCCCTTCTCACGCTACTGATCTGGCGAAAGCCGCAGCTGATGATGGCTTTGATGTGGTGGTGGCTGTAGGTGGTGATGGTACGGTAAACGAAACCGCAGCCGGACTGATAAACAGTAGCACAGCTTTGGGAATCATCCCCATAGGATCGGGCAACGGGCTGGGCCGTCATTTGCAAATACCCACAAACCCTGCCCGGGCCCTACTTACGTTAAACGAAAGTGAACTGATGCAGATTGACGTGTGCACTGCCAATGAGGTTCCGTTTTTTAATGTGGCCGGTGTGGGTTATGATGCCAAAATTGCCCATGAGTTTGCAAAAATGGATTCCCGCGGCTTTGGAACTTACATATACAGCGTACTGAATCAGTGGTTTAACTACAAGCCAAAAAAGTATAAAATTAAAACCGACCAGGGCGAGTTCAGTCAAAGGGCTTTACTGATTTCTATTGCCAATGGTTCGCAATTTGGCAACAATGCCTGGATTGCCCCAAACGCCCGGCTGGATGATGGCCTTATGGACGTGTGCATACTCCATAAATTTCATAGCCTTGTGGCACCGGTGGTGGCCTATCAGCTTTTCAGTAAAAATATTGAGCACTCCAAATACATGGATGTTTTTAAAACGGCCGAATTTAAGATTAAACAAAAATCAAAAATGGCACACCTTGATGGTGAACCCTTTAAGCTGGGAAAGAAAATTCACTTTAAGGTTATGCCAAAAGCATTGAATATCTTAGCGCCCAAAGTATTTTTGGATGAACTCAATGCAGAATATTCCCTCCATAGATCTGAGTGATTTTACCTCAGGCAACCCCGAATCGAAAAAAGCCTTTGTACAGAAATTGGGCAAGGCGTACGAAGAAATTGGCTTTGTAGCCGTAAAAAACCACGGACTTAGCGATGAGCTTTCAGCAAAGCTCTACGAGCAGGTAAAGGCGTTTTTTAACCTTCCTGATGAAGTAAAAAAGAAGTATGAGATTGAAGGCCTTGCCGGACAGCGTGGCTACACCTCTTTTGGTAAAGAACACGCCAAGGGCCGCAATACTGGCGACCTGAAGGAATTCTGGCACTTTGGCCAGTATGTAGAGGATAATGATTCTATTAAAGATGAATATCCCGATAATGTGGAAGTAATGGAACTGGCCGATTTTAACCGTATAGGCAAAGAAGTGTATCAAACGCTGGAAACTGCCGGCCGTAATATGCTTCGCGCCATTGCGCTTTACCTCGGTTTGGATGAAAACTATTTTGACAATAAAATTCATAATGGCAACAGCATCCTGCGCCCTATCCACTACCCACCCATTACCGATGAACCTAAGGATGCCGTGCGTGCTGCCGAGCATGAGGATATAAACCTAATTACCCTATTAATGGGTGCCAGTGCAGAAGGGCTTACAGGTACTCAATAAAAAAAAGGAATGGGTGGATGTAACGGCACTTCCGGAGCAGATTGTAGTAAATGTGGGCGATATGCTTCAGCGGCATACCAACAATAAACTGCGAAGTACTACTCACCGCGTAATTAATCCCCAAAAAGAAAAGTGGGGACAATCACGTTTTTCTATTCCCTTTTTTTTACACCCACGCTCCGAAATGCGCCTTGATTGCCTGGAAGAGTGTATAGATGAAAACACCCCTAAGCAGTATGAAGATATTTCGGCTGGGGAGTATCTAAATGAAAGGCTGGCTGAGATTGGGTTGAAGAAGTAGGGGAAGTAGTTAGTAAAGGGTATTTAGTATTTAGACAGCAAGCTATGGACTATGGACTATGGTCTATTGACTATAAACTAAAAAAATGGCAAAAGGAAAAAAACTAAACAGCCTCTCTGATTTGGGCGGCTTTGTATATAGCACCAACGATAATTTTGAACCGGGTGAGGAGCACGGAGCGGAAAGTGTGGCTCCAAGTGAGCAGCAACTAGAAGCCCATCTTGAAAAGAAAGGCCGTGGTGGAAAAACTGCAGTAATCATAAAAGGCTTTGAAGGCCCGGAAGATCATTTAAAGGATTTGGCCAAAGCGCTAAAAAACCATTGCGCCACAGGAGGTAGTGTTAAAGATGGCGAAATCATAATTCAGGGAAACGCCCGCGATAAGGCCATGGATTTTTTGAAGAATAAGGGGTATAAAGTGAAGAGAGTTGGAGGGTGAATGGTATCAAAAGATATTCGACCCCTCAGGGGTCGCCTGTATTTTCTAATTGTACATTTCTATTGATATGAAATGCCGCTGGCATTTTTCACATTTCTAAAACCTAGTGAAGCCTGAACCCAGAAGGGTTCAAATATCAATAGAAACTTAACCCGATCCCTTTGCCTCGACCTCAGAGAGGTCGAATATTCCTGGTGCTGCGTTGCCCACTCAAATCTTCAGATTTTCAAATATTCAAATCAAAATCCTCACTCTACCTCCCCCTTCAATCGCTTTCTTACTCCTCGGCTGATGCGCCAGATGTTATATCCCGCCAATGCGGTAAGAAGATACCAAAGCGGAGCCTGCTCATCAATGGCTACATAAACAGAATACAGGGCTACACCGGCAAGAAAGGCCAAAACCAAAGTGGTAGTTAGTGCTACTCTTCTGAAATTTGATTTGAAGGCATTTAACTCCTCAGCAGTAGGTAAGTCTTTGCGTTTTACTTTGTGGAGTTTTAGGTACTGGCTGGTAGTATTAAATGCATTTTTGAGAGAACTGTCACACTCTATGTAAAGTACTTCATCATTTACAGAGGTATCCAAAGTTATTGGCGTGCTTTTGCACCAGTCAAGACGGGCATACACACTTTGGCCGTTATCGGGAATTTGAAAGTCTGCCCTTTGTGCAAAACCAACCGAACCTAACTTTTTTCCATCACAGTACACCGCAATTTTTCGCAGGTAACTAGTGGTACCAAGTCTTTGCACGGTTAGGTTTTTCATCGGCTACAAAAAATAGTTAAAGTTGCTTCAACTCGAAGCCGCAAAGAACGCTGAATTACACAGAGAACCCCAAACCATTAATTTCTTTTGGTTACAGCTTCCTTATATAAATCCAGATATTTCGGACCAATAATCTCCAGTGAAAACTTTTCGGCCTGGGCCCGGGCATTTTTACTGAATTCATAAGAGCGATTTTGATCTTTGAGCAATTCAATGGCAGGGCGGGCCATACCTTCCACATCGCCAACATCTGCTGTAAAGCCGGTAACTCCATCAATATTAACTTCTGTTAGTCCACCAGTGTTGGATGAAATTACCGGTACCCCGGCAGCCATAGCCTCAAGGGCTGAAAGTCCAAAACTCTCCTTTTCGGAGGGCAGTAAAAACAAATCTGACATGCAAAGCACGCGCTCAATCTCTGAAGTTTTGCCCAGGTAGCGCACCTTATCCAGAATACCCAATTCTGCGGCCTGCTGTCGCGATCGTTCTTTTTCCGGCCCCTCGCCTATCATTAATAGTACGGCATTCACCTCCTGCTGTATCCGGTAAAAAATATCTACCACATTATCTATCCTCTTCACTTTACGGAAGTTGGAAATATGAGTGATTATCTTTTGCCCTTCTTCGGCAAAATTGTTACGGCAGTCAACTTCAGGGTTATAAAGGCTCAAATCCACAAAGTTGTGAATTACCTCAATATGCCTTTTGATATCGAAAATCTCAAGAGTATCCATTTTGAGGCTCTCGGAAACGGAGGTAACCACATCCGAATTGTTGATGCTGAACGTCACCGCCTCCTTATAACTGGGGTTTTTCCCCACAAGGGTAATATCCGTACCGTGCAGAGTGGTAATAATTGGGATATTAATATCCTTTTCCATCAAAATCTGCTTGGCCATATAGGCCGCATAGGCATGCGGAATGGCATAATGAACGTGCAATAGATCCAGCTTATACTTAAGCGCAACATTCACCATTTTGCTGGAGAGGGCTAACTCATAGGGCTGATACTGAAACAGGGGGTAATCATGCACATTAACCTCGTGGTAGTAAATGTTGGTTTCAAGTATATCCAACCTCACAGGCTGGCTGTAAGTAATAAAGTGAACTTTATGCCCTGTTTTGGCCAGGTATTTACCCAACTCCGTTGCCAATACCCCGCTACCTCCAAAAGTGGGGTAGCATACAATACCTATATTCAAGTGAATGCTATTTTGAATTTATTGCAAATATCCTCAGAATGACTCGGTTCGTTCTACCGTGCCATCTTCTTTATAAAAGGTCCATTTTCCCTTCTTCTCCCCTTTTTTATAATTGCCCGATTCCTTTATGGTTCCATCCTTATAAAACTCCTTATACTCCCCATCGCGCATATTCTTTTCATAGGTAAAGATGGTTTTAATAGCACCGTCATCATAAAAGGTTTTGGCTTCACCCTCCAGGTTACCCATTACGTAATTGTATTCTGTAACAGGGTTACCATTTTGATAATACCAAGTACTCTTTCCGTTTTTTACACCATTGCTGTAATTGGCTTCCTCCTGTATTTTCTCATTATCATAGTAGCGCTTATAAACTCCGTCTATCTCACCGTTTACATACTGGGTGCTTTCAGCCAGCTTACCAAAGCCGCCATATTTTTTCCATGGCCCATTAAGTACACCGTTTTCGTAATGTTCTTCCAGGCCTAAATCACCTCGTTGACTGAGCAGTACAGATATCCCATGCTTTTTGTTGTTTTTGTACTCAGTGATAGTTTTGATTATACCATTAGAATGGTATTCCACCACCGTTCCTTCCTTTTTTTCGGTTTGAGTTGTTTGTTGCTGTGCAATTGCGCTAGTGCTTAACAACACTGCTAAGCTTAGTACCAGAGTTCTCACTGTCATCGTTAATTGAGTTATAAATCACTTTTTGAATTCTTGTTCTTGTTGAAAGAGATAAGAGCTTTTTGTTTTCAGCATCAGGATGCACCCGGTTGCTCAAAAAAATGTATACTATTTCCTCATCGGGATCAGCCCAGGCGATGGTACCGGTAAAACCCGTATGGCCATAGCTTAAAGGTGAAACACAGCCGCAGGTTGGGCCAGCGCCTTCTAATTGAGGTTTGTCAAAGCCGATGCCTCTGCGGTTATCACTATTGCAAAACTGGCAGCGGGTAAATTCCTTTAAGGTAATAGAATCAAAAAATACGGTACCGCCATAGCTACCACCATTCAAAAACATTTGCATCAATTTAGCCAGATCATTAGCATTGCTGAATAGCCCGGCATGGCCGGCAACACCCCCCACCATAGCAGCGCCCTGATCATGCACGTAACCTCGTAACTCCTGCTTTCTAAAAGCATTATCCCTTTCGGTAGGTACTATACGTGCTTCTGGAAATTTATCAAGTGGAAGGTAGGTTGTGGTGGCTGCCCCCAGATTGCTGTACAACCATTCATCCACATATTCATTTAAAGGCTTACCCTCCATGCGCTCAATTATTTCCATAAAAAAGTAATAGCCAAGGTCGCTGTATTTATATTCTTTATTAGGCAGCAATTTTGATCGGATAATCCTATCCATCACAGTGTCTTTCATGGTACGGCAGGCATAGGTGCCATCAGCAACACAATAGGGGTAGTTAAAATCTCTGATTTTGGAGTAATACTCCTCTTTTTGCACACCACTACTCAAAGTCTCCAGATAAAATGGAATCCATGGTGTAAGTCGGGCCTGGTGGGCTAATACTTCTCTTATAACCAAGTCCTCCTTATTGCTCCCTTTAAGTTCGGGCAGATAATCTCCCAGTGTTTTGTCCAGGTCCAGCTTACTTTCTTCCACTAGTTTTATAATCACAGGAAGGGTAGCCGCCATTTTGGTTATGGAAGCCAGATCATAAATATCATCATCGGCCACCGCTTCAGTTTTTGCATAGGTTTGATAGCCATAGGCTTTATCAAAAACAACCTTACCCTTACGGGCCACAATTATCTGGCAACCAGGCGTTGCGCGCTCTCTTATGGCCTCCTGCACCAGGATGTCAATTTTATCAAGTTCATTTTTATTAATTCCTACCTCACCGGGGTAGCCGTAACCCAGGCGCCCTAAAGATTCTGTATCAAAACCAAAACCTGCGCTGAAAAGTCCACTGGCACTAACCGGCAAACGGCCACGGGCGCCCATAGCTCCGAATATTATCTGGGCGGCCACACTCTCGGCATCCACATGATTTTGATATGCCACAATTAACCCATCAGCCGAGGTAACCTCCGCAAATGACCTTAGTGTGTAGGCATTGGCGAAAAGCGTTACAATAGTTTTGTTTTGGAGCGTAACTCTTTTCACGAAGTTTTTAATATCGCTTGAAAACTTGTACGATTTCCATGGATTGGCATTGGAAGTATAAAGCCCGGCTACTACCAAATCGTATTTGGACAGGCTATTTAGAATGCTATTTTCATTGCCTGGTGTATAGGTGAATAAATCCACCTCGCCATATTTTTTAAGGATGCGGTAAAACTCAGTGCCCACATCTGTACCGGCCACCACACAAGCTACTTTTTTACCCTTCAATTCCTTTACAGGGATAATCTGCTCCTTATTCATAAGAACAGTAGTAGCACTTTCAAAAATCCTGCGGTTTACCACATCGGCTGATTCGGGATTGAGGTCGGTAAAAATCTTTTTAGGTTCCACATATTTCTTTACCTCAAGACCCATCCAGCTTTTAGCCAAAAGTATGCGCATTACGTGCTTATCAATATCCGCTTCGCTAAGCTGGCCATTATCAATAGCCTCCTTTATTTTCTTTTTAGCAGTAGGTACATCCTCTGAAAAAAGAAGAATGTCATTACCCGCAAGCAGGGCTTTTACATCTACCTCACCGGGAGGAAACAGATCGGCCACGCCTTTCATGTTAAGGGCATCTGTAAAAATGAGGCCGTCATAATTCACGGTATTCCGAAGGTAATCGGTAATAATCTTAGGGCTGAGAGAGGATGGCGTTTTGGTATTATCCATGGCCGGCACATTGAGGTGAGCCACCATTATTGAGGCCAGGCCAGCATCAATCAGCTTTTGATAGGGAGATAACTCGATTTTATTGAGTCTCTCCATAGTATGCCCAACGGTAGGTAGTGTTTTATGCGAGTCACTGTCTGTATCTCCGTGTCCGGGAAAGTGCTTGGCGCTGGCCATTACCAGATGATCCTGCATACCCTTCATATAAGCTGCACTGAGCTTAGCCACCATTTGGGGGTTTTCACCGAAAGAGCGGGCATTAATAATGGGATTATCCGGATTTGTATTGATATCCACTACTGGCCCAAAATTGATGTGTACCCCAAGTCTTCTGCAGTGCAGGGCTATTTCCTTACCCATTTGGTAAGCCAGGTTGCTATCCAATGTAGCACCCACCGTCATGGGCCACGGAAATTTAAACGTACTATCCAGCCTCATGGCTAATCCCCACTCGGCATCCATGGCAATCATAAGTGGAGTTTTTGCACCCTGCTGGTAAATATTGGTCAGGCGTGCCTGCCTTGCAGGGCCTCCCTGAAAAAAGATTAAACCACCAATATGCTCATCCTTTACCAGTTTAAGAATTTCAGCCTCATGAGCCTTACCCTTGTTGGAATAAGCCGCCACCATAAACAGTTGACCCAGCTTTTCATCTAATGACATTTGTGTCAATCTGGCTTCTGCCCAGGTGGCATTGCCCTCATAAATAACCGATTTGTGTTTTTGAGCCAATAGCCCGTTGCCAAATACAATTAATAGTATGAGTGTAAAAAGGTGATTGCAGCTTCGCTTCATATTTTCAAACATCATTTTGAGCTAAAGTAATCGGTTAAATCTGACAACTCCCCCTGAACACAATTATTATTCCACAGCTAAAGGTTGATAGCTTTATTTATGGCATACTAATAGCGAAAAGAAACCGTACTATAATTAATACCTTTGCGAAAATCGGAGAAATGTCAGCACCAAGATTTCCATCTTTCTTTAAAAATAAAGGGCCAAAACACTTTGAGTTTAAGCCCCGCTATTACGATGCCCGTAAGGAAAGGCTGGAAGAAATGAAGCGAAATGCCAATACCGAAAAGGTGGTGTTTGTTTCAGAAAACTTCCGTGAAAAGGCACGTGAAAAGTGGAGTGCCGAAAGAAGCCGGAGTGTCAATAACTCTAACTTCAGGTTAGTTGCCATCATTGCCGTGTTATTCCTCATCGCCTATTTAATTATCAAAAATTAATGTCAGACGTTATCCGTCTTTTGCCCGACAGCGTTGCCAACCAAATTGCTGCCGGTGAAGTAGTACAACGCCCCGCCTCTGCCGTAAAAGAATTGCTGGAAAACAGCATTGATGCCGGCTCTGACCATATACAGCTTATTGTAAAGGATGCCGGCAAAACCCTTTTGCAGGTAATTGACAATGGCACGGGCATGAGCGAAACGGATGCCCGGATGGCCTTTGAGCGCCATGCTACTTCTAAGATTGAAAAAGCCGAGGATATTTTCTCCATAATGACCAAGGGCTTTAGAGGCGAGGCCTTAGCCTCCATAGCGGCCGTGGCGCAGGTAGATTTAAAAACCAAACGGGAGAATGAAGAGTTGGGGGTACACCTGAGGGTGGAAAGTAGCCGCGTGGTTTCGCAGGAATACTGCAACATGAAGCGGGGCGCACGTATTGAAGTTAAAAACCTCTTTTTCAACATCCCGGCAAGGCGCAACTTCCTGAAATCAAATAATGTGGAGCTGCGCCATATTATTGATGAGTTTGAACGTGTGGCCCTGGCCCATCCTGATATTCATTTCACCTTTACTAATAATGATAGTGAGCTTTTTGACTTGCCAGCCGCCTCACTAAGACAGCGCATTGTAAACATTTTTGGCAATAAGTTTAACGAAAAGCTGGTGCCGGTAGAGGAAAATACGCCCATCCTTAAACTTACCGGATTTATATGCAAGCCGGAGTTTGCCAAGAAAACCCGTGGTGAGCAATTCTTTTTTGCCAATAACCGCTACATACGCAATGGCTACCTGCACAAGGCAGTTTGCCATGCATTTGAAGGACTTATACACGAAAGTAACCACCCTTCCTATTTTCTCTTTCTGGATATTGACCCGGCCAGGATAGATGTAAACATTCATCCTACCAAAACCGAGATAAAATTTGATGACGAACGCGCCATCCATACCATAATACGCACGGCCGTAAAACATGCGTTAGGCCAGTACAACATTGCGCCTTCACTTGATTTTGAATCGGATGTGGATTTTGTGCCTTTGCTAAAAAAGGGCCAGGTGGTGCCGCCCCCGGGAGTAACTATAGATACAAGTTTCAATCCTTTTGACGAAAAACCCTCTGTTGAGAAATCGGGTGGGAGTAGCGGATTCCGTTCTTCCAACTTTCAAACCGATTTAAGGAATAACCGCGATTGGGAAAAACTGTATGAAGATTTGCCCGAGATCAATACTGAAGAAACCCGGCAGGAAACCCTTGAAATGGGCTCGGCCGGTGACAAGCAGAAAATGTACAGCCAGATTGGCAGAAAGTATATTTTTACCAACCATGGTGATGGCATGATAATGATACACCAGCAAAGAGCACATGAAAGGATTTTGTTTGAAAAGCTGTACCAATCACTTGAAAACAAGAATATTCCAAGCCAGCAATTGCTGTTTCCGCAAAATATAAATTTTACCTCCGGTGATTTTGAAATCCTGAAAACGCTACTGCCATCGCTCCGCGAAATTGGTTTTGACCTGGATGAATTCGGTAAAAATGAGGTGATAATTAACGGTATTCCACTTTACCTGGAGGGGAATGAAATACAAAATGTGTTGGAACAACTTTTGGAAGACGAGAAAGACCACAAAACGGAAGGTGTCAGTCAATCGCATGAAAGCCTGGCAAAAAGCCTGGCAAAGGTATCCTGCATAAAAACAGGTGCCACTTTAAATCTTGCAGAAATGCAAAAATTAATGGACGAACTTTTTGCCTGCACCCAGCCTTATGTTGCCCTCAACGGCAAGCCCATAGTGGTAAACCTTAATTTAGAAGACATAGACAAATCATTTAATTGATGTATCAAGCACCTACCGGATTTAAAATGCTTCCTGATGTAATTAAGAACCTCTTAATTATTAATGGAATTTTCTTTTTAGCAACCATTATTTTGCCAGGCACTTTTGGTATTAACCTAAGTGAAAAATTAGGTCTCTTCTTTCCTCTATCTGATCAATTTTACCCTTACCAAATTGTAACCCACATGTTTATGCATGGAGGTATCATGCATATTCTGCTGAATATGTTTGCGTTATGGATGTTTGGTTATGCTCTGGAGAATGTATGGGGCAGTAAGCGTTTTTTGATTTATTATATGGTTACCGGCCTTGGAGCTGCTTTTTTACACTTGGGAGTAAATTACATTGAGTACTATCAAATAAAGGATCAACTAACTCCTGAGCAATTAGAAATTATAATAAAGGAAGGAAGGGGAGTAATAAAACAAGGTATGGCTTATTCAAATCCAGTAATGGAAAAGGCGAACCATATTATCAATATTCCTACAGTGGGAGCTTCGGGAGCTGTCTTTGGAATCCTTTTGGCGTTTGGAATGATGTTTCCAAATGTGAGGATGATTATGATTTTCTTTCCGATACCAATCAAAGCCAAGTACTTTGTAATGGGTTATGCAGCTGTAGAGTTATATAATGGTATTGCTAACAGGCCAGGGGATAATATCGCTCACTTTGCTCACCTTGGTGGGATGTTATTCGGATATTTGCTGATACGCCACTGGCGCAGAAACAGTTACGACAAATTTTATTAACAGCATGTCTGGCATTAGGGAAGAAATACGGAACGCTTTTAACAATGGTGATGCCTTAAACAGGTTGATACTGATCAATCTGGGGGTGTATGTACTTTACCTGCTTCTTCGTATTCTCGGGTACCTGTTCCAATTTGATTTAGCCGGAGGTTTTATTGAATGGACCGCCCTGCCTACTAATCCTTCAAAACTTATTACCCGCCCCTGGACCTTTTTTACATATATGTTTTTGCATGAGGGGTTTCTTCATATCCTATTCAATCTGCTCATTTTATTTTTTAGTGGGCGGATATTTATGGAATATATGGGGGGGCGCAAACTGCTTAGTGTTTATCTGCTTGGCGGGCTTGCAGGTGGGCTGTTATACGTGCTGGCGTATAATATTTTTCCCGCTTTTAATGATATTGTTGCCATCTCCAATAACCGGGGTGCCTCGGCAGGTGTAATGGCCGTACTTATCGGAGCGGCTACCTACGCGCCCCGTTTTCCTGTAAAAATGTTCTTTGTACTCAACCTTGAGTTCAGATGGGTAGCGCTGCTCCTGCTCTTATCGGACCTGATATACCTTGGCGATGGAAATAATGCAGGTGGACACATTGCCCACCTTGGCGGAGCCGCATTCGGTTACCTGGCCGTATCTCAATACAAGAAGGGAAATGACATTACAGAGGGCTTCAGCAAGTTTATGGATAACATTGTCAACTGGTTTAAGCCAAAGCCCAAAATCAGGAAGGTGTACTCCAAAACCAGTAATAAATATGACTATAACGCGCAAAAGGCTCAAAACCAACAGCGCATGAATGATATCCTGGATAAGATAAACCGTAGCGGATACGACAGCCTTAGCAAGGATGAAAAAGATTACCTCTTTAAAATCGGTAAAGACTAATGGCGGGCTCCCGGAAAACAGTGCTGGATGGCATCCTGTATTTTTTTAATGTTATTGCATCTATCGGGCTCCTCCTCTCTTACCTGGCCTACTACATTCCACCGGGCACCATGTCCTTCTTTTCATTTATTGCATTGGGTTACCCGGTACTTTTTATACTCAATGTAGCTTTTGTTTTTTACTGGCTCATCCGCTTAAAGCGGAAAGTGTTTTTACCACTAATCTGTATTGCAGTAGGTTATTTACATGTACCCCGCACCTACCGTTTTGGTACAGCCAAAAGAGTGGTTGATACCGAAGAGCGAATAAAAGTGATGAGCTTTAATATACGCCTTCAAAATCAATATGATTGGCTAGATGACAAGGAAGTGCCCCGCAAAATTTATGATCTTATAGACCTGGAAAGCCCTGATATCCTGCTGTTGCAGGAATACAGGAGGGAATGGCCTGAGGCACCAAAAAACCTGGGTTACAAATATGTGCACAGGCGCATGAGCCGCAGCGGAGAGTACGGTTCAGCTATATTTTCAAAATTCCCGATAACCAGTAGCCAGATACTGGATTTTGAGGGAGACTCAGCCACCAATCACACCTTTCATTCGGCTGATGTGGAATGGAATGGCAAAACTATTCGATTCATAAATGTACACCTGGCCTCGGTGGGCCTGGGTGATGCGGACTATAAACTCCTGGAAAATCCCGAAAAGGAAGAGCAGGACAAACTGGAGAAAGGTTTACGTTCTATTGTAATGTCGCTTGACAAAGCCTTTAAACGCAGGGGCACACAAATAGAAAGTGTAAAAAAAGCGGTAGCAGACAGCCCACATCCGGTTATCCTTACGGGAGATTTTAACGATGTGCCGCAATCATACGCGTATCATCAAATAGCCCTGGAGCTTGAAGATAGCTATATGGAAAGCGGACACGGATTTGCAAAAACTTATGTAAAGAGCCCCATCCCGCTAAGGATCGACTTTATTTTTCACTCAAAAGAGTTGAAGGCTTTTAACTTTAAAGTGGTAAATGAGGAGCTGAGCGACCACTACCCGATTGTAACTGAGTTGGAGTTTTCAGGAATTGAACAACCCTGATCGGGGTAACAACTAATAGCAGTCAGGAATTTGTAGGTAAAAGGTTGATCGTCATTCGTATTTCGTCATTCTTACTCCACTCAAACCACTTTCTCCTTAAAGTAATTAATAATTCCTCCTTTCAGGATTACATCCACCTGGCGCTTACTCAGGCTGTGCTTCACTTCTATTTCGCTACTACCATTGTCATTGGAGATCTCAACCAAAATAGGTTTGTTACCCATAATTCCTTCTCTCAGGTTTTTTAAGGTAACTGTATCGCCTTGCTCAATTTTGTCATAATCTTCCGAGTCAATAAACTCCAGTGGCACTATACCAAAGTTGGCGAGGTTTTGCCATGCAATGCGGGCGTAGCTTTTAGCAATTACCGCTACCTGTCCTAAATATTTTGGCGCCAGTGCAGCATGCTCTCTACTACTGCCCTGGGCATAGTTATCGGCCGCTACCACAATGTGGCCGCCAAACTCATCTTTAGCTTCCATCGCCCTATCATAAAAAGTTTCATCAATAACGGTATAAGAATATTTACTGATTTCAGGGAGATTGCTTCGCAAGGGTAATACCTCTGCACCTGCTTTGAGGATTTCATCGGTAGAAATATTATCACCCATTTTCAATAGTACAGGCACAGTGGCCTCATCCTGTAGAGGTTCCAGTTTCGGAAGGGTTTTAATATTCGGACCTTTAATTAGTTCTATATCCGTTCCATCCTCCGGTGGCGCCAGCAACATATCTGTATTTATAATGTCCATTTCGGGAGCCTCAAATTTGGGATACTTCATTTTGTGGCTGTTTTCCAAATCACGAGGATCAGTAATTTTTCCCATCAATGCTGAAGCTGCAGCCGTTTCAGGGCTGCACAGATATACCTCATCATCTTTGGTACCTGATCTGTCCGGGAAATTACGGGGCATGGTACGCAAACTGATTTTACCATAAGCCGGAGCCTGACCCATACCAATACAGCCCATGCAACCACTCTGGTGGAAACGCGCCCCTGCAGTAATAAGGCGAGCAAAGCTTTTCAGCGGAATAAGGTTCTGGATAATTTGCCGGGAAGTAGGATTGATATCCAGTGAAACCTCCGGGCTCACATCCTGCCCATTCACAATTTCGCCTGCTATCCAAAAATCACGAAGACCGGGGTTGGCGGAGGAGCCAATTACACACTGGCTTATTTCCTTACCGGCCACCTCGCTTACCGGAACTACATTTCCCGGGCTACTTGGCTTGGCGATAAGCGGCACCAAATCATCCAGTACAATTTCATCGTGCTCATCGTACTCACAACCTTCATCTGCCAATAGCTCTGTCCAGTCGTCTTCTCGCTGTTGTGATTTCAAAAATCTTTTAGTTTCCTCATCCGAGGGAAATACAGTAGTAGTAGCGCCCAGCTCAGCACCCATATTGGCGATTACGTGTCTGTCCATGGCGCTAAGCTCTTTCAGGCCCGGGCCATAATATTCTATGATTTTACCTACACCGCCTTTAACATCGTGTCGCCTAAGCATTTCCAGGATTACATCTTTAGCGCTTACCCAGTCCGGTAGTTTACCTGTAAGTTTTACGCCCATCACTTTGGGCATTTTTACAAAATAAGGCTCTCCGGCTATGGCCGCGGCCACATCCAGCCCACCAGTACCAATGGCCAGCATCCCTAATGAACCACCTGCACAGGTGTGGCTATCACTGCCCAAAAGCGTTTTGCCGGGCTTGCCAAATCGCTCCATGTGCACCGGGTGGCTTACCCCGTTTCCGGGACGGCTAAACCATAGTCCGAATTTTTGAGCTGCTGATTTTAAGAATAAGTGGTCATCCGCATTTTTAGAGTCTGTTTGCAGCAGGTTATGATCCACGTATTGAACAGCGACTTCCGTTTTGGCTTTCTTCAACCCCATGGCTTCCAGCTCCAGTTGTACCAAAGTACCGGTTGCATCCTGTAGAAGGGCCTGGTCAATTTTAATCCCTATTTCAGTGCCGGGATTCATCTCACCTTCTATTAGGTGGTCTTTAATAAGTTTTTGGGCTACGTTGTATTTTGCCATGGTGCTGCTTTTTGGTTCGTTTATTCAATGAAAAAAGGTAGCATATTGTTTAGCAATAATGGCAGAATAAACCATTCAGCAGCATCTTTAATGTCAGGATATCAGAATTAGAAAAAACGGTGTTGGTTACCAATTATGGTTTTTCAAACAGCGCAAATCAAAGTTAAATTCCACCAACTGCTTATTTTAAGAAAAGCAAAATCGCACTCCTAAGTAACACCTTACAGATTGTGCGCTAAAGTCTCCCAAAACGGCTTATAAATGCGGTTCTCACTTTTTCTACAAACTAAATTAAACTCAATACTGGCTTTCAGTCAGATGGTTTCCAAGCATTTCCAATGCACTTTGCAGCACCCTTTTGTCAGTAGAATTTTTTTTGAAGAAAGTGAAAAGTATGTGGTGGAGAACGCAGTCAGTATAACAGCCTGAAACCTAGAAAAAGAGAGTGCTGATAGCCTAAAACAGTGATACAGCAAGGCCCTACAGAACCGCGTTCCTCAATTCATTCCTACAAAATTTTTGTAGTACCCAGCTATGTTTGCTGCGCTCGACTCGATGAATCATTTAAATTTTTCATCTGTCATGAAACTCACACTCCAACTCTCACTCGCCACCTTTGTGGCACTTTGGTTTTCAACAATTTTAATGGGGCAAACCACCCCGGATTCATCCTTAATTCCCATCAGTTCGGCACGGGCCACTTCCGAAGATGGATCGAACCTGGCCAGCAAAAGTTTTGATGGGAAAAGCTATACCCAATGGCAAAGCATTCCTGATTTTCCCAACAACTTTTTTGTAAGGCCCGATAGAAACCTGCTGTATAACATTTCAGCTAACCAACTTTCGGCAAGTTCCGGCAATGGCAACATCAACAAAACGGTGGATGGCAACCTGAAAAGCGGTTTTTATGTACGCTCAGGTAACTGGTTTACCGTTGACCTTACAGCGAGTACTCCTATCCATATGATAGCCCTAAAAGCCAGCGTGCGCAGTGCCATTGATATTATTGGGATTGATGCCAATGGGATACCTCATAACCTCGGCCAATATACTCGTAATGACCACTATAGTGTAAAGCAATTGGTAGTAAACCAAACTATCAGCCAGATAAAATTACAATGCAGCAACCCCTTTCTTCTCTTTGAGATTGCAGCCTCTGAGGATGCTCCGGTTGAAGACCTGTTTTTTGATTTTGGAAAATCCTACACCCTTAAGTCTGCCGAACTGGAGTTCAGAGGATGTACTACCGCTGACTCTGTAGAGATAAGCCTGAGTGATGATGGCCAAAGCTGGAATACTATCCTAAAACCGGACCTACGGAATACTTTGCCAGAACCTATAAAGACTCCTCAAACGGTCGATACGTACGTATTCGGTTTTATATAACCGAAGGCGATTACAAATATGCCAAGATGGCCGAAGCAGCCTTTTATGGTGCTGAATACAAAGGTGGCAATAGTGGCGGAGGTACCGGAGGCAGTGGAGGCACCGGACCTAAATCACCCGTAAGTTGGGATCCCCTTGCAGGATTATGGCCTGCACATACCGAAACGGCCAACATAACCGCCTCAAGTGTGGATGCCGGGTTTGGCGTAAGCCTACTAACCGATGGTGATGAAAACACCGGCTGGCGATCTGAACCTGCTTTTCCCTCTAACCTGATGGCGAGGCCGGATAGAAACCTGATGTTGCAAAGCGGAAAAATTGCATCCGCCACCCGTTCCAATGGTGGTAGTTGTACTGACTGGAATGATGGAAACCACAAGAGTTGTGATCCAATAAAAAATACCACAGGGCGCAGATGGTTTAAAACATCCTTCACCACTCCCCAGGAAATACACATGCTAAGCATGAAGGCCAGCAGTAAGCTGGCCAATATCGAAATATTGGGGTACCTCATTAATGGGGATTCAATACAGATTGGCAACTACGGCATACTTGATCACTATAGTGTAAAGCACATCATCATTAATAAAAAGTTGACAGGAATTAAACTAAAAAGTGCACTCGACTTTTCATTGTTTGAGCTGGCAGCACTTGATATGCCCATGTATGAAGATGTAAATGTAGATTTTGGAACTGCTAAAGAAATTGGCTGGGTTTATACCAACTTCAGAAACTCGCAGTGGATAGATTCAGTGCATTTTGATGTAAGTAACGACCAGAAAACCTGGACCACTGTTGCCCGACCCGATCATCAATATTATTTTGAACTGGCCTTTAAAGCCACACCACGCCTTAATGCCCGCTACGGCAGGTTGAGGATATTTATTAAGGAGCAGGACTATGCCCGGGCCGAACTCAATGAATTTTCGGTGAGAGACTTTAGTGGTACCCACGGACCAATGCCGGCACCAAAAATGGCCACCCGTCCGCTTGGGGATTTAATGGGAATAAATGGCATACGTGGCTGGGGCCATGGTGGCAGCTCAAATAGCCTTGATACCAATGAAGGGCCACATTTCTACAATAGAGTGGCCAGCTACGGGCGCAACTATCAAAACCTTAGTTGGGATACCCGCGACCCTGACGACACACCCGATTACAATGCCATGCCCGGATCACTTCGCTTTACCTGGCTAAACTGGGATGATGAATATGACACCTGGCAGCAGGCCGGGCTTGGAGTGCAGGTAAGCCTTCAGTTTTTAAATGTAAGCCAGCCCCAAAGTAAATGGAATAACCCCTGGCAGGCAGCCTACAATATTGGTTACAACTTTGCGCTGCACTTTGGCCCAACCCACGGTGTTGGCAATGTACAGGCGCTTGAAATTGGTAATGAGCCATGGGATTACGAAAAGAATTTTTACCGTACCGTACTTAACGGCATGGCACGCGGGGCCAAGGCTGCCGACCCGGCTTTAAAAGTATTTTCAGGAGCATTGCAGGCCGGTGATCCTTCGCGGGAAGAAAATACACACGGCAACTTTATAGGCGAAAGGCTAACCGAAAACGAAGCACCATACCTGGATGGCATCAACAGTCATCACTATAGCTATATGATAGATCCGGTTTCTCAAAACCGAATTTCTACTTATCCTGAAAATCCTCTGAGTGGTTTTAGAGGTATTATAAGTGATCTCCGCTTTCGCGACCACAACATGCCCGGCACCGAATACCATGTTACCGAATGGGGCTGGGGTAGCGATGGTGGTGGCCAAAGCTGCCATATGAATGAGTGCGTGAGCGAAAAGGCCCAGGCCCTTTATGCCGCGCGCGGTCTGTTTATGATGGATCGCCTGGGGGTTGATCGCTCCATGTGGTATTTTTACGCCAACCTGCCCGGCAGTGGCTCCATGTATAGCCGCAGCGGACTTACAGGCCCCGTGGATAATGGCTCTATAAAAAAACTATCGTTTTTTGTTTTTGAAACTATTAAGCAACAGCTTGGCAATAGTTACTTTTTACAGCCACTAAAAGAAGATGAAAATGCCTGGGCTTACAGCTATGGTGATTCATTAGGCAACCCGGAATATATAGTGGCCTGGAAACCCATTGAGGAAGGTAACCCCGCTATTACTCAGCTTTCGCTGAATACACCCTTCCCGGTGATATCGGCCATAGAGCTTGATGGCACCCCTGGCGGCAGACCAGTGGCCCTGCCTTCAAAATCAGGAAACACCATATCATTTCCTGTATCCGCCACACCGGTGGTTTTAAAGCTGGCTAACCATGCCGTGGTGAGCAAAAAAGCTACTACCACCAAAGTGTTGAAAACTGAGTTAAAGCTGGATTTATATCCAAATCCCGGTAACGGTGACTTTAAGCTACAGCTGGAAATGCCATCCGAAGCAGGTTGTACCGTAAACATAATGAGCCTTGAAGGAAGATTGGTGCACCAGCAAAAAGAAACACTTGAGGCCGGAACCAACATTATTGATATGGATTTACAACATTTACCTAAAGGCACTTACCTGCTGGAAGGTGCAGTGCAACACGTTAACTCAAATGGTGAACGGAGTTTTCATAAAAAACTCGTTATTACGCCCTGATTATTCACAGACTTCAGAACACTCAATAGCTAAAACTACTCTTGTTACTCCAAAAGGCCGGGCAATTCACCCGGTCTTTTTTGTTTTTAATACTCAAGTTTTCAGAATTAAAATCCATAAGTTTTTAACAGCCAGGCGATAATAAGTGACTTGAAGGAAACCGAAAATTGCAATTGAAGAATTGGATTACAAAAACTAAGACTACAACTCTTAGGAGGAAGATATAACAGGATTATAAAATTTTACAAAATGGTAAAAACGGAGGGCTTAACTTTCAGTGAATTGCAAATGCATTTTTTTGAGGAGGCTCTATTTCAAATAAAAAATCATAAAAAAAATTTCATTTTTTATTGTCTAAAACCCATTAATCTAAACTGCTGAAAATGAGGAAAAGCATTTTTATTGGATTTTTAAAAAGGAACTACCACTTGGGTGCCTGTAAGCGCTATAGGGGAGATTTTCCTACAATTAAAGTTTTTAACTGACCTATGTTTGGTACAGCAGAACGGAACACTCAACAACACTTTTCTGCGCTGAAATCACTCTCACTAAACGACTTCAGTAAACTCATAACTTGAAACTCTCACGCAACTCTGAAAAAGGACCGATTTACTCCCGGTCCTTTTTTCATTTCTGTACCCCTTCCAATATCCAGTCTTCTACTTCTGTATGCTCACTATCCCCATGCAGCACCGAGATATCACCGGTGGATTCAAAAATCACCACCTTTACCTGATCCCGATGTAAAACGTTCGCTTCGCGCAATTTACCTTTTAGGTCTGCAAGGGTTACACGGGCCTTTCTAAGGTTATCATCAAATACTTTATGCCCTTCCATCAATAATAAGGGCTCATTATCTACTACCTGTTGTACCACTTTAAACCGCCTAAGCGCGGCTACTATCATTTGCAATACGTATAGCGAGGCAAGTCCTACCAGCCCCTGCACCAGGCTTACACTTTTAGATAGCAGAACAGTGGCTACTATAGAACCGATGGCCACAGTTACGCCAAAGTCAAAACTGCTCATTTTAGAAAAACTGCGCTTACCTGCTATCCTCGTAAACAGCACCATGGCGATGTATATCAACAAGGCCGTTACGGCCACAGGCCAAATATCTTTCGGAAGACTTTCAAACCATTTATTCATTTTAATCAGTAATAGATGATTAATGAATAAGTAAAAATGGCTGTTCGTTGTTCTATGGCAGCACAAATCTCTTTTACCAGGCTTTTAGTAATTTGAGGCCTTATAATCTAAATACATCGCCATGCTAAATGCCCTAAAGTGGTTTGAGATACCGGTAACCGATGTGGATCGTGCCAAAGCGTTTTACGAGAACATTCTTGAAATTAAAATGCAAATGCTTCCCATTAATGATAACCTCCGTATGGCGCTTTTTCCGGCTGAAGCAGGAAGTGTAGGTGGAGCCCTTTGCCAAAACAAGCAGTTTTACAAGCCCGGCTTTCATGGCCCGGTGGTGTACCTGAATGCTGACCCCGATTTGCAGCTTGTGCTTGAGAGGCTGTCTAAAACCAAGGGAAAGATTATTCAAGCCAAAACACAGGTAAGCGAGGAAGTTGGTTATATGGCTATTATAGAAGATTCTGAAGGTAACCGCGTTGGGCTGATGTCTTCAAAATAAAAAAGACTAATCGTGCTTTTCATCTTTGTTGAGATGCGCTTGCACCATCCTTAACTTACCATAGCTGTATTTGCCCTTAAAGTTGTTGTGTACTTCAGTTAAGTTAGCATCTCCGGTAAAGCCGGTAGCCATTTCAGCAATTTCCACTTTAGATAGAAAGTCGCTTATTTCCACTTCACCCTGCTTTATGCCGCGAGCCAGGTGGCTTTCAATAGTGCTCTCAGCCAGTTCGCGCTTTTTGGCAATCTCTTCTGGCGTAAGCCCCTCCTTTATCAGTTTATAGGTTTCCAGATAGGTTTCGCCCTTTACCTTTTTCTTTTTACGCTTGCGCCCGGTTTTGGTATCAAAGTTTTTAGGGTTGTTCTTCAGGTGCTGCTCCACCTCCTTTTGTACTGCTTCCCGTTGTGCTTTGCGCGATATCGTTAAATCCGGCTGGCGGATTATTTCCTTACCCTCAATTATGGCCTGGCTCAAAAAGGAAACCTTCTGCACCTGCATAATCTGAACGGATATCAACTGGTCAATTTCCTCAAGGGCATTCACATATGCCTTGGTTTTTGTTAGCTGCTTTACCTCTTCCACATGAATTAACAGTTCCTTTAGTCGTGCAAAAAGAAAATCCAGGTAATACCCACTACCCTTTTCAATGCGGGTGCGCAGCTGCTCCATATCCCGCTTTTGCAGCAGGCGGCTAAGTTGCCCTCTAAACTTTTGGGTGTTTTGGCTTTCGCCAGAAATGGCCTCACGCAGGTTATTCAATGCCGATTGCATTTCAGCATCTTCAAACTCCATTTTGCCCGCCACCTTTTGCTGCACATATTCAATTTGCTTTGCAATGTTTTCAAAATCAAAGGTGTGGTACAGCAACTCATGCAGGTAGCGGCTTTGCTCCTGCTGCAATTGAGCCGGTAACTCCTCTCCCCTGTTTTTATCCTGCGAAAAGCGGATAACCTGTGCATCGCTGCTTATCACCGAATCTGAAATGCGGGTACGCAACACCAGCCCATCCAACGAGCGCAATCGGCTCAGCGCTACATACACCTGACCAGGGGCAAAGGCCTGGCCTACATCTATCACCGCTTTATCAAATGTTAACCCCTGACTTTTATGCACCGTAATAGCCCATGCCAGCCTTATCGGGAACTGCCTGAAGGTGCCAATTACCTCTTCTTCCAGTTCCTTAGTAGTTTCATTTACCTGGTACTTTTTGTTTTCCCACTCGTGGCGGTCCAGCCAGTATTCATCATTACCCTCCATGCTTACGCAGATGCCATCGTCATTCAGCTCCTTTACCTGTGCCAGCTTACCATTGTAAAAGGCCTTGTTTTCGGTAATATCATTCTTCACAAACATCACCTGGGCACCTACTCGTAGCTCCAGGCTTTCCGGCAGGGGAAACAGATTTTCCGGAAAATCCTTGTCCACTTCAGCTTCATAATAAAAGGATGGACCTTTGAGCCTGTCCAGCGCGTCCCGGTTTAGCCTATCGGCCTGGTAATTATGGGTGGTAAGCGTAATTACGCCCTCTTCGGTCTCATAATTCTCTTTATAATGATTATTTAGTTCGGCCAGGTCTTGCGCGGTGCAGCGATCATTACGGAGGGCATTCAGCAAATTGATAAAACGGTCATCGCTCTGGCGGAAAATCTTATCCAGCTCTATGTAGGTGAAGCCGGCCTCGCGCAGGGCCCGGGCTTCAAAAAAGTGCGGACTGCCATAAAACTCCTTCAGGTAATTCCACTCATGATCTTTAACTATAGGTGGCAGCTGGTACAAGTCGCCAATCATCAGTAATTGAACGCCACCAAACGGGCGGCTATAATCACCTTTTACGGAGCGCAGGCGGTAGTCAATCGCATCCAGCAAATCAGCCCTAAGCATACTTACCTCATCAATTATCAGTAAATCAATATTGCGGAGTACCTTTTTGCGGAGGCTGTTTAACGCATGGCGGCTGGCCAGCTCTCTGCTGGTATAAAAGTTAGATTGCACCGAACCTTCAAGGTTTACAGGCTGCGGCAGGTACGACCCAAAGGGCAGCAAAAACTGCGAGTGTATGGTAACGCCTTTAGCATTAAGCGCGGCAATACCCGTTGGTGCTACTACTACAAAGTTTTTATGAGTGGCTTTCGCCAGATTGTGCAGAAAGGTGGTTTTACCCGTACCCGCCTTCCCCGTAAGGAAAATGTGGCTGGAGGTGGAGTTTACAAAACGTGCAGCAAGGTTTAGTTTATCTGTAGCAGTGGCGGACATCTGGCTTGATTTGGATTGAGCTGCAAAGTATAATTACAGATAGTATTATGCAAAGTGAGGTTATTATGTTGACATCCTTAAAATGATCCAAGCGTCCATTTTATAGAAATTGAATAGAACCAATTCTAAATCCTGCTTAAAAAAAAGAGGGGCTTTCGACCAAAAGCCCCCCTTTCCATTGAACCCCTCGTAAAAAACAATCCTATCAGTTACTGCCACCGTGGCCACCACCACCGGCCATTATAGTATCAAATAATGCCTGATCCATAATTTGAGGTTGGTATGTAATGCCCAGCTCCATAAAGATGAACTTGTTATACGCCCTCAGGTGATTTTCGCTTCCGGCAAGCAACTTCTCATACATCGCTTTGATGTCATCCGTTTCGGCAATTTGAGTAATGGCATCCATTAGATCCAGTATGTCCATTTCCTCAATATAGGCGGCTATGTAAAGGGCATCCTTACCATCTGCCAGTCCTTTGGGTAGCCAATCATCATAAGCCGTTTGGTACTCTGCATTATCAAATATCCCGGCCGGGTTTTGAGGAATATCCAAACCATACAGCGTTAAAATATCCGCTACCGCTACCATGTGTTTGGCTTCGGCCTCACTATGGTGACTAAATGGTTTGTAATTGTGCTGCGCATAAAACTCCACATAAATGTCGTGGGCCAGCTTTTCCTCATCATACAGTTGTATTAGGTGACTTTTTTGTTGAGCACTTAACTCCGCCTGTGGTTGATTTTGTACCTGTTTATCATCCTTGCTACAAGAAGCCCCTGCCAGTATAAAGCTTACACTAAACAGGTATGTAATTAAAGTTTTCATGGCGATTGAATTTTGATATACTCAAAGTTCAGGATTGGTCTTTTGGTTTGTTGTAACTATTGTTACCGAGTGAGGGGTTTTCCCTTACTTTTTTCTCGAGTCAAAAAAGTAAGCAACCCGCCTGACCGTCCGCCCCAACCTTTACGGACAAGGGTCGGGCAGGAAAGTCCCAGCCTTACAGCATTTTTATTGAAAACTACATTCCACTTCGCTGCAAATAAAAAGGCCTTCGGCTGCTTTATTTGCGGACGCTCCGTTTTATTTGTTTTCTACTAAAAATCCTGAAGGGCTATCCCATAACAGAAACCTATCCTATAGATGTCCCACATCTGAGCGGTGAAGAATTTACCTTTATTCAATTATTTCCATCGGTAGGTGACCGGCATCGGCTCCACAGATGGGGCACCCACTGGCTGAAGCGAAGGATCAGCACAAAACGTTGTTTGAAGATCACGCCTTGGCGGGATCAAGTTCGTTTTGTGCCCGTAGCAAAGCCTTAGTGGGTCATCGAGGAGCCAAGCCTTGACTTTTTTGGTTCTTTTTGGGTCAAGCCAAAAATGAACGAAAAACGTTCTTAACCTACAGTTTTCGTACTTTTTGCTCGAGGCAAAAAAGTAAGCAAAAAGTCCCAGCCTGACAGCATTTTTATTGAAAACCACATTTCACTTCGCTGCAAATAAAAAGGCCTGCGGCTGCTTTATTCGTGGACGCTCCGGTTCATTTGTTTTCTACTAAAAATCCTGAAGGGCTATCCTCCAAATCCAAATTATTTGCACTCCGGCATCTTCAATACTTTAGAAAAAACTTCAGGGAAAGCCCAAGAGCATTTTTAAGAACTAGTGGCAAATAAGGCGTAACCGAAGCCGCGAGGCTGAGCTCACGAACTCCATTAAAATAAAAGACTGTGAGTAATTGCGTTCTTTGAAAAAGAACAGGCATGAAGCCGGGATTTGAGCACGGTTTGCGAAGAGCAACGAAGCAAAAGTTCCTTAAAATGCTCTAGATTTTTGCTTCCTTTTTATCGATGAAAAAGGAAGAGCCGTGCGGCTTGAGCAAAACTGTAATGTCCTTTTTCCCATTGCTGCAAAAATGACCAAAAAGATCTAGGCTGATTATTAATTTCTCAAAAGCTACAGTTCAATTGCACTTCGAAGCCCCAGCCGTTTCGCTTTGCTTCACTTCGGCACTTCTCGGGGGCACTTTTCACCTTGCTTTTTTATGAAATTAATAAAAGGCCGGTCCTAAAACACAAACCTCTCGGTTGGCCCAATAGCATTTTTCAAGAACTAACGGGCATTAAAATGTAACCGAAGCCTACGGCTGAGTTCACGAACGATAGGGAATAGCAAAAAGGAAAGCCCTGCAGCTTGAGCATTCTACTCCTTTACAACCCTCCTCACTTCTCTCTTATCACTCTGCTGCACTTCCAAAAGGTAGAAACCATTGGTTAGCGCGCTTACATCCAATGCAAGTGTGGAATGGGCTTTCTTAGATCGTACTAATACCTTTTCGCCAATGCTGTTATAAATTGTGATTTCAGCAGGGCCGGGTTGGGGCAATGCTATAGTAAGCTGATCGGAAACCGGGTTAGGATAAACATCAAAGGTGAAGGCACTAGCCTCCTCCCGCAAAGAAACAAGCTGATCATTTTTATACACATTGCGCCAATCCGTGCAATACCCAACATTGGGGCCGGCAAAACTCATATCCACTAAACCTCCGGTATTGGCCTTTCGGCAGAATTGCTTTTGCCAGATACTTCCCCAATCGGTTGAAGAGAAGATACAGCTACTCGTATCGCTTATATCGCTGCCCATGGCAAACAGATGGCCATTTATTTCTTCAATTTGGCGGAATACGATTTTGTTGTTGGGTAGCGGCACCGTATCCCAGTTGGTACCACCGTTGGTAGTGCGCAGCAAAAAGCTTTCGTTGCCCACTATAATACCGTTGCCCTGGGGTGTCATTATAAAGTCAAGTGAAAAGTTAAGGTTAGTATCCGCGTGGATGCTTTGCCAGCTTTGCCCGCCATTAGCGGTTTTATAGAGGTTAAAAAGGTGGCCAGTAAAAAAGTTGGAACGGCTGAGTACGTAGCCTTCGGTAGCATTCAAAAAGCGAACACGGGTGTATTGCTCCGTACCCCAGGGCATATTGGTAACCGAAACAGTATCCAAGGTTTGTCCGCCATCCGCTGAATGTAACATACCCTCCTGACTGCTGGCAAAAAACTCGTTGACACCGGTTACAGCCACATGAGTAAATACACCGCCACTACTGCCCGCAAAAATTGAATCCCAGCTTAGGCCACCATCCATAGTTTTATAGATGGCAAAAGGGTAATGCACTCCATGCGGAAACCACGCTCCGCCAACGGCATAGCCCACACTGTTGTTGGCAAAAGCCATGTCCTTAATATAACCGGTAAAGTTGAGGGGTATAGAATCCCAGCTCTGGCCACCATTGGCTGTACGCCAGATGATGCCCGGCTGGTTATACACAAAACCGGTATCCGCATTTATAAAATTGATGGAGTTAATGCTGCCCTGCGTAATGGAATCAATACGGGCCCACTGGGCATGACTGGCAAAAACAAAAAGTAGCTGTAAGGCTGTAAAGTATTTTGTAAACTTCATAAGCTACTTCTTTACTATCCTGGTGGTAAAGCTACCCTCCGCATGCTGAACCTCCATAATATACAGCCCGGCTTTAAGCGCAGTGGTGCTTAGCCTGCAGGCCGATTCTCCGCTGGCGGTTTGCTCCATTACTTTTTGCCCGGTGCTGTTGTAAAGAATCACTTTGTACAGCGCTGACTCACCGGTAATATTGATGATATCGGAAGCGGGATTCGGGTAAATTCTGAACTCCGCAGAGTGATTTTCATTTACAGAAATAATATTGGTGGATTTGTAAATATCCGTCCAGCTTACAAAGTAGCCCACGTTGGTGGTTGGTATACTCAGGTCATTAATACCGCCCTGCACACCGCTCATGGTAAACTCCTTATACCAGGTAAGGCCAAAGTCGGGTGAATGGTAAATGCCCGAAGTGGTATCAACTCTATTTTCACCAATAGCATGCAGGTGGCCATTGCGCTCCTCAACTTTGGTGAGCATCAGGTTGGGGTCACCCAGTGCAATATCGCTCCAGGTAGCTCCGCCATCGGTTGTTCGCCATACTTTACCCTTTCTGCCTATTACCAGTCCATTGCCAGAGTCATCTATCACAAAATCAACGTAGCCATAGGCAGCAGTGTCGTTAAAAAGGATTTGCCAGCTTTGCCCGCCATCATTGGTTTCATAAAGATTGATATGCTTTTTTGCGCTGCTCCAGACGTTGGCTATTATGTGGCCTTTGGTTGAAGTAGTAAAACGTATTCTTTCGTATCGCTCATAGGTAAAAGGGACGTTTGAAATCTGCAGTGTATCCAGCGTGGTGCCGCCATCGGCAGAGTGTACCACACCCAGTATGCCGGCTGCAAAAAACTCGTTGGAACCGGTTACCGCCACACTGTTAAAAACACCTCCGCTGTAGGTACCAATCACCGAATCCCAGGTGGCACCGCCATCCATGGTTTTCATAATGGAGAAGGCGTAGTAATCCATAAATGGAAACCAGGCCCCGCCCACGGCATAACCCGTTTGGGCATCAGCAAAGGCCATATCATGTACAAACCCTTTAAAAGGTATTTGGACGGTATCCCAGCTTTGGCCACCATCAACGGTTTTGCGCATTATGCCAAACTCATTGTAGGCAAAGCCCGTATCGGCATTCATAAAGTTAATGGAGTACAAACCACCCTGGGTAAGGGTGTTGATAACGGACCACTGGGCATTACCATAAAGGGCAAACAGAAGCAATAGAACAGATAAGTAATTTTTGGATTTCATAGTAAGGATTTTTAACCGGAGCCGAATTAGGATTGAGGGCTCACCTTAGGTGAGACGAAGGTAGGGGGGAAAGGGTTGCGTGGGGTGTTAATAACTTCCATTCCAACCGATTCCTTTGAAAACTTCCCTTAGTTCCTGATTTATCAAAAGTTAGCTTTATAAATCGCTTCAATATTCCATTTAGGCATACGGTATTCCATTCTGGAATATTGCAGCATATCCTTTGATCCATGACAAAGACAATTTACACCGAACCTCATCAGGAGGTTTGCGGGCTTTTGGTTACCGCGCGGGAAGAAGCGGGCTTGCGCCAGATTGATGTAGCAGAAAAGACAGGCATCCTTCAAACAGAGTTGAGCAAGATAGAAAACGGACAGCGCAAGGTAGAATTTCTAACCCTGCTGCGGCTTGCCAATTTATACCAAAAGCCAATTGATTTTTTCATTCCACAATCCCTCAAGCAATCATGAAGTATAGCGAGTTTTCAAGAAAACTAGAATTTGACAAGTTAGAGCGAAATCTTCCAGACCCAGAAAATAAACTGGCTTGGTTAACCCACTATCTACAGGGTTTTACTTCTGGAAATAAATCCCTAAATGGTCAGGTAGCAGAAAGTCAGGAATACTATGGAAAAGCAGGTGATTATGCTTCGCAATACTTCGGAGAAGATGGACTCCAAAAGTTAATCCCTTTTGAATGGGACGTACCCTACCCTCCTGTCAAAAATCCCAAATTCACATTTATTGACCTGTTTGCAGGTATCGGAGGATTCAGAATGGCTCTCCAAAACCTGAAAGGTAAATGCGTTTTTTCTTCAGAATGGGATCGGTTCGCTCAAAAGACATATGCTGTTAACTACGGGGAGGTTCCCTTTGGAGACATTAAAGATTTTACGGATCCTGATAAGATTTCAGATAGAAAGCTAAAACAGTTAGTTCCTGATCATGATGTTCTTGCCGCAGGGTTTCCGTGTCAGGCGTTTTCAATAGCCGGAAAAAGGGGCGGCTTTAATGATACCAGAGGAACTTTATTTTTTGATGTAGCAAGAATCATTAAAAACAAAAAGCCTAAAGCCATTTTTCTTGAAAATGTTAAAGGCCTGATGAATCATGATAGAGGAAAAACGCTTGCAACTATACTTAATGTCCTTAGAAATGATCTCGGATACTATGTTCCCGATCCTCAAATCGTAAATGCTAAAAATTTCGGGGTTCCTCAAAATCGAGAGCGAATTTTTATTGTTGGGTTTAGAGGCGATTTAGAAATTGAAGAATTCAAATACCCAGAACCAGAAGAAAAAATAGTTGCTATAGAAGATATCCTTGAAGATCAAGAGGTATCTGTAAAATACTATCTCTCTGACCAATATTTACAAACACTGGTTGATCACAAACACAGACACGCCAGCAAAGGAAATGGGTTTGGTTATGAAATAATCCAAAAAGATGGAATTGCAAATGCAATCGTTGTCGGTGGAATGGGAAGAGAAAGAAATTTAGTTGAGGATGACCGACTTACTGATTTCAACCCGGTAACCAAAATCACTGGTACCGTAAATAAGCAGGGAATAAGGAGAATGACTCCAAAAGAATGGTGTCGCCTTCAAGGTTTTCCGGATAAGTTTTATGAAACTGCCAGAGCAGCCAAAGTATCTGATGCTCAACTATACAAACAACTTGGAAACTCCGTAGCCGTTCCAGCTATTCAAGCTACAGCTAATCAACTAATTAAAAAACTAAATAAGGTTTATGCTCAAGAAGTATAATAAAGGTGAGTGGGCTGAAGTATATGTGCTACTAGCATTGCTTGTTGAAAAAAAACTCTATTCTGCTGATGAGAACTTGCAACGTACCGCTAAATACATGGACATTCTTTCAGTAATTCGAGAAGACTCAGATTCAAAGCGACTTGACTTCGAACTTGAAGGGCAGTATCTAAACATCATTCACTTTGAATCGGGTGAGTCCATTTTCAGAGCCCCACTAAAGGATGTCGAAAAACTTGCCAATAAAGTGCTCTTGGAAATCAAATCATCTAAAGGCAACACCTTTACGATGAGTGCATATGTAAACAATGAATTAGAACGACTTCATATTGATTCTATTAAACAGCAGGCTAGCAGCAAGGGTGATATCAGATTAATTGTTCATGATTCAAAATCTGGTGTTGAATCTGACCAAAAGTTTAGTATTAAGTCTTTCTTAGGAGCAAAACCCACTTTATTTAACTCAGGTAAAGCCACAAACATTTGTTTTAATATTATCAATTCGGGTGGCGAATCGATGACCACAGCTGAGATGGAGATGGTTAACTCGATTAATACGCACTATAAGTATATCGATCGCATCAAGAAGATATACGAGTTGGGCTATGATCTTCAATTTAAACAATTTGAAGATTTGATTTTTTTTCTGAATCTGCAATTAATTGATTCCAGTTTACCCGAAATAATAGCTTTTGCGGTGAAAGAGAAGTTCGTAAATGGAATTACCAGGATGAATGACGTTATTGCCAACCTTGACAAACACAATCCACTAAATTACGATCAAAGCAAAAACCACAATTTTTACGAATATAAAGTCATCAATTTTCTGGTCGAATCAGCACTTGGAATGACTTCCAAAAAAGCCTGGACAGGAATATATGATGCCGTTGGAGGTATTATTTTAGCAAGAAAGGATGGTGAAATTCTTTGCTATCATTTAATTGACTTTAACAAATTTCGCCAGTATTTGAAAAATTCGACTTCAATAGACTCTCCTTCTGGAGGTAAATATGGATACGGTACAGTGTATAGCAACGGAAAAGAAACAATGATGAATTTAAACTTTCAGATTAAGGCTTAACCGACTTAACCTAGGTTCTGCATTTGAAGCCTTAACCTCACACTCCCAAATCACAACAACTTTCCACCCCATTTCTTCAAGTTCGCGTTGGTGCTTTTCATCGCGGGCTTTGTTTTTATAAAGCTTATCCTTCCACCATTCAGTGCGGGTTTTAGGGAGAGTGAAGTATTTGCAGCCTTCATGCACATGCCAGAAACAGCCGTGCACAAAAATCACAGTTTTGTATTTAGGTAATACTATATCCGGTTTACCGGGTAGTGTGGTGCCTTTGTACTTTCCATGCAGGTTGTAGCGAAAGCCCTGAGCATGGAGGTACTTCCTCACCTTCATTTCAGGTTTGGTGTCCTTACCCCTTATTTGGCTCATATTATAGGAGCGCACCCCCGGCTCATGCACATCTGCCATTTCACATCCTTTACTAATTGCTAAACTATGGTGTGCTTAAAAGTTCGCAAAACACCTATTTTAGTCGCCCTGTAAAATGCATTTTTTGAAAACCCTGCTTTTCCTTTTGCTATGTATTACCGGTACTGCGGCCTTTGCCCAACCGGACACCACCCAGCCCATTGTGCCTTATGCAAAGGTGGGGCTTCCACCGGTTACCCGCCACTGCCAGGAGGCACTGGGCGACTTTAAGCCCTGCTTTGTGGAGGCCATGTTAAAGTATGTAAGCGAAAACTACAACTACCCCGCCCTGGCAGATAGTGCCGGGCTTACGGCTACTGTATATGTAAGCTTTGTGGTAGAGGTGGATGGAACTGTAAGTAGCGTAGAGGTAATCCGTGGTGCGGGGCACGGCATAAACCTGAATAATAATTTAGAAATGCTGGCTGCCGAGAGCCTGAACCGTGAAGCGGTGCGGGTAATACAGGCTCTAAAGTTTATTGCACCTGCCAAAATTAATCACGAACCGGTGCGCATGAGTTTTGCCATGCCCGTACAGGCCGCCCCAAATAAAACAGAAAACTAAAAAACCCTATTTATGAAAACCATTTTCGCCCTTACCCTTAGCCTGTTTGCCTTTGGCGCTTTTGCGCAGATTGATAGCACGGCCAAATCTGCTGAGCGCAGTGAAGTAGTCAATTTTGCCGTAGTGGAAACTGTACCCTTAATTAAGGGCTGCGAGACCATTAGTACTGAAAACCATGATGAGATGAAAAGATGTTTTACCACAAAGTTGTTTGAGCATGTAAACAAGCACTTTCAGTTTCCTGAGGCTGCAAGGCAATTAGGAGTGGGAGGTAAAGTTTACATATCATTTGTGGTAGAAGAAGATGGCACCATAAGTAATATTGATATTGCCCGAAGTGCTGCGATTAATTATACCGACTCCAGCCAAGAGATACAGAATGCAGCTAAACTGCTGGATGAAGAGGCTATTAGAATTATCAAAATGATTCAGATTGAAAAACCAGCTATGCAACGTGGTAAGCCTGTGCGTATGAGTTTTACAATGCCTATTAATGCCCAACTTGGCTAATACCAAAACAAATAATTTTTCTATGAAAACCATTTTTGCCTTTACACTTTGCCTGTTTGCTTGTGGTGCTTTTGCCCAGGAGGGGATAATCCCTACCAATACATCAGAAGGATGAAAAGTTTGAGTTTGATGTGGTGGAGAAAATCCCTGTAATAAAAGGCTGTGCCAACCTTGATGCTGAAAACCAGGAGCAACAACGGGAATGCATGCAACACAACATTGTAAAGCATGTGGGTGCAAATTTTAAGTATCCTGAAAATGCCAGAAAGCGGGGCATACAGGCCAAAATATACGTGGGCTTTGTAATTGAAAAGGATGGCAGCATCAGTAGCATTGAGATATACAAAGGTGCCGAAGATGCCTATAAGGATGCCAATAAAAAGAGCAGAGCCGCTGCAAAGCAACTGGATGAAGAAGCTATAGAGGTAATAAAGTCTCTGGAATTTTTAGAACCCGCCATGCAAAAGGGTAAACCGGTGCGTATGTCTTTCACCATGCCCATTAACGCGAAATTGTCATAAACCCAAAAAACAAAGCCCTTGCTCGTAAGCAGGGGCTTTGTGATTTATATAATGGTTTTCAATGTTTCCAATAAGAGGCGGTTGGTTGGTTTCTCCAATAAGGGTTTATTCAATAGCCGATTCCACTTCCTCTGCCACAGGAACTAAATCAGTGAGTATAAGTATTGGGCGGTTGTTGGTGTATTTCTCCACTTCTTCGGCTGTAAAGCTTATATCTGCCACAGGCAACTCTTCAGCCACAGCGGTTGCAGGAGTGGCATCCACCACATTTAAGCGGGTGTAGCGCACGGTTTCTTCGGTGGTAAACACCACATCATTTACAGGTTGCTCCATTTCTTCATCAATGGTTTGCAGCTGGTTTGCTGCTGTTTTCAATCCGGTGGTTTTTGCTGATAAGGTAGTGGCAACTAAAAGGCCGGCAGCCAGGGCAAGTACTAATCTTTTTGCTGTAGTTTTCATATAGATTGGTTTTGGGTTATTGTGATTTTATTTGTTTTGATGGTGTAAAGATGCTTCCACCATGCCCCGTGGGCAAAGGGATTGCCACGGCTTGCCATAGTATGTAGGTGAGTTGAAGATTAGAGTCGGTAAATGGAAATAGCCGTTGGGCTCATAACCCAACAATCTTTCCTTTGGCCGTAATTAGCCATGGAGGTGAATACTACTCTTTTTGTCAGGGAAGTGAAAAGTCTATTGTACCACCAACTTTATTGGTTCGGGTTCTTCCTTCCCGTAAGGGTAAACAAAATAAAGGCCTGATGGCAGCAGCAGCTGCCGGCTATGGCTACCCGGAGAAACGATCACTTTTTTGATAAGCTGCCCGTTGGTATTGTAAATCTCTAATTCCTGTGGTTGTTCGCCATTCCATTGCAGTGTAAACTTTCCCTTGGCGGGATTGGGATAAACCTGCAAATCCGCGAGTACCGCCTCCTGCCAAAGGCCCACTTTATTGGTAAATGAAACCCGAATGGTATCTGAAGCGGAGCAGCCAAATCTATCTTCAGCCATTACAAATATCACGTAGGTGCCACTACCCGTTAACTGCGTGGTGTCAACGCTAATCTGCGAAACTGTATCACCGGTGCTCCACAAAATACTGGTAAAACCATTCCCAAGGCTCAGGTTCAGGCTCTGCGAAAAGTCAAGTACTGTATCATTTCCCAAATCAATTTGGTTAGCCTGCACCACTACCGTAATCAGGCTATCTTTAGTACAGTATCCATTGGGGTTGTAGCCATGGTGGTAATGCACTTTACCGTTCCACAGGCGCGGGTAATAGGCCGTTCCAAAGCTATGGGCTATCCCCGCTCCGCTGATTAAATTCAACTTGCCATCGGTATAGCTTACCTCGCTGCTGGCCCACTCGTATTGCAATTGGCTGCCGTTCTGCATGTCAAGGTAAACGCCCAAGGTGTCGCCCGGCAGTAAGGTTTTAGGGCCAAAGCTTACCTGCGCCCAATCTGCTGCCTGTAGTATATCCACGGTATCCTTTCCCCAAAGTGTCCATGCTGTTGCCAAACCCTCAAAGCCTTTATAGCTGCCCGCCTTGTAATGGCCGGTTACTTCCTGTGGTCCAATGGTCTGTACTCTCAATGTGAGGCTATCCAGCACCAGGGTATCAGTGGCCACCAAATCAAACATTATCCCCGGAAAGTTGATGCCCGAAGTGGAGGAGGCAGCCAATTCCTCCTCATAAAACAAAGGGCCTTTTACAATAGATGCCCTGTAGGTGCCGGTTTGGCCAATGCCCGAAACACTGAGGCTATCCCCATAACCAAGCAGGTTGCCCTGCATATCATACCAAAGTGTAGTATCTCCACCAGCCGCCCAAATAGCAGCAGGCTGATTTCGGCAAACTGTATCATTACTGCCCCATACCTTGGGTTCACCAATAGTTATCAGCTCCAAACGGGCAGAGTCATTGCCCAGCGTAGTGTCGTTTTTTGTAAGCAGCTTACCGGTAATCTGCCATCGGCCTCCCATAGCGGTATTTATAGTGGTGCTCACCTTACGGGAAATGCAACTCGCCACGCCACCACTCAGCGTATCATAAATAAATTGGGTATTAAGGTTATTGATATCCCTGATTTGCCAAACGAAAGGCAGATTATAATTGCTGGCTGTACCTCTGTTCGAAACCAGCATACTTATAGTATCATGCTTACTTCCGCAGATGCTTCTTTGCACCAAAAGGTTAAAAACAAAGTGATCTTCAATGCCGGTGGTGTCTATCAAAGCGGATAGTATGTTTTTATCGCGCACCCGCTGAAATAAAATCCGATGGCCGGCATCGTTCAAATGCACGCCATCATTGGAGTCGTAAAGTGAATCAATAGTACCCGTGGTATTGGCAATGGTGGTCCAAAAGTCTATGGCTTTATTTCCATAAATAGCAAGCACACTGTCGCGCACATCCATTTGCACCTGTATTTGCGTGGCACTGAAATTTCGTGGCTGGGTGGTACATACCCACACCGGTATCCCGGCCGAATCTGCGGAAGCTACAATAGTATTAAAGTTAAAAAGCTGCTCGGCAACGCTATAGCCAAGTGCAGCGTCATTAGAGGGCATATTTATAACAATGGCATCTGCACTAATAGAAATAGCCTGAGTAACATTACGTGCAGGATTGGTAACCCGCCTGCCCGGGGGAGCTACAAACCAATCGGGCATAATTTCGTAAGTAGTGGTGCCGCCCTGCGCCAGGTTGGTAACCTGGTTGGCCGGGTTTATTTTTTGCAGGTATTTACGGTAACGGTTTACCCAGGTACTATCAGATGATGATGGCCCGGTGCCGGCTGCCGTGGATGAGCCCAGCACCACAATGTGAAATGCCTCACCACGCACACAGGGGTTGAGGGTATCATTAGCCGATATACCGAAGGATAGAGTAACCCCAAGGAGAAGGTAGAGTAGCTTTTGTTTCATGTGTTGATATTGAGAGGGGTAAGATAGTGCAATAGGATATTGAGGAAAATCCTGACTGATGAAGCTGATTAAAGACTTAGTTCTTTTATTGTCTAATAAAAAGGAAGAGCCTTGCGGCTTGAGCAAAACTGTACTGTCCTTTTTGTCAATGTTATTCACATCACAGATGCTCATGCTTTCGGCTATCGCCTTAGGTGCTGCAAAAAGGACCAAAAAGATCTAGGCTGATTATTAATTTCTTAAAAGCTACAGTTCAATTGCCCTTCGAAGCCCCAGCCCACTCCGGCTGTCGCTCAGGGTGACAACCCCGCTTTGCTTCACTTCGGCACTTCTCGGGGGCACTTCTCACCTTGCTTTTTTATGAAACTAATAATATGCCCGTCATTACGAACAAACTTTAGGAATAGCCTCCGAACTTTTCAAGAACTAACGGGCATTCAAATAGAATTGCATCCCGAAGAATGAGGGATAAGCATGAAATGCACAATGAACCGTGGTTTTGTTTTTCCCAAAAAAACAAAAAGTTCCTTAAAAGTTCTAGATCTTTTGTTTCGTTTTGCATCATGGCAAAATGAAAAAATAAAAAGCCATGCGGCTTAAGCAGAATTTTGATTTCAATCAATCATCCCTGCAATTTTAAAATTGCAGGGATATGCCAAAAAAAAAGGAGGGCCTGAACCCTCCTCCTATATCTCAGGCTCAACCTTAAAAATTGAACCTTAAATCCTTACAATTTTAAAACTACAACCTACATATTCCTCCTGTACTGCCCGCCTACTTCAAACAGGGCATAGGTAATTTGCCCTAGCGAACAGTATTTTACGGCTTCCATCAGTACATCAAACATATTATCATTCTGGATGGCAGCAGCCTGTAGGTTCTTCAGCCATTTATCGGTTTGGCCTTCTCCTTTTTTATGCAGGTTGCCCAGCATTTCAATCTGGTATTCCTTTTCCTCCTCCGTTGCACGGATAACCTCACCGGGACGAACCGTAGGCGAACCCGTAGAGCTTAAGAAAGTATTAACGCCAATAATCGGAAATTCACCGGTATGCTTCAGGGTTTCGTAGTAAAGGCTCTCCTCCTGAATTTTTCCACGCTGGTACATGGTTTCCATAGCACCAAGCACTCCACCCCTTTCGGTAATGCGGTCAAATTCGGCCAGCACAGCTTCTTCCACAAGGTCGGTAAGCTCCTCAATTATAAAGCTGCCCTGTATAGGATTTTCGTTTTTCGCTAAACCAAGCTCTTTGTTAATAATCAGCTGAATGGCCATCGCGCGTCTCACACTTTCTTCGGTAGGTGTGGTAATCGCCTCATCATAGGCATTAGTATGTAACGAGTTACAGTTATCATAAATCGCATATAGAGCCTGCAAGGTGGTACGGATATCATTAAACTGAATTTCCTGTGCGTGCAGTGAGCGGCCGGAAGTCTGGATGTGATATTTCAGCATCTGTGCCCTCGGGTCGGCACCATATTTATTTTTCAGAGCCTTACTCCATATTTTTCGTGCGGCACGGCCTATTACAGCGTATTCAGGATCAATACCATTACTGAAAAAGAAGCTCAGGTTAGGTCCAAATTTATTAATGTCCATACCACGGCTCAGGTAGTATTCCACATAAGTGAAACCATTGGCCAACGTAAAGGCCAGCTGAGTGATGGGATTTGCCCCAGCTTCCGCAATGTGGTAACCCGAAATAGAAACCGAATAGAAGTTTCTCACCTTTTTATTGATGAAGCTTTCCTGCACATCACCCATCAACCTAAGGGCAAACTCTGTAGAAAAAATGCAAGTATTCTGCGCCTGATCTTCCTTAAGGATATCGGCCTGCACCGTGCCACGAACGGTAGCCAAAGTACGGGCTTTGATTTCGCCATAGGTTTTGGCATCTAATACCTGGTCTCCGGTAATACCGAGTAGCATAAGGCCGAGGCCCTTGTTGCCCGCAGGTAGGTGGCCGTTTACGGCTATGCCGGAAAGAGTTTTGGTCTTATCCACCCCCGCCCCTTGGACACCCCCGCCAGCGGGGGACACCTGCGCTCCGTCACCCTTCCCTTGGGGAAGGGCCGGGGATGGGCCTTCATCTTTGGTATGTAACTTCTCTTCACTTTGTTCTGCAATTTTTCCCTGGTATTTAGGGCGCTCTATGCCTCTGTCATCATACAGCTCCTTAAGTTTTGCCTCTACTTTATCCTCCAGTCCGTTTTCACGGATATACATTTCGCATTGCTGATCAATGGCGGCATTCATAAAAAAGGCCAGCAGCATGGGTGCCGGGCCATTTATGGTCATACTCACTGAAGTGGTGGGTGCACAAAGATCAAAACCTGAGTATAGCTTTTTAGCATCATCCAGGCAGCAAATGCTCACCCCTGAGTTACCAATCTTACCGTAAATATCAGGGCGATGATCGGGGTCATTCCCGTAAAGGGTAACTGAATCAAAAGCGGTACTTAAACGCGCGGCCGGCATATCTAAGCTCACATAGTGGAAGCGCCTGTTGGTACGCTCGGGGCCACCTTCACCGGCAAACATCCTTGTAGGGTCTTCACCTGTTCTTTTAAACGGATAAATTCCGGCCGTGTATGGAAACTCGCCTGGTACATTTTCCTGTAAATTCCACTGAAGTAAATCGCCCCAGGCCGTATATCTCGGTAAAGAAACCTTTGGTACCTGCGTATGGCTTAAAGATTCTGTGTGGGTTTTGATTTCAATCTTCTTATCCCTTACGGTGAAGGTGTACACATCATCCTTGTACTGCTTCACTTTGGCCTCCCAGCCTGTAATGATATCCCAGTTGTGGGGATCGAGGTCTTTTTTTACTTCGTTGAATTTTTCGATGAGAGCAGTGACAGTTGAGTCACCCCCCTGCCCCCCCTCAAGGGGGGAAGAGCCCCCTTGCCCTACGGGCATTCCCCCAACGGGGGAAGTAAGGCCATCTGATACATGATCCGAACCAACTCCCTTCCCTTGGGGAAGGGTTGGGGATGGGCTTTTGAGCAAATCAGGCCCGCCAAAGGTGAGCACCGCCTGGTACAGGCCATAAAGCTTTTGAGCTACCTCAGCCTGCTCCTTTGCCGTTTTATCATAAGCGCGGTTATTCTCTGCAATCTCGGAAAGGTAGCGGGTGCGGTTTGGTGGGATGATATAAATCTTCTCACTCATCTCTTCACTGCTGTGAAAGTAGCTTTTCAGCTGCTCCGCGCCAGTCTTCTCAACGATTTTGTCCATAAGGGCACGGTATAGAGCATTAGTACCCGGATCATTAAACTGGCTGGCAATACTGCCAAAAACAGGCATGGTATCCGCATCCTTATCCCACAGACCGTGGTTGCGCTGGTACTGCTTTTTCACATCACGCAAAGCATCTAAGGCTCCGCGCTTATCAAACTTATTGAGAGCAATGATATCGGCAAAATCCAGCATATCAATTTTCTCCAGCTGGGTGGCAGCACCATACTCAGGCGTCATCACGTAAAGTGATACATCGCTATGCTCAATAATCTCAGTATCGCTCTGGCCAATACCTGAAGTCTCTAAAATGATCAAATCATAATTGGCTGCCTTCAAAATATTTACAGCCTCCTTTACGTGTTTGCTTAGCGCCAGATTACTCTGACGGGTAGCCAGCGAACGCATATACACCCGATCATTACGGATAGCATTCATACGAATACGGTCTCCCAAGAGGGCACCACCCGTTTTACGTTTGGAGGGGTCAACCGAAACGATGGCAATGGTTTTATCCTTAAAATCCATTAAAAACCTGCGCACCAGTTCATCCACTAATGATGACTTACCGGCACCACCAGTACCAGTAATACCAAGTACCGGGGTTTTGATAGCTTCAGCTTTTTTATGAATTGTATCCAGGATCTCCTTGGAGTCATCCATATAATTTTCGGCAGCAGAAATAAGGCGGGCAATGGCGGGCTTATACTTTTCATCAAGCTGGTTGATCTCACCATTAATGTTGTTACCAGTCGGGAAATCGGCCTTTTCAACCATATCGTTAATCATGCCCTGTAAGCCCATCTTGCGTCCATCGTCAGGCGAGTAAATCCTGTCAATACCATAGGCATGCAACTCCTCAATTTCTTCAGGTAGGATTACTCCACCCCCACCACCAAAAATTTTAATATGCCCGGCTCCCTTTTCCTTTAAAAGATCGCGCATATACTTAAAGTACTCTATATGCCCACCCTGGTAGGATGTCATGGCAATGGCCTGGGCATCCTCTTGTATAGCTGTGTTTACCACTTCTTCCACTGATCGGTCGTGGCCAAGGTGAATAACCTCGCAGCCGGTGGCCTGTATAATGCGCCTCATAATATTGATAGCGGCATCATGGCCATCAAATAAGGAAGCGGCTGTTACAATTCTTACTTTATTTTTTGGGGTATAGGGAGCTACCTGTTGCATACACTGGTTTTTTGAGAATGGCAAAGGTAATAAAGGCTTACCAGCCAATACAAACCAAAAGAACTATCCCAGGCCTGTAAAATCAGGCCACTTGCTGGTGCAGCACATGTTCGGCTCTTTCAAAGGCACGCACTTTTTTCCACTCGCTCCATTTTTCTCCCAGCAGCTTATTCATGCCTTTATCCAACATAAAATGCCTTGCTATATTGGTGAGCCCTTTTATTTGATTAGCCAGGCCATTATGCGCCCTGATGTTCATTCCAAAGCCGCCATCTACATATTCGATGTAGTGCCAGTTTTGGGTGGGGATGTAAATGGTTTCCCCATGCTCAAGTATAGTTTCATAACCCTGAAGATATTGCAGGGCCGGATACTTTGAATAATCGGGATTATCAATATCCACAAGACTCTTTACAGTAAAGGGCTCCTGGTACAAATAACGTCCGCTATCCTGCGGAAAAATAACCACCCGCTTGCGGGTTTGAAACTGGGTTAAAAATGTTTCACCGCAGTCAATATCATAGTGCAGATTTACCTTGCTGCCCTGTCCGCCAAAAAACATATAGGAGTAATTGGGGTGCCAACCGTTCATAATCCCCGGCATCTGAAAGTCTTCGCGCAGTTCAGGTGCAACCTTAAAAATATCGTAGGCAAACATGCGCAGGTCTGTAGGCTGTGATTCTATCAAATCCAGGTAATCCGCAAATTTCATGTGGCGGGTAAAGCTCATATATCCTTTACCGGACTTATGAAAATCATCACCGCAAAGGGGTATATCCAAATGGCCATAATTTTTCCTGAACCAGTCAAAGGTTCGATTTATCAGTAGCAGGCCAGTTTTTTACCAGGTCAGTAAAAACAAGCGGCTTGCGTGGTTCTAAATATTCGTTTTGAAATTCTTCGGGAGTGACACCACTCCTTTTTGGGATTGGCTGAAGTTCCATCTTTAATGACTTTTTTTAGCACCATACTAACACCATAATGCCACACTTTTGTTCATCAGTATTTGTCTAATGAAAAAGCCCGATCCTTAATAGAACCGGGCTTCATATACTTCTGATTATAGACTATCTACACTTATTCATACTTCTCTATGTATTGCAAAAATCTGCTCATGCGGCCCTTGGTACCGATGGTGTAGGTAAATGGCGGCAGACCTTTTTCTTCGTTTCTCCGCTTACTCAGGTCAGTTTCCTTAATGATGTCCATTACAGCATCCTCGTTGGTGTACAGTGTAAGTATGTTTCGCTTGTACTCCATATAAAACTGGGTGCTTCGGTCCGGCTCCAGGTAAATGTATATTTCGTCTCCCCTTCGCTTACGCTGAATTTCAATAAATCCTTCCATCTTCTTATTCACGATATTATCACCAAGGGTACCCACGCCAATTTTACCCTCCGAAAGGAAAGAGATGGCCTCAGGCGTCCACTTCATTTTTATTTGTGAAAAGGTGATGGTGTATTGCAGCTCCTTCGGGAATTTTTCCGGGGCACCATAGTCCTGCACATCCTGTACAAAGCCTTTCTTGTCTTTGGGTTTAAGCAGGGTATTAAGGGCTGTATTAAATGCGGGCCTGCCAAGGTCAGTACCTTCCAGCAAGGTTTCCTGGTTAAAGCGCAGGGCCATTTGCTTTTGTATATCACTGCTGAAGAAGAAATCCAGCGCCAGCACCATATCCATCTCCATATTATCATTATTGAGGTTGTAATCTATGTTACCCCAGCTGTACATCCGCATCTGGCTGCGTCCGTCACCAAGGCTCATTTCGCCCTCACCATGCATTATACAGGTATTGCTGTTAAACGACAGTATATTTCCTTTTACTGATGGATCCTTAAGCTTTTCAGCTGTGGTGATGATGTAGCTGGCTGAGCTCTCATCAAACAACAGTTTACCGTTGGCAAAAAACATTTGCTTATCGGCCGGCCTCACATTTTTAGAGAGGAAAGCTGCATAGCCACCCACCGTATCTGCCGAAAGGTAAATACCATTTGCCAGGTTTTTGGTTTTGTCATTCGGGTCCACTTCAGGTAAATCAATTATGATATTATCCGGATCCACTATGCTCGTAAAGGCAAACCAATCTGTGGAGATGGACGGACAACTGGTGAGGATGTGAGTACTACCGTCAAACTCCAGCGCTTTGCGGTCGGCCCGCAGTTTTACATGCCCGTAGTACGCAAAGTAAGGGCTCATATAAAAGTCCTGCTCCTGCTTTACGTAGGTAGCACCAATGGTGGTGATAGAAGTATCCACCTTAATTTTATCAAAGTGAATGGGCCACGGTGTTCCATCCTGATCCACATATTCATAATCTGCGGAGCCTTCGTATTTATTTCTTGAATAGATATCAATCACACCACCATAAAACTCATGGTACTTACTAGTACGGTTGGCGGTAACTGTAGCATTATTGAGCGTGCGCATGTGGGCCTTGGCTTCAATGGCCACATAGCCGGTATCCGGAAATATATTGGCATCTGCCACTTCGATGTTGGGAACTTTAAAGGATTCCAGCAAAGAATTTTCAAGATAAAACTTGGTATAGCCCGCCTGAAACTGCAGTGAATCCTGGCGAGGATGTATGGATACCATTTTTGAAGATGCCTGGCTGCCCTTCTTCTGCACATTGAGCGCCTTTTCAGGGATAAGCCACTTGGCATAATCCATATAGCAGATATACTGGTTATCCGGAAAAGTAAAATATCCTGCAGGATCATTAAGATAAAAGTCCCCCTTTTCAGTATCAAAGTTTACTACGCCATTGGCATTTTGCATGGCAAATCCCCACTCGCGGGTTTCATCAGCCCTTACCCTGAATGAAAGCTTATCCGAATTGAACTTTCTGTTTTTAAACAGAAAATCCTTGGAGCGGGTTTCGGCATTTAAAAACTCCAGCAAGGCATCGCCCCGTAAGGAAAACGGGCTATGCGCAAGGGTACCGGTGGCCTTCATACCGATGTCATCGTACATATCAAAGCGGTTTTCTTTGGTGGTTGTGTACATCACATCATTTTTAGGCTCCCAGTGCAGGCGGATGTCATTACCCATTACATGCGGGTTTTCAACGTTGGCGGTGCTTTCGTCAATTTCGTAGTTGGCTGATTCACCATTGGCCGAATCGGGGAAGAAGAAAAATTCATCCGAAGTAGCCACCGAGTTCAGGTAATCAATACGGCCATCGCCCCGCAAACCTTCATTACTCAGTTTAATGGTACTGGTAAATTTTCCTTTGCCATAGGCAGATAGGCCTTCGGGTGGTGTTTCAGTAGTAAATCCGAGTGAGTAATCCTGCTGTACGGTTAGCGTTTGGCGCATATCCGGAAAGATGCCGGCACTCACAAAGTTTCCATCAAATTTTAAACCCTGGGTTGTAATGTTATCCAAACTGTCAATCTCAAAAGGATCAAGTGTTACAAAAAACTCCTCGCGGTTGTATACCCCTTTGTGGATACTCTTTTTATCGTAATACACATACGAATCTTTGGCACTTCGGAAAATCGGGTATTCTGTATATCGCTTTTGCCCCGATTTATTTCGTGGATCATCAATAAGCAACTCTCCCGTAAGGCCCTGCAGCACCGTTTTTACGTTTTTCAACTCGCGCTGGCCAAGGGCATTGGGCTTAAAGCTTTCAACCTTAAAGCGCATGGAGTCAATATTCTCCATGTTAATTCTAAACTGCTCATAATTAAACTGAAATAAATCTCCCCAATAGGTAAAACGTCCTGCGGCTATACGGCCGTCAAAATCAAAGTTCAGATTTTCATGAACCACAATTTTGCTGTTGCGCGGAAACAGCCCCACCTTTTGGGAGTCACTAAGTGCAATGGCCGAAACCCCTACAATTTCAAGATCATTATTCAGTAGGCTTAACTGCGCATTGCTGCCCTGGGTAAGGCTTGATACAAAGCGGATAACATCATAGTCGCGTTTCTTTTCATTATTGAGGATGTACTCAAAAATCTTATCCTGAAATACCGCCTCGCGCTTTTGCAAATCGTATTTTACAAAGCCATTCAGCGACATATTCATCATAAAGATATGGGCGTTGGTTTCGTCCATGCGCATAAAGCGCGCAACTTCGGCTACCGTAAACTCTCGTTTGCCATAGGCCTGCGACATATCCCTGAGCTCATAAAGCGGACTCCTAAGCGCTAAGCCATTAAGGGCCGAAAAGCGCTGCCCACGGAAATACTGTTTTGACTCAAACACCACCGGACTTTCGGCACCCATGTTCATATTCCCCATTCGCATCAGCGGCTGATCAATTTTCCAGGTGAGCACCTCAAAAGTGATATCCATTTTATGATAGCCGTCCGAAAAAGGGGTTTGGCCAAGTCCTTCATCCTTACGGATAATGGTTAGCTGCTTTTGATCGGGTAAAAACCGAAGGGTAACTTTTGGATGATACAGACTATCCTCCTCCATATAAATGCTCACTTCAGTTTCCTCAGATTCCACCTTATCCAGGCGCAATAAAAAGCGTTCAACTTCCGCATGAACAACCTCACGACCATCATAGCTAAAGCGTAATTTGGCTTTTGAGCCATCAGTACCTCCTCCATAAAACTTGGAGCCTATCATGCTAAAGCCGCCTGTATAATCGGCTCCGGGCACAATGTTTTTTAGTGTGATATCCTTGCGGTAAGAGGTAAACCTTGGGAAGGTACCTCCGCGGCCACTCTGGCTGGTGAGCTTCTCCTCAAAATGCCCAAGTAATGGTTCTTTTAAAAATACCAGGGTGGTGAGCTTTACGCTATCGGCTTCAAAGTCGGTTTTACTAACGTTGATTTTATAGTTGGATAAGGTTACCCGCGCTGAATCTTCACTTAGACCAGCTCTTACAAAATAAACGTTTCCGCCCTGCCCTATAAATTCGTAACGCTTGGGATAATACAGGCCTTTGGTGCCTTCAATCAGGGTACTGTCATTTTTGTAGTATCCCCAAATATCCGAAAGATCAAAGGTAAAAACCGGCTCACCATCAAAGCCAAACTCATAATTGCCCGTGGCCATTTTCCATTTTATTCGGCCATCATCAAACAGTACATAATCTTTAAAAGTCTGGTACATGGTGCGCACATACTCTTCGGCAAAGCGGGCCGGCTTCTGGCTACTGAATTTTTCCAGATCTTCAAGCCACGGCAACAATAGCTCCGGCTTTTCATTGCTTTCAAAATGCATCACCGTTCCCAAAAAGTGCCACCATGGCTCATAGCCATTTACCCTCTTCTTTAAAAAGTTATTGCTGATTTCATAAATCTGAGCAGCTTCCTTGTCATCTATGCCGCCACTCTCCCACACGGTTTTAAACTCCAGTAAAAAGCCTTCCAGTTCCTCTTTTTTCAGATCGGTTTCCTTCAGGTGATCCTCAAGATCTTTTAGATAGGCTTCCCTTGCCGCGGTGAATTTCTTCACCTTTTGGGCAAAAACACCCGTGGATAAAAAAAGCAGGGAGAGTAAGAGAGCAATTCTATTCATGACATTTATTTTATTGGGAAGCCATACAAGTGATAAACTCAGGATAGCTTCTGAAAATGGCAGGCCATCCAGCGGTCTTCGGTTACTTTATTGACAAGCTCCATACCGTGGCTGGTTGCCTCCGAATGTAGCATTTCAAAGTCGTTTTCAAAGAAACCACTTATCAACAAATGGCCTTGCGGAGTTAACGTTTCAATGTAAATTTTCATGTCTTCCAACAGCACATTACGGTTTATGTTGGCCAACACCACGTCAAAGCTCATCCCCGGTAACAGGCCTGCATCGCCATGCAAGGCGGTGATGTGGTTACAATCATTGGCTTCAGCATTTTCGGCAGTATTTTCTACGGCCCATTCAAAGTTATCAATGGCAGTAATAGGCTCGGCTCCGCGCTTTTCAGCGAGAATGGCTAAAACGCCAGTACCTGTGCCCATATCAAGCAGTTTCTTTCCTTTCAAATCCATATCAAGCATAAGGCGCGAAACCAGGCGCGTAGTTTGGTGGTGTCCCGTACCGAAAGACATTTTGGGTACAATCAGTAACTCTATTTCAAACTCTGGCTTAGCCGGATGAAAAGGAGCCCGGATGTGAATTTTATCATCAATAAAAATGGGACTGTAATTGGTTTCCCATTCCTCGTTCCAGTTTTTGTTTTCCAGTTTATCCTTGGTGTAGCTCAAGGTAAACTCATCACTTTTAAACAGGAAAAGTTGGTTCAGTTCCTCCTCGTTAAAGTCCTCTTCAAGTATATAGGCCTTAAGCCCGTTGGGTGTCTCCTGAAAGGAGTCGTAGCCCATATTATCCAATAGCGCTACCAAAATATCGCGCCCCTCGTATGCTGGTGTTATAGTGAAATCCAGCTCTAAAAAATTTTCCAATGCTTGTGTGTTTGATTAAAACAAAATTCTCTTTACCACTGCGCAAATGAGAGCTATAAACTCCTTTGATAAGTCCCACGCTTTATGGACCTACGTTCCTTCTTTGTTATACCATCAACTGTATGAAAGTAAACTGTAGCACAAATGGGCTCCTTCGGTGTTCGTTTTACGGTCATTTTCATAACCGTATATGTTGGCGGATCATATTTCCCACCACCGCGTTTTAACAACCAGTTTGGAGATATGTAATTGTTACTATCAACTTTATGCCAGTTCCTTCTTCTTGTACTACCTAACACTCCTTCAATATTTCGATCAACGCATTCGCTACAATGCAACTGTATCAAAATACTATCACAAACATTAGAGCCATTAAAATAAAAAGTCTGAATAATCTTTTGGTGACCAGTCATCATTACCCTAATCGCATCAGAACTGTCTAATATTTCCCATTCAAAATTATCAGTAGTATCCTCCACTTCCAGACTCATGGATTTAAAAACCTCCTTCTTTGTCGACCCTAAGTAATCTTGTCCAAGACAGCTCGCACTTGGGAACAGAATAACTAGAAAACAGAAACTTTTTATAAAACCCATAGTATCAAAAGTTAAAAAAAGAGAGACATAAATTTGTCGTTAACTACCTCAAAACCTCTACCCCAATTTTGATAAGTTGCGTAAAGTCATCATACTTTAAAGATGCGCCACCAATAAGGCCACCATCAATATCGGGCTGGCTGAAAAGTGCCTTGGCATTATCCGGTTTTACGGAGCCACCGTATAAAATGCTGGTTTCCTGAGATACAATGCTATTGTAGTTTTTGGCCAGGTACTGCCTTATAAAATGGTGCATATCCTGTGCCTGTTCGGGGCTAGCCGTTTCTCCGGTACCAATGGCCCATACAGGTTCATAGGCAATGGTAAGCTCTGCCAGGTCATCGGCCTGAAACCCTTTAAGGGCGCCAGCTAATTGCCCGCCCACCACTTTTTCCTGGTTTCCGGCTTTTCTATCGGCCAAAGCTTCTCCAACACATAAGATAGGCATGAGCCCTGTCTTTAGTACCCGCTTCAGTTTGGCATTCACAAATTCATCGGTATCACCATAATATTCGCGCCTTTCGGAATGACCCAAGATTACAATCTGGTTATTGATGGCTTTTAGCATTTGAGCGCTTACCTCACCTGTATAAGCGCCAACTTCCTGGTCATTACAATCCTGTGCGGCTATATTCAGCTTTTTGCCTTTGGTTATTTTGTTGGCTTCCGCCAGATCTAAAAAAGTGGGCGCAATTACCACCTCAACGCCATTCAGCGTTTCGCTTTCGCAGAAATCACTGATTCGCTTAATAAGGTCAATCGCGTCCTTATGCACGAGGTTCATCTTCCAGTTTCCGGCTATTATTTTTCTTGCCATAGTTATTTCAATTCTTTTAAATCTTCACACGCGGGTCAAGCTGCGCATATATCACATCCACCATAATATTGATGATCACAAAAGTAAATCCGATTACCAACACCGCTCCCATTACCACCGGTAAATCCAGCTGGTTGAGAGCCTCTACTATTTGCTTGCCCAGGCCATTCCATCCAAAAATATATTCTACAAACACCGCTCCCGCCAGCATAGAGGCAAACCAACCCGAAGCAGCCGTTATAACGGGATTGAGTGCATTACGCAAAGCATGCTTGCGCACGATACTGCCCATCTTAAGGCCCTTGGCGCGGGCCGTTAAAATGTAGTTCTGGCTGAGTTCTTCCAGCAGGCTACTCCGCGTAAGCTGTATAATTACCCCCAGCGGACGAATCCCCAGCACCAGGGCCGGTAATATCAAATTCTTTAATTGCAGATGGCGGCCTTCGCCAAAATCGTCCACCTCAAAAAGGCTGCCTGTCATATTAAGGCCGGTGTACTCCGAAAGCAGGTAGCCAAAAATCCAGGCAAAAAGAATGGCGGAGAAAAATGAGGGCACGGACATACCTATAGTGCCCACTACAGTTATGAGTTTATCTAAAATGCTATTCCGCGAAAGCGCAGCCACAATACCCAAAACCACACCTAAAAACATAGCAATGCCAATGGAAGCAAAGGCCAGCACTATAGTATTGGGCAGCGTTTCGGCAATTATGGAACTTACGCGTTTGCCCTGGCTGGTAAATGATTCGCGCAGGTAAGGCCATTTCAGTACGACATTAGTTTCACCGGCAGCAAACAGTTTTACATACGTTCCCCGATAGCGATCCAGGTAGGTGTAGCTGGTTTGCCTTTTGGAGTGAAACGACAGCGGGCTTACATCATTAAGGTAATACAGATACTGAGTGCCTATGGGTTGATCAAAACCGTATTTGCGTTTTACGGCCTCCAGTTGTTCACTGTCTTCCCGCTGATCCAGCATCATACGGGCAGGGTCTCCCGGAAGGATAGTAAACAGGAAAAACACGGCCGTAACCACACCCAGCATTACAATAATGCTGTAACCGATTCTATTTAGAATATACCGCAGCAAAGGCTACAGGTATTCCTTTTGTACATCAGCAAAAGCAGGCACATCCTTAAAGTGCCACTTTCTTACCACGGTGCCCTTTTTCAGTAAAACCAGTCCGGGGTTGCTTCTCACTATGGTTTTCAATGTGGTTTCATCCACAGTGGCAAATGGATATGGTGTTTGAAATTCATGGCGCTTTACCTCTACCTCTTCGGCAAGGCTGGCGCTCAGGCCAATTACCGGAACACCGGCCTTTTCGGCATCATTGGCCAGCTCATTGATGGCCGGGTAACCCTCGGGGCTGGTTTTATTCATGCGGTAGGCAATTACCAAAAACACGGCATCCATATTTAGTATTTCATCCGTGCGGTCCATATCCTCCTGATAAATCACAAAATCGTGAACGGGTGGCTCGTAGCCATCACTAACCTTTTTGGTTTCAGTTTTATCTGATAGCATTTTGTACTGCTTTTTCTCCCACCATTTATCGGCCACGTAATCTTCTGAGTTTACTTTCACCTCATCCCCGCTTACGGTATCCTGCAAATAATAAATGGTTAAATATTTTGGTGGCTCAAGGCCAAGTTCCTCGGCCGACTTCATGCCTTCGGGTATGCTTTTGCCGGGTGCATAGGCACGGAAATCCATCACCGGAAGGTGGTTTAAAACAAAAATACCAAGACCCATGCAGCCTATCAGCGCAAAGCCCATTACGGCAATCTGGAATGAACGGCCGGCTATTGGTTTTATATAATGCCTGTTGAAGAATACTATCAAAATGAGGATGGTTAATACCACATCCTTACCGAAAGACTCCCATGGAGTTAGTGGAATAGCATCACCAAAACAGCCACAATCTGTCACCTTATTAAAGTAAGCGGAGTAAAAAGTAAGGAAGGTGAAAAAGATGATCATCAGCAGTAGCAGCCAGCTGGTAATATTTTTCCAGAAGCCGATTAGCAAGGCCACCCCAAGCAATACTTCGAGTATTACAATAAACACGGCCAGCTCAAGGGCAATAGGCTGTAGAAAAGTAAGATTGAGTACATCGGGCCCAAAGTATTCATCCAGCTTAAAGGAAAAGCCAACGGGGTCATTAAGCTTTATTAATCCTGAAAAAATAAAAAGGGCGCCTACTACAATTCTTGAAAGCTGGGTAATAAATTTCATAAAGTTAGTTTTCACTCATTTTGATTAATACAAAGGCGGCATAGTTTACCATATCGAGGTAATTGGCATCAAGGCCTTCGCTCACTATGGTCTTGCCACTGTTATCCTCTATCTGCTTTATGCGGAGGATTTTCTGCAAAATCAGATCCGTAATGCTGCTGATGCGCATTTCGCGCCACGCCTCACCATAATCGTGATTTTTCCGCTCCATCAATTCCTTGGCCGTTTTTGCAAAATGGTCAAACAGATCAATAGCCCTTTCATTATCCATATCGGGGCGCTCCACCACTCCTTCCTGCAATTGAATAAGGGCAATAATGGAGTAATTGAAGATGCCGATAAACTCTCCGCGAAGGTCGTCTTCAACAAGTTGTGTGCCTTTGTTTTCGATGCTTCGGATGCGTTGAGCCTTAATAAAAATCTGATCGGTAAGTGAGGGCAAACGCAGTATGCGCCATGCCGGGCCGTAATCTTTCATCTTGTTGATGAACAGCGTTCGGCAGTGGTTCATCACTTCGTCAAACTGGAGGGAAGTTGTTTGGCTCATTTAATACTTTAGCCGGGTTTAGAATTTAGCAGATAAAATTGCTTGAGATGTTTGAAAAAACCGGGGCGAAAGATACCATTTTTAGTAAGAAACGGAGCCTTAACCTACGCGGAAAGCTTGTAACCATTGATGAGCCCTGGGTGATGGGAATTCTCAATCTTACCCCTGATTCTTTTTATGATGGTGGAGATTTTAACAATGTCCAAAAGGCTTTGAGACATTGTGAAGAGATGTTACAGGATGGGGCTAAAATAATTGACATAGGTGCCAGTTCCACCCGCCCCGGGGCCGAGCGGCTTTCGCCAGATGAGGAAATAGCCCGCTTGAAGGAACCACTAAATGCAATCCGCAAAGAGTTTCCTGATGCGATACTTTCTGTGGATACCTTTCAGGCTGAAGTGGCGAAAGCTGCGACAGATATGGGCGCAGATATCATCAATGATATTTCGGGAGGGACTTTGGATGATACTATGGCGAAGGTGATGGGCGAACTGAAACTGCCCTATATCCTGATGCACATACAGGGCAACCCGCAAAACATGCAGCAAAATCCACAGTATGAAAATGTGTTTATGGAGGTTTCCAGGTTTCTATCTCAACAAATACGAAAGTTTAGTGAGCAAGGTGTGGCTGATATCATTATTGACCCCGGCTTTGGTTTTGGTAAAACGGTGGAGCACAATTATGAACTGCTGAACCACCTCGGGGATTTTCAGTTTTTAGAGCGGCCCGTTTTGGTGGGCTTCAGCCGGAAATCAATGATAAATAAAGTGCTGAACACTAAACCGGAAAATGCCCTGAACGGCACTACTGTACTGAATACCATAGCCCTGCAAAATGGCGCGGATATACTCAGGGTACATGATGTAAAACAAGCCGTTGAAGCAGTGAAAATCGTTACTTTCGCCCAAAACCGCGCTTAATGTCGTTTATAGATTTCAGAATACTTGATGCTGTGGATATACTGCTGGTGGCCTTTTTGCTTTACCAGCTTTATCGCCTTGTAAAAGGTACTGTGGCTATAAACATCTTTATTGGTGTGGCTGCCATTTACATTATCTGGAAGTTGGTGGAGGCGCTGCAAATGGAGTTGCTCACCGAAATCCTGGGAAAGTTTATTGGCGTTGGGGTAATTGCGTTGGTTATTGTGTTTCAGCAGGAAATCAGGAAATTCCTGCTTCTGCTCGGTTCTACCAATTTTACACGCAGGCGAAAATTTTTAAAACAGCTAAAGTGGCTTCGCGATGATAAAGACCATAATGTAAATATAACCGGCATAGTGGAGGCCTGCCGACATATGAGCAACAGCAAAACCGGGGCGCTGATTATAATTGAGCGCCAAAGTCGCCTGGGCAGTTATATTGATACAGGTACCTTCATTAACGGAAAATTAAGCGGCCGGCTTCTGGAAAGTATTTTCAATAAACACAGCCCCTTACATGATGGAGCCGTAATTGTAAGTGGCGAAAAACTGGTGGCGGCAGGCTGTATTTTGCCCCTCACCGAAAAGTCCACTATACCCAGCCGTTTCGGCCTGCGCCACAGGGCCGCACTTGGTTTGGCCGAAAAAACCGATGGTATGGCCATTATCGTTTCTGAAGAAACGGGAGGAGTTTCTATTGCGGTAGATGATGAGTTTATCACTAAAATTCCCCTTGATGAGCTTGCGGGTAGAGTGAATCATTTTTTGGATTATTGACGTGACCTGAATATTACCCGTTCATTTTGGCTTAACCCAAAACGAACCAAAAGATCAAGCCCCATAAGAGTGCCGTAGGTTTAAATAAATTCTCTCATGACATCTCTTCCTTTTTTTCTAGAAGGGTCTTGGGGTGGTTTTATTTTCAAAACCTCCTAACATAAGCCCCCTGCTCATAGGTATCCCAACACTCAATGTTGTTTTCAGCAGCCCACTCTTTCCAGCGCTGGCGCTGGTAAAAGTTTTGCTTGCCGCAGAGTACAATGCATTCCGGAACAAGACTGATATCATTTGGTGGATAGGCTTTGCCACAAACAATCCAGCAAGGGGCGGCTGAGGCAAATTCCCCTTCTCCCACCAAACAAAAATTACTATTGGCAAAACCAAGCATGTTTCCGCTTTTTCTGAAGTTAGTATGGCTAAAGTCACTAGCTATTTCACAGAAATCTACCTGTTCTACATCATTGGCCCACCAGTGATGCTTTACATGAAAGGTAAGTGCATCATCATCCTTCCAAAAGGTACTATCTGAAATCAGCACTCCCCTGCCATTTTCATAAAAACCAATTACCGGATGATTCCGAACCCCATACACCACCATTTCCTTTTGTGTTCGGATTTGGTGGGCTTCCAGCACCTGGCTGCAGCCAAAAATGATAAGTACTACAATAGCTCCTGCTAATCGGTAAAACCTGCCCTGAAAAAACCAGGTGAAAAGCATAACTATAAAAACATATAGCAAAACCAGCTCAAGGCGAGTAATGTGGATTTGATCCAACAGGAAGCTGGCCTGCTCCTCAATAAAACTTACTCCGCCATTCATCGCCCAAAGTAGCCATCCATATATGGAAACCAAAAAGCCCGGCACCCAACCAATTACGGAAATTATAAGGGCTATCAAGCCAATGTACATGAGGAAAGTAACCAGCGGTATTACCAACCAATTGGAAATTAGAAAAAGCGTAGGAAACTGATGGAAGTAATACAGGCCCAAGGGAAAGGTGGCGATTTGCGCAGCTATGGAAACGGTGGTTATTCCCCAGAATTGCTGCAGGAACCAATTGTTGGGCTTCCATAGTTTTTGGAATCTTGGCTGTAGCCAGACTATACCAAACACGGCTGCATAACTAAGTTGAAATCCTACTTCAAACAGAAAGGTAGGTTTGAACAGCATCAGCAAAATAGCAGATCCTAAAATGGTATTGTATATAGACGTATAGCGTTTGAACCCGCTTCCAATCGCTACAAATGTAAACATGGTAGCCGCCCTTACCACACTAGCCGACAGTCCCGTTATCATGGCATACGACCAAAGCAATAAAATCAGGATAATGGTTTTAGTCACCGGCCCGTACTTTATCTTATTCAAAAAGAAAAGCAGGTAGGTTGCCATAAGATAAACTATACCCACATGCAATCCGCTTACCGCCAGCACATGCATAGCGCCTGCTGATGAATAGGCCTGCAACAGCTCATCTTTAATATCATAGCGATACCCCAGCAACAAGGCTTTGGTCACAGCCTTTTGATCTTCATTAAGGTTCCATAAATCTATTTGGGCAAGCATGGTTTTGCGAAAATCCTTGGCCCACTTTAACGCGAGGTAGCCGTGGTTTTGAGAAACCAGATTCCAGCTGCTGCTATCGGCATACGCCTGAAAGTAAATGGCCTTAAGGTTAAGGTAGTTTTTGTAGTCAAACTCATAGGGGTTCATAGGTGGACTCAGCTCGTTGAGCCTTCCCTTGAGCATAATTCTATCGCCATAAGTAAGATTTTTGGCTGCGCTGGTTTTTTGAAGGTAGAGCATGATTTTGGCGTGCCGCTCCAAATGTTGACCTGAATCCTCAATAGCCAAAACTTCAGCCCTAACTCCCATGGAGCGCTCCTTTTCTTGCGGATCATCTAAAAGTTGAATGAGATAGGTGCTTTCATTTGGAGACAACTCCATAAGGTGATTGGAAAAGTGCCTCTCTGAATACAAATGTGTAATGACCACGCCCAGGCTCAAAAAGAATAGGTTGAGACCGGTACCGAAAACCCAGCGCCTGCGGTAGTTACTGAAGATAGATTTTGAAAACCCGAAAACCAGTGTGGTGATGGCACCCAGGCCCAGCAGAGCAAGAAATACCAAAAAGGAGGTTTGTACAAAATTGGCCAGCAATATGCCGGAACAAAACACAAGGAAAACCCTGAATACGGGATAGCGTTGCCAGATCATACGTTCGAGTTGATGATATGAGCGTTAACTGCTTTACAGGTATCAATTGCAAAGCAGCTCTTCCGAATCCCCTAAGTTGTGTGTGTGGTGTTGAAAGTAATAATTTTTTGTGGAATGTTGAGATTGAATCAGTGCGTATAACATTTTACTTCAACGCAGAGGCGTGAAGTACGCTGAGGGGCGCTGAGAATCCACTATAGACTAACCACTCTGCGGAATCTCTTTGATTTTTGCGGCTCTGCGGTGAAACTAAAATGAGAATTGCTTACTCAACCACAAATGGTAACACATCCCCGTGCTCCGTACTCAGGTAATATGTGCCACCGGAAAGACTTACTTCAACAGTTTGCTTATCGGAATTGGCCGTGCCCGATAAAACAACTTTGCCATTTACATCAAACACCTTGTAATTGTAGGGCTTAAAAGGTATAGCAGTATTGGTAAGTTTAAACTTATCCTTAGTTGGATTTGGGTACAGCCAGGTTTGTTGGTGGCGAACTTTGATATATTCTTCTGTTCCAATGTTATTTAAATCCAGTTTGCCTAAAAGTAAATCTGTAGTACCTGAGTTTGGATTAAGAAGGGGTGAAAGAATAAAGCCCGTGTAGAAGTACTCATTTTTTAAACCAGGTTCGATTGCAGCAATGGCCCCCAAAAGTGGCCCACAAACAGAATCTTCAATAATGGTTTGTGACACTACCCTAAAACTAGTATCAATAGCCGCAACTACTACTGCTCTTGGATTATTATCTCTTAATTCATCTTTACTTCTTCTGGCGGATATCACAAAATGCTCTTCATCAAAATGGGCATCAAAGCCTGTGTTATGATTAGAGTGTATAGATGTATCAGAAGAAAAATCGTAATAATGTTTGGCAATAATGGAGTCAGAATTAAGATCATATTCCGTTAACGTAATCTGTTGAGGGGCTGGATCCCCTGTTTTCCATTGAAAAGGATTCTCAATCTCATTTGTTAGAAAAACAACTTTATCTCCGCCAAAAAGCCAGGCTTTAGTATAATATTCATAATTAAAGGCATAAACAGGGATAGTTTTTATAACATTACTCCAGGCATGATCGATTATCGCATATTCGTCTCTCACACCTAATGTTATCGTATCATACGTAGTTACTGGCACAAACCAGTTTCCATTTGGTAGCTGGAGTGGGTTGCCTATCGGCTCGTATGCGATACTACCATCCAAAATTCTGAGAACCTCGCGATTAACTCCCATGGTTTGTTTATCCACCATCACCTTTTCCACAGAATAAGTGCTATCATAAGGCCCTGAATAGTTGGTAATGAACGTCATTGAATCCGTACCAGTGTGCATTATGGAGTAACCAGAAGCCCCATAGAGAATCGGGAAGTAATTTGATACAATGATAGATTGAATCATCTGAAATTTTGCATAAATCCCAATTTAGTGCATAAAAATTCGAATAAATCGGGCTCGGAGCAGATAAGTTTTTGCGCTGAGCAACAACCATATTCGGCCAACCAGGCACTGGTTTAACGTTAATATGATGGTATGGACTTACGTCAGGAAGCGCGACACGGGCAGTACCTTTAATGTTTAGCTGATAGTCAAAATCAACACGGTGAAATGTTGACGATGAGCCTGGACCACCTGTAATACTAGAAGATTTAAAAACATAGTTTTTAAACTTCTGATTTAAAGAATCATGAATCAATAGCTCCGTTGCAAATTCATTGGCACCAAAGATGTCATGAAACCTATACTGACCTTTAAGTTCATGCCCGCTGGTTATAAATAAGCTGGTAAGTACTAAGTATATAATACTAATAGACCAAAAATTTCTTTGATTGTATTCATTCATAGAGTTGAAAAATAAGGAATTTTATTACACTCCCAACATATTACCTTCACCCCTCCCTCACCTCTATAGCCTCCGTAGTAATTACATTGCTTTTATTTCCGGCTTTATCAATGGCATAGATGTCAAATTCTACGGATTCCTTGGGGTCAGGACCTGTAAGAAACAGGTTTTGGATCAACACATTAAATCGCCCTTTAATGGGCACATTGGCACCGCCCGGCACCAACTCCTGTATGCGAAATTCAAAAGGCACATTGATGCGCTTATCCACCACAAATAAATTGGCGCTATCGGGGTGAACACCTCCCAGGTCGCCATCACCATCTTCATATTCCAATACAATCAGTAATGAATCTTTAAACTCAACAACGGAGCCCGGCCCCATACTAATAAGGCTGATTATAGGCACTGGATTGGTTGGGTCTTGCTCTTTTTGGCAGGATACCAAAACCAGCAAACATAGCGGTAGTGTCCACTTTTTTATTCGATCGGTCATAGCAATATCAGGGTATAATAAATGAGAAATTCTCCCTCCACCAATACTGACTTTGGCTAGAAGGCATTTGCGTAGCATTGCCATGCTCATCTTCCAGGTAATATCTGAAGTAAATGGTAGTATTTGAGTTGAACTGAGCCGTGTTTAAGGAAGCCACCGTGATATTTTCCCAAAGCATAGTAACGGGTATTGAGGCAAACGGCACAAAATTGTCGCGGCTCAGGCTAAACTCCACCTTTTGATTTTTCAGGTCTGCTGTAGCCGAAGTATCATCCTCCACATAAAAAACCAATGTATAGGTTTCATTGGTGTTTAAAGTCATGGCCGATGCCCAGCCATTTACCCGGTTGGTATCCACCCGGTTATTGTTGGCATCCTGGGCCTGGTAGCCAAATACCGTGGGTGGCAGGTTAGGGAAATCAGGAAGGTTTCCATTAATGTCCTTTGCTCCCTCATTTATCCAGGTGCGTAGTCCATCAATCTCTTCATCGGATAGGGGTTTTGCGTATAAAGGCATACGTCCCAGCACCTCATCATCGGTAGTAACACGGTGCATTATCCAGCTTTCATCGGCATTACCGGGATACACTCTGTAAGTGTACGATCCCTGGTCATCATTTTTTTTAACCGGATGATACACCAATGATGAATAGGTACTCTGCACGGTGCGGAAGTCCGGCTCAAAGCTACCATCATGGCAGGTGGGGTTGGCACATTTTACGGCAAATACATTTTGGTGCAAGCCTTCAATAGTAGTAAGGCTCAGTTTGGATACAGCTGTATCAGTGCCTCCCTGATTTAAAAATGGGTTTTCAGTATTAGTAGTGGTTTCCTTTTCGCATGATATTGCCACCAAAAGCAAAGCCAGGGTGGATATGTAGAGTAGCTTCTTCATTATACAAATGCTTGGTTTAATACCTTACCGGGAAGGCTGGTTGTCATCTCCGTATCAAATCCCAAAATATTGGCGATGGTAGGTACAATGTCAATGCTCTCGCCCTCCACCCCAGATACAACTTTACCCTGATGCACCACGCTGGGCGGACCGGCCACCAAACAAAATATCTCCTTGCTTTCAGGGTCGCCATTAGTGTGATCAAGCGCTGCGCGGCCATTCATATCCACAATGGAATTTGGCGTACCGTTTCTACCAATTTCAGGAGCTACAATTAGCACGGTATCATTAGCCAGTCCGGGTGTACTTTGTATAGTGTTCCAAAGGTGACCCACGGCCCAATCGGCCCTGCGCAGGTTATCGCAATAGCCCGTAAAGTCGGTATGGCAAACATCTACACCAAACATATTTACCACCATTAGTTCGGGTTTAAACTCCTTTAAAATTTCTTCAGCAAAAAATATGTTGTACATATCGCCACTCATATACGAGGGCAATCCCCATGGGTTATTGAGTTGCCCGCCAAGGGCCTTTTGCACGATGCCATCAATCCAGGCATCAATTTTAGCGGCATCCTCCGGGGTATTTTTAATTCCTGAAGTTGCACCCGCTGTCGCTCCAAAGTTGTTGTTGAAAAACTTACGCATTTCATTTTGCTGATCCTTATTGGCTGTAGAAAATGCCGCTTTGTTTAAAAGGATTTGCCCTGTAGCACTATCAAAAAAATCATTTGGCGAAAGTTGATTAGCACCATATTCCGGGCCATAGTCACCCACAATGCTGTAATTTAATATGGGGTAAAGATTGTTGGTATGCGTTACCCACCAAGAGTTTAATGCCGACATGGACGGACTGTTGTGCTTGCGGTATAATTCAAAAATGGTGGGCGATGTTGGCCGCTCCAGCAGGCTCAGGCTGTTATCCGTATATTTTCCGGTAATGGCGGTAGTGTGCCCGTTAAAGTGCCCGGTAGGCCCCTGGTTATACCTGAACTCCTTAAACAGGGTGCCTGAGTTTTGCAACGGACTGCTTAGTGGCGAAGCGCCTAAGGGCGACATGCTACCGGCTATATCATTAGTAATACTTTCCGCTCCCCGCAAAATGCTGGGCATAAGGTTACCATCAATTTTATGTACACTCTCACGGTTGCGGATACCGCCTGCAAAAAGGCAAAATACAACGTGGTTGGCTTTACGCGCGCCTGTAGGGGCAAACAGAGTACCGCCCGGCAATACGTAGGGCAATGCAAATGCCCCTGCTGTTGCCAAACCTGATTTTCTTAAAAACTGTCTTCTGTTCATGACCGGTAGGTTTTAGTAGTAGCGGTATTCATCGCTGGTAAGTATGGCATAGTAAATATCAATGGGTTCCAGCTTGCTGTTGTTGGCAATCTGGTTTACCAAAAACCACTCTTCCTGCTTGCTGGGTAGCCTTATCAAAAAACGCTTATAGGTTTCCTCCACAAATTTTTCGGGCTCAGCGCGCATTGCGGCCATAGAAGGAATTTTGGCTGACTGATCGGCCAACAGACCCTTAATAAGAATGTCAATGATCAGCGATTTATCACCTATGGAAGTATAGGCCCTATTCATGCTGAGGAGTTGTTCATTGGTGATGCTCTTCTCAAAAATATCGGTGTACATAATGGAGATAAACTGCTCATCCGATTTGAGGTTTTTCTTTTCGCTTGCGCTGGAATAAAGCGCCACATCTCTTATCTGGTATTGAGTTACCACTTCCTTTTGGCAGGAGAGTGAAAGTACAATGGCCATTACAAGCAGGCCAGGGGCTTGTAGCTTTTTAGTTAAAGAAGTAATCATCGCTGCTCAAAATATTTATTTGCAATTGCTTGTAATCCTTGGTGGCCTGAAACTCTTTAGTAAGCGTTACCATTATTGCTGTTTCAGGGTTTTCAAAAAGGTACTTGTGATATAGGTTTATTACCTGCCCTTCAAAATAGTCGTCCGTTTCAAAGAATATTTCAATAAAATCCTCCTTTGAGGTGCCGCTCTTGAGGAAAAGTGAAGCAGGAAATCCATCCACCATCTGTTTGCCATTTTCCAGTTCTACATTAGTGGGATATCTGAAAAGGAAATTCTGAAAAGTGGCTACCACAAAATTTTCGGTGCCCATATTTATATCATCATAATAGATGTTATACACCGACCTGCGATGAATTTCAATAATGTCGATTTGATTTTGATTGAGCAGAGCCGGGATTTCAAGGAGCTTTCTTAAGGTTTCTTCCACCATAAGCCAGTACTCCCTGGTAGGCCCGGTGGCATTTTTCAGTTGATCCACGGCTAATTGGTAATCGCGCTTTATAAGTGAGGTATCCACAGACTCCAGATAGTCGCCCCTTATAACATCATACAGTTCTCGATTGTATTCGGGCAAGGTTTGTATTTGAGCTATTAAGCTGGCCCGGTCATCTTTAAGGGCTTTTTCACCCAGCGTAGCCAGGGCGGCATCAAATTCGTTTTGTGTGGCCTTTCTCCCTACAAGTGTAATGTACAGGCGGTTTACGTAGGCTTCGCGCATCTGAGCGGTAACTATTTGCTCATTGGGCGGCTGGTTGTTTTCTACTTTCTCAAATTCAGTTTTACTGCAAGCTAGTAGCAACAAACTCAACGCTATAGAGATAAAGATTTTCATATTTTAACATAACTGACTGAGAGTAAATATAGTACAATAGCAAGACTTAACTTTTTCAGTATGGTTTAATTTATGATTAAAGATTTCTTTAGCACCTTTGACCTCAACAAGGAAAATCTATGTTAAAGAAAAGTTTCACGATACTGTTTATTTTGATTGCGATGGCCGGCTACTCGCAACAAATGAAGATGACCAAAATTGAACCTACCAATATTACGGCCCGCGTAGTAGGCGTATTAGGAAACAGCAACCTGGCCGTACTTTACGTTACCAAGGTGGATACTTCAAATACCTATAACCTTGAAGAAAATACTGAGATACTTACCCGCTTTCACTTTGGCACCAAAGCTACCAAAGGCGACCCCGAGCTACCAGGTGTAAAAAGTGATGATGTAATAGAAGCCGAAATTGCCGGTAAGCTGGATAAAACCAGCGGACAAATGGATTACACGGTGTTGCGCTATAACGTACTCGAGGTTATAACTATAGAAAAGACTTCAACTGAAGTAAATGATTCACCTCAAAAGTAGGTTTTTCATTGTGGGGCTTTTGCCCGGGGTTATAATACACCTGATCTAAACCGGCAGCCTGCGCCCCCACTACATCGGCCTGTAGGTTATCCCCTATCATTATTGAATGATCAAATCCGGCACCAGCCCTTTTCAGGGATTCATGAAAAATAAGTGGCGCAGGTTTGTTCACCCCTATCATTTCTGAAGAAAAAACATTATTAAAATAAGGGCCAATGCCGCTTTTGGTCATTTTAATATCCTGCGATTCAATAAAGCCGTTGGTAATAATATGAAGGTGATAGCGGCCTTTCAGGTAATCCAACACTTCAATAGTGCCAGGCATTAGCTGCGTTTGGTGCGGACAAATAGACATATACTCCTCTTCAAAATTTCTGAAAAAGCCCGGGTCATCATATCCAAAGGTTTTAAATGTATCCGGAAAGCGCTGCGCCCGCAACTCCTCCTTGGTAATTTTACCCAAAGAGTATAGCTGCCATTTTTGGTTATTGATTTCTATGTACGTATTGTAAAACTGCTGTGCATTAGCACCTGTAGCCTGCTCCATTTCATAGCGGGCATACATCTGCTCAAGGGTAATCCGTGAGTTTGATTCAAAATCCCAAAGGGTATGATCGAGATCAAAAAACAGATGTTCGTACTTTTTAGGCATGCCTACTTTTTTAGCCACTTTAGTGGAAGTGGTAGTCCGTTATAAATTAACCTTTGGTAATAAAGATGACTGGAACCAAAGCCCTCATAAAACCGCGCCAGGCTTTTAAGGTTACTGCCTTCAAAATCAAGCTTCATAGGCTTTTCGCTCCACAAAATTATATACTCATTAATGAGGTAAAACATAGCGAGCCAATCCTTGCCCATATCGGTAATAGCTGAAAACAGGAGTGTAGAGCGTTTTTCAGTTTCCACAAAAAAAGCACCGGCACATACCTGGTTATGGGGGCCATACACCGTCCATAGTTTGCCTACTCCTTTGTGCATACATTTATACATGGCTGTTTTCATAACACGATAAAAATCCTCATTCAGCTTTAGCTCGGCACCTTTACCTGTGCGGAAAAGCTCAATCAGCACATCAGGGCTATCATGCTCAAAAATGGAAAGTTTATGATCACTGGACTTTTTAATATTACGCCTGGTGTTGGTTTTATAACCATGGTAAACTTCCCTGTAACTGCGGTTAAGATTAAGCGTATAGTTGTTATTAAGCTCTGATTTTATGTTTCGTAGAGATTTAAGGCCGATCAACTGCTCCTCATTAAGATATACATCGGCATAGGATGAATGCTTTTGCATAAGCTCTACAAAATTCTGCTTATCATCAGGTGTCAGTTCCTTTTTGGAAAATATACCCAATTGCTGCACGGCAAATGGCCTGTAGAAGTATTTAACGCCAAATTTATTCCTTACCGGAAGCGGCCACACAGCGTCATAATCGTTTAGTACCAGGGCATCCCAGCTTTCGGCTACGGTATCCAAATACCAGCTAAACCCATAAACGAGGCCCCGTTTATCCATCATCACACAATGGTCGTACTTGGCCCGATCAATGGTATGATGCTGCATATACTTTATCATACTGCGGCCTTTACCATTTTTTCAAAGATTTTATTCCAGCCCTTCCACTCCGGTTCGCGCTCACTAAAAATGCGGTTGTGCCATATCGGGATAAACTCACCACCATATTTGCGGTAGGTGTTGATGTACTTCTCTATTTCTTTCCAGGCCTCATTTGGAGACATGTTTTTATAGTAGATGTAGGTGCCATCCATAAAAGCAAAGGGGTGAACAGTAAGCGGGGTTTCGGTTTCGTACTCCAGATCATAAAACCTGAAGGGCGTACAGATTCCGGCCCTGAAACCTGATTCGGCTGCAAAACCCATGGTGTAATCATCAGTAATTTCCAGGGCAATTAAATTCCGATACGTTTCCGGAAAGGATAACTTTAAAAAGTGCTGCCGACTTTTGGTAACATCAATATTCAGCACATCTTCCAGCCGGTGCAACTCTTCTTCTAAAATAGTGATGTGCTCATTGCTACGGTAGGAAGGGTGAATACCTACCACACTAAAATCATTGATGCCTTTTAAGTATTTGTGCAGTCGGTTGCTGTGCATAGTAAGGCTACGATCATACTGCCCCAGTTTGCTGAACAGGGCAAAGTAAATACTCTCATACCCATACTTTTCCTGAAGGCTTAGCTGGTACTCAAAGGTTTCGTAGGGATCCTTCATCAAACCTAAAAAAGTACGGGTACGATCGGTCATCTCGCCAAAGCGCATTTTTACCAAATCCTTGGCGTAGGCACCGGCATTGCGCACCAGGCCTTTACCCAGGTAGGCGTAGGCATTATCAATGTCCACGGTATTGATAAATTTATACTCACACTTTTTAAGCTCGATACCAGGATTAAACTCCTCCAGCAAATCCCCAAGCAACTCAGCATACTGATTAACCAATGGCTGATCCAATATGCCCTCTTTATACATAAAACTCTCTTTGGCAGAAAAACGGTTATGCTCATCAGCTATAAAGGGCATGTACTCCTCATAACGGCTTACTAAAAAAAACGAAGCGGCAAAGGGATCAAACGGAAGTGCAGACTGCTTACCGGAAAGAAAGAAGATGGTAATATCATCCAATTTGGAAACCTGGAATTCCTGTTGGAAAATATCCGTTTCAAAAAGCAGGTTGCTGGCCTGTATATAAATACCGCTTTGCAGCGGATTTTTTGAATAATTGATTTTGGGGAGAGTGGTCTGGAGGTACTCGTCCAAATCATTGGTAAACCGAAGCTCCTGACCCAGAAGGTCGCGCAGGAGCAATCTCGCTATATAGCGAAAGCGCGGAGTAATTTTTTCGGAGTACACCAGTAACATTGGGCAAATATAGAGTTGAATGAGGAGTGAGTAGTGTAGAATTCTATCACATTTTCGAGTTTGCCTTTAAAAGCGCTTTCTTTGGTGCAATTCAAATATTTCGTTTTTCAACAGTGAACTCTAACTAATATGAATAAAGGTAAACTAGTTTTATACAGCCTACTCATTCTAGTAAGCTATGGTGTGAGTGGGCAAACCGCAAAAAAAGAATTTAATAAAACCATGTGTTCTGCTTTTCTAAAAGGCCAGAAAACCGTTTTTGATACATCTACTAGGAAAAGTTACAATATTATCGAAGTGAGCAGCAACCGATTTATTGTTAAGGAAGACGAAAATAACACTGGCTCACTTCTATCTGAAAATGAATTAAATGTTGCGGATTCGTCAAATTGCCTATGTCAGCTGGAAGGATTATCTAAAATCTTGTTCAGAACTGGAGAAATATATCTTTTTCAAAATTATTCGGAAGATTATCTCGATGGTATAAGTATAGAATACTACAAATCGGGACCTATTTCGGCAATTAAGAATTTTAAAAAAGGTGTTCTTAACGGGAGGTATATTGAATATCATAAAAATGGTAACCTAGCTTCATTTGGCCAATTTGAGGAAGGTTATAAAACAGGAGAATGGCGATTTTATGATTCCTTAGGTAATCTTAGTTTGACAGGAGGATATACGGGAAAAGCTTTGCTCTTTAAATTTAGTGAGCAGCGGGATACTCTATATTTTTCAAATACCTTAACAAACCAAAAAGTGTTTGCGGTTGAAAGAGCAGAAATTGATATAATGCTTGACACCATTGGCAAAAAACATGGATACGATAATTTCCAACTACCCATGTTTCTTTGGCCCTTTAATCTTCCTATAAAACAGGGCATTTGGGTAGAGCTTAATGATTATCGGGTTATAAGAAAAACGTTGTTTGATCCAAAGGGAAGGGTAGTGAGTAAAACGGATTCTAGGTAACCAAAATACTGAACCTAAATATTATACTAGGATGCATAGTCTCAATTAACATTTCGCTTACAACCTCCCATCATCTGCAAAGCTGTAGTACTGGTGCTCGGTAATAATCAGGTGGTCCATAATTTTGATGTCCATAATTTCACCAGCCTCCACCATTTTTTTGGTAAGACTGATATCGGAGCCGCTTGGCTTGGTATCTCCGGAAGGATGATTGTGCGCCAATACACAAGCCACGGCATTCAGTATGATGCCTTCCTTAAAAATCATGCGAACATCGGCAAGCGTGGCGGCCAGTCCACCTTTACTTACGCAAACCGTTTTAAGCACTTTGTTGGAGGTACTCAGGTAGAGCACCCAAAATTCCTCGTGGGGCAAATCGCCCATAATCGGCTGAAAAATTTCAAAGGCCTGGGCACTGCTTACAATCTTTTTGCGCTCCAGCGCCTCTGATTGTCGCCTTCTCTTCCCAAGTTCCATAGCGGTGATTATACTTATGGCCTTTGCCTCACCTACCCCTTTAAACTTGCTCAATCCTTTTACGCCAAGGCGGCCAAGTTCATTAAGATTATTATCTACAGAGTTGAGAATTTTTTTGGCAACATCCACCGCTGATTCGTTGCGTGTGCCGCTGCCTAATAAAATGGCTATCAGTTCGGCATCAGAGAGTGAGGCCTTACCTTTCAGGATAAGTTTTTCGCGTGGGCGGTCATCTTCGGCCCAGGTTTTTATGCTTCGGTTTGTATTGGTATAGTCCATGGTACTGGAATTTATTGAGCCAAAATAAATAAAAAAGCCCCCTCAAATGAGGAGGCTATCTGAACTAACCAAATATCTGACCTTAGGCTTGCTTAGCAGCCTTAAGATCAACTACTAACTTAATGTTATTGTCAATCAATTGATCTTTAGCAACACTCTCAAGATTCTTAGACCCGTACATTACACTCCAGTTAGTACGATCAATAGTAAACTCAGGAGTTGAAAGCTCAATCATATCATCAGTCATGTTTATCTTGGCAGGGATAGTGATGTTTTTCTCATTACCTCTCATTTTAAGATTTCCGCTGATGTTGTGTGTTACACCGTTTTCACCGTTTTCGGCAGCCGTAATGCCGGTAATAGTAAAAGTGGCAGTTGGGTGGTTAGCTACATCAAAAAAGTCAGGGCTTTTAAGGTGACCTACCAGTTTTTCTTTGTTGTAGTCTCCTTCTGCTGGTAAATCTTCGTTGTAAATAGAGTTCATATCAACAATAAATGACCCTCCAACGATCTCACCATTGTGAGTTTCGAATTTACCTTCTGATACCTGCATGGTGCCGGTGTGCTGACTTTCGGTAAAGGTTTTAAAACCTACCCATTTAATTTCATCACCTTCAGTAGAAACTATGTAAGTGGCAGAGGTTTCTTCAGGAGTACTTACTTCCTGGGCGTCATTGGCTTCAACAGCCTCTCCGGAATTATTGCAGCTAACGGCAAAAATACCAAAGGCAGCCATCGCAAAAAATTTACCTAAATTCTTCATTTTGATACAGTTTGTTGATTTTAATGTTTAAACAATGAATTCGCAAAGATAGCTATGTAAGGCTTATCTGCAAGTGCAAATTTAAGTTTCTTATCGGGTGATTGCTTTTTGTAAAATACCAGCAACTGCCCTTAGCAAAATGAGATGTTGATTGGATCTGAAATCCTCCTCCTTAATCTGGGAATTAGCCCTGGGTGTAAAACATTAAAAAATAAATTGTATTATTGTGATATCATTTTAATATCATATCAATGGAATCAGAAAATATTATTAAAGGTCAATCGGGCTATGCCCACCTTATGGTTACACTAGCGCTTATTGCCGGAGCTATTTTCATATTTATAAATAAGAGCGCCTGGGGCATCCCTCTCATTATTGTTGCCCTGGTACACGTAATTGGGTTTGTGGTGGTAAATCCTAATAAGGCCGCAGTGCTGATACTTTTTGGAGCCTACAAAGGCACCATATACAAGAATGGTTTTTACTGGGTAAACCCGTTTTTTGTAAAAAAGAAGATTAGCCTTAGAGCGGCCAACCTTGAGAGTAAACCCATTAAGGTTAATGATAAGCTCGGTAATCCAATTATGATAAGCGTTGTATTGGTTTGGAAGGTGCGAGACACTTTCAGGGCGAGCTTTGACGTAAACGATTTTGAAGAGTTTGTGATCATACAAAGTGAAACGGCCGTGCGTAAACTGGCCAGCGCCTATCCGTATGATACTTTTGATGATGACGAGAAGGAAATGAGCCTCCGTAGCGGTTTGGAAGACATTAACCATGAGCTGGAAACCGAAATGCAGGAAAGATTAACCATTGCCGGTATCGAGGTTATTGAAGCACGAATAAACCACCTTGCCTATTCCTCAGAAATTGCGGGAGCCATGCTACAGCGCCAGCAGGCCACAGCCATAATTGCCGCCCGTATGAAAATTGTGGAAGGTGCTGTAAGCATGGTGGAAATGGCCTTGCAGGAACTCAGCGAAAAGCAAATTGTAGAGTTTGATATGGAAAAACGCGCCAGTATGGTAAGCAACCTGATGGTAGTGCTATGCGGTGATAAAAATGCTCAGCCTATAGTTAATGCCGGTTCGCTTTATAGTTAGGTTATGAGGCAGTTAAAAGAAATTCAAACCTTTGCGAGCAACCGTGCACTATTCATTTTGATTAGTGTTTTGTTTACTTGCGTTTTGATTGGAATTACCATTCCATTTGTAATGGATAAACCTGCAGACCAAGAGGCTATAGTTGGATTAAGTATTGCGGTTTTAGTGATTTTTGGTTCGTTTTTCCTTTTGTTAAAAATGAAATTTGAGTTGACGCTAAAACCCGACCGATTATCCTTTAGGTTCCGTCCTTTTAATGCAAGTACCAAAGAGTACAAGATTGATGAGTTAGCAAGTTGGTCTGTTGAAAATCATAAATGGTACCATGGCTTTGGTTATAAAACAAGATTAAACGGGGGGCAGGTATATGTTATGTCTCCCGGAAAGGTATTGGCCATAACCACAAAAGATGGCCGTAAATATCGTTTTGGTATTAATCAACCTGAAAAGGTAAAACGATTCATAACCTCAAATTGGGAGGTAAATAAAAACATGTATGGCTAGTAAAAAGGCATTTGCCCTGAGGATAGATGAAGACATGCTGAAGGCTGTGGAGAAATGGGCGGCTGATGAATTTCGTAGTACTAACGGGCAATTGGAATGGATTATTAATAAGGCTTTGAAGGAGGCTAAGAGGAGTTAGTAACCTCAAATATCAGGATTGGCTACAAAGACACAAAGACTCTAAGAAGGAGAATAGGTTAGCATATAGAGAAAGCAGTTATCAAAGTAAATAGATTGAAAAAACTTTGTGACTTAGCGACTTTGTGGCAATTTTACACGAGACGAAGAAACCAAGAAGCCCGAATCAACAACACCCCATGCAAATCATGGAATACAAAGACTTCTCCCCAATTGAGGAGCAAATAGCCAAAGCCATTGTAAATGCGGCCTATAATATTCACAAGGAACTTGGCCCCGGACTACTAGAAAAGATGTACGAAGTGTGTATGGCACATGAGCTTAAGAAAGCAGGATATGATGTGAAGCGTCAGGTTGATATACCTATCGTTTATGCTGGAATTCAATTTAGGGAAGGTTTACGTCTGGATTTGCTGGTAAATGACCTAGTAGTTGTGGAGTTAAAAGCAGTTGATTTAGTAAACCCTGTTTGGGAAGCACAAATCATAAGTCATTTAAAGCTAACCAGATTAAATCCGGTTTCCTTATCAACTTTAATGTGCCATTAATTAAACATGGAATACGAAGGTTTAGAAACTAAATAAATGGGCCACGAAGACACTAAGAATACATGGTGCCTTAGCAACTTTGTACCTAATTATGAATACCATATAAAAACTTAGTGCCTTTGTGGCATAAACCAACCTGTTAATAATGATTAAAGACCTCAGCACCTTTTTTGACAAACCCTCACAATGGCAGGAGGCCTACAAAAAGTTAAGGTCTATAATTTTGGATTGTGGACTTACGGAAGAATTGAAATGGGGCAAACCCTGCTATACCCATAACGGCAATAATGTAGTTCTCATCCATGGGTTTAAAGAATATGTTGCCGTGCTGTTTCATAAAGGAGCGTTGCTTAAGGATGAAGCCAAACTACTTACCCAACAAACTGAAAATGTACAGGCCGCGCGTCAAATGCGCTTTAGCGGACTGGAAGAAATTGAAGAGTTTGAAGCCGACCTTAAATCCTACATTTTTGAAGCCATTAAAGCGGAGAAGGCTGGCCTTGAAGTAAAAATGAAAAAGACCAAAGACTTTGCAATGGCTGATGAGTTTAAAGACAAACTGGAAGCTATGCCCGAATTAAAAAAAGCCTTTGAAGCCTTAACGCCTGGTCGTCAGCGCGGATATCTTCTGTATTTTTCGGGAGCCAAACAACCCAAAACCAGGGAGGCTCGCGTGGAAAAGTACATTCCGCAAATTATGGCCGGTAAAGGGTTGAATGACTAGCCAAAAACAGATTTTAGAAATGACGGATAAAAAGAAACTTTCAGCTGAAGAAACCGAGGCACTGCTCCAAATCCTTAAAAAACGATTTGAAAAACACACGAGTCGCCATGAAGGTTTGGAAGGGAACAAGGTAGAAGAAAAGCTAAAAACCTCTCCTGCTAAACTTTGGTCGCTATACCAAATGGAAGAAAGTGGCGGTGAACCAGACGTGGTCAACCTAGACAAAAAAACAGGCGAATATATATTTTACGATTGCTCACCAGAAAGCCCCAAAGGCCGCAGAAGCGTATGCTACGACCACGAAGCACTGGAATCGAGAAAGAAGTTTAAACCCGCCAACAGTGCTATGAATATGGCGGAGGAAATGGGCATTGAAATATTAAATCAGGAACAATACCACCAATTACAGCAACTAGGGCCTTTTGACACCAAAACCTCCAGTTGGGTGGAAACGCCAGCCAATATCCGTAAACTTGGTGGCGCCTTATTTGGAGATTACCGCTTTGGTACCGTATTTATTTATCACAACGGAGCGGAATCTTATTATGGAGCAAGGGGGTTTAGAGGGATGGTGAGGGTTTGAGATAAAGGGGTTGCTAAATGTTGAATTAAGGATTATTGTATCAAAATGATTTTTAGAGCTTTCCGAAAAGAGAGATCAATTATTCATAACTTAGGCTTTACTAAATCGACCAAACACAATGGAAATCTTTAATAAACTTGACGTAGTAGAAATATTGAAATTTGGCGCTATTGGCTTGGGCTTTCTATTAGCCTTCCTGGCCTTCCTTATTATTAGAAAAGAACAAGAGAGAGAGTCTCCTTCTAAAACTGTCCTAAATATCACCAAATTCTTTATGGTTTTCTCACTGATTATTGTGTTACTTGGAATTTTATCTGAGTTTTCTGCACCTTTTCAAACTCTTGCTATAAAACTTGGGAGCGATGAGTTAAAAATAAGTGAACTAACAACTAAATCGGTTTCCGATTTAAACGCAAGTGAATATTATATTAACTCTGAGGTTGGTTTCGCTTTCAAGAAGCCAAAGGCCAATTGGTCTGAAATTAAATCTTCAAGCGGGATTTCTGCAATTCTAAAGTTAAATGGAATAAAAAGTAAATATTTAACAGAAGACATTTTAATAGCACGGTTTAATAATCATCCCTTTGGAAATTTTTTTAAAGCAGGTCGTTATATATTCTTTGAAAACCCAAAATCAAAAGTGTCAATAAAGGTCACCCCTAGAAGTGGAAGTGAGGAGATTGATGCCACTTTGAAGCAAATTAGTGCCGGTCTTTTAGATACCAATGACTGGATGAGCTATGACACAACCTATCAAGATGAGAAGGAGGAATATCTTGAAGAAATGTTGGAATATCGGAAGCAACTTTTAGGGTTCGATGAACTTGAGAGTAAAGAAGCTTTTGTTGTTAGTGCATTTCCTAAGGATTCGCTTCCAGCCTTTAAAAAAAATATGCAGTTACCAGCTTTTTTTACAAGTCTCTCAGCTGTATTTGGGTCTAATACTGATAAACTTGTTGCTACAGAGAAACAAATACTTACGGGTACAGAAATGAAGCTAAATAATGTATTGGTTAATAATGCATTAAGCACTTACATCAATAAAAAATGGTACTTATTTACTCAGAATGATAATTATTTCTTCCTTATTGAAATTTCATATCCTCCTCAGTTAAGTGAATCAATAAACAGATGGGATGAACTTCAAGAGATTCTTAATTCGTTCACAATTCTCAAATAAAATATTCTCTTCTCCTTACCCCGCCTGATTCCAAATCTTAATCTCTGTATCGGCATCCACGCCTTCCAGCACTTCTACATTAAAACCACCGAATAAGCCGAGTTTAAGTTGGCAATCTTGAAACTGTTGAGATTAAAGATATTCAGGGAAAGGTTCTCCCCGTGTGAAAATTCTAAATTAGCATTGCCTTAAGAATGGTAGGCCTGCAATTGCCTAAATACTAGCTACTACTGAAAATGAGTAATTATGAACTTCATAGCTATGGAAGCCCTGACTGTTCAGATCTTTATAAATATTCCCCTGAAGAGGATTTTTTCATCTCAATTGAATTTGATCTAAAGAATAAGGATTCTGAAGGTTTATTGACCTTTTATTTTTTCCTCTGTACGAGAAAAGGATTTGAGAATCAAAAGTTCTCAGATGAATTGGAGTTTGTTGTCTTCGTAGATAAGTTTTCAATCGAATTTGTAAAAAACTATCTTGAAGAGAAAGTTGTGAACCAAGTTGCCGAATTTGATGATGAACGGCTGATAAAATATTTAGCCTCTAATTTTAATCTTGAGAGTTATTAACAGCAATTTATACTAACTAAATAACTCCTTCCTACCCCGCCTGATTCCAAATTTTAATCTCCGTATCGGCAGCCACGCCTTCCAGCACTTCTACATTAATGCCATCGGATAGGCCAAGTTTTACTTCCCGTCTTTCAAACTGCTGGTCGCCTGTGGCTACTTCTATATAGGGCTTGCCATCTTCAAACTGTAGCAGCTTTTCTTTTATGGAGAGTACAGAGTCTTTACGGGAGAGTACAATATCCGCATTGGCACTGTAGCCGGCACGGATAAAATCGGCTGAGTCCAACAGTACTTTGGCTTTAATTACAAATTGTATGGCTCCGTTTTCCTCTACTCCTTTTGGAGAAATGTACTCCAGGCGGGCATTGAACTGTTTGTTTTCGATGGCGCCAACGGTTAAAAGGATGTCCATACCTTCCTTAATCTTACCCACTTCGGATTCATCAATCTTACCTTCAAAAATCAAATCTTTCATGTCGGCAATACTGGCAATGGTGGTTCCTTCATTAAAGTTGTTGCTCTCAATTACCTGGTTACCCACTTTTACGGGCACATCCAGCACCATCCCGGAAACGGTAGCTTTTACAATATTGAGGGCCGTACTGCCCTTCTTTTTGCTGGCACCTTCGCGCACAATCTGCAGGTTATCCTGGGCTGCCTCCAGCTCCTGCTGGGCATTGCGGTACGCCAGTTCAAAACGCTGAAACTCACTACTGCTGATCACATTGTTTTTATAGAGTTTCTCGTTACGTTCAAAATCCAGCTTAGAGTTATTCATTGAAAGGCGCGCCACCTCTACCCTGTTCTCCGCATTGTTTAAGGATACCATATCCGGTATTACCTGAATTTTGGCAATCTCCTGCCCTGCCTTTACCAGCGTTCCGGCTTCCAGATAAACCTCGGTAATAATACCGCTCACCTGTGGTTTTATAATCACCTCCTCGCGGGGAATGATGCTTCCCGTGGCAACGGACTTATTAATGATATCACCATAAAAGGGAGTTTCGGTGCCATACACCTCCGGGGCCTTTTGCGACTTTTGAAAAAGATAATACAGGGTGTAACCGAATATGCCGAGGATTACAACGAAAAGGAGGATTCTGAAAAAGCGCTTCATAAATATTTTAAAAATTACTGTTCAATAGTTGTAGCATGCATTGTGAGGCTATTCGTAGCGCAGGGCTTCTACAGGCTTTACTTCCACAGCCCGCCTTGCGGGGATTAGCCCTGCTAAAATGCCTGCCAAAATTAAAATTCCAAGTGATGTTAGTACAATGGGAAGTTCTACTCCGGGATTTCTGAAAAAACCTGAGTCATCTGAAAACTGGTTCATAGCCCAGGCCACGCCTTCCATTGTCCATACACCGCAAATAATTCCCAATATACCGGCCCCCACGGTAAGCACTACCGACTCTAATATCACCTGCTTCATTATTGACCATGGCGTAGCACCTAATGCCCTGCGCACGCCAAACTCGCGTGTACGCTCCTTTACAATTACCAGCATAATGTTGGATACGCCAATGGCACCGGCAAACAATGTGAGTGTACCTACAATCAGCGAAAGCAGGCTGATTCCGGTAAGGAGTGACATCATTCTGTTGAATGTTTCCTCCATATTCCAGCTGCCAAAAGCCATCTCATCATCCGGATGAATTTTGTGACGCTCGCGCAGTACAGCTTTCATTTGTTCACCTACCTCAGATACAGGTACATCAGACTTGGAGGTTACACTAAACCAGCCAATAATATCACCCCAGGCATACGCCCGCTGAAAAGTTGTGAGCGGAATAAAAATGGACTTCTCCTGATCCTCCGCTCTGCGGGCATCATCAGAAACTGCTTTGAATAAACCCACCACTTTATAATTGATGCCCTGCGCCTGTATGTAGGTTCCGATCACATCCTCACCCGGTTTGTAAAGGGTGTTATACACTTCAATACCAATTACACATATTTTCCTTCGGTCCTTTAAATCATCATCATTCAAAAAGCGGCCCTGTAGTATGGTCATCGGCTGAATTTCAGTTAACTGAGGGTAATCACCATAAATACCAAAGGCACCGGTTTTAATACCTCGCGTTACGTTGGCCGAACCACGGTGGCCCCCGGCCTGGCAGCGTGGTGAGAGCACATCAATATCAGGTACTGCCGCCTTTAGGGCCTCCACATCATCATTTCTGAAATTGAAATTACGGCCCCGCTTAAAACCTTTATAGGGCATGCTGGTATTTTGCGTCCACATAAACAGGCTATTGGTGGCTGTACCCCCAAAGCCTGCATTGGCTCCATTGATTAGGCCCTGGCCGCTGCCCATCATTATTACCAGCATAAATATTCCCCAAAACACACCAAAGGCCGTGAGGAAGGTGCGCAATTTATTGCGACCTAGTACTGCTCCTATTTCCTGCCATTGGTCTCTGTCTATCATTAGATGCTAGACTTTAGATATTAGTATTTAGACTAAGCGCAAACATTGTTGCGATTCGTACTTCGTATTTTGTCTTTCCAACTTTTACCTCTCCCTACTCTTCCCTCAGTGCCTCAATAGGCCGTATCATAGCTGCTTTCCTTGCCGGGAAATATCCTGCGAGTCCACCCGCTACTATCAAAATACCAAGGGTAATCATCGCAATCTGAAAGTTTACTTCAGGGTTTTTAAAAAAGTCGTGATCCACACCACTGCCGGCAAGGCCTACAAGCCCCACACCCAACACCAGACCTACATATCCCGAAAAGGTGGTGATAAAAACCGACTCCTGAATAATGAGGGCAATGATAGAACCTGGTGTAGCACCCAACGCTTTTCGGATGCCAATTTCGCGGGTGCGCTCCTTCACCACTATCATCATAATGTTACTTACGCCAATAATGCCGGCAATTATGGTAAAGATGCCAATCACCCACACAAAAATGTTAATGCCATTTATTACACCTATAACATCTTTCATGTTTTCCTGGCGGTTCCAAATACGCAATGCACTTTTATCGGTAGGGTCAAATCCGTGGGCTGCCGCCAGATCGTTTACAAGCTTTTGCTCCAGTGCCTTACTTTGATCTAAATTGTAGTCTTCATTATAGGCTACAATGATGCGGGTAAGTTCTTCGGGCTTTTGGCTAAGGGTTTTTTGGGCCACATTTACGGGGAGGTACACATTGTCTTCCTCGTCATCGCCCCCGGCATCGGAGTAAATACCCACCACTTCAAACAGTACTCCGTTTACACGCACATACTTACCCAGGGGTGGAGTTTCCTTAAAAACCTTGAGCGCCACTTTTTGCCCCAGCACGGCCACTTTACGTTGTTGAATAAGATCAAGCTCGTTTATGTACCTACCTTCCACCAGCTCATTACTTTCCATATACTGGTTTTCGGGATGCACACCGCGAACTTCAAAGTTGGCAGCTTGCTCATCATACACAATTTGTGCATTCCAAAAATTACGGCTGGCAGAAGTTTTAATAATATCAGGGTTATCACGAACGGTGGTGTTGTAATCAGTATTATCTAAAATTATAGGCCGGTTTGATTTGTATCCACCGTAAGGCACAGAGGTGCGCCCACCGTTTATCCAAAGGCTATTAGTAGCATCGGCCAAAAATTCGGACATGGCACCATTCTTCAACCCCTGCCCGGCAGCCAGCAGTACCACCAACATCATTATCCCCCAGGCCACACTAAAGCCCGTAAGGAATGTCCGCAACTTGTTTTTACGGATAGTGATGAATATTTCCTGCCATTTGTCTATGTCGAACATGGGGCTATGATTGTACTATGTTGATTGTATGCTGTACATTGATATTTTTCTCAAACTCCAAACTCCAAACTCCAAACTCCTAACTACTTACTCCCGATTCCAAACTCCCTACTCCCGACTCTATAAGCCCATCCTTCATGAATACAATACGGTCGCACATATCGGCTATATCCTGTTCATGGGTTACTATCACTACAGTTATACCTTCTTCCTTGTTGATCTTTTTAAAGATGTCCAGCACCTCGTAAGAGGTTGTGGTATCCAGCGCTCCTGTAGGTTCATCAGCCAACAATACTTTGGGCTGTGTTATAAGTGCGCGGGCTATAGCCACACGCTGCTTTTGCCCTCCAGAAAGTTCACTTGGTAAATGTTCTGCCCAATCCTTAAGGCCTACTTTTTCGAGGTATTCCAGCGCGATAGCATTTCGCTTACTACGCTTTACCCCTTGGTAATATAGCGGTAGCGCTACATTCTCCATAGCGTTTTTGAAAGCTATGAGGTTGAAGGACTGAAAAACAAAACCCAAAAACTTATTGCGGTATTGAGCGGCTTTCTTCTCACTAAGGTTTTTCATGGAGGTGTCTGCCAGGTAATATTCGCCCTCGTCATACGAATCGAGAATGCCCAGTATATTCAGCAAGGTGGATTTACCTGAACCGGATGAACCCATAATAGACACCAGCTCGCCCTCCTTGATGTGGAGATCAATACCTTTTAGTACCCGAAATGGTTTACCACCGGTAACATAGGATTTCGTAATCCCTTGCAGATTAATCATAGTGAATGGGGAAATGGTAAAAAAGTTCCTGTAGCAGTAGGAGCTTCAAATGTATGGAATTTATGAGGACTGCGTTCCCTGCATCTTACGTTGGTAGAAGAAGGCGGGCACTAGCAACATCATCAATACGGGATTCATTACCACACGGTGAAGGTGAGATAGCATAGATGAAAAACCTTCCGGCTGACTGAGGAAAAGAATGATATAGGCCGGTACCAAGACAAACAGGCCAAAAAACATTACATACATAGCAAAGCGTGCATATTTCTTTTCATAGAACAAGCCGTAGATGATGGCTATGGAGAACAGATCATTAAGCAGGTATCTCAAAACTTTATTTACCACAAAGGGTACAGGCGGAATATCTTCCATATTGATGTAATCCACCACCTGCGGAGCACTGAATTGAAACAAGACCGAATAGAAATCCATCCGGAGTTGGAATAAATAAATAAAGGCAAGTCCTATAGCGCCTCCACCAATAAAAAGCAGCCGTTTAAACCTCATGACTCCTTTTCTTACTAAACACATTTCTGCCGGAAAACCTCACCGCCCAGAGGTACCAAAGCAATAACACCGCAACATATATTATTGCTGTGAAAACATATTTATGAAATAAATGGAAAGACTTTCCTCCGAACTCAACATTTATTAGAGCCAGCATCATAAGCCGCGCAATATTGGCGATATGGATAAACAATACCCCGGCTGGTATAAAAATGAGCATGCTGGTAAGCTTTCCTCCAAAGGCCACTACAAATGCAATAAACAGCAGCATAATGTTGATGCCGTTGCAGCCTTCTTCTACCGAGATGGCGTAAATACCATCCATCCAAATGCTATCATAGGTAACTTCCTCCTGGTAGTCGCGGTTGGCATGGTCATCCAAAACAATAGTGGGCTCATAACCCATCAGCGAAGCCGTTTTAGTACAGTTATAGGAGATGAAGTGAGTGATGCCATCTACCCGGGCAGGTTCAGCTGTATCAAATTTTTTAATGTAAAAGCCATACAGTATTGAAAAGCCGAAGTATATCACAAAGAACTTAACCAGGAAGAGTATGGTAGGTCTGAATTCTTTCCACATGGTGTCAAAAGTCGTAATAAGTATTGAAAAACTCGGTACGCAACCCTACAAACAAATAGTTGGATTGGCCCGCACTAAAGGGCAAGGTGTTACCATCCGCTGAAAGATTCCTTAGCCTGGCACCCAACTCCACCTTTAAGCCCGAAGCAGGATTTACAAGCCACCCCGCCCGCAGCAATACATAGCTATATATACCCTCCAGGCCCTGACCTGTTTCATTTCCAAGTTGCTGCTCGCGTTCGTTGCTGGAAATGTAGATGTCCGTGCCCCAATCAGAACCATTGGTATCCAAACCAATATTACCCAGATGAAATCTTGCTTCAAATTCCCATCGGCCCTTTTGGTAAACCAGTTGTGCAAGTGCCTCATTAAAATTGGCACCCCAGGGGTGAGCCAACGGTTGACCGTAATGTCCATAGTTTGTGAGTGCATTGCGATGACTATAGGTATAAGGTCTGGCTCCGTTATACTCCAGCCGGGTAAAAAGCCCCTCAACACCAAAGGCATTATAATATTTAAGACCTATTTGCCAGGCAAATTTATTGGCCCAAAAGCCATCGCCATCCAGTAATCTTTCCAGGATAAATTCATCTAACAAAAACTGGCCATACCCCTGCAGCCCATCAGCAATTTTATAGGATGAAGCTATACCAATGTGGGCGTTACCCGACCGGGAACCCACAGCGAACTCCACAGGACGATAAAAGATTACAGGATTGAAAAACGAAATATCGATACCTTCCTGCTGTGCTGTATCCCCGGTAACAATGGCTTCAAAAAAACTGAGGTTCCATCTTGAGTTAATATTAATACTGAGGTAATGAGATGAGAGGTACTTTTTGGCATAAGCCCCGTTTGAACTAACCTGGGCCTGAGGCCTTACATCATAAAGCTGCGCCCAAAGGTTAGTGTACTTTATTTTCCAGAAGGTGGTTTCGATGCGGAGAAAAGGATAGTTAAAGGCGGCATCTGATAGAAACATGGATCTATAGCCTTCACCAAAAAAGTTGCGTCCCTGCCCTGCTGTAATGGAGAAAATTTCATCCGGAGTAAAAGTGACTTCTCCGGAAGGAATGCCAAAATCAAAACCACCGTTTCCAAAAGGCCTTGCAAAGCCCTGCCCCGGAACCACATTACGGTAACGAGTATAATCAGCAATATAGCCTGGGAAATCCGCTTGGTTTTCCAGATAGGAAGAAGTGAAAGATACCTTTTTACCCAGGCGCCCTTCTATTGTAAATCCGCGTGTATTTACATATTTAAAATCACCACTATTTTCAAGATCAGTTCCAACCTGAAAGTTTACAACGGGATCAATGGTAAACCAGAAGTTTTTACCAGATACATCCACAAGATGCTCCTGAAAAGCTTTACGCCATAGCCACTTGCGATAACCAAAAGATAAGGTTTGTTGCCAGCTCTCGTGGCCTTTAATGATTACTGAGTCCATTTCCCAGGTATCAAAAGGCTGCATCGAGGTGTGTACATCTGCTCCTGTATTATAAAGAGGAGCCGTGTTTCGTAAACCTCTTATATGGTTTAGCCTCTGGTACTGGTATTGACCAAACAGTGAACTTGAAAAAAAAAGAAATAGTAAAAAGCCAGACAGCCTATTCATTCACAATTTTCTTGAGATCGAGGCTGGCAAAGATGGAATTATTACTGATAAATTCGGGAACAATCTTTTTTAAGCAACCCACCAGGGCGAGGTTATCGGTGCCTTGCATGGCTTCCTGTAAATCTTCAAAGCTGTGCATTACTGATTTGTAGCTGTGGCTATCTACCTCAGCAATAAGAATTTTAGGGTGGTGGGTATTCTTTGTGTTTTCGCGAATGGCCAGTAACTCTTCATAAAGCTTTTCGCCCGGGCGCAATCCCACTTCCTTAATCTCTATATCCTTACCCAGCTGAAGCCCGCTGAGTTTTACCATTTTTTTGGCGAGGTCATAAATCTTTACCGATTCACCCATATCAAAAACAAATATTTCACCGCCCTGCCCCATACTACCCGCTTCCAGCACCAGGTTGCATGCCTCAGGTATAGTCATAAAATAGCGGGTAATACGCTTATCAGTAAGGGTAATAGGCCCACCGGTCTCAATCTGTTTTTTGAAAAGCGGAATTACGGAACCATTGGAACCTAAAACATTGCCGAAACGGGTTATTATGAACTGGGTTTTTACTCCTCGTTTATTTCCAAGACTTTGAGTATAGATTTCAGCACAACGCTTAGTGGAGCCCATTACATTGGTAGGGTTAACCGCCTTATCGGTAGAAACCATTACAAACTTCTCCACTCCAAAATCCACCGAAAGGTCAGCTATATTTTTAGTTCCAAACACATTTACTGCAACGGCTTCATATGGATTATTTTCCATTAATGGAACGTGCTTGTAGGCTGCTGCATGAAATACAATATCCGGCTCAAAAACCTCAAACACCTTTTTCATACGCTTTTTATTGGCCACATTGCCAATCACCATTTCGGCAACTTTAAGCGCTTTAGGGTGGTTTTGGCGAAGTTCTATTTCAAGATCGTATAAGGCAGATTCTGCCTGATCCAGCAACACCACCTTTTTGGGTGAATAGTATAAAAGCTGCCTTGAAATTTCACTACCGATAGAGCCTGCGGCACCTGTTACCAGAACCACCTTATCCTTTATTTCGCGTGATATGTTTACGTTGTCAAGTATAATGGGATCCCTTTCCAGTAAATCCTCAATTTTAACCGGTTTTATCTGCTTGGCGCTAAGCTCACCCTGAATCCAGTTCTCAAAAGGAGGAACAATTTTTACCTGCAGGCCAAACTCCAGGCACATTTCCACAATTTCCTTTTTTCGCTTGCTGGACAAGGATTTTTGTACCGATATAATAACCTGATGTGGGCGGTGCTTTTGTACAAACTCTTTGGTAAAAACCTTTTTGGGTTCGTAAACAACAACACCGCCAATAGCTTTGCCTCTTTTGTTTAAGTTGTCATCAATAAATCCTATTACCTCAGTATCCCTGGCCGGATCCTGAGTAAGTGTATGCATAGTTGTTAAACCGGAAGCTCCTGCCCCGTAAATCAAAACTCTCTTTTGGTTTACTCTTTTTGAAGCTACAATGGTATCGTACATATACTTTACAAGAAGTCTTGAACCAATTAGCGCAAAGTTGGTGCACAAAAAGTGGATAACGAGAATTGACCTTGGGACATACATCAGACCTCGGTCATTTATCGAAAGCTCTTCCATTAAGGATAACCCAAAAAGACAAGCAACTGCGAAGCTGGCTCCTTTAAAAATATTAACAGCATCTTTTACATTAGTATGTCTTACAATACCAACGTAGGAGCGGCTTACCAAAAAGCCAATACCGTAAAAAAGTAGTATTATCGGGAGCTTTTCTAATGCGCCATTCTCGGCCGAAGCAATAAAATCGAAGTTAAAGCGAATGAGTACAGACAGCGCATAGGCACATAGAACCAGGAAAATATCGAGTAAGAGAATTATCCATCGCGCCAGGTAGCGATCGGTATGGTTCAGAATAAATTCCTTGAGCATATTAGGTCGGAGTAGTGGTTTACAAGATGCCAAAAATAACTAATAACCATCAAATCAATACGTTGCAATGCATAAAATGCAAATTAATTAATAACTCTAAATGGTTAATAAAATATTAACATTAACTGATTATCAATGTTTAGCACTATCGTTTTTAAGATGAAGATGATCTTGAATAACTTCATGTGAACTGAGTAATTATCATATCACAGTAGTAATTATCTGTAACTCTTTAGCTACGTTTAATAAAACATTGATCTAACACATTAAATATTCTCTCAAAATCCGTGTCTTTAAGTGAGGAGCCACTTGGTAAACAAAGTCCATTATTAAATAATCCTTCCGAAAGACCATTACCAACATAAGGATAGCCTTTAAAAACGGGTTGGAGGTGCATGGGCTTCCACAGAGGGCGACATTCAATATTATTCTTTTCCATCCTCTGTATTATATCAGCTGAACTTACCCCATTGTTTTTCTCAGGTTCTAAAACTAAAGTTGTTAGCCATCTATTACTAAAGCTTTCATCCGCCTCTTCCTGAAATTGAAAATTGAATCCTCTTTGATTTAATGCATTAAAATACTTTCGATAACCTTCGTGATTCGCCCTTCTTGCATTTACCCTGCTATTCAGCAATTTCATTTGTCCTCGCCCCAAGGCTGCTAAAATGTTACTCATCCTATAATTATAACCTATCTCAGAATGTTGAAAGTGCAAAGCTTCCTCCCGAGCCTGTGTGGCTAAAAAACGTGCCTTTTTTATCAACCCATGATTATCACTAACCAAAGCACCTCCACCACTGCTGGTTATAATTTTATTGCCATTAAATGAGTAAACACCAATATCTCCTATTGTTCCGGTATGTTTTCCCCGATGTGTAGAACCCATGGACTCTGCGGCATCTTCAATAACTACTAGCTTGTACTTTTTGGCAATCGCCATAATAGCATCCATATTGGCTGGCATGCCGTATAGGTGCACGGGAATGATGGCTTTTGGTTTGTAGTTTGCGGTTTTAGGTTGAACATTGTCTCCCCCCGTTCTTTGGACAGCCCTTCCAGAGGGGGATAGGTGCCCACCCCTCACCCCTACCGAAGGGAGGGTAATAGTTCCATCCAAAGCAGACTGGATGGCTTTTTCAAGATGTTTTGGGCACATATTCCATGAACCGGGTTCGGAGTCGATAAATACCGGTATAGCACCCTGATAAATAATGGGGTTTACAGACCCAATATGAGTGTGTGTCTGTATGAATACAAGGTCTCCGGGCCCCACATCCAACACTTTTAAAGCCAAGTGGATGGCCGCAGTGGCGGAGTTTAATAAGCAACAAGCCTGAGACCCAACTGTCCTGCAAATTTCGTTTTCCCACTTATCAAGGTGAGGACCTACGGGCGCCACCCAATTGGAATCAAGTGCCTGTACTACTAATTCCTTTTCATCAGAGCCAAGGTGCGGAGGTGAAAGGTATATTCTATCCGTCATTTTTCAATTCTTTTGCAGGAATACCCACATAGGTTTTACCAGCCGGCACATCACGGTTTACCACTGCACCGGCCCCAATTATAGAGTTATCTCCAATAACCGCTTCCTTAATAATATTGACACCAGTTCCTATAAACACCCTGTTTTTCAGTTTAGTCCCACCACTTATGTTTGTCCCCGGCATTATTGAGCAATAATCGCCTATTGCTGTATCGTGTCCGATAGTGCAGGAGAGATTTAATAGGTTAAAATCACCCAACCCAATATTAGTGGTTAAAATACAGCCATCTGTAATTATATTTCCTTTGCCCATACTCAACTCATCTACATTATGTATACGGGCATTAGGGTGTACGAGGTTTGGATATTCAATATTGCTATTATGAATTGAATTAATAACCTTATACTTTATTTGAGGGTTACCAATAGCAATGACAGCGCAAACGGACTTATTGTAGTCATTCAGCCACTCTATGTTTCCGAGAACTTCAAAACCATTAATAACGGTTCCCACAGTAACGCCATCATCTATAAAGCCTAAAATGCGGAAGTTATTCGCTAAGGAATATTGTACCATAGCGGCCACCTCCCGTCCTAACCCTCCGGCACCAATAAGCAGTAATTCTCTCAAAACAGTTTAGGCCTTAGATAATAAAATTCAAAGCTATGATTTAGAAAGGTAGGTGCTGAGCTGTTGCTGAACATAAATTTCACTAGAATAATTAACATTTTGTGACAATAGCTTTCGCTTCATGGCAACAATCTTTTCATGATGGTTAATAAGTTCTTCCAGGTATCTTAAAAAGGAATACTGGCTAACCTCATCGGTTAGAAACCCGTTTTGCTGCTCTTTTATAAGATCTTCCACGCCTCTCACCTTATATCCTAAAATGGGTAAATTCATGGTAAGGGCTTCCATTAGGGTAACGGGCAACCCCTCTCTATGACTGGGGAATAGGAGCAGATCTGCAATGGCCATATACTTTTCAACTTCATTACTCCATCCTACATCTATAATGTTGCTTGGTAAATACTCTTTTTCCTTTGCGGGATGCAGCGTGTCTGCTGAACCGCAGGTAATAATCTTAAGACGGGGTATTGCACTAAACCTACGCGCAGCCTCAATTACCGTGTAGTAACCCTTAAAAGAGGTATACCGCCCAACGTACAGAAGTACCAAGTCATTATCCTTCAAGTTAAGTTCTGACCTTAACTCACTAACTTTTTCAGCACCAAATTTTTGCGGATTAAACTTTTCCCGGTTTACACCTACACCGGGTATCGGTAGCCGATGCACATTTTCCCTATGCTGTAAACTATCATAATCATAACTATTCAAAACTTCAACCCTATCCACGTTCTTTATCGCGTACCTCTCTAATAGGCCAGCAACCTTACCCTTTAAAGTAGAATCCAGCAGATAATAAACTCCATGCAAGGTTATCCACTTTTGAGCTTTAACAGGGATTGATGCCAAAAGAAAAACGGCCGAAATAAAATGGGCATGTACAATATCCGCATTCAGCTTTTTCAAAACTTTTTTAATAGCGATACGGCTCCTCAAAAGTTTTAATGGATTCACGGTTCTGAAATCAGGTACAAAATGCACCTGAACATTTGACGGAATATTACCTTCCTCATCAAAGGCCGCTCTCGGTGAAGTCACTAAGTGAAACTGAATATTCTTAGAACCAGCGCTTAGCAGGGGAATAAAAAATGCCTTTGCACTTGAGATGGAGGGAACAAGCAACGCTATTTTAAGCTTGCGGCTCAATTTTGACTGTCCGTTTGATTGTTACCGGTAAATGGTCTTCTCATTTGCACCTCTCCTGTACCAGGCGTAACAACCCTTAACACGGTTAAAGCCATAATCTTTAAATCGAGCCAAAAGCCCTGATGCTGCACATACCAAACATCCAGCTCAAACTGCTCAGCCCAACTTAGTTTATTTCTGCCCTTTACCTGTGCCCAACCGGTAATTCCGGGTTTTACATCATGCCGTTTTTGCTGCTCCTGGCTATATAAAGGCCCATATTCTGGTAACAGCGGTCTTGGGCCTACAAAGCTCATTTCTCCTTTTAAAATATTAAGCAGTTGTGGCACTTCATCAAGGGACGTTTTGCGCAACCACTTACCCCTGGTGGTTAGTCTTTCACCATCGGTTTTAGAGGTATCAGCAGACATTGTTCTGAATTTCAGGAGTTGAAATTCTCGGCCCTTATGCCCTATACGCTTTTGGGTAAAAAACAGCTTTTGGCATTTGAAAACTCTAAGACCAATTAATATCAAAAGTAAAATAGCAATAGGAAGCAATATGACCGATAAGACAAAGGCCAGCATCCAATCTATCACACCTTTGATATTTTTATAGCTCAACGGTATTACTTTTCTTCATCAGCGCATTGTAGCTATCTTCAATACTGCTCACAATATAGGTTAGCTGATCCTGACTTAACCCAGGATAAATAGGTAAAGTAATCACATTATGATATTGGTCAAAGGCCCTTGGATAGTCATTAATATCATAACCTGAGTTTTTAAAGAAGGTAAACATGGGCATGGGCACGAAATGCACATTAACACTAACTCCCGTTGCCATTATTAAGTCAATTAACTCATCACGCTGATCTTCGGTAATATCTTTAAAACGCAAGGCATACAGGTGGTAAGAGCTTTCACGCTCTATTGTTTCGCCATAAGGCAAAATGGCCCAGTCCTTTTTGGAGAAAAACTTTTCATAATACTCAAAAATCTTTTTACGCTCCTTCAAAAGTGTATCGTACTTATTAAGCTGAACCAGACCTACAGCCGCATTCAAATCCGGCATATTGCATTTCATGCCCTGCTCTACAATATCATACCTCCAGCCACCCGTAGTTTTAGTAAAAGCATCCTTGGTTTGCCCATTTAGTGCAAACCTCCTTAAAAGGCGATAGCATTCATCAGGATCAAAGGCCTCAGGCAGATTTAAACAAACGGCACCACCTTCAGCCGTGGTTACATTTTTTACCGCATGAAAAGAAAATATAGTCACATCACACAGGCTACCGGTCTTCTTCCCTTTATAAGAGGCTCCAATGGAATGGGCCGCATCTGAAATTACTGTAATACGCCCTATTTGCTTTTGGAAATCTGACGATGGATTAAATTGCCTTTTGATAGGCTCCTCTTCAACCAGGGCATTTATTGCGTCATAATCACAGGGCCAACCACCAATATCCACAGGCATTATAGCCTTGGTTTTAGATGTAATGGCCTTACGGATACCTTCCACGGAAATGGAAAAACCTTCTCCACAATCAACCATTACAGGTGTAGCCCCGATATTAAGTACAGAAAGTGCGGTGGCGCTATAGGTGTATGCCGGCACAATTACTTCATCGCCCGGGCCAATCCCCATCCACTTCATAAAAAGCATTGCTCCTGAGGTCCATGAATTTACTCCCAATGCCGCCTGGCAACCTGTGTATTCACAGATTAAATCCTCCAGAGCCTTTACCTTCGGGCCAGTGGTTATCCAGCCACTATTCAAAGTATCTACTACCTCATTAATCACGTCCTGATCCACATAAGGTGGAGAAAAAGGAATCTTCATCATTTCCAGAATTTTCTAACAGTTACAAAAGCCTCGGCCGCATGGCAGTTTACTACCTTACCCCAACGGAGTGCCACTTCTTCCATTCCTTTTAAGGATCTTGGATGAGGATAATCCCTTAACTCATCTGAGTAGCATTTCATGGCCTCCAGCTTCGGTTTCAAGAGTTTCGCTGATATCAACAAAGTAGTTTGGTATAAAATACGATTCGGCAAAAGGCGCCCCCCACTCCGTGGATGAAAGAGTTTCGTAACAATATACTTCGGGTGCAAACTGACTTCCTACGCTGCGAAAAGCAGTAATACCTGCTTTAAACACTACCTGATGATCCATGTTGGCATCACCTCTGTGGTGCATAAAAACTATATCGGGCTTAACTTGACTTGCCACCCTTTCGATGGTCTTAACCAAATCTACAAGCGGTATGGTATCCAATGCCTGGTCGGGCAAGGGTTCCAAAAAAATATCTTTCAGGCCAATTATTTCAGCCGACTTTTCTGCAGCTTCATTTCTGCGCGCCATGGTAGTTTTTACATCTGCAGAAAGATTATAATCAGAACGTGAACTATGGCCATCAGTAAGAATATGAGCGTACACCTCATCACCATTTAAAACATGTTTCCTGAGTGTACCTCCCAATCCGATTATCTCATCATCAGGATGTGCCCCTACTACCAATATTTTTTTCATCAATCAGCCAATTCTTTAATTCGGCAAGCGAAGTTACTGTATGATCAGGTTTTGCATTGGCATAGTCATCAAAATTCTTATGGGCACCATGCTTAAAACGTACCGCGAACCAACCCGCCTTTTTTGCTCCAAGTATATCTTTATCAGGATGATCGCCTACCATAAGTGTTTCTTCGGGCTTTGTTTTAAACTCTCTTTCAATTAGCTTAAATAATTCAATATCCGGCTTGGAAGTTTTATGTTCATCGGAGAGAACGATACCATCAAAATAATCTTCAATACCAAGAGCCTTCAGCTTTTTTTGCTGTGTTGCCACACGTCCATCACTCAAAATTATTTTCTGAACTCCCGTCAGGCTCTCCATCATTTCCTCAAACCCTTCAAACGTTCGTAGTTTTTGAGGTTTAAAGGTGTGGAAAATGGCAATGGCTTCCCTTATCTGAAGCTTATTCAGCATTCCCAGATCGGCCAGCCACTCATTAAATAAAAAGTCATAGGTCAAACCTTTTTTTTCGGCCTGTTCCATTAGAGCGCCCTCAGTATCCTGCGGGTTCAATCCATGCTTCAATGCCCACTCCCTGGCCAGGTATGAGTAAGCCTGATGCAGATAGTCGTCAAAGTTATAAAGGGTATTATCAAGGTCAAAAACTATGGTTTTAAGCATTGATAATATTCTTGATTTCCTGATTTATGGGAGCCTTAACGTTAAAAGGCAGCATTAGTGTAAACCAAATGATCTTCAGATCAAGAAAAAAGCTCCGATGATTTACATAATAAATGTCCAGATTATTGCGCACCTCGAGAGGTAAATCATTTCTGCCGCAAACAGCAGGTAAATTGGTAATGCCGGGCTTAGCATTATACCTCACTCTTTGTGCTTCGGTTGTACTTTCCAGATGCATGGGCAAATCCGGACGTGGTCCTACCACACTCATTTCACCCTTTACAATATTTATTAATTGTGGCAACTCATCCAATCCGCCCCTGAGGAAATTACCCACTTTGGTAATACGTGCATCATTTTTTTCGGTAATTACAGTTCCATCCTCCCGCACCTTCATTTGGTTGCCCACTACCATAGTGCGAAACTTGTAAATATTAAAAGGCTTTGTAAACTGCCCGTTACGGACTTGCCTAAAGAATACAGGCCCTTTACTCTCCATTTTTATAAAAATGGCAACTACCAAAAATAGCGGTGAGAGGACGATTAGCCCTATAAAGGCAGAAACCACATCCCAAAATGGTTTTACGATTTTAAGATACATGACTGGTGGCTTTTTTGCGGAACGTGTGACCCATTTTTTCCTGAACCAATTCATCATAGGTATCCAGCAGACGTTCAACCACTTTATTCTGGTCAAATTGTTCTTCTGCTTTCATACGGCCTTTCTCGCCCATTTCCTTGCGAAGAGTATCGTTCTCTAACAATTTTAAAATAGCTTCTGCCAGCGGCTGTACCGTTTTTACCGGCACCAGGTAACCGTTAAAGCCATTCTCCACCGCTTCCCTGCAACCTGAAATATCACTGGCCACCAACGCCTTGCTCATAGCGGCTCCCTCCATCATGGTGCGGGGAAAACCTTCACGGTAAGAAGGCAGTGTTACAACGTCCATAATGGCATATAAATCCGGCATATCGCTGCGGCCTGTCAGGATGGTGAAATTTTCGGCTATGTCCATTTTTTCGAGCAGGTCAAAATCCACAGGGTCGCGCTCGCTGTCCAGCTTATTTCCAATTATCACAAAGTGAGTGGCGGGTTCTTGCGAAAGGATGATACCCGCAGCTTCAAAAAGCTCGCGAAAGCCTTTTTCCCAAACAAAACGGCCTACCATTCCCACAATTTTTTTATCGGTGGGCACAGCGGTACTTTCTTTAATCCGCACTATATCCTGCTCTGTGTAGTTATCAATATTAAAAGGAGTTAGGTCAATGCCATTGCCCAGGTATTGAATTTTTCCCTCTTTATAAACCCCCATTTCTACTCCTACCTTTACATCTTCCATGGCCTGTGATAGAACACGGTCAGATATTTTGCCTGAATAGCGGGCCAATGTCATGATGAGCTTTTTCTTCATTGTACTCATATCCGAGCGGAAAATGAAGCCATGATTGGTGTACAACACAATGGGCACTTTGGCCTGGCGAGCGGCTACCTGGCCAAAAAATTCCAGCTTGGCGGTGTGTGCGTGCAAAATATCGTATTGTTCTTTCTTAAAGAGCTTTCGCAAAAATTTAAGCAATTTCAAATCCTCTAAAGGATTAATATCCCGGGTCATCGTAAGCAAATGCACTGTAAACCCTTTTTGGCGAAACATAGGTACATTCGGACCATCTCCACAAATAATATGGCACTCATGCCCCTCTTGAAGAACCGCCTCTAATTGTGGCATCAAAAAAAGTGCGCCCAAATCCACGGATGTGAGATGTGCTACTTTCATCCCGTAATTATGTTTTTCAAAAATTCTGTTCTTCTTCGCTCCAGTGTGTCAATTTCAAACTGCTTGCCTTTTTTAAAATTGGTGGTAGCAGCTTCCTTCATCTTATCCTTATCCCCAAGCATTTTCAATAAATGCTCTGCAAGTTTATCTATATCACCCTTTTGGTGAATCCACTTGGCCGGAAGTAACTCCGGTACACCACCAGCATCTGAACCCAAGCATGGATTTGCCCTGCTCATAGCCTCCACCAACGATCTTGGTAAACCCTCTTGCTTAGAGGGGAGCACAAAGAGGTGAAGCGAGTCGTAAAAATCAAACACGGCTTTACCAAATGGCAACGTTCCTAAAAACTCCACATTTGAAGTAAGCTGGTGCTCTTTTAAAAACCCTTGCCAAGCTGAAGTATCTCCCTTACCCAGCACCTTTACAGTGATAGGCGGCAATTGATCTTTAACTGCGGCCACCGCCTTCAGCAACACATCCAGGCCCTTGTAATCTACATCCAGTGAACCTACAAACCCAATATTAAATGCCTCTGCAGCCTTCAGGTAATCCAGCTTGCTTTGAAGCACACTATCGTCAACCGCTGCCAATTCCACATCCGATACACCAATCTGTTTTCCATCAGTAGGATAGCGGCCCTGTAAAAATTCTGTAGTAACGTACATCACAGCAGGGGCTTGCTTTACCAGGCGTTTTGTACGATTGGTAATGTAGTGCGCCAGTGCTTTGCCTTTGAATCCAAAATTCCAGAATCCATCCCAGGGGCAACCCACCATTTCCACCATCCACTTTTTATTTTGGCGAATGGCCTCCTTAGCGGCAAAACTCCCAATTTCGCTGGGCAGACGTACAATCACAAAATCTGCATTAGTGACCTCCTCCCTGATTTGAATCAAAATTTTCCTTCGCTGTAGTAATCGATACTTGGGGTTAAAAAGATCGGGGAGGAAATGAAACCGAACTCCTTCTCCAGAAGATAATCTAAGGTTATTACCACCACTTTCAGGAAATGGGTCTCTACGGGCCATTACGGTTATTTCATCAGCGTAAGCCAGGTACTCATGCCATTTTTCTAAATACAGGTTTCCGGCTGTAAAGACTTCTTCGCCTTTTTGATAAAATCTATGGTCGTGGCAAAAGAGGATTTTCATAACCTATCCTTCAAAAATTTCTGACCAGTAGCGAATCATTTTATAACCCGCTTTAAAATTGGCGTTGCCCTTTATCTCTTCGCCTATAACCACCCTTACCGAATCTGTTATTACAGGTGCCCCGGCTTTTTCTGAGAGGATGGAAGTACCTGCAATGCGAGGGTTTATTTCAATAAACTTAAAAACGCCATCCGGATCTTCCTTACACTGAAAGCAGGAAGGACCTTTTAACCGTAGCTGGTTACAAACCTGTTCTACAAATACCTCCAGTTTACTGTCACTCACGGTTTCTCCTTTTACAGAGATTCCAGAATCTGTGGAAACACGCTGACGGATAGAGCAATAATGGAATTTACCTTCCATATCAGAGAGGGCATCAATGGTATATTCCTTACCGGGAAGAAACTCCTGGATGATGGGATTTTCGATAGTATTGAAGGCATCCTGCAATTCTGAATGGTTGTGAATAATCGTAACGCCTACACTACCTCTACCCTGGCGGGGTTTCAATAACATTGGGAAAGAAAGATTAGCCACAGCTTCCTCCATGGTGATAAAGGACTCTGGCACAGGCACCTTATAACCCTTTAATGCCTGAAATGTAAAATACTTGTCTCCACAAATCGTAAGAGTTTCAACATCAGACAGTAATAGCTTAACCCCCATTTTGGCAAAAGCCGATTTGTTCTGTGCCATCAGCAAAAGCTCTTCATCCAGGTCGGGCCAAAAAATATCCACCCGGTGCTTTTTACAAAGCTGCAGTATCGCCTGCAGGTATCCGGGATTGTTTACCCTGGGTACAATTTCATGGGCATCAGCAAAATGAAAGCCCGATGAAAGTGGCGAAATATCCGTTACCACCATTTTTACATCAAGTGCTTCCTTAATGGCCTTAAGTACGGAAGGAGCCACGGGGGCACCGGCAGCTTGTGCGGAGAATTGTTGTCATCAATCAATAATTTTTCGGTAGGCATACACCGGGTTTACCGGTAGCAGCCCATATTTAGCATAAAAGCGCATAGCACGTACATTTCTTAGTTGAGTACCTACTTCCAGGTAATCCAGTCCTTCTTTTTCGCAAATCTTCAATCACATGGTTGAGTAAGGAATAGGATGCCCCACTTCCCTGGTATTTGGGTGCTACACCTACCAGCCAAATTTTAGCTATCCGAGTACTTTCTATTTTCTCAAAATTCACTGTTATAAAACCCTGGGGCACACCTGCTTCATCCGTAAATACATAAATCTTATCCGCCAGGCCGTTCAATGAATTCTTCATCCAGTCTGCATAAGCGGCATCTGCATCTTTATTTTGGATGGCCGGATCACTATGGAAGCGATCATCGGTGTAAGCCGAAGCCGCCAATTCACATAACCGCGCTTCATCCGTGCTATTGGCCTCACGGCAAATAAATTTTCCCTTTGACTCCTGCAAACGTAAATCTTTCAGCTTTCCATTAAAATGGAGAATGGCGTCCATTTGTAAAAAGCCTGACTCCTCGAGCGCCAATAGCAGTCGGTGGTTTTGCGCATCAATTCTTATGGAGAGATGTTTGATACCATCTACTGCCGCTCGTTTTTCAATCTCGGCCAGATAATCCGAACACTTAGCAGGATCTTCAGCCCACAAAAAATCTATCATGCCACACGTAAAGCCAAAGTGTGCAGACTCCCATTGTTTGACTGACAAAAGTCCCCAAATTGTTTCTGAGCTTAAAAAAGAAATAGAACCATTTTTGGCACGCTGCTGAAGTTCCACCTGATAATGCTGGTGCAAAACAGCTTTACTAAGCTGCCTGTAATAGCTATAGGGTAAGTATGGATAAGAGTTTGGTAACTGCACTACTAGCCGACTTTGAATTTGCAAAGGAAACCCCTTCAAAATTATTCTCCATACTCAAAACCAAATATTTCTATTTCCTTTTTAAAGGATTTATAAACTATATCAACGGTTTCATCATCAAAATAATCCATATAACTGGCTTTGGAGTGTGCTAATAGATGGGGCAGCTGCGCATCCTTAAGGCCGATGTTTGATGCAATTTCCATAAAATCATGATTCAGGTTTTCAAACCTTGCAATTTTATCATAGGGTAAATCACCCTTACTATCAACCAGCCAGTGAAGTTGTGAGCGCAATCCCCCGCGACCGAGCTCAGATTGCAGAAAAGTCTTAAAGGAAATACCCTGATCTAGATGAAGTGCTGCGGCCAATTTAGAATCACGCTTAAAACTGCGGTAATAAGAAAGCGACCTTGACCACGAATTACGTACAACACAAAATTTATAGTATTCCTGATACTGCTTTTTAGAAAGTGGCGGTTTCAAATAATCGCGAATAATATAGTAGGCCTCCTTTTTATAGGATTTTGAAACTTTTGAAAAAGCCATAACCACAGCCTTAGGCAATCCTTTTGGCTCAATTATATGCAAGGGGCGGTGATCCTGAACTCCCCCTTTAAGTTCTTGAAACAAACCTAACTTTTGCTCAATACTGCTGCCAGCCACTTTTGGCACATGAATAAATATGCATTTGTGTTCATGAGAGATCATAAAGAAGATAGCTTCAAAAGAAATTTCTCGTGCTGGTTTGCGATCGCTGTCGGAGTAAAACTATTAGCTCGTTGTAAACCATTTTCCCTAATGCTGCTGTGAAGACTTCTGTCATCAAATAGTTGACTCAGCGCATCGGCAATAGGTTGAACCTCACCTACAGGAGTTAACAGTCCATTTTCGCTATGGGTTATAATGTCCGAAGGGCCATAAGGACAATCTGTAGAAATAACCGGGGTTCCTACAGCCATTGCCTCCACTATAACATTTCCAAAACCTTCATAAAAAGAGGACAACACAAACACATCCGATTCGCTCATTACTTCCTGAACATTGTTCACAAAGCCTTTGAATTCAACTTTGTCACTTATTCCCAAATCCTCAGATAATTGCTGTAAATTCTCCTTTTCAGGTCCTTCGCCCAACACTACCAGTTTAAGTTTAGGGTACTTCTGTTCTATAGAGGCCACAGCCCTTATAACAAGGTCAAATCCTTTTAATGGCACCAACCTTCCACAAATACAAACCTGGTACTCATTTTTATTTTCAGTGGCCTTAAATGCCCCTGGCTCAATTCCTATATTGTGTATCACTTCATACTGCTCCTTTCGGGTATTAGGTATAAGTTTTTGCAACTCCCTAGATACACCATGAGATAAGCATAGGATTTTATCTGCTCTGCGATAGGATTTCTTCATCCTGCTAAAAATGAATTTGTCATATCTCAATCCGGAAAACTCTATGGCCTTATTAATAGAAGTTTGAACGTCAACTACAAGTTTACTGCGGTGACCAGATAAGCGATGTGCCAATAGCGTAAACACATTAGCGTAATCCAGGATCGAAAAGGTGATATCAGGATCCAGCCTTTTTATTAGATTTTTCAGAGGTATGATACTCCTTAAAATTCTAATAGTTGAGCTGTTCACATTGATGTTCAATGAAACAATTTCTACATCGGAGCCTTCAAGCAAAGGCTCATACTTACCCCCCCTCTTAGAAACTACCAGCGTTTTTTTAAACTTACTGCCATCCAGTGCTTTAATCAATCGGGTAAAGTGCATCTCGGCACCACCACTGCTCAGGTATGGGCAAAAAAACAATACATGGATTTTATCCGGCATTTACCTTTTGGATTTAAAATGTTCAATTGTCTTTTTAAGACCCTCTTCCATAGGCAGCAGTTCCCTGCCGTTGAGCAATTCCTTCACCATCTTGTCATTGCTCGGCTTTCTTCTTGTCATATCACCTTCTTCCAAGGCCGGAAGATGTATAATTTTAGAGCTGGATCCACTAAGCCTGATAATAATCTCTGCCAACTCCAAAACCGAGGTTTCATGATTAGAGCCCACATTAAAAACTTCATTTACGGCTCCCTTGTATTCAATGGCATTAATAGTGGCCTCTATATTATCATCTACATAGCAAAAGGTACGGGTTTGGCTACCATCACCATAAATGGTGATATCCTTATTATCCAAAGCCTGGTTAATAAATTTAGAAACCACAAAATCAGCGGCCTGCCTTGGGCCAAAGGTGTTGAAAAACCTAAAGATAGTATAGTCAACACCATATTCCCGTTGGTAGGTTTTAAGGTAAACCTCACCAATATTTTTTACTACCGCATAGGGCAGTTTTGAATTCAACGGTGTGGTATGCTCGTTTTGTGGAAACTCCACAGGCTCGCCATACACCTCACTTGAGGAACTGAAGAATACCCTGTTCACATTAAAATCGCGGCTAAGGTTCATTATATGTTCAAAGCCTTTAATATCATCCAATACCCACATGGGGTTATCCAAGGTACGTTGCACCCCTACACAAGCTGCATAGTGATACACCAACTCAGGATGAAAGGAGTAGAAAACTTTATACAGGGTATCGTAATTATTTACATCTCCCCGTATAAATACAAAATTGGGGTGATCTTTAAACGATTCTATATGCTCAAAACGCCCGGTAAGGAAGTTATCAATGCCAATAACGAAATACCCACGTTCCAACAATTTTTCGCACAGGTTACTCGGCACAAATCCCAATGCACCTGTTACTACTACCTTTTTCATTTGTTATGTTGATTTATAATTTCGGCCAAGCCTGGTTGGTTGTTCTTAAAATATTCTTTAAGTCTTTCAAGAGCCTTTTCATCAGCTTCTGTCCAATTTCTTTTTCCTTTTTGTAAACCAAAGTACGCTGACTTGATTTTGCTTTTTATAGTGCCATTGGGCACAAGGTTATTAAGCCCCGCCAGGGCTTTATGTAATCCTCTACTCCTAATAGCTACTGTCTGATTCTTCTTCTCAAGAGAGATTTGAGAAGTATCTGAACTGGTTTCGATTTTAGCAAAACGCAACGCCTTCTCTAAACTTTCGTTAGGGTTGGCCTTAAGCTCATCAAAGCTTAATACCATAACCCTCTCTGCCCCCAATGCATTACACCACCTCTCAATGTGCTGTTGGTAACTGCTCAGCAATATTTCGTTGGATAACACCCATTGGCTGGTGGTAGCCCGCATTTTTTGCATTAACTGGTCTTTCTGGTTTTGGAGTAGCAAATCTACATACTCTGCAAAAGAGATAGGCTCTTTAAAGTTGCCTAAATTGTTTAGGGTATATTCAAATGATGAACGAATACGGTCAGCCGGATCCCGAAGCACAAAGATCACCTTACAGTTAAGCGGTGCCAAAACCTCGGGCATTTTTTGTTGATATATGAGGTGTGTAGTGGCTTCAAGGCGCGTTTTGCCATTGTTGGTAAAAAACCCGCTGAAGCCCTCATGGCCAGATTTATAAAACCCTGACTTGTTATTATATAGTGGGTAGGTATTATCTATATAATAAAAAGTTTCTTTAAGAGTAGATGCGTCAAACACTCCGGTTTTAGTAAGCATATCATAAAATGCGCTGGTTCCGCACTTTGGGGCACCTCCTAAGAACAAAATCTCCTGCATTACAATTGTTTTAAAAGTTTAAGGCCAACCACCACAAGTATAAGCCGTTGTAACACCTCCGTGAGTCCCATCGAGCTAATAACCACCGAGGATGTGATAATAATAAGGTGAACGACAATCCAACCAGGGTGAGTGCGGTAGTAGCGCAGGTACATCCGGGTGATGAATTTTATCAATATGCCATTTATAAAGGCAATAAGTATAACCCCGGCAATTCCAAAGTTCCAGTAGGCCTCCGCATGTGGACTTGCCGGAATACCCGATTGCTGCCCGAAAATTTCCCTCCCGGTATAATATCCAACACCATGGGGCTTATCAGCCCATAAAAACCGAGGTACAAAAAAGGCAATGGCGGCCATATAGGTTTTGCCATACAAAAAATTTACATCCGCAGGCACCTGATGGTATATGGCAATATCACTACCAAAGGAGCCTCTCATTTCAATTTCTTCGGCCGAGTTTTCAATAATTGTCTTCGTATCAAACCCAATCTCGCTCCAGTCCAAATCACCCTGGGAGTAGGTAGATGCACTTCTTACCATACCTAAAAAGCCAAATAAAAGATAAAAGGCTGCACCGGAGATTGCAATAGATTTATAAGGAATATTACCACCTCTCAATACTAACACGAGTAGATATGCCAACAGAATATCAAGCATAGCCGAGCGGGAGCCTGAAGCAATAAAACCAGCCAGCAAAAAGGCTATAGTAGCTACAATGAAAAGTGGTTTTTTAAATACTGCCTTACCCTTATTGAGATACCATATAACCGGTATAAAATATAAAATGGTAACAAGCCTGATGATTGGCCCAATTTCTTCAATGGCATTACGCCTTCCTCCGCCAGAGCCCCATTCCGATATCCAGGCCGTAATACCCCCCTGGGATAATAAAAAAGCAAGTAATATGAAAATGCCCACCATGGCCCCTACCTGAAAATAGGAGTGAGAAACCACCTTTAATTTTCGCTTGAGGTTTATTGTTTTTCCCTTAAAGGCAAAATACCCTAGATATAACATTGCCAGCCAGATCACCTGATATAATTCAGCCTGTATGTTAAGGTTAAGCAAATTGTATTTGGAAAAATTTATGAGTATTGAATCAGTAAGCATTACCTCATCAGAAAAAAATACGCCAATGAGTTCCAGAGGGTTTTGAACAATATTTTTGGTTAAGGAAAGCAAAAAGGGAAACACCAATGGGTGAATAATGCCCACATTGTGAAATGGCCATAATATGGGTAATACCTTGAGGTAGAGCACCAAGATTTTGAGTAGAACAATACTAAAAAGGGCAAAAGTAATTTCGCCTCCCGAAAAGAAGTGATAAAAGTTGAGGAAAACCCCATACACCAGAAAGTAGGCTAACACAAAACGTGGAAGCCACTTTGGCAATGCAATAAATGGGGAATTGGAGTTTTGCATTACATCAGGTAAACAGTCTCATAGGCCTCTACTACTTTACTCTTGTCAAATAATTTTCGGCTTAATTGAATGGCATTCTCACTAAACTCCTTTTTTAAATCTTCATCATGCAAAACAGTACTTATTGCCTTCACTAAACCATTATAGTCGCCTTGTTGTACAACCAAACCGGCAGGTGTATCACCTTCCAGAATCTCCCTGGCGCTGGATACATTAAAAGAAACAACCGGAGTACCTGTACTAAGACTTTCAATCATGCACCTTGCCATACCCTCTCTGAGAGTTGGCACTATGGTTAGGTCTCCCGCCTTATAAAAGTCTTCAACATCCGATCTAAAGCCGTAAAATTTTACTAAATCCTTGTAATCGGCTAAAATTGCCTTCTTCACCTGCTTTACATAGGGGTTAACCTCCTCATTAAAGTCTCCTATAAAGTGTATTACCACATCCTTTTCTTTCAAAAGGGGCAAAGCGCTCTTAATAAATCCAAGCTGATTTTTCTTAATGCCGAATGTGGCAACATATAGTAGATTATACTTGGTATGATCAAATTCTAATTTACTCCTCAGCCTCTCTTTTTCTTGCTGCGGTACCGCATAAAATCTATCAAAATTTACAATACTGTAACTTACATGGAAGCGTTTGTCCCAGTTTTTCCTGCGCTTATTTAAGGGTAACCTTTCAAGCAACTCTTCTTTCATATGCTGGCTCAGTACAATAACTTCATCACACAGATTAACCAACCGCCACTTCATACCGTACTTGCGTGAAGCCTCAAAAACATCACGAATATTAAATATTACGCGGGCCTTAATTTTCCATAATACCGAGGATATGCTGATCAAAGCCTGCATGTCATTTAAATGAATAACCCCAATGCTACGCTGCCGTACTAACTTTGCCACATAATTGCCAAACTGAATAATATTGAGCATTTTACGCCAAGTACCGCCTGGCTTTTGGGGTAACAGAATAATTTCTATACCCGCTGCTTCGAGTCGCTTTACTAAATCAGTATGGCGTTGAGTTAGCACCACAGGTTTAACATTCTTAAGATTTAGAATTATCTCTGCCAGGCTGTTAAGGCCGCCATTAGCTTTATTAGATGTTTGGAAAAAAATGAAGAGTACTGATCTCATTTTGGTTTGCAATTTTCAATTTCACCAAGTATATTTTTGGCGCGCATCTTCCAGCTATAATTTTCTTCAAAATCTTTTTGCGCCTTTTTTCCCAAACAATCCCGAAATTCAGCATTATTAATAAGTTTCCTTAACGCCTCATTCCAGGCATCCAAATTCTCAGGTTCAACTAAAATTGAATTACTAGAATTCATCACTTCACGTAAGACCGGTAAGTTTGAGCATACAATCGCCTTACCGGCTGCCATATATTCAAAAATTTTTAAAGGTGACATAAATGCAGAGGTACTGCTTCCTCCACCCCAAATAGCTAAGTCTTTCTGATATGGTGCTAGCAGTATATCGCAAGCCTTTCTGAATGAGTCTGTCTTTGAAGGAGAAATAAATCCATGAAAATGCAAATTGCCTATTACTCTACAGCGCGTTTGCCAATAATCTATATCAGACTCATTGCCCCCAGCAATATGGAAATCAATTTCAGGGTTTTGTTCGGCCAGGTAAATAATGTTTTCTACTCCTCTGCCTTTATATAAATGTCCAACATATCCAACCTTTACAACTCCCTTCATACTAAAATCATCATCCGATAAATTGACCGGGTCACTACCATCATGAGCTACAATTATTCTGGAGCCATCGAAGCCGTTTTCAACAAAAATTTGCTTTAATGCTTCTGAAATAACAATTATACCTTTAAGGTTAGGGGACTTATAAAACCGCTTGATTAAAAATGACATAAACCCTTTGCCAAACTTGGGTGGTGAATGAAACTCCATTACCACCCGGCTACCAAATAATGTAGAGAATACAGCTGGATAAAAATCCCTCGAGAATATTAAATCTTTTGATCTAGTCCTCAGCCATATGGCAAGAAGCATACTGTATATATATAGGCCTCCTTTAAAATTAAACCACGGAAAATATTGATAACTAAAAGGTTCAACACCATAATACTTAAACACATCGGATACGCCAGTTTCCCTTCCTTTTTTTCTATCAGGAACAATTAAAGATGCATTATAGCCCAACTTATTCATAGCGTTGAGCATTTTAAACACGTGCACACTATTCGCGGCCCGAGAAGGAATTATGGATGGGGCGAGGTAGATTATCCTCATGCCTTAAGTTTTAATGGATGATTCTCTAAGGAATTAAAGACCTCGTTTGTAAGCAATTCAAACTCGCTGGTTTCTTGTGTATTCCACTTCGGGCGATTATGGTAGGTAGCTTTACCGGGCTTAGAGTCTAATACCTGCTGAAACTTTTGAGAATCACTTTTATCTATTTCCAGGAAATCACAAATTTGGCTATAGATTTCAAAATTGATTTGTTCGGTGCGCACAATCATCACATTATCCAGTGTTGAAATGTCGGCTAAAATGTTTTTATAAACGACCTGCCACATCCATGATATCTTACCGACCTGACTATACTGCTGCCATTTTTCAAACTCCTCTTTTTGCCTGGGAAAAAAACGACCGAAAAAATGATGGGCTCTCTCTACTCCATACCCGTATCCAGGGGCTTGGTATTCTGCAGGGCTAAACTTTGGCGTAAAGTTTTCGTACCATCCTTTATTATAATGAGACTCTACTACCTTTTTAGGCTGGCGGTAAATAATTAGAATTTTACATGAAAATTGTTTTGCCAGATCAGAAACATGCAAGTTCAGGTAGGGATTCGACTCAAAATAAACTTTACCTGCCGCTGCAGCTTTTGAAGCCAAAAACGCCCGTGAAGCAAATAATGGAGAAGGGTCAACTTCAAGACCAAACCATTTTGAATATTGGTAAAAGCTATCGGCCACTGGATTTCCTATTTCATCCAAATGGTAGGAATCAATATTCTTGTCAAGGTTTAACAAGCTTGCTAAAAAGTGAGTACCGCTGCGGCCCATACCTGTGCAAAAAATCATGGGGCCCGAAGTAACCTCAGCTTTGTCCAGACCTGAAAACAGGTAATCAGCTTTTTTGAGTTTATGACCTAATATTTTCTTAATGGCTTTTTTCATATTATCTGTTTGACGGCAGATATCTGTTGGCTACCATCAGTTTGGTGGGTCTGCCCAACTTACTAAGCTTTACCTTTTCACTTCCGTTAGTAAGCAATAAACCCGAATATCCTTCTCCTTCCAGAATATCCAGCGTATGACTATCTATGGTAGAATACCCCCCGAAAGGCGCAGCAAAAATATTGGAAACATTCAACCCACATTGCTCAAGATCCCTGTGTCCTCCGATAATTTCTTCCTGCTGTTGCTGTTGGCTTAGGGAAGAAAGCACAAAATGATTTCTGGTATGGTTTCCCAGTGTAATGGTTTCTTCAATATCCAATTGCCTTAGTTCTTCGGCATTCATGTATAACCGCCTTGCTACGCCCAATCCCTTTTTGGTAATAAAAGCATCTATAAACCCACTCATTACAGCCGAATTCACCGCTGGAGATTTGCTATTGAAATAAAGATTGTGGGGTGTTATACTAAACTCAGCAGGTAACGTTTGGCAAAACTCATCGGCAAGGTTCGCATTGAGAATAAGGCGAAGTTTATCACGCCATAAAATAGAACCGCTAAGGGTGGATGAGTTAATAAAAATGGTGGCCGGAATTTTTTTATCAATCAAATAGGGTATGGCTTCGTCAAGAATGTCCAAATAAGCATCATCAAAGGTTAGAGCAACTTTATTATCCACTACATCAAACTCACTAGCGACTGCCGGTACAAATTGGCGTGCAGTACTTACCAGGTTAATGTGTCTTTTAAAAGACTTAAAAGTAACCGAATGAGTATGAATCAACTCAGCAGCATTGGGAGAAACCGAATGGTAGCAAATGCTGTTACCATAATACCTTTGCTTGATAATTGATTTTATTAGTCTGGCTAAATTTCTCACCCCTCAGTATTCTTAATTGCTTTATTTAATTCAAATGAAGGTCCTTTTTTCATCCACTTGATATGAGGTAAGCAAAGGATTTTGATAATAGTCTTTTCTAAAAAAGAAAGTTCATTTTGCCATTTGTCTATATTGGCCTTAATGCTTCCTTTATTAACATTCTCATGCAACCCATAATCGAAACGCGAAGGAACCGTATAGGCATTATTCTCTGTGTCATCACGAGCCTTCAATCCAAATAATTCTCCAATTTTATCTACTATTTCATCGGTTTGACTGATTAAAGCCTCATAGTTGAGAAGCAGTGTGGTAGTACTTTCGGAGTTGTGTGATTTTCTTAGCACTGACATTGTTCGATGAAAGTTTCTGCTGAAGCTTATCGGATTAGTTTCAAAGGGCTTTCCTGTAGAAGAGCGAATATTGTTTTTCTGACTATTAAAAACTGCTCTTGGATCCCTTATCAACAGAATAAAGGAAGCATCTGGAAAAACAGTTCTTATCTCATCAGATGAAAATAAGTAACTCCCTTTCTTTACACCAAAATCCAGGTTATCGGACTTCGCCTCAAATGCCTTGCTTAGAAATATGCTCACCAAGGAATTTCTATCAAGAGGCAAGTTTTGGGTGACCTCGTCTTGCAAATTGTTCTCATCAATTTGCAAATCATGAAACTTCGGCTCCTTTTTCAAAGTATCTAAGATTCCGGCAAATTGGTCTAAACTTACTACTGAGCTTTCTGAATCTACTATCTTAAACAGGTTAGGAATAAAATTGGACTCCGGAGGTGTATATACCTGAAACCGCTCGCAAATCTTTTTAATTAAAAAGGTGGAGCCCGAACGTGGAGTGTAAAATGTAAAGAAAGTTGGCTTTAGCATTTTAATTAATCTTTAAGGTCTAATCATTTTTACTATTCTACCTGGAATTAAACCAATTTGTATGAACAATAGTGTCAGAGCCAAATAAAATAGACTACCTATTCCTAATAGCCAAACAAATGATATTTCTAAATTGATTAACAAATGCTTCAACCCAAAGGATAAAAGTAAAAGGGGAATTGAAAAAAGCAATGCTTTTAATGATTCGTTTATAATATCCATCCACGTTAAGTAAGATTCATTTACTACTTTATTAGTTAAAACTACGAAGTTGATTAATAGTGCAAGATTAACAAACCAAGCTACGGATTCTATACTATACATTGAACCCAAAAAAGAACCAGCACAGACTAAAAACATATATAGAAATTGTGATCTCATTTGAAAAATCAACATCTTCCCTCTTCTCAAAAAGGAGCTACTTATTTTATAAAGTAATCTAAAAGCAAATCCACCTAATAATATTTGAAAAGGTGCGATAACTTTCAACCATTGATCTCCTAGAAGTATTAAAACAATTTCTCTTGAATACAAAATTAAAAAAGGCAAAAAAAGAAATACGAGAAAAATTACCAATGAAAAAGATTTCTTTAATACTATATACTGCCTCTCTCTATCGTTCTGATCTTTTGAAAAACTTGAAAAGAGAACTGTATTCAAAGTTGCACCAATTATTGAATTTGGAGCATTCATCAAACCATAAGCACGACTGTAAAATCCGAGATTCGCTGGACCTAAAAACTTACTTACCATAAAGTAATCTCCCTTTAATGCTAGGTAATTAAAAATTTTAACTAAAGTCATATTCTTTCCGAAGTTGAATAGATGTGAGTAGCTTTCCTTATTAAAAGAAAACCTCAATTTAAAGTCTCTCTGGCTAATGCCCAATAGCAAACTATAAACCAGAGCCTGTACCAACAGGGCGTACACCAGCGCCATTACGCCATAATCAAAATAGGCCAGGGTAATACCCACCACCCCATAACCAATGGCATAAGAAAGAACATCCCGCCCGGCCAGGGATTTGAACTTCATATCACGTTGCAGAATACTAAACTGCACCTGATTGAGGCTTTTTAAAGGAAATAAAATGGCCAATAACCGGAGGATACCAGTGAGTTCGGGTTGCTCAAAAAAGGTGGCGATAAGTGGCGCTGTAAAAACTAAGAGGAGACCGAAACCCAAACCTAAAACCAGGGAACTGGTATAGGCCGTACCTACATCGTCTTTTGAAATTTCCTTTTTTTGAACCAAACCCTGTCCAAAGCCAAATTGCACAAAAAGTTCGGCAAAACCGGTAACTATGGTTGCTGTTGCAATTAGGCCAAAATCCTCAGGAGTAAGCAGCCTGGCCAGAACAGCCGTAAAAAGCACGCGCAATATGGATTGCCCTGCTGAACCTGCTAAAAGAAAAAGTGCGCCTCTCTTTAAACTGGACATTAATTGCTTTTTGAGATCATTTTGTTACACTTCTGATTTCAAATTGTAAAAATGGCGATACCATGCAACAAATTCTTCAATACCCTCCCTAATCGATTTCTTAGGCTTGTACTTAGTCGTGGCGTTTAACTTTTGGGTGTTGGCATAGGTTATGGCCACATCTCCGGGCTGAGCTTCGAGAAATACTCTTTCTAGTTTATGTCCTGTGGCTTCTTCGATGCATTCGATAAAGTCCATCAATTGCACAGGGCTACCATTCCCAATATTCATAACCGAAAAATCTCCCTGTCCATCAGATTCCAGGTTTACTTGGTGGGCTTTTATCAATCCGTTAACAATATCATCCACATAGGTGAAATCGCGCGACTGATTGCCATTATTGAAAACCTTTATTGGCTTGCCTTCAAATGCAGCTTTTGCAAATAACATCGGTGCCATATCTGGCCTACCCCAGGGCCCATAAACTGTAAAAAAACGCAGCCCAATCATATTAATTCCATATAAATGGGCGTAGGTATAAGCCATCAGTTCGTTAGACCTCTTGGTAGCTGCATACAGACTTATGGGCTTATCGCAGGGCTGGTCTTCACTAAAAGGTTGCCTGGAATCATTACCATATACTGAAGAACTACTGGCATAGGTAAGCGTCTTAATCCCTTCATGGCGGCATAGTTCCAAAATATTGAAAAAGCCTGTGATATTGCTATCAATATAAACCTCTGGATTATCAATGCTATATCGAACCCCTGCCTGCGCGGCTAAATGAATAACCGAATCTATTTGATTTTCGCTGGCAATTTTGACGAGCAAATCTTTATCGCTGATACTACCTTTGTAAAAAACTAAATCAGGATTGGAGGAAATAAACTCAAGTTTAAAAGACTCAGGATTAGTCCTTACTCCCAATTCTTCCAAACGACTATATTTTAGCCTTGGGTCATAATAATCATTAATGTTATCAATGCCGATAACTTTTCGTCCCTCTTTTAGTAAGTATTGTGCTGTATGGAAGCCAATAAATCCAGCTATGCCTGTTACGAGTATTCCCATTAATATTGATTAAGAATCTCTTGTTATAAACTCCTGATTTTCAACAAACCATTTATAGGTAATCTTTAAACCTTCAAACACGCTAAATTCAGGTTTATAGCCGATAAGGTTTCCTGCTTTGGTAATATCCGCCAGTGAGTCGCGCACATCCCCCGGGCGATCGGGGCCATATATCGGTTCAATTTTTTTATCTGCCGTTTGTAGCAGCTCCGCCCAAAGTTCATTTAGGGAAATCCTTTGGCCGTAAGCTATATTAATAACCTCAGCCTTAGTTAAATCCGCCTGACCTAGCATACCTTTTACGTTGGCTTGCACGGCATTTTCTACAAAAGTGAAGTCGCGGGTTTGGCCCCCATCACCATTAATGGTAGCAGGTTCACCTTTGGTAATAGCATCCATAAAAAGAGGAATAACTGCAGCATAAGCCCCTTTAGGGTCTTGCCGCGGACCAAATACATTAAAGTAGCGCAGGCCTATAGTATTAAAGCCATATATGCTGCTGAATACATTGGCATACAACTCATTTACATATTTGGTAATGGCATAGGGTGAAAGGGGTTGCCCTATCACATCCTCAACTTTAGGCAGGGCCTTGCTGTCTCCATAAGTAGATGAACTGGCGGCATATACAAAGGCTTTAACTTTAGCATCGCGAGCAGCCACCAGCATATTTAAAAAACCATTGATATTTACCTCGTTGGTAGTTTGCGGATCATTGATGGAACGTGGTACAGAGCCTAATGCCGCCTGGTGCGAAACGTACTCTATACCCTCCAGAGCTTTAAAGCAGGTATCCTTATCGCGTATATCGCCATTTATAAACTCAAAGGCCGGGTTATCCAAAAAGGCCTCAATGTTTTTGTGGAACCCATTGGAAAGGTTATCCAGCACCCGAACCTTTTTTGCCTTATGCTTCAACAGATACTCCACCAGGTTAGAACCGATAAAGCCCGCGCCCCCTGTTACCAGGAAGGTTTTATCGCTTAGCTCGGTGTTGTGGTATTTTGTTTCGTACATGATCTCTACTGTTCAAAGTTTAGTAGTTGAAGGTTTACCCTTCGATACAATTCATTTTTTATCAAAAATGAATCACTCAGGATGACCTTCTCTTGCACCTAAAGTCTTGCGTCAACGCTATCTTTAGGCAGTACACATTTTACATCGTATAGCACGCTGGTTTCTGCCGCACTTATTCAGGTCAAGTTGTAAAAACTCTTTATGTGATACGGCCACAATAATCAATTTCGTAGCCTCCTTTATCCAGCTCCTGTTGTGAGGTGAGCAAATCAATACCATATTCGTGCTTTACCTCTTCTGCATGGGCCCATGGGTCAAATACGTCCACATCCATATCATAGGTTTCCAGCTCGCGAAGTATATCAATGGCGCGGCTGTTGCGTATATCAGGGCAGTTTTCTTTAAAAGTAATGCCCAGCATTAGCGCTTTGGCCCCGGATATTTTCACATCCTTCTTCAACATGCACTTTACAGACTCGGTAGCTACATAAGCACCCATTCCGTCATTAAGCCTTCTACCGGCAAGTATTATTTCAGGGTGGTAGCCTACCTCCTGTGCTTTTTGGGCCAGGTAATATGGATCAACACCTATACAATGGCCACCCACCAAACCCGGGCGGAAGGGTAAAAAGTTCCATTTTGTTCCGGCTGCTTCCAATACCTCCAGGGTATCAATATTCATCCGGTTAAATATTTTGGCCAGCTCATTTACAAAGGCAATATTGATATCACGCTGTGAGTTTTCAATCACCTTAGCCGCCTCCGCTACTTTTACAGAAGATGCCATGTGCGTACCAGCAGTAATAACCTCCTTATACAGGTCATCAATAAACTTAGCCGCCTCTGGTGTAGAGCCGGAGGTTACCTTTTTAATTTTTGTAACTGTATGCTCTTTATCTCCAGGATTAATGCGCTCTGGCGAGTAACCTACACTAAAATCAACATTGAACTTCAGGCCCGAAACTCTCTCCAATACAGGCACACATTCATCTTCAGTAACACCCGGGTAAACAGTAGATTCATAAATTACCACATCACCGCGCTTAAGCACTTTGCCCACACTCTCGCTGGCTTTTACCAATGGCGTAAGCACCGGGCGGTTGTACTTATCGGTTGGGGTAGGTACGGTTACAATGTAAATGGACGCTTCTTTAAGCTGGTCCACATCAGCAGAACATAACAAGCCCTTACCGGAACCGGTAGTTAGTACTGATTGTAATTCATCATTGGAAACTTCAAGTGTACCATCGGTACCACCATTAAGTTCATTTACCCTTTTTTGATTTATATCAAACCCAATTACCCTGCGGGTCTTGGCAAACTCAACTGCCAGTGGCAGGCCTACATAGCCAAGGCCTATAACGGCAATGCATGAACCGGCAGGGAGAGGTAGTTTTTCTGTATCCATAAGTAAGGGGTTTAGTAGTAATAGTTATTTAAATGTCAACTTTATCTTTTTCCACATACTGGGTTTATGATCTTCATCCATATAGCCATAGCCGTAGCCGTAGCCATAACCATAGCCGTAGCCATAACCGTAGCCATAACCATAGCCGTAGCCCTGATTTACCTGATAATCGTTAAATATCAGAGCCAGATTTTTAATCTCACCGGTGCGGTACTTTTGGTCAATTAAGGTAAGCAGGCGCTTATCTGTATAACCCTGGCGTGCTACATAAATGTTAGAGTCTGTGTACTTCGTAATTTCAATAGCATCAGCCACAAGCCCGATAGGAGGTGTATCCAGTACCAGGTAATCATAATCTTCTTTCAACTTCTCCAATAGCTTTTTGAACTTATTAGTCATCAAAAGCTCAGAGGGGTTTGGAGGTATTGGCCCTGCGGAAATAATATCGAGATGAGCGACATTGGTAGTTTGGATAATATCATTGATATCCGAACTGCCTGCCAGATAGCTGGAAAGACCATAATCATTCTTCAATCCAAAGTCGTTATAAATTTTAGGCTTGCGCAAATCCACACCTATTAAAAGTGTTTTCTGTTTGCTAAGAGCAAGCACACTGGCCAGGTTTATAGAGAAAAATGTTTTACCCTCACCACCAACAGAAGAGGTTACGGCAAATATTTTAGACGGATTTTCGGAATCAGAAAGAAATTTAAGATTTGCCCTGATAGACCTAAAAGTCTCTGCCAAAGAGGATTTAGGATTTTCAGCCACAATAAGGTTGGTATCCTTTGAGTTATGCCCTACAGCTCCAAGGATAGGGATACTAGTTGCCTGATCCAGCTCATCAAGGGTACGCAACTTAGTATTGAAAGCTTCTTTGGCAAAAACATATATGCCCGGCAGTATTAGCCCAATTAATATAGCCAAACCATAATTGAGACCCGTATTAGGCACTACCGGTCTTTTATTTACCAGGGCGCTATCAATTACCATATTGTCACTTTGGTTTGAAGCCTTGGCTATTCCGGTTTCAGCCTTTCTCTCCATTAAAAAGAGGTAGAGGTCTTCGTTAATGGCGAACCTCCTTTGGATACTCAACAGCTGACGCTCCGTTTTTGGGAAGCTGGCCACCTGAGTTTCCAGTTTATCTACCTGCTGATCAAGTTCCTGCACCTTAATTTTTGAACCCTGGATAATGTTCTTCAGGTTTTCGCGCAAACCTTGTTTGCTGGATTCAATCTGGGATTTAATTCGCTGAATAATGGGACTACTTGAAGTAGCGGTCATTTCCATCTTATTCAATTCTGAGTAAAGCCCACTCAAATCCTGAATCAGAGTCCGTAACAATGGATCTTCAACTCCCATTGAAGATGGAGCTACAATACCTGAAAAGTCACTCTCCTGCCTAAGGTATCTTGACAAATACTCGTAATACTTCTGTTTGGTTTTTTCCGCACTACGCTCACTTTCCAGTGTATATAGCCTGTTAAAAAGTTCATTACCTTCTGCACTCAGGTCAATAATCTTATTATCACTTCTAAAAGATTGTAATACCTGCTCAACAAAATTCAGTGAGTCTTCAATCTGCTTCAGTTCTGTGGTAATAAACTCAAGGGTACGGTCAGCAATCTGATTTTTATTTTCAAGCCCCAGTTTAATATACTCACGGCTAAAGGTGTTTATATAATCCACCATTTTAGCCTGCTCCGGACCCACCATTTTGATATCAATAGCTGAACTGCCTTTAGCGGAAGGCTCAATATTTATGGCTTTGTTGTAACTATTAATCAAATACTCCGGATTGTTTATTCTGAAGCGATAAACATCCTTATCGAGGTTTTTTTCCTTGATTAGTTTTATTCTCAAGAATTCTCCCTCAATCCAGGTATCAAAGGGATACTCACCGCTCAGTGCACGGGTAGCATCCACATCAATGTTTTGCTTAGCTTCATCCTGCAAAAAATCATAGGCCTGTTTAGGGCTTTCAATAATTAATTCAAATCTATTGTCATCAACAGGTATTACCCTGATATCTGTTTGGGTAAGTTGGTAATGCGCAGTATCAATCACCACTTTAAAAGGACACGACCTATATAATTCCTGTGCTTTAATTCTACCCTCGCTGTAATAACTAATTCCAAAATCCAATTCGTCCAGGGTTCTTTTAGTCAGTGAATAGGAGTTAAGAATTACCAATTCATTTTCAAAAGTGAGACGCGGATTATAATAACCCAATGAGGTCATGATAGACTCTACTCCACTACCTCCGGGGTCAGTCTGAATAAGGAGTACCGCTTTCGCTTCGTATTGGCGTGTGGTGTATCTATTAATAAGAAATGCCACCGTTAATGATAATAAGAGACCAAGGGCAAAAACCGGCCAATGATTGACCAGCTTAAAGAATATCTTCTTGATATCAATGGTTTCCTCCTGTAAATCGTCTCTATTATCTTGGTTTACAAAATTTTGTTGCATTGCTTTAATAACAAGAGTTTACTACCTGTTGATATTGCGGATAGCCAGGTAAACGGAAAGTGATGACGCCAAAACCCCAAGAATTGAGGCAAATGTTTGGAAACCTGTAGTACCAATACCTATGGATCGCTGCGGTAATGGCTTTACGTTGATTATATCATTAGGTTGAATAAAATACAAAGGGTTTGAAACAATGGATTTATCTGTAAGATCAATTTCAAAAAACTTCACCCCATCAGGGTATTGTCTTATAATCTGAACTTCGTTGCGGTTACCTACAGTGGTTATATCACCAGCAAGGGCAATAGCCTCAAAAATATTAGCCTGATTTTGATAAATGATATACTTGCCCGGACTGTTGATGTCTCCTATAACAGTATATCTGATACCAGCCAGCTGTACATTTACATATATAGTCTCCTCCTTAAAGTATTCTGACAGCTTTGTGGTTACAATGTCCTTTATCTCATTTAAATTTTTACCCAGCACATATACCTTACCCAATACCGGCATATTGATATCACCTTCATCAGAAACTGAATAACCGTTCAGGTAAAAGATAAGGTCTCCCCCGGCTGCATTCACGGGGGTTTGGTTGGCTACATTAAAAAGTTTTGAAAGTTCTTCACTGTAGCTTTTTACCGTAATATTTATAATATCATTAATCTGCACTACATACTTCTCCCTGTCTAGCTTCGCAAAGTTTGCAGAGTCGATTTTGATTTCGTTTTTATCCTGTAAGTAGGTAAGCTTTTTGCGGGATACGCATGATACCGCAAGTACGGCCATCAACAATAAGAGGATGATTTTCTTCATCAACGTGAGCGGGTTCAATTTCAGGCGGCAAATATAGTTTTTCGAAATGGGTATTGGGCACTGCAATTCCATATTTAGGCATTTATCTTTCCACAGCATATAGCTGATTACCAACAATCCAAAAAAAATGAGGCGACCTCTGGCCGCCTCAAATCATAAAATTGTAAGTAACTACTTTATTTAAATCATCATGCCCGCAGCTACGGTTTCATTGGTGGCTTCGTCTACCAGTATAATGCTACCGGTATTGCGGTTATCGTTGTAAGGATCGGCCAGCAAGGGTTTGGTGGTACGTATTTGCACCCGGGCAATGTCGTTGCCTTTAATGTCCTTGTCGTCTTCCAGGCGGTGCAGGGTGTTGATATCCACTTTATAGAGGATATTTTTAATCATGCAACGGGCCTCGTTGCTGGTATGGCGGATGGTGTATTTGGCACCCGGCATCGGCCCCCTTTGGTTTAACCAGCAAAGCATTACATCCAAATCCTGGCTTGGCTCGGGCTGGTTATTGGGGCGTACAATCATATCGCCACGGCTGATGTCAATGTCATCTTCCAGCGTAAGCGTAACAGACATTGGAGCAAAAGCTTCCTGTAATGGCCCGTCATAGGTATCAATAGACTTTATCTTACTTGAAAAACCTGAAGGCAAAACCATTACATCGTCTCCGGGTTTAAACACGCCACCGGCTATACGGCCCGCATAACCACGGTAATCGTGGTACTCATCAGAGTGTGGCCTTATTACGGTTTGCACCGGAAAGCGGCAGTCAATATGATTCTGATCGCTACCAATATGGATTGTTTCTAAAGTATGCATAAGGGTTTCGCCCTGGTACCACTTCATATTTTCGGAGCGGTTTACCACATTATCGCCATGTAGCGCACTTATGGGTATAAAGCGGATATCCTTTACGTCAAGTTTAGAGGCAAAATCCTTGTACTGATCTACCACCTTTTGATAGGCTTCCTCGCTGTAATCCACCAAATCCATTTTGTTGATACACACAATAAGGTGCGGGATTTGAAGTAAGGAGGCGATAAACGAATGGCGACAGGTTTGCTCAATTACGCCATGGCGAACATCTACTAAAATAAGCGCCAGATTGGAGGTAGATGCACCTGTAACCATATTACGGGTGTATTGAATGTGCCCCGGAGTATCGGCAATAATAAACTTGCGCTTGGGTGTGGCAAAGTAGCGGTAGGCTACATCAATGGTAATTCCCTGTTCGCGCTCATCTTTTAAGCCATCGGTAAGCAATGAGAGATCCACATGCTCCAGCCCGCGCTTGGTACTGCTGGCCTGTACTGCATCAATCTGGTCTTCAAAAATTGACTTTGAATCGTATAGCAGTCTCCCGATAAGGGTACTTTTTCCATCATCTACACTACCCGCTGTGGTAAAGCGCAGGAGTTGCATATCCAGGTAGGCGTTTGGGGATGAAGGTGTTGTTGACATAATATGTTTTAATCTATGTTATATAATCTTTTGAAATGAAGAGCAATTAGCAGAAATACGAATAACGAATGTTGAAGTACGAATGAGCCACTCTTGACCAGGAGAAGGACGAAGGACGAATGTTGAAATACGAATAAGCTATTTTGTATTTCGTATTTCCAACTTGGCACTTCGTATTTCCAATTTCGCACTTCATAAACACTATCTGTTTCTAGCTGTTTTTATACTTGCAACCACAATAGCCAGCAATTCATTGAATTCCTTTTCGTGGCTTCCGTGATTTTCAATTTCGGTTCCAACTTCTCTTAAAAACTCCAGCCAAAACACAGTCTCATCGCATTCTTCTTCAACAGTTTTTAATTTATTAATGAAGTCTGCGCTTGATTTTGCTCTACAAGCAGCCCGGTAATTAGCCGCAACCGAAGTACAACACCTTATCAGTTGTCGCTTAAATTCAAATGACTCATGCTGGTAGTTTATCGGCTTTAAATCAATTACCAACTTAACAGCCGCTGTTTTGGTACGTGATTTTAGTTGCTCAGACATAATCTATTATTTGTAAAGTACATATATCGAAGTATCAATGGCGATTGAAGAAGTACGAATTAGCTACTTTGTGTTTCCGACTTCGAACTTCGTATTTCGTATTTTCAACTTTATGCTTCGTATTTTCAATTTCTAACTTTTAAGCGCTTCGCACTTAAAAATATCCTTGCTTCTTTCTGTCTTCCATGGCTGTTTCGCCACGTTTATCATCTGCCCGGTTGCCGCGCTCGGTTTGGCGGGCACTTGCTACTTCCTCCACAATTTTAGCTAAGGTATCGGCATCAGATTCCACACCACCGGTTATAGTAATGTCGCCCAGTGTGCGGAAGCGGATTTTCTTCATTTCAGGTTTCTCGCCTTCGTCAAGGTTAATGTATTCCGACACCGGCAACCATGAGTTGTTTCTCCAAAGTACTTCACGCTCATGGGCTATGTATAATGATGGAATGGCGATATTTTCATGCAGGATGTATTGCCATACGTCCATTTCTGTCCAGTTACTGATGGGGAATACCCTGAAGTTTTCGCCCATATTCTTTTTTCCATTAAAAAGGTTCCAAAGCTCCGGGCGCTGGTTTTTAGGATCCCACTGGCCAAACTCATCGCGGTGCGAAAAGAAGCGCTCCTTGGCACGGGCCTTTTCTTCATCTCTGCGCGCTCCACCCATACAGGCATCAAAACCATTAGATTCAATGGTATCTAAAAGCGTGGTGGTTTGCAAGGCATTTCGGCTGGCATTTTTACCGCTTTCCTCGCGTACACGGCCTTTGTCTATTGACTCCTGTACGCTACCTACAATCAGCTTTACACCAAGTTCCTTTACCAGGTTATCCCTGAATTCCATGGTTTCAGGAAAGTTGTGACCAGTATCAATATGTACTAAAGGAAACGGAATTTTGGCCGGCCAAAAAGCCTTTTTTGCCAGGTGGGTAAGTACAATTGAATCCTTACCTCCTGAAAATAGGATGGCCGGATTTTCAAACTGTGCGTACACCTCACGCATCACGTAAATAGACTCTGCCTCGAGCTCCTTAAGGTGTGTTAATGAATATCTCATTTTATTAGTACTGAGTAATTAGTATTTAGTACGGAGTATTAAACCCGTGTACCTCTTTTTTCTTCTATTGTATTATGTGTGCTGTACATAGTATGCTCTACGCCAAACAATTACATACTACTGTCACCCTGAGCGATAGTCGAAGGGCCTACTATCAACCTTTCCTCTATCACTTTCATAATCTCCTCTACTCCTTCTTCCACACTCACTTCGGCAGTTTTTACAGCTACATCAGGGGTTTCAGGAATTTCAAATGGCGAACTTATTCCGGTAAAATTGGAGATCTCTCCCTTCCTCGCCTTGGCGTAAAGACCTTTCACATCGCGCTTTTCGCACTCTTCCACCGGGCAATTCACATATACTTCTACATACCTGTCAGCTCCCACCAGGTTTTTCACCATTTCTCTTTCTTCCTTAAAGGGAGAAATAAAAGCCGTTAGCGTAACCACCCCTGCATCTACCATAAGTTTAGCTACTTCGCCTATTCTGCGTATGTTCTCCTTACGGGAAGCATCCGTAAAGTCAAGGTCTTTATTCAGTCCTGAGCGGATATTGTCTCCATCCAGTATATATGTGCTAATGCCACGTTCATACAGCTTTTTTTCCAGCAGGCTGGCCAGTGTGGATTTACCTGATCCACTCAAACCAATAAACCATATCACAAAAGAGTTATGCCCCCTGAAGCGACCTTCTGTCATCGGCAGTAATATCGTGAGTATGTGGAATGATATGAAGCTTTTCACTCATAACAAGCTGTATTTAAAGGCGGCAAAGGTCAGGAATATCATGGCGTACACCAAGCTAACCGGAATACCAATTCGTATAAAATCATTAAAACTATAATTGCCTGCCTCCATCACCATAAGGTTGGTTTGATAGGCAAAAGGAGTGGCAAAGCAGCACGAAGCGGCATAAGCAGCTGTTAAATAAAGGGCCTCCTCCGGCACTGCCGAGCTAGCGGCAAGGCTAAAAATAACCGGGAATATTATAGTGATAGCCGCCACATTGGTTATGAGGGAGGTAAGCACAAATGTGGAAACAAACACCACTATAAGGGTAACCAGTGGGCTCCATGATGCGGCCCCTGCAAAAAATATAGTGTTGATGTATTCGGCAGCACCCGTATCAATAAGGGCTTTACCCAAGGCTAAGGCAGCCACCAGTATTATCAATAAATCAAGGCTGATGTTCTTTTTGATATTTTCAAGGTCCGTCATCTTGAGTAAGAACTGGGTAAACAGGATGACCAGCAAACCACCCAACAAACCAAAAATACCGGAGATAATAAGCGCCACACTACCCAGCGCCACTGCTAAAAACGTCCATAGCCTCCAGTTGGGGAGTTTAGCAGAACGTGTAATGGTATTTACAATCAATAGGTCGTTAGTGCGCGAGCTCCTGTCTCTGAATTCAGCCCCGGCCGTTATCAGCAATAAATCACCGGTTCTTAACTCCATTGAACCAATCTTACCACTGATTTTTTCACCAAGGCGGTGGATGCCTATAATAGCTGCATCGTACTTCTCGCGAAAGCTGGTTTCCTTTACCGTGCGGTGATCGAGGGTACTGTTTTGAGTAACAATGGCTTCAATAATCTCTGCATCATTCTTAAGCTCAAATTTTGATCGATCCTGAAGCTCAAGCCCTTTTACCTGGTTTATCACCTGTAAGGTATTGGCCATTTCGCCTGCAAACAGTAATACGTCACCGTCCTCTAAAATTTCTGTGGGGCGTACTGGACTTATACGCTTATTGCCGCGCACAATTTCGGTAAGGAAAACACTTTCCAAATGTCGAAGACCAGCTTTTTCCACGGTCTTTCCAATAAGTTCCGACCCCTTCAAAACTCGCGATTCCACAAGGTATTCACGGGCCTTTTCCTCCAAAGATTTTAATATTTCATTATTATCCCTAAGGAGCCATGGCCCCACTAAAAACATAAAAACCAAACAGCCAGCGGTAACCAACAGTCCCGGCATCAAAAAATCGCCAAACTCTAAAAGCGGGCGACTATTTTCTTGCAGTAAGCCATTGAGCACAAGGTTTGTAGAAGTACCGATTAAGGTTATCACACCGCCCAGAATGGCACTAAATGAAAGTGGAATTAAAAGTCGTGAAGGATTGATTTTATGTTTTCGCCCCCACTGGTAAACATAGGGCATCATCATGGCCACCACGGGGGTATTATTCATAACCGAACTTACAGCCGAAACGGAAACACCCATCCTAATTATAAACGATCGCTGATTGCCGGCTTTACCAAATAGGTTCTCAAAAAATCCCGCCAGATTTATATGATCATTAATACCAGCGGTAATTATAATTAAGGTAAAGATGGTAATAATAGAGGGGTTGGCTATACCTTCAAGAAAATCATCAACACCAATACTACCGCCAAGTACAAGCAGGGCAATGGCGCATAAAAAAACCCATGAGGTTTTCACCTTATCGGTTACCAGCACCACTATCATTAATAATATAATGCCTAAAACAAATGGTATTTGAAAGCTATCGGCCAGCATTTATTTTTTGAATGCGGCCGCAAACTTACTAAAAGTCTATTAATCTTATAGGAATTAAATGCTTTTATAAATGCGCTCAATTATTTCCACCACCTTTAGGCCTTCCAAAGCATTGGTAGTAATGGTATCGCGGCCTTGCAAAACATTTATAACATTAGTAAAAAGCTGATGGTGATTGCTGGCGCTGCCCTTGTAGCCGCCATAATTATTGGGCGGGTTTGATGGTGGAAGTTCCGGCATCGTATAATCCTTTATATGGCAGTATTCCACTTTCTCCATATACTGGCCGCCAATTTTTACCGTACCATTTTCAGCAATTATGGTAAGGCTGCTTTCAAAATTCTGATCCCAGCATGAAGTGGAGAAATTCATAACTCCCATTCCACCATTCACAAAATCAAAACTCACAATTCCGCTGTCTTCAAATTCGGTAAGGTGCTGGTGGTTAAAGTCCCGGATGCGCGAGTGAATATTTTCAATATCACCAAACAGCCAATACATTATATCTACAAAGTGGCTGAATTGGGTAAAGATGGTGCCACCATCCATTTCTTTTGTGCCATGCCAGGTTTGGCCGGTGTAGTAGCGCTCATCACGATTCCAGTAGCAGTTTACCTGCACCATATTTATTTTGCCCAGCTTGCCACTTTGTACCATATTCTTTATCCATACTGATGGCGGTGAGTAGCGATTTTGCATCACCCCAAATACATAGCGGCTTTTGTGCAGGGCCGTATAAATTACCTTTTCGGCCTCAGCCTTGCCCAGGGCAATTGGTTTTTCAACAATTACATGGTGACCATTTTCCAGAGCCTTTATGGCATGTGTAGCGTGCAATCCATTGGGTGTGGCAATGCTTAGCACATCAATTTCGGGGTGGGCCGCCATCAGATCTTCTATCGAATGATAAAAGGGTATATCTCTCAAAGCATCCTTAATCTCCCGTTTTTCCACATCACACAAAGCCACTAACTCAGCATTGGCCATTTCAGCTATAATGCTGGCGTGCCTTAGTCCTATCCGGCCACAGCCCACCACACCAAATTTTATAACACCCTCTTTTACCGTCATTTATTATAGCTTTTCTACCTGCCCATTCTTAAGCTGGTATTTCTCTCCTGATTCTTTGCAGACAGCTGTTCCTGCCACATCAAAATTTAGTTTGTGTCCATATTCACTCATCCAGCCCTTTTGTATGCCAGGGTTACCGATTACCAGCGCGTAAGGTTTTACATCTTTAGTTACTACTGTGCCGGCACCTATAAAGCAATATTTTCCAAGTGTAGTGCCACAAACTATGGTGGCATTGGCACCAATGGTAGCACCTTTCTCCACTTTCGTGGGAATGTATGAGTCTCTCCGCACCACTGCACTTCTCGGATTCAGAATGTTGGTAAACACCATAGATGGCCCTAAAAACACGTCATCTTCACAGCTAACACCCGTGTAGATGGATACATTATTCTGAACCTTAACGTTATTACCCAAAGTAACTTTTGGGGAGATCACCACATTTTGACCGATATTGCAGTTTTCGCCAATTGTGCAATCCTGCATTAAATGGCTGAAATGCCATATTTTAGAACCCGCGCCAATTGCAGAGCCTTCATCTATAATAGCCGTTGGGTGGGCAAAGTACTTTTGCTCTGACATGGTTAATATTTTGCGCAAATATAAACTTACGGGATGTTTAACTTATTTTTACGGCTTGTTAGCTAATTCAATATTTCAGATATTGACCGACATTATGATATTGGCACCAGATAAAATGAAAATGAAAACAGCTGCTCTTTTTGCCCTTGCACTTTTTACCAGTACCCTGTTTGGGCAAAACCTGGTAGAAAATGGAAGTTTTGAAAACACCGGCCCTTGCCCCATTACTGCCAATAATATCAGAAGAATTGCCGACCCCTGGCGATCATTTATTGGTACCCCCGATTATTTTCATCAAACATGTGGTTTTCCCGGTGATGCGGCCACAACTAATAATGCCCTGCCATTTGATGGCGAAGGCTTTGTAGGCATTGGGGTATATGGTGATGATGGAACTGTTTTTAACAGAGAGTACCTTAATGGAGAGTTAAAAAAGCCTCTTGAAGCAGGAAAATTTTACCGCGTTACTTTTTATGTAAAGCCCCTGAATAATGATATCACCGGACAGAGCTATGCGGTAAATGGTATCGGTATGCTTATTACTGATACAGTGGTGGACACTATTCCTAGTGATAATCTTTTGGATTACAAACCACAGATTATGGCTACTGAACAGATTATTGCCGAAAGCTACTGGACTGCCATTTGTGGCGTTTATAAGGCCCGGGGAGGCGAGAAGTATATCACCATCGGAAATTTCAGGGATGATATTAGTACGGGTGTAACTCCCCTGAGCGGTGCATCTAACCCGCAAGAGGGGTATTACCTGATAGACTACGTGGAAATGGTGGAAAATGATTTACCACAATTACCGGAAGACACCATTATTTGTATTGACCAACGCATTGATCTTACCATAAGTGAGCCTGATGTAACCGTAGAGTGGAACAATGGCTTTACCGGCAAAAATTTTATAGTGACTGAACCCGGTGAATATTCAGTAACAATTAGCACCCCCGGCTGTAGTTATGTGGATACCATTTTAGTGGAACCCGCTACTTGTACTGAATGTAAAGTTTACATTCCAAATGCATTTACCCCAAATGGTGACGGTAAAAATGATGAGTTTCTAATAAGGGCCAGCTGCGCTGAAGAAATCATTGATTACCGCATAAGCGTTTTTGACCGCTGGGGTAGAAAGGTTTTTGAAAGCAATTCACTAGAAGTGCCGTGGGATGGTGAAGGAGCAGATCACCAGGGAGTTTATACCTATACTGTTGAATATACCTACCCGCTCTATAGAAAATCACAAACCCTCACCAAACGAGGTTTTATCACCCTCATCAAGTAAGCAAAAAGTTACTTTGAACATAATATTCACTAGGCGGGTCTTATTACTATGAGATTCGCCTATTTTTTGATACTATCCTTATCTGTTTTTAGCATGGCCGGCCAGCGTGTAAAAAGTTCTTCTTATGATTTATTACTGCAAGGACTATTAAGCCACAGTGTGGATGAAGTAAGTGTGGCTGAACTTAAAGAAATGCCACAGGCCCAATTAATTGATAGCCGTGAGGCAGAAGAATATAATGTGAGCCATATTAAAGGAGCAACCTTTGTGGGATACGATAACTTTAGCACGTCAGCATCTAAAAAACCTGGATAAGGATAAGCCCGTAGTGGTTTATTGTTCCGTAGGATACCGAAGCGAAAAGATTGCCGAGAAGCTGGAGAAGGAAGGTTTTACCCAGGTGTATAATCTGTACGGAGGCATATTTGAATGGGTAAATCAGGATAATCCCGTTTATAATGAAAAGGGCAAAACCAACAATATACATCCCTACTCCTGGCTTGTGGGGCCAATGGCTAAGCAAGGGAAACAAGACTACTAAGTGACCACATGAATTTCAGTATTTGACAATTCGAAAAACGAAAGCCTGAAAATCAAAAAAAGAAAAAACGCCCCCGATATTTCTACCGGAGGCGCTTTCCAAAAACCAAAATCCACCATAAAATATTGTTGTTCGAGTGTAAGCTGAAGTCGGATAAAGACTGTTGTGAGTTTCTTGGTTTTTACTTGAGTACGTTTAAATAGCCTGTAATTTGCTTTTCGTCTGAGATGAAGTTATACATATAAATGTCCACCTTGGCAGGCTGGCCGTTTATAGTGCCATCCCAAAACTCTTCAAAAGGCCTTTCCGTAGAGAATACTTTCCCTCCCCAGCGGGTAAATATTTCGAAGCGGGCATTGGTAATACATTCATCAGAACCTTTTACTTCATAGGTATCATTAAGGCCATCACCATTAGGTGTAAAAGCTGTTGCAAAGAACAGATTGGCTCCTTTGTTTGGCTCCACCAGCATAGTTTTACTGGTAGTACAGCTATCGGCATCCACAAGTGTAAGGGTATAATCACCAGCCATTATCTTCTGGTTTTGATACACCTGCTCGCCATTCATATAAAGTTTATAAGGCATAGTAGCCCCATCTACATTTACTACAAGGCGGGCATCTGCCTGCTCTGAACAGCCCACCTCATCCAGCCTGAAATCCATAGCCAGCTTTTTAGGAGCTACATAAATATCCTTTGTAGTGGTGCATCCTTTTACATCCGTTACTATAACCGAGTGCCTTCCAGAAGTAAGGTCATAGCGATTGGCATTGGTGACACCATCATCCCATACATAAAAGTAGGGAGCACCATTTCCACCTGATGCGATCAACTCCACAATACCATCCTCTTCATTATCGCACCTGGGCGACACATTGCGGTATTCAGCGATTTTAATAGCTGGTGGGTTTTTGATTTCGAAATCAACAGTGGTACCGCAGCCGTTGGCATTTTCTATCCAAAAGCTGTATTTACCGGCACCAAGCTGAGAAACGTTTGATGAACCTACTTTGCCTTTATTCGCCTGAATGGCTGAAATAGTATGACCATTTGATGCCCTGAGGTAAACGGCTCCATCCTCTTCTCCATCGCAGGTTACATTTTTTACGCTATCTACAATTACATAAAAGGTATCTGGTTCCATTACTTCAAAAACTGCAGCATTCATACAGCCATTAGAATCTGTAACAGTAACGGTATAAATACCGGCAGTACCATTTTGCAACACTTTACCGGCTGAGCTATTATTCCAGATAATGGCATAAGGCTTTGTACCACCATCCACCGAAATTTCGAGATAAGCCGTAGGATCGCCATAGCACAATACATGATGGATACTATCAAGGGTTATGCTAATAGAATCCGTTACCGGAACAAATACTGATACGCTATCCTTACAGCCCAGTGCATCGGTAACCACTACAGTGGCCGCACCGCTTTGAAGGTTATAGTTGGCGGACTGATTTATATTATTACTCCACAGGTAAGTATAAGGGGGCAAACCTCCACTTACGGTTATAGCCGAATATCCATCACTCCCACCATTGCAGGTTGGCGCGTTGATGCTATCCACCACCGTAGCCAACGGTGGGGCCCCTTGTACATTTACAGTTATGCTATCGGTGCAACCATTGGTATCTGTTACAATCGCCAGGTGCGGGCCAGCCGAAAGGCTATCTGCTATAAGGCCCGTTTCGCCATTGTCCCAAATCACGGCATACTGGCCACTACCACCCGTTGCCGAAATGGTTGCAGTTCCGTTTGGCATGCCACAGCCTGCCATAGTTGAGCTAACAAGCGCGGTTGTAATAGCTGTAGGTTGCTGAATGGTAAAACTATCAGAAACACTGCAACCTTTGGCATCAAATACCGTGGCCAGGTAAGTACCTACGCTCAGGCCATTCAGTACACTATCCGTTTGGCTATTGCTCCATAAAATTGAGTAAGGTTTAGTACCACCTGAAATTGCAATAGCCAGTTCGCCATCTGCACCGTTGTGGCAGCTTACATTTTTTATACTTTTTAAGGAAAGCTGAAGGCTATCTGGCTGAATAAGGGTATAAGTAGCCGTTTCTGTACATCCTTTGTCATCAACAATGGTAAGAGTGTAGCCACCTGCTGCCAGGTTTGAATTATTAGCTGTGGTATCGGCATTACTCCAACTGTAGGTGTAAGGAGTATTTCCACCAGTTACGCTTACGCTTATAAAACCATCGGCACCGCCATTACAATTCGGATTACCTAAAGTATCCAATGTAATCACAAGCGAATCCTTTACCGGAACGATTACACTAAGGCTATCTCTACAGCCACGGGCGTCTGTTACTATCACAAAGGTGCTTCCGCTGGAGATATTCTGAACGGCAGCCGTGGTATCGCCTCCCATCCAGCTATAGCTGTAAGGCGCAGTTCCGCCATTAACGCTTACTGAAGCAAATCCATCAGCATTTCCGGCACAACTTGGCGCTTCAACACTATCCAAAGTAACTATTAAAGATGGAGCTGAAAGAATATTCACCAGGATACTATCCATACAGCCGCTACTATCTACAGCTATTACAGTATGAGTTCCGGCCAAAAGGCTATCCGCCCGGGTTCCGGTTTCGCCATTATCCCAAATAAGGGTGAAAGCTCCTGAACCACCGCTTACGCTTACCGTTGCTGAGCCATTAGCCTGCCCGCAACTTGCTACAATACTTGTATCCAGCAATAAGCGGATTGAATCCGGTTGATTTACCCAAAAGCTATCCACCACCGAACAGCCATTGTCATCTGTGATAGTGGCACTGTACATTCCGGCCACAAGTCCTGTTATCGTACTATCGGTTGCAGCATTGTTCCATACAATTGAATAGGGTTTGGTACCTCCATTAATTGCAATAGCCAATTCGCCATTCGCACCCCCATGGCAGGTTACATCTTTGCTGCTTTTCAGCGAAAGCTCAAGGCTATCGGGCTGGGTAAGTGTATAACTTACTGTTTTGGTGCATCCTTTACTATCTGTTATAGTTAATGCATAGCTTCCCGCTGATAGGTTAATCGCATTGTTGGTACTATCTCCATTGCTCCAGTTGTAGTTGTACGGGGCATTGCCGCCAGTTACACTTACGTGGATGTAGCCATCGGTTACGCCATGGCAATTCGGGTTAACCAGGGTATCAGGGGTTATAAGTAAAGAATCCTTAACGGGAACGGAAATAGACAAGCTATCTGAACATCCACGGGCATCGGTAACAATAACGTAGGTATTTCCGCTGTTTAGGTTTTGCACCGAGGCTGTAGTGTCGCCATCTTTCCATCTATAGCTGTAAGGGGCTGTACCGCCATTGGCAGATACTCCGGCCTTACCGTCCGGCATTCCGTAACATGAAGGTGCCACCACGCTATCCACCTGGGCCGTAAAAGGGCTGGTGGCTGGAATAGTAACGTGCTCACTGTAAACGCAGCCATTGCTATCCGTAATTTTTACGGTGTATAGCTTAGCAATCAAACTATCCTCTTCTCCGCTAAGCTGTCCGGTATTCCACTCGTAGGTATATGGTGGTGTACCTCCTACACCGCTGAGCTTTACATAACCATTGGCCTTACCGCAACTGGCGGGTAATAATGAGTCAATAACAAAACTCAGGGTATCAGGCTCGGTAACCATGAATGTATCCGTAACCTGGCAGCCTGCCGCATCAGTAACATACACAATATAATTACCAGCAAAAAGCAGGTAGGCTGTGCTATCCGTTTGGGCGTTGCTCCAAAGGAAGCTGTAAGGAGCCGTACCACCTTTTACGCTTACCGCGATTTCACCATCATTAAGGCCAACACAACTAATGTTGCTGATATTTTTTAATGACAATTCAAGGCTGTCAGGCTCAGTAATGGTATAGGTAGCGGTAATAGAACAAGCCCGGCTGTCGGTCACTGTTACTCCATAGCTTCCGCCACCGAGCTTGTTCAGAGTAGAGATTGTGTCACCATTGGTTCAGCTGTAGCTGTACGGTGGTGTACCTCCGCTTACGGAGATTGATATTTTTCCATCAAAGCCATTGTAACAATTAACATGTTGAAGGCTATCCAAAGTTATTTTTAATGAGTCGGAATTGGCCAGGGTAAAGGCAATGCTATCACTACAACCCAGTGCATCTGAAATAAGTACAAAGCCGTTTCCGGAATTTAAAGCAGATGTGGTAGCCGTAGTATCTCCATTGCTCCACAGATAGTAAACAGCACCCGCTGCTCCTGAAACCGAAACCTGCCCGAAGCCATTAATACCGCCACAGCTTGGTCCGCTGATGCTATCCAGATTGGCCGTAAAACCACCGGCATTCGGAATTACCACAACCAGAGAATCCTCGCAACCATTGCTATCCACCACACTTACATTATAAGTGCCGGCAATAAGGTTATTAGCCGTAAGCCCGGTTTGGCTGTTGCTCCAGTTAATACTAAATGGCGCTACACCACCCACCACGCTTATAGTGGCACTTCCGTTAGATCCTCCACATTGAGCTGAAATAACCGTATCTATTTTTAGGGACACTCCAATAGGCTGGGCAATGCTATAGGTTGCCGAATCCATACAACCATTGGCATCTGTAATCACCACGGTATAATTGCCATTACCGAGATTGGTTATAGTGCTATCCGTCTGGCTATTACTCCAGATAATTGAATAAGGCTTAACACCTCCACTAATACCAATGGCAATTTGGCCGTTGGCTGTATCGCAACCAGCGTTTACAAGGTTTTTCAACGAGATGGAAATACTATCCTTCTGCGTGAGCGTGTAAATAGCAGAGGCTGTGCACCCGCTGTTATCACTCACGGTTAGCGTGTAGTTACCAGCAGGTATATTGCTTATGGTAGCTGTAGTATCGCCATTACTCCAGGCAAAAGAGTAAGGAGGCACACCACCAGCAGGAGAAACAGCCAGCAAGCCATCATTTCCGCCATAGCAGCTAATGTTTTTTGAGCTATCAAGAGATACGGTAAGGTTACCCGCGTTGGGGATAGTTACCATCAGGCTGTCACCACAACCCAAAGAATCTGTTACTACCACTTTATAGATACCACTGGCTAAGGATGAGGCAGTATCCGTAGTGCTACCGCTGCTCCAATTATAGCTATATGGACTTGTTCCACCTGTACCAGAAACCTTTGCCCATCCATTATTCTGGCCGCAACTGGCCATGTTTACGCTATCAAGGCTTATAGCCAATTGAGTAGGTTCGGCAATGTTATAGTTAGATGTCACTAAACATCCTGAAGCATCAGTAATAGTAACGGAGTAGTTACCCGCAGCAAGATTTACCGCTGTGCTATCCGTTTGGTTATCACTCCAAAGTATGTTATAGGGTTTTGAACCTCCGCTAATGCCAATGGCAATTTGGCCGTTGGCGGCACCAAAAAAGCTGGCGTTTACAAGGCTTTTCAGCGTAAGCTGAAGGCTATCGGGCTCCGCTATGTTGTATGACGTTGTGATAGAACAACCCCGGGCATCGGTTACTGTTACTCCGTAGCTTCCGGCACCGAGGTTGTTCAGAGTAGAGATTGTGTCACCATTGGTCCAGCTATAGCTGTATGGGGCTGTGCCTCCACTTGCGGTGATTGTAATTTTTCCGTCATTGGCGCCATGGCAACTTACATCGCTAAGGCTATCCAAAGTAATTTTTAAGGTGTCTGCTGCATTTACAGTAAAAGAAATGCTATCCGAGCAACCACGGCTATCAGATACCACTACCCATGCTGCACCGGCAGCCAAATTGTTAGTAGATAAGGCCGTATCATTATTACTCCATAAATAGCTGTAAGGCGCTGAACCACCAGTGGCGCTAACGTTTGCTGTTCCGTCTGTTTGGCCAACGCAGGATGGTGAAGTAATACTATCTAATGTGGCAACAAGGTTTCCTCCATTAGGAATAATAACAACGAGTGTATCAGTGCAGCCAAGACTATCAGTGGCAATGGCTGTGTAATTTCCTGATGCAAGATTGTTTACGGTAAGCCCGGTTTGGCTATTGCTCCAGCTTACGCTTGATGCGCCACTACCGCCTGTTACACTTACTGTGGCTGAGCCGTTGGCCTGTCCACAACTTGCTGAAACAGCAGTATCTAATGTTAGCGTAAGGGCTGTTGGCTCAGTAATAGTGTAAGATGCTGATTTGCTGCACCCTGAAGCATCGATAACAGTCACGGAATAATTACCGGCTACAAGATTTATGGCCGTGCTATCCGTTTGGTTATCGCTCCACAGTATGCTGTAGGGCTTTGTACCTCCACTTATGCCAATGGCTATCTGGCCGTTAGCGGCACCAAAACAGCTAGCGTTTACAAGGCTTTTCAGCGTAAGCTGAAGGCTATCGGGCTCCGCTATGTTGTATGACGTTGTGATAGAACAACCCCGGGCATCGGTTACTGTTACTCCGTAGCTTCCGGCACCGAGGTTGTTCAGAGTAGAGATTGTGTCACCATTGGTTCAGCTATAGCTGTATGGGGCTGTGCCTCCACTTGCGGTGATTGTAATTTTTCCGTCATTGGCGCCATGGCAACTTACATCGCTAAGGCTATCCAAAGTAATTTTTAAGGTGTCTGCTGCATTTACAGTAAAAGAAATGCTATCCGAGCAACCACGGCTATCAGATACCACTACCCATGCTGCACCGGCAGCCAAATTGTTAGTAGATAAGGCCGTATCATTATTACTCCATAAATAGCTGTAAGGCGCTGAACCACCAGTGGCGCTAACGTTTGCTGTTCCGTCTGTTTGGCCAACGCAGGATGGTGAAGTAATACTATCTAATGTGGCAACAAGGTTTCCTCCATTAGGAATAATAACAACGAGTGTATCAGTGCAGCCAAGACTATCAGTGGCAATGGCTGTGTAATTTCCTGATGCAAGATTGTTTACGGTAAGCCCGGTTTGGCTATTGCTCCAGCTTACGCTTGATGCGCCACTACCGCCTGTTACACTTACTGTGGCTGAGCCGTTGGCCTGTCCACAACTTGCTGAAACAGCAGTATCTAATGTTAGCGTAAGGGCTGTTGGCTCAGTAATAGTGTAAGATGCTGATTTGCTGCACCCTGAAGCATCGATAACAGTCACGGAATAATTACCGGCTACAAGATTTATGGCCGTGCTATCCGTTTGGTTATCGCTCCACAGTATGCTGTAGGGCTTTGTACCTCCACTTATGCCAATGGCTATCTGGCCGTTAGCGGCACCAAAACAGCTAGCGTTTACAAGGCTTTTCAGCGTAAGCTGAAGGCTATCGGGCTCCGCTATGTTGTATGACGTTGTGATAGAACAACCCCGGGCATCGGTTACTGTTACTCCGTAGCTTCCGGCACCGAGGTTGTTCAGAGTAGAGATTGTGTCACCATTGGTCCAGCTATAGCTGTATGGGGCTGTGCCTCCACTTGCGGTGATTGTAATTTTTCCGTCATTGGCGCCATGGCAACTTACATCGCTAAGGCTATCTAAATTAATTTGAAGTGCCTGAGGGGCCGGCACGGTAAAGCTGATGCTATCCTTACACCCTTTACCATCCACTACAACAACATAGGCTTGCCCAGAAGACAGGTTGTTGGTGGAAGACAGGTTTCCTGAATTGCTCCAGGTAATGGTCAGTGGTGCGTATCCTCCTGAGGAACTAATGCTGGCATAGCCATCTGTACCACCTGCACAACTTGGTGCGCTAATACTATCTAAGGAAACTGAAAGCCCCGCTGCATTAGGTATGGTTACAAAAATTGTATCTGAACAGCCAATGCTATCTGTAACTACAGCATAAAGGCTTCCACCACTCAGGTTTGTGGCTGATAATCCGGTTTGGGAATTACTCCAAACTGTAGAGTAAGGGGCCACACCGCCAGCTATTGCAATAGAAGCAAATCCATTGGTAAGGCCACAGCTGGCTGAAGAAACCGAATCAATATTGAGAACCAATGGTGATGTAGGGTTTATGGTATAGCTGGCTGTTTTTCTGCAACCATTGGAATCAATAACTGAAATGCTATAGTTGCCTGAGCTAAGGTTTTGAAGAGTGGAATCTGTTTGCGAATTACTCCAGTTAATAGTGTAGGGCCTGGTTCCACCTTTTATTCCTACTGAGATCGATCCGTTATTGCCTGCGCAGCTTTCGTGCACCAGGTTTTTCAGCGTAAGCTGTATTGCTGCGGGCTGTGTTACTGTAATCACCTTACGGGAGATGCACCCATTGGCATCAGTAACTGTAACAGTATAATTGCCTGCGGCCAGCTTAGTAATAGAGTTTGAAGTTGAACTGTTATTCCAGCTATAGCTATAAGGCGCAGTACCACCCCGGGCATTAACAGTAATGCTTCCATCTGATTGACCATTACAACTAACGTGATTTAGTTGAGATACAATTACCTTAAGGGTATCAGGGGTGCTGATGGAGGTTACTATTGAATCTTTACAACCTACAGAATCAGTAACTACCACCCAATAAGTACCAGCAGCAAGGTTAGATATGGATGGCGTAGTAGCGTTTGTACTCCACAAGTATTGTAGTGCACCCTGCGCATTTGTAGCTGTAGCCGAAAGAAATCCGTTGGCCTGACCTGCACATTTTACATTTTGTATTGAATCGAAACGGGCTGTAATTCCCGCACCAGCGCCTACTGTAAAGTGAAGAGTATCGGTACATCCGCCATTATCAGTAATAGCTACCCAATAGGCTCCTGATGCCAGGCCCGTGCGATCTTCAGTAGTAGCTGCATCATTCCAAACATAAGTAAAGGGCGCGTTACCTGAAGTTACTGTTACATCAATTGCCCCGGTAAAGCTTTGCGGACAAAATTCATCCGCAACCACTCCGCTGGCAGCTAAAGTAGAAACCACAGAGTTTATAGTTACCATAAGTGTATCAGGGCAGTTACCGGCATCATTTACAACTACAGCATGAGTGCCGGCAGTAAGATTGTTATGTGTAAGGCCAGTTGAGTTATCAGGCCAGGTGATAGTGTATGGAGGTGTGCCCCCGGTTACCGAAATAGTAGCACTACCACCACCAGAGTTTCCACAACCTGCATTGGTTTGATTACTGACAGTAGCTGTAAAACCTGTACCCGAACCGATTACAACCGTTACTGTATCACTACAGTTACTGTTATCGGTAACAATTACAGTGTAAGTTCCTGGTGCAAGATTAGTTCTGGTGGCACCGGTTCCATTATCGGACCACGTATATGTGTAAGGAGCTTGCCCGCCACCAACAGCAATGGTGGCAGAGCCATTATTAATGGATGCACAAGTAGCATCAGCCTGGGCAGCAATGCTCGCAAATACAGCCCAGGGCTGTATTACTGTAAATTGATAGTCTCTACGCACAGTACCTACCATCACACCATTTTTCCATTCGGTAATGCATATACCCACGGAGTATTTTCCGGCAGCGGTGATAGTGCCGCTGATAATACCTGTGGCCGGGTTTATTGTAAGTGGCGGACTGGCCGGAACCAGATTAGTAGAGGAATACCCGGGTGCAAAAGGAACGTTTACAAAAGGTGGAGCAAAGTTGTCATCATCAAGCGGAGCACATAGGTCATACGAAAGTGAATCCGAATCAGGATCAGTGGCACTGACATTTACAGCCAGTGGTACATTGGCGGGCAACACCACAGGAGGATATTGGTTGAAGAAGGGGCTACTGTTGCATCCCCCGCCTGTACCCACTATCTGGCTGGAAAAAGTTGAACCTACCTTCCAGGCATTGGTAATATTGTTTACGTTGTAATTACGGCAGCAGCCCTGGTTGTACAAGTAGTAACCCGATGCACTGGGCGGCAGGTATATAGAATCAAGCACATATTTTGCAGTTTCTATACATACGTTCGGTGTAGGCACACCGCAACCCGGTTTATTTACATTTATAAATGATGAGGGGCCTTTTGGGATAAAGTATGTACCTATTAAAGTGCCGCTACCTGTGCGGATTGTAAGATTGGTTGTGGGCTGCATTATTACCCCGCTACAATCGCGGAACATGGTAACAACTACTCTGTATGAGTTATTTCCTAAGCACTGATATGTAACTTCACCCCCTACAATGTGTGAAGCACTGGCCTGAAAAGACACAAACAGAAGTAAAAAGAGCCATAGGGATTTTACAATCCCAAGTGGAGTAACTTTCATGACTTATAATACCTGCTAATTTGGAACCCGATGCCGAGTAGAGCTCTGGGTTCAGTACGATCCATATATACCAGGGCCGGGGCCGTGGTTAGTTCCTAATCAAAAAATGGTCTCTAGTCAAATTTTGATGAGTGCGTAATTTCATGGAGAGAGTAGAGTCCATGAAGGTGGAAATGATTATTCCGATACCTGTGCCGTAATGGCGTTGGCAGATTGAGCTTCCTTTTGGGCCAGCTCTTTGGCCTGATTAGAATCAATCTTAAGGGTAATGGTGCTTATGACGAACAGAAACACCAGCCAACAGGCGAGGATGAGTAAGGTGGAGTAACGTTTCATGACTTGATCTTTTTAGTGAGTTTCAAATGACCCTCCAAATGTATATCTGTTTGGAGAACAATTCGTTACAACTCAAAAAAAGTTTTTTCACATAATATAGTTACACTATAACTTTTTCTACACACCACCCTGCGGCCCAGTTAGGTACAGGCGGCCAAGCCGTTTATAACTTTTTCCTGAAAAGAAATTTTAAAAAAATTTTGAGACAAGGGAAAAATACCTGCATATGGAGCTGTAAAAGGCTTACTTGCTGTAAGCGACCGATTACTTTTTGAATTCGATTTTTCTTAAAATCCCGATTGAGAAGTTTTTGGGCGTGAATGAATTACTCTGACTGATCAATCATTCTTCTACACTTGATAAAATGATGATCGACAGCATATTCCATAAAAAGTTAATTAATGCCGGATATGCAATGTGTTAGTTATGCATTTAACTGAAATGAGGCTAGTAAAATATAGTTACTATACCTGATGCCTTGTAATGGTCTGAATCAAACCTATAGAAATAAGTACCCTGTATAGCAGCGTGTTGACCGACAAACCCATCCCAACTTTCATCAAAAGGTTTGTTGCTGCTGAAAACAATCTCACCCCAGCGGTTAAATATTTTAAAAGAGGGATTAGGAAAACAATCCTTATCGGCTACAATATTGAAATGCTCATTTATACCATCGCTATTAGGTGTAAATGCATTAGGGATAAAAATCAATCTTTCTCTTTTTGAGGATATGGTAAAGTATTTCGATGTATGGCAACCATCTTCATCAACAGCCATTACGTGATGACTACCCGCGAGCAAGAAGCCATTAATTGTACTTAGAGGGATGCTATCCACAAAATAATTATACACTTTTGGAGGGCCGATGGCTATTACTTTCAGTTCACCATCAGCTTTCTCCATGCAGGTGGATGGTGTCTCTTCAATATCAAGATTGATTGGGGGTGGAGGCAATACTTCAAAGGTCATTTTATTGCGGCACTTATCCCTATCAACAACTGAAACCTCATAACGCCCTGCTTTCAGGTTTAACTCTGATTGGCCTGTATGGCCTGTACTCCAATGTATAGAATAAGGTGGTTGACCTCCGATTATTACAGGTACTGCAGAACCGTCATCACCTCCAAAGCAGGTTGGGCTTTCAATATCAATCGAAGTAATTTCCAACGGTGGTTTTTTGCCAACATATACAGAAAGAGACTTAATACAGCCATTGGCATCATCAACTCTTATTGAATGATTGCCCGTTGGTAAGTTGTAAATAGAGTGGCCGGCAGTATCGCCCACATTATGCCTTAGCGTATACGGACCCACACCACCGGTAATGGATAAATGAACTTGCCCGTCAGATGCACTCTGGCAAGATGTAAATACTACTGAATCCTCCGCCATAAATAACTCAGTAGGCTCACTAATGGTAAAGCTTTTAGACGAAATGCAGCCTTTGGCATCTGTGGCCGTTAAGGTGTAAGTGCCGGCACTTAATGCAGTAGCCATGGGGCCTGATGGTCCGTGAGACCAGCTTAGCTGTATTGGTGGGGTACCTCCTGTTATTCTGGTCATCAGGTAGCCATCATTACCGTTAAAGCAGCTAACAGCTTTTAAGCTATCCAAAATTATTTTTAATGTATCAGGAACGGGCACATTATAGGGTACTGTACTTTCACAGCCATTAGAGTCGCGGATAACAACCAAACCAGGACCCTCCGGGAGCTGAGAGTTTGATGCTCCCCCCGGGGTAATGGCATTCCAGATGTATTGATAGGGTGCCACTCCACCTGTGGCTGAAACCGATATGGCACCATCCTGGCCACCCGGGCAACTAACACCCGATACTGAAGAAACCTGTGCCACTAACATTTGTGGGGAGTTTATAACAATAGAGTCCACAATCTGGCATCCGGATGAATCCGTAAGCACATAGTTATAAGTTCCTGCCAACAAGGAGTTTAAGTTACTGCCTGTTTGGCTATTGCTCCATGATACAATGTAAGGTTGCCGACCGCCTGAGGCAGAGAGTTTAACGGCTCCATCTGCAGACGTGGCACAGCTGGCATCAATAAGTTCAACTGAATCAATCAGTAGAACCGCTGGTTCGTTAATAAGAAATGTATCCGAAAATGTACAGCCATTTGCATCATTAATAACCAATATGGCACTGCCAGGTCCCAGGCCTGACACGTCCTCCTGGGCAGATACCCCATTCCAATTATAGTTGTATGGCCCTGTTCCTCCGTGGGTAGTAATTTGTACTGCACCATCCTGCTGACCATTGCAGCTTACATGACTTATTGCGTCCACAGTAATATTCAGGGGCTGCGGATCTTGTAGCATTACCTGTAATGAATCATAACAGCCAGCGCTATCGCTAAGATATACAGTAAAACTACCTGCAGATAAACCTCCCCTCGAGGTACTTATACTACTATCAGCCCAAATATGATTATAGGGAGGCCTGCCCCCTGCAAATGACACTCCAACATACCCATCAACAGCACCCGGGCAAGAGGGATTTTTTACAGAATCGAGGCTAATGGCCATATTGCTAACAACACCTACATTAACGGTAAGACTATCCCAGCATCCACTACTATCAGCTACATATACTTTATGCGGGCCATGTGTAAGGTTAGAATCCCTCGCACCCGGTGTTCCGGTATCCCAAACAATGGTATATGGTGTTGTGCCACCAGATGCGGTCACGGTTACGTCACCATCAGTAGAGGTAAGGCAGGTAGCAGGTTTATGACTTTGCATGGTTAAGCTTAGCTGCAGAGGCTGTATTAAAACCACATCAGCCGTATCAGTACAATTGTTGGCATCAGTAACTATAACCTGGTATGTACCCGGGCCTAAATTAGAGAGAGATGAAGATGTACTGCTATTAGACCACTGGTAGCTGTAGGGAGGGGTTCCACCGGCTACAGTTACCGAAATACTGCCATCATTATTACCATTACAGGTTGGCTGCACAATACCCGATGGAAAAATGTTTGCAAAAATGGTCCACGCCTGTATGGCATTAAATTGATAATCTCGTTGAATCTTTCCAATATAAACTCCATTTCTGTACTCTTCCACACAAATTGAAACCTGGTAATTCCCCATTTGAGAAATGGTACCGGTGATTATCCCGGTGATTGGATCAATTACAAATGGAGGCGCTGAAGAAATAGGATATTTGCTATTATTTCCACTGTTAAAAATTATAGTATCAAATTGAGGTGCCGATGGAGAGTTATCATAAGGAGTACACAATCTATAATAAAGGGAGTCACCATCAGGGTCAATAGCTGATGCATCGATATTGAGTGGAATATTAAAGGGAATAAGCAAAGGAGGATTATGGTTAAAGTACGGGCTATTGTTGCATGGCGTTGTAGCCGTAGTAATTGATGATATTGTAATACCCGTTGTATTTGGCGTTACTATATTACTGATATTGGCATTTCTGCAACAAACCTGATAATAGAAATTAAAACCAGTTGGCGAATTGCCGGCATAAATAGAATCGAGACTGAAAGTAGCGGTTTCAACGCAAAAATTTGGTGATAGAGTGGCACATGCCGGTTGGGAGATATTAAGCTGGTAGATGTTATTCCTCTGAGCTGTATAGGTATAGGTTGAGGAACCGTCCATGGCTCTTACCCTGATTAGTGCCGAAGTGGGCATTTGAGCGGTACCAGGCCCACAGTCTCTAAACAATCGTAAATTAACATTATAATAGCCCCCACCCAGGCATTGGTATGTCAGCTCTCCACCTACAATATGAGATCCCATTGAAGATACCGAAAACAACACCACTGCAAATAAAAACAGCAATCTGGTGTTAAAATATTTCAGTAGAGACTCCCTTAGCATCGGGTTAGGTTAGAGTTATTTAATCGAGGCACTAAATATAGATAAATCCTACATAATTCCATCTTTTTATCAGAATATCTTCCTAAGTTTAATAATGACATTTTAATTAAGATGAATTAAAAATGTAAGTATTCAGGTAGCTATTATTTGACTAAGGTTTGGACCAAAAGTTGCCTGATTAAATTAAAGATGGAGAACGCACTATTTATGCGTCTGACTCAAAAACCTTTTAAAATTGTAATATTCCATTCGCTTCAAACTGATCCATCATTGTACGGCCCAGCCTTATGTTCACACTCTATGAACCCAAAGCCTAAAACATTTTTAACTCTGTATTATTAGGCTGACATTTGCCGCACCTAATCCCGTAAGGAAAAATATGCCCCACTATTACTTCAACAAAAATTTTATCAGCGTACTACTAATCTGGTTTACAGGCTTTAGCAGCTTGCATTCTCAAACAACCTTTACAGGTAAAGTGGTAGATAAAACCAACGCACAGCCTATACCCTATGCAACGGTAGTGGCAGCCCAAAACGGCACCGAAAAAGTGATTACGGGAACTACCACCCTTGAGGATGGATCATTTACACTGAAGGTTGAACAAACAGATATTTACCTTGAGGTTAGTTTTATCGGTTACCAAAAAAAGAAGATTACTGATTTTGCCGCGGGCAATACTGTAAACCTGGGCACCATAGCGCTGGATGAAAACCAGCAAACACTCAACGAGGTAGAGGTACGTGCCGAAAAATCAACTACAGAGTTTAAGCTGGATAAACGTGTTTTTAATGTAGGCCAGGATATCAGCAGCACAGGCATGGGTGCGCTGGACGTGCTGAGCAATGTACCCTCCGTAACCGTGGATATTGAAGGGCAAATAAAGTTGCGTGGCAACTCTGGCGTGCAAATTCTTATTAATGGTAAGCCCTCCGTGCTTACCGATAGCGAAAGCAATGCGCTCGGTAGCATTACTGCAGATATGATTGAAAGCATTGAGGTGATTACTAACCCCTCGGCCAAATACGAAGCAGAGGGTACATCAGGCATCATTAATATTATTCTTAAAAAAGAAGATGAGAAAGGCCTTAACGGATCTATTTCTGTAAATACAGGGATACCAGATAACCACAGCATTGGCATTAGCCTTAACCGCAGAACTAAAAGGTTTAATTTTTTTACCCAGATGGGTGCCGGTTACCGCTCCATCCCCACTTATAATGAGAGTACCAATATTGACAACCAAACCAAGACCTCTATAATTAGTGACGGCACAGAATTCCGAAACGAGAACTTTTACAACATAACCCTGGGCACAGATTACCATCTTAATGAATGGAATGTAATTACCCTTTCGGGGAGCTTTGCCTATGAAATTGAGGAGCAACCTTCCGAAACGGATTTCAGAAGCCTGGACTCTACAGGTGAGTTGATATCAGAATGGAGGCGCGAAGAAACCACCGAGGCCACCAACCCTAAGTATCAATACGATCTGCAGTATAAAAAGCAGTTTAAAAATAATGAGGACCATGTATTGCTCTTCAGCACCCTGGGTAGTTTTTTTGGTAAGGATCTTTCTTCGGAGTTTATAAATACCACCCTGGATGGCGATAATGCCGATGCCTACCAGGAAACGGAAACCAAATTTCAGCAGGCTGATTATACCTTTAAACTGGATTACACTAATCCACTAACCAAAAAAGTAACCATTGAAGCTGGCGGACAATATGAGATAAATGATGTGGGCAATGATTATGCGGTTTCCAATTTGGTAAACGGTGTACTGGTGCCTGACGCTAACCTTACCAATAACTTTGAGTACGACCAAAAGGTATTTGGCATTTATGGAACAGGTGCCTATGAAGGTAAAAAGTGGGGGGTAAAATTAGGCTTGCGGGCAGAGCACACCAACCTGAAAACACTATTAACAAACACCAATCAGGAAAACTACCAGGACTATCTCAACTTCTTCCCAACGGTACATACCTCCTACAAAATATCAAAGCCTTTTTCGCTACAGGCAGGTTACAGCAGGCGAATTTTCAGACCACGTTTGTGGGACCTTAACCCCTTTTTTAATATTCGCAATAACTTTAATATCCGCCAGGGAAACCCCAACCTGCAACCTGAGTTTACGGACTCTTATGAACTTACGGGAATTTTCATTTTCGAAAAAACTTCTTTCAATGCCAGCGTTTTTCACCTCTACACTACAGAAGTAGTTGAGCGGGTATCCATTGTAGAGAACAATGTAAATGTTACATCGCCTCAAAATATCGGTACACGAAACAGCACGGGTGCCGAGCTTAACGCCAAGTACAATGCCACAAAATGGCTTACCCTTAGCGGGGATGCCAATTTCAACTATTTTGTAAGAGATGGCGAATTTCAAAACCAGGATTTTGACTTTAGCGGAAATCAATGGACCGGGCAACTTACCACTAAGTTTAAACTGCCGGCAGGTATTGATCTGGAACTTACAGGTAATTACGAATCCGGATTTAGAACAGTACAGGGCGATGTTTCAGGTTTTGCCTACCTGGATGCAGGGATACGCAAAAAGCTTTGGAAAGGTAAAGCCGTAATCAATTTAGGCGTGCGCGATATGTTTGCCTCCCGCATTCGCGAGTCAGTTATTAATCAGCCTAACTTTTATCTATATAACTTTTCGCAACGTGGTAGGTTTATCACCCTTGGGTTAAGTTATGGTTTTGGTAAGGGTGAAGCTATGACCTATTCCGGAAGGAGGAGATAAATCGAATACTTGATGATTTCGTATTTGGATTCAAAGGCTAAGCAATCTACAATTATTGGATAGCCCTGACGGTCAATGCTTTGTTCGAAGGTTTGAGATTCCCTTACTCAAAGCCCCCTTCTTTAAGTTTATTCCTACTTTAAACTTTTCATGTAGCTACTATTCAACTTCAAATCGAAACTTTTTTTCAAAAATCTCTTGTTGAAAAAGTTATAATGGTAGAGGTTCATTCATAGATTTCACAACTTCCAACGGTGAAAGAAACAAACCTGTACTTTATTCACTTTCAAGTATTTAGACGAAAAAATATTAGGTAGTGACGATTCTATTTGTATATATTTGATCCTGAAACATACTCACACTCATTAAAAGTTCAAGTCATGAAACTAAACTCTACTCTATTCTACTTTTCATTTCTGTTCTCTAAACCTGCATTGGCCCCTGTGGCCCCACTCAGGTTAAAATATGTAACCCTCTAGTAGTCCAATACATCCATAACGTATCATCCTGAGCTTTACAATTCAGGTATGGCTACTAAAACCCTACATATCATCCCCGATATGAAGAAGGCGTTTATACTATGCCTCTTCATTATAACCGGTGCAGCTTTTGGCCAGGTTTCCATAACCAGCAGTCCTGCCGGGGTAAACGATACTATTGCCTTATGCAATAGCAGTTCTACCACGGTTAGTTTCAGCGCCAGCAGCGGTATTGCCAATAACTTCCATTGGTCATTTGCCGGAGGATCACCCGCGGCCGATACCGGAAGTGGCCCCCATCTGGTAAACTTCGCCACACCCGGTACCTATTTAGTGGCCATAATAGCCTTGGCTGATTCAGTACCAGTTGATACCACTTATAGGTATGTGGTAGTAGGCACACCCACCCCGGTAACCTTCAATCCTACAGATACTGTTTTTTGCCGGTCAGGCGCAGCCGACACCATTACCGGTGTGTCGCCAGCCGGTGGATACTTTACCGGCCCCGGTATAGTAGGAGGCACTTTTGATCCTGCAGCAGCGGGACTCGGTACCCATAAAATTATTTACCATTACCAAAACGGCTCATGTATAGATACAGCCAGCCGCATTTTTACAGTATTAAGCACGCCCAATCCGCAACTGGCGGCACAGGGCAGCCCTATTTTGTTTAACGGCCAACTCACTTATACACGGTGTTTACCGGCCAACTCTACCTTTCAGTTTTATACCACAACGCCCGCATCAAGCTACAGCTCCTACTCTATTGATTTTGGCGATGGCTCCCCTCCCCAAACGGGTACTACCTTCCCCAGCCCAGCACTAACTTACAGTTATGCGGGTACAGGTTTTTACAAAGTGGCTCTTACACTCTACGGGGGTAATGGCTGCCCTGCCACTGATACCATCAAAGTATTTTACGGAGGTAACCCGGCCGTAGGTTTGGCTACCAAGGGTAGCAGCGTAAAGTGTTTACCAAAAGATAGTACGGGTATTACCATTTGGTTTGACATCCTTAAAACCGCCAGTAACCCACCGGGTACTATTTACACCGTGGTTACCAATGATGGCTCACCACCCGTAACCTACATGCACCCACCGCCCGATAGTATCAGCCATACCTTTTTTGAACCATCATGCGGCTACAACAGCTATAGCTACGCCAACTCTTTCGAAATAAAAATTACAGCACAGGCACCATGCAGGCCAAATACCACGGTTTCCATTGAGCCTATCTACATTTCAGATCCGCCCACCGCGGCTTTTGAAGTACAGCCCAGAGTATGTATTGGCCAAACTGTTCCGGTAATAGATCAATCATGGGGAAGCGCCAACGCTCTTAATGGCTGTGATACCAATGTTACGCTGGTTTGGGAAATATCTCCTTCAACCTACAGCATTACCACAGGCTATATGGGCGCCCTCAACGGCAGCAGTAACCCAATGAACTGGTTTCCGGGTACCTCTAACCTGGGTGTTGATTTCCATAAAACAGGCTATTACACCATAAGGCAATATGTTGGTAACCAGGCAGGTTGCGAAATTGATACTGTAGTGCAGGTTATTTGCGTAGATTCAATACCCGACCCAACCTTTGGCATTGATAAGGATACCATTTGTGCCCCTGATACGGTTACGGCCTTTTACCTTAATGAATTGATCACATTTTGTGATACAACAGGCCTGCAGTGGGACATAACCCCTTCTACCGGACACACCCTGCTAACAGGTGATACGGACTCTCTATTGCAGGCCTACTTTTATGCCAGCGGTATTTATACTATCACGGTTCAAAGCAATAATCACTGTGATACATCTACATTTAGCCGTACGCTGGTGGTTCAAAACGACCCAACCGTTTTTCTACCGCCCGACCTGGCCTTTTGTGGAGTACGCGAAGTGAATTTTGCCAACGCACCATTTACCCCGCAAAAGTTCGATAGCCTTGCGCCATTGAGTTATGACTGGCAAATAATTCCGGCAACGGGCTGGAGCTATATTAACGGAACCAACTCTACTTCAGAGTTTCCCCAAATAGATTTTACCACCCTCGGCACTTACACTATTATCAACAGGGTTACCAATACTTGTGGTACCGATGTGGATACCATGGAAATCTCCTTTTATGATGTTCCTCAGATTGACTCTATACCGGATACACTTGTTTGTTACGGTTCGGATTTTAGTCAGATTGCTGTGGTCACCGGAGGTTTACAGCCCTATTATATAAACTGGAGTTCAACACCAGGTGGTGTATCCCAAACCGGTGACTCACTGTACTTAAGTAACGTTACCGGCAGCCGCACCATCCACATTAGTGTGAGCGACTCACTGGGCTGTGGAGATACAATATCCTTTTATCTGCAAGTGGCGCCTCAACTGCTATCACATGCCGGAGCCGATCAGATACTCTGTTATAACGATACCACCAACCTGCTTGGTTTTGCAACGGGTGGTCATCCGCCCTACACCTACAAATGGCTGCCAGCTATTAATGTTGCCAATGATACCTTATCAACTACCCTTCGCTACCCTGTTGACAGTCCCGTAACCTACGTGTTGCAGGTTACGGATTCATTGGGTTGTGTGGACTATGATTCCGTTCTGATTGATGTTTACGAACTGATAGCACTTGATGCAGGCCCGGATATCGCACTTTGTTATGACAGTCTGATTTATACCTTCAACAGTGCTTCTCACCCTGGTGGAACCTGGATAGGCACCGGTGTTAATGGCAATACTTTCTCTCCATTAGTGGCTGGGGTTGGTACCCACAAAATCTATTATGAATACCTGGACAACAATGGGTGTTATTACATAGATAGCCTCAACATCCGCGTGATGGATATACCCGAGGCCGACTTTTATGTAGATAACCCTGTGGGTTGTTCAGCACTGGCGGTACAAATGATTGATTCATCTACAGTGGGCACCAATCACTACTGGTATGTAAATGGTAACCTGGCTTCCACGTTGGTTGCGCCATCATTTGTGTTTTACAATCAAAGTAATACCCAGGATAGTACCATTACCATTAAACTGGTGGTAACTGCAGGTTCAGGGTGTAGAGATTCCATCACCAAAACGGTAACTGTATATCCAAAACCATTAGCTGACTTTACGATACCTGCAAGCATTTGTCCTAATGATAGTGTGGTGGTAACTCAACTTTCAACTACCAAAGGAACGGCTACTTATAGTTGGTCGGCTTCAAGTTCTTCCATCTTTATTTCAGATACCACGGCCGCTGCACCAACCTTTGTATTTGGAGATAACCAAAGTAGCTATGACTCCACTTATACCGTTACCCTTATTGCCTTTTCAGGGGATGGCTGCTCCGATACCGCTACTCAAACTATTACAGTATTTGCACGCCCCAGGGCTGGTTTCGAAATGCCAGCAGCCGCCTGCGCACCTTTAAGTCTTTCACCACTTGATACCTCTAAAGGAAAAAGCCTTGTTTACCAATGGACAGTAACTCCGGCCATAAGTATTACCAACAACGGAAAGGCCAACCCGGTTTTCAGTTTCCCGGCTTCTTATAATGACTCTATAGTATATACCATAGCCCTTACGGTAACCGATACCAACGGCTGTATTGACACAGCCAGCGGAACATACACCGTGTACCCGATTCCAACGGCAGCATTTATGCCATCGGTAAATGATAGCTGCGGCCCAATGACCGTTCAGTTTTTGAATAGCTCTGCCAGCAACATACCGGGGCAGCATTTAAAGGATTTAACATTTGCATGGGATTTTGGTAATGGCTTCACCTCAACGGACTCTATCCCAACTACAACTTACACCAATACCGGTATAGCTGATACTTCTTATTATGTGAGCCTCTTCATAACCAATGCTTTTGGTTGTGTGGATTCCATTGTTGACACTATTACGGTTCACCCGGATCCGAGAGCGGTAATCATTCAAAACTACTCGGTGGATTGTGCACCATTTGTTATTGATAGCAGCGTAGCCAATGCTGTTCAATACCCTCAGGCCAATGATCTTTACATCTGGCAGGTGCTTAATCTTAATGATAGCATTTTACAAACCGATACCGGCCTGTATAATCTTAATTATACCATTTTACAGGATGGGGACTCAGTAAACGTAAGGTTGATAACCACCAGCCCATTTGGTTGTAAAAACGATACGGCTCAGCAGCTATTCTACACCATTACAAGCCCGGTGGCCAATTTTGCTATTGTGCCTGATAGTGGCTGCTCACCGCTGGCGGTTTCAATTTTCGATTCGTCTTCAACAGGCGTTTCACATAGTTGGTACATTAATGATAGCCTTTTCAGCACTGCTTTAAATCCGATTTTAAACCTGATTAATAACTCAACTACTCAGGATAGCATTGTAAGGCTGAAACTCATTATAACAGCAGGTACCGGTTGCCAGGATTCTACCGAGAAAACCATTACAATATTCCCTAAGCCACTGGCTGATTTCAGCATAATTGCAAACAGTTGCCCCGGAGATACAATTGGTGTTACCAATAATTCATCTGCCAAGGGAGCTTCTTACCAATGGACCATCAATTCTCCAGCGGTTAGCATTACTAACGATACTATTGCTCAGCCATCCTTCATCTTTAAGGACAGCCAAAGCGGATTTGATTCCACTTACACCATTACTTTGCTGGTAACTTCAGCTAATGGCTGTAGCGATACCACAACTCAAAACATTACTATTTTCTCTAGACCGGTAGCTGCATTCAGTCTTCCGGCTGCAGCCTGCGCCCCATTGGCCATCAACCCAATTGATTCTTCTGCCGGCAAGGCGCTGAACTACAATTGGACAATCAGTCCGGCTGCACCGGCTACAGGATTAAACTCGGCCAACCCGCAGTTTAACTTCCCGGCCAGCTTTAATGATTCTGTGGTTTACACCATAAGCCTGACGGTGGTTGACACCAATGGCTGTATAGATTCCACAACATCAACCTATACAGTTTATCCACGCCCAACGGCAGGTTTCAACAGTGCACTATTAGATAGCTGCTCACCTTTCAGTATTCAGTTTGCCAACACATCTACCACCAACCAAAGTGGAATGGATAGAAGCACCATGATCTTTTTGTGGGATGCCGGTAACGGTCAAACCTCAGCAGACTCAACACCTGTATTTACCTACAGTAATACCGGGGTGGTTGACAGCTCATACATCGTAACCCTTATTGCCAATAATGCCTTTGGCTGTAGTGATACTGTAGTGGATACAGTAGTTGTACATCCTGACCCAAGAGCTATAATTACCGCCAGCCGCACGGCCGGCTGTGCCCCATTTATCATTGATTCATCTATGGTAAATGCTACGGCTTTTGCCGCGGCCAATCAGCAGTATTACTGGCAAATACTTAGCACTAACGGTTCAGTGCTTTCGCAGGATACAGGCCTTTACAATCTTAATTACACCATCACCGCTTCCGCTGATTCAGCATTAATCAGGCTCATTGCCAGCAGCCCATTTGGATGTAAATCCGATACGGCCACACAACTTTTTTACACCATCCCCAACCCGGTAGCCAACTTTGCGCTGGTGCCAGATAGTGGTTGTTCGCCTTTAAATGTTGGCGTATTCGATTCAGCATCTCCGGGTGCAAACAGGCACTGGTATTTCAACAACGTGTACCAGTTTACCGGCCCGGCAAGCAATTTTACTTTTGTGAATAACAGCCAGACTATAGACACCACTATAGTTGTAAAACTGGTGGTAGAAGCCGGTACTGGCTGTAAGGACTCCATTGAAAAAACCGTAGTGGTACACCCGGCTCCGATGGCCGCCTTTACCACAGTTGCCGATGTTTGTCCGTGGGATACCATTATCACTCAGAACTCTTCTGTAGGCCAGGCAGGCTCTACCTACATCTGGAGCACCAGCGCCCACTCGGCATGGATATCTAATGTAAATGCCACTAACCCACGCATTGCTTTTGCCAATAACCAAAGTGGTGTGGATAGCACTTACACCATTACCCTCGTAGTTGTATCGCCAAATGGTTGTACTGATACCACTTTTACTTATGTTAAAGTGTCTTCCCGTCCTGATGCAATATTTACCCTACCAGCCGCGGCCTGTTCGCCACAAGCGGTAAGTCCGGTAAACCAGTCTGTAGGTAAAAACCTGGCGTACCAATGGAACAGTACACCAACTGTTATAATAAGTGGGTCCACAACAGCTAACCCGTCTTTCAGCTTCCCGCTGAGCACCAATGATAGTATGGTTTACCTCATCAGCCTTATCGCTACTGATAGCATTACCGGCTGTCTGGATTCCATTACCATTCCTTACACAGTATATCCAAAGCCACAGGCTGGTTTTAATATCTCAACCAAAGATTCATGCGGCCCGTTCACCATTGATTTTGTGAATACTTCATCTGCAAACCAAAGCGGTATGGACAGAAGTACAATGACCTTTTTATGGGATTTCCACAATGGAACAACCAGCACTGACTCCGTACCTACAGCCACTTTTACCAACACTGGTACACAGGATACCACCTACCTTATAACATTAATAGCTACCAACGCCTTTGGCTGTAGCGATACCATTACCGATAGCATTGTGGTGCACCCTGATCCGAGGGCTTTGATAACAGCAGTACGCACCGCCAACTGTGCACCATTTTTAATTGATTCATCCGTAGTAAGCGCCACAGCATTTACAGCTGCCAATCAACAATATTACTGGCAATTGCTAAACACCAATGGTACCCTATTGAGTCAGGATACTGGTTTATCAAACCTCAACTACACTATTACCGCTGCAGCGGATTCAGTAGTTCTACGATTGATTGCCAGCAGCCCATTCGGATGTAAATCCGATACGGCCACACAGCTGATGTTTACCATACCGAACCCGGTAGCCAGCTTTACGCCTGTGCCCGATAGTGGCTGCTCGCCTTTACAGGTTAATATTCTGGATTCAGCTTCACCGGGCGCCAACAGGCACTGGTATGTAAACGGTGTATTCCATAGCAGTGGCGCAGCACCGGTTTTCACTTTTGTAAACAATAGCCTTACGGCAGATTCGGTAATTACCATTAAACTGGTGGTGGAAGCCGGTACAGGATGTAAAGACTCCACAGAGCAAACGGTAACCATTTTCCCTGAGCCCATTGCCGACTTTAGCATGGCTGCCAATCGTTGCCCCTGGGATACCATTTTTGTAACCAATAACTCTGTAGGAAAAGCCGGTGCCACTTACCGCTGGACTACCTCTTCACCAACCGCATGGATATCTGACAGTACCGCCACACATCCGCAAATTGTATTTGGCAACAACCAATCAGGATCGGATAGTACTTACCAGGTTACACTTATTATTACTTCCGTAGATGGCTGTACGGATACTGTAACAAGATCAATAACCATTTACACCCGCCCTATTGCAGACTTTACCCTGCCTGCTGCAGCCTGTGCTCCGGTAAGTGTAAACCCAATAGATAACTCTACCGGAAGTAGCCTGAGCTATACATGGAGCAGTACACCAGCCGTAAATATTACAGGTGATACCACTGCCAATCCGGTTTTTGACTTCCCGCTCTCAACCAATGATAGTGTGGTGTACACCATTAAACTTGTAGTGGTGGATATGGTAAAAGGTTGTATTGATTCTATAAGTAAAACTTACACCGTTTATCCTAAACCACAGGCCGGATTCACCGTATCAAGCAAAGACTCTTGCGGACCGTTTACACTTGATTTTGTAAATACCTCATCGCCCAACCAAAGTGGAATGAACAGGCAGGATATGACCTTCTTCTGGGATTTCCATAATGGGCAAACCAGCACTGATTCTGTACCAACGGTAACCTTTACCAATGTTGGTTTACAGGATACCACCTACGTAATCACTTTAGTTGCCACAAACGCTTTTGGCTGTTCAGATACTATCACCGATAGCATCACGGTACACCCGGATCCGAAGGCTACTATTACTCTTACTACCCAGGCTGATTGTGCCCCATGGCTGATTGACTCCAGCGTAATTGGTAACATCCACTACCCAGCTGCCAATACCAGCTATGTTTGGGAAATACTTGATGCCAAAACCAGAAACGTATTGGCTACCTACACTACTGCTGCCTCCATCAACCATTTACTGGCGCAGCCCGGTGACTCCATTATCATACGATTAACCGCAGTGAGCATCTTTAACTGTAAAAGCGACACGGTTGAAAACCTGGTGTACACCATTGGTAAAGCATTCCCCGGTTTTAGTGCTAATGTGTATGATGGCTGTAGCCCGCTTAACGTAAACTTTACGGATACCGTGCCCGGCTTTACCGCCTGGGAGTGGTACTCCAATGGAGTTTTCTTCTCTAACCTGGCTAATCCAACCAAAACATTTACCAACACCAGCTTTACGCAGGATTCCATCTATGAAATTAAAATGGTGCCCTACTCCGGCTTTGGCTGTAAAGATTCGGTAATACAGTTTATCACCGTATATGCACGCCCTGATGTGCAATGGACGGCCGCTAACAGCTGTTTGAATGACAGCGTGATGTTTGTAAACAATACAAGCAGCATTCACCCAATCAACAGCTGGGTATGGAATTTTGGTGATGGCCAGAGCGATACCAGCCGAAGCCCGCTACATCGCTATGCAGCGCCCGGTAAATACACGGTAAGCCTTACCGCTACTAATGATAAGGGTTGTGTAAATGTGTCTTACGATACCATTACCATTTACCCGCGCCCGGTTGCCAACTTTAGTATGAGTAGCGCCTGTGGTGCTGATACCGCATGTATCAATCAGGCATTCAGCCTTACCGATGCCTCTACCCTGTTTAGCCTTGGCGGGAATATTACTCAATGGGAATGGGATATTAATGCCGATGGCACCATCGAGTACACTACTCAAAACCCAATGCACACCTTTAATGGCACTGGTACCTTCCCGATAAGGTTAATAGTAACCAGCCAGTTTGGATGTAGCGATACCATTGAAAAGAGCTTTTATATTAATGAAGCACCTACGGCTTACTTCAGTATTGATAGCATAAAACGCTGCGGACCATTTACTACCAGCGTTACCGATAGCAGCTACGGTTTGATAGATACCTACCAGTGGCAGGTGTATGTATTGAACCGTCAGGGAGTGCCTACCGTGCTTTACAGCACCAACCAGCAAAACCCAAATCCGCTACCTACCTTTTTACCAAATTATGGAGCTGACACCACTTACTACATAAGCCAAACCGTAGGCAATTGCTGTGGCAGCACTACTCATCTTGACAGTATTGTATTGAAATCGATGCCGGTGCCGCGTATGCTGGCCTCAAGTTACAGTGGTTGTACACCATTTACACCCACCTTCCAACTAGATGGTCTGGTAAAAGGGAGACCTGATTACCTGGTGATGGATTATGGTGATGGAACCGTGGATACCTTAAATCGCTTTTTCCAGATTACCCCAACTAATGATACCATTTGGGTATGGGGGCAACAGAATCACACTTTTGTGAATAATGGGGTGCATGACACTACCTATACCGTTTACCTTACTGCCGCCAACGATTGTGGTGACAGTACCATCTCATTAAACATTACAGTTCATCCGCTTAATGTGCAGGCTTTTATTGGTGCCACGCCTGAGCAGGGCTGTGCCCCACTTACTGTTACCATTACTGATAAATCCTTTGGTGGAATAAACACTACATGGTGTTTGGATTACAACCCCATTACCGGTGTATGTAACCAGCCTACAGCACTTGGTGATTCTATAGTTTACACCTACACCAATCCTGGTACTTATGTTATTGCCCAGTATGTTAGCGATGCCTGTAGTTCAGATACTGCCTATAAAACCATTATAGTTTATCCTTCTCCCACAGCAGATTTTAGCCATAGCGGTGCTACCTGCGAAGACAATGCTGTAGTATTTACCAACCTCAGTAGTACAAGCTCAACATCAATAACCGGCTACAGCTGGAATTTTGGTGACGGCACGGGTACCTTCCTGGCCAACCCAACACACTACTACCAAAACCCTGGTACTTATAATGTGTGCCTTACCGTACTATCTGTAAACGGATGTATGGATTCCATCTGTAAAACAGTAACCATATATGACAAACCTGAAGTAAGCTTTAGTGTACCCAACGCCTGCTTAAACAGGCAGCCTGTGGCCTTCTTTGACTCATCAAGTACCCAAAGCGGACAAATAGTTAGCACCATTTGGAAATTTGGAGACGGCAATACCTCGGTAATGCCAAACCCAAGCCATACCTACGCTGCACCGGGTATGTACACCGTTACCTTAATTCATAGCACCAGTTTTGGATGTACGGACAGTTCAAGAAGGGTGGTGAATATTTTCCCGATCAGCAAAGCTGAGTTCACCACTACCACCTCATTAGGTAAAAAGTGTGGTGCTCCACAGCAAATCAATTTTATTAATCAATCCAGCAGTGCGGCTGGCTATTATTGGGATTTTGACTATAACGGAAACCGCGGTGCTTCCACCTCCACGCTTGTAAACCCATCTTACATCTATACTAAAGATGGCGCCTACAATGTGCTGTTGGTAGCCTATAATGCCAATGGCTGTGTAGATTCCATTATAAAACCGGTGTACATCCGCCCCTTCCCTAAAGCAGGTTTTGTGGGTGATGTTTTTGAAGGCTGCGCTCCACTCACTGTAAACTTCTCGGATACCTCGGTTTACAACTTTAACGGCCCTGGCCAAATTGTGAGCTGGACCTGGGATTTTGGGGATGGCAACTTCTCCAGCGGTATGCCAGATGTTACACACACCTACGAAGTTCCGGGCACATATACAGTTACCCTAAGGGTAGAATCTGATGGTGGCTGTAGTGATACGGTAATGTATAACAGCTATGTGGTGGTGCACCCTACCCCAATTGCCAGTTTTACACATGCGGAAGTAAATGCCAAGACATTCAATTTTGTAAACACCAGCCAGTACACAGATAAAAACACCAACTACTACTGGACCTTTGGCGATGGTAAGCATAGCTATGAAAAGAGCCCGAAACACATCTATAATGTAGATCTGTTTGAGAACGACTACATTTTTGAGGTATGCCTTATAACCTCTAATGAGTTTGGCTGTGGCGATACCATTTGCCAGGACATTAACCTGAAGGGGTACCTGCTGTTTACGCCTAATGCCTTTGCCCCCGGGGTAGAGGGAGCTGGTGGAGCTAACTACTTTTTGCCCGCAGGCCACTCCATGGAAAAATACCGACTACAGATTTTTGACGAATGGGGTAACGTGATTTTTGAATCAACCTCAATTGATGAAAACGGAATACCCAATGAACCCTGGGATGGAAAACATGCCAAGAAAGGTACCGAATTGCCAATGGGCGCCTATGTGTGGAAAATTGATGCCGTGTTTAATGACGGTACTATATGGGAAGGAAAAGACTATGGAAATAATGTAAGAAAACCTTATGGAACGGTTACCCTCATACGTTAGATTGCTGCTAACCACAGGCCTTGTGACCTGGGCATTATTTGTCCGGGCGCAAGATCCTGTTTTCTCGCAGTTTAATTTGAATAAGAATTACCTGAACCCTGCTTATGCCGGCTATTCAGAAGATTTGAGTATTGGGTTAAACTCACGCCTGCAATGGAGCAATGTGCCCGGAAAGTTTATGACCAACACCTTTAACGCTAATGCGGGATGTGGCCAGGGCCGGGTGGGCCTTGCCCTGCTGGGTTATGATCATACGGAAGGTGAAGGCTTTTTAAATACTAAAAATGCTACCCTTCAGATGTCGGTGAATTTCCCGGGGAAACTAGGGCGCTGGGTAGGCCGTAAAATGTATCGTAACAAGTTTATTACTTCGGGTGGGCTTTCGGTAGGTGTGGGCCAAAAAACCATTGACTGGAGCCAACTAACCTTCAGCGATCAGTTCAGCCCCTACCAGGGTTACCTCAATCAGCCATCGGTAATACATGGCTACGAGCCTGTTTCCAATATGATTTTTGATGTAAGTGCCGGCTTCCGTACACAGGCCGAAATTAATCGCAAAGGCTCTTATGTGTCTTTTGGGGCAGCAGCTTTTCATCTCAACAGGCCTGTTGAAACCTTTTTTAATACCGATAACAGGCTGGCACCACGCTACACCTTTCACTTCTTCTCGTACTTCCAGCTACAAAAGTTTGTGAATAAGCCCAACTACTTTTCCGTTGGTATGATATCGGATAACCAGGCCCACCTGCGATCAAACACCTTAATGATAGCCAAGGATGTAGAACACTACGCTAAAATAAACCTCGGCTTTAGAAGACAAAACTTCCTTTTGATTGACCGGAATGTGGACGCCATTATAATACAGGGGCTGGTAAGCCTTGGCGGATTTACCGTTGGTTATAGCTATGATGTAACCATATCAAGTCTTGGCCCACACCGCACTTTTGGAACTCACGAAATCGGTATCGCTTACTCCTTTAAAGGCTTTGGCCTTTGCCGCGGAAAAGGAAAAGGAAGAGGTGGCCGTGGTAAAAAAACCAATGATAACTGCTTTATGCTGATGGATGATATAAACTCCAACTTTAGAGACTTGTACCTGTGGAACCCCTAAACCAAATAACAACATTGGTTGGAGTGAAGAACCCTCGTGCTCCATTTATGGAGGCGGGGGTTCAACCACTTCCAGTCTCACACTGGTTTACTAACTCTGCACGGGGTGCAGTTGGTACAAGGGCCTTAAATATTGGTTGGAGTGATGAACCCCCCATGCCACGCCAGCGGGTGTTGGCGGGGGTTCTTACTCATAGTTTTGATTTTCAACTTAATTAATAAATTTATCGACCAAAATTTCTCGCTATCACTCTCACTAAATTGAGGTTTCTTTCAAGTTTCTTCAACCAATAAACCAACTCACTCACATGTCTAACCTTCTTAAGCGCTTGTCCAACTTCCTTACGGGAGATTTTGCCGACTTTCCTATGGCAAACAGGGCCTTTAATCTGGTAGGTGGCCTTACCACCATACTCCTTAGTTTTATTGTATTGGCCAATATGGCTTTTGGGTATTACAATGTAGCTCTTTGGATTACCGTAATGCTGGTAATCAACACTTACCTGTTTTACCTTTCGCGCTTTCGCGGAAAATTTTCAATCGCCAGTATGTCATTTGCCATATTAAGCTACGTGCTGCTTAGCGTGGCCTACTTTCTGAATTCTGGTGTTTCAGGCCCGGTAATTTATGGTTTCTTCATGACGCTGATCTTGAACATTGTTATCACCCCGCGCAAGTTTCAACCTGTCTGGATAAGCCTCCATATACTGGTAGTAATGGCCATTTTTATTATTGAATTTTACTTTCCGGATATCACCCTGTATCAATATCAATTTCGGTCCGAGCACTTTTTAGATCACCTATTAACCTATATCCCATCCATTATTTTTCTTGGTACGCTGGGTATTTTTCTTACGGCATCCTACAACTTTGAACAAAAAATTGCAGACAAAAGCCAATTGGAGTTGGAGAAGAAAAACGAAGAGCTTGAATTCAGTAATCGTGAAAAAGACCGTCTTTTCAGCATTATTGCCCATGATTTAAAAAGTCCGCTCAACTCTATTAAGGCATACCTTGAGATGCTTGACCTGGATGAGCTTGACCCGGAAGACCGCTCATTTTTAAACGGGCAGCTGCTAGGGCTTACCCACAACACCTCTAACCTCCTCAACAATCTTTTAAACTGGTCAGTCCGTACAAACCTTGAAGATATTGAACTGAAACCTCTACACCTGGCCAGCCATCTGCACGAGGTTATAAGCCTTATGAAGCCAGAAGCTGACCGAAAGCACATAGAACTGGTACTCCATATTGAGGATGAACATGTAACTCTATTGGGCGAATCGGAAATGCTGCACCTGGTGGTACGAAACCTTATTAACAACGCCATAAAGTTTTCGCCAACTAATGCTCAAATACTAATTGGGGCAAAGGTGGAAAATGGTAAAACACTAATATCTGTGAAGGATAATGGGCTTGGTATTCCTGAAGAGCAGCAGCAAGTATTATTTGGCGGGCAGGTAAAACCGTCCACCGGCACTCAAAGTGAAAAAGGCATAGGCCTGGGCCTGCTACTTTGCCATGATTTTGTGAAGGCCATGAAGGGCTCCATAAAATTTGAAAGTAAGGTAAACGAGGGCACTGAGTTTACCGTGGAACTTACCAAAGCCAGTTAGCTGGCTCTCTTTAGTCCGCGGGGTGGCCTGCGGTAAGCATAGTAATGCAATATATGCTCAATGGCCCTGCGTGTAGCTTCGTTTATCGGATAGTACTGCCCGGCAAGCACAGGATCAATATTACTCAAACGCTGGTAGTAATCTGATACCAATGGTACCTCACCTTGTGCATTTATCAAATTGGTGGTTGCCGCAAACTCTTCCGCCTGCGTTGTTTTAATACTGCTACAGGTATAAAGTTGCAAGGTGCTATTCCGGCTACGCATGGCTGACATTCCAAATAATCGGCAGATTAACCCCCTGTAGTTGTAATTACCACAACTACCAAGGCCCAGCTCAAGATTAGTGGGAGCAAACACATGGCAGGTGGAATCTTCCTCCTGTAGTTTTTTCAGCATAATTTCCGACTGCCCACTCATATAATAATGCATGGCCAGGGGCAAAAACTCCAGAACCGTGGCTTCTATGTGTGGCTTTGTACAACAACGGCCACAGCCGATAAGACAATGAAGTTTAGTAGAAGATGCAAATTTCTTCATGTCTCTATCCAGTAAATCGAACAGTTCGTTTACCTTCCTGACCTTTTGGTTTACCGTCATTAAAATAGCAGAAAAAGTGCGCGAAAATAATCTGCGGAAGCATAGCTTTTACAAAGCCAAAACAAATTGTTTAGGCCTTAAAACCACCTTTGCCGTAAAAAGCACTGCCCGGGTGTTGATCGTAAAAATCGCATGAAGAGTCGCGCTTTTCGTTCACTCTCAAAGGCCACGTAACTGTGTACTTTTACCGGCAGCCTTTCACGGGTTTCGTCAACCTCCTTATTAAAATGGCTAGCCAGGCATTTTGGCAAATCGGTAGTAATTCCAACATGCAAAAAACCGTCATTGCATTCCATCAGGTACACAAAAGAAGCTGAACTTTGAATTGGACATTTTAACATTTTGATGACGGTAATAAGGGTTTACATAGAAAATAAACTAAAGTAAAATCCTACAACCTATTTTCATAAGTTTGGTTCAGCAACAAAATTATTTTGATGGTTAAAAACCCCGCATTTCGTAAACAAAGTACTTCTAACCTATTAATGGTAAGGCCGGTATCATTTGGGTTTAACCCGGATACAAGCGATACAAATTCTTTTCAATCCATGGCTATTAGTAAGGGTGCGGAAGGTGTATCCCAAAAAGCCTGGATGGAGTTTGATGCATTTATATCACTGCTAAAGGCAAACCATATAAATGTGATGGTGGTGGATGACACCCCCGCCCCACCAAAACCTGATGCAGTTTTCCCCAATAATTGGCTAACAATGAGCCATGATGGAACAATAACATTGTTCCCGATGGCTGCAAAAAACCGCAGGCCGGAGCGAAGGGATGACATCCTGATGAGATTGAAAGCGGATTTTGAGGTGAATCGAATTCATGATCTCTCTAATTATGAAAATAGCCACCAATACCTTGAAGGAACCGGCAGTATGGTTTTCGATCATATACATAATCTGGCCTATGCCTGTATTTCGCAACGTACTAATCCTGAATTATTCCGGGAGTATTGCCACCAGAAAGACTATATACCCATAGTTTTTACAGCCACAGATAAGAAGGGTAACCCAATATATCACACCAATGTAATGATGTGTATTGGTAGCAATGTGGCTATAATTTGTGGTGAAACAATAAGGGATGATAACGAATGGGAAATGGTTTTGGAGAACCTGCAAGCCACCAACCATGAGGTTTTGGACATCAGTTTTGAGCAGATGAGTCACTTTGCAGGAAATATGCTGGAGGTTGAAAATAGCCGGGGTGACCATTTTATGGTAATGTCAACCCGGGCTTATGAAGGTTTAGATCATAAGCAGATACAAACAATAGAAAGGCACCTTAGTATTATACACAGCCCCATCAATACCATCGAAACCATTGGTGGTGGGAGCGCCAGATGTATGATGGTAGAAATTTTTTTACCTGAAAAATGAATGAAGATTGAAAAACTACAACCTGCAACAGAACATGCTCAACACCTTATATTACAATTGGTTAAAACAGCCCAGGGAGTTGACACTATAGTGATGCGTAATTTTTTCCCAATTTTCTAAAACCAATTGTTTGGTGAATTTATGAAAGTATCTATATTTGCGCTCCCGTTACGAAAGGGTAGCGGTTTTGAAATTTTGGTCCGGTAGTTCAGTTGGTTAGAATACATGCCTGTCACGCATGGGGTCGCGGGTTCGAGTCCCGTCCGGACCGCTTAAAATCTCACTTTGGAGGTTATATAAGGGATTGCAGCAATGCGATCCCTTTTAGGTTATAGCCTTCTCTTATCGCGAAAGGTCCGTTTTATCGGCCTGGGATTGTCCAAAAAAAGGACGAAAACAGGACGAGCTAACTTTAAAAAACGGACGAATGCAAAAAATCAAGTATTTCATCAGGCCCAGGTATGATATAAATGCCGATGGAAAAACTTCTGTTGAGTTAAATCTCAGGATTGATGGTGTGGAAGACCGGCTGAAGCTGGAGTATTACATCTACCTGAAATACTGGAACCGGAAGAAAAGGGAAATGGTAGCCAGAAAGGGCCTCTCCAAAGCTGAAGCTCTGCAGATAAATCTTGACCTGGAGAAGTTTATTGACCGCTGTGATGCTATTGTAAAGGATGCCCGGAAAACAGGGGAACACCTGAGCCACCACTCTTTTCAGAAAAAGCTTTGGTACACTGGTGAACCATTGAACCTGATCACTTTTACCAAAAACTGGATTGATGATAACCCGGACAACCTTACCCCTGACAGCCTGAACACTTACACCAAACTGATTGGTGTATGGAAAGAGGCTTTTGGGGCTTGTATTGGTTTGGGGGATATCCCTGAAATTAGAACCAAAGTTGAAAAGGCCATGCTGAAAAGAAAGCATAGCCTTAACACCCGGAAGAAGAATCATAGCAAAACACAAACTATGATTTTGAGGGCCATTAAAGCGGGTTATCCTATACAAAACCCCTACACTGAACCCATTGGCACCATTAAGGGAAACCGAAATTACTTAAGCCCAGAGGAACTGAGGCAGGCCATTTTACTCTACCAAAAGGATGCCTTACCTGTACACCTGCAGGAAACGCTTACTCACTTTTTGTTTGCCTGCTTTACTGGTTGCAGGATTAGTGATATGAAGGAGCTGAGGCACACCCATGTGGTTGGAGATACTTTACAATATATAGCTGTAAAAACAAGGAGATATGAGAAGCAGGTACAGGTACCATTGCCTGAAGTAGCAAGGGCACTGATCACCAATACCAGAGGGCCACTATTTGATTTGAAGTGTGACCAGGTTACCAACCGGAACCTGAAAGAGATTTTCAGGATCCTGAAAATAAATAAGAGAATTACTTTCCATTGTGCCAGGCACACGTTTGGAACCTTATATGTTTATTTGGGTGGAGACATTACCAACTTAAAGGAAATGATGGCCCACAGTAAAATTGAAACTACCATGATATATGTGGGCATGGCCAAGCGCCTCACTATTGGTGAGAAGCGCCTGTTTGATGAAGAGTTTGCTGAGGATATGAGGGTGATACTGAAAGGGAAGGGGGAAATGATGAAGGTTGTTTAATTAACCACCCCCAGCCCCTCCTTAAAAAAAGGAGGGGAGAGCCTCCGGAAGGAAATTATAGGAAAGTACAGATATATGTAGTTGACAGATGTATAATTATTAGCAACATTTGCTGAGATAACGGACAAACGTATCCATTACAGTAAACTTTTGTTTCCATATTTATGGACAAACGTTTACATTTGTCCAGTCTTCTTGGCTGAAGCACCCCACATAAAAGTTTAACAGGCCCCTGTAAGCAACCCTCTCAGCCAAGAAGAAGCTTACGGGGGCTTTTTTTATTTATTACTATGGAAGAAAATCAAGTGTTGACTAATGTTCAGCAAATCATCAAGCGGGAATTCTTTATTAAGATTATAAATGATCTTAAGAAACAATCAGACCATGACTTTGAATGCGCAGAAGCTTTAGAAAAGGTTTTTAGCTGTAACCTGCCATGGTACAATAATTTGCTTCTAAAAAATGGAATTGTTGAACTATTGGCTACCATTTTTAAGGATAAGGAGCATCGGATGATTGATTACTTTATCACAGATGGAGAGTATGGGCTTACAGATGACCCCTTAGCTTGGGAGCTTGATGGTACAGCTATTTATCTAAAGGATCCAGGTATGCTTTATGATTATTTGATTGACCGCTATAATCAGCAAATTCCAACTTCTCAATCTTAAAACCTTTAATTATGGATAATTCAGTAAGGAAAATGTTTGATGATACAATTGAGTACCAGGATCAATTGATTTGGGTTGCCCCTGTATGTGATTTTTTTGGTTTTCATAAGAAAAACGCCTACCAGAAAATTAAAAAACACCCGATTTTGGGAAATCTGGTTCAAAAAAACGCACCAGATTTAGGGTTAATTGATACAAATGGTTCAATTTTTTTAACAAAAAATGGCTTTGCAATTTGGATAGCCAGTTTAAATGCCAACATAGTTAATGAAAGACTAAGAGATGCTTTTAGAAAGTATCAAAGATTTATCCTAGACTACATGTTTGGTAGCATGGAGGAAAGATCCACAGCCGTTAGTAGCAATAAGAGGTTACTAAAGTTGGAGAGGCTCAAAAGGATCATTACCTCAGAAATTAAACTGGAAAAAAAGAAGATAGACAGATTTGTTACAGGCCAGCTTCAATTAGGTTTTTAATTTTCCTAAATTTGCTCTGCAAGATAATTCGTGAAATGGAGCAATCCTTCAAAAGCTTACTGTTAAAAATAAGAACCGGCATAGGGGTGAAAGTCCCTCAGCTTTTCTGTGGCTCCGCTACGGATTGTCTTGCAGTGACCGGTTCGATTTTTAATAATTCAAAATCTTTTCAAAAATGCAAGACAAGAAAAGCGATTCCCAAAAAGCCATCACCAACTTCTTTCAGTTAGTTGATGCACCCGAAGTTTCCAATCAGTTATTAGAGGTAGCTACCATGCTGCAAGAGAGCCAAACTTTTGGCAACAGCAGCATGGCCACACGCTCTGATTTATTTTTTACCCTTCAGAACCTTGGCAAACTTGTAAATGTGCTGCACGAAGTAAATACTGTGAGCCATGCCCAGAGCTAAATACTACCGAAACATTAGCTTGGTACATAACATTGAACCCGGAGCCTTATGGCAATGGCATGAAAGCGGAAAGCTTTTACTGGTAGATGCTGATCAGACAGTATTTGCAAAGCTGGATGAGCAGTTTGAAGAACAGAAGTAAAGTTAGCCCCTCTCCTGAGGGGCTTTTTTATTAACTAAATGCCCCTACACTGGCAAAAAAGCTGAGGAGTAAGCCTAGTACAGTTAGCACTATTAGAAAGACTACAAAGTTTTTGAGGAATCCAATGTTGGTATCAATGGATTTGAGGTAATCCAATTCAGTTTTTACAGGCTTTGCCTGAGTTTGGGTGGTTTCGGTTTTCATAAAAGTGAGATTAATTTGATGGGAAAGTATCAAATTAATTTTAACCTGAACTCTACCCTGCAGGTGTCTTCTTCTTCAATGATGCTTTCCACTTCATCTACCAGGTATTTTACATTATTGATGTGGAAGGGCTCTTCTATATTCATACGGGTGAGGAAAACCTTTGGCATATTGCAAATGGCTGTGTAGGTTCTGTTATCCCTAACCTGCCAGATGAGCCAGTTGCTCCACAATGATCCTACTGAAAGGGGATCTGCAAAAATCTGCATATCCAAACCCTGGTCATCCACCACATATTTATTATCTGCAATGGGCAGGGTGTTGCCTGTACCCACAAAAAAGGCCACCCTTAGTTTGGTCATTTTATCAGCACCGGTTTCATAAATACTGCTTACTGCTTTACCCAAAAATGTGCTGGTTCTTACAATGGTGCCCCCATTATTTACTTTAAGCTTAATCATGGGGTGGGTTTTTAGCTGAATGGTTTCTCCCTGCCAGTTGGCTGGTGGCTCCAGCAGAAACCTACTCTCTCCATTACTGGAAACCTGCAGGCAGTTTTGATGCCTGAAATCTTTATACTCATCCTCTTCACTGGAAAAGGAGGCATACCTTACCAGGTAATCCTTTCTTTCTTCATAATCAATTTCCATTTTAGTAAGGTAGGGTGATAAATCCTGTGTGGCCTGTTGGTTTAATACCTGTGACCTGAAATTGAAGGATACGGTTTTGTTTTTCCTGTCCAGATCCATCCTTAGGTTAAAGCCCTGCATCATTTCTTTTACAAAGTCAATAAACTTCATATCAGGTAAAAACCTGCCACAATTGCCCGGGGGATCAAATACCGCTTCTGGCACCCTATCCATTTTAAATGATATGTGAGCATCAGTAACATTAACATTGGTGTTGTAACCCTGTGGGGATATAACCATGATGTAAATTTTGCTACCGAGCAGCTGTGGGGTAATGGTGGTGGTACCATATAGCTGAATGGGGCCATAGTGATTGAAAAAGTGCCTGAACATGATGGTGGACTCGCCCCCATTGGGATGAATAAACCGGATGTGCCAAAAGGAGTTTTGTACATACACTGAGTTGCAGGTGAAGTTTATCTCCAGCTCCCCCTCCTGCCCACAGAGATACTCATCAGTAGCCAGGTTAAAGGCTGCATTGGTAGCCTGATTGAAAGGAAAGTGTGGCCTGGCACTGGCATCAAACACAGAAAAGGAAGCTGCTGAGCGGGTTGCTTCCACATCATCAAATATGGTAAAGAGGCCCCTATCCAACACTACATTATTAAACACAAAGGCCCGCCTTGCTGCAATGTTGGTGGTAAAGTCTCCCTGTATTGTATAATCATCAATTTCAAAGCCTCTTTTTAGCACTTCAAGCAATGCTATTTGAGGGGCCAGGCTTGTAATATTATCTCCATTACCACCAGAGTATTGTGAGTTTATAGAAAAGCTACCGGTATTGATCTGATGCCTGTTTATTACTCCTTCCCAATCTTTATTTTGTTTATCAGCAGGATCTGTATCCTCATCATCATAAAAGTTTGGGGCCCCAATCATGGGGAAAAACATTTCCACTTCCGGCCACACTTTACTCCTGGCATTGGCATATAGTACCTGCAGAGATGAATTGTTGACCCAATCTACTTCATCACAATTTTTGGAGAGTACTGTGAGCGCCTGCTTATCAAAGTAAATGTTTACCTGCAGGTTGTCCTTAATTTCTCTGAGTACCATTTCCGCAGGGTAATAGGTGCCCCCAAATTCATAGAACACACTAAACTTTTCAGTGGCAAGGATGGCCTGTGGCAGGTTTATATTACGGAGTATGCGTTTATTCCTGGGGCTATCCTTATAAGGCAGGGTGAAGGGTTCGGTAAGATCCTGCCTGATATCATTTGAGAAATGCCCTGACCTTTGCACTTGTGTTATGCGGTAGCTGGCTGCCAGCTCAAGGGATTCACCATTAAGAACTATATCTGCCATCCGAGTAATATTTGCCTGTTGATTGTTCTTTTATTTTGAAGGAGGCTGCATTGTTTCTGCCACTTTCTGTATCATACATGGCCACATTATCAGGCTCAAGTATTACCGGTTTTGCAAAGTTGCCTTCAATAAGCCTGATATCTTCACTTCTGAGCAGATCAAGGAGGTGATCCATCTCATGTTTATACCTGAAGCCCGAGTACAGGGTATCTATAAGCTGATAACTAGAGGCCATGTTACGGCCAGACCTATCATTTTTGGTGTAGTTGAAGGGGAGCTGCCTGGTGTGCTCATCTGAATTGATGCTGGCAACTGTCTCCCGGATACCGGTAAGCCTGGCTACTTCAAAAAAGCCCCAACTGTTGCGGTACAGGAGATGGGTTTCATCCAAATACTTTTTTCTATCAATAGTAATGGTGATGTAGGGAGACCGGATTGGTGAGCCATTTAAAACAGCCTGGTACCAGTGTACCCGGTAGCTGGCCACCTCTTTAGTAAGGTTGAGACCGGCCAGTGCATTTAAGCCCAGTGGGCAGGCCCACACCCTGTGTTGATTGGCATTGTTTACTGAGTAGATGGTTCTGTTTTGAGTAGTACCATCAGTAAATGTAATAAGTGCCTGCATATCAAAAGAAACGCCTGCAGAAGGTGCAAACCAGTGGAGAAAAAAGGGCTGAGTAGGTGAAATACTGATTTGCTGAGGGTACCAGGAAAGCCAGTTGAAGTAGGCATTGAATTTATTATCAAGATCTATGGTAGCATAATCCACATGCTTTATGCCACCAGCAAAGGCCACAAAGGTATTGGGTGGGGTTTGCAGTTTATTGGCCAGCAGGTTTTGCCCAAAAATTTCTGTGTAGCTGAGTTTAAACTCCAAGGCCCCTGTAGAAACATCCTGGGGGTTGACAGCATCAACTGCAGGTAGAGGCAGATCCACATCATCTAAACTTAATAGCTCATTAATAAGAAAAGAGGATGCACCAGCATTGGGTGATACTGAATACTCCAGGCTTTGCCATGCGCTTTGGGTAAGCTTACGGAATTGCAGCCTTAGGAAGATCCTAAGCAGAGGATCATAAACGGGGGCTACGCCTAAAATGCTATTGAAAAAGCCCATACCACCCGGATTGACCGGCAGGGTAAGATTGTACTGTGGCCCCTGTGCATAGGATAGAAAGCGGATAACACCAGGTGCTGCCAAAGTAATTTCGAAAGCCTGAGATAAAAGCGGATTGGCCTGCAAGGCTGGCAATACATGAACATTGACCCAATTGTGTACTGTGAGGGAATTATCCCTTTTAATTTCATTGGCTGAGTTGCCCGGATTATCCAGCACTGTGAACTCCATATTAATATCACCATTGAGCCAGGCAAAATTGAATTTGGCATTGTTGGCCGGGATATTATTGATGGCCAGGTTAGTTTCTGCCCTCACGCCTACTACCTGCTCATATAAGTCAGTAGCCAGTGTGAGCGGTACCTGGTTGCCCAGCATTACATATTTTGGTGGTAACTGTGCTGTGATCATCCGTTCATTATTGATTGTTCTCTAACTAATTGCTCCAATGAATTTCTATCATTGATGGCTTTTACCGTTTTATCTGGCAGGAGGGCAATGGCAGGTTTGCCCTGCAGGGAAATTAAAGCCCGGATTAGAGCATTGGTTTCTGACATGTCCACCCCCGCCCCTTGGGCACCCCCGCCAGCGGGGGATATAGCTCCGCTATTTAAACCGTTTGGATAGTTGCCATTGGCATAGCCTCTTACACCCCTGGCTTCCTGTTTTATAGCATCTATAACATCAGGCCTGAAATTCATTAACCTTTGGGTGGTGAGGCCATCAATTACTATTTCAGGTCTTTTTTCTGCCACCAGCATGTTTTTGCCATAGCTTACTGTGGGCTTAGTGTAAAGGCCTGTTTGCATTTGCTCATTTCTCTGTGCCCGGTATTTGTCTCCTTTGTCATCTATGACATCATACATACCCTGATCATAGGAAGGGACAACTGCATTGAACAAACCTGTAACCAAAGCTGCTCCAGCTGCTCCTGTAAGAATACCAACCCAACCTTTATCTGATATCTCCCTGGCTACAAACTTGGTTATAGCTTCTGCCACTATGGCCGCAATAATATCCCGGATACTATTAATGATGGCCCTTTTTCTGTCTTCAGCATTTTTGGCTTCAGCAATGGCCATAAGACCGGAAACAGCCATTTGGGCATATCTCTCCTTTCTTAAGTCAGCCTCTGATTTAATGACTTTCTCATTGTTAGCCACCTGCAAATCAGCTTTGCCTTGCTCCAGTTCTGTAGTAGATTTTCCCAAAAGCCTGTAGGCATTAATCATTCTATCAATATGATCCAACTCTGCCTTCAGCATTAAGGCATTGTATTGCTCCTGAGTTATCAGCTTATCAGCATATTGCTGAGTAATCTGAAGTTTTTCGGAGTCATGCATCTGCTGTAACATTGACTCCATTAAAGCTTGTTGCCTCTCTAGCTCCGCATCTCTATCATCTTGTTCTTTTTGGAGTTGCTCTACATATGATTCCTGCTCAAACTTTTCCTCAATGGCTTTTTTAAGGGCTTGCTGCTCTTCAGTTAATTTGCTTTCATCCTTATAAAACTTTTTGAGAAGCTCTAATGCAGACTCATACTTTTTTTGAACCGCGGTGAGCTCACCCTGATTTACATCTTTTAAAAACTCCTGGAGTTCTTCCTTCTGCTTTTTTCCTGGCTTCAGCCTTTTTCTTTATATCCGGGTTTTGCCTGGCAATTTCTTCGGCCAGTGCTCTTTCAAGCTCAATACTTTTAATACCAAACTCCTTTGCGAGGGCAATTTTCTCTTCTAATTGCTGCTGTAACTCAGATTTATCTTTCTTACGCAGTTTAGCGATGAAGCCAGCAATGGCCAGCTCTGCTTGTTTCCTAGCGAAATTTGGATCTTCTGGATCAGTATTAGTACCTGATCCATCCACATTAACTTCACCTGCCTCAATTTTTGCCTGATATAATTCACCAAGAGCAACCAATTCTTTCTGAATGCCTTTGATCTCTTCCTCTTTACGCTCTTTGGCCCATGCCATGGCAGTAGCCTCTGAAACCGCAAATTTTTCCCACATACCAGTATAATCTTCTACCTTCTTGCTTTGGGTTTCAATCAACTTTGTGTTTAGATCCGTGAACTTATTGTCAAAAGCCTGAGCCAAAGCCTTCTTTTCAAGTGATGCTACATAAAGATCCGTTTGCTTACGGGCCTCAAGTGTATTGATGCTTTCAATTGATAGATTGTTATTGTACTCAGGCACTATCGCATTCAATCTATCAATAGCTTGCTGCCTTTGCTCTTTAGATATTTTTTCATTCCGAGCTACAACTAACAATCTCTCCAACTCTGCCTTTTCTCCTGCAATGCTCTTTTGCGTTTCAGCACTAAGATCATTTAATACCCTTTGTTTTACTGCAACTCTATCAGTACTTTCAGCAAACAGAGCATAGGCCACAGCTGCTGATGCCACCAATGTGGCTATAGCTACAAAAGGATTGACCAACATTGTGGCATTAAGCATACGCTGAGCGGCCGCTGCCCTACCCATATTACCGGTTGCTTTTGCCAATGCCAATTGGTATAGCAGAGTGGTAGTTCTAAGAATACCAGTAATAAGGTTTGAACCTTTCATGGCCACAGCCTTTAACTGTTCTGCAATTGCTGTCCTTTCGTTCCATATGGCAACCAGCTGGATAGCTGTTTTATAGCTAAGCATAGCTGTGGTAGCTACTAATGCCACTTTTAGGAAGAAAGCAATCTTCTCTCTCCAGGCGGTAACACTTCCATCAGCATCATCAATAGCACCTACAAATTTGGCTACCCAGGTTACTGAATCCTGAAGCCAGGATACAAAACCACCTTCCAGTACCAGTTTTACTATTCTCTTTCTAAGATTATCGAGTACTGCCCCAAAGTTTTCATTCTTTTTACGGGCTTCATCTGTAAGGGAAGTAGCTTCATTGAGGGATTTATTGGCCAGATCCTGCTTTTCACGGATTTTATCTGTTTGTCCGGCTAAAGCTGAAAGTACTGTAATGGCCCGGGTGCCATCTATACCCAGTCCATCAAACTTTTGGGCAAGCTCAGTAAGGCCTTCATTATTACCATTAAGCCCTTTAAGGAAAACCAGTAAGGCTTCATTGGCATCATTTTTTACCAAATCTGCAAACTCCTGCACCCCCATACCTGCAATCTCAGCATAGGTGGCAGTATCCTTACTCATATTAACTATAACCTGGCTAAGTGCAGTGGCTGATGTTTCTGTTTGCTGACCAGCTTCATCCAACACGGCCGCAACTCCAACCATATCTTCAGCAGCTATACCGGCCTGTTGGCTGATACCTACCATACGGCTCAGGAAATCTACCAGGTAATCTGCCTGAGCGGTACCTGAAGCAGAAACCTCATTGATAGCGGATCCTATCATTTCCATGCCTTCTCCAAAGGAGGCTCCAAACTCAGCTCCTACCCTGTATTGCTCGGTAAGCTTACCAATGATGCGGATGTTTTCGTTTACATCACCTTTAAGATCATCCCCCAGGGCTACTTTTATTTTATCTCCAGTTTTTACAAACTCGAGAATGTCCTCCGTTGACTTTTTACCCAATCGCCCAGCTTCTTCAGCCAGCGCCAAAAGCTCCAGCCTGGCCGAACGGGTTTTAAAAAGTCCGAGCTTAATGGTAAGATCATCCACCGCCTTAGCACTTAGACCAGTAGTTTTGGAAACATCGGCCTGGGCATCACTCAACTTACCTGAGAAATCCAAAGCTTTTTGCATACTAAGAACCATCCCTGTCAGAGTGGCAAGAACAGTAGCACCCAAAGCTGCAAAGCGATTGAACTTATCGGCAATACCCCCTATGCTGAGGCCTGTAGCTTTGGAGTTTACCCGAAGCTCACGCATACGGGCATTGATCTTATTGAGTTGGTTATCATACCGGATGTAATCCTCAGAACCGGGTACCATGTTGAAAAGTAATAGCCTTAGCCTTGTGGCTTCAGACTTTAATTGTTTCATGGTAAGTGCAGTAATCCCAATCTTATTTCTCAACTCTACCATTTGGGCCTCATTAAGCTTTATCTGCTTATTGTTGGCTGACATGGCATCCCTCACTTCATGCCACCTTTTGGTGTTCTGAAGATTCTGCTTCTCCATTTTCTCCTTTTCTGCTCTAAGTTCCTTATTGGCAGAGGTAAGTTTGCGCTGTTGCTTTTCAAGGTCTATGAGTTCCTTTTGAGCAGGATCACCATTGATTTCAATGGTGTATTTAAGAATTTCGTCAACAATCCTTTTAGCCATTGGTTTCTATTATTTGTTCGCGCTGAATCTTCTCTTTTACCGATTGAGTAAACCCGAATGAGAGTTGACCAATGATATTATTAAGACGTCCGAAGAGCTCCTTATTATGGATGGTGTAGGCTTTTTTGCGCACAGTACCACCAGTGGTGAGCTTTCGGGTTTTCATATCTAAAAACCTTTGGCGCTTGGCATGAGAAATGGAAAGGGATCCACCGGTATTGCCACTCTCACTTACCTGCATTGAAAGTGCCCCACCCAGCACACCTGAAGAGTTTAAAAGCCTTTTTATGGCTTGCCTGTGACCGGCAACAAATTCCTGCCCTTCATCCATCAAAACCTTGCGGACAAATTTCCGCTCCAGTATTCCCTGATCTCTTGATTTAAGTTTTTGCCTGGCTGTCATAGGCTAAAAATCATTGAACCGATGGGAACAGAAAAGGACAATGCTATTTTAGGGGCTTTGGTGGGGGCTGAGGATTGTATGAGGCCTAAAAATGAATAGCGAAGATGCCATTTGATGAAACTCCAAAAGTTTGCTCACGCCAGGGCGCGATTTCCTTTTGGTTTATTCATCCTGACCATGGCTGAGGGGAGGCTATAATTTTTAAAACCCATACAATGAAATCACTAAGCCCCACTGAAGCAAAAGCCCTTGCCAAAATTGAAAGCCTTTATCAGCTTAACGGTAAGAATGAAGTTAGCCGGCAACAGGTAACCGACCTGGTAAATGAGATATGGAAACTACCAGTGGAGAAGAACAGCCTGATAGGCGCATTGATATGTACCCTGAATGATTGCCTTAAGCTGGCCCGAAGCCGAAATGACTTTTTTGCACTGGCGGGTTATGACCTGGACATGGTGGTGAGGCACTACCAAATGGTGGCGATCAGGGAGGAGGAAGAGTGGTAAAGGACTCTTCTTTGACTTAGGCCAGTCCCCTTTTGGCTTCTGGTGTTTTTAAAGCTGATAAATATTTCTCCTTTGTGGCTTTTGTCATAAACTCTAAAACCTTATCTCCGCAACCCTCAAAAACTGTCAGAAATTTGTCATAATTAGTTTGTTGAAATGACGATAAGTGATACTGATTAGTTTTTGCATTTCTTACAAGGTTTATATTTTCATCTCGAAATATTTCAGGATTTACTATGGCAAATTTGTGAGATTGAAACATAGTTGCTACCCACCTATTATAAGCCCTAGCTCTTTTGGCAGTTTTATTATGAACTCTTGCCAAATCATCTTTATCATCTGGTTGGCCAATGTACCCTATGAAGTTGTTTTTGTTGATATCAAGATATAGTTTCATTAGGTATGTGCTAGCATTGAGCAAGTGCCTGAAGCTTGAAATATTCAACATATAGCCAAGTGTTTCCGCCCTAAGTTTATACTTCTCTGGATGGTTCTTCATGTTTCTAGGGTAATACTTGATCATGGCAAAGCCCTCATAAACATGAATTTCAATTATATAAATCAATTTTTTTTGTTGCGGTGGTTTCTCTAACTTCTTCAATGTTTGACCATTTAACTCTATTGAGAAACGTCTCAACTCTTGTAGACCGTGCTCAAAGTACTGATCATTGATATCTGATAAATCAGTGCGCTTACTACACCCGAGTTGTCTTAGGCCTGGAAAATCAATATTCATATAAAATAAAAAAGGAGGTCAATATGACCTCCTTGCAAATCTAATATAACTATTTCTTAATATGCTGTTGACTTGTAAGCCGAAATGGCTAACTCTTTCCGTTGCCTTTTATTAGCGTCCTTCCAAGCAAACCTTTCCATTGATCTGTAAAGATGGTTGGAATCAGTGTTGGAAACTTCTTTGGAATTGGTTTTACCGTTCTTAGTTAATAAGAATCCCATGGTAAGTGATGATTTTAAGTTAAGTTGAAAATCTTTGTAAATATCGAGTAAACAACTACTTGCGTAGTAAGTGTGCCAATTTTTGCTCTTCCAATACTTGGTGCAAAGTAAACCATTTTATTAACAACAATAAAAAACCTGTACTAAAATTAACAGAACCTTTCTTTGAAATTTTGTAAACTAAACCCAAATAACGTGCCGTACTCGTTATTGTTTCAGAAATTTTCACAATACAAAATTCGAATCATCAAATGGTACTTGCACAAACTGATCACCATCTACCAGAGTGCATATTCCATTTTGGAATACCCAAAGCGCTCCGGGTTCAATATCATTTATTTCAACTGTGTTTCGGTAATACTTTGGTGTGGCCATGGGGTTAAAGAACCCGGGAGAATCGTAAGGTACCACACCTGCACGAACACGGATTCCGCGTAAACGCGGAACTCTCCCGGGCATATTTTACCCGAATTCGTGCAATAAGTGGTGTGGTAGGGCAAATATAGTACGATTGCTTACATTCGTGTTATAATAAAGCGAAAATGATTGCTGAAGAGGACTTGCAAAAGGCTGTAGCGGAGGTACTGAAGGAAAGGGCTGTACATCACAAACTGGATATGACCAGCAGGGATGTACGCAACTACCGGGTATGGCTGAAGCAAGGCAAACTGAGCACTAAATTAATGCTGGAGGTGTTGAACAGGGCCGGCCAGTTAACTATCAAGAAAGTACCTGACAACATTAACAATAAGGCAGATGCCGGCAGTGATAAGGGCGAGGATTAGGATGTAAGGGGGTGATTGGTAACGGGGATTCATAACTATCAATACAATAAGAAAATGAGGGCACTGACATCAAAAGAGCAGGTAAGGGATAAACCGCATGATGACCTATTTACGAAATTACGCGATGCTTATGAAAAGGGTGGATCTAATGTGAGGGATTTAGCTGGTAAGTTTGGTGTTTCTAAAACATACGTTCATGATACCATCCGCGGGAATTTTAAGAAATATACGGCCATGCGTGCCTGGTTGGTAGAGAAAATTTGCCAGCGTTATGGAGTTGATGTGGAAAAGCCTATAACAGTTGTAGCGAAAATTGCAAATGGGTATATCATTGAATTTGACAATGACTTAATGTTTATTAAAAACTTGGATGACTGGTACAGCAAGGCTGAATTGAAAGAGCTACACTTAAAAGAGCTGAAAAGCTTGATCGGGTTGATTTGATGAGCATGGAAAGCGCTTCGACTAGCGCTCAGCGTGACAGGGGTTTGGTTATTAATTGATAAAATCTAGAACTTGATATAAAATGAAATCTGCAACAACTCAAACAGAGGCATCAAATCTATTTGAAAAACACCATGGACAAGGTGGGTTTATACAATGGAAGGGAACTGATGTATGTATGGATTTCCACTGTGAGTGTGGACAGAGCAATCATTATGATGGGTTTTTTGCCTATACTATAAAGTGTAAAGGTTGTGGTAATGTGTATGCTGCAAGCCCTAATATTGAGATGGTGAGGATTTTACACCCTACTGATGACAATCATTTAGAAGATGACACTGAAGAATAGGAAAGCCCTTGGACTAAAGCTCAGCGTGACAGGGGGTTGGTTATAGTATCAGATCAATAAACTCTGGCCAGAATATCATAAGGACCAGAAATGCCAGTGTGAATTTTTCCCAATCGGGTTTATCCTTAATCTCTTCATAGTCTCCATGGAGCCTGTGGCAATCATCATAATAATCAGGCAAGTGTACCAGGATGGAAAAATAGCTGGCAGCTAATAAACCCGCAAGTAAATACAGAATGAATAAGATGCCCAGTAGCTGCATATTTATGGTGTCATTAAGCCAAACGAGAAGCTCCAGCCATCACAGTCATGGTAATTGTATTCAGGATCTATACCAATGGTGTTGGGGTTGATTTTGCCCAGCCATGTGCAGTAGCCTGGTTTGCCTTGATTATCTTTAATGAACTGGATAACGGACATGGTTAGATTCTGGGTTTCCTGATAATCTTCCTCTTCCTGCTGATAGGTACGCGCTGAGTAATCAGGGATTTTTTTGAGGACAAAGAAATCAAGCTCATTGGCATACTGAAAGTTATCCAGATGTGAGCCGGAGCCATTGGCTGAAGGATATAAGGCCACTATTACCGGGAACTCCTCTATCCGTTTATTGCTGATGTGCTTAGCCAGGTGCTTCTCCCCTACTATCATAATATGGGCGTTGATACCGGGTACGGTGTTTACCACATCCTGGCAAAAGGTTTTAAGATCGGTTACGCTCAGCATTGGCTTTTCTTTTTTCTACTTCTCCCTTACGGTGCTTATTCCACAGGTAGCGCAAAACCTCAAACAGGTTTTGCGATTTGAGCTCCTGTGTATTGCCAAATACGCCTATTTCGCCAAGATCAAAAAGGACTGTTTCCAACCCCAGGGGATTTACCTTTTGTTTGCTTCCGGAACCTTCAGAGGTCTGGAAAATCTCATACACCGGTACTTCATTACCAAAAACTATTATAGGCCGTGTAGTGAGGTGCTCAATGCAGCTCCTGAAAAAGAAGAATGTGGCCAGTCCATATTCAGGGGGAAGATCTTCCAGGGCTTTTTCCCGCAATGGCAGGTCATTACCATCTTTATAAAGGATAGTGGTGATATACTTGAGGGCATCCTTATTTTGAGACTTGATATAATCGCCATACACCTGGTAGGCCAGCAGGAAATCACCGAAGGTGATATCATGCAACAGCACACCCGGACCGGTGAAGGTCTGATCATTCCAGGTAAACTGAGGTAAAAGGTTGAGAATGGTTTCGGTTTCTATGAAGCGGTTGTCCGGATTTTTACCATCTATGGTATAAAAGCCCCTGAGGGTTTCGCGAAGCAGGGTAACGTTCATCACCTTATCATCCCCACCCTTGCGGGTAGGCTTAAGGTTAAGGAGATTGTAGAGAAAGCTTACCTCAAAATCATCAAAACTGATAAGACCTTGCTGGTGCTGATCTATAAGGCTGCAGTAATAGAGCCATTGATCTGGCTGTAGCTCACTGATGTTAGCGGCATAGGTTTGCATAAAGTCAATTTCGGGGATACGCAGCGTGTTCATACCGCTTTAAGAAGCTTTGCCTTTTTAAATACCACCTGGTAACCATGTGCTGTGGCTGTAACGCCTGCTTCTGTGAGCTCTTCAGCAAATTGAACGTTCATGAGCTTGGTCGCATGGTGATCATTGATCTTACCGCTTGACTTTTTCATTTTAAGCCATTGCATCATCTGCATGCGTAGCTTATAGCGATCATCATTGATGGACTCGAGTTTGTTGGCACCGGCATTGAGGATTTTTTCCTCTCGCCTGGTGCGGATGTACTTTGCAGGGTTGCGGAAGAATTGCTTAAGGATATACCAGTAGTACCCGATTGGCTTTTTCATGCTCTGAAGTGTGTTTGTTTGTTATAATCGATAGGCTCTGGCTCTTGCGGGTAGGTGATGCCCTGGGCTTTGAGCCTTTGTTTGCGAAGTTTTTCCTGCACGGATTTTATTTCCCTGGCTGCCATAGCTTCATAGCCTTCAGCTACATCAATGCGGGCCTGGGCTTCTGACACCTGACTGGCTGAAGAATTGGCTCTATCAGAAGTGTATTGCTGGACTATGCCCTGGGGAAGTATTTTGACCGGTAACAACCGGAAGACTTTAGCCATAATGGAATAGGCTATGAAGTTTTTGAGCTCATCAATGATCTCCTCCTGGTTCGTCTGTAAGGTTATCAGGTAAATTATCCAGCAATTGCTGAAGGCCTGAGGCTTTGAGAACCGGCTTTACATGATTTTTTTGAATGAGCACATTAAAGGGTATGGCTTTATGAAAGAGCCAGCTGCTCTGTTCAATCGGTACTATCGCCTCCAGATCAGCAGTGTTTCTTAAAATGAGGTTTTTGCGCTTTTTGTAAGCATCCGTTTCGGCCCATTCTGTGAAAGTTGCTACATTTTTATCCAGGAAATTGATAAGGTTATCCATAGCACGATGGGCACGGTGAAAGATGTGGAGCTCCTGCCGATCAAGCGCCCACTCGAATGGAAGCTTTGAATCAGTGTCTGTGTGCATTCGCCTACCGTTACCAGTATCCTTAATATCATTTACCGGAGCATACTCGAGGTAACCGAAAAGCGCGACAGGCTTTTGGCAGTATTTTACGAGTTCATCCTTGAGTTCAAGTTCAGTAGTGGAGCCAGTGTCATAGTCATTAGAATAATAATGATCCGTGGCCACCTTGTAGATTTCAGGTGAAATCTCCAGGATGAGTTTATCGGTAGCATCTACCAAGAATTCAGAAGATGGTATCAAAAGGATTGGAGGCATAGAGGTTGGTGAGGATGGGCCTCAGCTCCTGTATTCCCTGATTGGCTTTATTGAAAAGAAGTTTAGGCATTTTTCACGCGGTCTTTTGGGGTTTTGTCTTCTTCCCTCACAGGGAGAGAGCGGTAAAAGCCAAGTTTGATGTTGGATGTGGGCCAGTTTACTTTTATGGCTTTATTGATGGCCTGGCAGATGATGAGTTCCGGAACATCTACCTCAGTAAGGATATAGTTTTGCATGGCATAGAGCTGCTCGGAACCGGAATCGGATTTACCATCTGCAGCTACATTACTTAAGGCCTGGTGAAGACCACCACCGGCCACTGTGGCCATGTTTGCGGCTTTGGCTATTTCAAGTTGGGCTTTTACGTAATCACCCACTTTCTGATCAATCGGGATGATCTCCCACTTGTGTTCAATTATGGTAGTGCCTAAAACCTCCACTACCATTTCACTGGTGAAGAATTTGCCCACATTGCGCTCACCTGCGAGTACTTTGGCCAGGTCTGCAAACTTTTTGTCTTTGGCATCCTCAAGCATCTTGTCCTCATACTCTATGCCTTCAATGGCGCACTTTTCCTCCAATCCTTCTTTGATCTTTTCCCAGTAAGCTGCAGGCGAAATGATGTGCCATTTGATGTTGAGGCTATTGTTGCTAAGTGCCTCCAGGATATATGGGATGGCAGAAGATCTTCGCAACCAGGGCAGCAGACCCATGATATCGGGCCGGGTATGATGATCAGTAGCAAATGAGGGGTTTTTGTGGCAGTGTAGAGCAGTTTTCTGGCTGGTAGGTTTCTTCCAGTCCTTTAGTGGAAAGGCCCTGAAATTGCGTTTCCACATACGGTTCCAGTCCCCTACTACTCCGTGAGTAGCGATATCGCTATTGATATCTTTTGTTGCTTCGCGGACTTTCTCGGCTGGTACGTGTTCAATAGAACCTATCGGGTAACGGCCACCATTAAGCCGGGCTTCTTTTCTAAGATGAACTTTTGACCAGGCTAATTCTAAGTGATTGAAGTCAGTGATGATCTTTAGCAGGTAATCTACATGACCAAAGGATTCGAGCCAGTCCTGGATTTGATTATCCTCTACAAATTCATAGCGGATTTTTCCTTCTTCAAATGTCTCCTTGTAGAGCCTGGGTCTTTACCCCAGGTAAGGAATCCACGTTTGGTGAATATGCGAGGCAAGAGATGATTACCGCCAACTGTATCACGTATTTCAATGGGTAAGTTGTTATCCCTGCCAAACTGAAACACTTTCATTCCATCAAAGTGGATAGCTAAGTCATCCCAGGTATCATCATTAAAGTTTTGATTGTAATGCTGTTCAATCTCAGACCTTGATCGAGAAGAAATCTCGAAGGTGTAAGCGCTATCGCCAACTACGAGTACACCATCGTTTCCTTTCCTTGTTACTTCTGTCTTCATCTCAGGCTCACTTTATAACCATTGTATGATAGGATGAGAGCCTGCCAGCATTGTCTGTTCTGATGTGTATCAGCATCAAATAGATAAAGCTTTTCAGAAGAGTAAGGATCCTTTGATATTGGAGGGATTGCTCTCACAAGACATTTCTCTATGATTTTAATACCCTCTGAGCTATTCCTTGAAATTGAAAATGAGGCAAACTCTATTTCGAACGGCTTTACCGAGGCAGTATCTCTTCTCATTGAAGCAATTGCTTCTTTCAGGCTAATTGTATTCACATCTCAATAATAAACTCAATCAATCCAGTCGAAAAGGACATGATTAAAAGTGATTGGAGATGGTTGAATCGATCTTGAGGATGTCAAAGCACTAATGGTTGGAATTTTCAGCTTCCCATTTTGGGATCATATCTCCCTTAGGGATAAACTGCTTTAATTAAAGGAAGGCAGCTGAGTGTGGTCGCAAAAAAGGTATAAAACCATTGTATAAAAATGGGTTTTGTAGGGGTTTTCGTGCTGATAATTAAGGATTTATGAAAATATGATTTTGAAGAAAATGAAGAATACATCTGCTATTTCGCTTTTTTATAAGGCGCTTTTTTATTATCTTTAAGTATTAATAATCAATAAATTATGTGAGTATGACTAACAAGAATAGAGGTAGCGCAGCCCAGAAAAGCGCAAGCGAGAACAAGAAGGAAACCACCACAGCAACTACCTTAAAAAAGGTGACTGATGAAAAAGTGGAAAAAAAGGAACAGCCCAAGGAGGACAAGGGCAAAACTCCCGAATCGGATGCAAGTATAGCCATGCGGAGGAAAGAGGGCCTGGCCAAAATGCAAAAGTTGGCAGACAGACACGACCACCTGAAAATGAAGGACGAGGAGCTGGACGATTTTATGGCCACCAACGATGGCACTAAAGTAGAGTTAGTGCTGAGCAATGGTGCCGGCCACCGAGTGACCGTAACTAATAGTGATGTGATAAATAAAACTATTGGCAACGTGCGCACCCAGCTGGACGAACTCCTTAAGGAGTGCGAGAAGGAAATTGCTGAATTTGAGCTGTAAGCCTTGAAATTTAAAAACCCCCGCAGGGTTGCAGCCTGTGGGGGTTTACTGTTAAAAAAATGTGAGTTTATCTAACGAGACAAAATTATGAATACTAAAGGAGATGTGGCCACGGTAGCCACAGAAAGTTGGAAGCTGATTAAAGACCAACGCAGAAAGCAACTGATTTACCTGAGTGAAGAAGCCCGAGAGATAAGGGATGAAGAAGGGCTAGACTGTACACTCAATTCTATTATTATAGAGCGCTTTTATACGAGAGGCCACCACAACACCTTCAAAAGTTTTAAGGGCTGGAAAAAAGAGGGTTATAGCGTGATTAAAGGTAGTGAGGCCTTTGTAGTGTGGGGAAGGAAACGAATTGTAGAAGAAGCCAAAGACCACCGCGAAAGTGAGGAAAGCGAAGAAGCAAAGAAGTATAAGTATTTCCCGCTTGCTTATTTATTCAGTAACCAACAAGTAAAGACTTGAGCAAGCCAACCCCCCTAAATAAAAAAGCAACAGCACAGTTTTGCCGCCTTTTTAAAGATTTGGAGCTAAGAGCAGGAAGCCACAGAAAATACGACAATGCCAAAGGAACCTTTATGTATTGTAGTGTGGAAATATTGCGCACTGGTGAAAACTTCGCCATTGGTTCAGTAAGCCATTACGGAAAACAAAATGGTGATATGATGGCAGACCCTGATATGACCTTTTTAATGTTGTTGCATGAAGGCAAAATTTTACGGGTAATGCCGCTATCCTTTAGAAATGATTATGCAGGGTTTAACCAAGAAACTGCCGAAGTAACCGAAGAAGGCAGACTGAAATATGACGCAAGAATAATGCGAGAGCAGGCCAGCTTTGCAAATACTTGGATGAATAATATAATAATTCAACAAGAATTGAAAATATGAAGGCCTTTGTAGATGTGTGCGCATGGCGGGTTCAACAGAACCTGCCGTGCTTTTTCGTAACCTTCACCAATGAGGAAGGACAACGAGATTATAAATTTTTTGCCATTCGGTTTATGGCAGAAGATTTTAAGAATAGTAAAAACTCAAAGAACCCGCCATCAGGGCATTGATGGCGGGTTTATTAAATACCGAAAAGATGAATTTAACCGCTACAACAAAGAGCACAAAAGAGGCCATTAGAGTAAAATCTATCTCTATTTGGATTGAGAGGAAGTGTACACATTTAGTTAATACCGAAACTCTTGAAGCTTTGCTGACTAAGACTAAGGAAACAGGAAGGCTGCAGATTTACAACCTGCCCGAACATCAAATACATGGGGATATTGACGCATTTAAAGCCCCCCCCCCTTTATACCAACGGCCAAGAGGAGGTAACAGCACTTTTTATTGATGATGTGAAAATTTGGCCTAAATAAACGTTTACATCCATTTTTTTTGACGCGGCTACCTTAGCCAGGTACCCGCGCTTTTTTTAGCACCGGAACTACTTTTAATCCTATCGAATACTGATTCGAAAGACTGAAACAAATACTTATAAGTATCATCATTCCAAAAATAACGCTGCCACTCTTGAGTCTTATATTCCTTCAGTATATCACTATCATCTACAAACATCTGTATTTTGGTGTAGTACTTCCCTTCTTCAAGGGTGAGTTTACCATAGCTTTTTAACCAAGCCAGGAAGACTTTTATTTTTAGAATAGGGTTTTCATACTTCATTAAGTAAAGTAGCTGCTTTAGTGAGTGCTCCCTAAACTCCGCTGCGGAATAATCACCCTTGAATTGGATTTGGCCATATTTTTTAAAATAGACCTCACCGGCTGTAATCTTAATCTTTTCTGATTGTGCCATCATATACCTTTTTGTGACCTTTTATAGTGCCTGTGAGCTTGAGTACTGGCCGTTTGCCATCCTGCATTACATCCACTTCACCTATGGGGGTTACCGGTACAATAGGATCCACAGCTAATAACTCTCCAGTTGGGAGTAGCCTGGCAAAGAATTTACCATCAGGGCCTTCAGGGGAAAGTAATACGGCCTCAACTTTTGGTTTACCAAAGTCTTTACTAAATCTTTCTTCTTCAGTTAAAGGACCAGAAATGGGTTTACAGGAATTGACAAACTTTGAAATGTGCCATTCCTCCCCCAATCCTTCAGGAGTGAGTTCAAATACCCTCACATTTGGCCAAGGCTCCTTTTGCTTATCGGTGATTTCGAATTTTGGGATTTCGATGCTCATGGAAATATTCATCTAAAATTTTGAAAGCTTTTCAATATTTTGAATGCTTTCTTCTTGGTTTCAAACGATTTCTTATATCTCGATTTACCGAAAGAGCAAAGGCATCAGAAGCATCTATATTGGATTTTTGATCCAAACCTTCATTAATATAATCCACTAACATAATGCGCTTTACAGCCTCCTGCTCGCTTTTAGTGAGCTTTGGCATTAGGATTCTCCCGTGCTTTAAGTCTTCCAATTCCTTTGCACCGGGCCTAGCTATGAACTTTTGAAGGAATGAATTTATCCGGAGAAGCTGCTCTTTGTATTCGGTGGATTTAACGGCTCCACGGCCACGGATTGTAAATTCTACATTCTGTTTTTCAATTCTCAGTTCAGACAGATCTACACCGTAATACTTAATAAGCTGCTCGTTGCAGGCGTTGGTCAAATCTTCAAGAGATCCGAGCTCCATTTGATTGGTTTTTGGGTTGAAGAACGAGATATTATTTGTCATACCTCAAAATTAGGGAAAAGAGTTTAGGAATAAGAAAGAAACCACCCCCAGCCCCTCCTTAAAAAAAGGAGGGGAGAGCCTCCGGAAGGAAATTATAGGAAAGTACAGATATATGTAGTTGACAGATGTAGAATTATTGGCAACATTTGCTGGGTGAATGGACAAACATCCACCATATTGGAAACTTTTGTACACCAATTTATCCAATAACTCTTTTGAGATTTGCAGTGACACACATAGTGCACGAGCAAATCCAACAGATTGCAACTGCTAATAATAAACCCAGGGTGGGGAGTACCGTAAGGTTCCCGCATATCTTTGGCTCTGCCACTGTGTGTGTCACACCCTGGGCCATTAGTAACTATTAAATTCTGTAAAATGACACACACAGAAACAAAATTACTGTACAGTGAAGTGCCCCAAGTACTTATTAGCCAACTGGAAGCCCCAGTAAGTGGCAGAACCCTTGAACTTATGAGCTATGTGGAGGATGAAGGCCCTGGTGACATTGCCAACCTGATTACCTTTTATGCCTGCATGGCTGCTGAAAACAAGGATACCATTGACCTGTTTGACCGGAATGTGGTAAGGATGCTGCTTAGGCTGCAGGAGTTTTTACTGAGCTGGCAAAATGACCTGGTGTATGATGAAGTACACCTGAGGGAAGAAAGTGCCAAGACCGGCCTGGCAGAAGATGAGTAAATGAAATAGCCCCTTGAGAGAGGGGTTATTTTTTTGACCTAAATACCTTACTGATTTTTTAGTTTAATTTGGATTAACAATTAACCCGATAAACTAAACAACATGAAAGCCAAATTCTTACTATTTACACTAAGCCTAACTTTCTATACCACCTTTGGGCAAAATCCCTATCAGGTTACGGCTTCCACCAAGGAAAAGAAGGAGGTAAATGACAGCTCTAGTGGTTTTTCAGATCAGTTCAAATACTTGAATATAGCTGACTGGTATCAGGGAATGCGTTTTATGGTAGCTCCAGACCTAGCAGGCCATAATTCCAACATTAACCTTTCGCCTTATAAAAGTAAAAATCCCTATGCCTCCAGGATAAAACAAAGTGATTATGAGTGGAAGGTTTTTACACTATCCAAAATAGAGGAGCGAAAAGTATCATGCCCAAAAGGAACCTGCTTACGCACATATGTGGTTTTTGACAGCGAAGGAAGATTATTTGAATATGAATATATAGGCTCAAAAGAGGAAATGAGGCGTTCTAAAATAGCCTACATCAAGAATCTTGTATATCTCGATGAAGTTGATAAGGCTAAAGAAGAATTGCTCGACACCACACTTTTTGTACTTACCAAGCTTTGGATGAGGGAAGATGAAAAGGGTTTTGGCGTTTACACAACTGCCACGGAACGTTTTATTCCAGTAAGAGTTACCAAGATCGGGCTTGGAAATGAAGATGCACCCGTAAAAATTGTATTTAAACCTGATAGCCTGGAGCCTGCTTTTTTGAATATCCGTTTTAGCGGAGTTAATAAAGCAAGCGGGGTTTTTGGGGCTGATTTTGATGATATTTTTTCGTTCGAAAATCCTAAGGATGATTATACTCAAATCAACAATGAAATTTGGGAGCTTATTAAAGTTGGAAAGGTTAGAGTAGGCATGACAGCAGAAGAATGCGAACTCTCCTGGGGAAAACCCCAAGAGAAAAATAAAACCATAAGTTCTGATGTATATACAGAGCAGTGGGTTTATAAAGCAGCTACCTGTACTTTAAAGACGGTAGACTGGAAGTGATTCAAAACTAATTGCAAGAATTATCACCCCCTAACCTTAGGATCCGCAAAGTTGAGTTTGCGGGAGGATGAATAGACCGTATTTGGCGAACCAGGTGATGAGTTTGAAGAAATGGAATAAATAAGAAAGCCCCGATAATGGGGCTTTTTGATATAGAGTGAAGAATTTAAATAATTAACATTGAGCTAATCTCATTCCGCTGTAGGTAATAGCTTCATTATTTGCCACTGAATAATTAAAATCCATCTTCAACCTGGAAATGGAAGAGAAACCCTTTTTAGTGAAATGATATAAAATTGCCTTCGTGAGAAACCAGATGAAACTACCCTTCCATAAACTCAAGGTCAATATTGAATCCGCATGTTGATCAAACTGTTTAAATAATTCCATAAAATCATCAGGCAAAGAATTGGGGCGTGTCCAGTAAATTTAACATTGTCCCTATTCAATCTTCCAGCCTTTTCTGCTGCCATTTTAGAAATCAAGAGAACTTGAAAATAGCGATAAGAC
>CAVWUM010000007.1:0-32935 GCA_963758205.1 Schleiferiaceae bacterium
ATTGGTATTGGTCTGCTGAATGACAGGGTTTAGAAAACCACTTTAAGCTTAGTGTATTGGTACTAAAACTTAGTTTTAATGAAGTAGTACAGTTTTAAATTGAAACTACTATAACTTCACCTATTTGGCCAAAAAGCCATAAAACAGCAAATCCGCCAAAAACTTTTTGTAGGCCATACCGACAGGTAACCATAAAAATCCCCAAACCATCCCTATTATGCCAATAAGTATTTTAAAATTTAACAGCCATTTAGGAAGCATAAAGACATACAACATACCAGGCGTGTGATGGCCTATTTAAAGAGAAACATGATGATAGACATAATAAGCACCAAGGCTCATTTGCAATAAAGTGACCGCTATTCTTATACACTTAGTTGAAGACTTCACTTATCCACGAAATGATATAAAGTTAATCGCTTATCACCCGTTTTAATAAAAAATCCCTTTTCAACCCCAGTCTTCAAATCACGGCTAGCAGAAGCTGCGCTAAGTTGCTTAAAAACCTGCATGTACTCCTTTCTTGTAAAATGGCTTTTCTGTAGGGAGCAAAAATGCTTCAATCTGGCAATTTGATTCATGGTGGCAGAAACAGTATCATGAAGTAAGTCAGTTAAAGCCTCGTTAATAAGCCGCAGCATGTATTCAATAAACACAGTTGACTTGCCTGTTTTATCACAGATTGATAATACTTTGTAATATTCATCCTGTGTTTTAGAAATCAAGGTTTCAAAGGGCAGGTATTGTAGCACAGGGTATTTTGGCATTAATATAACCGTTTGCCATAATCGCCCCATGCGTCCGTTTCCATCTACAAAAGGATGGATAAACTCCATTTCATAGTGAAACACACAACTCTTGATAAGTGGTATTTCATCCTCACTTTTTAAATAGTTAAAAAGGTTTTGCATTAAATAGGGCACATTGGCCGCAGGCGGAGCAAGGTGTTCCACTTTAGTACCTTTTACAATTCCAACTCCCTCACTTCTAAACGAACCAGGTTTTGCCACCAGCCCTTTCATTAAAAGCTTATGCGCTTTTAAAAAGGATTTTAGCGAATCAAATTTGAATGTTGAAATAGCATCATACACCTCTATAGCATTTTGCACCTCGATGATATCCTTTGCGGAACCCACCACTCTCCTATTTTCAATAATAGCTGTAATCTGCCCTTGGGTAAGTGTATTACCCTCAATTTGTAATGAAGAGTGAATTGTTTTTATCTGATTTCGCTTTCTCAAGGCGGGAGAAGACTTTATCAAAAATGAAGCATTTACCTCTCCTATCTTTTCTGAGATATCGGTAATGTATTCCAATATTTTAGGACTAAGCTCGTAAGGCGGCTTCATTGATAGTATCATTTGATAGTATCAAAGGTAAAACACCGGGGTTAATTTGGTGACAGGGAATGTAAATTCATGATAAAAGTGATATTATCTATTTCAAATCACGGTTGCCGGCTCTACTTCTTACTTTATCTTTTGGATTGGAAAACCTATCAAAATCCCTTTGCATTATCTTCCTTTTTAAAGTATCCCACAACTTAAGAAACCCTTTATCAATAAATGAAAACAGACTATAAAGTAGGCCACTAAACATACCAAGGGCCACGAACCAAAAAGTAATTACGGAGAAGTCAGTTAACACTATTAAAACCACAAGCGCTATAAAACCTACTACATAAGCAATTCTGGTACCCGGAGATTTATCTGGTTTAAGTTTCTCCTTCTGCTTCAGATTAAAGAGAACTGCCATAACATTAAACATTAGGCCAAACGAAACCGTAAAAACCAGCCCAAAAGAAAGTTCCCTGAGAAACTCGAAACTCTCCTCAGCAGTAGGTTGCTCCCTGGCAAATACAACAAGTAAAATCCCCGCCACTATTGCAGTTACTACCCACTTGCTGTTAACAAACTGCTTTAGCCTGATGATATTTCTGAGATGGTGGACTTTCATTTAATGGGTGCGTTGACTGTTTAGAAGCCTTAATTAAGATGCTCGTTGAAAACAGGATCTGGGATCAACACCATTAAGAAAGTTTTATAGAGGTTCCTCATGCTCAAAATTTAAGGAGTTCAGGGACTGAAAATCAGCCCTTACAGTTTTCTATTCTTTAAAATACACTCTTTCTCCAAACTCGTTCACCCTAAATAGTTTGCGTGAAACCTGCTCACCATTTTCAAAATCAACCTCTTCAATAAGTGTTGGGTCTCTTTTTAAGGGCAGCATATATCCTAGTGTATCACCTTCACTTGAAAAATTATAATGAAATTTAAGTTCCCAACCTTCTTCATATGCGTACCAGCTTTCAATTTGGGAGTTCTCATAAAAGCTTATCATTTCCATGCCTTCAATTATCCCGCATGTGTTTGGTGGAAAATATTCGGTTGACTTAATTTTTCCACTGGGATAGTAAGTCACAACGAGTCCTTCCTTACAGTTTTCAACCCTATTTCCAACAACAGCAATATTTCCGTTCAAGTGATACCTTTTAAAGATTCCGTTTTGTTTCCCGTTTGAGAATTGAGCCTGGGATACAATTTGATTATTGCTATCTCTTTGTTCCAGTAATCCTTCACAGAGGGTATCACTACAGTAGTAAGTTCGGTCGATTGCGCTGGTTGAAGATTGAGAAAAATCAAACTCAATGAGCCTCCCATTGAGGTAGTGATTTTGACCATATCCAATCAGGCTAAGCATTGAAATTAACAGTAGTAGAAAAGACTTCATTAAATATTTTACGGCCCTGAATAAACGCAGGGCGGCTTCGTCCGTGGTTTTGTAAAGAAACGAAAGGTTTTTCTGTCCACCGTAAATGCCCAACCGGAGCGGGATTAAAGCCGCATTACGTTTATTTGTTGTTGTATGCAGGCTTTTTTATTGAATTCCTCTCATTACGTTAACTTTGTGATTCTCCACTACTTCTACCATTTCTCCTATCATACGATCCGCTATTTTCTGCTGTTCAAATAAGCTAAGGTTCCGAACGTCATAAAAGTCCTTTTTGTGGACTACTTCTTTTTGAAAATATTTGAATCGCCATGTTACTGTTAAGGTTCCTGTACTGTATTGAAAGTTTATGATTTGATTAGATCCTTGTTGGTACAGGTTAAAACTTCTTTTATCAAGTCTGGTTATCTTACCTTCTCCATTGAAGGCTGCATTGTTGATAGCATTTACAACTACGTTAAATTTTTCTTCTACCGATTTGCCTTCAAGGTCATATTTGTCCTTATTCAAGTCATTGAGAAACTTAAATAGTATGTAGCCCACTACGGCTAAAATGAAAATCCAAAACATGGTCTGGTCAATTTTAAAGGTTATTCAAATAGCTCGTCAAGAAGTTCACTTGTGACATCATCTACCATTTGGTTAACTTCCTCTTCACTCAGTCCCAATTTATCCCTTTCTTCCATAAATGCTTCTTTGTAGTTCTTAGAAGCAGTTGCGATTGCACTTCGGATTAGCATTCCTTCAAAGGGTGTTCCTTTCATTGGATTATCCTCGTAGGCTTCTTTAGCCATGTTCAGCATTCTTTCACGGATCATGTGTTTAACAGCTTGTTCAGTTGCTTTATTCATAATTGGTTCATTTTTAACATTTGAATGCTCTAAAATCAATTCCTTGGTCACGGATTCAATTGTAGTGATGTGCAATACTTCTTCTTCAGAAATGTCCTCGCTTGTATTCATTATAGCATTTTCCCTGTAAGTATCAGCAGATTCTTCCAGTGCTTCCAGAAACTCGGTTTTGCGAATTGGCTCATCAGATGGATGAGTTTCATTGTAAATATCCTTAGCATCTAATAAAATTCTTTCTCGAATTTCCGCTCTTGATTGTCTGGTCATGTTCTGTGGTTTTAGCTTGCATACAACGGTGAGTATATGAAAAGTAGGCGATTTCGAAGCACAAAACTTTCGGATAAACACAAGATTTGACATGAGCCTAAACCCTTGAATTTACTACTGTCCCGCCTATTTTTTATATACATTGTTACCTGCTGTGTTTTTTATATTTCTTTCATTATGAATTTAATAATCTTGTCTTTTCTCTCTTGGATTAAATCTCTTGTCCAAGTCTGATTGTCGGCTGTCATTTTCTGAATTTCTCTTTGCTGCTCTAAATGAGTGTAGCTGTCACGCTTTTCCTTGAACGGTTTATTTCCGACCGAACAATTATGTGATTTGGATAGTAAAAGGTAGTTGCCTAAACAATTTATGAATTGATTTCTAAATTCTTCGTCATAGCTGTCGTAGCCTGTTTCAGGATTTTCAGTCTGTGGTGCGATATGCTCTAATTCAGGACTTACAATTTTGTCAAAACGAGTTGGTGTGTAACCGCTTTTTCCTTGACTTTCTATATGATTTTCATATTTCCACAGTAGATACTTAGCAATGCTGTGATTTAAACCACCTTGAATTGAACGTTCTAATTCATTGTTATTCCAATATGCCCACCACCAAGAGTCTGACGATACATTTTTCATCCATTCGATTCTATCAATGATTGGTTGAATATCTGGATTTTCGTTTGTGAAGTCTTTGTAAACTCCATTCAGTCGCGAAGTGATGTCGGCTCTTGTTCCTATAAGTCTATGACGTAATACCATTGATTCTAATTTATTACATAGCTGATTGATTTGGTTAGTAGACAGTCCAAATTTGTAAGCCTTAATGATAAATGGCATTGCAATACCGATGCCACCAAGGGTAATGAGTGAATGGATTTCTAAATTCTCACGTTCATCTTTCCCAAAGAATGTTGTTAAATGTTCAAAGCTTGTCGCAAGTGATTGAGTGAATGACTTAATGAATGGAATTGGATTTTCTTCGGATAACAATTTGTTGATTTTGTCAACTGCATTTGTTTCCCAAAGCGAATTGAAATGAACCCGAAGGGTGTAAACCAAAACATCATCTTCGTTAATCCTATACTCAATTGAAGAAATGGATTTATAAATCTTTTCGAAACGAGTTTTTATTTCTTCAATCAAAGCTTCTTTTTCTTCGCCACCATACAAATGCACGTTGAACATAAACTGTGCTTTGATTATTTCTAAGTTGGAAGGCTTTTTACCCCTATTGTTCTGAAAAATGAACATTTGGATTGCTTCGGATTCATCTTGAACTGGATGAGTAGTACACGAAGCGTTTTGAATTGTATCCAACATTTTTAGCAAGTAGGATTCATCTTTATTCGCCAAATGAGAAGTAAAGAAGTCAAATGCAGTTACAATGCGTTTTGCTGATTCTGTTTCAAGTCCGTTTTTATCTTTTTTGATTTGGTCAATTACATAATCCTTAAATAATTGCTTGTCATAATCAACTGTTTCAAAGCGATAAGTGGATTTTCTTATAATCATATCTTCCTTTGAAACTTCTTCGTCTTCTGTTAATTGGCGAATAGATTCGAGCTTTTTGAACAGGGCTGAAAGAAATATAACTATAGTTGTCATTCTCTGCTGACCATCAATAACGCCAAATTTGTTATCTGCTTGTTCTTCAAAAAGGAAATGCCCGAAGTAATATTTTGACTTGGTTGTACTTCGATTATAATCTTCTAAGTCTGAGAGGAACACGTTTACTTGTTTCGGTAGATTCGATTTCTCAAGTTCTGTGTCCCAAGAATACGCCCTTTGATAAGTTGGCACAAAAATGCGATTACCTGCCAACATCTGTTTTATAGTGGTTGAAGCTTCCATTCAATTAATTTAAAAAATACAAAGGGTGGCGAAGCCACCCTTTGTATAAGGTTTTACGCTGCTCTTGTTCCTGTCTTTTTACAATTCTTATCGAAGGTGTAAATCCAACTCCCTTTTTTTAAGTTGAATGAATTTCCTGCTGCATTTTTGAAATCGCCTGTTGAGCTTGCGAGAGTTGCAATCTTTTTTCCTTTCTCGTCATAGGTGTAATACCAACTCCCTTTTTGAAGAACAATGAAGTCCATTCCAATTCCCATTAAGTCGCCTGTTGATGCGGCTAATGTTGCTGATTTTTTTCCACTACTGTCGATAATGTAGTACCAACTTCCTTTTGTCTGTACGTCTGAAATTGCCATATTTTAATTTTTTAGTTGTTGCTTACTCGTTTCGGTTTTCAGCTTTCCCCGTTTTTTTTTGCAAATGTCGAAAGTCAGTCCGTCAAAACGTGTCGTTGTTGTTTTGCACGATCGTCTTTTTTACATAGCAGGTAACTAGCGGCTAACGACCATAAGCGTTATATCCACTATGTATTATTACCCCAATTCATTGACTGTCAAATTCTTAAAAGAACAGTGGCGTTTTCCGTTTAAAAACGCTAAACGTTTGTAAGCACTTATTAAGCATTTGTAATCAACAGCCAATAGCTTTACCCCCGCAATATCGCAAATTCCCCTTCCAATTTATTATAGCATTATTAACAGCCCGGCATTTTCAAATCTTCAAATCCTAAATATCCCCCTTTGGGGTATTGAGGCCGTTGCCCTACCTTCACGCCTCCAAAAACAAAAACACCAAATACCATGAGAAAATTAGGTACGCTGATACTGGCACTCACCTGCCTTATGTCCTTCGCGCAAAGCGAAACCATGACACCCGAACTGCTTTGGAAACTGGGCAGGGTGAGCCTGGAAACAGTTTCGCCTGATGGCAAACAGTTTATTTACGGCATTACCACTTATAATACTGACGAAAACAAAAGCAGCCGCGACCTGTACGCTATGGGCACGGATGGCAAAAACAAAAAACAGCTTACCGATATGCCCGGTGGCGAATATGGCGCCCACTACCTTATGGGAGGTAAAAAAATCGGGTTTTCACACAAGGGGCAATTCCACATTATGAATGCCGATGGCAGCGAGCCCAAAGCCGTAACCAGCATTGATGGCGGCATAAGCAACGTAAAGGCTTTTGACCTGCCCGATGGCCGCATTGCCCTGCTTTTTACCACTTCGGTAAAACTGGAAAAAACCACAGCCGACCTTTACCCCAACCTGCCCAAGGCCGAGGCCTATGTAATTGACGACCTGATGTATCGCCACTGGGATAGCTGGAGCGATGCCGAGTATAACCACCTGTGTATTGCCTATGTAGGTAAAGACATGGCCGCGGTGAGCGAATATAAAGACCTGATGGAAGGTGAAAAGTATGATGCCCCGGTGAACCCGTTTGGCGGAAGCGAAAGTTTTACCCTTAGCCCTGATGGAAAAACAGTGGTGTATGAAAGCAAAAAACTTAGCGGTAAGGAGTGGGCTGTAAGCACCAACTCTGAGCTTTACATGGTGGATTTGGAAAGTGGTAAAACCACCACCATTACCAGCGGCATGAAGGGCTATGACAAAGAACCCAAATACTCACCCGATGGTAGCAAACTGGCCTGGATGAGCATGAAAACCCCCGGTTTTGAAAGCGATGTAAACGACATCATAATCATGAATGTAAAAACAGGTGAAAAAACCCACTTGCTTGAGGCTACCGGAAAGTATGATGAAATGACTTTTCAGAGTTTTAGCTGGGTGGATAACAACACCATATATGCCGGTGTACCCGAAGATGGCAGCAACCAGGTGTACCAGATTACCCAGACCAGCAAAGGGGTAAACTATAAAAAGGTTACCACCGGAGACCATAATTACAACCACTTTGAGGTGGCCGGCAAGCAGCTTATTATTGACCGCCAGGATATGAACCACGCCACGGAAATATATGCGGTGGACATAAAAAAAGGTAGTGCCACACAGCTTACGCATGTAAATGATGAGATTTATGGAAACCTTAAGATGAGCAAAGTTGAAAAGCGCATGGTGAAAACCAGCGATGGCAAGGATATGCTCACCTGGGTTATCTACCCGCCTGATTTTGATCCTAATAAAAAGTACCCCGCCCTACTCTATTGCCAGGGTGGTCCACAATCTCAGGTATCGCAGTTTTACAGCTTCCGCTGGAATTTTCAACTCATGGCAGCCAAAGGCTATATAGTAGTTGCGCCCAACCGCAGAGGCTTACCGGGCTTTGGTCGCGAGTGGAACGAGGATATAAGTGGCGACTGGGGTGGCCAGCCCATGAAGGACTACCTGAGCGCTATTGATGATGTAAAAGCAGAGCCCTTTGTAGATGAATCCAAACTGGGTTGTGTGGGTGCCAGCTACGGTGGCTACTCGGTATATTACCTTGCAGGAAATCACGAAAAGCGCTTTAAAACCTTTATCTCCCACTGCGGATTGTTTGATCTTGAAAACTGGTACCTCACTACCGAAGAGCTGTTTTTTGCCAACCAGGATTTAGGTGGCCCATATTGGGATAACAAAAACAAAGAGACCTACCAGAATTTTGACCCTAAGGATTTTGTTAACAACTGGGACACACCTATACTGGTAATACATGGTGGAAAGGATTTCCGGGTGCCCGAAGCGCAGGGTATGGCGGCCTTTCAGGCAGCTAAGCTCAAAGGGCTTGATGCGCGTTTCCTTTACTTCCCCAATGAGGGGCATTGGATATTGAGTCCGCAAAACGGCCTTATATGGCACGACCAGTTTTTTGGCTGGCTGGATAAGTATTTAAAATAGAGAGGACATAAGGTTGATTTTTAAAGAGGGCGATGGGCTGTGCCTATCGCCCTCTTCCATTGTCTTTTAGTACTTTCCACAAAATTTTTAATCCTATATACTTATGAAAAAACTGGTACTTACGATGGCATTTGCCATAAGCCTTACTATTGCGATGGCTCAAACCACGCACGTCATTTCAGCTTCGGGCCTTACTTACTCACCCGCCACTATTAATGTAAATGTGGGCGATACCGTAGAGTTTGCGGTGGGTGCCGGCCACCCCACCCGCGAAGTGAGCCAGGCCACCTGGCAAAGCAACGGCACAACGGCACTGCCGGGTGGTTTTGATTTTCCTTCGGGCAACGCCAAAGTGTATATAGCTACTGCTAAAACCTACTACTATGTATGCACCAGCCACGTAGGCCAGGGTATGAAGGGGCAGATTGTTGCCCAAAACACTGTTGGTCAAGACGAGCACAAACTGGTAGAAATTGAAATTTTCCCCAACCCGGTTGGTGAGGTGTTAAACTTTTCGCTGAACCTTGATGAAGCGCTGAAAACCGCCACTATATATGACCTGAGTGGCAAGGCCACAAAAACCCTCGATTTAACGCTGAGTACTGATGAAGTGCGCAGTTTTGATATCAGCGATTTGAATGCTGGCAGCTACATCCTGAAAATTGAAAATGGCAACACGGCAAAGGAGATCAGGTTTGTGAAAAAATAAATTCAAGGATTCGAAAATTTGAAGATTGGAGAATTCGAGGATTCGAAAATTCTGAAATAATAATAGACCCTTGCCCTATCAAAGGCAAAACAAAGCAAAAAACCACGCTCAATTTTGGCGTGGTTTTTCATTTACATCCAGCTGATGTGAAAAACATGACAAAATTTAATATCCAAACATTAGGTTTTCAAAACTTTTGAGGGATGCTTAGCTCTTCTTCTGGCCTAAATATTTGGGTTCTTGTGGGGCTCATTCTCCAAATGCCATCTTTATTTTGAAAATAGAAAGTGCCGCCATCATGGTTTAGTTGGTACAAAAAGCGTTCACCTGCTGCGGGCTTCAATTTTCCAAGCTCCATTTCAATGCCTGTTAAAACCTTTCTTATTTCTACCTTTTCTTTTGATGAAATAATTACAGAATCCGACCTAGCTTTTTCGGCCTCAATGATTTCTAAGGTGCTCATTAATTCTTCCTCGTCATCAAAGTAGAGCAAGTAAGCACAGAGGTAGCCCACTTCATCCTTATTCACAGCCTTTATAACTGATTCCAATAAATCCTTTGGTGAAGACTGGGGATACACCAGTTCATTCTTTTTAGGTAAATCCACCACCCTTTTTACCTTTCGTTTGCTCTTAAAATCCTTTACTTTTAATTTCTGGTCGGCATAGTAACTTATCTCGGCTTTTATCATTAGGCTAGAGGCACTTGAATTTTGAAAGGTGCTCCGGGTGGTATCCTTGATTTCATACAAATGTCTCCAATAAGGAGTCCATACTCTTTCCTCTAACCAGCCATAGTGCCAATTGTACTTTGCAGCAGATTCAAATGGTTCACTGGCCCGGCCAAATGATGGAGCATACCATTTAATCAACGATGGTTTTATATCCGGCAATAAAGCTGCATAAGCTGCAAGTTGCTGTGCATCTAGCGGCAGCGCTTGTACAGAAACAAAAAATCCTGATTTTGGAAATGTAATGAGCTCCTTTCCCAAATCAATGGTTACCCACTGGTTGCCCCCCTCTGCCTGAACAATAAAATCTTTAATAAGCAAAGGCTCACCGGGTGCTCCAGTTACTTTATCAACCGCCAAAAGATTTATCCGAAACGGAGCGGTGGGAATACCCTTCTTGGTTACATAAACGGACACAGTTTTTATAAAGCCAAAGGCTTGATATTTATTATCAATGTAGCGAGCATAAGGCTTATCTGCAGTTGCTCCCAAGCTAAACCATCCTTTACGTTTAACCAGGCCTGCCTCATAGCTTTTAAGCTTTCGCGGAATTACTTGTACTTCGGCAAGCTGCTCCTGCGCTGGTTTAAGCTTTACCGTTATAAATTTTGTTTTCACCAGATTAGGCAGAAATAAGGTCTGCGGTTCATACCCAATGCACGAAACCATCAGACTGTCTCGGTACACCGTATCCAACCTCAGCACAAAGCTGCCATCACGAAAAGCGGTTACCCCTACCGGGTGATTTTTGAAGTATATATTGGTATACGGTATTACCTCACCGGTTTGGGCATCGGTAACTACTCCCCTTATATCGCTTTGCGCGAAAAGGCCGACCTGAAAAATAAACAGCGTAAATAGTGTTAAGACTTTAGCGTGATTCATTGAGGTTGGAAATGTACAAAACGCGGAGGGTGTTGGTTTATTTGGGGAAGGTCCGGATTTGCATTAGCTGCCAATATCCGTAAAACGCCCACACCCTTTTTAGACTGAGGTAGGCTGTAACATATTGAGGATAACCCCCACACCCCGTCTCGGCTGAGCCGAGCCACCCCTCTCCCAAGGGAGAGGGGAATAGCTACACAAAACGATTAATATTGAGGGCACTTACGCTTATCTGTGGGCCATGCAAACCCTATCTTTGCGCCCCCTTAAAAAACCATGAATGGAGTTTGATATTTTTGAGTTGAGCAATGGCATACGCGTGGTACACAAGCAATCGGACAGGCCCGTGGCGCATTGCGGATTAATGGTTATGGCCGGATCGAGGGACGAAAAACCGGAAGAGGAAGGCCTGGCACATTTTATAGAGCATGTACTTTTTAAAGGCACCACCAAGCGTAAAGCCTTCCATATACTTAGCCGTATGGAGGATGCCGGTGGCGAACTAAATGCCTATACCGATAAGGAGAATACGGTTATATACAGTTCGTTTTTAACACCTGACTACAGCCGTGCCATTGATCTGATCTTTGATATTGGCTTCAATTCCACCTTCCCCGAAAAGGAAATGGAAAAGGAAAAGGAGGTGATAATTGATGAGATAAACAGCTATAAGGATTCGCCCTCTGAACTGATTTTTGATGATTTTGAGAGTCTGCTTTTTCCCGATCACTCTTTAGGGATGAATATTTTAGGCACTCCCGAAAAGGTAAAGGGTTTTACCCGTAAAAATGTGTTAGACTTTATAGCGCGCGAATATGGCAGCAACCGCATGGTGCTGAGCAGCGTGGGTAATATCTCTACCAAAAGGCTAAAGGCCATGCTGGAAAAGCATACCGCCCATCTGCAGTTAAGTGAAAGTGCTATAAACCGTCAACAACCGGCCCCACTGGTAGCGCAGCATCAGGAGTTTGAAAAATCGAACTTTCAAACCCATGCTATTATTGGCACACGCGCTTATAAAGCCAATAGCAAAAACAGCCGTTCGTTGCATTTGCTCAATAATATTTTGGGTGGCCCCGGAATGAATTCTCGCCTAAATCTTAATATCCGTGAGAAATATGGCTTTACCTATAACATTGAATCGTTTTACAATCCATACTCAGATACCGGGGTTTTTGGCGTGTATGCCGGCACCGACCCCGAAACTATTGGCAAAACCATTAAACTAATTGAAAAGGAACTGAAAAAGCTGCGCGAAAAGCCGTTGGGCACTATGCAGCTTACTAAAGCGAAAAGGCAAATACTGGGGCAAATTGCTATGGGCCAGGAAAATAATGCCTCACTGATGTTGGCCTTTGGTCGCTCGCTATTGATGTTCAATAAAATTGACACCTTTGAGCAAATAAAGGATAAGATTGAAAATATTACCGCCCAGGATTTACAGGATGTAGCGAATGAGGTTCTTGATCCTGATAATTTGAGTACTTTGGTGTATAAGCCGGTTTAAGACGATAGACGATAGACGATAGACGATAGACGATAGACGATAGACGATAGACGAAATTCTAAAAATCTGTTTCAATCCATACTTTCTTCGAGGTACAAATTGATACCTGCCAACTGTAAACTGTGGACTATGGACTATGGACTGTGGACTAAAAAAATTAAACAATGGAATTTATACCCGAAAAAATTGACGACTATACGGCAAACCACACAACGGCCGAATCAGAAGTGCTGGCACAGCTAAACCGCGATACACATGCTAAGGTATTGCAACCGCGTATGCTTAGCGGACATGTGCAAGGGAGGATTCTTTCCACCTTTAGCCACATGTTGCAACCCAAACGCATTTTGGAGATTGGCACCTACACCGGCTATTCTGCCATTTGCCTTGCCGAGGGCCTTGCACCGGGCGGTAAACTGCATACCATAGATATTAACGAGGAGTTAGAAGACATGGTAAAAGGCTATCTCGCGAAAGCGAAAATGGAAGACCGCATACAAATGCATATTGGCAATGCCATGCAAATAATACCATCGCTCAACGAAACCTGGGACCTGGTGTTTATTGATGCCGATAAGGAAAATTACGCCCACTACTATGATTTGGTGTTTGACCACCTGAGGCCGGGCGGCTACATTATTGCCGATAACGTGTTATGGAGCGGTAAGGTGGTGGAAAGGGTAAGCGCTAAAGACCATGAAACACAGGCGTTGATTGACTTCAATACTAAAGTACATGAGGATGCCCGCGTTGAGAATGTACTTTTCCCCGTAAGGGATGGATTGATGGTGTGCAGGAAGAAATAAAGAAACCCGCCTATTTCTCAATTACAATAGCGGTACCCACCTGAATATACTGGTACAACTCATTTACGTCTTTATTTTTTAATGACACGCAGCCATAGGTCCAGTTATCCCCCTCATCTATCCAATAATCGCTACCCTCCGGAACTCCATGTATACCCACATCTCCGCCAATAGAGGCATCCTGCGGGATTTCACCATTGGCCTTGGCTTTCGCATGTTTTAGTCGCGATATTTCGTTGGGATAATCAATCCAGATAAATTTTGACCAGCTACGGTGTGGATATAAATCGCGCACTTTAAATGTCCCTTCCGGTGTGCAGCGATCGCCCTGCATACGCTTATCATCCACCGGATTGGTGCCCAATACCACCTTCCAGGTTTTAAGCACTTTACCCTCCTGCAGCAGGCTTAGCTCGTATTTTGACTTTGAGATATAGATAGAGGTTTTGGTTTTATCTATAGTGGCAGGATCGAGGACAACCTGCCCTACTTCAGATTTCACTTCAGTAAGCTGAGGCCGGGGATTGCAGGCAATAAGCGAAACGATAAACAGGTACAAAAAGGATAAGCGCATGTTGAAAGAGTTTTTAGTTACCCTTTAGCAACGAGGCATACTCAATGGCTGGTGTGGTGTGCAATGTTAAAATCGCGGTGCGAAACTGTTAAAACGAATATGGGAACCGTAAACTTCTACTTTGAAAAATTCCGTTTTACCCTTACTTTGTTACAGAATTCCAAAATATTTACCCTTACTCTGTTACAGTATTGGAAAATATTTACCCTTACTTTGTTACAAATATTGGTTATTTTTACCCTTACTTTGTTACAAAGCAATGATTGAATTAACGAGAAACAACCTTAAAAAGCTACAGGACTGGAAAGTGAGCACCACCCGAAAGCCAATGGTATTGCGAGGTGCAAGGCAAGTGGGTAAATCCACAATTGTAAAACAGTTTGCCAAAAGCTTCCCTCATTTCATTTCACTAAATCTTGACCTGAAAGAACACCACCAGTATTTTGAAGGATCCAAATCGTTGGAAGAAATTCTGGCCCAACTCTTTTTTGATTTCTCAGTGCCGCGAAATGCGGAGGTATTGATTTTTCTGGATGAGATACAACAGTCGCCATTTGCCGTTGAGCAACTAAGGTATTTTTATGAAAAGTACCCGCAGTACCACATTATTGCAGCAGGCTCACTTTTAGAAACCCTGGTTGACCCGGATATTCACTTTCCGGTAGGGCGTGTGGAGTATTTAGTAATGCGCCCTGTTTCCTTTGATGAATTTCTACAAACCGCAGCACCGAAAAATGTAATACAGGCTTTTAACACCACACCACTTCCTGATGTGGCCTATGAAAAGCTCTTACAGCTCTATCATGAATATGCCTTAATTGGAGGTATGCCGGAAGTTGTAAGCGAATACATTGGCAGTAAGGATCTTACCCGTTGCAATAAAATCTTTAATAACCTGCTTACGGCCTATCTTGTTGATGTAGAGAAATATGCCCGAAATCCAACGGAGCAGCAGGTAATACGGCATTGTATCCAGACTATATTTTTAGAAGCTAACAATCGCATTACTTTTCAAAACTTCGGAAAATCCAATTATCGCTCTCGTGAAGTAGGTGAGGCACTACGGGCGCTGGAAAAAGCTATGATTACTCATTTGGTATATCCGGCTACTGAAGTTAAACCACCCCTTATACCCGACCATAAAAAGAAGCCACGCTTGCAGGTATTTGATACCGGGCTGATGAATTACTACAGCGGCCTGCAAAGAGGAATGATTGGCTCCAAAGATCTTTCTGACCTGTATAAAGGCCGTGTTATTGAGCATTTATCAGGGCAGGAAATACTAACTACTATTGAATCCTCAATAAAGGGACTGAATTTTTGGGCAAGGGATAAAAAGAGTTCTTCGGCAGAGGTTGATTACATTGTGAATATTGATAGCAAACTGATACCTGTAGAAGTCAAATCCGGTGCCATAGGCCATTTAAAATCCCTGCACCAGTTTATGGATATAGCCGAACATGACATAGCAGTACGCCTGTATGCCGGCAAATTAAAATTGGATAATGTAGAAACCCCTGCCGGTAAAAAGTTCAGGTTACTAAACCTGCCTTATTTTTTAGCAAGCCGAATTGTGGAGTACGTGGAATCAGAATTGATAAAGACTTAAGCCCTCACTCCCTCACCAGTCTCTTATTCACCAGCCCAAATTCATCCGAATTCATTCGCAGCATATAAATTCCAGCCGGCATTGAAGACAGGTCAATGGTGGTTGCGCTGGCGTGCGATATCATTTCCAAAACCAACTTTCCGTTGATATCCAAAACGGAAATTTCTACTTCTCCTGCCGCTTTACTTAACTGAATCTGAAAATTGCCTTTTGAAGGATTAGGATAGATATTTACTGACAAAGGACTGTATGGCTCATTTAGCCCCACCTTACTTACAGCAATACAAGCCGAGGTATCCGCACAACCATCTTTAGTTACAATCACACTATACGTACTCGGTATCCAGGGGGTAAAGCTTTGGTTGGTATCGGCCGGTAAGGCGTATTGGTTGGTGCAATCATACCATTGGTAGGTGGCGTTGCTGTCTTTAGCGTAAAGGGTATTATTGGTGGTATCCAATTGTACCAGGCCGGTAAGTTTATGCAATACGCTAAAATGTAAAACAGAGTCGCACAAGCCGGGGCCTCTGCTATATCTAAAGGAGTAAACACCGGTTTGCGTAATGGTAGAGTCTATGAGTTTAATAGAGCTGCCGGCACATAATTCGGCCACCGTGGTGTCATAGCTAAAAGCTCCTTCGTAGGCTCCTATATCCACCGTTCCGTTTACTACGCGCTGCCTGCCTTCTATATCAATAGGGAAAAGCTCATTGGTAATACCATCAAAGTCCAGGTCGTAATCATCTTTGGGCAGTAAGTGTGTAGATCCTGTATCTAAACCTGGCGAGCACTCCATAAGCCTGTAATTGCCATTTACTGAATCAGTATGAATTACAGTTACGTCCTGGTTTCCACCTGCATCAATACCAAATAAAGTATTCCAGTTAGTACTACCCCCGCTGCCATAAATTATACTGTTTTGTATGGCAGCATTGGCCGCAACGCTTCCAAAACCCCTTATTCTGCCTTCAACTATTGAGTTAATAATTATAAAATTGGAAGAATTTGAAATGTGAATGGCGTCATAAATTATACCACTGGAGGCGTAATTATTGCAAATAGTAGAATTGATGATTATAGGTTGAGAAAGAATTGAACTTATAGCCGGCCCCCTATTTTCGCTTGTATTACCTGTTATAAGGCAATTAACAAGCACTGGCTTGCTACCCCACATAAAGATACCCCCTCCTCTTCCTCTATTCGGCTGTTGTTGCCAGGCATAGTTCTTTTTAATTGTAACATTAGCAATCAACGGGGAGCAATTATGTAGCCCCAGGGCTGCTCCATTAAAGGCTATGTTATTTAATAAAACCAAATTAGAAAGTACAGGATTTCCATTCCTGATTAATATAGCCCCACCACCTGGCCTAACCCACCTATTATCAGCATCAGAAATATGGAAACCATCAATGGATGCAGTAGAATCCAAATTTTTACCGAAAACCACAACATTAGAATTATATTGAACCACAAAAGGTGGTACACCAGATAACACCGTTTTATTTATCCTCCACTTGCGCTGTGCTAATGAGGCTTCCGTTCCTTTAAATCCACCATAAAGCTTTACACCATCCCTAAGTACAAAGCATCTATCATCATCATAGCTGGTACCACCGTTTGTATCCTTACTGGGAATATATACTCCTTTAGCTAACCATATTTGCTCCCCCGGCTGGGCTGTTTCCAGCGCATCCTGTAAATCTAAAAATGCATTTGCCCAGCTAGTGCCATCATCAAGGCCGGTTGCAGAGCTATCAACGTAATGAATGTTTTGGGCAATTGAACTAAAGCTAACTGATAACAGAAAAAAAGCAATAGAAGTAAACTTGATCATGTTCGAGGTATTGAGCATATTTTATGGTCAGCAAAATATGCAAAAAAATAAGGCGAATAACACACTCGTTATTCGCCTTATCTAATTCATTTCAGTAGTTACTCTCCAATCAGAGTTTACCTTTCAGCATACATCCCATCATAATACTTTTGGTATTCACCAGAGGTTACATTATTCAGCCATTCTTCATTGGCAAGGTACCAGTCAATGGTTTTGCTTAGGCCTTCTTCAAAAGTTACGGAAGGTTCCCAGCCCAATTCATTCTTAATTTTATTGGCATCAATGGCGTATCTGCGATCGTGGCCGGGGCGGTCTTTAACATAGGTGATTAGCTTTTCGGATTCACCAGCCGGGCGGCCCAGCTTTTCGTCCATCTGCTTAATCAATACTTTAATTAAATCCAGATTCTGCCATTCGTTAAAGCCGCCAATGTTATAGGTTTCACCCTCTTTACCATCATGAAATACTACATCAATAGCACGGGCATGGTCAATTACATACAGCCAGTCGCGGGTATATTTTCCATCACCATAAACGGGTAATGATTTGTTGTTTTTTATGTTGTGAATAAATAATGGAATCAGCTTCTCCGGAAACTGGTTTTGCCCGTAGTTATTACTACAATTAGTTACCACATAAGGCATTCCATAAGTTTCACCATACGCGCGCACAAAATGATCTGAACTTGCTTTAGAAGCGGAGTAAGGTGAATTTGGATCATAAGGTGTGGTTTCTTCAAAAAGGCCAGTTGCACCTAAAGTGCCATATACCTCATCGGTACTAATGTGGTAAAACAGCTTACCTTCAAAGTTACCCTTCCAGGTATCGCGAAAAGCATTAAGGAGATTTACGGTACCTATAACATTGGTGCGCACAAAGGCTAATGGATCAGTAATAGAACGATCCACATGACTCTTTGCCGCAAGGTGAATAACGCTGTCAAACTGATGCTCCTTAAACAGGTTAAGCATCAATTCCTCATCTACAATATCGGCCTTAATAAAATGGTAATTGGGTTTATCTTCAATGTCCTTAAGATTCTCAAGGTTACCGGCATAGGTAAGCGCATCGAGGTTATAGATTTGGTAGTTGGGGTACTTGTTTACAAAAAGACGAACTACGTGTGAGCCTATAAATCCGGCACCACCGGTAATGAGAATTTTTTTGTTGTCAGACATTTTTAAAATTTTACGGCAAAGAAACTAAAACTATACTTTTAGGAGTTGTTCGGTTCGATTAACTAACGGTTTAATTCTATGAAAAAACTGACCCTATTTTGTTTTCTATCAGTAATTGGATTTGCTTCATCAGCGCAGTTTCACCACAACTTGGAAATTGGTGGATCAAATTTTACGGGCATTGGGGTAAACACGGAATATTACATCCCGCTACATAAAAAGGTACCGTTTTACATTGCGCCTAAACTTGGGCTGGGCCACATCTTTGTTTGGGAGCATGTAATGACGATGCAGTTTGGTGTGGGTGGCGGTTTTGAATTCCATAAAAACCATTCATTTGAACTGAACTCCATAGCCAGCTATCTTTTTGCCTCACCCATTCCTAACAGGCAACAACAGGAAAATTTTACGAGGCCCAGTGCTGTGGGGGATTATCTTTGGTTTTCAGGTTTTGATTATAAAATTCAGGTAAAGAAAATACGGTACACTATAGGCATTGGAGTTCTCACCGCTTTTATTCAAAGTGCTCCAGGCTTTTATCAATTTGCCGGAGATCCTGTTCCTATGTTTAAATTGGGGGTTGGTCTTTAGAACTACCTAAGTTCGGCCATCTCTACCTTTCAAATAATTTTCATCTGGAATAAATCGGCTGGAATTTTGACAAATGGAAAGTTCTTTGAGTGTTTCCCAGTTATCAGAAATAAGAGCTTCTTTCTTTGCTCTACTCCAGCCTTTGATTCTCTTCTCCCATTCTATGGCCAGTCGTACATCTTGAAATACTTCTGCAAAAACTAACTCTAAAGGCCTTCTCGAATAGGTGTAAGCGGTCTTAACACAACCTTCTTGATGTTGAGCTAAGCGCACCTTCAAATTATTGGAAATTCCGGTATAAAAGGAGTTATCCGAACATTTCAGAATATAAACATGATAGGTTTTCATATTCTGAAAATAATCAAACTAACGCAAATTTGAAAAGCTTTATAAAAGTCTGGATTGCCCTTCGACTATCGCTCAGGGTGACAGAGGCTTGGTTGGGCTGAAAGCACTGAACTTAAAACGAAAAACTTTTGTGGCCTACGTCTCATGCAAGTAAAAAACAACTTTTGTCAGGCTGAGCGATAGTCGAAGCCCCCGCAAACACCCTATGCTTCCCCCCTAATCTTCTGCTCCCAGCGCCAGGCATCAGCCATAGCATCTTCAAGGGTTTTCTCAGCTTTCCAGCCTAATACTTTGTTGGCTTTGGTAGTATCTGCATAGGCGGCCGTTACATCACCCTCTCTACGTTCTACAATCTTGTAGTTCAGCTTTTCGCCAGATACCTTTTCAAAGGCCTGGATTACTTCCAAAACCGTACTACCGGTACCCGTACCCAGATTAAACACTTCGTAATTGGCCTCGTTTTTCTTTTCAACCAATCGCTCTACAGCAATTACGTGGGCCTTGGCTACATCCACTACATGTATATAATCACGTACACAGGTGCCATCACGGGTTTCATAATCATCACCAAATACAGAAAGTTGCTCGCGCACACCGGCAGCCGTTTGCGTAACATAAGGCACCAGGTTTAGCGGCACGCCTAAAGGCAACTCCCCAATAGCCGCTGTAGGATGCGCACCAATTGGGTTGAAATAGCGTAGCGAAATCACATTGAATTTATGCGCGCGGATGGCATCCTTAATAATCTCCTCACCTACCTGCTTGGTATTTCCGTAAGGCGAAAGAGCCGGCACCACAGGGCTATCTTCAGTAATGGGCAAATCATTGGTTTCGCCATATACGGTGCATGAACTACTGAAAATGATGTTATCCAGCTTGTGATCACGCATCTCCTGCAAAAGGTGTACAAGGCCACCAAAGTTGTTCTCGTAATACTCCAAAGGCTTTTGAACGGACTCACCCACCGCCTTAAAGGCTGCAAAGTGTATTACGCCATCCAAATCAGGGTGCTTATCAAAAAGTTGCTTTACAGCAGATTTCTGTTTGAGATCCACCTTTTCAAAAGCGGGCTTTATGCCTGATATGGTTGGGATACGATCCAGCACATCCATGGTGGTATTGCTCAGGTCATCAACAATTACAGCCTCATGGCCTGCTTGCTGCAGTTCTACAACGGTATGCGAACCGATAAAGCCCAACCCTCCGGTTACAAGAATTTTTGCCATTTACCTACTTTATTATTTGCGGATATACGCTTCGAAATCCTTGTGTTCTTTTTTATACAACTCTTCTTCAGGCAATGATTTAAAGTACTCATAGGTAATCTTTAAACCTTCAGCACGGTTCACCTTCGGTTCCCATCCTAAAATCTCGCGAGCCTTGGTAATGTTGGGCTGGCGTTGGGTGGGGTCATCCTTGGGCAGGTCTTTATAAATAACTTTTTGATCGGTACCGGTAAGTTTTATGATCTCTTCGGCAAAATCACCAATGGAAATTTCATCCGGGTTACCAATATTTACTGGAAATGGATAATCGCTCATCAGCAAACGGTAAATACCATCCACCAAATCATCCACATAGCAGAAGGAACGGGTTTGAGAACCATCACCAAATACGGTTAAGTCTTCCCCGCGAAGGGCCTGACCGATAAAGGCCGGCAATACACGGCCATCATTCAATCGCATACGCGGGCCGTACGTATTGAAAATACGGATGATGCGGGTTTCCAAACCGTGGTAAGTGTGGTAAGCCATAGTCATAGCCTCCTGGAAGCGCTTGGCTTCATCATACACCCCACGTGGGCCTACGGGGTTTACATTACCCCAATACTCTTCGGTTTGCGGATGTACTGTTGGGTCTCCATATACCTCAGAGGTGGAAGCTACCAGAATCCGCGCCTTTTTAGCCATAGCCAAACCAAGGCAGTTATGTGTACCTAACGACCCAACCTTAAGGGTTTGAATAGGAATTTTGAGATAATCAATCGGGCTGGCGGGTGAGGCAAAATGCAGTATATAATCCAGTTCGCCCGGCACGTGTATAAATTTGGAAACATCGTGATGATGAAACTCAAAATGCTCATTACCAAAAAGGTGCTCAATATTTTTAAGGTCACCGGTAATAAGGTTATCCATGGCTACCACCTTAAAGCCTTCGTTTATAAACCTGTCACAAAGGTGTGACCCAAGAAAGCCGGCAGCTCCAGTTATTAAAATTCTCTTCATTGGTTGGGTGTTAAAATAAAGAGGGACGATTGTCCCTCTTTATTGCAGTTTATTAAATACTACTAAGCGTTTTGTGGCTCAGCTTTCTTCTCTTCGGTATTCAATCCCACACAGTGGTATTCTATTCCCATTTTCTTCATTTCTGAACGCTCAAAAATATTGCGCCCATCAAAAATGAGGTGTCCGCTAAGGCGGGCTTTTACATCGTCAAAATCAGGAATACGGAATTCCGGCCATTCAGTTACTACCAAAAGGGCATCAGCACCTTCAAGGGCAGTGTACTCATCTTTGGCATAATTGATTTTATCACCAATCATGTGTTTGGCCTCATCCATAGCTACAGGATCGTAAGCCGTAACTGTAGCACCTTCCTTCACCAGGTTATCAATAATCACCAATGAGGGTGCCTCGCGCATATCATCAGTATTTGGTTTAAAGGATAGGCCCCACATGGCGAACTTTTTTCCCTTAATGTTTCCATCAAAGCGCTTCATGATTTTATTGAAAAGAAGATACTTCTGATCCTCATTTACATCCTCTACAGATTGAAGGATACGCATTTCGTAACCATTCTCGCGAGCGGTACGAACCAAAGCCTTCACATCCTTAGGGAAGCAGGAGCCACCGTATCCTATACCAGGATAGATAAATTTATTTCCGATACGGGGATCAGTACCGATACCTTTACGTACGAGGTTTACATCGGCTCCCATTATTTCGCAAAGGTTTGCCATATCATTCATAAAGCTGATTTTAGTAGCAAGCATGGCGTTGGCCGCATACTTGGTCATTTCAGCTGAAGGAATATCCATAAACAAAACGGGGTGACCGTTCAGCACAAATGGGTGATATAGCTTTTCTAAAATGGCACGTGCTTTATCGCTTTCCACACCAACCACTATACGGTCAGGCTTCATAAAGTCATTTACAGCAGCACCTTCTTTAAGGAACTCAGGATTAGAGGCTACATCATAATCGATGTTTGCGCCACGGGCATCCAGGGCATCCTTAATTGCTTTTTTCACTTTTTTGGCGGTACCTACAGGTACAGTAGATTTGGTGATGATTACACCATAATCGCTCATGTTTTCGCCAATTTCGCGGGCTACAGTAAGTACATACTGTAAGTCTGCACTTCCATCCTCTCCGGGAGGAGTTCCCACGGCAATAAAGGCAACATCAGCCCCTTTAATGCTTTCAGCAAGGTTAGTACTAAAACGGAGGCGACCTTTGTCATAATTCTTATGTACCAACTTATCGAGCCCTGGCTCATAAATTGGAAGAATTCCGTTTTTAAGGTTTTCGATTTTTTTAGTGTCAACATCAACGCAAATTACATCGATGCCCACTTCGGCCAGACATGTGCCGGTTACGAGGCCAACATAGCCTGTTCCTACTACAACTATTTTCATAGCGTTACGTATTGGTTTACAAATGTTAAGAGTGACTTAGTAATGAAATCTAACTGATTATCAGTCAATTCCGTATGCATAGGTAATGAAAATACCTGACTTACAAGCTCTTCTGTAACCGGAAAATGTCCTTTTTTATATCTATCATCCTGATAAGCCTTTTGCATATGGAGGGCTACCGGGTAGTAAATCATTACCGGAATTCCCTTTTCGTTCATATAACTGATAAGGGCTGCACGATCTAAATCGCCCTTTAGTTTTAAAGTATATTGATGGAAAACGTGCGAACTGTTTTCGGCCCGCTTAGGCGTTTTCAGATGTTCACAATCCTTAAAGGCAGCATCATAAAAATCAGCCGCTTTTCTTCGTGCTTCATTATAACTATCCAGGTGAGGAAGTTTTTTCCTTAAGATTGCAGCCTGTATACTATCCAGCCTTGAGTTAACCCCTACTTCATCATGGTAATATCGCTCACCCTGGCCATGATTGGCAATCTTCCTGAGTTTCTCAGCCAAATCATCATCATTGGTAAAAATAGCTCCACCGTCTCCAAAGCAACCTAAATTTTTACTGGGAAAGAATGAGGTACCCGCCACGTTGCCGATAGTTCCGGCCTTAGCCGTGCGGCCATCCTTAAATCGATATTCGGCACCAATAGCTTGCGCGGTATCTTCTACAACATATAAATTATGCTCCTTTGCAATCTCCATTATGGAGTCCATATCAGCACATTGCCCAAAAAGGTGTACAGGTACTATAGCTTTAGTTTTGGGTGTAATGGCCTTTTTTACCTCTACTGGATCAATCATAAACGTATCGGGATCCACATCAACCAATACAGGTGTAAGCCCAAGCAGCGCAATAACTTCCGCAGTAGCCACGTAAGTAAAGGTGGCGGTAATTAATTCGTCCCCCGGCTTAAGGCCAAGGGCCATCATAGCAACCTGTAAGGCATCAGTACCATTTGCACACGGCACTACATGTTTTACATTCAGGTAATTTTCAAGCTCCTGCTGAAAGTTTTTTACCTCAGGTCCGTTTATGTAGGCAGATGATTTGATTACATCCAAAACGGCATTATCCACTTCATCCTGGATTTTACCATACTGGCTCACCAAATCAACCATTTGAATCTTTTCCATAGCGTATTTTTTATGGCCTGCAAATATAGCCATAGGTATATTAACGAAAACTTAAATTTGCCCTCAATACCACAGCCCGTAATGAAAAAAACTCTTACACTATTTATTATCCTAACCGGTATAGCAACCTACGCCCAACCACCGCGCAAAGCGCCTGAAGGACCCGCCTGGCTTATAATGCCTTCAGCAGGTTTACAATATGCAGGTGGCGAAATGGCCAACCGCTTTGGGCAAAGCTATTCGGCCGGACTGGGCATTGGTTACAAAACCGGTAGCAACTGGAATTTTAGTCTGCAGGGGCAGTTTATGTTTGGCACAGATGTAAAAAACCCGGCCCTGGTAATTTCACCGGTGCTTACACCAGATGGTTATGTTTTTAACCAGATTGGGGAGTATGCCAACTTTGCTATTGACCAACGCGGGGCATACGGTACCATTGATTTTTCTAAAACCATTCCCGATTTTTTTGCGGCCAACCGCAATTCGGGTTTTAATATTTTATTGGGAGCCGGCTACCTGGCGCATTGGGTAAAAATCTATAATGTAGGTGATGATGCCCCACAAATACTGGACGAATACAATAAAGGATATGATGAACTGAGCGGTGGCTTTTTGCTCAAGCAATCCATCGGGTATCAGTACATGTCCGTAAACCGCAGGATAAACCTCCGGATTTCCTTTGAAGTGATGGAGGCCTTTACTACTAACTACCGTAAATTCAGTTACGCAACCGGCCAACCTGTAAGCGGTACTAATACAGACCTTGTTTACGGCTTTCGCCTTGAATGGATACTGCCCATCTACAACCAGCCCTCTACCGAATATTTTTACGATTGATGTATCAGCAACTGTACAATCTTGGAATCAGGTCGTATGGTGCTTCCATAAAGATTGCGCGCTTTTTTAATGATAAAGCCAGGAGCTGGGTAAGTGGCCGGGAAAATCTTTATACAAATATTAAGGATGCTATCGGATCGAACGATCAGGTGATATGGTTTCATGCCGCCTCATTGGGCGAAGCTGAGCAAGGCGTACCGGTAATGCAACGGCTTAAAAAAGATTTTCCCGAAAAGAAGATATTACTCACCTTCTTCTCCCCTTCCGGGATGGACCACTTTAAAAACAACGGGCTGGCCGATTACATTTTTTACCTGCCACTGGATACAAAAGCCAATGCTAAACGCTTTCTGGATGCCGTTAATCCTGAACTGGCATTTTTCATTAAATATGAGATATGGCCCAATTTCTTTAAACAAATTCAAAAGCGGAATATTCCATTAATCATTGCTCCGGCAATTTTCAGGGCCGATCAGTTTTACTTTAAAGCGCCTCACCGCAGCTTCTTTCTGCCAATCCTAAAAAAGTTGAACAGCATTTTAGTACAGGATGAAAACTCCAAAAAGGTATTGAGCGAAAACGGTGTAACCAACGTGCAGGTGTGTGGCGACAGCCGCTTTGATCGCGTAAAGCAAAATGTGGCTGCACCTTTTGAAAATGCAGTATTGGAAGAATTCAGCAAAGGGCAAAAAGTGCTGATTGGCGGCAGCACCTGGCCCCCCGGGGAAACCATTTTAAAAGATGTATTGGCTCAAAATCCAGATCTAAAAATGATTCTGGCCCCGCATGACATCAGGCCTGAAAACATACAGCGCATTTTAAAGCTTTTTGGAAAAGATGCCTTTGCGTACAGCAAGCCCCCAGGCAATTTCACCAATTACAGGGTTTGCATAATTGATAACATTGGCCTGCTGAGCCGGCTATACCGATATGGGCAAATGGCCTATATAGGCGGTGCTTTTGGTAAAGGCATTCACAATTCGCTTGAAGCCGCAGCTTATGGCTTACCTTCGTTTTTTGGCCCCAACCACACAGCCTTTATTGAGCCTGCCGAAATGATGGCCGAAGGTTTTGCCTTTGAAATAAGCAGTGCTGCAGATTTGCAGCAATACCTTACGCCTCTTCTGAAAAATGAGCATCAATTGAAACAGCTACAGACAAAAGCATTGGATTATGTGGACAGAAAAGCGGGGGCTGTGGAGACGATTGTTGGGGAGGTGAAGGTGTTGCTGAAAAAATAAAGTCCTGCCAGGTTTCTAGAACCTGGCAGGACTCCAAAATTTATAACAAAACAATTTTTTACTCTACCAATACCTTCTCGGTATATAACTCTCTATCACTCTCTACCACCGCTAAATACAAACCCTTAAGACTGGCCGGTAGCTTTAGCTGGTTTTGCTTCTCAGTAAGCGATTGCCTAAACACCAATTGCCCACTGAGGCTGTACAGACTAAGCCGGGCATCACCATACTCTTTTGGCAAAGTAATATTGAGAATACCAGCTGAGGGATTGGGATAGATGGATAAGCTGTGTTTTTCAATAGAGTGTTCCTCTTCTCCAATACCCAAGGTGCTGCAGATGGAGTTGGGGCCGTGCAGGTAATCGCCATCGAAGTAGTTAAGGAATCCCACTGAGTCACCGTTAACAACCGTAGGGCGATTGAACGAAACGTAGAGAGTATCTTTTATAATCCCGAAGCTGGCAGGAGCATTAACATAATTCATGGGTGTACCGCACCATTGATTCCCATCCCAACCTGCAAAAAATGGGATGCTTGCATCCCCGAAGAGATGGGTAGAATCATGCCCTCCGCCAATACTACAATAAAGGATGCTGTCATAAACAAATAGGTCACGTACAAAACCGTACAGCCCACCTCCAACCTCATGCCATGCTGACCCACCCCATCTGGCAATATGCCTACCTGGATCGTTAGGGAAATCATCTTTGCTAAAAGTTCCCCCAATAAATAAATCGCCTCCGAAAAATTCGAAGTCAAAAACCCTGGAGGTACTGCCAAATAAGCCATTTCCATAGCTGTTCCAACTTTGGCCATCCCATCTCACAATTCCTCTAAACGGACTTGCAGAGGGGGATGCATTGTTTAATGTTAACATATGTCCATTTGGAAGAATTTCTATTCTCGGATGTGCTCCAAAATATGGATTGGCTTCTGTTGGATGGACAATTGAGTAGGGGTACTGCCAGTTGGCACCTCCATCCGTGGTCATAAAATGAGTGTAAATAAATGACGAATCAATGGCATTAAAGTAACTACCACCCCAAATGAGTAAAGAGTCACCTTTCACAGTCATTTCCTTAATTCCATGGATTGGACCGGGGTTTTGCCAGCTTGAGTTTGTCCACAAGCTATCGTTAAACCACTTTAGAAGATATGTAGATGGAAGTTTTATTGAATCCTTATCTAAAATAATGTTTTGGAAAGTTCCTGCTATATATAAGGTGTCCCCATACATTTCAATATCCCTGACCACATTGGCAAAATAACCGCTAAACGGCAGGTGATTCCACCTGCCGCCTTCGCGATATGCCAAACATCTCCTGATTGAATCCTGATCCCAATAACCTCCATAAATCCAATCCTTACCCATTGGGCCATTAGGCTTGAATTTTACTGTAAAAGCTTCACCAGGAAATCCGTACTGAATCTCATGGAAATTCCCAACTATATCAGGCTTTAAATTCTGTCCGAATATACTTGAATTTAGAAAGATGATAAATAAATATAAGCTATAGCTTGACCACTTTCCCATTGTACTGTCCGTTTACTTCAATGATATAAATCCCACTATCAAACTCTGAAATATTGACTTCTGCCGTTTCCGTAAATTTTTGGTAGGTGGAATAAAAAACACACTTACCGGAAAGGTTGAAAATCTTGATGCTTTCAATTTCCTGATCTCTCAGGGAAATATTCATTATAGATGATGTGGGATTGGGATAAAGTAAAAGGTGATTGTCCACTGCCTGAAGTTCATTGATACCTATTCCCTGGTCGACATCCGTAACTTTAAACCGGGTAATTACTATATCAGTTGTAATATCCATATTGTCTTTACTGAACCAACTACCCGGACCTAGCTGTGCAACGGGGTATTCATCAACATTCGAGCTTTTTGAACCAGTAAAGGAAGTACTGGAACCAGTAGTCACCACCCAAGAGTCAACTCCGAAGTCGTATGTCACCAGATTCCCTAAAAAATCATTTCCAATATTTCCTCCAAGCCCACTGCTTGTACTATTACCACCATACATTGTTCCCCAAGTAAATACATTTTTTGAAGAAATATCGTTGGAGAATGCACCTAAGAATATATCAGCTCTCGGCCCGGAAGTAGCATTCTGAGTTTCAGTAAAATATCCTGGACGAGAAAGAGTATGTGTTGAATTTCCTTCGGCACTACCCGCAAGGAAGAAAGTATTCACAGAACTATTATAATCGAGCTTTCCTTTACCATTTATTGGTACAGATGCACGGGGTATTCCAAAGGGTTGCTGGGGTGCCCAAACATCCTCTGCAATGGCTGTACTACCAAAGTAAGTGTCCCATTGTACTGAGTTTTCGAAGAAACGGAGCAAATAAACATCACCGTTGGTGCTGTTAAATTGTGGAGAGCTACCTGCTGCACTCAAAATGGGGCTATTAGTATTAATGCCAGTGAAGACATTTCCTAAAGGCGCCTCGCAAACCGAACTGAAATAATCAACTTTTGACCAATCTGAATTACCTTGACTAAGTGTGCTTGCAAACATCCGAGCAGTTGGATCGAAGAAACCAAGTTTTCCTGCAGACAAACCCTCCCCACAGAAAGCGGCAAAACTCTGTGCAGTAATGTCATAAACTACTTTAAAGTCACTCATTATGGACGAATAGGCGAGCTCATAGTTAGTTAAATCTATTGCAGCCACAAACCCCCTTGTGCCAGTACCATTCCAAACTTCCTGATAGTAGGAGCCATCACCATTGGCATTATAAAGAGGAAATGTATGACTTGTGGATGGAGGTGGTGTCTTACTTGAGGAATTTAGAACGCCACCTTTCTCTGTTGATCCAACAAAATACATTTTACCACCAGGGGTTATATCCATGGCATAAACATTTTCACCTTTTGATCCTCCAAATGGGGAGATGATAAGCCGTGTGCCATCATTGCTAAAAGTAGCGAAGAACAAATCATTGTCTGAGGTCAGCGGTACAGTTTGTTGATAGGCCGTTGTGGAAGTTATTGCCGGGTCTTTACTTGCTGGCATACTACCGTTGAACTCACCAATTACATGAATCTCTTCACCCGTTCGTGTACTTAAATTTTCATGGACCGCGACAGTTTTAATGACAACATTATCATCCACTCCCACGGATTGCCCATCAACTAAGACAGCCCAATCAATTTCGCCATTATGAAAAAATTTAATCAGGAGACCTTGAGTATCACCATTTACGTTATTTGGGTCCAGTCCTGTATTTTTTGGAATCGTGGAGGAAGTAAAGAAGCCTGCAACAAATATATCGCCATTAGCATTTACAGTCACATCATAGCTACCGTCATCCTCATTTCCTCCATAAAAAGTACTCCAATCCATATTGGCTATGGCTAAAGATGCATAAGTACTTCCAGGTCCAACCTTAATCTGAATTACATACGGATAAGAAAGCTCACCACAGGTATTCACCATTTTTAAATTACCGTTCACCAACTGAAACTCTATACAGCGATCATCCGCAAATTCTTCGTCATCCGATGGGTAGCTAAGAGGCTCGAGCCAAACAACATCGTCCTTCGTTGTTTGAATTACACAATTGCCACTAGAGAGGCTAACACCTGATGCTCCTGTAAAATCAAGTTCAAAGTCGCTTAAGTCTGCTCCAGATTCAAGAACTAAGGTCATCTTAAATCCGGCTGAATTTGTGGAAACAAAAACATCCATGTAATCGTACAAATCAGGATAAGCCAGCACATCGCACGTTCCCTGTTGTTCATACTTTAAATTACCGTGATAGTAGTTGAAGTAAGTTTCTCTTTCATGTTCTTCAATATGACCTACATGAGTTGACTTACAATTAATGAAATCATAATCAATTCTTTGTGCATCATCATTAGCTACAGAGTCATCAGTCCAGTCAATTATTAGATTAGTGAAATGATCATCGGCAAAGAAATAATCTGGGGAGAGACCAAGACTGGAATATCTGAATTCCATTGCTGAACTTCCGTCATCATACTTAAGTTGACCAGAATTAGCTATGAACATTGCTCCTTTAGAAAAAGGCTCATTGTCCAAAGGAAAATCAACATTACCATAACTATAAGCCTCCGTCACCGAAAGATTATTCACTTCATAAGTAACATATACTTCGCCACCAAAGGCTCCTTCCAATGAAATGCCTGTTTCGTCCAAGCCAGCATCATCACTTACACGCTCGCTCCATTCCAGGTCTCCGTTGATCCCATCCAGGTAATAGATATACACATCTTTTTGGGCACCATCAGTTACATCTGCTAAAATCATATAGTTACCTTCCGCATCTTCTATGATGTCCACACCCCGGTCATTGGCACTATCAAAGTCAAACTCCTTGCTCCAAAGCAAGGTTCCACTGAGGTTGTACTTGCGCACCAAAATGTTCTCATTGTTTGCGGCATGGGTTACATAGCCCACGGCCACAAATGAGTTAGTGGAAGGAATAATGGCCGTACCGGATGCCGGCAGGCTGTTTTTGCTATAGGTATTTTGCCATAGGTAGTTGGTATTAGCATCCAGGCACACCACCTTAAACTCCTGCAAACTACTGGTTACTGCTGAGCCTGTTATATTGATATGACCGGCCTCAATGGCCGCATCTTCCAATTGATGCGAAGCTGCGGTTAGGCCCGTGTTACGGGAATGGCTAACAATGCTGCCACCATCATCATACACCCAGCTGGCAATATCCCATTGTACGCTGTTTTGCTGGCTGCTGCCATTTACAATAAAATTACCGCCATCTTCCTGTAGCACCGCACCAAGGTCGGCATTGCCATTATAATCTTTGGCCACCAGCCATTGTTCTACACCATTTAGGTTATAGGCGGCCAACAACATATCGTAATCACCATCCCGTTCCGTAGTTCCTGTTACGTAAAGGCCGCTGGTACCGGCATCATAAAGAATATCTGCGGTAACATCATTGCCGGTGGCACTGTCCAGCGTAAACCATTGCACCACTCCGCTGCTGTTTACTTCGGAAACAAAAAAGTCAGTTTCGCCAGAGCTATAATAGGTTACTATGCCCGTAACATAAATGTTGGTGCCATCGGTGGCGATTTTAGTGGGTTCGTAAACATCCGGCCCAGCACCTCCACCCGATGCGGCCACGGTAGCCGTCCATAGCAAGGTACCTTCTTCATCGATTTTTTGAAGCTTTACATCAGTACCTCCCTGCGAATGTTTTTCAAAACCTGCCCGGTAAAAATTGTCTGAATTATCAACTACTGTAGGCACCCCAAATTTGCTGGAATACACTCCATTACTCTCCTGCCAAAGTTGGGTAATAGCATTGTTTTGGGCCGAATGTATATACGGCAGAGCCATAAAAATTAAAAGCGCTAAAGCCGAATGGGCTAAGCGCTTTTGTAAATTACTGTGTGTGTGTGTGTGGAAACCGATGGGCTACTAATAAACCCGCCACCCACGTGGGTGGATTGTACTGCTTTTTTCATAAGGTTTGGTATTAAGTTTAAATTTTGAAAGGCATGAATGTAGGGAAAGTATTTCTAGTAGAAAAATTTTTGTCCATTTTTCTTTTTATTTTTCTTACAGAAAAGATGAAACAACCAGTAAAAAAAGTCCTGCCAGGTTTTTAAAACCTGGCAGGACTTACCATATCAAAACTCCGAAAGTGACGATTACTGAATCACCACATCAAAAGTTACCTCCACATCGGTTTCACCGCCCGCATTAGCGATATCGCCCACGGAAACACCCTGGGCATTTTTATTTGGCTCATGGCGTAATACCAACTGCAACTCACCCATGCCAGGCGTACCGGTATAAAAGGTATTAAGCAATCCAATCGGGTTTCCATCGGCATCCATATCCTCATAGTCAAAGTCCATTTGCAGGCCTTGCTCAATTAAAAAGAATACCTGGTGCTCTTCCGCTTCGGCCAATACCTCAGCGGTAATATCCTCCGCAGGATTTTCGGTTTCATTTAAAAACTGTACGGTTACGTCAAAAGTGGTACTATCGGGCAAATCATCTGCCGCAATTACCGGGGCATTGCCGCCTGTTCCATCTAAATCCGTAAAGCGAAACTCCAAAGCATTACCTCCACCCTGCGGGGTAAAAGTCATTATTACTGTAGTGATCAGCTCCTCCTCATTTACCACCGGGGGTGTATTGTCATCAGGATCGCATGAGGTGAATAAAATTGCAGTTAGGGTTGCGAAAGAAAAAATCAGCTTCTTCATTTTTTAAATGTTTAAAATTGATACTTGATTTTGATTAAAAAATTAAATCCCATTTCATCAGCGAAATACCGCTGACGATTGAGGTAACTCCGATAAGAGTTGTTTAAAATATTTTCTGCCGAAAGGCTGATATCGAGTTCACGGCCTAAAAGGCGCATGGTGCCCCCAATACCGGCAAATAAGGTTTGATAAGCCGCTGGCGGATTGGGTACATTTTCAATTTCAGGAAACTGCTCTTGCTGCACCACCAGGTGCTGGCCCACCTCTAAAAAGGGATCAATAAGCCCGAGTTTTGATTTTTCAGACCAGCGCAAGCTATGGGTGGCGCGTGGCGGGGGCATCAGTACCAAAAAATTGTTTTCCGTACGATCCCAGCCATACACCCAGCTACCGGTAACTCTATAGGTGAGATGTTGCGAAAGGAAGATCTCAGTCCGTAAATCCACACCGGCAAGCAGGGCATCCGTTTGCGTGTATTGCTGCACCGGGAAGGCCCCGCGATTGGTCAACCTAAGTTCGGGCTGCGGCCTAAGG
>CAVWUM010000008.1:0-14639 GCA_963758205.1 Schleiferiaceae bacterium
ACCAGAAGTTGTTACTTTAAAATATTGATAGGCCAATTCAAGGGTTTCAATTACCACCTGGTTTTGATCTGCATTAAAATTGGCTACTTCCCACTTTTTGGGCCAGCAGTTGTAAAAGGCATAGGTATGCAGCGGTTCATGCGCTTCACTAAGCAGTGATACCACCACGGTGATAGGTTCAATGTCCATGTCCTCTATGGCTTTGCGCACCCACTTTACTACTCCTGAGTTGGTGAAAAGCCCACGTTTTAATACAAGATTCGGATAACTGGCCCGGGTCGGCAGTTTATGCGAAAAGCGGTTTTCACCCCCTTCCTTCACTTCTTTCACCTGTAAATCAGATGAAATACCCGAGACATCCTGAAACTTCGTGTCAGTATCAGAAGCACCGGATACATCAAAATGCACCGAAAAGTGAAAGCCAACTGCCGGGTAACTAGCCATTGTTATCCGTTTTCAATGGTCAAACCTTCGTGAGCCAACTCCAGGCTTTCAATGGCTACTTCATTGCCATCAGCTTTTAGCGAGGGGCCATCCACTTTGGTAGGCCAGGCGTTTCTGATCTTCCAAACCATTACAGGCTCGTGCTCTTCATTTAGCAGACTTACCGTAAGGTCGCGCCTCTCGATGGTATTGAGTTTTACGGTTTTCCACCAGTCAAAATATTCGTTGTTTGCGGCCGTTACACCACGCTTCAACGTGATGTTGCCATATTTCTGAATGCCGGGCATTTTAATGGTGCTATACACAGGGCTGGTACCATCACGGTACTCAATTACCTGGGTTTCCACACCAAGCCCTGATACTTCTGAAAAGGCCAGGGATACACCACCCCAGTCAACCTGGAAGTGGAATACGGGTAAGGGATATGTTGCCATTTTTTTAAATTTTGGGTTAAATATTATTGTACTCTGTATGCTGTACATTGTATGCTGACCGTTAGTGTACAACTGTTAATGTACATTGTACAGTGATGACGTTACGACTCCTGCAGCTTATGCGAGAACCTTAGTATGATAAACTCTGCAGGCCTTGCTGCGGCCATTCCAATCTCTACTATAAGGCGGCCTTCAAGAATGTCAACTGCCGTCATGGTTACGCCAAGGCCAACATTTACAAAGTAGGCATCTTCAGGCGTTGCTCCGGCCAGGGCACCATCGCGCCACAAGCGGTTCAAAAAGTTTTCGGCCTGGGCTTTTACTCTTATCCATGTGTTGGCGGTATTGGGCTCAAACACTACCCAGCTGGTTGCCTTTTGCAGGGATTCTTCCACCATATTGTAAAGTCTGCGCACAGGCACATACTTCCATTCATTATCATTTCCGGCAAGGGTACGTGCACCCCACACCAAAATTCCTCTTCCGGTAAAGGCGCGGATAGCGTTAATGGATTTTCCGCCTACGGTATCCACATTAAGGCTGCGCTGGCTCTCTTCGGTAATTTTTATGGTTGGCCGCGATACATTGAGTACGCTCACATTAGCAGGCGCTTTCCACACACCGCGATCGGCATCCACTCGCGCGTAAATTCCCGCAATAGCGGAAGAAGGCGCAAGGGTAACTTTGGGCTTGCTCACTGCCTGGCGAATAAGGTTGTAAAGTGCATTCTGATCATCTTTAATAGAACCATCACCAATATTGGCAGCCGCAGTAAGATCAACAGCGGGTGGGTTGCCACTTGTGGTGGTATGCGCATTTACCCTTACTGATGCATCAGTAAAATGAAAGCTCAAAGATGTTTCAAGATAAGGGTGGTAAGCCGCACCGTATTTTACCAGGTCAAGGTCGCTGGCAATGGTATCGCGCATATCCTGAACATCCTGGTCAGGCATAAGGTCTATCAATACTACACGATCGCCTAACTCGCTTGCCTGGCTAAGAGCATCGTTGTAAATACCATAATATTGCGCCATATCGGTAACACCGGCAATATCCGGGAATACGATGATGGTGGGCTCATCTTCTTTTTTCAGTTCGGCCAAAGCACCGGAGCTATTCATATCGGTGTTGGTTATGGTATCATCATAGCCGGTACCTACCGAAATTATCCAGCATGGGCCGCCACCATTGGCAAAATACATTTGCATGGAGTAATACATTCTGTAGGCAGGTGTGGGCGCGGTAACGGGGCTTACCGTAAAGGTTGAAGGCGTGGTGGAGTCATCCTCCAGTATATCCACAACAAAGGTCTCAACCTGAGGCCCACCAAACTTCTGGCGATATTCCACCATTGAAGTGATGCGTGTAGGTACATCCAAAAGGTCATCGGCTACTCTATCCCGGGCAATTTCGGTGTAGCCTATAAAAGCCGGGATGGCCGTTTCTACCTGCGCCACCGAGGCGGGGAGGGTCGATATTTCTTCAACATATACTCCGGGGGTTTTGTATTCTGGCATTGGTATCTGTTTTTAAGTTTTACAATTTTTTAGATGTTTATATAGACTTCCTGTAAAGATGAAATGGAAGGTGGTACGGGTAGTGGCCGGATAATGGTATCCGATCCGTTTTTGCTAATAGTTAGTTGTAAATCCTTTTTTGATACCTCAAAAAATGGAACGGCCTGCGGGTTATTTACTGCGGTGCCGGTTATAAATTTTACAGTTTGCCCGGCCTCGTAGGTTTGGTTGCCACTGGTTTCCACAAAATCAATTTTACTGTAGGGGTGATCCTTTGGCGAACCATAATTCTCTTTATCCTCAATAGTAAAAGTGGCATTTTGGTAACCCTGCCTCAGCAAAAGGTTAAACTGCCAGGGCTTTGCCTGCGCTGTAAACTGAAGTTGATAGGCGGTTTCAACAGCATAGTTAAACTGAACCGCCCCTTTCTGGAATATTTCAATGATGCACCAGGGCTTATTAGTGGAAAAATCATTGGAAATATAAATCTGCTGATCCACTTCAACGCCTTGGGTGGTGGTAACGGTAAAGCGGTGTAAGCCTTCTACTCCCAATAGTTTAAGGTTTTCACTGAATACCTTGTCGCTATTATGCACTGTTTTGTTCAGGATAACGGTTCCGTCCCTGTCTGCAATTTCGAGCGTAGCATTTACACGGGTAGTGGTAAAGGCAAAAGCAAAAACCTGTGGCCTTATATAGGCGGGAGTTTGTTGTAACGCATTTCCACTTAGGTTGTCATACACATATACCTGCTCTGCCTCCTTGGCGGGAAGTTGGGTAAAATTGGAAAAATAGGGATTGGCCAGCCTGCCGGTAAATACCAGTTTTACATCACCAGTAAAAGCAATTAAGGGACTGCGTTGGTCATCAATAGCCTCAAATAATATAAGGGGTGAGTTGTCTTTTTGCCTCAGTAAATGCCGGCTACCGGCCAGTTTTTGCTTTGTAGCTGCGGTTGGCTGTATGTTGATATCCAGCGAAAGCCCGCTGGCATAAAAGTTATGGAGCACTTCAAACCGAAATAATATGTTATACCACCTGGTGCTCATATCGTGGTTCTTGAAATTTCGGTGATCGGTATCTGGTCTTCCAGTGGCAGGCTGTCTTCCAAAAGCAGCATCCTCATTTTGTACACCAGCGAGGGTCGGTATTTGGCGCCAAGCGCTGCCCACATATTGTTTTGCTGTTCCAGCGAAAGCGAAAGCAACTCAAAAATCAGCTTTTCAACTCCGGCAGGTAAGGATGGGTGAGATGAAGGCAAAAAAACATTTCGCGCCTGAAAAAAGGTGATGACATAGCCGATATGCTTAAGGGCTTCGTCATAGTTATTCTCAAAATTGGCGGAAAAAAGCAGGTGAAAGTTTAGCCTGACTTTTGGATTGCTTTTGGCGCTGGTGCCTATTGCCGTGGGCTTTAGTTGCGGTAGTTGCTGTACGCTGCGTTCCTCTTCAATGTTTATGAGGGTAAGGCCCAGCTTATCTGAAACCACCTGCCCTGTGTTATCGGTAAGGGGAGTGATATCCAATGTATCACTTTCCCCTGTCTTCAGGTTCAGGTAACTGTTTATTTGATCTTTAAGAAATAGAAACGTAGAGTCTATCACTTGTACGGGGTTTGCTTAGTTGGTTTTTCTACTTCATATAAATTGTTGTGTTAGTTAATAGCTGATAAAGCAGGTTGAACGGCTGCTTTAGTATTTGTAAAGTTAGAAATAGACTTAAGCCCTTGCAGGCGATAGCCAAACCGAAGCAGTTAGAATGATTATTTGGCAGAGATAGACTTTAAAAAACGGGATCTGCCAAACCGAAGCTAAATAGCCCAAGAGCTTTTGACTGGCGAATCGTACAAGAGTTAAATATTGTTTAGACCGCAGTGGCCTAATTGAGCCGTTGACATACTAAAACCAAAAGCCCATGCTTATGTATAGGTAAAAATCGCTATGGTTGGTACTGGTCATGGCGCTTATTTCCAAGGGGCCTATTGGACTGTTGTAGCTATAGCCCAGGCTGTATCCATCTAGTAACACATCGCTGCTGATAGCCTGTTGGAAGGAATTTTCCAGTTTACCCCAATTGGCTTTGGCCATTATATAGTGCTTTCTCCAAAGTTCAAAATAGGCATCCGCCCGCAGTATAATGGTGTTTCTACCAGGTAGTTCCATAAACCTGTAACCTATAAAAGGCGTAATGTAGTTTACGTAGTTTTTGCCCATACTGCCCAAAAAAACGTTGTAGGGGTAGTTAAGGTCGGGGCCTATGGTGAAAATGCCTTTTGCTGTACCTGTTAGCGAAATTCTGTCGGTAAAACTCACAGCCTGACCCAGGGAAACATCAATAACAGAGCTGGGCTCAAAAAAGCTTTCAAAGGCCTCATGCTCCGCAATCAGGCGGGCAGATAGGGAGCCTTTTGTTCCTTTAGTGGGATAGTTAGCATTATCAAAAGAATCAAAATCCAAATAACCATAGTAGTTGATATAGGTGCCAAACTTTTCACTACCTGTAGTGCTGGCAATGTCCTTTGAAATATCCACACCTTCCAGTTGAATACCACCACCTATCGCCAGCATTTCCTTTAGGGTAGATTGAAGGAACAGATCAACCGAAAAGTCGGTATAGTTAATGGCTGAAATAGCTTCCCGATCCTGGTAAAGGCGGGTGTCAAAACGGTTGGCCCTGAATTTAAGACCTATGGATGGTACCAGTCCGCGGTCAATAAAATAACTGACATTGGCCCTGGGGTTATCGCCAAGAGCAATTTCAGCACTAAACCTGGAGTTTCTGAACAGGATATTACGTTTTGTAAAGTTTACCAGCAGGGCAGTTTTATAATCCGTATCATAGTGAAGCCCCAGCCTGAACTCCGCCAGTTTTTTATCCTCAACTACATTAAGGTGAAGGGTGTATCCTGTATCGGCCGGAGTAATGTTGTATTGCAGGCTGGTAAAGTATTTGGAGCCATAAAGCTGATCAAGGCCGCTTTCCAGTTGCCGGATATTACACACTTCACCAGAGTCTACCCTAAGCTTACCAAAGATGTAGTCTTCATCGTAAATCTCCAACCCGGTAATATCAATGGCGTTTACATAAAAGCTTTCCAGCGGAATGGCTTTATATTCTGAGCGGTTTATGGGTGTGGATTTATCCTCTTTGGCAACGCGGAGTAATTCTGTAAGCTGCAGCCGGGCGGCTTCCTCGCCCCTGGCCACTAAGAGATCAAACAGCTCAAAAGAGGTAAGGCCTGTTTCCGAAATATCGGGTTTTATAAGTAAGTCGGTATACTCCAGTTGCTCCAGGTACTCATTGGCATTTACAAATGAGCCCGTTTGTTCCAGTATTCGGATTACAGAGTTCAACTCATCTTTTTCATAAAGGAAGTCCTGCACATCAATACCAATTATGTAATCCATGCCCCGCTCCTTTAATGGCTGTACAGGGTAATTATTTACCATGCCACCATCCACGTAAAGTGTACCATCAATTTCATAAGGTGTAAATAACGAGGGAAAAGCAGAACTAGCCCTTAGCGCTTCGCTTAATGAGCCTTCTTCAAAAACCTTCATTTCCCCGTTTTCAAGATTGGTGGCTACACACAAAAAAGGGATGGGGAAGTCTTTAAAACTTTCATATTGATAGCTGCGTTGGGTAAGGTAGCTAAGTTGTTTCAGAATATACTGTGCGTAGTTAAAGCCGCCCGGCAGGCGTATTTTTCCATCTTCAAACGGGAAGGTGAGCAGGTATCGGGATTCTGTTTTCCTATCAAAATAACTGAGCCGGTTGCGGGGAATATCGTTGTTCAGCAAAGCATCCCAATCTACTTTTCGCAGGTAGGCTTCTATTTCATCTACAGTATAACCCAACGCATACATTGAGCCTATAATAGCTCCCATGCTTGTGCCTGATATATAATCGATTTTAACCCCGGACTCTTCAATAACCCTTAGTGCACCTATGGCAGCCATGCACTTGGCACCACCCCCACTAATTACAAGCCCTATTTTTTTATTACAGGAGTCGGGTACCTGCGCACTGAGCAGGGGCGTGGCCAATAGAGAAACTAAAACGAGCATTAGTGTTGTTGAGCGCACTACTTGTGGTTTTCGGTTTGGTTATAAAAGGTAATTATGCGCTTGGCGCGTGAGGTGCCTACCACTTCAGCTAGTTGGGCTTCGTTGGCTTCCCTCACTTTTTTTACTGACTTAAACTTGGTAAGCAACTCCTTTATTGTTGCCTCGCCAATTCCGGGTATTTCCTCAAGCTCTGATTTAAACGTGCTCTTGCTTCTTCGGTTGCGGTGATGGGTGATACCAAAGCGGTGGGCTTCATCCCTCAGCCGTTGTATAATTTTTAAGGTTTCCGATCTTTTATCAAGATAAAGCGGGTACTTATCTCCCGGAAAGTAAAGTTCCTCCAGCCGCTTGGCGATACCGAGTATGGCAATCTTCCCCCTTAGGTTCAACGTTTCAAGAGCTTTGAGTGCAGCACCCAACTGCCCTTTGCCACCATCTATTACTATAAGTTGGGGCAAAGGCTCACCTTCGGTCACCAGCCTTTTATATCTTCTGAATACCACTTCTTCCATACTTGCATAGTCGTCAGGCCCCTCTACAGTTTTAATGTTAAAATGCCTGTAGTCCTTTTTACTTGGCTTTCCATCCTTAAAAACGACACATGCCGCCACAGGGTTGGTTCCTTGTATGTTTGAGTTATCAAAACATTCAATATGCCGTGGCTCTACGCTCATCCGTAAATCCTCCTTCATTTGCTGCATTATGCGCTTGGTGTGCCTGTCCGGATCTACAATCTGTACGTTCTTCAACTTTTCAAGTCGGAAGTAGCGGGCATTTTTAAGGCTGAGGTCAATAAGCTGCTTTTTATCTCCCCGCTGGGGTATGTGCATTTTTACATCCGGTATTTCCAGGTCTATTTCATGCGAAATATAAAGCTCCCTGGATTGTGAATTGAATAGTGAGCGAATCTCCGGAATAGTCATTTCCAGCATCTCTTCCGGGGTTTCATCCAGCTTTTTCTTTTAACTCTATAGTGTGAGCCTGTAATATGGCGCCATCTATAATTTTAAGATAATTTACATAGCCAAACTCCGCATCGGTAATAACCGAAAACACATCCACATTCGTAATATTGGGGTGCACTACGGTTGACTTGGCCTGGTAGCGCTCCACCATGTCTATTTTCTCCTTTACCTTCTGGGCATCTTCATACCGCAACTCGGCCGCCAGGCAGTGCATCTGTTTATAAAGGGTTTTCTTTACGGCATTCAGGTTTCCCTTTATCAGCTCGCGGGCAGCTTCCACATCCTCATTATAGCTTTCTTCGCTTTGCTTCCCTTCACAAGGCCCTAGGCAATTACCAATATGATACTCCAGGCAAACCCTGAATTTTCCCTGCTCTATGTTCTCCTCTGCAAGGTTTAGTTTGCAGGTGCGGATGTGATATAGTTGCCTTATAAGATCGAGCACCGTTTTCATAACCTTTACCGAGGCATAGGGGCCAAAATATTCCGAACCATCCTTAATTGGATTACGCGTGGAGAAAATCCGTGGAAAGCGCTCTTTCTTTATACAAATCCAGGGATAGGTTTTATCATCCTTAAGGTTGATATTATACCTGGGCTGATATTCCTTAATCAGGTTGTTTTCCAGCAACAGGGCATCAAACTCGGTTTCGGTAATTATAGTTTTTATGTCTTCAATCTTTTTTACCAAAAGGTGAAGCCGGGCACTGTCATGCGATTTTGTAAAATAGGATGACACCCTTTTCCTCAGATCTTTAGCCTTACCGATGTACAGGATTTTTCCATTTTTATCAAGGTGCTGATAAACGCCCGGTTTGTTGGGCAATGTTTGTAGAATATTCCTGATTTTATCTGATGCCATAGGGCAAAAATAGGTATCATTGCGACTTATGATAAGGGTAGCCTGTGCCATTATAAAAAACATTAACAAAGAGGTAATGTTAGTACAGCGAAGTGCTGATATGCCTCACCCATTGCAGTGGGAGTTTCCGGGTGGAAAGCTTACCCCCGGTGAAACCCCGGCTGATGCCATAGTTCGTGAGATGCAGGAGGAGCTCGGTGTTTTGGTATTTCCCGTAAAGGAAATGGAGCCTGTATATTGGGAATATCCGAACAAAAAGATTGCTTTAGTTGCTGTAATTTGTGAAATTCGTTCAGGCGAATTGAGTTTGAGAGAACATGTGGACGTAAAATGGTTAGGCTTAAATGAGATGAAAAAAATGAACGTGTTGGAAGCCGATCGCCTTATTATTCAACAACTGGAAGGGGATACATGAAAATAAAACACCTTAAACTGGATTGTGCCAATCTGGGAGAATTGAAATATTTCTACACCAAAAAGTTTGACTTTGAAATTGTAGAGGAGGGAGATGGAGAACTTACCCTCAAAATAGGAGAATCACTTCTTACCTTTTCAGAAAACCGGCTCAAAAAATCATATTACCATTTTGCCTTTAATATACCCTACGGAGCTATGGATATGGCTGTACAATGGGTACAAAAAAGAGTTGAGGTTTTACCTACGGATCATGGTGAAATACAGGAGTTTCCTGATTGGGAAGCTCGTTCCATTTACTTTTTAGACCCTGCCGGCAATGTGGTGGAGCTGATTCGCCGGAAAAATTCAATGAATCAAGGCCTGCTAAATTCAGTAAGTCGCAACTGCTAAATATAAGTGAGGTGGGCTTGCCTGTTTTTCAGGTAACAGCAGCCGCCAGCTATGTAGAAAAGACTGCCGGGGCCAGGCAGTTCGGTTCATCCAGCAGTACATTTTGTGCCCACGGTAATGATGAGGGCCTTTTCATAATAGTGGATAAGGCCGAGAAAACTTGGTTCCCCACCAGTGAAGCTGCAAAAGAATATCCCCTGGGTGTACTTTTTGAAACCGATCGTGGGAAATTTCACCTTCAGCTTGAGGGCGGTGGAATGACGATAGAAGCGACCAAGAAACGTAAGTAGTTTCTTAAGTTACTGATCTTTTTCTAAACAAATATTTCCTCCTTCAGTTACTCTTTACAATCACTAAACAGTATAAAAGAGTAAGAGTATGAAAAGGATTATTACATTATTTTCTGTAATGGCTATCTGCGCAAGTGCCTATGGCCAAAAAGACAATAGTATTACCATAAACCCCAAAATCGGTATGAACTTCTCGGGTATTCAGAATGAACCTGATAATGTTTCTACCAATAACAAATTGGGATAGAATGCAGGTGTGGATGTGCGGATAGGTGAAGGAATAGTCTGTCTGCAACCGGGAATATTCTTCTATCAATATAATCAGGAATACACGGTGGTTAATACCCAGGGTGGCACTCCGGTTCCGTAAGTAGCGATATTAAAGTGCAATCTTTAAAAGTGCCTGTTAATGTAGGGTTCAGATTGATCTCGAGCGATGCCGTAACACTTATGGTTAATGGTGGTGCATCATTCAATTTTCCCGTAAATGTTAATGTAAGCGAAGATAGCTTTGCCTTCAGCCGCCAGAATTATAATAGCGCCAATGTGGGTGGTGTTGTAGGTGCAGGACTTGATTTAGCCATTTTTACATTTAATGTAAACTACGAATTTGGCCTGTCTGATTACATTGATTTTTCTAAAGATAACAACCTTTACACGGGTTCTTCAAAGCAATATGTAATTAGCCTTAATGTAGGAGTTAAGTTTTAGGCTTGGCTAACTGCCAAAATATTTAAGAGTTTCTTTTACAATCACTTTAATTTCGGCCGGATGGTTACCCAAATTGGGTAACCTCTTTTGCCAAGCGACAAATCACCAAATCTTTTTCGGGTATAACTATGACGTCTTGCCCGATACGCCGCATATAGTACACCTTGGTTAGGTAGCTGTCATCTATCCAAAAAGACCAGCCGTAATAGCTGGTAGAGCCTGGTGAACTGGCTTTAGCTACAAAAGCTGAATCCAATATTTGGTTACCTTCCCAGTTACCATAGTGTTGCAGCAGCTTACCGAAACGGGCAAAGTCGCGGACATGGGATTTAAAGCAGCAATAGGTAAGCTCATTTCCATTTTTATTATCCAAATGCCAATAGGCATTGTGGCTGGCGCCTAAAGGTTGCCAAAGCTCTTCAGATGCAAACTGGCTAATGCTTTTGCCTGTTGCTTTACAAATTACCAAACCCAAAAGTTGAGAGGCACCACTTTGATAGTTAAAATCACCTCCGGGTTGGTTTACCACCGGCACCTTTTCATAAAGTAGGTTTTCGATATCTGAACCATAGTAGGCCTGTGCTGTAATACCTAAAGGTGATGTATATCCCTCATCCCACTGCAGGCCGGCTGTCATCATGCTCAGGTGTTTTAAGGTTAGATCTTTACGATAGGGCCCCTGTATTCCTGAGGCAGGTATTTTATTACCTGGTCATCCCAACTACCAATTATTCCTTTTTGGATAGCCATTTGAGCCAGTAGGGTTGTAATGCTCTTCGCCATGCTGAAGCTATTACTATGGCTCGTATCGCTATATCCATCCCAATATTTTTCAACTATAATTTTGTCATTCTTAATAATCAGGAAGGCCACGGATTGGGTTCGTTCCAGCGTTTGCTCTAAGGTGTCGCTGAGGCTTCTCTGATTGTAATCCTCCGCCAGGGGCCACTCCTGAGCGCTGCCAGCTGATATTATACGTGTATCAAAATATCGGGCATCATTAATGGTAGCTGTTTTTTCGCCATGCAGGTAAGTAGCCCAAACACCTTTAAGCAGGTATTGATTTCCCGTAAGGAAAAGGCCGAGTACGATAAGACCAAGTAAAAGAAAAATGGCAGCGAGGAAGTGGAGGAGGGTTTTCATTTATTTGAGGCTATTTCGTTAGGTAGGTGCACAAATTAACTAATTAACCAATTCACTTCAACTCAACTCCACCTCAAATATCTCCTCAAAATATCCTTTTGCCTTTGCCTTCACTTCTTCCATAGAAACCTTTCGTCCCAATTCCCTTTCCAGCGATGTCACATCTTTATCCTGTATCCCGCATGGAATAATATTTTTAAAGTAACTGAGGTCCGTATTTACATTGAAAGCCCAGCCATGCATGGTAACCCAGCGGCTCGCCCTTACGCCTAGCGCAAGTATTTTGCGCGCAGTGGGTTTGCCTGCGTCCAGCCACACTCCGGTTTCCGTGGGCGAGCGTTCACCTACCAGTCCATAATCGGCCAGTATTTTAATAAATATTTCTTCCAGATAGCGCAGGTACCTGTGTACATCCGGAAAAAAGTGGTCCAAATCTAGAATAGGATAGCCAGGCTTAACACCTTTTCCCCAAATCTCAAGCACATGGTTGGTTTTTTCCTTAATGATGGATTTATTGATTTCCATCCGCTTTTGATTGCGGTTGTAGTCGCCCTCAGTACGTAAAATATGGCTGCATAATCATTGGTGCCGCCTTCCCAGCCTACCAGCTCATTATGGTTCATTTCAGGTACAGCACCCTCCCCAGCTAAGCATTTTGGCGTTTTCATTAAACTGCTGTCTCCAGCGCGCTGCTACACCAAGGTTTTCGCTCACAGCATATATTGCCGGAATTTTACCTTTAAGATGGCTGCTCATTCTTTCTGCCTCCACAAGTGTATCGGCCTCTTCACCGTTAATTAATCTTACGGCTGCTTCAAAAGGTCTTTTTTCACCGTAAGGGGAGCAGTACCGTAAAACTCCATGTAATAACATAAAAATGCGAAAGAATAAGCGAACATGCTGCGGGGAGGATTGCCACCGCGCATGGTAATTACATTATAGCCACCACCTTTTGCAATTTGATATAACTCACCGCCTGATGTTATGCATGCCAGTTGGGCACCTCTTTTTATGGCATGCCTGGTGGCTGAGCAGGGTTTCGTACATTACCGCTATAGCTGCAGGCAATTACCAATGTGTTTTTACCAACAAAGCCGGGCAGCATATAATCTTTATTTACTGCTACCGGCACGGCCGCAGAGGCCCGAACAAAGATCGCTGATGATGGTACCACCAATCCCATGAAGGCCCAGCGATCACCACGTTGTGAATTTCATTTTTTCGGGCAGTCAGGCTCAGTCCATCAATAATATCCAGTGCCTCGGCTATCTGATCGCTAAAATTTGAAATAAGATCTTTCACGTATCGGTGATTTAATCTATCGGTAAAACTACTACGAAAAAACTACTGCCGCCAAACGCTTTCGGTGAATTAAGGTATTCAGGCGATTTGGGGATATACTTTACGTGTTTGCCTGATGGCAATTTCAGGAACCCGATAAAATGAAATAAGGGTAATGCTAAGAAGTGTAAAATAAATAATACCAAAGGTGCTATTCCATACATCGCCACTTATCCATATATGATTACCCGGTATGTAAATTACCAGATAGATGAACCGAGCCCAACGAATGTGTGGTTTTGCGTGGTAAAACATAGGCACCTTACATAGTCTTATTTCATTAAAAAGTAAAACGGATAAAAACAAAAGGGTGATAACTCCAAAAACAATATCTGCTCTGAGAGTTGTCGAAAGTCACATACCACGCTAATGCTATGGATAGCGTAAGTAATAAAATAGGGGAGGGTTAAAAACCTGAGCAATGTTTGTCCCACCATGCTCCAGGTTTTTTTGTACGCTTTCCTGCGCTTTTTCCAAAAATTTTCTGAAACCTTCCTTTCCGCCAAATTTTTTATGTGCCGTATGCAGGGCCTCTTTGAAGCTCAGCTTGGCATTAGACTGCTGCTCTCTTTTCTATTGCGGTGGCAAAATGATCTATCAGCTCGGCCTGTATATCATCATCTTACCCCATTTTTATGGAGATAGGTTTTTATGATGTTAATCTTTTCCGCTTCCATTTAAATAGTTTTTGGCGTTATAATAGTTTCAGCAGGGTGAAGAAGTCCTGGAGTGGCTATTTGTGGGTAGATTGCTTTTTTTCCTTTGGCGCTGAGGCTATAGTATTTTCTAACGCGACCGCTTCCCCGGCGATGTCAGTCAGCAACAATCCGCTTTGCTCCAGTTTATGGAGGGCAGGGTATAACGCACCTTCAGTAATCTGCATTTGCTCAGCACTGGCTTCTTTTATTTTCCGGATGATTTCATAACCATACATTTGGCCGTTGTCCGCAAGCAACTTCAGTATCAGCGTCGATAGCGTGCCTCTTAAAAGAGAATTATCTTTCATGCGCACGAATATACCAAAGAATCTTAGGTATAAGAAATACGTCATCTATATTTTAAAAAAGGAGGAGGATAGCAGTTCATTTTTGAACGATGGGCAGGCACAAGTTAGATCTGTGCTGTTGTAAATCATTCATGATGGGTTAGTAGTTAAAGCACCAGTTGGAGAGTGGATATCAAAGGGAGGGTTTATAAGAATCGGTTATTGATAGAGGTCGACTAATTGTGCTTACCTGCCTTTTATTTTAGAAATCGGATTATGCGGCCGAGTACCCAGTAAACTGTTCTTGATAATCTCCTCCACTAAATGAGGATAGGTTTTTAAACTAACAATTTTGCCTTGCGGATCAATGAGGATGTAGCGCGGATATTCTTCAGCCAAAAATGTTTTCATAAAAAGTGGTGTAGTAAGGGCCTGTGGCCAATTGTGCTTGTATTGGGTTGTAAATTTCTCAACAGCATTATTGATGTTATGTGGACTTACGCCCAGTAACTTTACTCTTTCACTATGCTTCAGGGCAAACTCCTGTAGCTTAGGTGCACTGCCGTGGCAGGGTTTGCACCAATCGGCCCACATATCAATCAGTAAATAGTGCTTTCCGTCCAGAAGGGAGCGTAAGGCTATGGAATCTCCATTGGGGGTTTGGTGGTTTGATGTCGGGCATCATATCACCTGGCCCCAATGGCTTTTCATATGCAGCGATAGAAGGGCTCGATGCGGTTGGATTTGCCCGAAAGGGTCAACCTCCAAAACAAGGTAAACCTGATCATTAAATGAAAAAAGGGTGTTGGCCGTATCCAGTTTAATGCACCCTGAGGTAGGAAAGGCATCGAATTGGATATTGGGGTAATTGATAAAAATCAAGTCACTTTCTGCATCATCAAAGCGGCCATTGCAGTTGTAATCATGCAAAGCAATTTTTACGCTATCCCCCGCAAGGGTTGTTTCTATAATCTTATTGTTATGTCGTTTGGTATGAAACCAAAATTCGGACGACATCTTCCCTCTTTTTGAATTTGGATCTACCTGAAAGGTTTTATTAAGACTAACTGTATA
>CAVWUM010000009.1:0-17846 GCA_963758205.1 Schleiferiaceae bacterium
TGAATGCCGGGCATTTTAATGGTGCTATATACAGGACTAGTACCATCACGGTACTCAATCACCTGGGTTTCCACACCTAGTCCTGATACTTCTGAAAAAGCCAGGGATACACCACCCCAGTCAACCTGGAAGTGAAATACGGGTAAGGGATATGTTGCCATTGTTTATTGTTTTAATGTTAGAAGTTCAATGTTAAAAATGTCACCCCTCCGGCTCCCCTCAAGGGGAGATTAAGCTCGAGATTATCTGCACGTTTCCCCCTTTGAAGGGGATAGGGGATGACCTCACCTTTTAAGATTCCTGCAGCTTATGCGAGAACCTCAGTATGATAAACTCTGCAGGCCTTGCTGCGGCCATTCCAATCTCCACTATAAGGCGGCCTTCAAGTATATCTACTGCCGTCATGGTTACGCCAAGGCCAACATTTACAAAGTAGGCATCGTCAGGTGTGGCGCCTGCCAGGGCACCATCTCGCCAAAGGCGGTTCAAAAAGTTTTCGGCCTGGGCTTTTACCCTGATCCACGTATTGGCGGTGTTGGGCTCAAATACTACCCAACTGGTTGCCTTTTGCAGGGATTCCTCAACCATGTTATACAACCTTCGAACTGGGACGTATTTCCATTCGTTGTCATTCCCGGCAAGGGTACGCGTGCCCCAAACCAGTATGCCACGGCCAGTAAAGGCACGGATGGCATTGATGGACTTACCACCAACGGTATCAACATTAAGGCTGCGCTGGCTCTCTTCGGTAATTTTTATGGTGGGTCGCGAAACGTTCAGTACGCTCACATTGGCTGGTGCTTTCCAAACGCCACGGTCAGCATCTACACGGGCATAAACTCCCGCTATAGCGGAAGATGGCGCAAGGGTAACCTTGGGCTTACCTACGGCTTGGCGGATCAGGTTATAAAGTGCGTTTTGATCATCCTTAATGGTGCTGTCGCTAATATCTGTGGCAGTAGTAAGGTCAGTAGCCGGTGGATTACCACTTGTGGTGGTATGAGCATTTACGCTTACGGAAGCATCCGTAAAGTGAAAACTCAATGAAGTTTCCAGATAGGGATGATAAACGGCTCCGTACTTTACCAAATCCAAATCGCTGGCTATGGTGTCTCGTAAGTCTTGCACGTCTTGGTCAGGTTTTAGGTCTATTAGCACAACTCTATCACCTAACTCGCTCGCCTGACTTAGGGCATCATTGTAAATGCCATAGTACTGGGCGGTATCCGCAACACCAGCAATATCGGGGAACACTATGATGGTGGGTTCATCTTCTTTTTTAAGTTCAGCCAGTGCGCCAGTACTATTCATATCTGTGTTGGTAATGACATCGTCATATCCAGTACCTACAGAAATTATCCAGCATGGCCCACCACCATTGGCAAAATACATTTGCATAGAGTAGTACATTCTGTAGGTGGGTGTGGGTGCTGATACCGGACTTACGGTAAAGGTAGAAGGCGTTGTTGAATCGTCTTCCAATACATCAACGGTAAATGTTTCTACCTGCGGGCCTCCAAATTTTTGGCGGTATTCCACCAGTGAAGTTATTCGGGTTGGGACATTTAAAAGGTCATCGGCAAGGCGTTCCTGCGCTATTTCGGTATAGCCGATAAAAGCCGGGATGGCTGTTTCTACCTGGGCCACTGAGGCAGGGAGGGTCGATATTTCTTCAACATATACTCCGGGGGTTTTGTATTCTGGCATTGGTATCTGTTTTTAAGTTTTACAATTTTTTTAGATGTTTATATAGACTTCCTGTAAAGGTGAAATGGAAGGTGGTACGGGTAGTGGCCGGATAATGGTATCCGAGCCATTTTTGCTAATAGTTAGTTGTAAATCCTTTTTTGATACCTCAAAAAATGGAACGGCCTGCGGGTTATTTACTGCGGTGCCGGTTATAAATTTTACAGTTTGCCCGGCCTCGTAGGTTTGGTTGCCACTGGTTTCCACAAAATCAATTTTACTGTAGGGGTGATCCTTTGGCGAACCATAATTCTCTTTATCCTCAATAGTAAAAGTGGCATTTTGGTAACCCTGCCTCAGCAAAAGGTTAAACTGCCAGGGCTTTGCCTGCGCTGTAAACTGAAGTTGATAGGCGGTTTCAAAAGCATAGTTAAACTGAACCGCCCCTTTCTGGAATATCTCAATGACGCACCAGGGCTTATTAGTGGCAAAATCATTGGAAATGTAAATCTGCTGATCTACTTCAATGCCCTGGGTGGTGGTAACGGTAAAGCGGTGTAGGCCTTCCACTCCCAATAGTTTAAGGTTTTCACTGAATACCTTGTCGCTATTATGCACTGCTTTGTTCAGGATAACGGTTCCGTCCCTGTCTGTAATTTCGAGCGTAGCATTTACACGGGTAGTGCTAAAGGCAAAGGCAAAAACCTGTGGCCTTAAATAGGCGGGCGTTTGTTGTAACGCATTTCCATTTAGGTTGTCATACACATATACCTGCTCTGCCTCCTTGGCGGGAAGTTGGGTAAAATTAGAAAAATAGGGATTTGCCAGCCTGCCGGTAAATACCAGTTTTACATCACCAGTAAAAGCAATTAAGGGACTACGCTGGTCATCAATAGCCTCAAATAATATAAGGGGTGAGTTGTCTTTTTGCCTCAGTAAATGGCGGCTACCGGCCAGTTTTTGGTTTGTAGCTGCGGTTGGATGTATGTTGATATCCTGCGAAAGCCCGCTGGCATAAAAGTTATGGAGCACTTCAAACCGAAATAATATGTTGTACCACCTGGTGCTCATATTGTGGTTCTTGAAATTTCGGTGATCGGTATCTGGTCTTCCAGTGGCAGGCTGTCTTCCATAAGAAGCATCCTCATTTTGTACACCAGCGAGGGTCGGTATTTGGCGCCAAGCGCTGCCCACATATTGTTTTGCTGTTCCAGCGAAAGCGAAAGCAACTCAAAAATCAGTTTTTCAACACCTGTAGGTAAAGATGGGTGAGATGAAGGCAAGAAAACGTTTCGTGCCTGAAAAAAGGTGATGACATAGCCGATGTGCTTAAGGGCTTCATCATAGTTATTCTCAAAATTGGTGGAAAAAAGCAGGTGAAAGTTGAGCCTGACTTTTGGGTTACTTTTGGCGGTGGTGCCTATTGCCGTGGGCTTTAGTTGCGGTAGTTGCTGTACGCTGCGTTCCTCTTCAATGTTTATGAGGGTAAGGCCCAGCTTATCTGAAACCACCTGCCCTGTGTTATCGGTAAGGGGAGTGATATCCAATGTATCACTTTCCCCTGTCTTCAGGTTCAGGTAATTGTTTATTTGATCTTTAAGAAATAGAAACGTAGAGTCTATCACTTGTATAGGTTTGCTTAGTTGGTTTTTCTACATCATATAAATTATTGTGTTAGTTAGTAGCTGATAAAGCAGGTTGAAGCGGCTGCTTTAGTACTTGTAAAGTTAGAAATAGACTTAAGCCTTTGCAGGCTAAACGGAAAGCGCGGCTTGCAGAATGATTAGTTGGTAAAAGTTGAAGCGGGCAAATGCACTAAACCAATTTGATACTAATTCGCCAAAAAGCTTTTGAGTGGCGAATCGTACAAGAGTTAAATATTGTTTAGACCGGAGTGGCCTAATTGAGCCGTTGACATACTAAAACCAAAAGCCCATGCTTATGTATAGGTAAAAATCACTATGGTTGGTACTGGTCATGGCGCTTATTTCCAGGGGGCCTAGTGGGCTGTTGTAGCTGTAGCCCAGGCTGTATCCATCAAGTAGCACATCGCTACTGATAGCCTGTTGGAAGGAATTTTCTAGTTTTCCCCAATTGGCTTTGGCCATTATGTAGTGCTTTCTCCAAAGCTCAAAGTAGGCATCTGCCCGCAGTATAATGGTGTTTCGGCCGGGTAATTCCATAAAGCGATAACCGATAAAGGGCGTAATGTAGTTTACGTAGTTTTTACCCATACTGCCCAAAAAAACGTTGTAGGGGTAGTTAAGGTCGGGGCCTATGGTGAAAATGCCTTTTGCTGTACCTGTTAGCGAAATTCTGTCGGTAAAACTCACAGCCTGACCCAGGGAAACATCAATAACAGAGCTGGGCTCAAAAAAGCTTTCAAAGGCCTCATGCTCCGCAATCAGGCGGGCAGATAGGGAGCCTTTTGTTCCTTTAGTGGGATAGTTAGCATTGTCAAAAGAATCAAAATCCAAATACCCATAATAGTTGATATAGGTACCAAACTTTTCACTACCTGTAGTGCTGGCAATGTCCTTTGAAATATCCACACCTTCCAGTTGAATACCACCACCTATCGCCAGCATTTCCTTTAAGGTAGATTGAAGAAAAAGATCAACCGAAAAATCAGTGTAATTAAGGGCCGAAATAGCTTCCCGATCCTGGTAAAGGCGGGTATCAAAACGGTTGGCCCTGAATTTAAGACCTACAGAAGGTACCAGTCCGCGGTCCACAAAATAACTCACATTGGCCCTGGGGTTATCGCCAAGAGCAATTTCAGCACTAAACCTGGAGTTTCTGAACAGGATATTACGTTTTGTAAAGTTTACCAGCAGGGCAGTTTTATAATCCGTATCATAATGTAGCCCCAGCCTGAACTCCGCCAGTTTTTTATCCTCAACTACATTAAGGTGAAGGGTGTATCCTGTATCGGCCGGAGTAATGTTGTATTGCAGGCTGGTAAAGTATTTGGAGCCATAAAGCTGATCAAGGCCGCTTTCCAGTTGCTGGATATTACACACTTCACCAGAGTCTACCCTAAGCTTACCAAAGATGTAGTCTTCATCGTAAATCTCCAACCCGGTAATAGCAATGGCGTTTACATAAAAGCTTTCCAGCGGAACGGCTTGGTATTCTGAGCGGTCAATAGGTTTGGATTTATCCTCTTTGGCAACGCGGAGTAATTCTGTAAGCTGCAGCCGGGCGGCTTCCTCGCCCCGGGCCACTAATAGATCGAACAGCTCAAAAGAGGTAAGGCCTGTTTCCGAAATATCGGGTTTTATAAGCAAGTCGGTATACTCCAGTTGCTCCAGGTACTCATTGGCATTTACAAATGAGCCCGTTTGTTCCAGTATTCGGATTACAGAGTTCAACTCATCTTTTTCATAAAGAAAGTCCTGCACATCAATACCAATTATGTAATCCATGCCCCGCTCTTTTAATGGCTGCACAGGGTAATTATTTACCATGCCACCATCCACGTAAAGTGTACCATCAATTTCATAAGGTGTAAATAACGAGGGAAAAGCAGAACTGGCCCTTAGCGCTTCGCTTAATGAGCCTTCTTCAAAAACCTTCATTTCCCCGTTTTCAAGATTGGTGGCTACACACAAAAAGGGATGGGGAAGTCTTTAAAACTTTCATATTGATAGCTGCGCTGGGTAAGGTAGCTAAGTTGTTTCAGAATATACTGTGCGTAGTTAAAGCCGCCCGGCAGGCGTATTTTTCCATCTTCAAACGGGAAGGTGAGCAGGTATCGGGATTCTGTTTTCCTATCAAAATAACTGAGCCGGTTGCGGGGAATATCGTTGTTCAGCAAAGCATCCCAATCTACTTTTCGCAGGTAGGCTTCTATTTCATCTACAGTATAACCCAACGCATACATTGAGCCTATAATAGCTCCCATGCTTGTGCCTGATATGTAATCGATTTTAACCCCGGACTCTTCAATAACCCTTAGTGCGCCTATGGCAGCCATGCACTTGGCACCACCTCCACTAATTACAAGCCCTATTTTTTTATTACAGGAGTCGGGTACCTGCGCCCTGAGCAGGGGCGTGGCCAATAGAGAAACTAAAACGAGCATTAGTGTTGTTGAGCGCACTACTTGTGGTTTTCGGTTTGGTTATAAAAGGTAATTATGCGCTTGGCGCGTGAGGTGCCTACCACTTCAGCCAGTTGGGCTTCGTTGGCTTCCCTCACTTTTTTTACTGACTTAAACTTGGTAAGCAACTCCTTTATTGTTGCCTCGCCAATTCCGGGTATTTCCTCAAGCTCTGATTTAAACGTGCTCTTGCTTCTTCGGTTGCGGTGATGGGTGATACCAAAGCGGTGGGCTTCATCCCTCAGCCGTTGTATAATTTTTAAGGTTTCCGATCTTTTATCAAGATAAAGCGGGTACTTATCTCCCGGAAAGTAAAGTTCCTCCAGCCGCTTGGCGATACCGAGTATGGCAATCTTCCCCCTAAGGTTCAACGTTTCAAGAGCTTTGAGTGCAGCACCCAACTGCCCTTTGCCACCATCTATTACTATAAGTTGGGGCAAGGGCTCACCTTCGGTCACCAGCCTTTTATATCTTCTGAATACCACTTCTTCCATACTTGCATAGTCGTCAGGCCCCTCTACAGTTTTAATGTTAAAATGCCTGTAGTCCTTTTTACTTGGCTTTCCATCCTTAAAAACGACACATGCCGCCACAGGGTTGGTTCCTTGTATGTTTGAGTTATCAAAACATTCAATATGCCGTGGCTCTACGCTCATCCGTAAATCCTCCTTCATTTGCTGCATTATGCGCTTGGTGTGCCTGTCCGGATCTACAATCTGTACGTTCTTCAACTTTTCAAGTCGGAAGTAGCGGGCATTTTTAAGGCTGAGGTCAATAAGCTGCTTTTTATCTCCCCGCTGGGGTATGTGCATTTTTACATCCGGTATTTCCAGGTCTATTTCATGCGAAATATAAAGCTCCCTGGATTGTGAATTGAATAGTGAGCGAATCTCCGGAATAGTCATTTCCAGCATCTCTTCCGGGGTTTCATCCAGCTTTTTCTTTAACTCTATAGTGTGAGCCTGTAATATGGCGCCATCTATAATTTTAAGATAATTTACATAGCCAAACTCCGCATCGGTAATAACCGAAAACACATCCACATTCGTAATATTGGGGTGCACTACGGTTGACTTGGCCTGGTAGCGCTCCACCATGTCTATTTTCTCCTTTACCTTCTGGGCATCTTCATACCGCAACTCGGCCGCCAGGTCCTGCATCTGTTTATAAAGGGTTTTCTTTACGGCATTCAGGTTTCCCTTTATCAGCTCGCGGGCAGCTTCCACATCCTCATTATAGCTTTCTTCGCTTTGCTTCCCTTCACAAGGCCCTAGGCAATTACCAATATGATACTCCAGGCAAACCCTGAATTTTCCCTGCTCTATGTTCTCCTCTGCAAGGTTTAGTTTGCAGGTGCGGATGTGATATAGTTGCCTTATAAGATCGAGCACCGTTTTCATAACCTTTACCGAGGCATAGGGGCCAAAATATTCCGAACCATCCTTAATTGGATTACGCGTGGAGAAAATCCGTGGAAAGCGCTCTTTCTTTATACAAATCCAGGGATAGGTTTTATCATCCTTAAGGTTGATATTATACCTGGGCTGATATTCCTTAATCAGGTTGTTTTCCAGCAACAGGGCATCAAACTCGGTTTCGGTAATTATAGTTTTTATGTCTTCAATCTTTTTTACCAAAAGGTGAAGCCGGGCACTGTCATGCGATTTTGTAAAATAGGATGACACCCTTTTCCTCAGATCTTTAGCCTTACCGATGTACAGGATTTTTCCATTTTTATCAAGGTGCTGATAAACGCCCGGTTTGTTGGGCAATGTTTGTAGAATATTCCTGATTTTATCTGATGCCATAGGGCAAAAATAGGTATCATTGCGACTTATGATAAGGGTAGCCTGTGCCATTATAAAAAACATTAACAAAGAGGTAATGTTAGTACAGCGAAGTGCTGATATGCCTCACCCATTGCAGTGGGAGTTTCCGGGTGGAAAGCTTACCCCCGGTGAAACCCCGGCTGATGCCATAGTTCGTGAGATGCAGGAGGAGCTCGGTGTTTTGGTATTTCCCGTAAAGGAAATGGAGCCTGTATATTGGGAATATCCGAACAAAAAGATTGCTTTAGTTGCTGTAATTTGTGAAATTCGTTCAGGCGAATTGAGTTTGAGAGAACATGTGGACGTAAAATGGTTAGGCTTAAATGAGATGAAAAAAATGAACGTGTTGGAAGCCGATCGCCTTATTATTCAACAACTGGAAGGGGATACATGAAAATAAAACACCTTAAACTGGATTGTGCCAATCTGGGAGAATTGAAATATTTCTACACCAAAAAGTTTGACTTTGAAATTGTAGAGGAGGGAGATGGAGAACTTACCCTCAAAATAGGAGAATCACTTCTTACCTTTTCAGAAAACCGGCTCAAAAAATCATATTACCATTTTGCCTTTAATATACCCTACGGAGCTATGGATATGGCTGTACAATGGGTACAAAAAAGAGTTGAGGTTTTACCTACGGATCATGGTGAAATACAGGAGTTTCCTGATTGGGAAGCTCGTTCCATTTACTTTTTAGACCCTGCCGGCAATGTGGTGGAGCTGATTGGCCGGAAAAACTTCAATGAATCAAGGCCTGCTAAATTCAGTAAGTCGCAACTGCTAAATATAAGTGAGGTGGGCTTGCCTGTTTTTCAGGTAACAGCAGCCGCCAGCTATGTAGAAAAGACTGCCGGGGCCAGGCAGTTCGGTTCATCCAGCAGTACATTTTGTGCCCACGGTAATGATGAGGGCCTTTTCATAATAGTGGATAAGGCCGAGAAAACTTGGTTCCCCACCAGTGAAGCTGCAAAAGAATATCCCCTGGGTGTACTTTTTGAAACCGATCGTGGGAAATTTCACCTTCAGCTTGAGGGCGGTGGAATGACGATAGAAGCGACCAAGAAACGTAAGTAGTTTCTTAAGTTACTGATCTTTTTCTAAACAAATATTTCCTCCTTCAGTTACTCTTTACAATCACTAAACAGTATAAAAGAGTAAGAGTATGAAAAGGATTATTACATTATTTTCTGTAATGGCTATCTGCGCAAGTGCCTATGGCCAAAAAGACAATAGTATTACCATAAACCCCAAAATCGGTATGAACTTCTCGGGTATTCAGAATGAACCTGATAATGTTTCTACCAATAACAAATTGGGATACAATGCAGGTGTGGATGTGCGGATAGGTGAAGGAATAGTCTGTCTGCAACCGGGAATATTCTTCTATCAATATAATCAGGAATACACGGTGGTTAATACCCAGGGTGGCACTTCCGGTTCCGTAAGTAGCGATATTAAAGTGCAATCTTTAAAAGTGCCTGTTAATGTAGGGTTCAGATTGATCTCGAGCGATGCCGTAACACTTATGGTTAATGGTGGTGCATCATTCAATTTTCCCGTAAATGTTAATGTAAGCGAAGATAGCTTTGCCTTCAGCCGCCAGAATTATAATAGCGCCAATGTGGGTGGTGTTGTAGGTGCAGGACTTGATTTAGCCATTTTTACATTTAATGTAAACTACGAATTTGGCCTGTCTGATTACATTGATTTTTCTAAAGATAACAACCTTTACACGGGTTCTTCAAAGCAATATGTAATTAGCCTTAATGTAGGAGTTAAGTTTTAGGCTTGGCTAACTGCCAAAATATTTAAGAGTTTCTTTTACAATCACTTTAATTTCGGCCGGATGGTTACCCAAATTGGGTAACCTCTTTTTGCCCAAGCGACAAATCACCAAATCTTTTTCGGGTATAACTATAACATATTGCCCCAAAATACCCCGCATATAGTACACCTTGGTTAGGTAGCTGTCATCTATCCAAAAAGACCAGCCGTAATAGCTGGTAGAGCCTGGTGAACTGGCTTTAGCTACAAAAGCTGAATCCAATATTTGGTTACCCTCCCAGTTACCATAGTGTTGCAGCAGCTTACCGAAACGGGCAAAGTCGCGGGCATTGGAGTTAAAGCAGCAATAGGTAAGCTCATTTCCATTTTTATTATCCAAATGCCAATAGGCATTGTGGCTGGCGCCTAAAGGTTGCCAAAGCTCTTCAGATGCAAACTGGCTAATGCTTTTGCCTGTTGCTTTACAAATTACCAAACCCAAAAGTTGAGAGGCACCACTTTGATAGTTAAAATCACCTCCGGGTTGGTTTACCACCGGCACCTTTTCATAAAGTAGGTTTTCGATATCTGAACCATAGTAGGCCTGTGCTGTAATACCTAAAGGTGATGTATATCCCTCATCCCACTGCAGGCCGGCTGTCATCATGCTCAGGTGTTTTAAGGTTAGATCTTTACGATAGGGCCCCTGTATTCCTGGCAGGTATTTTATTACCTGGTCATCCCAACTACCAATTATTCCTTTTTGGATAGCCATTTGAGCCAGTAGGGTTGTAATGCTCTTCGCCATGCTGAAGCTATTACTATGGCTCGTATCGCTATATCCATCCCAATATTTTTCAACTATAATTTTGTCATTCTTAATAATCAGGAAGGCCACGGATTGGGTTCGTTCCAGCGTTTGCTCTAAGGTGTCACTGAGGCTTCTCTGATTGTAATCCTCCGCCAGGGGCCACTCCTGAGCGCTGCCAGCTGATATTATACGTGTATCAAAATATCGGGCATCATTAATGGTAGCTGTTTTTTCGCCATGCAGGTAAGTAGCCCAAACACCTTTAAGCAGGTATTGATTTCCCGTAAGGAAAAGGCCGAGTACGATAAGACCAAGTAAAAGAAAAATGGCAGCGAGGAAGTGGAGGAGGGTTTTCATTTATTTGAGGCTATTTCGTTAGGTAGGTGCACAAATTAACTAATTAACCAATTCACTTCAACTCAACTCCACCTCAAATATCTCCTCAAAATATCCTTTTGCCTTTGCCTTCACTTCTTCCATAGAAACCTTTCGTCCCAATTCCCTTTCCAGCGATGTCACATCTTTATCCTGTATCCCGCATGGAATAATATTTTTAAAGTAACTGAGGTCCGTATTTACATTGAAAGCCCAGCCATGCATGGTAACCCAGCGGCTCGCCCTTACGCCTAGCGCAAGTATTTTGCGCGCAGTGGGTTTGCCTGCGTCCAGCCACACTCCGGTTTCCGCGGACGAGCGTTCACCTGCCAGTCCATAATCGGCCAGTATCTTTATAAATATTTCTTCCAGGTAGCGGAGGTACTTGTGTACATCCGGAAAAAAGTGGTCTAAATCTAGAATAGGATAGCCTACTAACTGCCCCGGGCCATGATAGGTAATATCACCACCTCTATTGATTTTATAGTAGGTGGCACCAATGTCGTGCAGGCGATCAATGGGTATAAGCAGGTTATTTTCATCACCACTTTTGCCTAAAGTGTAAACGTGCGGGTGCTCACAAAACAGTAGGTGATTTGTGGTTTTTACCTGCTCATCATCCGTAAGTTTACGGTTATTGAACTTGGTGTTTACCGTATGGTCAAAAAGTGAAGTCTGATAGTCCCAGGCCTGTTTATAGTCTATAAGGCCAAGGTCCTGTAAAGCAACCCTGGTTTTTATACCGGCAGTTTTGATAACTCGGATTTTAGCAGATCAATGGATTTTATATCCATAATATCAACCTGGTTTATTTCTGATAGGTAGTAGGAAACCCAATCACCAAAGTGCACCAGGTAAAGAATACGCTCAATGGGGCTTTCACCTTTTCCCCAAATCTCAAGCACCTGGTTGGTTTTCTCTTTAATGATGGATTTATTGATTTCCATCCGCTTTTGATTGCGGTTGTAGTCGCCCTCAGTACGTAAAAATATGGCTGCATAATCATTGGTGCCGCCTTCCCAGCCTACCAGCTCATTATGGTTCATTTCAGGTACAGCACCCTCCCAGCTAAGCATTTTGGCGTTTTCATTAAACTGCTGTCTCCAGCGCGCTGCTACACCAAGGTTTTCGCTCACCGCATATATTGCCGGAATTTTACCTTTAAGATGGCTGCTCATTCTTTCTGCCTCCACAAGTGTATCGGCCTCTTCACCGTTAATTAATCTTACTGCTGCTTCAAGGTCTTTTTTCACTGTAAGGGGAGCAATACCGTAAAACTCCATGTAATAACATAAAAATGCGAAAGAATAAGCGAACATGCTGCGGGGAGGATTGCCACCGCGCATGGCAATTACATTATAGCCACCACCTTTTGCAATTTGATATAACTCACCGCCTGATGTAATACAGGCCAGCTGGGCACCTCTTTTTATGGCATGCCTGGTGGCTGAGAGGGTTTCTTCGGTATTACCGCTATAGCTGCAGGCAATTACCAATGTGTTTTTACCAACAAAGCCGGGAAGCATATAATCTTTATTTACTACTACCGGTACAGCCGCAGAGGCCGAAATAAGATCAGCCACTATGGTACCACCAATACCCGAACCACCAAGGCCGGTTATCACCACATTGTGAATTTCATTTTTTGGGGCAGTCAGGCTCAGTCCATCAATAATATCCAGTGCCTCGGCTATCTGATCGCTAAAATTTGAAATAAGATCTTTCACGTATGGGGTGATTTAATGAATTGGTAAAACTACTACGAAAAAACTACTGCCGCCAAACGCTTTCGGTGAATTAAAGTATTCAGGCGATTTGGGGGTAAATTTTACGTGTTTGCCTGATGGCAATTTCAGGAACCCGATAAAATGAAATAAGGGTAATGCTAAGAAGTGTAAAATAAATAATACCAAAGGTGCTGTTCCATACATCGCCACTTATCCATATATGATTACCCGGTATGTAAATTACCAGATAGAGGACCCAGCCCAACGAATGTGTGGTTTTGCGTGGTAAAAACATAGGCACCTTACGCAGTCTTATTTCATTATAAAGTAAAACGGATAGAAATAGAAGGGTGATAACTCCAAAAACAATATCTGCTCTGAAAGTAAAGTTGTTGAAAGCTACATACCACGCTAATGCTATGGATAGCGTAAGTAATAAATAGGGGAGGGTTAAAAACCTGAGCAATGTTTGTCCCACCATGCTCCAGGTTTTTTTGTTTACGCTTTCCTGCGCTTTTTCCAAAAATTTTCTGAAACCTTCTTTTCCGCCAAATTTTTTATGTGCCGTATGCAGGGCCTCTTTGAAGCTCAGTTTGACATTATACTGCTGCTCTCTTTCTATGGCGGTGGCAAAATGATCTATCAGCTCGGCCTGTATATCATAGTACTTTACCCCATTTTTATGGAGATAGGTTTTTATGATGTTAATCTTTTCCGCTTCCATTTAAATAGTTTTTGGCGTTATAATAGTTTCCACAGATTGAAGAAACTCTCTGAGTTGCTGTAGTTTGTCGGTGGTTGCCTTTTTTCCTTTGGCACTGAGGCTATAGTATTTTCTAACGCGGCCACTTACCGGGCGATGTTCAGTAAGCAACAGCCCGCCTTGTTCCAGTTTATGGAGGGCAGGGTATAACGCACCTTCAGTAATCTGCATTTGCTCAGCACTGGCTTCTTTTATTTTCCGGATGATTTCATAACCATACATTTGGCCGTTGTCCGCAAGCAACTTCAGTATCAGCGTGGATAGCGTGCCTCTTAAAAGAGAATTATCTTTCATGCGCACGAATATACCAAAGAATATTAGGTATTAAAAAGGCATTCTTGAATTTAGGATAGGCATATTCTAACGTTCGTTTCGAGCCCTATTAATTGCTGTAAAGCTCAACTCCTCCGTAATACATTTTATGAACTACCATCTTATCAATCGGTTGTAACGATTATGGAAAGTTGGCAAATCTGGATTGACACAGGAGGAACGTTCACCGATTGTTTAGCCCGCGACCCTGAGGGGAAGCTGCACCGTACCAAGGTGCTCAGCAGCAGTAAGCTGCGCGGAAAGATTGAATCGGCAGATCAAAAGACCGCACAAATCTCCCATGGTTGGGGATTGCAGGAAGACATCTTTGCCGGCTACGAATTCCGCATTCCCGAAGCCGGCTTTCGCTCCGAGGTGGTTTCTTTTAAAAATGACACTTTAGAAATTAATGATTTCCTTCCCGGGGATATTGAGGGGAAGGACTTTCAGATTTCTTCTGGCGAAGAGGCACCCCTGCTGGCGGCCCGCCTCATTACCCGTACCCCGCTTGGTCAAAAATTTCCCGACCTTAAAATGCGCCTGGGTACCACCAAGGGCACCAACGCCCTGCTGGAGCACAAGGGTGATACACCTGCGCTAATCATCACGAAAGGCTTTGCCGACCTCCCGCTGATCGGTAACCAGCAGCGACCTGATCTCTTTGCACTCAATATTCAGAAGCCTGAGCCCCTGCACAAACAGGTGCTGGAAGTGGACGAACGCATCGATGAAAAGGGAGAAGTGCTGCAGTCTATTGGCGGCAGTGACCTGGAAGCCATCCGCCAGTTTTGCGAAAAGAACGAACTCAGCAACGTGGCCATCGCCACCCTCAACAGTTATAAAAATCCTGAGCACGAACAGCGCATCGCCAAAGCGCTGGAAGAAAAAGGTGTGAAGTACATCACCCAATCGGCTGAGCTCAGTAGCCAGATAAAATTTCAGCAACGCACAGAAACGGCCATTGTTAACGCCTACCTGCTGCCGGTGCTCGATGCCTATCTCGACAATATCCGCAGTAAAATCGGTAAGCTCAAAATCATGACCAGCGCGGGCGGGCTTTCGCCAGATCATCTTTTTCAGCCAAAAGACAGCTTGTTCAGCGGTCCGGCTGGTGGCGTAGTGGCTGCCTCCTACATTTCCCGACAAACGGGGATCGACAATATTATCACCTTCGATATGGGTGGAACCAGCAGCGATGTGGCCCGCTATGCCCAGCGTTTCGACTACCAATGTGAATCCAGCATTGGCGATGCCCACATCAGCGGTCCTTCCCTGTACATCCACACCGTAGCGGCCGGTGGTGGTTCTGTTTGTGATTTTGACGGGAAGAAGTTTTCGGTAGGGCCCGAGAGTGGCGGTGCTGATCCCGGGCCGGCTTCCTACGGGGCCGGTGGACCGCTCTGCGTTACGGACGTGAACCTACTTTTGGGTAAAATGGCTACTGACCGCTTTTCTATTCCGGTGAGCCACGAGGCTGCCGATCAGGCCCTTGAAAGTATGCTGGAAAAAGGAAAGGTCGAAACTGACAAGGAGAAGGTTCTGCAGGGTTTCCTCGATATCGCCAACGAAAAAATGGCCGATGCCATCCGTAAGATCTCGGTGAGCAAAGGTTACGATCCTAAAGACTACGCCATGCTCGCCTTTGGCGGGGCGGGGGGTATGCACGCCTGTCAGGTAGCTACCCTGCTCGGCATGAGCAAAGTTATCATGCCGCGTGATGCCGGTATCCTTAGTGCCTACGGAATTGGTAATGCGCTGGAAGAACGCTTTACTTCAAGCGAAGTGCTGAAACCACTACGTGAGGTAAACGACCTTGAAAATATAATCGACCAATTGAGTGACCAGGCGCTGGGTGAACTAGAAAGCGATGGCTACCAGCGCGAAGACCTCATTGTACGCCATGTGTTTTGCTACCTCCGTCTGAAGGGGCAAGAGCACAGTCTGGAGATCGACTGGAAAGAAGGTGGTGACCTGGAAGAGAGTTTTGAAAAGGAATACCGCCAGTTGTACGGGCACTACATCGAAGACCGGCCCATCGAAATGGAGTCGGTGAAAGTGGTGGCTTCGCTGAAACCCGAGCAGGCAAAAACAGCCAAGCCGCCCCAAGACACGTATCAGCCAAAGGAGCTGAAAACCCAGGAGGCTTTCCTTAGCGGTAAGTGGCGCGAGGTGCCTGTGTACGACATTGACGAACTGAAGCCGGGCGCCAAGATAAGCGGGCCGGCCATCATGCTGTATCCCACCTCCACTTCTTTTATTGAAAAAGGCTGGGAAGCGGTGCTGGACGAGAACTTCACCCTAATTGCCGAGCAGGTGAGCTTTGACGGAGAAGAGGCCGAGCGCCCGGAAGAAATTGAGTTGGAGCTTTTCAGCAATCGCTTTACCGGCATTGCCGAAGAAATGGGCGCGCTACTGCAGCGCACTGCCTTTTCGGTAAATGTGAAAGAGCGCCTCGACTTTTCCTGCGCCCTGCTCGACCCGGCTGGAGATTTGATCGTGAACGCTCCGCACATCCCGGTACACCTTGGTGCACTGGGCGTTTGTGTGAAAAAGTTAAAAGAAAGCATCGCCATGGAAGAAGGCGATGTGGTGATCACCAATTCGCCTGCCTACGGAGGTTCGCACCTGCCGGATGTCACTTTGGTGATGCCCATCTTCAGTGATGACGAATTGGTAGGCTATGCCGCCAACCGCGCCCACCACGCGGAGATCGGGGGTATTTCGCCTGGCTCCATGCCCGCTAATGCTACCACTCTCGCGCAAGAGGGCGTGGTGATCAAACCCACCTATCTTTCCCGCAAAGGGGAGGTGCAGTGGGATAGCATCCGCGAGTTGTTGACGCAGTCGGAGTATCCTACACGCGCCATTCACGAAAACCTGGCTGACCTGAATGCGGCTTTGGCTTCCCTGGAAAGTGGAATAAACCACCTGGCTGAACTAGTGAAAGAGCAGGGGCAAAAGAAGGTAGCCTACTACATGCAGGAGCTGAAAGACTACGCAGATGAAAGCCTGTGGCATGCCCTCCGCGACTTTGATGCGCGGGAATTTTCAGCTGAAGAAGAGCTGGACGATGGCAGTAAGATCTCAGTGCGGGTAAGCCGTGGCGATGAATTGATGATAGACTTTGCGGGCACCTCCCCCGTGCATCCCCGTAACCTGAACGCCAACCGTGCCATCGTAACCAGTGTGACGCTTTATGTATTGCGGCTGATTGCCGGTGAGGAAATTCCGCTCAACGAGGGAATGATGCAGCACGTGAATATTTCACTGCCCAAAAACAGTATGCTCAACCCCGATTTTAGCGAAGACCCTAAGGAATGTCCGGCTGTAGTGGGTGGCAACGTGGAGGTAAGCCAGCGCCTTACCGATACCCTACTGAAAGCCTTTGAGCTGGCGGCCTGTAGCCAAGGCACCATGAATAACGTGCTCTTTGGCAACGACAATTTTGGCTTCTACGAAACCATTTGCGGGGGCACCGGGGCAGGCGATGGCTTCAATGGGGCCGATGCCGTGCACCAGCACATGACCAATACCCGCATCACCGATCCTGAAATAATGGAACTGCGTTATCCCGTACGGGTACAGCGCTTTGCTATCCGAAGGGAAAGTGGAGGCATAGGTCAGTGGCATGGTGGCGATGGCGTGATCCGCGAACTGAAATTTTTGGAGCCGGTAACGCTCACCGTACTGACTCAGCACCGTAAGATTCGCCCCTACGGACTGAAAGGCGGGGAACCCGGGCAGCCTGGAAAGCAGTATGTACTTCGTAAAAATGGTGAACAGCAGGCATTAGAGCATGTGGAAACTGTAGAACTGGAAGCAGGGGATAGATTTGTGATAGAAACTCCTGGAGGTGGTGGGTATGGAAAGAATTAATACTGCGGAACCGCAAAAGTTCTGACAAATGAAACGTGGATTGAGCGGATTTGGCAAAAGAATAGATTATTTGATAATCTTCTCCACTAAATGAGGATAGGTTTTTAAACTAACAATTTTGCCTTGCGGATCAATGAGGATGTAGCGCGGATATTCTTCAGCCAAAAATGTTTTCATAAAAAGTGGTGTAGTAAGGGCCTGTGGCCAATCGTGCTTGTATTGGGTTGTAAATTTCTCAACAGCATTATTGATGTTATGTGGACTTACGCCCAGCAACTTTACTCTTTCACTATGCTTCAGGGCAAACTCCTGTAGCTTAGGTGCACTGCCGTGGCAGGGTTTGCACCAATCGGCCCACATATCAATCAGTAAATAGTGCTTTCCGTCCAGCAGTGAGCGTAAGGCTATGGAATCTCCATTGGGAGTTGGTAGTTTAATATCAGGCATAATATCGCCTGGCCCCAGTGGCTTTTTATATGCCAGATCAGAGGGCTCGATGCGGATAAATCTCCCGGAAGGGTCAACCTCCAAAACAAGGTAAACCTGATCATTAAATGAAAAAAGGGTGTTGGCCGTATCCAGTTTAATACACCCT
>CAVWUM010000010.1:0-28474 GCA_963758205.1 Schleiferiaceae bacterium
GTGTACAGAATGCCAAAATGCGCAGCACCAAGTTTTGATTCTTGAGCTTGTGAGAGCCCTGAATGGGCGGAATACTGAAACATCCCGTGCAACGGGATGATGAAAGGCAGGCTTTCAACCAAAGCTTCTGAAAGGGCGAAATCTCAGGAGGTTATACATTCAAGAATATAATTTTTGACCAAAACTTGCTATTCCAAAAAACTGCCCTACATTTGCAAGTGATTACTCACTATTTACATGACAGAAGAAGCAGGAGAAGATATTAGAAGCAGCACTTGAGCTTTTTGCGGAAGAGGGCTATGCAGCTACTTCTACCAGTAAAGTAGCAAAGGCAGCCGGAGTATCTGAAGGTCTTATTTTCAGACACTTTAAAAATAAGGAAGGTTTGCTGGATGCCATTTTTGAGCAAGTGGCCGAGCGTACTAAAATGGTATTTGCTGATATAGTGTTGGAGACAAAACCGGAAAAGTAATCGAAAAGATTATTGAACTGCCATTTTCAATAAATCCCGATGAGTACAGGGTTTGGAGACTAACTTATGCCATGAAGTGGCAAATACAGAATTACAGCCCGGAGAAGATGAACCCCATCAAACTGGCTGCTGAAAATGCTTTTGATAAACTGGGATATAAAGATCCGAAAGCAGAAAGTGAATTGCTTTTAATGTTTTTGGATGGTGCGGCAACAGCTATATTACTACATGAGCCACAGGATAAATTAGCCGTAAGGGATGCTATGAAATCAAAATACAAACTCTAAAAAATTTTAACCGAATTAACAATAAGTAATTACTCACTTAATATGAAAACAATAGACAAATCAAAACCGGTATTGGTAACAGGTGCAAATGGTTATGTAGCCAGCTGGCTCGTACAAAGGCTTTTGGATGAAGGCTTAACTGTACATGCGGCTGTACGCGATCCCAATAAAAAGAGAAGTACGCCCACCTCGATAAAATTGCAGAGAATGCCCCCGGTACTATAAAGTACTTTAAAGCCGATTTGCTTGAAGAAGGCTCTTATGCCGAGGCCATGCAGGGTTGTGAGTTGGTGTATCATACGGCTTCGCCTTTCACCTCCAATTTTGACGATCCGCAGAAAGAACTGATAGACCCTGCGGTAAAGGGCACGGCCAATGTTTTGAACCAGGCCAGCAAAACGGAGACCGTGAAAAGAGTAGTGGTTACCAGCAGTTGCGCGGCTATATATACTGATGCCTTCTGATATAAAGGATACGCCAAACAACATCTTAACGGAAGAGGTGTGGAATACGACTGCATCATTAGATTATCAGCCCTATTCCTACTCAAAAACACTGGCCGAAAAAAAGGCCTGGGAAATTAATAAAGCCCAGGACAGGTGGGATCTGGTAACTATCAATCCAAGTTTGGTAATGGGGCCAGCCCTTAATGCAGGCAAGGTAACTTCTGAAAGCTATAGTATACTTAAGCAAATGGGGGATGGCACCATGAAAGCCGGTGCCCCCAAACTGGGTATAGGTATGGTGGATGTGAGGGATTTGGCCAATGCTCATTTTAAGGCGGGCTACACGCCTCAGGCCAATGGCCGTTACATAACTTCTGCCCACAACACCAATTTTTTGGAGATGGCGAAGGCGCTTGAGCCAAAATTTGGTGATAGCTACCCAATCCCCAAAAGAGCCTTGCCAAAATGGTTATTGGTGCTTATTGGCCCTATGGTAAATAAGGCTTTCAGCCGGAAATTTATCCGCAACAATGTAAATGTGGAGTGGAAAGCCGATAACTCAAAAATTAAAAAAGACCTTGGTATGACCTTCCGCCCAATGCAGCAAACTATGGAAGACTCATTTCAGGTGCTTATTGATAAGAATATGATTTAGCGGAAATGACTAAACAATTTGGCGGAAAAATCAGCAGTGAATTAAAAGAGCGGTATTCTAAATCAGATAACTGGAGTAATGGCCGCTTTGAAAATCTGGTGGAAACCAGCATGGACTTTTCCATACAGGATTTGCCAAAAATGCTGTACAAACAATTTTTTGAGGCAAAGGGCCGAGAACCTAAAAGGCCTTTGGAGGTGATCCCTTTTAACAAAGAGGAGTTTTTAAAACCAGTTGATCATCCAAAGTTTATATGGTATGGCCACTCGGTATTGTTAATACGCTGGCTTGATAAAACTATATTGATTGACCCTATGCTGGGGCCCAACGCCTCGCCAATTGCGCCTTTTAAAACCAAACGGTTTTCAATCAATACACTTCAATTAATTGATCAGTTGCCTGAGATAGATTTGATACTGATTACCCATGATCATTACGATCACCTGGATTACGACAGTATAAAACGGCTTAAGGGCAAAACCGCCAAATGGTACGTGGCTTTGGGAGTAGCTCGCCATCTTCAGTCATGGGGAGTAAGTAATGCCGATATCCACGAATTTGATTGGTGGGATAGCACCGAGTTTGGCGGTATCCAATTCACCTTTACGCCTTCCAGGCACTTTTCGGGAAGAGGCTTAAGAGACAGGGCCAAATCTTCTGTGGGGTGGCTGGGTAATGAAAAGCTCTGAGCATAATTTATACTGGAGCGGGGATGGCGGTTATGGAAATCACTTTAAAGAGGTAGGTCGTAAACTGGGCCCTTTTGACTTTGGATTTATGGAATGTGGCCAATACAATGAAAAGTGGCACCAGATACACATGTATCCTGAAGAAGCTGTGCAAGCTGCTATGAATGCTGGAGTGAAACGAGCTTTGCCGGTGCATTGGGCAGGCTTTGCCCTGGCTCAGCACCACTGGAAGGAGCCTGTTGAAAGGTTTGTAAAGGCAGCCGAAAATGAGAGTCAAAAGATATCAACCCCTAAGTTGGGAAGTATATTCACTATTTCAACCCCAACGGAAGAATGGTGGGTAGGCCTTACGTAGAATAAGGTTGGCGGGAATGTTCAAAACCTTTGCGGAGATTGTTGCTTTACAAACCAAAGCACCAATACAGGTAAAAGTGTAAGATCCACTATTACAGCAAAAAGTAACTCAAGGCTGAGTAGCAAACCAAAGTAATAGGAGCTGGCAAACTCTGAAAATGCCAGTGCTATAAATCCGCTGAACAGAATAACCGTGGTAAGAATAATGGATTTACCTGTGGTGAGGTAGGTTTCCTTTAAAGCCACGGCCGTGGATTTTCCATTATCAAGCTCCAGTTTAAGGTGGCCCAACAGGTGTATGGTATCATCTACGGTGATTCCAAAAGCCACAGTAAAAATCAAAGCTGTAACAATCTTTAGATCTATTCCTGTAAAATACATCACTGCGGTAATCATAAACAGGGGGAGAATATTCGGCAGCATGGCAATGAGTATCAGCTTTGGTGATTTGTACAAAAAGGCCATAAGTATTGATATCACTACCAAGGCAGCCATAAGGCTCTTTAGTAACGAGTTGGTTACATGGCGGTTGTTTTCATCAATGAGGTGTGCGAGCCCCGTAATTTCAATGGATAGATCAGGACAGTGTTTCTCTACGAACTGCCGCAGTTTTTCGTTTCGCTGCTCATTTACATATCCACCTTCATCCTTCATTGAGCCTACAATTCTGGCTGATTTTAAATCAGGCGTTCCAAAATTGGCATACAGCTTACTTCTTTGCACAGTGCTCAGCAGCGGCTTCAGGTTTTGGTATTTATCCTTATCGGGAATGGCATAATTGCCAAAAGTGCCATCCGTAGCAATTTGGTTTACCTGCTTTACAAGCATAGCCGGTGTTAACAGCGACTTCAGTTGATACTCTTCTTTTAAAAACCCATTTAACTCATCTATTTGCCTGATTACCTCGTAGTTAAAAATGGTATTTGTGGTATCCTTTACTTTCACCATCATGTCAAAGGTGCGTACGCCTGAAAGGTGGGTTTCGAAAAAATCAAAGCTCTCCCGCAAAGGATCGTTTTCGGGCAAATCTTCCATTAATGAATTATTAACCTTAAGCTGACTGAAGCTGAAAACACTAATGCCCAATACTAAAAGTGAAAGCACAACCACCAGTCTTTTTTTGGTGGTAACAAAATGATGGCATGCCCCTAATGCCTGCTTCCAAAGTCTTTCCTGGGTATCTGTTTGTGCAACTTTTGGCGGTGGCAATAAAATAATAAAGGCCGGAAAAAGGCTGAAGGAGAGAACAAAGGCAATCATTACCCCGGCAGCGGTGTAAATGCCAAATTCCTGCAAAGGGGCAATGGCAGTAATGGCCAGAGAAAGAAACCCAATGGAGGTGGTAACCGAAGTAATAAAAGTGGACTTGCCCACCATTTGGTAGGCCCTGTAAAGTGCTTCTTTTTTTGGTAAAGAGGCCCTTAGCCCATCAAGATATTTATTGTAAATATGGATAACATCCGAAATGCCTACTATAAATAAAATGGAAGGTATGAGGGAGGAGAGCACGTCTATTTGCTTACCGAAAACGGTCATAAAACCTACCGTCCATATAGCGGTAAAAATTACAATTAGCAGAGGGATGACCACCCCCCAAACGGAACGAAAAACCAGGGCCAGGGCAATAATCACCATTATCATGGCAATGCCCACAAACAGGCCCATCTCCCATTTCATCGTATCTACAATGTGAGATTGGTTTACAAGCCTGCCGGCAATGTGATATTTTTCAAAACCAAAATGTGGTAGTATTTCATCAATTGAATGAATCAGAGCCTCCGTTTCGGATTTACTTAAATCATAATCAGAGTATAGGTGCAGTGTGGTAATGCTGAAAGTGGAATCCACAAAAGTGCCTACTACATTTTCAGTTTTGTAAAGGCGTAGTGAATCGCTGCCGTAATTCTCAGGATTATCAATATTGATAAACGGTAGGTTGTAAACCCCAAAGGCGGACTTTACTCCATACTGCAAATCAAGCACAGTCATTACATTTTGTACCGATGGCGTATTACCAAGTGAATCCGATGCTTTTTTAAGATTCTGCAAAACCTCATGATCAAAAAGGCTTTGCTCTAACTCTATGGCAATTAAAGTGCGGGCATCATTTGAGGGAAAAGTTTCACGGTAGTTTTTGTAAAAATCAAGCTGGCCCTCACTATTATCAAGGTAACGGTCAAACTCATACGAAAAGGTAATGTTACTGGCCTGATAGCCTAATATCAGCGTCAGCACTGTAATTAGTGCTATGGTAATGTAGGCGTTTGTGCGGCTTAGCCAGTGCTTCATTTACAGGGTTTATACAAAGGGCAAAGTTGGGGCGAAATTACCAGCTGAAACGATTTTAAGTTTGAAAAGTACTTCGTTTAACAAATTATATGAAGGTTCTAAGGTTACCTTTACTCTATGACAATTCTTATTAAGAAGCTTACTTTTAGTATGATGATCTTTTTCATCAGCTCACACACAATAGGTCAATGTGATTGCTTTGAACTGATAGACCAATCTTCAATATATAGGGAACTGGGTATCACTAAGGGAATAAGCATTTTTCATGATTCCACATTTAGTGAAAATATGGATATGTGGAAAATAAACTCGGACGGATTAATTTTTCACCACACAATATTTCCAGATGAGCCATATGAAGGACATTCTGAATTTGAATATGTCGGGGACCGTTTAAGCAGGGAAATTCATATTGGACGCTGGAATGCAGATAAAGCGAGGTTGGATACATTTTTTACCATATACAACTATAAGGAGGACGCCTTTCTAAAGTCCAGGTATTCCTATCACACAAAAGATGATGATACTATCTCGATAGTATATGAGTATAATGGCAATCGGCTTCTTCGTACAGTTAGTCGAAACCATTATCCTGGTTCTGTTACCATAGATTCCTTATTCTACTCTTCTGCGGGGATACTCATTTCAAATTTATCCAAAAGCTATAACGAAGGCGTACTTCAAGGTCAATCAGAAAAATATTTTGATGAGCGCGGTAAAATACAGGTGGAAGTAATTTACAACGTTCATCAAAATCAATTAACGCCTTATAAACTGGTCACCTATATTTATGAAGATCACAGATTAAAGAGAATAAAATCTATAAGTTTAGGAAATAGTCCTTTAGAAACATTTATTGGCCCGGAACAGGAAATTAAAGTCTATGAACTTGTTTTAACCTATGACAATAGGGGGTTGCTAGTTAAGTGTGAGCGGCTCTCGAATGGTGAATTAGATAATTTTGATGTTTTTAAGTACCAATAGAAGGAAGATCGTTTCTGTCAGTAACTCGATCCAAATACTCAATCACTATTCTTAACTCATAAACCAACATGGATAAATACCAACAGATTTTTGAAAATAATAAGCGCTGGGTGGCTGATAAAAAAGCGAGCGACAATGATTTTTTTGAACACCTCTCCCAGGGCCAGAACCCTGAGTTTCTCTATATCGGTTGTTCGGACAGCCGCGTTACTGCTGAGGAGATGATGGGTCTCGATCCGGGGGAAGTTTTTGTACACCGGAATATTGCCAATGTAATCAGCAATACCGATCTGAACGCCATGAGCGTAATAGAATATGCAGTAGCCCACCTCGGGGTGCAGCATATAGTGGTTTGCGGCCATTACTTCTGTGGCGGGGTAAAGGCAGCCATGCAAGCCAGTGATTTGGGTTTGCTAAACCCATGGCTGCGAAACATCCGAGACGTTTACAGGCTTCACCGTAAGGAACTGGATGCGATAACCGATGAGGAAAAACGCTATAAGCGCTTAGTGGAGCTGAATGTAGAAGAGCAGTGCATCAACGTAATTAAAACTGCTGTGGTGCAAAAAGCCTATGTAAAATCAGGATCTCCCGTGGTACATGGTTGGGTGTTTGACGTGGGAACCGGTAAACTGATAGATCTTAATATCGACTTCCAGGAAAAGCTCAAGGATATTCAATCTATATACAATTTGGGTGTATAACCTGATGGCTATAAACTATAAAACCCTCAATCCAATGCAGGTTGAGGGTTTTATAATTTTAAGTGAGATGGAAATTACCTTGAGAGGTATCCACCATCCACAGCATAGTAGCTACCGCATACAAATGAAGCTTTTTCACTGGCCAGCCATAGTACAAGTTCGGCTACCTCTTCGGGTTTGCCCAGCCTACCAATGGGGTGCAGGCCAATTAACTGTTCCTGCTGTTCTTCATTAAGATTTTTATCAATCAGCGGTGTGCGTATAAAACCCGGACCAACCGCATTTACCCTGATCCCTGATTTGGAATACTCAAGGGCTGCATTTTGCGTAAGCCCGATTACTCCATGCTTGGCGGCCACATAAGCGCTGCTTTGCTCAAAGCCCACCTGCCCCAAAATAGAGGCAATATTTATGATAGAGCCGCCACCTGCTTTAAGCATAGCCGGTATCTGATACCGCATGCCGTAAAATACACCGGATAGGTTTACGCCAATTACTTTATCCCAGCTTTCAATGGGATACTCGCCAACAGGCGCCTGGGCACCGCCAATACCGGCATTATTTACCGCAATGTGTACATCGGCAAAAGCCTTTTGAGCTTCGCCAATTACCATTTCATTGTCTTTGTGGCTGCCGCTGTCAGCTTTTACAAAAATGGCTTCTGCACCTTTTTCCTTTACGGCTTCCAGCACTCGCTGGCCACCGTCTTCATCTACATCCGTAAGTACCAGGCGCGCTCCATTATCTGCAAAAAGCAAGGCTATACTTTCACCTATACCGCTACCGGCACCAGTAACTATGGCTGTTTTGTTTTTTAGTAAATCCATATTTAAAGTTTTATAGTGAACAATGATTTTGAAAGGAGAAAGTTCTTTTGGAGGAGGGGTTTAATCAATGATATTTGTCAAAGCCGATGTTAATTATGAACTGATCTACCTGTCTAATAGTAAACCTGATGCCTGAATTGTGCGTTAACTTTTCGTAAACATCATATCCCGAATTTAATCCCCACTTTTGAAGTAATTAATAATTTAAGATGAAGACACTTTTAAATATCCCTGCGCTGGCTTTTTTAATGTTTGGCTTTTGTGCCACTGCCCAAAATTTTCAGGGAGTAGCTACGTACAATACTTCGGTATCCATTAACCAGGATGATTTTAAAATTGACAGCAACATGGCCAGTGCGGAACAGCAGGAGGCTATTTTCAAAATGCTTGCCCCTATGCTTAAGAAGGAGTACACCCTTACCTTCTCCAAAACAGAATCCGTATATAAAGAGGTGGAAAAACTGCAACAAAACAGTATGCCTTTTCAGGGAATGATGGATAATTTTACCGGGCAGGGAGGCGTATTCTACAAAAACATAAAGGAGGAAACAGGCTTAAAGCAAACCGAATTTTTCGGAAAGATTTTTCTGATTTCTGACACCCTTAATAAGCTGGAGTGGAAGCTGGGTAAAGAGTCTAAAGTGATTGGCAGCTATACCTGTTACAAGGCTACAGCTGAAAAAGAGGCCATTGAAATGAATATTGAAACCTCGGCTGAGAGTGACGAAGTAAAGCAGGATACCGTACAAAAAATAAGAACGGTTACGGCATGGTACACGCCTATGATCCCGGTAAGCCAGGGGCCTGGTAATTATTATGGTTTACCCGGCTTAATAATGGAAGTTAGTGATGGCAGTAATACCATACTTTGTAGCAAAGTGGTATTAAACCCTGAAAATAAGGTGGAAATACAAAAGCCGAAAGACGGAAAAGAGGTTACCCAAAAGGAGTATGAAGAAATTATGAAGAAAAAACTGGAGGAGTTTCAGGAAATGTATGGTGGTGGCCAGCAAAACCAATCCGGGGGAAATAGCAGTATAAAAATAGAATTACCCAACTAGGCGGCACTAACGCAATAAATGATGATTAAAAACTACCTGCTGGCATTTTTACTACTGATAAGCTGCGCCCAACTTTTTGGGCAAAAAGTTAAAATAGAAGGCACTGTAAAGGATACGGCCGGTGCTCCGCTTGAAATGGCTAATGTTATTGCCCTTAGTGCAGCCGATACCTCCATGCTCTCCTATGCTTTTACGGATGATCAGGGCCGTTATCGACTAACGGTTGACCAATCGAGTGGCTACTTTTTACGCATCAGTTACCTGGGGTTTGAACAGCAGGAAATTACCATCCAACTAAAGGGAGGAGAAGAAAAACTGGTTAAGAACATTGTGTTGATGCCCCTTAGCGTAGAGCTGCAGGAGGCACAGGTGGTGGAGGATATCCCTATTATGATTTCGGGAGATACCATTAGTTATAAGGCCGATGCCTTTACTACCGGCCGTGAACGAAAACTGGAGGATGTTTTAAGCGAGCTTCCCGGTTTTGAAGTGGATGACAATGGCGAGGTAAAAGTGCAGGGCAAAAAGGTGGAAAAGGTAATGGTAGAGGGTCGCGACTTTTTTGATGGCGACACCAAGCTGGCTACAAAAAATATTCCGGCAGATGCTGTGGATAAAGTTCAGGTGTTGCGCAACTACAATGAGGTTACACCTATGCAGGGCCTGGATAATGAGGACAGAATTGCCCTGAACATAAAATTAAAAGAGGGCAAGAAAAACATCGTTTTTGGTGATGTAACCGCTGAAGGTGGCCTGGATGAGCGCTACCTGGTGCATCCTAATATCTTTTTTTATTCACCCAAAATCAGTATTAATTTTATTGGGGATATGAATAACATTGGCAAACCCGCTTTTACCTCGCAAGATTATTTCCGGTTTAGTGGAGGGTTTAAAAACCTCACTTCACGTGGTGGCACCAACTTTCAGTTTGGTGGAGATAACCTTGGTTTTAGTACCCAAAACAATCAGGCTCGAGAGATTACTTCAAAATTTGGCGCTGCCAACTTCAGTTTTAACCCTTCTAAAAAATGGACGGTAAATGGCTTTTTTATTGCCAATCAATCGCAAACACTGAGTTCATCACTAACCAGCCGCCAATATTTGGTAGATACTTTAGATTTTACGGAAACCCTTGCCGCGGATGGTGTACAGGAAAACAGTTCCGGCATTTTTAAATTCAATACAACTTACACTCCCAGTAAAAAGGTACATGTTGGGTATAAGCTGTTTTCTAAAATTTCAGAATCGGAAGATGTAAATAAACAGTTTTCGGAATCGGATTTAAGCGTGTTCAACCTGGAAAATGATATTAGCACCAGCACCAATCAAACCCCGTATGAGATAAAGCAAAATTTGGATGCTTATTTTGTCTTTAATGAACACAACCGTGGGGCGATAGAGGTTCAGCATCTGTATAATTATAAGGACCCGGACTATCTTCAGCGAACTACGCTGCCTCCGTTTTTTACGGTAATTCCTTTGCAGGATAGCATGGCAGCGGCTTTTCAGTTAAACCAACTAAAGGAGATCACCACTAATAAACTAGATGCAACGTTAAACCATTACCTGATTTTCAATAATACCAATCACATCAACTTTACCCTTGGCGGGAGCTATACACAGCAGCAGTACTATTCATCTATTAACGAAATACTAGCGGATGGACAAGTGATTTTCCTTACGGGAGATAGCCTTAACAACGATGTGGACTTCCGCTTAAGCGATATATATGCCGCTGTGCATTACCGCTTAAAGGTGGGCAAGTTTGAATTCAATCCGGGGCTTAACTATCATATTTATTCCATTTCGGCAGAGCAGCCAACAAATAGCCAAAGTGAAAACCTTCAGTTTTTATTACCCGATTTTTTAATCAAGTTTAACTTGAAGAAATCGGAGCGCCTTCAGTTGGATTATAAAATGCAGGCCCAGTTTACGGATGTAAACAATGTGCTTAATGGCTATGTAATTGCCAGCTACAACTCCCTTTTCAGGGGAAACCCACAAATACAAAACGGGCTGTCACACAACATTTCCCTGTCTTACTACAATTTCAACCTCTATAATTTCTCTAACCTATTTGCCGGGGCCAACTACAGCCGAAGGATAGATGACATTACGCAGGTAACGCAATTTCAGGGACTGGATCGTATTAATAGCCCCATTAACGTGGATGGCGTAAATGAGATATTAACCGGGTTTGGTGGTTACGAAAAACGCTTCGGTAAACTAAAGGCGCAGGCGGGTGCTACCTTAAACTTTACTAAAATCAATAACCGTATTAACGATCGCGAAAACGAGAACAACACCTTTACGCAAGGATATCGTGCCTCGCTGGGTACAAACTTTAAAAAGGCGCCAAATGTGGAGGTTGCCTACAATATGTTGATCAATAGATACGAAGGGGCGCAGGTGAGCAACACTTTTACTACGCACTCGCCCTCTATTAATGTAAATGCTGTGTTTTTAAAGAGCTTTACGTTTAAGGCGGATTATGCCTATAACTTTTATAAAAGTCCTGCCGGGTTGGGTAATACGGAGTTTGACTTTTTAAATGCCAGCCTGTACTACCGTAAAACGGATAAAAGCAATTGGGAATTTACATTGCGAGGCCTTAACCTGCTAAGCACGGGCGTAAACCGCCAGGATGGCTTTAATGATTTCTTTATAAGCACTACTCAAAATGAGATTTTGCCAAGATATGTAATGCTTGGGGTGAAGTATAATTTATAGAAAGCTTAATAATTTCGAACCACATAGAAACATAGAACACATACTTATAGAAACTTCTCTTTGTGCCCTATGTGGCTATGTGGTTTTTTTTAGAATCTTACTCTTTCAGGATTTTCTCCAACTCCCCAACCGCCTTTTGGTCAGCGTAGCTCCAACTATCAAAGGCGCTTAACTCAGAGCGTTCGGCCAGGTATCTTTCGCTGCGGTTAACCAACTCCTGTTTAAAATCATCAATATTGGTGAATCTTATCCAGCGTACTTCGTTGTTGTTGTGCTGGCGGATTTGCGTTTCCACCTTATCCAGGTTGGCAAAAATGGTGGGGTACACCTGTGGGTTCAGGTTGAGGTAGTTGTTTACATCAATTTCATTGGCCACCTGGTGGTTCAGGTTTACCCGCGCGATTACCCCATCCCAGTTTACTGTAGCACAAAGCGTAAACAGTATCAGCGCAAAGCCCGAATTCATTCTAAGCACATAGGCGCTGTTTTTCTTTTGAGAAATTTTAATAAACAGGGTAACCAGCCCAAAGCCCACCATGGTTAGAAACACCATTAAGCCAATACGGCCACTGGCCAGCCCATGGAAGTTTATATACTGCACAGTACGTATCACTACAGAAATGGCTAGTATTCCATTTTGAATTACCCAGGCAATTGCCAGTATGCGTAGCCATTTACCGGTGGGGTAAAAGTTGAGGTTCTTCCTGAAAAAGTAAAGGATAAGCCCCATGCTGATAAGCAGGGTAATGATGAGGTAACCCACACCATCATGCACAAAATCCTTTAGGCTAAACTCGGCCGGTACATAAAACTGAAACCACACCCACTTTACATCTATAAAATTTACAATGGCAAAAAGCACATTGAGGGAGCCGAATAGCATAAGGGCCGTAATGTACTCGTGCTTAAGGTCATTTATGCCAAACGATATTTTGTATTTACGCCTTACCCTTTGCAGGGAAGAGTTTTCGCTCAATGCCAAAACGGTTTTGTTTTTAGTGGAGAAAATCCAGCGGACAATGAAAATCCCGAAAAGGAGGAAGAAAACATACGCCCATGAAATTTCTTCGAGGTACTCAATAAACCTTCCAAAAACCGTATGGCTCCAACCTTCTGAAAATGGAGTTGCCCCCGGAAAACATTACTATATAAAAAATGAAGATGAGAACGGGAATAATAGCCAGGCGGGTGTACAGTACACCGGCTGGCCGCTTTTGACCGGCCACCCACACAGGGCTTGGCAGCACGGGGCTCTTCCAGCCAATAAAGCCGTATAGGCTATTTAAAAAGTTCTCGAGCGCGGAGCTTTGCCTGAGCCTTAGGTAGCCAAAGTAGGTGATGAATGAAATGATGGTTACTACAAGGCTCACGGATGAGTTTACCACCAGCAGACTAACTGCGGCTACCAGGTAGCAAATCCCGAAAAGTGATTCGAGCCGTGTTGGCCGCCTGAAACCTTTTTGAGCATAATGCAACCCTATCGCAGCAAGGGTAAACAGCACTATGTTGAGGCTGGCATCTTGTTGCCAAAACAGGTTGTGAAAAAGAATAATGAAGGCAATGAATAGCAGGTTGTTTTTCATGGCAGGGGTTAATTTTTGTTCAACAAGTTAACGATAACCCCTTTAAATGTAGTGCCTAAGGAAATGTTAAAACTAAAAAAGGCGACCAATGGCCGCCTCTTCACTTATAGGGAAATGGGTTAATTATGCTTTAACCCGCTTTATAGAGCACCCCCTCTCCTGAGTGGTGGGAGTGGCTATTTTTTCACCTTTCACCATTTGGTTGATGGCATCATTAAGGTATGTTTTGGTCGCCTTTTTTTCTTTGTTTTCGTATTTATCATTAATGGCTCCGCGGTACACCAGCTCCATTTTATTGTTGAATAAATACACGTGCGGGGTGGTTTTTCCACCAAAGGCATCCGCCAGTATATGGTCTTTATCCACAAGGTAAGGTGTGTTATATCCGGCATCCGCGTAATGCTTTTTCATAGCTTCAAATGAGTCCTCATTATCGCGCTTGGCCTCATTACTGTTAATCAGCGCCATACCTATTTTATTCTTTTTGGTCATTTCACCAAGCTCAGGGTAGGTATCTTCCCAACCGATTACAAAAGGGCAGGTATTACAACTGAATACAACCAAAAGGCCATTTTCCTTTTTGGCATCTGCCAGGCTCATTTCAGGGCCGGCAGCGTTTTTCATTTTTACATCAGTGAGCGGGGCCTTTGAGCCAATGCTCAACATTTCCTCGCCTTTAAAGGCCAGGGTAGCTATTATCACCAGGGCCATTGCGGCCAAACCAATTTTTTTCATAGTGTGGATTTTAGAATTCCGAAAATAGTAATAGATTCTTTACTAAACTGTGTTTTAACAAAATATTAATGTTGTAACACTAAAGTGATTTTGTTGCCATGGGAAAAATTAAAAAGCGAAGCCGGATTAGCGACTTCGCTTCAATATGAATCCATTGGGGCATTGATTACAAAGGGGAAGAATTAATGCTTCACCAACTTCATCACCGTACTTTCCTTTCAATCTTTAAAAAGACGAAAGGCAACTGAAATGTAAAATTCCGGTTTCTGAGAGACTAGTAAAATAAGGCAGTTGGCGTAAATCGGCTTTTTCGGCTAACTATTCTAAAACCAGGGAATAGAACCAGATACAATTTGTTAAGCCTAACCCAACCTTAAACCTTCACCCTTATAACCTTAAAACCAATTACGGTATCCACTTGATGTCCTTAAAGTCGGGCTTTCTTTTTTCAAGGAAGGCATTTCGGCCTTCTTTGGCCTCATCCGTCATGTAGGCAAGGCGCGTGGCTTCACCGGCAAATACCTGCTGGCCTACCATGCCATCATCCGTAAGGTTAAAGGCAAATTTCAACATCTTAATAGAGGTAGGTGATTTGGCCAGGATCTCCTGTGCCCATTGGTATGCAGTGTCTTCCAGTTCATCATGTGGTATAACATCGTTTACCATCCCCATTTCAAAAGCCTGTTGGGCGGAGTAGTTTCTCCCTAAAAAGAAGATTTCGCGGGCACGCTTTTGCCCCACCATTTTAGCCAGATAGGCAGATCCATAGCCACCATCAAAACTGGTAACATCAGCATCGGTTTGTTTAAAAATGGCGTGCTCTTTACTGGCCAGGGTAAGGTCGCATACGGTATGCAGGCTATGGCCACCACCCACTGCCCAACCGGGAACTACGGCAATTACCACCTTTGGCATAAAGCGTATAAGGCGCTGTACTTCCAGTATATTAAGGCGCGGCATGCCGTCATCATCCACATACCCCTGGTGTCCCCGCGCATTCTGGTCGCCACCACTGCAAAATGCCCAGCCACCATCTTTTTTGCTGGGGCCTTCCCCACTTAGTAATACTACACCAATGTTGGTGTCTTCGCGGGCATCTAAAAAGGCTTTGTAAAGTTCGCCCACTGTTTTTGGTCTAAAGGCATTCCGCACCTCGGGCCTGTTAAAGGCTATACGGGCTACGCCCCCTGATTTTTTATAGGTGATATCTTCAAACTCGGCTACGGTTTTCCAGTTGGGGCTGCTCATCTCTGTAAAGGTGTTTTGTTAAGAGTGGCGAAGGTAAGGAGGAGAGCTAATAGTCCATAGTCAACAGTCTGTAGTTTGCAAACAGTCCATTGGCGCGAAGCAGCTGGCAAAACCCGGATAAACTAAAAAATAAACCTGCGCTAATTCTTCATAAAAGTCTTAGTCTGATTATCTATCCTGATAAAGTAACAGCCCTGCGGAAGATGGCTGAGGTTAATCTCCCAGTGGGTATTGTTGTTCAGCTTTTTCTCTAAAAGCACCTTTCCTGATAGGTCAATTAATTTTAGTTGATGGCTACCATAATCAGTGCACTCAATATTCAGCAATCCATTGCCGGGGTTGGGGTAAATGGAGAATTCGGTGGGTTTTTTAAGTTCGGGTAAACTGATGGGCGCAATGGTGATGCTGTCACATTTATAATCCGTAAACCCACATACATCAGTAGTTTGATAGCACACCAGGTATGTGCCATAGCTGGCATAGGTATGTGTGGCTGTAATGCCGTTCATTACATTTCCATCACCAAAGTTCCAAAAGCCTTTGGCAATGCCGATTGAAACAGGTTTGAAGGTGGCTGTAAGGCCATTATTGGTATATGTAAACTGCGCCAGCCCAGGCCCGCTAAATGGTGATACTTCTACAGTGTCAGTAAATATGCAGTTACCTTTTTTGATAGTTACCCAGTAGGTACCTGTTTGTTTAGCATGTATATAGCTTGAAGTGCTACCTGTGCTCCATTTTATGCTATCAAGTCCAAAAGGATTAATACTAAGCTTTACAGAGTCGTTTTGACAGAGCAAGAAGGTAGGGGCAGTAATTTTAACAGGACCTCTTATTTCGATACTGTCCTTGCTGTAGCAACCATTATAATCTACGGCAGTAAGAACATACGTACCAGGCCTTTTAGCATGTATAATAGGGGCGGTATCACCGGTATTCCATTTATAGGATGCAAATGCTCCGGTAGCATCTATTAATAATGTGGTGTTGTCACAAACAGTATTTCCCCCAGTGGAAGTACTAAAACCGATACGGCTCCCACCACGCAATGTGGTATCCCGATAAATGGTGTAATTGGCGGATGCCACGCAACCATTGCTAGTGCGTGCTGTAACGGTATAAGTGGTAGTTACTGTGGGGTTAGCTGTGGGGTTTCTTTCAGTAGTACTGCTCAGGCCGGTGGAGGGTGACCATGTATAATACATTTGAGCAACACTTGAAGTACGTGGTTTAAGCACCATACTTTCTCCACAGTGCAGTGTGGTATCTTTTGGCATGTTTAAAGAAATAGTACTATCCGGACGAAGCTTTGCCAAAAAACGACCTGCAGTTACTACAGGGTGAAATCCAAAGTTTAAAGTGGCAAAGTAATGCCCCATGGTAAACATACGATCAGATGGCGTGGCTGAAACTCCCTTAACAAAGGGTTGGGAACCAAATTGTGCCGGCTCCTGATGTGCCATTCCAGCCCATTGCCAGGTTCCGCTACTGTCCATTTTGGCCACATAGATATTCGTTGGAGAATTTGATTCCAATGAATCATTGCCAAAGACAATTTGTCCCTGAAAAGCTCCGGATATGTAACTGTCACCGCTAGGCCTTGTGGCCATTTCCAGGTAATTGAAGTTAAAGGCAGACCCCATACCTGAGGTCTTAATTTTTTTTGCCCATACCCATTGTCCGGAAGCATTGAGTTTAGCGATAACACTTGTGTAGTAATTTGAGCTGATGGTATCCTGGCCAAACTGTTTCACGCCATCAATAAGGCAATGCACATAAATACTACTGTATTTGTCCGACCCTATAGCTAATGATGATGCAATTTTGGTATCATAGCTTAAGGTGTTATTGTACCAAAGCTGCTGACCGGCCGTATCATAGGCCATTATCAAAATGTTACTCTTGTTCAAACCAAAGTTTATGGTTTGTCCATTGAATTTAAACTTACCCTTCACTGCAGTTGCTATTACGGGATTTCCCGATTTCGTAACATTAACGTGTGAATCTGAAAAGGTAGAATTAATAACCGGCCCTATAACTTTTGCCCACTTCCAGATTCCATCAGAAGATATTTTGGCGACAATATTTATACTCGTGTCCAGTTCAATTTGCGTATTACCAAACCAAACAGTGTCATTGGCAGGTGATAATGAATTGGCCCTACAAGTGATATAGGTATTGCCATAGCTGTCTGCAAAAATTGAACTTCCCAATACGCCATAAGTACCATCTGTTTTTACCGCCCAGTCCCATTGCATAGTGGCGGGATTTAACCTTGCGGCAAACATGGAAACATAGTTCGTATCTGATGAAACAAGTATAAGTGAATCAAATTTTACGGAATCTTCAAAACTACCCACCACCGATACGTGGCCAGTTTTAGCAATGTTAATATCCACAGGTTCATGTACATGAAATGACAGAACACTACTGGGAATTTCAAACTGTTTTGCCCATTGCCACTGGCCTAGCGTATCTATTTTGGCAATAAAGTAACTTGGCCCGTTGGCAATTAACTGTGTACTACCAAAGGTTACAGTATTTTTAAAAGAACCAAGCACATACATATCTCCAATGGAATCACCACGCATTTTAATCAAACTAATGTCGGTTGAGGCCAACTCCAGTGCCCACTCCCAGGTAGGGCAATTATTTTGGGCTTTAACTGGCTTTACTAAAAGTGTGGCAGAGATAAGTAGTAAGGCAACTAATTGTAGTTGTGATTTCATGAATAGGTGTTTTCAATATTACCGTGCAAAAGTGAGATAAATAAGTAGGAATTGGAAGACAATGTGAGCCGAAAGTTGGTCTCTCTTATTTTTCGGATTTTATGTACCAGCCACTAGGCTCGCCAGTGTATCTACAACTTCACAAAAGTCCTGGTTTGGTTATCAATCCTGATAAAGTAGTAGCCTTGCGGCAGATGGCGGAGGTTAATCTCCCAACGATAATCATTCTCCAAGCGCCTGTTTAGTAAAACCTTTCCTGTAAGGTCTACAATTCTCATTTGGTGGTTGCCGCGTTCGCTACTTTCGATATTTAAAATACCATTGGTGGGATTGGGATAGATGGAGAATGACGGCTCCTGCTTTATCTCGGGTAAACCAATTAAACTTACGGTTACACTATCACAATGCTGTGTGGTAAAGCCGCAAATATCTGTTGCCGTAAAGCATACCAAATACGTTCCGGGGGCGGCATAAGTATGTGTATCAATTATGGAGTTGGAAAATGTACCATCGCCAAAACTCCAGCGGCCAGTGGCCACACCAATGGAGATTGGTGAAAACTCAACCTCAAGCAAATTGGCCTTATGGTGGAAACGGGCGTTGGCTGTATCTGTAAATAAACTCACATCTACAGTATCTGTATAAATACAATTTGCTCTGTAAATGGTTACCCAATATTTACCAGCTTGTTTTGCATAAATAGTATTGCCTGTATGGCCGTTGCTCCAGCGGAGGCTATCCAACCCAAATGAGTTTATGAAAAGAGATACCGAATCGTTTTGGCAAACGAGTTTGTTGGGGGCGGTTATGGTTTTTGGCGCATTAATAGTAATACTGTCCTTGTGATAGCATCCCAAACTATCCGCAGCAGTTAAATAATATTTACCGGGGCCTTTAGGCCAAAGGGTATCATTTTGTGTACCGTCACTCCAATGATGATTACTGTAGCCTGAAGGTGTTGTAATAGAAAGATTATTGTTATTGCAAAATGTATTGCCACCAGTGGAAGTTGAAAGATAAATACCATTTGAATTGGCTCTGAAAGAATCTACATGAACTGTTATTTGCGATATATCTGAACAGCCCGAAGATGAATAAGCGCTGACCGTATAAGTGGTGGTAAAATCGGGGCTGGCATATGGGTTTTCAATTGTACTATCGCTAAGGCCCAACCCCGGTGACCATTGGTAATAAAGTGCAGCTACACTCGAAGTTTTTGGCTGAAGTTCAAGGCTATCTCCACAAAACACAATGGTATCTTTAGGTAAAGTAATGGTAACACTACTGTCAGGTTTTATCTTGGCTGCATATTTACCCTTCCCTCCAACTGACCATTGACCGAAATAAAGGGGGTCTACTTCATAATTGCCGGTTAAATAGGTGTTTCCCAGCCCATCATGTGATATGTCTATAATTCCTCTGCCCGGTGACAAATTAGCTGAATGAGCGGCACCAGCCCATTTCGAGGTACCAGAACTATCAACTTTCATTACATAAATGTTGGCAGCATTCCCTTTAGGAGCTATGGAGTCATTTCCCACAATAAATTCAGAGAAAAAAAATCCTGAGAAGTAATGATTACCATATTTATCCATGGTTACTTTTCCAACAAAGAGAGACGATGTTGGAGATGGTTTTAATTTACCCACAGATCGGGCCCATGTCCATTGACCTGCAGAATTTAGCTTGGCTAAAAAATTAGAATTATTTGAATTTGTAACCATTTGCCCACCAAAGTTTAAATTGGCTGAAACTCTTCCTGTTACATAAATCTGATTTTGCACATCAATACCTATGTGGGTTACTTGTGTTTCATTTAATGGCGTAGGCTCAATTACATGACTTACCCATACCTCTTGTCCTGACGTGTCGAGTTTGGTAACAAAGAAGCCACCAGGGTTCGAAGTAGCATTTATCTTAAGATTACCGTTTCCGACCGAGTATAAAAAGCCGCCTGCAACAATTGGGTTACCATAATTGTCCACGGCTACAAGGAGGGTAGAAAACCCTAAGCTGGTGAAGCCTTAGCCATTGCCAGGTTCCTGCACTATTAATTTTTGCAATATATCCAGATGCAGTGTCCATAGGGATATTAACAGAGGGGCTTGCGACAAGTAAAGAAGTATTATTATTAACGTTTGTCGCAGCACCAGTTACATAAGCGTTTCCGGAATTATCGATATCCACTGAGCTTCCAATAACCCAATTATTTGAGTTTTCTATTTTGTTTGCCCATTGCCAGTTTTTTGAATTAATATGGAATTTTGATATAAAAGCATTTGGTAACGCCCCATTGGAGGAAATCAAAGTATTGGAGTCAAAGGTTGCAGAGGCACCAAAGCTGCCGGTTACAATAATATAATCTCTATTCTTACTAAGTTGAAAATCATATGGTTTAGTGATGTAGGAGTTTCCAATACTGGTTGTTTTTTTGAGTGTAAACTGTGAACCCCATGCCCACGCTCCGCTTAAATCCCACTTTGCAACAAAAAAACTTTCGTTTGCGGTATTTGATCCAACCAGGGTATCCGGACCAAATATCGCTGTATCTTCAAAAGAACCAGTATAATAAAGGTTTCCCAGAGAATCGGACTTCATCACCAAAATGTCAATCTTATTACCTAGGGCTAAGTCATCCGCCCACTCCCAGGTAGGGCAATCGTTTTGAGCAGATACCGGTAAGCTGAAAATGATTACTGAGGCAAAGAAGAGTAAGATTCGGTATAACTTATTAATCATCTTTCCAAAGTTGCGAAATATTATTTAGGTGTGGGAATTCTCCTAGAACGAAAAATCCCCGGCTTCAATAGGATTGAGGCCAGGGATAGGGAAACAGGGATATAATCTATTTATTCGACAATCAACTTCCCTGCCGAATTACCATCATTTAAAATTATATGGTACAAGCCCCGAGCCAGGTCGGAGCAATCAATGGGCTGGTTAGCGTTTGCTGTTACCTTTTTTACAAGCGCACCAGTGGTGTTGTATATGTAGAGTTGCCCTCCTTCTTTCATCCTAAAGAAGTTTTGAGCCGGGTTAGGATAAATACCCAATGAAGTTTTATGTTCTGCAATGCTTACATGGCTTCCCCTTATTTCAGCATAGGTGCTGTTGGGTATGGCATCAGAAGGGCCACTCACCGAAATGTCAAAACCTCCTGTAAAGCCAATCAGGTTAAAATCCATGTTCCCGCCAAGGTCAGCCAATAAAATTCTAAAAATGGAGTGAAAGGCATCGGCTGTATCCAGTTCAAAATTTATAACAATTGGCGAGCCTGATGGTCCATAAGCTTCTGTATATACCGTAGGGAAGGTTCCATTCTGGTAGCCGTAAAGTAAAATATCAGCCTTCATAGAGGTGTTTGGCTGGGCGAAAATATTGGTTTGATTTATAGCATTGCCGTCACTAGGATTGAGGTTGGTATCAATGGCCAGTGCAAACCCAAAATCATCCGGACGGGCATTGTTATGACTGATTTTTACATAAAGCGAATCATTGTTTGCCGAAAAGGTGTAGGCCAGTTCTGTGGCATCTGTAGAAAAGCCGTGGGCGTCTCCCGTTCCATCCGTGGTCAATAGTTTAAAGCTTTGCGAGCTGGCCAATAGAGGAAGGCTCGCCAAGGCCGCGAGTACTACTTTTTTCATCTTATTAATGTTTTAGTTCACAAAAAAGATGAAAACACTAGCCAAAGGTTGCGTCAGGAAGCAAGGATTTACGTTTGTTTAGGATAATATTGAGGTTATCGCTTGATGTTCTTCTCATACACCTTAATCCATTCTTGCGCGGTAAGTTTTGTGGCCAGCTCTGCAAAAAGGTCATAAGGTATCTGATCCATTTTTTTAAGACGAATACAGCTTTTACCCATGTCCATTTTGGTTTTTACCCGCTTGCCATACTCTTCTGTAAACCATTCATAAAGCTCCGGTATGGCATAAATGCCTGAGTGGTAAACGGCCACAAAGTTTTTTTGCGAAGCCAGGTTAATAAAAGGCAGCGGCAGTTTGGTATCGCAATGATAGCCCGGAGGATAAACGGAGTGGGGAACTACAAAGCCCAACATACCATAACTCATGGTTTCTTCAAACCCGGGTGGAAGGTTGTCTTTAATCACCTGGCGCAATTTACGCACAGGTTCCTGGCGCTCTTCAGGCAGTTCGTTTAAGTATTGCTCGGGGGTAGTGGCTTTGGATTGCATAACAAAATGATTTGATGAACTTTCTTATCTATAATATTTCAAATAGAATTTTTCAGGGCTACTGACCTTAAAGACTTGAATTAGCTCATTGGTTTGCTTACCGCAAATTTCGCGGTACGTTGTTTTAACTGCGGACCCAGAAGGATAGTTTGTTATTGAAGAAACATAGAAGCTATTGTTTATAATGTTCATAGTGCCTTCTATGCCGACTTTATAAACTATTCTATTACCAAAATTAAATGGGGAATTTGTTGATTCAAATGATATTGAAGTGCTGTCTCTCCTAGGGTACCTCAGTAAATCACAATCGCGATAAATAAAATCATTTACATAGTATTCTGATATATATTTAGCGGTTTTAGGGGGAATTGCAATTATTATTTCCTCCTGAGTGCTAACAGCGTATCCTGTTGAGTTCACAGTTTCTTTTTTGGAGGAGACATGAAGTGAGTTGACTTGTGGTAGACCTCTTGCGTTTAATCCTGCAACTGATATAGAGGCATTGCTTCCGCCCTGAGCGGAAACTCCGCGGGAAGATGAATTGGTAATTGTGCGGTTCTTGTAATAATTGTTTGCTATGCCATTTTGGATATAAAAAGTCTCATCCTTTTGGATATAAATCATCTGGTCAGTCTTGTTATAAAACAAAAAGCCAATATTCCCAGATGCTCCCCAAAGGTCATAGGTAATTTTACAATTTTCGTCTTCATATGCCAGCTCCCCGTTATTCTGTTCAACTCCATTGTCAGACTCGACTTTAAAGACTTGGTAATACGAACTGGGAGCACATGAACCTAGGGATAATAGAATTAATACAGCAATCAGGTTTTTTATGGTCATTTGGTTTTATTTTTTTGAAAAGTACAAAACAAGATGGTTGGAAGATTTTATGGAATATGACAAATTTCCTTCAATCTCATCCATTGCCTCATAAAAGTCCAGAGCCTGTGTTTTTGGATTTTGATAATACGTATCCTTTCGCTCTGTTACTTCTTTAATGTGCCATTCTGGTACAAGTGAAGATTTCTGATTATAGGGTATATAACCTCGTTTGAATATGAAATTAACTCGCCTCCGTACTATCTAATTTCTAAAATCTAACATCTCATCCCCTACAACGGAATATTCCCGTGCTTTTTCTTAGGCAACTTCACTGCTTTGTTTTCCAGCATTTTAAAAGCCTTAATCAGCTTTTCGCGGGTTTCTTCGGGGCGGATTACCTGATCCACATATCCGCGGGCCGCAGCACGGTAAGGGTTGGCAAATATGCGTGCATATTCATCCTCCTTCTCCTTTAGCTTGGCTGCAGGGTCATCGGCTTCCTTAATCTCCTTACGGAAGATAATTTCAGCAGCACCCTTAGCGCCCATTACTGCAATTTCGGCTGAAGGCCAGGCGTAGTTCATATCGGCACCAATGTGCTTGGAGTTCATTACATCATAAGCACCACCGTAAGCTTTACGCGTGATTACAGTAATGCGTGGCACGGTGGCTTCACTAAAGGCATATAGCAATTTGGCGCCATTGGTAATTATGGCATTCCACTCCTGGTCCGTTCCCGGAAGGAAACCCGGTACATCTTCAAACACCAATAGCGGAATGTTGAAAGAATCACAGAAACGAACAAAACGCGCGGCTTTGGTGCTGCTGTCAATATCAAGCACCCCGGCCAGGTAGGCGGGCTGGTTGGCCACAATACCAATACTTCGGCCACCCATGCGCGCAAAACCCACTACTATATTCTGTGCAAAATCCTTATGCACTTCATGGAAGCTATCGGCATCCACGGTGCCGTCAATTACTTCGCGTATATCGTAAGGCTGGTTGGGGTTATCAGGAATAATATCATTAAGTGCCGGGCGGCTTTCATCTGCAGGCTCATAGGCCAGCATAGGCGGCTCTTCCTCACAGTTTTGGGGCACATAGCTTAGCAGCTTTTTGAGGCCATTTATACAGGCAATCTCATTTTCGTACGTAAAATGGGTTACCCCTGATTTGGTAGAGTGTGCCGAAGCACCACCAAGTTCTTCACTAGTTACTTCCTCATGGGTAACGGTTTTTACCACGTTAGGCCCGGTTACAAACATGTAGGAGGTGTTTTCCACCATCATAATAAAATCGGTAAGGGCGGGGGAGTAAACGGCTCCACCGGCACATGGCCCCATAATGGCCGAAAGCTGTGGAATAACCCCACTGCTCAGGGTGTTTTTGTAAAAGATATCGGCATAACCACCAAGAGAAACCACGCCCTCCTGAATACGCGCACCCCCCGAATCATTAAGCCCGATTACGGGCGCGCCATTTTGCATGGCCAGGCCCATCACTTTACAGATTTTTTCGGCATGGGCTTCCGCCAGAGATCCACCTAATACTGTAAAATCCTGAGCAAAAACGTAGGTGAGGCGCCCATTTACAAGGCCATACCCTGTAACTACACCATCACCCAAAAACTTTTGTTTATCCAAACCAAACTCGGTAGAGCGGTGGGTTACCAATGCGCCCATTTCCTCAAAGGTGCCTTCGTCCATCAAAAAGTGAATGCGCTCACGGGCGGTAAGCTTACCTTTTTCGTGTTGAGCGGCAATTCTCTTTTCGCCACCACCCAATTGGGCTTCGGCTAATTTGGTTTCCAGTTTTTTTAGTTTCTCTTGCATAGTTCTTTATAATGGAAGCCTTGGTGGCTTGGGTTCAAAAATTTGTTTGGGTTGCAAATATCTAAAGTATGGGCAAGTTTATTGTTTTATTACAATTATCGATTCCTGGTGCGGGGTATATTCATGCTTCAACAATGTAAATTTTACTGGATAAGCGGCCAGGCAATCCTCCAGATACTTATAGCTTACATAAGTTGAGCCGTACTCTGAGGTGTCACTCAAACTATCTGAAACAAAGGAAAAGGAACTGTCTTCAGAAAGTTTCAGGTAATGAAAATCAGGATCCGGTGGATTCTTTTCATAGGTAGAGATATTATTAAAGGTAAATACCAAACCACCACCGGGGTTCATACAATCAATTAGCTTATCAAGCCAAGCCTTAAAACTGCTTTGGGGTAAATGGGTAAATACTGAAAGTGCCAGTATTATATCAAATTTGGCATTACCCAGAGAGTTGGCATCCTGCGTATGTTCTATGCCTTCAAACCCAAAATGCTCTTTCTGAAATTTCAGCGAATGGCCCTTTACCTCCGAAATGGTGATTTTAGTTTCAGGAAAAACCTGCGGGAAGAAGCGCGAAACACGACCGTAGCCGCTGCCGAAATCCAATAATGATTCAGCAGGCAAATTAAACCTTTCAGCAATGGCTTTAAGGTTAGTGGCGGTACGTATCCCAATTTTAAAGTAGCTGTACACCGCCTGCCTAAGGTTGCTTTTGTGGTTGTACACATGGAAGGCAAACATCAGGTCATTTTTGTGAATTACCGTATTTACCGGCTTCAGAGGGTACTCCTCCTTAAGCCGACCCATGGCCTGTGCCGTTAAAAAAGCATCAAGAGTTATATGCTCGGGCACCGCCAGATTTATGTAGGCCGCTAAAAAGTCAAACCGGTCATTGAGGTTATCAATGGCAAATTTATTTTGGGCAATACCCATCTTATACCCGATGTAGCCCTTGATTTTATTTAACATGAATTGTGATTTGGGAAGCGCAAATGTGGTAACTACAGGCTTTTGGTAAAAGTAGAAATTAAAGCTCCACTACAAAACCACTATGCTTTAAGGAATTGCTTTAAGTAGCCCAACGTTATGGCCTTGTATTTTTTTGCTACCGGAATTTTGGCATTCGCACTCTGTTTATTGAATAACTCCAGGCCGCGGTTGTATAACTCCTGATCCAACTCATTAAGGCCGGCAATCTGTTGCTTAAAGTTGCTTTTTATGATTTTGATTTCATCACGGCTCTTATTTACATTTTGAGGCATGTAGTACCACTTTTGCCAACCAAAGGTTTGGCAAAGTATAAATGCACTTTGCTGAAACTGCTCGGTAATCCCCACAAAACTTAGATCATTCAAATTTTCAAGGGCCTGTTTAAAGTACTTATCGGTATCGGAATAAAAATCACGCGCACGTACATTACCCACCATGTATTGGGTTTGCAGATTCAGGCTTCCGTTCTTTTCAATTACATCTTTACTAATAAATTCTTCAAAGGCGTTTAATACCCCCCTCCTGTAAGAATTTACCTTCTCTACGATAATGCAGAAAATTTGAGATTACCCTATCCTCAGGGTTTCGTAAAAATGTGAGCAGGAACCGTGAATCACCAGTCAATTCGGGGTTAAACCTGAAATGGCCGAAAACAAGGTTATGTTTTTCCAGCTTATCCAGTACCACGCTGGTATCGGCTTTTTCGCCTCCTTCCTTAAGGTGATGATAACTGCCTCCCGGATTATTCTTCATCAATAGTTCCTTAAAGGTGGTGCCCCCGGTTTTGGGGATGTGGAAGAAAACAATTTGCAGCCTTTCGGAACTATCCATAGAAGTTTTATCTAATGGTTTCAAAGATAATTGGAGACCTTTTAAGGAGAATAAATTAATGACGAAAACCAGCCAGAGATTTTACTTTACCTCCAACCCCCGCCAAGGGCCGCATATAGCCGCACCATGGTATTCAACTCCTGGTATTGCAGCTGGATGAGACTCAATTGTGTATTCAACGAATTTTCCCTCGCGGTAAGCACCTCAAGATAATTGGCCAGTCCATTGTCCAGTAACTCTTCTGAGTATTCCGTTGCCTGGCTGTAGGCGCGGTATTCTTTGGTTTTAATTTCAATTTTGGATTGGGTGGCTTCGTAGTTGCTAAGAGCATCCGAAACCTCGCGGCCTGCGGTTAATAAGGCCTGCTCAAAACCCAATAGGGCCTGTTGCTGGTTTGCCTGCGCTACCTCATGCTGTGTTCTGATTTTTCTTTGGTTGAATATAGGTTGTGTAAGTGAGCTTATCACATTAAAAAAGATGGATTGAGGAGTTATCCAGTTTTCTAGTTGTAGGCTCTGGTAGCCTCCTGTGGCCGATAAGGTAAGTGATGGATAGAAATTTGCCCGTGCCACATTAGTCAGCTCAAAGGTGTTTCTGAGGTCGTATTCTGCTGCTCTTACATCGGGCCGGTTGCTGAGCAACTGAGCCGGTACCCCTACACTAAAAATGCTATCCATTGCCTGGTTGTCAAGATTACCCCGCTCAATACTTCCCGGAACTTCGCCTAATAAAATACTCAGGGCATTTTCCTGTAATCGTATTTGATTTTGAATATCAATAAGTAAAACCTGGGCCGTGTAAAGTTGTGCCTCGGTTTGTTTTACACCCACCTCAGTAATATTACCGGCATCCTTTAGAGCTTTGGTGGTTTCCAGGCTGTTTTGCCTGTTTTGCACTGTTTTATTGGTAATACGCAGTTGCTCATCCAAAGCTAAAAGTTGGTAATAGGCGGATGCAATGTTGGCCACTAGCCTTGTTTTAACGGCTTTGTGAGCTTCCAGACTTTGCAGGTAGGAGGCCTCAAAGGCCCGTTTCTGACTTCGGATTCTCCCCCATATATCGGCTTCCCACGAAAGTGAACCTGAAAGCTCGTACTGATCCAGCGCTCCATTAAAGAAGGAACCAAACTGACTATTTTCCGCTAACTCCTGGTGGCTCCATTGTGCTCTTGCCGAAAGGGTAGGGAAATATCCGGCTTTGCCCTGTTTAAGGTATGCCTCCGAAGCCAGTATCTGTTGTAAAGCAATACGGATATCCAGGTTGTTTTGCAAACCTTTTTCAATGTAACCGGCCAGTAGCGGGTCAGTAAAAATCTCTTTCCAGGATACTTCACCAAGGCTGTTAGTATCCTGAACCTGGGCATCTGTTCTGAATAAGTCCTCTTTTACGATGCCATCAGGCCGCTCATAATTTTTGGCTACAAAGCAGGCCTGTAAAAACACCATAATTACAGGCAACCAAAAAAGGGCTTTATAATTCTTAAGCTTCGTCACGATGTTCGTTTTTTTCGGTTACAGATTTTGGTGCGCCCGTTATTCTCTCCTGTAAATATTGAAAAACTATAAAAAGGGTAGGTATAATAAAAAGGCCTAAAACGGTACCGATTAGCATACCTCCCGCAGCACCGGTGCCAATGGAACGGTTACCCACAGCGCCCACGCCCTGCGCCAATACCAATGGCAATAAACCCAAAATAAAGGCGAATGAGGTCATCAAAATCGGTCGGAGCCTTACGCGGGCACCTTCTATAGCGGCCTCGGTAATACCCATGCCCTGGTCGCGCCTGCGTTGGCGGGCAAATTCAATAATAAGGATGGCATTTTTGGCCAGAAGTCCGATGAGCATAATAAGGGCGATCTGAAAATAGATATTGTTTTCCAGTCCCGAAGCCCAGGTACTAAAGTAAGCGCCTGCAACCCCCAGTGTAAGCGATAATAAAACGGCAAACGGTAACAGGTAACTCTCGTACTGCGCGGCCAAAAAGAAATAGACGAACAGTATACTTAAT
>CAVWUM010000011.1:0-14988 GCA_963758205.1 Schleiferiaceae bacterium
TGGTATTTAGCTGCGTTATGGAGTGGTTTACAGGCGGCTATACAACTAGAATTAAGCGATGTAAAAGCCGATCAAAAAACATATTTAGTAGATGTGTTGGCCCATTTACCTAAGGCATTCTTCAACAATTAAAGTTGAGCGTGAAGAGTTGCGAACCACATTCTGGAAATTAAGTTAAGCTTTAGCAAGATTTACCTGAGATAAACTCCACAAATCTGTTAATACATTGTCCACAACTCCATTTGCCCCATACCTATATATATAAGTACTTTGCCGCTCCGTAGAGAAAATGCATGAATGATTATCTGAAACAACTCAACATCTATTGGAATTAAAACACCTATAGATAAAGCCCTGTCAGATCTACACCTGACAGGGCCTATAGTTTCTAAAACCTATGTTGCTATCGAGTAATCATCACTTCACTAAGCGGATGCTTAGTGGCTGCCCTGACTCAGGATGGAGCGTAAGATAGTAATGCCCATGTGGAAGATCAGGGGAGGTGGTTATTCCCCCGTTTTCATCAACTACACCACTTTGTACCTTTTTTCCGACAGCATTATACATTTCATAAGTATAATTACCTCTATCCAGGTTATCGATATGGATACGGTCACTGAAAGGGTTGGGATAGGCCGAAACCATTTCGCGGGCGTGTTCATTAATGCTAAAGTAATTGGTGGGTAGTATATCTCCGTAACTTCTTACATACTCTACGCTGCAATCAGGGTGCACCCTGAATACCCAAAAACGCTCGTACCAGCAATCAATGACACAGTCCACCCACCCATAACGGTAGGTCAATTCTATGAATTCGGGGTATATGGAATCCCGGATATCACCCCCGTCATCACCCGCAACATAAATTTGAGGGGAGGCTCCATCCACACCCGGCAATGTTTCAAGTGTATTTCCTAAAGCAAAGAGGTTATGGCTTTGCCTAAAATCCAGACTCGCAATACCATTAATTGAACTAATGCCAAAATAGGCCCAGCTGCTGTCAAGAGTGAAATCTTTCAAAACAAAATCCACCGTGGAGTCGCCAGTTATTAATTTGTGATCCCTAAATGCCTTCATCCAGGTGAGGTTTGAGTCTGCATGCACATTCATTTCATTTAATGCAAATTCTGTAACCTGTGTGTGTACCTTTGCCATTTCCACCACCGTATCCCTGGCGGGCAATGCTGTGGCATTGTAAACCGCAATCAGGGCATCCATGTACTGCAGGCTTCGGGCCGGTTCTATTGCAACACTGTCTTTCCAGGTGGTACCATGGTCCATTATATACCGCAAGGCCATCCGGTCGGCATCGTCCTGGTACAGCCGCTTTATACTATCCGGAGCATTGCAGGAGGACGGAACGGTTTGGGCTAGCACCGGGAGGGTACTGGCTAAACCGGTTATTATTATTATTATTGTAAAATACTTCCTCATAACATCATTGTATTACCAGAATTCTACTTTCCAAATTTAAAGAGTTTGTAGCATCATCCACTTGACTTTGCTGAACCCCTGCTTTTTTTAAAATAGCAATTGAAGAGACATCCACTGCCCCATCCGCAAATTCATCAAAAAGGCGCCACTCACCTTCCACTTGCTTTAAGGTTCCTTCCGGGGTCTCATACTCTTGGGCTTGACCAATAAAGCATAAAAAGAAAGCATTGAAAGTAAAAAACAATGTTAGGTACTTAACCCCTAAAGTGCGATGGTAGGAATATTTTTTTGATTTCATACAATAAAATGGTTTCGAGTATTAGCTTGTTAAGCTAAACTATAGTTTACCTACTCATGCGCTTTTCGGTTACCGCGGCACTTAATACTTTCAGGCCTGATTAATTAATTGCCCTGTAAATCAAAAAAAAAAAACGGTATTGCAAAATTTTACGTACAATTTTTTCTTACAAACAATACCATCTTTTATCACATCAGGCTTTGGGATAAAAATTTAACATTTCAGCAATCCAACCTCTATTTCATTACATTGTCCACAACTCCCCTTGCCCCATACCTATATATATAAGTACTTTGCCGCTCCGTAGAGAAAATGCATGAATGATTATCTGAAACAACTGAATCCCTCTCAGCAAGAGGCGGTAAAAGCTACTGATGGTTCGATAATGAATATAGCCGGTGCTGGCGGTAGTAACTAAGGGTATTATATACCTATTAATTATTTCTCAACGACCTACTCCACCACAATTTGCTGGGTGGCTTCATAACTTCCGTTGATAACCTTTAAAACATAACTACCTTTCGGAAAATCCAAGTTTAGCTTTAACAGGTTATCGCGCTGCTCAAAGATTTGAGTATCCAGCAACTGGCCGTTTATGGCATATATCCCTACCTCTGTATCTCCTGTTGGTAAAAATGGTAGCAAAATGGAAGTTTGGTTTTCAACCGGATTGGGAAATAGTGAGAAGTTTTGAAGCGTTGTTTCTTCCCTAAGCCCTATGCCAAGGTTGCTGCCATCAATATCCACTTTCATTATCCAGGTATTACCTGGCAGACCCGTTGGGTCATTGGAATAATACGACATATTCCATAAAACTCTGTTGGGGTTATTAGGAATCTCCACAACTGAATTTGCCCCCATCCTCTCACTATAAATAGAGTCAATTACCCTATAACTCCAAATCAGATTGGCCGCACTGTCCATACGATAAATACTACTAATCCTTGTTTGAAAACTGAAACTTTTGGAAAATAACGATTCACTTGTTGTAATGATGTAGTCCCCATTAGCTAACTGCACCAATGAATTCCTGAAATAATCAGCTTCAATATTATGATTCAAGGTATCCTTCATTTTATACACCGTCCTGCTCTTTTCTTGAAGCGTCTGCTTGTCAAGTTCCATGAATGAATATTGCAGTTTCCCATCTTTTCTGGATATAATGGGATGTCCATCTGCAATGCCAAAGAGTACATAAGAGTTTTTTCGATTCACAATACTCCAAAATTCTCTAATGTCAGGTTTATAAAAACTTGTATCAATAGTACTTTTGGTAGTATCAGCAATAAAATAGATATTATTGGTATTGGGCTGAGTAACTAAGTACTTACCTGGTGCCACAGGTTCAAAATCTGTGGCAAATGGTGGATAGGCAAATTGGACAACATAATCCCACTCTTTAAAGTACTTCACCCTACCTGCTCTATTAAACCTTATAAGTGCCACACTCAGTGATATAGTAGAACTGTCATAAATAGTTACCAGCATTTCAAACATCTTTAGCTTTTCGTTAAACTTGATTGGTGCCCCACCGGCTGAGTACATAATGCCCAGCGTATCCTTTTCAAAGAGATAATGTGCCTTTGTAAAACTGCCAGAAGAATCCATTTTAAAGAACAGTAGATTGGTGGGCTGCCTCGAAATTACAGAGACGGAAGAGTCTGCCTTAATGCAGTCTAAGACAAAATAACTGGTATCGTCCAACCTCTCATGTTGGTTAAAACTAAAGATATAAGCACTACTGGTATCATCATTCAGATAGATAGTAGTATCTACCTTACTTAAAGCGGAATCAATAATGGTAAGACACTGCCTATCGTCACGGTGAATTTTACCAGAGATAGGGTTATTGCTTAAAAAGGTTAGTGCAAGTACCTTTTCGCCTTCTATAATCATGCAATCAGCACCTCCTGTAAGAGCATAATCAGGAGCATAATTGTAAAAAAAGCCAGGGCGGTTTTGGGCTGAAAGAGTTAGACAAATAAGGTTTATGTTTATAAAGAGAACGCATTTGATGACTTTCATAGCAATATCAAAATTCCTTAAAGAAAAAGAGGGTAAGGCCCCCTTTTTCTATTTTATACTTAGCTAAATCGGTTAACTTATAAAGTTGCTAAAAACTCTTGTATAGGGCTTCTATCAACCACAACATCTAAACCGGAGGATGCTAACCAACTCATACCATGATAAACGTAAGGCCAACCTGGAGGCTGGCTCTCATTACTCTCCTTTGAGTACACTCTCACCCTTGTAACCTTATTATACACAGAACTTTTGAAATCACTAAGCACACTCTTTACGTTATTGTCCAACACCAGCAATTCTGGATTATGAACACAATCATGCGCCCACCTTCTGATACCATTCGGTGCATCAACCCCCACAGCAAATTCTCCACCCAAGAAATAAGACTCATATCCTGTAAGGTTTGGATCCGGAACCACCGGCCAAAGGTGGCCTTTTGAATTTATGGCTTCATAATAGATATCATAATCCCAACCGAAGTTTGGTATTTGATTCCTCACGTTATTCTCGTCATGGCAGTAGTAAGTTTCAGCATTGTAAAACCAAACTGATAGATACCTGTGAAAATTGGCTCTTTCCAATCTCTGTGCTGCATTGATATCTGGCGTATAATCACACTTCTGCTTCACGTGAGCTTTATAGTCTCCATCGGTACCAATGGGATTTATTCCTGCCGTGAGAACTCGATAAGCCGGAGCGAATTTAATGGTAAAACCTCCATTTCCATCAACCTCCGTCTCCATCGCAATATCGGAAACAGGAGCTAAATCAACACTGCTAAAAGCAATCATTATTGCCTCAAATTTTTGAAGGAGACTGTACTCACTCACATAGGCCACTTCATTTTCTACTGTACCCGTCATGGTATAACTGGTTTCATCAGCAACATCAAAGTCGGCATAAAATGATTCACTCTCAGAATAATGCGCGGCATTAACAGCAGCTTCAAGCAAAGCTATACCATAACCTACCTGATAATCTGGACTATTATTTTGATTATAGTTGCCATCATGATAATCTCCATAGGCTACATAAAAAGCTTCCACAGCCGCCACAACTGAATCGCCATCCAATGGAAGGGCGACTGCGGTTTGTTCCGTATCCTTTTTTACTTTGTTATTTTCACCTGAAAGGGTTGGAGTATTTTCCTTACTACATGCAGCCAACACTACTATGGTTGACATTAAAAAAATCTTTTTCATTTTGTTGATTTTACGTTATTGTTATTTTTTAACACAACGCAATCATCTTATCAGGCCTGGTAAACTTGATTGCCCTCCAAAGCAAAAAAAAAAAAAACCTATCTGCAAAATTTTACATACATTTTTTTCTTACACATTTACAAAACCTTTACCCCTCCTTACATTCCTCAGAAAATTTAACATTTGGCCACCGATTATCACTACACCATGAGCATTACCCCGTTGATAACTCCCCTTGCCCCATACCTATATATATAAGTACTTTGCCGCTCCGTAGAGAAAATGCATGAATGATTATCTGAAACAACTGAATCCCTCTCAGCAAGAGGCGGTAAAAGCTACTGATGGCCCCGTAATGATTATTGCCGGTGCCGGCTCAGGCAAAACCAGGGTACTTACGTATAGAATAGCCTACCTGATGGCTGAAAAGGGTGTGGATCCCTTCAACATCCTTTCGCTCACCTTTACCAATAAGGCCGCCCGCGAAATGAAGGAGCGTATTGGGAAGATTGTTGGCCCTTCTGAAGCGAAGAATCTTTGGATGGGAACCTTCCACTCGGTGTTTGCCAAAATATTAAGGATAGAGGCCGACCGCCTGGGCTTCCCCTCCAACTTTACCATTTATGATGCCGAGGATAGCCGCAAAGTGCTGGCCAATGTAATAAAGGAGCAAAGCCTGGATAAGGAAATTTATAAGCCCAAAAGTGTGGCGCGTAGAATTTCAGCTCTGAAAAATGCACTCATAACTCCGAAAGAATATTTGCGCAGCCCCGATTTACAGGAACAGGATTCGGCTGCACGCATGCCGCAGATGGGGGACATATATCGCGCTTACGCAGAGCGGTGTTTCCGCTCCGGAGCCATGGATTTTGACGACCTGCTGTTTTACACCTTTATATTATTAAGGAAGTTTCCCGAAGTGTTGGGTAAATACCAGGATCGCTTCAGGTATATAATGGTGGATGAGTACCAGGATACCAACCATGCGCAGTACCTTATTGTAAAATCGCTGGCCAATAAATTTGGAAATATTTGTGTAGTGGGTGATGACGCCCAGTCTATTTACGCCTTCCGTGGAGCCAACATACGCAATATATTAAACTACCAGCGAGACTACGAGGATGTAAAAGTGTTTAAGCTTGAGCAGAATTACCGCTCTACAAAAACCATAGTAGGCGCTGCTAATAGCCTTATTGCTAAAAATAAAGAGCAGCTGCAAAAGGATGTATGGACGGATAATGTACCCGGTGAAAAAATCGTAATACATAAAACGGTAAGTGATAATGATGAGGGCAGCTTTGTAGCACGTACCATCTTTGAAAAAAACATGAAGGATCATGTACCCTTCAGTGATTTTGCTATTCTATATAGAACCAACGCCCAATCAAGGGCTATGGAAGATGCTTTGCGCAGAAAGAACATTCCTTACCGCATTTACGGGGGCCTTTCTTTTTACCAGCGTAAAGAAGTAAAAGACCTTTTGGCTTATTTCAGGTTGTGCATCAATCAAAAAGATGAAGAGGCCTTCAGGCGCGTTATCAACTTCCCGAAAAGGGGAATTGGAGATACCACTATTGAACGACTAACTGTGGCTGCCAATGCACAAGGGGTAAGCATTTGGGAGATTTGCAGCAACCCTTTGCAATTGCAAAGTGTAAATATTAACAGGCCTACTACGGCTAAAATTCAGGATTTTGTAACCAAAATTGAAAGTTTCAAAATTTTAGCGGACAAAAGCGATGCCTTTGATGCGGCCGCGCACATTGCCAAAACCAGTGGCCTTATGCGTGAGCTTAACGAGGATAAAACTCCGGAGGGCATTAGCCGTAAGGAAAACATTGAGGAACTCATGAACTCGGTAAAAGAGTACTCAGACGGCCAAAAGGAAATTGAAGATGGCGACCCCAGCCTTTCGGGCTTTATGGAAGACGTAGCTCTTATTACCGATGCCGACAACAATAAAGATGACGATAGTAATAAGGTAAGCCTTATGACCATCCACCTGGCAAAAGGTCTGGAGTTTCCGATGGTGTTTATAGTGGGGATGGAAGAAAGCCTTTTCCCCAGTATGATGGCCATGAGCAGCCGTGCGGACCTGGAAGAGGAAAGGCGGCTATTTTATGTGGCCCTAACGAGAGCCGAAAAGGAAGCCATACTTACCTATACCCAAATGCGCTACCGCTGGGGTAAGTTAATAGATTGTGAACCCAGCCGGTTTTTAGAAGAAATTGACGAGGAGTTTTTGGATATCCGCGTGCCGGAGTTCAGCCCGTTTAGTGGCCCTTACGGGGATATGGATGATTCGCCTAAATCTGGTTCCACCTCCAGACCTTCATCCGGCACAAGCGCTACCGGCCCAAAACGCCCTACGCGTGAGCCACAGCGTAAAATGCCTACCCGTAAAAACCTGCGCAGAATGCCAGCCTCTGCAGAAAGCGCCACGAGCGGAAACTTTGAAGAACTTACAGATGTGAGCCTTGGAGACCGGGTAAAACATCAGCGCTTTGGCATGGGGGTAATAAAAGAACTTGAAGGTGCCGGCCCCAACAAAAAGGCTATAATACAGTTTGATAATGTTGGTGAAAAGAAATTATTACTCAAATTTGCCAAACTCGAAAGGGTTATTAATTAGACTCCAGTAGTTAGATGCTAGTATTTAGATGGCTGCAAGAATGACTATCAAAAAATACTAAAAGGTTTGAATACTAAATACCTTATACTAGCTACTCCTTAAAAAAATACAAGTGAACACAGTTGAAATGGAATACAATACAAGCCTACCGGGATTGATAATACCCGAGTATGGCCGCAATGTGCAAAAAATGGTGCACCACCTGCTAAGTATTGAAAATGACGAAGAGCGTAACAAACAAGCGCAAAACCTTATAGAGATTATCGGAAACCTCAATCCTCAAATCCGTGATGTTCCAGACTTCCGCCACAAACTTTGGGATCACCTCTTTATAATGTCTGAGTTTAAACTCAATGTAGAGTCTCCTTATCCTAAGCCTTCAGAAGAAAGCTTTAAGGAAAAGCCCGAATTGGTGCCATACCCACAAAACAACCGTAAGTATCGCCACTACGGCAACGTTATCCGAAAAATGATAGAGTATGCTGTGGCTCAACCTGCAGGTGAGGAAAAAGAAAAGCTTAAGATGGCCATTGCCAACCATATGAAAAAAACATATTTGATATGGAATAAGGATACGGTGGATGATGCGGTTATCTTAAGAGAAATGAATGATTTGGCTGATGGCCAACTGGTGCTGGATGATATGAACCTTAAAGCCAAGCAAGAGCTGGTGAAAAATGCGCCCAAGCGAAACCATCAAAACAAAGGTAAGAGCAACCGTAGACGCAAGAATTACAAAAAGTAACCCTAAAAAATTTTTCAATCTTGGGAACTTTCCAAATTACAGGAGGTAAAAAGCTTAAAGGTGAATTAACTCCTCAGGGCGCTAAGAACGAAGCACTACAAATCATTTGTGCCACACTCCTCACCAAAGAAAAAGTGACCATCAGTAATGTGCCTGATATTGTTGATGTAAATAAGCTGATTGACATACTGGCCGATTTAGGAGTAAGCATACAGCGCCAAGGTCCCGGCACGTTTAGCTTTAAGGCCGATGATCTGAATCTGGATTACCTAACATCAAATCTGTTTAAGGAAAGAGGCGGAGCGCTCAGAGGATCAATAATGATTGTAGGCCCGCTATTGGCAAGGTTTGGCAAAGGCTATATCCCCAAGCCTGGTGGTGATAAAATTGGAAGGCGCAGGCTGGACACCCACTTTATAGGATTTCAAAAACTAGGTGCCAAATTCAGATACAACCCCGAAGAATCGTTTTATGGCGTAGAAGGTGAACTTACTGGTATCGATATGTTGCTGGATGAAGCTTCAGTTACCGGAACCGCAAATATTATTATGGCCGCTGCTTTGGCTAAAGGAACCACCACCGTTTACAATGCAGCATGCGAACCCTACATTCAGCAGTTGTGTAAAATGCTCAATCGTATGGGCGCCAAGATTTCTGGCATAAGCTCTAACCTGCTTACTATAGAAGGTGTGGAGGAGCTGGGCGGTTGCGAACATCGCATTTTACCCGATATGATTGAAATCGGATCATGGATTGGCCTGGCAGCCATGACAGGTTCAGAAATAACCATAAAAGATGTAAGCTATCCTGATCTTGGTGTTATCCCCTCAGTATTTGAAAAAATGGGCATAAAGCTGGAGCTGAGAGGCGATGACTTGCACATACCTGCACAAGATCATTATGAAATAACGAGCTACATAGATGGCTCTATACTTACTGTATCAGATGCGCCATGGCCAGGCTTTACCCCAGATCTTTTAAGTATTATACTAGTAGTAGCTACTCAAGCCAAGGGTACCGTACTGGTACATCAAAAAATGTTTGAAAGCCGCCTTTTCTTTGTTGATAAACTAATTGACATGGGGGCCCAAATAATTCTATGTGATCCGCACCGCGCCACTATTGTAGGTTTGGATAAGCAAACCGCTCTTAGAGCTACCACCATGACCAGCCCTGACATCAGAGCCGGAATTTCATTACTTATTGCTGCCTTAAGTGCTGATGGCGTTAGCACCATCCATAACATTGAGCAGATTGATAGAGGTTATGAAAATATTGATGAAAGACTTCATGCGATTGGTGCGGAAATTGTCCGATTAAATTAAATTTAGAACCGAAAAAAGAGACGTATTTGAAATTAGTGGATAATAAATCCCTGAGCTTCAAAACGTCACTCCGAATGAAAAGAAAAAGAACAAGAATGAAATTTTTCAAAAAACCGACATCCATTATTGTTTTAGCCGCCATCAGCTTTTTAGCCTTGGGCTTTATTGAAGATTACACCACCCACCCCGGCCATTATGATGAGCAGGCCAAAAGCTACAATATTGGCGACCCCGCTCCTGAGTTGGCCTACAATAATCCTGAAGGGAAAGAAATGAAATTATCTGACCTTAAGGGAAAACTGGTTTTAATAGATTTTTGGGCGAGCTGGTGCAGGCCATGCAGAATGGAAAACCCAACTGTAGTGGCTGCTTATAAAAAGTATAATAAAGAAAAGTTTAAGAGCGGAAAGGGTTTTGAGGTGTATGGCGTTTCATTGGATAAAAACGCTAATGCCTGGAAACAAGCTATTGAACAGGATGGCCTTGTATGGGAAAGCCATGTAAGCGACCTGAAGGGTTGGGCTTCCGAGCCTGCGGCCATGTTTGGCGTACGTGGTATCCCTTATAATGTACTGGTTGATGGAGATGGCATTATTATCGCAAAGAACCTGCGTGGCCCTATGTTGGACCGCACACTTGAAAAGCTTTTGAAATAAAGCACTAAAATTCATTTAATGAATACCCGATTCAAATCCTTATCTCTCGCATTCGCCCTTGGTATTGTCGGCTGTGTTATAGCTGGTTTTACAATGAATAGCACTGAGGCTGCTTTGGAGGATCAGGGTAATATCCTTAAGGTTGGTGATAAAGCTCCCGACCTTTCCTATAAAAATCCTCAGGGACAGCAATTACGACTTTCAGATCTCCGTGGCAACCTGGTTTTAGTTCATTTTTGGAGCAGCTTTAGTAATGGTTCTAAAAGTGAAAACCAAAACGTAGTTCGCCTTTACCAGAAATATAAATCCGCAAAATTTCAGGGTGAGGCAGGTTTTGATATCTACAGTGTTTCTCTTGATAAAAACGAGGATGACTGGAAAAACGCCATTAAAAACGAAGGACTTGTTTGGAAAAATCATGTTAGCGATTTGCAACACTGGAAATCGGCCGCAGCTCAAACCTACAATATCAATTCAATTCCGGCCTTTTTCCTTTTAGATGAAAACGGGGTTATCATTGCCAAAGGCCTTTCGGTTAGCCAGATTCAGCCAACGCTGGAAAAGAGGATTCGATAATCAATACTAAAAAAATGACATTTCAACACCGGCCTGACTTAGGTCGGTTTTTTTTTATGCCATAGTGACACCACAATTCCGCTGGCAGGGATTTTGTCAAATGGGTGAGTTGAAAAATTTACGCGAAAAATGAGCGAAAGAGAAGAAATTAAGGATCAGGAAACTACTGAAACTATGCAAGATACGGCCGGGCAGGAAGGCTCAGCAGATAACATGAATGAAGAAACCAGCGAAACCAGTGCTGAAGTGAACGAAATGGAGGCTTTAAAGAAATCTCTGGATGACATAAAAGATCAGAACCTGAGGCTATATGCCGAATTTGAAAACTTCAGAAAACGCACCAATAAGGAGCGTGTTGAACTTTTTGGTACTGCAAACCAGGAGCTGATGACGGCTCTTCTTCCTATACTTGATGACTTTAACCGTGCCATTAAGGCTGAAAAAGATGACAAGGCTACAGAAGGCATGAAGCTCATCCATAATAAACTGGAGAATACGCTGAAAAACAAAGGGCTCAAACCGATGGACGACTCCACCGGCAAAGACTTTGACCCGGACCAGATGGAAGCCGTTACACAAATACCCGCACCTGATAAAAAAATGAAGGGTAAGGTAGTGGATGAAATTGAGCGTGGCTATCTATTGGGAAGCAAGATTTTGAGATACGCCAAGGTAGTGGTGGGTCAGTAAGACATTTCACTGAAAGATAGATGCTAATAGCCCCGTAACGGGGTAACAGATACAACATGGCAAAAAGAGATTATTACGAAGTATTAGGCCTTAGTAAAGGTGCTTCTGCCGAAGAGATAAAGAAGGCTTACCGAAAAATGGCTATCAAATATCATCCGGATAAAAATCCCGATGATAAGGAAGCTGAAGGTAAGTTTAAGGAAGCAGCCGAGGCGTACGAGGTACTAAGCAATCCGCAGAAAAAGCAGCGCTATGACCAGTTTGGCCATGCCGGTATGGGCGGAGCTGCCGGAGGCGGTGGCTTTGGCGGTGGCGGCATGAACATGGAAGATATTTTCGACCAGTTCGGAGATATTTTTGGTGGTGCCTTTGGTGGCCGTGGTGGCGGCTTTGGTGGTTTTGGCGGTGGCGGCCGTAGTAGTGGCCGTAGAGTGTTTAAGGGCAGCAACCTTAGGGTAAGAGTAAAGCTTACGCTGGAGGATATCGCTAATGGTGTGGAGAAAAAACTACGCATTAAGCGCCAGGTACCTGCTGATGGGGTGAGTTTTAAAACCTGCCCCACCTGTAAAGGTAGCGGACAAACGTACCGCGTTACCAATACCATTTTGGGCCAGATGCAAACCAGCGCTACCTGCCCTACCTGTAATGGCCTTGGCCAGACCATCGACAAAAAGCCAAGCGGTACTGATGAATACGGAATGACCCGTAAGGAAGAAACTGTATCAGTAAAAATACCGGCTGGTGTAGTAGATGGAATGCAGTTAAAGGTTTCTGGTAAGGGAAATGCCGGACCATTGGATGGCGTAAATGGCGACCTTATAGTGGTAATTGAAGAAGAAAAGCACGAGGAACTGGAGCGCGATGGCAATAACCTGCATTATGAGCTGTACATCAGTTTGCCGGAAGCTGTATTAGGCACCAAGGCCGAAGTACCTACCGTAAGCGGCAAGGCGCGCATTAAGCTGGATGCCGGAACACAATCAGGGAAAATACTGAGGTTGCGAAACAAAGGCTTGCCCAGTGTGGAAGGCTATGGCACCGGTGACTTGCTTATCCATGTAAATGTATGGACACCTCAAAACGTTTCTGCCGAGCATAAAAAAGCATTTGAAAGCATGTTGAACGATCCCGACTTTTCCCCCAAACCCACTAAAGGCGATAAGTCCTTTTTTGATAAAGTGAAGGAGATGTTCAGCTAAGACCATATAGGTTCAGGAATTGAAGAATCCCCGCTTCTGTAAAGAGGCGGGGATTTTTTTATCCCACACGAATAAAATTTTCAGAATTTCGTTTTAGTCAGGTTTAAATTCTTTTTTAAGAGTTATTAGAATTGAAAGCACTATTACCCCTTTTAATCATTACAATTTGTTGGTCAAGTGGAAGAAACCATAATCCAATAAAAGATCAACTCTCCTTACAAACATTAAAGGAGCTAAAAGTATTTCCTCATGAGATTAGTGTTGATACAATTGATACCTATGATAGTGTCAGAAATTTAAAAATTTATGTGGAAATACCTATTTCAGGAATTGCAAAATTGGATTCAGCGGTAGACTCACACATCCTTAACCAACGCGATCAATTTTTAGAAAAACTTGACCAAATGATCTCGAATGACCCCATTATGTTAAATACTATTAGTAGTATGTTTACAACAGAGTTGGTATCAGTTTATAACGATGATCACCTGACAAGCTATTGTTTTGCTATTGATTATTATACTGCAGGAGCGGCACATGGTAAGAGAACCTATAACTCATTCAACTATGACCTTTCTGATGGAGAGCAAATTTCTTTTGAAAACTATTTTGAAGTACGTTCAAAAGAAGACACTCTATTCTTTCTGGAAATGATTTCAAACAACTTAAACAATGAATGGCTAAGTTTATCCGATTTGAAGACTATTGATTTCAATATTGAACAAGACACTATTTCCTTCAATTTTGGAGACTATGAAATTGGTCCTTATTCAGCAGGATCTCCCAGGGTGAAAATTCACCGTAGACATCTTGAAAATAAAACAAACAGCCGCTACCAAGAAATTGATTGACCACTATGACATAATTGGTATAAAACCATCTGCCTCTAAAAATCAAATTTTCAGAGCTTTCAGCAGAAAGTTAGCAGCAGCCACAAAAAAACATATTGGTGGTAAGAACCAAAGCCAAAGGATTGAAACTTTGTTTCTTGCCAATTTTATCCTGGAGGATGATAATTTCAGAAAATACTATGATTTACTTGCAGAGCATCTTAATGGTACCGGAATAAAACTCAGGCGAGATACAGAAGCTAAGTACAATAAAGTAATGGCGGCAGTGAAGTCTAAAAGTGAAAAAGCGGCTATGTTTTATTTAAGCGAGCCCAACGATTTTATAAAAAAGTTCAAAACTAAAACCTGGATTAAGGTATTAGGTGATTTAATAGTGCTTCCAATATCATTGGCACTTAATAGTTTCGGGTCTAAATCCAGTGTAGCCATCTTACTCAGTATTGCAGGTTTGGGCTTGGTTGCCTATGGATTACTTAACAACATGTCTTGGATAATTGGCGCAGGAGCTTCTATACTTGTAACAGGTATATATGCTATCAGGGAAAGCGTTACCACTTTACAACGAGAAGAATTTCATGAAATCTTAGGCCTGAAATACAACAAGAAATATGATCGGTATGAGTTTGAGGAGAGAAAATGAATATATCCTATAACCTCTTATTACCCCGTCTATATTTGACTCTTTAAGCGTGCCGAGTCATTGCGCAAATCAGCTTTCAAAAATTCTCACCCGATAGAGCTACCTTTGTTGGAACAGTAACTCCCAAATTATTGTAGAATGAAAATTTTACTTGAAGTAAAAGATGAAAAGGCGGCCTTCGTAATGGAGCTTTTGCAAAGTTTAAAGTTCGTGAAGGCAAAACCTATGAACGATATTAGTGAAAAGGAAGAGTTGCTTGGGAACATCAAACAGGCAGTTGAGGAATTAAAGCTTATAAAAGGAGGAAAATTAAAGGGTATACTAGCTAAGGAACTTATTGATGAGCTTTGAAATAATTGCTTTACCTGTTTTTAAGAAAGAGTTAAAAAGACTGTCTAAAAAATTTCCTTCTCTTAAAACAGATTTTGCCGGATTAATTGAAAGCCTGTTGGAAGAACCTGCACAAGGCACATCACTTGGTTAAAATTGCTTCAAAATCCGGATGGCCATAGCCTCAAAAGGAAGAGGTAAGTCAGGCGGAGCAAGAGTCATCACCTTTGTGCAAATAGTGGAAACCACCGTTTATCTTTTGGCCATCTATGATAAGGGCGACAAGGAAACTCTTACCGATGCAGAAATCGAAGAACTATTGAGCCAGGTACCAGAATAAATGTAACCTACAAAATTGAGCCTACCATTTTTACTCTAAACATAT
>CAVWUM010000012.1:0-30612 GCA_963758205.1 Schleiferiaceae bacterium
ACGCTGCAGCCCGCCTGTGGACCGATGCCATTATTGACCCATTGGACACCCGTAAATGGATTAGCATGGGCATAGAGGCCGCTAACCATGCGCCTATTAAAAGGCCTTATAATCCGGGGGTGGTGCAGGTGTGACCAACTACGACAGCAGTTATAAAGATTCTTAATTCATATGAGAGTATAATATTTAGCCATGACTTCCGACTATATTTTAAAAAAAGCTGTAGTTAAATTCCGGCTTACTGAGGACTTACGAGCTTACACCTCAAAGAAGATTATTGCTGGATACATATATTACATTTCAGTTTTTTTGCTCGGACTCACTATAGCTATTTTCCTTTCAAAATGGAATATGTTTCAATTTGAGGACAATTTACCAGTGGTAATTCTTTTTGGTGTTCTGCCTCTACTGATGATCTGGAGAATCGTTGATAATTATAAAAATTCCAAGTATAAGTTTAAGCATTTCAATTCCAGAGTGGAACAATTAGATAACAATTCTATCTCAACGTTGGAGTTCGTAAAAAGTGTAAATGGGCTATATCGTTCACGGCAAAAGATTCATAGAAGTTTTTTACGAGATCAAAAGAATGATCCAATTCTGGCCATCATCCTGATTACCGCATCATTTATTAAGGGCTATAGTGAACTAGATGGTTCACAATTTTATGTCATACTGATATTTTATGTTGCTTTTCTTTCCATAAGCATCGGATTTTTAATTGGTATAAGGAAGACTTTAGAAAGATTTGAGGAAGAACAAGCAAGTATTTCTTATTCCATTAGGAATGGCATAGTAAATCATTTGCTTACTTCACAATTGAAACCACAGAGATGAACACGGAGGAAAACATTAAGAAAATTTTGAAAAGTGAGTTTGGAACAACTAAAAAATCCCCATTCAATGAAGAAGGTTTTGACAACTATCTAAATCAAATAAGCGAATATATTCTTCAACTATACCGTCTCTCTCTTTTCCAAGCGAAAAAAGATGGACACAAGATAATTACCAGTTCCACTGTCGAAAAATGTGCCCGGAAATTGCATTCCAATAAACAGTCTAAATCCGTAAATCTAGTACTTTCAATTTCTGGAATATTTATAGGCCTTGGTTTAACTCATTTAGTTACTCTAGCTATTACCGACTCCGTTATCGAATTAAAAAGTGTTATTATAGCCGTCATTTTCACCAGTCTTGGCGCCCTCGGAATTGGCTATTACCTTTTTAGATAGACCTCATGTCTTCAATAAGAGTAGTGCAATTATTATTTCCTATTAAGCGGTGACTAGCTGTCCGTGATATTTCTCTGTTGGCACCGGCATCCCACTCGCGCTAACAACATTACCTCAAAAATATGATCCTCCAAAAATTTAACATTTCTACCTTCGGTAAATTTTAAGTTTTTTTACCGCCCCCGCTGGCGCGAGCGTCCCGCTCGTGCTACCCTCAAAAACTTACATTTCAGACTTCAAAAATTTTTGAGTTTATTTAATGTCTAAAACTCGAACTACTATGCCTGATAAGCATCCAAATACTGAAACACCTGAAGAACTTGAAAGAAGGGCCTATACCATGGCCTGGAAGTTTAAAAACTCCAACATAGAAGAAGAGGTGATTTATGCCAAACTGGAAAAACAGGGCATTCCAAAGGAGTTAGCGCTTGAAGCAGCCCACAACATAGTTTTAGAAAGAAAGAAGGATTTGGTTAAAGAGGAAAGGCCATTCTTCAATGTGGCACTTCTGAGAATTGGTTTGGGAATGTTGGTCGCGTTAATTTATGCTATTGTCTTTCCGGGCTCTTATATTGTTCCTATAGGCTTTTTTGTAGGCGGTATTATCATGGCCCTCACCGCATGGTATAGAATGAAATCTCTCTAAACACCATTAGATAAACCGCAAAGGCTATCGGAGCCCTCAGGGTGACAGAGCATTTCGTTTAAAACCCGAGCAGCAGTGTCATGCTGAGTGATTCTGGTCTCGGCTCAGCCGAGAGAAGAATCGTATCGAAGCATAAACGGCTCGCGGAGACAGAAACTCGACATCCACCCTTCGATACATATTTTCTTCGCCCTGCTGCCAAAATCCACTCAGGGTGACAGGGCTCTTTAGTAAAATGAAAATATAGTGTCATGCTGAGTTTTTGTTTCGCGAAAGCCAGAAACAAAAGTATCGAAGCATAAACGGGTTTCGAAGATGAAAATTCATCTACCACCCTTCGATACATATTTTCTACGCTCTGCTGCGAAAATCCACTCAGGGTGACAGAGCTTTTCGCACACAACCGTGCTGTAGTGTCATGCTGAGTGATTCTGGTCTCGGCTCAGCCGAGAGAAGAATCGTATCGAAGCATAAACGGCTCGCGGAGACGAAAATTCGACACCCACCCTTCGATACACCCCGAAAGTTTACGGGGTCTTCAAAGTGACACGGCATTTCGTTCAAAACCGAGCAGCAGTGTCATGCTGAGTGATTCTGACCGGAGAGAAGAATCGTATCGAAGCATAAGCGGATCAGAGGGATGACATTTCATCACCCACCCTTCGATACAAAATTTCTCCGCTCTGCTGCGAAAATTCACTCAGGGTGACACAACACTTTAGTAAAAATGAAAATATAGTGTCATGCTGAGTTTTTGGTTCCGCGAAAGCAAGAGACAAAAGTATCGAAGCATAAACGGTTAGCGGAAACGAATCTTTCTACTAGTGCAGCTTTTTGCTGCTAAATAAACCGCCCTAAGACAACGCCTCCGGACTTGGCGAGCTACCTGCCGGTTTGCTTTTGTCTTCCGGCAGAGGCACAAACTCCTGGTTGTCGTTGGGTGGAAGTATTATGCGACCTTGCTTCCAGTCTTCCTTGGCCTGCTCTATACGCTCCTTGTGGCTAGAAACAAAGTTCCACCAGATGAAACGTTCACCCAGCGGTTCTCCACCGAGTAGCATCAAGGTAGTGTTTTCTGTGGCGGTAATCAGCGGGTCTTCATATTTGGTAAACACCAGCATCTGCCCCTCTTCATAGGTAGTTCCGGAAATATTGACTTTACCTTTCACAATATAAAATCCCCTTTCGCTATGGTTTTTGGGGAGGTCAAATTTGGCACCTTTATCAAGTACTACGTGCAGGTAAAATAGTGGTGAATGCGTTTTTACATCCCCTTTTAGGCCATAGGCATCTCCGGCTATCAGCCGCATCCATATACCTTTATCAGTAAAAACGGGGAGTTGATCAGATGTATAGTTATTAAACGAGGGCAAGTCCTCCTCTACCGCTTCTGGCAATGCTACCCAGGTCTGTATCATTTCCAGGCCCCCATTGAGGGCCGAAGGATCTTCAAATCTTTCGGAATGTGAAATACCGCGCCCGGCCGTCATCCAGTTTACCTCACCGGGCTTAATTATCTGCTCTACGCCCAGGCTATCGCGGTGGGTAACCTGCCCGCCAAAAAGGTAGCTTACAGTAGAAAGGCCAATATGAGGGTGTGGCAAAACGTCCAATGCCGAAGGCTTTGATGGTACATCCTTAATTGGCCCGGCATGATCCATAAAGATAAAAGGGCCAATCATTCTCTTTTTATGGAAGGGAAGAATGCGCTTCACTTTTACAGCTTCACTTATAGCTGCAGCGCGGGCTTGAATAATGATTTCAGGCATGGGTGAAAATTTAGAGTGAAAAGATAGTGGAAAAAGCAATGATGGGTCTGCAGTATATCTTGAAAGCGATCAGTAATATGCATGATTATAGCCTACCTCTTCTTGCTAACCCGAATACTTACCAACCAGCTCTAAATAATCAGTTGCTATTGAGGCTGGCCGGTTTACTAGTATTTTTGGGGTGTTTTTTGAGTTTACAACAAACTTGACCTTAGCTGGTACTACAATCCGATTATCTATTAATAAGAATCCCTACGAAATGATCACCTCATCCAGTTTTTTTAAATGCCTGTTTCTTACGGCATCAGTTCTAAGTTCTACCGTTGCATTTTCGCAAGGCCTTATTTCCAAAGCGCTTAATGCAAATAGCCATAGCCATGATACCCTGGTAGGCTGTGGAAGCCATGAACTTATGCAACATGTAGATCATAAAACTCCGGGGTTCATGGAGGCTTCCAACCAAATGCTTAAAGACATTCAGCAAGACGGCAAATCGCTAAACAAAACCAGTGGCACCATACTACGTATTCCCGTAGTATTTCACATAGTGTATAATGATACTGCGGCCAGCCTTCCGGATTCAGTAATCCAGAACCAGCTTAGGGTGCTTAATGAAAATTTCAGGCGGCAAAATGCTGATACCAACAAAACCAGGGCAGCTTTTAAGCCTATTGTGGGCGATAGTGAAATAGAATTTGTACTAGCCTCTAAAGATCCCAACGGAAACCCAACAACCGGAATTACCCGCACTTACTCAAGCATAAAACACTTTGGAGGTATTCTACCTTATGATCAAACCCAAACCCAGCAAATACAAGCATGGGTTAATGACAGTTTGTTTTATAACTTTTTCAGATTAACACAGGATAGCCTGGGCGGAAGAAGTGGCTGGGATCCAAATTATTATGTAAATGTATGGATTGGTGACCTTCGGATTTTTGAACCTAAGTTTAACAACTTTGAGGAGCTGGTTTACTTCGGGCTGGCCACTCCACCTGCCAACCATCCCAATTGGCCGGCTAGCATCTATACAGCTTTAAATGGCTTCCATGAGGGAATTTTATTGCATTACCCTGTGGTAGGTTCCAATAATCCTAATTTCTTTCCGGCCCCTTACCAAAGCTATAATATACCCGTTAAAACCGGCAGAATGCTGGTACACGAGGCAGGACACTATTTGGGGCTTCGCCATATTTGGGGAGATGGAGGCTGCAATGCAGACGACTTTATTAAGGATACTCCACGTAGCAGCCAGGCCAGTACTTACAATTGCAATCAAGTGGCCAATACCTGTGTAGATACTATACTGGGTGCTGACCTGCCCAATATGGTGGAGAACTTTATGGATTACTCCAGTGGCCATTGCCAAAACTCTTTTACACTGGGCCAAATAGATGTAATGCGCACCGTGCTACAAAGTTATAGGCCCAACTTACTACATAACAGTACGGTAGAGTACTCATCTAAAAATAACATCCATTTTTACCCCAACCCTACTGCCGGGGCGCTTACGCTAGAGTTTGAATCAGTGAAGCGCCATATTTCCATAAAAGTAATATCGGTGAATGGCCAAACGCTTAGCTCCCGTACCTACACGGATACTAAAGAGATAAACTTAAAACTGAATGAGAAACCCGGCTTGTACATCATACATGTTGAAGCGGACCAGGAATTGGCTTCGTTTAAGGTTATTAGGGAGTAGTTGCAGGTTTATAAAAAATGTTGCCGGATGGCACTAAAACAAAAGCCCGCTGTAATGCGGGCCTTTGTTTTAATAGTTGTTTATTCTAATTAATAACAAGCTTACCTGTATATAAAGGGTTCTGATTACTATCCACTACTTTACAAGTGTACATACCTACTGAGTTGTTGGCGAGATTAAGGGATATCTTGTTGCTATCGCTATTTGTTGCTCTATATACCAACTTACCGGCCATGTCTCTAACCTGTATTTCCACCAGGCCTGATTGCTGACCAAGATCAAGGGTAAACTCTCCATTGCCCGGGTTGGGATATAGTTGTGGAGTAAAAACCTGAATTTTCTTTAGGCCAATAGTGTTCAATGAGTCCAGCTGAGCGGGAGTGTAAACGCAGTCAAAAATTTGTACATCATCTATCTTTCCTGTAAAATATCTGCGATTTTTTGTCCTATCAGTTCCAATAACGGTTTCAGGGTTGGGCGAAGCCGTACTGCCTAGCGATGAAGGTGTACCAACATATTTTAGTTGACCATCAAGGTAATACTTTGTTTCTGTAGCACTTCTTGTAATCACTACATGATACCATTGCAAAATTGCTAAGTTGTTACCTATTATATTTCCACCATCGCCACCCGCATTGCCTACAATTGCACCGGATGAATTTATGGCTATAGAAAATGATCCGTAAGTAAGACTTGATGCATCCTGATTAATAATAGTTTGCTCATTGAGATTGGTAAGAAAGAACCAAACCGATACTGTCCTATCCTGAAAGTCAAAGCTGGTCTGTGAATCAAGGTATGATAACCCATCAAAAAATGCGGCTTTATTTGGGTTATTGAATCGGTCAGTAGTAAATGTTACACCTTGATTTACCAGAGTATTGCCATTTGAGCTGCTATCGGCAAAATTGCCATTAAACAGGTATTCCGCTTGCAGACATTGAGCTGAAAGTTGCCCCAGCCCACTTAATAACAAAATTGCACAGATTCTATAAAGCATAGTTGTTTGAGTTTGTTTGTAAAAAAAATACAAATGTAAAAATGTAGTATTAAGTGTATGAAATGTAAAAAAGCCCTACTGAACCATAAACACAGCTGCAGCCCAACTTGGCTAGCGAACTAATATTACCAGATTAAAATTTCTACTTGGGCTATTATTATATTGCACTTTACCAATCTCCTTCCCAAATCACACCCTAAAATGAAATCAAAAAAATGGCTGCTCATTATACCCGCAATAGTATTGCTAGCTATGGGGCTGGCCTTATTCTGGCCCAGGTATTATAAAGTACCCCAAGCTAAATTACGGCCCGGTACCCGGTATTGGGATTTACCTACCGGGTCAACAATAGCGTACTTTAAAACTATCCCTAAACGAAACAAACAACTTTGCCCTGTAATTTACCTGCATGGTGGGCCTGGCGGTTTTATTACGGATGAGCAAGTCAATTTTTTTGGTGAACTAAGCCAGGAAGGTTACAGCGTTTACCTCTATGACCAAATTGGCAGCGGATATTCTGAAAGACTGGAAAACATAAAAGAATACACAGCCACCCGGCATTTGGCAGACCTTGAAGCCATTGTGCAAAAGATAGGTGCCGAAAAGGTTATCCTCATTGGGCAATCATGGGGCGGAATACTTGCTGCACTATTCGCTGCTGAGCATCCCGAAAAAACAGAACGCATGATATTGATGTGCCCGGGCCCGCTGGTACCAATAAATTCTAAAGTGTTTGGGGTGAATGTGCCAGACAGTCTTGATTTAAAAAAACCACTTTACTCAAATAGGGCAGCCAATCATAAGATGGCAACATGGCGCAGCAAAGCCATACGTTTTTTTGCACTTAATTTTTTGACCAAGCTGGCTAGTGATGAAGAAGCAGATGCCTTTCAAAACCATCTGAACTTTGAATTGCAAAAAAGCACGGTGCTAGATTCTACTAAACTACCTGGCCTTATAAACGGTGGTGGATACTATGCCCAGCAAATGACCGTAGCCAGCTTCAACCATGTGAAAGACCCAAGACTAAACCTCCCTGACTCAATAACACCAACACTACTATTGAAGGGCCAATATGACAATCAGCCATGGGGCGCTGCAGATGAGTATTTGAAGTTATTTACCAAAAATCAATTTATGCTGATAGAAAATGCCGGGCACGCCCTTTATTTGGACAAGCCGGATTTAACTATGAAAGCCATAAAATCTTTTTTAAGTATCCAATAGTATTACTATGGCACAACCCGCATTGCTTGGCAAGGCTTACCTGGGGCGTGCAAGCATTTCAATTTCATGGGGATGTTTTACTATATTGGATCAATCAAATCAAAAACAACCACTATGAAAAGATTGTATTCTTTAGCACTAAGCCTTACCTTAATATTGGCCTTTAGCATTTCGGCCCAGGTACCCTACATCACTAAAGAGTTTACTGATCAGATAAAATCGCGAAAGCTATATGTGGTTGAAACAGGCTACCCCAAATTTGATAAGGCAATGGAAGAAGCCTTTAAAAAATACTGGACATTTAATGATGAAGTGGTTTTTGCACCGCTCGCAGCTATTCCATCAAAGGCCTATCCGGTTTCATTAATATCATATACACAAACACTGGTAACAGATTATGGCAATGGCCTTGAAAAGAAGCAGGAAGTGGGCCATGCCTATAAACTGGGATTTTCTAATGAGGAATTTGCATGGGGCATTGGCTTTAGTAGATTATCTGTATATGAAGAGTATGACCTTGCGGATGTGGTTAAGCGCCTCAACTTTTTGATGTTTGAAGTTGAAAAAGTAGGCTCATGGAACAAAGCATGGGGATCAACTAAAAATAGCTATGCAGCCAAATTAAAAGATAAGGTGCTCTACATCGATTCGCGGTTTTTGAAGGATAAACTAACAGAAGATAAAATAGCAGAGATTTACCCTCTTAAGTTTAAAGTAGTAGAGTTTAAAGAACTGGAAGAGGCTGTATTAAATAGCGATCCTAATGTGGCTTACCTTAATGTGGTGGAAGAAAAACCTAACCTGTTTGTGCATTATATATGCGATGCTGAAGATGGAACTATATACACGCATAAACATTCTACAATACAGGCTCCTGCTACTTCGGGCATACTGCTTGACACACAGATTGGACCGGGAGATTTAAAAAAGATTGTAAAGCTTATTGCGAAGGCGCTGTAGATTAAAGAGGTAAAGGATTTTAGTTCTCTGCATCCTGTGTAGGTTGCCAACAATATGTGAGCAAAATTTATTCACAAATCGGTTGTAATCAGGATTATCCGCTTATTTTTAGCCCACCTCTAGCCTAACTATGAGATTTATACTACTTGTACTACTAAGCTCATGCATCTTTTGCCTTAATGCGCAAAAGGAAAATAAAACCCCGGTGCGCACTCAGATTTTGCTGGATAGTGCAGAAGCAAGACTTGATGCATCTGACTATAACAGCGTAAATACACTGCTGAACAAGGTGCGGAACCGATTGGATTCAAGTAGCCAGCCTCGGCTACTCTATAACTACCATAAACTTTATGGCAGCTATCTTTTTGAAACGCGGAATATGCCAGCCGCACAAAATGCGTTCAGAATAGCACTAAAAATCTCACAAAAGTTAAATGACTCATTAAATATTGCCCTGGCCAATTCTGAGCTCGGTAAAACCTACACCCTGCAGGGTGATTATAAGGAGGCTCTCAATTATTATGAACGTTCTCTCTCCTACTTTCCAGCTGGTGAAAGAGATTCTCATACCAATACCCTGATGAATATGTCGCTGGCCTACAAAGGAGCTAATCAGTACGATAAAGCCTTATCAGTGCTGGCACAGGGTAAGCCCCACTATGAGCAGAACAAGGATTTTAAAAGCCTTGGTGTGTTGGAGAACAACATTGGCGAAATATACAGGGATAACATTGGAGACCTTGAACAAGCCAAAGCCCATTACCATAGGGCTATAGAAGCAAATACCAAAGCTAATAGCGAGTCCGGCCTGGCCCAAAACTATCATAACCTGGCCGCTGTTTTTCTAACGCTTGAACAAACAGACAGCGCCCTGTACTACGCGCGCCTATCCATGGATATAAAAGAAAAGCTGGGCGATGAAGGAGGTATGGCTTCGGCCTACTTTAATGTAGCTGATGTTTATTTTCAACAAGGGGATTACGAAAGGGCCATAGAGAATTTTGAAAAGTCATTGGCCACCAGTGAAAAGTTTCAGCTTATGGAGGGCATATATTACAATAGCCTGAAGTTGGGAGAAGTCTACCGCAAAAAAGGTAAGCTGGATAAGAGCGAAACTTACCTGCTTAAAGCAAGCAAAGTAGCAGAAGGTTCAGAAGATTTGCAGATTATTGGCAATGCCTACAATGAGCTTTATCAACTGTATAAAGTTAAGGGCGATTATAAAAGCGCCCTTGATTATCACGAAAAACTACAGTGGGCTGGTGATAGCCTTGCAGGCCTTAAAGCCGCTCAAAACCTTGATGAACTGAGAACACAATATGAGTCAGACCTTGCCAAAACTGAAAATGAGGTACTAAAGGAAAAAGAAATGGCCCAGGAGGCCCGTATCTCTTACCAAAGTAAAATGCTGTACCTCTCTGTGGCCTCTATTATTTTATTGATACTGGCAGCCGTATGGCTGATAAGTGTACAACGCCAGCGCAATAGTGCCCTGGCCAGTAAATTACGAGGGAAGGCAGCCCTGGAAATTCAACATCAAAAACTGAAGGAAAGTGAAGAGCGTTTACAGAAAACAAATGACCTTAAAAACAAAATCCTCTCAGTATTAGGCCATGACTTAAGGAATCCTCTTAATAACATATCAACACTGCTAAGTACGGCTACATCAGCAAACCTAAGCCAGAGCGACCTTACAGAGATATTGAATTATTTGAAGAAGGAAACGGATGTGAGCCATATAATATTAAAGGAGATTTTGGCTTGGGCACGCCTTCAGATGGATGAAGAAGGCAAATACATCGAACCTATAGATGCCCACGAGCTAATTGAAGAAATTATTGCAGTGCATAACCATAAAGCTCAGGAAAAACTGATTGCATTCAATACCACAAATGGCGCTGTTGAATTTTGGGCCGACCGCAACCAAATGAAGAGTGTATTTAGTAACCTGGTGTTTAATGCTATAAAATTCAGTAAAAAAGCCGGGCAGATAACCGTTGATATCAGTCAAAATGAAAATGAGGTGATTTTTAAGATAACTGACAGCGGAAAAGGCATTGACGCAATGGTGCTTGAAAACCTCAATAAACGTAATAAGATAATTTCTGAAGACGGCACTGGTGGAGAACGTGGTACAGGTATAGGCTTACGCATTGTAAATGACTTTGTGGAAGATCACCATGGTAGCCTATGCTTTGAAAATAATACGGAAGGCGGGGCAACGGTAACGGTCAAAATCCCGCTAAGGCAAAACAAAACCTCATAGTTCTCACTCCATAAATGAATGGTATTTCAATAAAGCGTAGCGTCCACCGTTTCGTATAAAACTCTTTTTTATGAAACCATTTTTGATTCTTGCGTCCCTGAGCCTTTTAGGACACGTAAGCTATAGTCAAAATCAATTTGGTTTAAAAGCAGCACTTGGAGTAAGCTCCCTAACCAGTAATCTAAATTTTGGAAGGGGGCATCAAAGTAGCTTGGCACCCTCTTTTGAGGCAGGTGCCTTTGAAATGTTTAGCCTTTCAAAAACGTCAAAACTTGGCATTGAATTCTTAATTTCCCAAATGAGCGGTATTGAAAATTTTAGTTACGATGTGGTAGATCAGGATGGCATAACACAGGAAGAGTTTTTTAATATAACACGTGGTATAACCTATATAAGCATTCCAATTTATTATGGATATAAGTATAAGAGAATAGCTTTGTACGGTGGATTTCAGGGCTCGGTTGCCATAAGTAGCTGGAGCAGGTTAAATGGTACTATACCCGTAAATCCCTTGCGAGAAATTGGTTTTGTAAGCAGGGGACGATCAGGTTTAGATGAAGCGGCTCTTTCTTTTGGTTCAAGGTTGGGGTTGACCCTTACTATAACTGATAAGGTATCATTTGATGCCAATTACTACTATGGGCTAACCAACGTATCATATGTAACAGGTTTCGAAAGTATGGATCTGCGTGTGAGACAAATTACATTTGGTTTTAGGTATTCGCTTTGTAACCATTGACGAAGCCATAAACCAGGCAGGATACTCAAAAACGTCCTATACCCAAAAGCCTTTAACCGTACTTTTGCCAAAATTTGTTTTGATGTCCACATTCCAGGATTTAAACCTCCCCAAACCTCTACAGAATGCTATTACTGATTTAGGTTTTGAAAAACCTACTCCCATCCAGGCCGAGGCATTCTCGGCAGTGCTGTCTGGCAAAGACATGGTAGGTATAGCTCAAACCGGTACTGGTAAAACCTTTGCTTACCTGCTTCCCATACTTAAAGAGCTTACCTACTCCAAACAAGTACACCCCAGAATTTTAATTCTGGTGCCAACCAGAGAACTTGTAGTACAAGTGGTGGAAGAAGCTGAAAAGCTTACTAAATACATGAATACCCGGATTTTAGGTGTATATGGTGGTGTGAACATTAATACCCATGCCCGCCAGGTTATGGAAGGGGCGGATATTATTGTGGCTACTCCGGGCCGTTTGTACGATCTGGCCCTGAGCCGCGCTTTACAGTTAAAATCAGTTTATAAACTGGTGATTGATGAAGTGGATGTGATGCTCGATTTGGGTTTTATATTTCAGCTTACCAATATTTTTGAACTGTTGCCGGAGCGCAGGCAAAACGTAATGTTTTCGGCTACTATGACGGAGGAGGTGGACAGGCTGATTCATGAGTTTTTCTATACACCCAATAAAATTTCAATTGCAGTAAGCGGTACACCGCTGGAAAATATTTCGCAACAATGTTATTCCGTAAAAAACTTTTACACCAAAGCCAATTTACTCATTCACCTTTTAGCGGATAAGGATGAGTTTAAAAAAGTGCTAGTTTTTGTATCCAATAAAAAAAGTGCGGATAGGCTCTACAACAAGCTGGACGAGGAATTTGGCTCTCAGGTTTGTGTGATTCACTCCAACAAAACTCAAAACTACAGGCTACGCTCCATTGAGGATTTTGACAACGGCAACAACCGTGTTTTAGTTACTACTGATGTTATGGCCCGTGGGCTCGACCTGCGAAAAATCAGTCATGTTATAAATTTTGATACACCCCGCTATCCTGAAAACTATATGCACCGTATTGGGCGTACAGGCCGTGCCGAGCAGCAGGGAAATGCCATCCTTTTATACACTGAAAAAGAGGAAAAACTAAAACTGGCCATTGAGCGCCTGATGAACTATACAATTCCACAGCTGGAGTTTCCTGCGGAAGTAGAAATATCATCTGCACTTACGCCAGATGAACGACCTAATGTGGATGAAATGGCCAGTCCGCATAAAACCAAAAAACACACTCCGGGCGCCAGTCACCATGAAAAGAAGTCTAAAAACAAAAAGGTAAATCTGGGTGGATCTTACCACCGTGAGATTGCTAAAAAATATAAAAAGGCCAAAACTCGTGGTGATAAAAATGTAAATCGAAAAAATAAGAAGTAAACCACCTCAACCATGCCTTCCTTACCAAACTACCTCTTTACCTCAGCAAGGCTTGGCTTCAGGCCATGGGAGGAGACCGACCTGCCCAAACTCATTGCCATGAATGCTGATCCAGTGGTTATGGAGTATTTTGAGGATACAATGACGGCCGAGGAAAGCTCAGCCTTTTTTGAAAGAATGGAAAAGGAGTATCAAAACTCCGGGCATTGCTACTTTCCGGTAGAAGAATTGGCAACTGGTGATTTTATTGGGATTATTGGTCTATCCTTAAAAACCTTTGAATCTGATTACACCCCAAATGTGGATATAGGCTGGCGATTGGTACAAAAGCACTGGCATAAGGGCTATGCTACTGAAGGTGCAAAGTGCTGCCTGCAATATGGCTTAAAAAACCTGGGGCTTAAAAAAATCATAAGTCTTACCCCTGTCATTAATACCAAATCTGAAAATGTAATGAAGAAGATTGGTATGATGAAGGAGAGCGATTTTTTACACCCTCAGCTACTTACCAATAAGCGGTTAAGGGATTGTGTGATGTACAGTATTGAGATATAACTGAAGAACTTGAGGAATAGGAAGTATAAAAGCATATTGCGAAGTAGACTAGTGCCAGTTGTTGCTCTTGCCACTTTATTGCTATTTCTGAGTTTTAACTGGCATAGCCGAACCGGTTACTTTAATTATCATAGTGAGATATGGGCTGACAAGGCCGGGTACTATGTTTATCTGCCTGCGGCTTTCATTTACGATTTTAGAGCAAATCAGTTTCCAGCAGAAGTTGATGAAAATACGGGAAAAGGCTTTAAACTAAATCAAACCAATAATACTGTAGAAACCAAATACACCTATGGAGTTGCATTTATGCAAATACCCTTTTTCCTTAGTGCGCATGCGTTTTCGTCATGGCTGGGTCAACCTGCCACTGGCTTCTCTCCCGTCTACCATTCCGCTATCAACGTTGCTGCAGTATTTTATCTCCTATCAGGTCTGTTTATTTTAGGATTATATCTGAAAAAACGGTTTACCATTAGTATTGTGGTTTACACCTTGGCTACAATCTTTTTAGGAACTAACCTTTTTTACTATGGCATTGCAGATACCGGTATGTCCCATATATATTCGTTTTTCCTGCTCAGCCTGTTTCTTTATCTACTGTGCGGCCACAATTTCTGGATGGGACGAAGCATCTTTCCGAACCTATTGATAGGTATCCTTATAGGGCTAATAGTTGTGATTAGGCCAACCAATGTTTTATTCATTCTGCCTGCATTGATACTGGAAAAACCTAGCCAACAACATTTATATCAGAGCCTGAAGTTTCTATTGAGGCCGGGAAAACTTATACCTATCCTTGTTGGAATAGTTATGGCAATAACTCCGCAGTTACTTTACTGGAAACACACCTTCGGAAATTTCGTGAGCTATTCATACAACAAACGAAGGCTTTAATTTTTTAAGGCCACATTTGTTGAAAATCTGGTTTGCCCCAAAAAATGGCCTGTTTCTGTACAGCCCCGTTTACCTGCTTAGAAAAGCGAGTAATGTGGATTATGTTTTGTACGGCTTTACTTTGGATTTTCCGTGCTCAGCTTACACAGATTAGTTGGTTTAAAAATCTTTCTGACCCCACCATTGCCATTTTAGCTTCAGTAGTACTATTTGCCTTCCCTTCTGGCGAAAGCGATAAGACAGAACCCCTACTGGTATGGCAAGACACTAAAAAGCTACCATGGGATATTTTGCTGCTTTTTGGAGGGGGTATCTCCCTTGCAAAGGGAATGGAGGTTACTGATATTGTTGGCTTAGTTGGTAACTGGATAAGTTCTGGCAGCATAGAACATCCGTTTCTTATTATCCTGATTATTTGTGGCCTGGCAGTATTCCTTACCGAGGTAATGAGTAACGTGGCACTTGTTTCGGTTTTTGTACCCGTATCGTTTGTTGTAGCCCAAAACCTAGGTTTATCAGAACTTCAATTGGCCATTCCGCTTACCATTGGCTCCACTGTGCTTTTATGTTCCCTATATCTACCCCACCCAACGCTATAGTGTACAGCAGCGGCTATATTAAAATGGGAGAAATGGCTAAAAGCGGTCTTCCGCTCAGCCTCCTGTGCATAGTCATCATTTCGCTGTATTGCTGGCTGGTTCAGGATTACTTTTTTCCGGCCTAATTACCTATCCCCTAATCCAGCTTAATTTTTCCTCAATACTGCTTAGGCGCCTTCCTTTTGGATGTGTAATACCCAATTTACCTATATAAAACAGCCCAAGGGATTTAGCCGTTTCAGGTAAACCGAAAAAGTTTCGCATCTCATCAGTAAAAGCCATGGAGCCGGTGCTCCAATAACCTCCGAGCCCTAAGGTGTGGCAGGTGAGCCACATGTTTTGAACAGCCATAGCTACTGAGCAGATTTCTTCGATTTCAGGTATCTTTTCGTTTGTACCTCTTTGCATGCCAATGCCTATTACGTGTGAGCATTTTAGTGGCCGGTTCCGCAATCGGTCAAATCGTATTTGGTTGAATTCCTCTGCATTAGAGTTGGGTTGATCAAGATTGGCAATAAAATCACCAAGGGTTGCCAGTCCATCCTCCGCAAACACTGTAAAGCGCCAAGGCTCGGTATAGCCATGTGTAGGTGCCCAGTTGGCCGATTCCAGAATCTGGTTTATAAGGTGGTCATCTACGCGCTCACCTGTCATCTGGTCGGGTTTAATGGTACGTCTGTTGGCTATTATTTCTTTAAGATGATGGATATGCTCATTCATTGATCAGATCTATTATTTCAGTAGTAATTTGTTCAGGAGTTTTGGCCGCAGCATTTATAACCAGCGTGGCCTTTTCATAAAAAACGTTACGTTCAAACAGATGTTTACCAATATATTCTTTAAGTGCATCACCTTCTAAATGGGCTATTAGGGGCCTGGTAGCCTTTTCACTTTCCAGCCGCTCATAAAGGCTTTTAACACTATTTTGCAGGTAAATGCTGATAGAATTGCGGTTAATTAATTCCATGTTATCATAGTAGCAGGGCGTTCCACCCCCGGCACTCATCACAAAATTATCACCTTTAATCAGCTCCTCCAGCATTTCCCTTTCCAGCTTTCTGAAATAAAGCTCGCCTTTGTTAAAAATGGTTTCGGTAATAGTATAGCCCGTTCGGCTTTCAATAGCCTTATCCAAATCAATAAAACTTAAGCCTAGCTTATTAGCTAAAAGTTGGCCTGTAGTAGATTTGCCAGAGGCCATGTAGCCTGTTAATACAATCTTCATGCGGCCAAATTAGGTCAAAATACAGATATATGAAACTGACTTTTAAGGGCTTAAAAATTTCTTCTAAAAAATTCACTTTTAGCCTTGGCTAACAAAAATGATTGCCCTTATATTTGCACCCGCTTTTGCAAAAAGGCACTGATTCCGTAGCTCAGTTGGTAGAGCATCTCCCTTTTAAGGAGAGGGTCCTGGGTTCGAGCCCCAGCGGGATCACAAAAATTCAGCGGCTTCGGTCGCTGTTTTTGGTTTTAATGGTTTGTAAAAATTCCATAGTTGCAGTTTACCCAACTTTGAACCTTAAACCTTAAAATGAACAGAGCCCAGGTGGTGGAATTGGTAGACACGCCAGCTTGAGGGGCTGGTGACCGTTTTAGGTCGTGCAGGTTCAAGTCCTGTTCTGGGCACAGTAATAAAGCTCTCCACAAGGGGAGCTTTTTTTATTTGAGGAGTGTCCCGTCCTGAAATACCGTTACACTAAAACTGTAACAGTATGAAAAACAGCAAGAAGTATGTGAAGAGGACTCAAAGAGATTACTCAATGTCCTTTAAACTGTCTGTGGTAGAAGAAATAGAGAAAGGTGAGCTTTCTACCCATGGAGCGTGCAAAAAATACGGAATACAAGCCCGGAGCACGGTAGTAAACTGGTTGCGAAAACACGGTACCTTTGATTGGGTGAACCAAACACCCTCACAGATGCCCAAGTCTAGCGAACAAAAGCTCATGGAGCTGGAACAGACGGTCCGGCTTTTAGAAAGGCAGAAGGCCCAACTGGAACACCAGGTAGCCCAGGCCGACAAGAAGGCCATCATCTTTGATATGATGATCAATCTGGCCGAAAAGGAGTATAACATCCCGATCCGAAAAAACTCCTCACCCAAACAATCGACCTCTACCGTGGACGGTACCAAGAAAGCCTGACGGCTACCTGTAGATTGTTTGGGGCAAGCAGGCAGGTATATTACCGTGCTGTAAAAGCACAAATCAAACGTAAGGAGCAGGCCCGGGATGTAATAGATATGGTCCGGGAGCTCCGGTTACAAATGCCCAGGTTGGGCACCCGCAAACTCTACCATCTGCTGTACCCTGACCTCAAGTTAGTAGGAATAGGTAGAGACAGGCTCTTTGCCATTTTGAAAGCCAACCATATGTTGATAAAACCCCAGCGGCAATATCATATTACCACAGACTCCCATCACCGGTTCCGCAAACATAAAAACCTGATAGAGGGATACGAAGTATCCAGGCCTGAAGAAATATGGGTATCGGACATTACCTATGTGGGCAACCGAAGCAACCCTATGTACCTGGCCCTGGTTACGGATGCCTATTCCAAAAAGATCATGGGCTACCATGTATCGGACAGCCTGCATACCACCGGGGCCTTAAAAGCCTTGCGCATGGCCCTTTCAAAAAAAATGTACCGGCACCCCCTGATCCACCATTCCGACAGGGGGTTTCAGTACTGTAGTAATGAATATCAAAAGTTATTGAAAAAGGGAAAGGTCACCTGTAGCATGACTGAATCTTACGATCCTTATGCCAATGCTGTGGCCGAAAGGGTTAATGGGATATTAAAACATGAATTCCTGTTCCAAAACAAAACACCTGAACTTTCCGTAATGAGGGCCCTGGTTACGGATAGTGTCCGTATTTATAATCGGCTAAGGCCCCACCTTTCATGTTACATGCTTACACCTGAAAAAATGCACCAACAACAAGCAATGAAGATAAAGACCTATAAAAACAAAAACAGGGACAGTGTTGATCCTGCCCCTGTTTGATTAATTTTAATGCCTTTAAAACCTGTAACGGTTATTTAGGACTAGTCAGAGATGAATAACCCTATATCATTGGAATTTTCAAATTCTCGAATCTTCAAATCCTAAAAATAAACTACACCCCTTCTCAATCCTTTACCCTGCAAGGCTTTCAGACTTTGGCACTACTTTGGTATTTCAACAGGCATTAACAATTAAATTTTAATGCCATGAAAACTAAAGTCACATTCTTAGCCCTCGCTCTTTTCATTGGTATTTTAGGATTGCACGCTCAGCAGCGGGTAACTGTAAAAGCCACGAGTTATGATATTAGCGATAACCTTGACCTTGAAGCTGTGGCTTCGATGTTTGGGGATGCCAGTAACCTCGAAGACTTTGAGCGCAATTTGAATGACCCCGAAGTACAGATTTCAAATCTTGATCTAAACGAGGATGGATACGTGGATTACCTGCGTGTAGTGGAATCTACCGAACAGGGTGTGCACCTTATTTTAATACAAGCTATTTTGGCCAAGGATGTGTACCAGGATGTAGCTACTATAGATGTTGAAAAACGTGGGAACGATGTGGTAGTACAGGTTGTGGGTAACAGCTACATTTATGGACCCAACTATATTATAGAGCCTGTATATGTAAGAAGGCCGGTAATTTATACCTACTTCTGGGGGCCATCCTATGTACGCTGGGTATCTCCTTACTATTATGGCTACTACCCCGTGTACTACAACTGCTGGGCTCCAAGGCCGGTATTTGTTTATCACAGACATGTACACCACCATATACATACTTATCATACTTACCGCCATGTTACAGTAAGGCGCAGTAACAGAGCTTACCAAATGTATCAGCGCCATGGCAGAAATGATTATGCCCGTAGTAATCCGAACCGCTCTTTTGAAAGAAGAAATGTGGGGGTACAGAACCGCCAGCAGTTAGTGGCTAACAGAACTACGCCTGCAAGGAGTGTAAGAACCGCTGAGAGCCGCCCGGTGGAAACCAAAAGAGCTACGGCCCCTGCCCAGGCCCGTAGCACCTCAACAAGAACTGCAGAAAACCGCAGCCGGGCAACAACGAGGACAACTGTAAATAGTGGCAGGCAACAAATGCCATCTACCAGCACCACGGTAAGGCAAAGCACTACTGTAAGAACTACCACTACCACCAGGGCAAAACAACAACCAGCTGCTACCAGGCAGAGCAGCAACAACAGCCGGGCTTCAGTAAGAACCGCAACAGTGCAGAGTTCCGCAAGTACTCCGAGCCGAAATAGCTCTGCCAGATATAGAACGCCATCGCGTAGTACTACCCCACAGGCAAATAGAAGTAGTCCGCAACCGGCAAGGGCCAGCACCCCTTCAAGAAGCTCAGCCCCCGCCAGGTCGGTACCTTCTGCCAACACTTCTTCTGCAAAAAGGAGTTTATAAAATAACTTGTTGACTCTACTTGAGAAAACAAGCAAGCCCTTCAGATTTACTCTGAAGGGCTTTTTCATTTAATAGTGTCTATACTTAAATCTAACTACTGAGTTTGCAACGGCACCGTTTTTTGATACTTCGCCCGGCAGGGCTCTATACATGGATAGTTGATTATTAATGTAGAATTATCCAAATCAAAATCCAGGGTATCACAGCCCGAAACAGCAATGCTTGAATCGGACAATGAATATGTTCCGTTTGTTGGGTTATTGGCATCAGGGCTCATACTACAGATGTCACCATTGGATTTTATAGTACCATCATTGTAAAGCTCTATAAATTTGTTGCTGGTAACCGGCTGAAATGTTCCACTGCCGTCACCGGGATCCATCAGTAATTCTACCAGCGCGTAGCGTGTAAAACTGCTAGGATTTGGGTTAGGGGTAGTTGGCTTGTCTTCCTTTTTGCAGCTGATTAAGGCCAGGCCAGCCATCAGCAATAGAATTGTGTTTTTCATTTTTTACGTTTTAATACAGATGCAAAAGCGTATTGATTAGTTGCGTGAAATAGTTTTAAACCTGTTTACAAGACTTCTGCAAGTATTGTAAAAACAGGCGTACTTTAGTCCTTTTACAAAAGACTTTATACCATGAAAATAACCGGAACTTTTGAGGTGAAAATGGAGCCTTTGGAATACTCAGGCCAATCTAAGGACGGAGCCCAGCTGGGTAGGATGTCTATCAACAAAACTTTTAATGGTGATTTATCGGCTACCAGCCAGGGTGAGATGCTGAGCGCCATGACTCCGGTTAAAGGCTCGGCAGGCTATGTGGCTATTGAGCAGGCCACCGGCACATTAAATGGCAAAAAAGGTAGTTTTATACTTCAGCACTTTGGTGTGATGGCCGGCACAGATAGCCGGTTGATACTGGAAGTTGTGCCCGGCTCAGGTACTGGGGAATTGGAAGGGCTAAGCGGTAAAATGACTATTGATATAAAAGATGGAAGTCATTATTACGGGTTTGAGTATGAGCTAAAACCCTGACCCATTTTGGAAAAGGAAAAGAAGGACCATAGCATTACCAAACACTTTGGCAGCAACCTGGCCGAACTCCTTTCGGAGAAGATTTTGAAGCTAAATCCGGATTTTAATAGTAAGGCATACATATCTGCCATAGCAAAAAGATGCGAAGGCAAAACCTACACTCAGAGGGTAGAGTTGCATGCAGAGGAACTGAGACGCCATCTTCCGGCAGATTTTGAAGAGGCAATACATATACTCACTAGCATTTTGGGCGAACCCAACCCTAAGCAAACCGGCATGTTTACCAACTACTATTGGGTTTTGCCAATTGGGAAATATGTACAAAAGTATGGCCTTGATCACTATGATGCCTCCATTTCGGCTATAGCCGAAATAACCAGGCGAAATACCGGAGAATACGCTGTAAGACCTTTTATAAGAAGGTATCCTGTTGAAGCCCTTGACCAAATGAAAGAGTGGGCAACATCACCGGATTTCCACTTACGCAGACTGGCCAGCGAAGGCTTGAGACCTAAATTACCCTGGGCACCAAAGCTCGATATCTTTATTGAAGACCCCTCCCCTGTTTTTGAGATACTGGAACTCCTGAAAGAGGATGAAATAAAATTTGTGCAAAAGTCGGTTGCCAATCATTTAACCGACTACCTGAAGGTAAACCCAGAACCAAGCGTTGAGCTTTTGAAAACCTGGAGAAAAAGTAAAAACGCAAATACGGCATGGATAGTGAAGCACGCCACACGGAAGCACCAGCATTTGCTATAATAATCCTATAATGTATGAAACACCTCCTCCTCGTTATCCTCACGATTTTCATATCCTCCTGTAAAGGACAGGAAGAAGTAAGAAAAACCGAAAAAAATGAATACTTGCGTTGGGTAGATGACATTGCCTTTGACCCGGAATTGGATGACTCCACTTTTGTACTGTGTAATGGTGAGCAAAAGGTGTTTCAATATTTTAATGATAGTAAAGGAATGCTTTACGAGGGTGGTAAGCCCGCTATTGATTCGGCATTTGCAAAGAACTATAGCCCTGAAAACTCATGGAGTGACAGTGGCCTTGTCAGGATCAGGTTTATAGTAAACTGCAAAGGGGAAGCAGATAGGTACAGGCTATTAACAGCTGATTTTAATTACAAGCTCAAAGCAATGGACGAACGAATCACAGATCAGCTGATGCAAATCACAAAATCACTGGAAGGCTGGGAAACCATGTACCTGCGCGATCAACCGGTGGATTATTATCAATACCTGCTGTTTAAAATCAAAGACGGCCAAATTATAAACATACTTCCATGAAACTACTGCAAACCTTGGCTGCGGCTACTCTCCTCATTACGGGTTATGGCGTAAAAGCGCAGCCTAATTGCAACTATTACCTATACCTTGGCGATACTGCGCAGTATGAAGCCTGTAAGCTGGTGGAAGAAAACATCGGTAAGTACTATCAGTTTAGTCGCGAGTTTCATTTGCTAATGGATAGTGCCATAGCTATTTGCCCTCGTTTTGCCTACGCTTACCGCGAAAAGGCCGCGCCCTATGTAAAGAGCGGTAACTTTATAGAGTATATGAAAAACATGGAACTGGCCGTAGAGCATGAACCCGACATATACCTGCCGATAAGGGCTTCCGTTCGTACAAAGTTCTTTGCCGATCATCAGGGCGCCATCGATGACATCAACCTTTTTTTGAGCACCCATTCAGGAGATATTCCAAGTTCGCATAACGGCACCTACCATTTGCTGGTGGTAAAGGCATTGTGCTATAAAAACCTTAACCAGCCTGATAGCGCCATTGCTATTTTGGAAGAACTGTTAGCCTCAGAGGCTTATAATGCTGGTATGTTTGATTACCTCCACCTTGGGGTTCTATACCTGGAAACGGGCAAGCTGGAGCAGGCCTTGAAGTGCTTTGACCAGCAGAGAATAGAAAACAACCTGGCTGAAAACGAATACTACCAGGCTCTTACCCTATCTAAAATGCAAAAGCCTGAGGATGCTAAAAGCCATTTATCCAAGGCCAAAGAGTTATTGAAGCCCGGCACCCAAATGCATGATCCCTACCACGAAATGATAGATCAGATTTATTGGGTGGATATTGAAAGACTGGAAGCTAAACTTTGAATAATCGATGAATTATACTCGAGCAATCTTTATCAACCTGTCCTTTTAGGTAATTAAAGAGCACTCAAACATAGACCAAGCCTCAAATTGCAAGGCAATTTTAGGACGGCCTTCAAAGAAATAGAAATCTGATTAAAAGGAAGGCTTACTAAGACTGGGAAGCTCTGAGGAAGGAAGAGATCACCCAGCCGCAGTTAGACTTCGTAAAAAGCAGGTTGATATTTTTTTGAGAGCCTTGATTTTTTCGTTCTTTTTGATCAAGCAAAAAAGACAAACAATTAAAATCTCTAGTGTCCCTGATTTGTGAATGTGTTCAACGTAGCGTAAATGGATAAATTAAAAATGATTACCCTAAAACCCATCTCCCCTGCTGAAACCGAGGTGCAAGACCTTATAACCAAACTGAACACCTTTAACCTAAGCCTGTATAACGCTGTTGACTGCCACCTGGAAAGCCCGGAAGAACTAATAATCAATAAAGCTATAATGGTGGGCGCCTACCTTGACGGGAGATTAACAGGCATGGGTGCTTTAAAACAAATGGAAGGCTATGCAGAAGTAAAGCGGATGTTTGTAGAGCCCGAACTACGTGGCAAAGGGCTAGCTGAAAAGATTCTAAAAACCCTGGAGGAAATTGCGGTGAAAAATGGAAATAGCATTGTGCGCCTTGAAACAGGCAGCAAGCACACCGCTGCCATAAAATTTTATACCCGCATGGGCTACTACCACATTACCCAGTTTGGTGATTATCCGGTGAATGATGTGAGTGTGTTGATGGAGAAGATAATTCACTTGTAAGATTACTTTAATTAGCAAATTGAAATTCACATAATACTATGTCTCGAATCCCCCCCTTCCACCTTGCCATCCCTGTAAAGGAACTCCAAGAAACCAGAACGTTTTACAATACCGTAATTGGTTGTGCTGAAGGCCGCTCATCAGAACGCTGGGTAGATCTTGACTTTTATGGTCATCAGTTGGTGCTGCACATAGCCGATAATCAAAATGAAAATAAAAGCAACCCCGTAGATGGACATGATGTACCTGTGCCTCACTTTGGAGTAGTGCTCAGTATGGAGGATTGGAATGTCTTGGCAGATCGTTTAAAGAAACACAAAGTGCAGTTTATCATTGAGCCTTACATCCGCTTTGAGGGTGAACCGGGTGAGCAGGCCACTATGTTTTTTAAAGATCCATCCGGAAATGCATTGGAGTTTAAAGCCTTTAAGGATTTGGGGCAACTGTTCGCGAAGTAGATTTGAAAGAGTTTTAACATCTATTTATTGCCAAAATGCACATCCAAACCCACCAAATCAACCACCTGCAAATAGCCGAAGTTACTTCGGATGAAATAATAATCTCCGGTAGTGAAGATGGTCTGGACCTGCTGGGCAACCTCTATTACCAGGGTTTTGATGGTGTAATACTTTACGAAGAAAACATTGCTGCTGACTTCTTTAATCTAAAAACAGGCATGGCTGGGGAAGTTTTGCAGAAGTTTTCCAATTATAGAATGCGGCTGGTAATTATTGGCGACTTTGAAATGTACGAGAGCGAAAGCCTACGCCAGTTCATTGTGGAAAGTAATAAAGGCAAACAGGTGAATTTTGTGGATAAACTACATGAGGCCCTACAAAGACTGCAATAGCCTAATAAAGCCTTTATAAAGCGAATCCAGCCCTTAACCACCAATTTGAATTCAAAAAATATTGCGTAACCGAATAGTTACACATATATTTGTAACCGTTCAGTTACATTAATATGCGAAGAGATGTTTTTCAGGCTATAGCCGACCCGGTGCGGAGAGATATTATTGAGATGCTCTCCGAAGCTCCACTTACGGTAAATCAGGTTGCTGAAAAATTTGAAGTAAGCCGCCCGGCCATTTCAAGGCATCTTAAAATCTTAAGCGAATGTGACCTTATACAGATTGAGCAGACCGGAAGAGAGCGCTTATGCCAGATTCAACCCAAAAACCTCATCCCAGCCTTTTTATGGATTGAGAAGTACAAGATACTTTGGGAAAACCGCCTTGACTCTTTTGAAGAATACCTAATGAAATTACAAACCAAACAGAATAACGATGAATAATTCAAACGATACCGAAAAGCGAACCTTAACTCTTGAAAGAACTTTTAACGCCCCCATTGAGCTGGTATGGGAGGCCTGGACAAAACCGGAACACATAGCGCATTGGTGGGGCCCAAGAGGGATGCCGGTTAATATAATTGAACACAATTTTAAAGTTGGTGGCCATTGGAAATACTCAATGCCTATGCCCGATGGTAATGAATTTATTAGTGAAGGCATCTACTCAGAAATTATAGAGCACAGTAAGATTGTAACCGCGGCAGATTTTAAGCCTATGACGGAAGGTGTACAAATGACCATGCTCTTTGAAGAAGATGGAGATAAAACCAAATTCATATTTAAGGTACTACACCAAACAGAGGAATATAAACTGCAACAGGAAAAGATGGGCTTTTACAATGGTTGGGGATCCGTGTTTGAAGGTTTGAATGACTATTTGGTAAAAATGTAAAGGTCAGGCAACCATTGGCCATTTAATAGCTGTCCTAGGTTTAAGAACAAACCTTAACATAAAAATGAGAGCAGCTATTGCCACCAGGTATGGATCACCGGAAGTACTTCAAATAGAGGAGAGACCCAAGCCAACTCCCAAACGCAATGAATTATTGATAAAAATACATGCAGGTACCGTTACCGCTGGTGACTGCCGCATGAGGGCCTTTAACGTACCAAAGCTTTTTTATATACCCGGTCGCCTGGCACTCGGCATTACCAAACCTCGTAAGGATATTGTGGGCATGGAACTTTCAGGTGTAGTTGAAGCTGTTGGTAAAAATGTAACGCGCTACAAGGTAGGTGATGCGGTGTTTGGCTCCACAACAAAGTCAGGCTTTGGTGGAAATGCTGAATACAAATGCCTGCCTGAAACTACTGCCCTGGCCCTAAAAGCCGAAAATGTAGCTAATGCATCTGCCGCCACATTACCCATTGGAGCCGCCACAGCATTATGGTTTTTAAGGCAAGCCAAAGTTGATCAACCACAAAAGAGGCAGAAGTTCAAAGTGCTGGTATATGGTGCATCGGGCTCGGTAGGCACGTTTGCCGTGCAACTGGCAAAGCACTTTGGGGCCGAGGTTACAGGCGTTTGCAGTACTCAAAATATTGATTTGATAAAATCCCTCGGTGCCGACCATATAATTGATTACACCCGCCAGGACTTCACAAAAAACGGTGTGGTGTATGACGTGATTTTTGAAACTGTTTCTAAAGTGCCTTTTGCTAAGTGCAAAAACTCCCTGCCAAAGGGAGGGTATTTTTTAGATACGGTAATGTCCCGTCCTGAAATACCGTTACACTAAAACTGTAACAGTATGAAAAACAGCAAGAAGTATGTGAAGAGGACTCAAAGAGATTACTCAATGTCCTTTAAACTGTCTGTGGTAGAAGAAATAGAGAAAGGTGAGCTTTCTACCCATGGAGCGTGCAAAAAATACGGAATACAAGCCCGGAGCACGGTAGTAAACTGGTTGCGAAAACACGGTACCTTTGATTGGGTGAACCAAACACCCTCACAGATGCCCAAGTCTAGCGAACAAAAGCTCATGGAGCTGGAACAGACGGTCCGGCTTTTAGAAAGGCAGAAGGCCCAACTGGAACACCAGGTAGCCCAGGCCGACAAGAAGGCCATCATCTTTGATATGATGATCAATCTGGCCGAAAAGGAGTATAACATCCCGATCCGAAAAAACTCCTCACCCAAACAATCGACCTCTACCGTGGACGGTACCAAGAAAGCCTGACGGCTACCTGTAGATTGTTTGGGGCAAGCAGGCAGGTATATTACCGTGCTGTAAAAGCACAAATCAAACGTAAGGAGCAGGCCCGGGATGTAATAGATATGGTCCGGGAGCTCCGGTTACAAATGCCCAGGTTGGGCACCCGCAAACTCTACCATCTGCTGTACCCTGACCTCAAGTTAGTAGGAATAGGTAGAGACAGGCTCTTTGCCATTTTGAAAGCCAACCATATGTTGATAAAACCCCAGCGGCAATATCATATTACCACAGACTCCCATCACCGGTTCCGCAAACATAAAAACCTGATAGAGGGATACGAAGTATCCAGGCCTGAAGAAATATGGGTATCGGACATTACCTATGTGGGCAACCGAAGCAACCCTATGTACCTGGCCCTGGTTACGGATGCCTATTCCAAAAAGATCATGGGCTACCATGTATCGGACAGCCTGCATACCACCGGGGCCTTAAAAGCCTTGCGCATGGCCCTTTCAAAAAAAATGTACCGGCACCCCCTGATCCACCATTCCGACAGGGGGTTTCAGTACTGTAGTAATGAATATCAAAAGTTATTGAAAAAGGGAAAGGTCACCTGTAGCATGACTGAATCTTACGATCCTTATGCCAATGCTGTGGCCGAAAGGGTTAATGGGATATTAAAACATGAATTCCTGTTCCAAAACAAAACACCTGAACTTTCCGTAATGAGGGCCCTGGTTACGGATAGTGTCCGTATTTATAATCGGCTAAGGCCCCACCTTTCATGTTACATGCTTACACCTGAAAAAATGCACCAACAACAAGCAATGAAGATAAAGACCTATAAAAACAAAAACAGGGACAGTGTTGATCCTGCCCCTGTTTGATTAATTTTAATGCCTTTAAAACCTGTAACGGTTATTTAGGACTAGTCATAAGCATGACTCCAGGTTTAACCGGATTGGGCAGTGGCCGAAAAGTTATTGGCGGTGGTGCGCCCGAAAAATCAGAAGACTTAAAATACCTTATGGATTTAATGGCTGTTGGAAAGATAAAGGCCGTTATTGACCGAACTTTTCCCCTGCAAGAAGTTGCAGCAGCCCATAAATATGTAGATAGCGGACGTAAGAAGGGGAATGTTGTTATTACTGTTGTGAAATAGCCTGGGTTGTGGATAAGCCACCAATCTTACCTGTTTATCTTTAGAAGCCAAAACCGAAGCATGAGAGCAATTATTTATGAGAGGTATGGTCAGCCCGAGAAAGTGATGAAACTGGCAGAAGTGCCTATCTCTGAGCCTACCGGCAGCCAGGTACGAATACAAATTGCAGCCACAACTATTAATGATTATGATTGGAGTGCTATTCGCGGCAAGCCCTATGCCTACAGAGCATTTTTTGGACTAAGAAAACCAAAGCGGAAAATTGCAGGTATGGAGCTGGCCGGGATTGTAGATGCAACTGGGCCTGAATCAAAAAAGTGGAAGGTAGGTGATGAAGTTTACAGCGACATTTCTGATTTTGGATTTGGATCATTTGCCGAATATATCTGCCTTGATGAAAATGCGTTTCATACTAAACCTGCTAACCTCAATTTTGAGGAAGCTGTAACACTGCCCCACGCCTCCCTACTTGCGCTACAGGCGTTGCAGCGCCTTGGTAAAATTAAAGAGGGTTATGATGTATTGATAAATGGTGGTGGTGGCGGAGTAGGGACTTTTGGATTGCAACTGGCAAAGCATTACAACTGCAAGGTTACCGGTGTTGATACGGGCCCTAAGCTGAAATCAATGGAGGAACTTGGGTTTGATGAAGTTATAGACTTTAAGAAGCAAAACTTTACGAATAGTGGTAAAAAGTACGACCTGGTGCTGGACTGTAAATCTGGAATGCATCCCCTCTCCTACTTAAGTGCCTTAAAGCCTAACGGCAAATATGTAACTGTAGGAGGAAAACCAGGAATATTAATGAGCCTGCTTTTCTGGGGTAAAATTGTCAATCTCTTTTCATCCAAAAAACTTAAAATTCTGGCCCATAAGGCCAATCAGGGCATTGAAACCATAACCCAACTTTCAGAACAGGGTAAAATAAAAGGTATAATAGATGGCCCTTATCCTTTTGAGGAAATTCCGCGCCTGGTAAGCTACTTTGGTGAAGGGAAGCACTATGGAAAAGTGGTTGTCAAGATCTGAATTTGACGCAGCAAACACCTTCTATTGCCGCAAAAAACCCACTCTTACAATACGCTTTTTTCCAATCTTTGATACCTCAAATATTAACTACTTAATAAACATGGACGACAAAACGAAAATCACCATAAGTACCAGTGTTAATGCCTCACCTGAAAAAGTATGGGAATACTGGACAAGCCCCTCCCACATTGTAAAATGGAACCACGCCTCTGAAGACTGGCATACCACCAAAGCTGACAATGACTTAACAATTGGCGGTAATTTTTCATCCCGCATGGAAGCTAAGGACGGCAGCTTTGGATTTGATTTTGGAGGCACTTACACCGCAGTTGAGCCTCACCAACACCTTGCCTACACTCTTGAAGACGACCGAAAGGTGACTATAGACTTTAAAAAGCAGGGAAATGAAGTACTAGTTACCGAAACATTTGAGGCCGAATCCGAAAACCCGGTGGATATGCAAAGAGACGGCTGGCAGGCTATCCTTAATAACTTCAAAAAATATACGGAGGAGAATTAGGGGCTTAACCGGTAGCCTCCAATTCGCGGCTTTAGCGGCTTTTTATATCCGGAAAAACATTCCATATGTAGTAGTTATTTGAATTTAACTTGCTTTGATATAACCACTTAAAAGCGGTAGGGATATGAATCACATAAAAATCCACTTTTCAACTACCATAAATGCTCCTAAGGAAAAAGTCTGGAAAATACTTTTAGATGATAGCACCTACAGGCAATGGGTGGCGGCTTTTATGGAAGGCTCCTATGCCGAAACCACCTGGGAAGAGGGCAGTAAGGCCCTTTTTTTAAATGAAGAAAGAAGCGGGATGACCAGCAGAATTACAGAACATATTCCCAATAGAATTATCGTAATTGAGCACCGTGGTGTAGTAAACGAGGGCATTGAAAATTTTGAAAATGAAGCAGCATTGCAATGGCGGGGCACTCGTGAAATTTATCGCGTTGAGGAAACAGGAGAACGAACCCACCTTGTTATTGACCAGGATGTTACCTCTGAATACAAAGATTATTTTGAAGAGGCTTGGCCAAAGGCTTTACAAAAAGTTAAAGTACTTTCGGAAGCCTTATAACATACTACATAATATAAAAGCACCATTATGACAAAAGAGTTTTGGCTAAACCTGCCTGTGAAAGATCCTCAAAAATCAAAAGCCTTTTTTGAACAACTCAATTTTGACTTTAGTGCAGAAAGAGAATCAGACACTATGGTGGCTATGATGGTGGGCATAAAAAAATTACCCATTATGCTTTTTGAAGAAAACACCTTTGCAGCCATTGTAAAACATGAAGTTGCTGATACCTCCAAAGGGAGCGAAATGATAATTTCATTTGATGCAGAAAGCCGCCAGGAAGTGGATGAAATTGCCGAAAGAGTAAAAAATGCCGGTGGAAACCTATTTGATGCGCCTGCGGAAATACAGGGTTGGATGTATGGTTGTGCCTTTGCTGACCTTGATGGCCACCGCTGGAATGTTTTATATATGGATACGGCTAAAATAAAAGGCTGAATTATAAATGATATTCACAAATCACCCTTTGAAGTAATGAAGATCCCGGTAAAACTTAAACGAATAACATCGTACGATTTTACTGAATGGCGTAAAATGCGGCAATGCCTTTATACAGATTTGAATGAGATTTTTGATGATCATAAAATGAGTAACATTGTTGATAACCCCCAATGGCATTGCTTTTTTATAGTGCAGGATACACAGCTTATAGGCTTTGTTGAGCTCTCCCTGCGTAACATTGTAGATGGTTGCCTTAACAGCCCGGTGCCCTATATAGAAGGAATATTTATTAAACCCGCATTTCAACAGAGTGGTGTTGGCAGGGAAGTGCTGAATTTAATAAAGAAATGGAGTCTTAACCTGGGATTTACTGAACTGGCTGCGGATACTGAATTGAACAACGCAAGTGCCCAAAGTTTTTTCCGCAAGCAGGGTTTTCATGAAACTTACAAAACGGTAGGTTACCGTATAGATCT
>CAVWUM010000013.1:0-31556 GCA_963758205.1 Schleiferiaceae bacterium
GCTCCTGTAAGGGCCAAACCTAGAAGGATTTACGAGTCATATAAATATAAATATTCACCTGAAGGGAATCATATTCCAACCTTGTTAAAGAACCTTTTACACAAAACCCGTAGCAAAAGCAAATATCGTCTAATTGATATTTTGAAGAAATTCGGAGAAGACAGTAAACTCTTTGATACAATTCACATTAACGAGCTTGGAGAAAAAGAGAGCAGTCCCTTTGAAATTATTGTTAAGTATAAAGATATTGAAGTTAGGTTGCCTAATGTTGGATATGGCGTATCCCAAGTGCTACCAATACTAATTGAAATACTATCTTCAAATCACACCACCTTTTCAATTCAACAACCTGAAGTGCACTTGCACCCACGTGCACAATCTGCAGTAGGTAGTTTTTTACATAAGGCAAGCGTAAATGATAATAACAAATTCATTATTGAGACGCATAGCGATTATACAATCAATAGATTTAGGCACTCTTTATCTATTAGCCATAATGAGGAAGGAAAGAGCGATGTTAGTGCCAAGGTTTTATTTTTCGAAAGAGAAGGAAATATTAATAAAATTTCTGAAGTAAACATAAAAAGTAATGGTGAGTATGAAGATGATTTACCCTTTGCGTACAGAGATTTTTTCATTGACGAGGAACTCCGAACGTTGAGTATTTAAGGTTATGCCAATTATCATAGATACTAACTGCCTATCTGACGTTTTTTCAAGAAAGGCCCATTCTCACGAAGATTTTAAACCTGTCCTAAACTGGATACTAAATGGCAAAGGCCTTATAGTTATGGGAGGAACTAAATATTTGAAAGAATTGAGGGGAGCAGCAAAGTTTCTTACCATAATTCGGCTATTAAATGACATTGGAAAAGTAGTTCAAGTAAATTCCGTGGCAGTTGATAAGCTTCAAGTGGTGATGGAGGAGAAAATTAATAACCCAGACTTCGATGACCCACATTTGCCTGCCATAGTTATTGTTAGTAAATGCCAAATAATATGTTCAAAAGACCACAGAGCGATTGGTTTTGTTACAAAACCTAATCTTTATCCTAATGGTATAAAAGCTCCGGTCTTTTATACCTTGGCAGAAATATTGATTTGCTTTCTGACAAGTATGTAAATGACTGCTTCAAGCCTCTCTTAAAGGCTAATAAGTCCAGTCTAGAACTAGTGTCAAAAACACTTCACCAGCTTGAATAACTCCAGATTGAACAACCCCTCACTCCAAACCGAGTTGAACGCTGGCGCGAACGTCCTCGCTCGTAGTGCCCCGCTCTCGCGCGAGTCCCTTCGCATGGTTTAACTCTCAATTTGTATTAACATCCTCAGGTCAAGGCCCCCGAAACAGGCAACTACCTGCTGGTTTGATGCTGTAATCCGTGAGGATTCAAACTCCTGAATATAGTTGGGCAGCAAATTGATGCGGCCTTGCCACCAAACCTGCTTGGACTTCAATACGTTTCTTGATTCCCCCCGCTGGCGCGAGCGTCCCGCTCGTGCTACCCTCAAAAACTTACATTTCAGACTTCAAAAATTTTTGAGTTTATTTAATGTCTAAAACTCGAACTACTATGCCTGATAAGCATCCAAATACTGAAACACCTGAAGAACTTGAAAGAAGGGCCTATACCATGGCCTGGAAGTTTAAAAACTCCAACATGGAAGAAGAGGTGATTTATGCCAAACTGGAAAAACAGGGCATTCCAAAGGAGTTAGCGCTTGAAGCAGCCCACAACATAGTTTTAGAACGAAAGAAGGATTTGGTTAAAGAGGAAAGGCCATTCTTTAATGTTGCACTATTACGAATTGGTTTGGGAATGTTGGTCGCGTTAATCTATGCTATAGTCTTTCCGGGCTCTTATATTGTTCCTGTAGGCTTTTTTGTGGGCGGTGTTATTTTGGCCTTGGCATCCTGGAGTAAAATGAAATTATAGATATATCCGTTGGCCGACAATTGCCGTCCATGAGTCCCTTCTACATTGGCAGGTAATTGCTCATATAGAAATGTCCCAAATATTACTTTGTAAACTTCTTCATTTTCATCTTCTTTAAGAAAGCTGGCTTGATCTTGGATTTTAATGGATTGTACTCATCCATATTGTCATGCTGAAACCAAAGTACCTCTCCCGTACCTGCCTCTAAGACAACAGTAAAAACAGAACCACTGCTGTTGGCAGTATAAAAGTAGGCGTATTGCGTTTCTTGTTTATTTATTGCTTCTTTGACTTTGTTTGGTGATACAACTTCAAATTTAAAAGGATATACCTTTTCAAAAGCCTCTGTATCTCCGGCATATTCTTCATTTACGTTGTTGGTCTCTATCAGCAATGTTTTATCCGCCAATTTACCTCTGTTCTTAACAAAGGTTTTTTTTAACCACGTATCCGAAAGGGCATTGTAAGTCTGTGCCTTCTTAAAGGTCAGTTGTAGTGAGCGCATTAGGTCAGGAAATTTGTAGGCGAAACTATAGCCACCATCATTTGGCTCTCTATCATTGTCGAACATGATATACCCTAGTCCATTCCCGCTCACATCAAGTTTACCAGTCTTGAGGTCCTTCTCGAAAGTAGCTACTACATGTAATTTTAAAAACTCTACTTTTTCGCCATCCTCAAAATAGCTCCAGGTAACAAACATCATAAAAGTATAGTCTGAATTTCCGATATAGTCCTTATATTCGGTACTACCCACCACCTTATAGGGGGTATAAGTCCAGCATTCTTCCAAGGCACTTTCTACCAGTGAATCCAAAAATTCATTACCCACTTTCACATATAGCATTGTAGACTTTTTTAAAGTCTCATATTCACGAGTAGTCATGGTACTAAATTGCCCGTGAGCATTTGACGCTAAAAATAAAATCGTACATAAACTAAAAAATGCTTTTTTCATAATAGTCTCGGTAGTTAAACTTGAAGTTATTAGAGGTGAAAATTAATTCAGCAAGTTGGAAAAAATAATCAAATCCTAATTTAAGTTCACCAACTTTATTTCCAGTTGGCGCGGACTTGCAGTGCGTGACACCTTACCACAAACTCCTTACTCAGCAAAACTAATCTCTTTTGGATAGATCATCTGCCTGGTAAGCAGACGGTCATAGGATATCTAGCTCTGAGTAAACGCCTGGTGTCGTTGTTACTTCTCCGATAGCGAAATGCAACAGTATCGAAGCATCAACGGCTAGCGGAGACGAAAATTCGATATTCACCCTTCGATACACCCCGAAAGCTTTCGGGGCACTCAGGGTGACAGAGCTTTTCGCACACAACCGTGCTGTAGTGTCATGCTGAGTGATTCTGGTCTCGGCTCAGCCGAGAGAAGAATCGTATCGAAGCATAAACGGCTCGCGGAGACGAAAATTCGACACCCACCCTTCGATACACCCCGAAAGTTTACGGGGTCTTCAAAGTGACACGGCATTTCGTTCAAAACCGAGCAGCAGTGTCATGCTGAGTGATTCTGACCGGAGAGAAGAATCGTATCGAAGCATAAGCGGATCCGAGAGGGATGACATTTCATCACCCACCCTTCGATACAAAATTTCTCCGCTCTGCTGCGAAAATTCACTCAGGGTGACACAACACTTTAGTAAAAATGAAAATATAGTGTCATGCTGAGTTTTTGGTTCCGCGAAAGCAAGAGACAAAAGTATCGAAGCATAAACGGTTAGCGGAAACGAATCTTTCTACTAGTGCAGCTTTTTGCTGCTAAATAAACCGCCCTAAGACAACGCCTCCGGACTTGGCGAGCTACCTGCCGGTTTGCTTTTGTCTTCCGGCAGAGGCACAAACTCCTGGTTGTCGTTGGGTGGAAGTATTATGCGACCTTGCTTCCAGTCTTCCTTGGCCTGCTCTATACGCTCCTTGTGGCTAGAAACAAAGTTCCACCAGATGAAACGTTCACCCAGCGGTTCTCCACCGAGTAGCATCAAGGTAGTGTTTTCTGTGGCGGTAATCAGCGGGTCTTCATATTTGGTAAACACCAGCATCTGCCCCTCTTCATAGGTAGTTCCGGAAATATTGACTTTACCTTTCACAATATAAAATCCCCTTTCGCTATGGTTTTTGGGGAGGTCAAATTTGGCACCTTTATCAAGTACTACGTGCAGGTAAAATAGTGGTGAATGCGTTTTTACATCCCCTTTTAGGCCATAGGCATCTCCGGCTATCAGCCGCATCCATATACCTTTATCAGTAAAAACGGGGAGTTGATCAGATGTATAGTTATTAAACGAGGGCAAGTCCTCCTCTACCGCTTCTGGCAATGCTACCCAGGTCTGTATCATTTCCAGGCCCCCATTGAGGGCCGAAGGATCTTCAAATCTTTCGGAATGTGAAATACCGCGCCTGGCCGTCATCCAGTTTACCTCACCGGGCTTAATTATCTGCTCTACGCCCAGGCTATCGCGGTGGGTAACCTGCCCGCCAAAAAGGTAGCTTACAGTAGAAAGGCCAATATGAGGGTGTGGCAAAACGTCCAATGCCGAAGGCTTTGATGGTACATCCTTAATTGGCCCGGCATGATCCATAAAGATAAAAGGGCCAATCATTCTCTTTTTATGGAAGGGAAGAATGCGCTTCACTTTTACAGCTTCACTTATAGCTGCAGCGCGGGCTTGAATAATGATTTCAGGCATGGGTGAAAATTTAGAGTGAAAAGATAGTGGAAAAAGCAATGATGGGTCTGCAGTATATCTTGAAAGCGATCAGTAATATGCATGATTATAGCCTACCTCTTCTTGCTAACCCGAATACTTACCAACCAGCTCTAAATAATCAGTTGCTATTGAGGCTGGCCGGTTTACTAGTATTTTTGGGGTGTTTTTTGAGTTTACAACAAACTTGACCTTAGCTGGTACTACAATCCGATTATCTATTAATAAGAATCCCTACGAAATGATCACCTCATCCAGTTTTTTTAAATGCCTGTTTCTTACGGCATCAGTTCTAAGTTCTACCGTTGCATTTTCGCAAGGCCTTATTTCCAAAGCGCTTAATGCAAATAGCCATAGCCATGATACCCTGGTAGGCTGTGGAAGCCATGAACTTATGCAACATGTAGATCATAAAACTCCGGGGTTCATGGAGGCTTCCAACCAAATGCTTAAAGACATTCAGCAAGACGGCAAATCGCTAAATAAAACCAGTGGTGCCATACTACGTATTCCCGTAGTATTTCACATAGTGTATAATGATACTGCGGCCAGCCTTCCGGATTCAGTAATCCAGAACCAGCTTAGGGTGCTTAATGAAAATTTCAGGCGGCAAAATGCTGATACCAACAAAACCAGGGCAGCTTTTAAGCCTATTGTGGGCGATAGTGAAATAGAATTTGTACTAGCCTCCAAAGATCCCAACGGAAACCCAACAACCGGAATTACCCGCACTTACTCAAGCATAAAACACTTTGGAGGTATTCTACCTTATGATCAAACCCAAACCCAGCAAATACAAGCATGGGTTAATGACAGTTTGTTTTATAACTTTTTCAGATTAACACAGGATAGCCTGGGCGGAAGAAGTGGCTGGGATCCAAATTATTATGTAAATGTATGGATTGGTGACCTTCGGATTTTTGAACCTAAGTTTAACAACTTTGAGGAGCTGGTTTACTTCGGGCTGGCCACTCCACCTGCCAACCATCCCAATTGGCCGGCTAGCATCTATACAGCTTTAAATGGCTTCCATGAGGGAATTTTATTGCATTACCCTGTGGTAGGTTCCAATAATCCTAATTTCTTTCCGGCTCACCAAAGCTATAATATACCCGTTAAAACCGGCAGAATGCTGGTACACGAGGCAGGACACTATTTGGGGCTTCGCCATATTTGGGGAGATGGAGGCTGCAATGCAGACGACTTTATTAAGGATACTCCACGTAGCAGCCAGGCCAGTACTTACAATTGCAATCAAGTGGCCAATACCTGTGTAGATACTATACTGGGTGCTGACCTGCCCAATATGGTGGAGAACTTTATGGATTACTCCAGTGGCCATTGCCAAAACTCTTTTACACTGGGCCAAATAGATGTAATGCGCACCGTGCTACAAAGTTATAGGCCCAACTTACTAGCATAACAGTACGGTAGAGTACTCATCTAAAAATAACATCCATTTTTACCCCAACCCTACTGCCGGGGCGCTTACGCTAGAGTTTGAATCAGTGAAGCGCCATATTTCCATAAAAGTAATATCGGTGAATGGCCAAACGCTTAGCTCCCGTACCTACACGGATACTAAAGAGATAAACTTAAAACTGAATGAGAAACCCGGCTTGTACATCATACATGTTGAAGTGCAAACTAGGAATTGGCTTCGTTTAAGGTTATTAGGGGAGTAGTTGCAGGTTTATAAAAAATGTTGCCGGATGGCACTAAAACAAAAGCCCGCTGTAATGCGGGCCTTTGTTTTAATAGTTGTTTATTCTAATTAATAACAAGCTTACCTGTATATAAAGGGTTCTGATTACTATCCACTACTTTACAAGTGTACATACCTACTGAGTTGTTGGCGAGATTAAGGGATATCTTGTTGCTATCGCTATTTGTTGCTCTATATACCAACTTACCGGCCATGTCTCTAACCTGTATTTCCACCAGGCCGGATTCGCTGACCAAGATTGAAGGGTAACTCTCCATTGCCCGGGTTGGGATATAGTTGTGGAGTAAAAACCTGAATTTTCTTTAGGCCAATAGTGTTCAATGAGTCCAGCTGAGCGGGAGTGTAAACGCAGTCAAAAATTTGTACATCATCTATCTTTCCTGGTAAAATATCTGCGATTTTTTGTCCTATCAGTTCCAATAACGGTTTCAGGGTTGGGCGAAGCCGTACTGCCTAGCGATGAAGGTGTACCAACATATTTTAGTTGACCATCAAGGTAATACTTTGTTTCTGTAGCACTTCTTGTAATCACTACATGATACCATTGCAAAATTGCTAAGTTGTTACCTATTATATTTCCACCATCGCCACCCGCATTGCCTACAATTGCACCGGATGAATTTATGGCTATAGAAAATGATCCGTAAGTAAGACTTGATGCATCCTGATTAATAATAGTTTGCTCATTGAGATTGGTAAGAAAGAACCAAACCGATACTGTCCTATCCTGAAAGTCAAAGCTGGTCTGTGAATCAAGGTATGATAACCCATCAAAAAATGCGGCTTTATTTGGGTTATTGAATCGGTCAGTAGTAAATGTTACACCTTGATTTACCAGAGTATTGCCATTTGAGCTGCTATCGGCAAAATTGCCATTAAACAGGTATTTCGCTTGTAGACATTGAGCTGTAAGTTGCCTTAGCCTTCATTATAAAAAATTGCACAGATTCTATAAAGCATAGTTGTTTGAGTTTGTTTGTAAAAAAAATACAAATGTAAAAATGTAGTATTAAGTGTATGAAATGTAAAAAAGCCCTACTGAACCATAAACACAGCTGCAGCCCAACTTGGCTAGCGAACTAATATTACCAGATTAAAATTTCTACTTGGGCTATTATTATATTGCACTTTACCAATCTCCTTCCCAAATCACACCCTAAAATGAAATCAAAAAAATGGCTGCTCATTATACCCGCAATAGTATTGCTAGCTATGGGGCTGGCCTTATTCTGGCCCAGGTATTATAAAGTACCCCAAGCTAAATTACGGCCCGGTCAACCCCGGTATTGGGATTTACCTACCGGGTCAACAATAGCGTACTTTAAAACTATCCCTAAACGAAACAAACAACTTTGCCCTGTAATTTACCTGCATGGTGGGCCTGGCGGTTTTATTACGGATGAGCAAGTCAATTTTTTTGGTGAACTAAGCCAGGAAGGTTACAGCGTTTACCTCTATGACCAAATTGGCAGCGGATATTCTGAAAGACTGGAAAACATAAAAGAATACACAGCCACCCGGCATTTGGCAGACCTTGAAGCCATTGTGCAAAAGATAGGTGCCGAAAAGGTTATCCTCATTGGGCAATCATGGCGGCAATACTTGCTGCACTATTCGCTGCTGAGCATCCCGAAAAACAGAACGCATGATATTGATGTGCCCGGGGCCCGCTGGTACCAATAAATTCTAAAGTGTTTGGGGTGAATGTGCCAGACAGTCTTGATTTAAAAAAACCACTTTACTCAAATAGGGCAGCCAATCATAAGATGGCAACATGGCGCAGCAAAGCCATACGTTTTTTTGCACTTAATTTTTTGACCAAGCTGGCTAGTGATGAAGAAGCAGATGCCTTTCAAAACCATCTGAACTTTGAATTGCAAAAAAGCACGGTGCTAGATTCTACTAAACTACCTGGCCTTATAAACGGTGGTGGATACTATGCCCAGCAAATGACCGTAGCCAGCTTCAACCATGTGAAAGACCAAAGACTAAACCTCCCTGACTCAATAACACCAACACTACTATTGAAGGGCCAATATGACAATCAGCCATGGGGCGCTGCAGATGAGTATTTGAAGTTATTTACCAAAAATCAATTTATGCTGATAGAAAATGCCGGGCACGCCCTTTATTTGGACAAGCCGGATTTAACTATGAAAGCCATAAAATCTTTTTTAAGTATCCAATAGTATTACTATGGCACAACCCGCATTGCTTGGCAAGGCTTACCTGGGGCGTGCAAGCATTTCAATTTCATGGGGATGTTTTACTATATTGGATCTATCAAATCAAAAACAACCACTATGAAAAGATTGTATTCTTTAGCACTAAGCCTTACCTTAATATTGGCCTTTAGCATTTCGGCCCAGGTACCCTACATCACTAAAGAGTTTACTGATCAGATAAAATCGCGAAAGCTATATGTGGTTGAAACAGGCTACCCCAAATTTGATAAGGCAATGGAAGAAGCCTTTAAAAAATACTGGACATTTAATGATGAAGTGGTTTTTGCACCGCTCGCAGCTATTCCATCAAAGGCCTATCCGGTTTCATTAATATCATGTACACAAACACTGGTAACAGATTATGGCAATGGCCTTGAAAAGAAGCAGGAAGTGGGCCATGCCTATAAACTGGGATTTTCTAATGAGGAATTTGCATGGGGCATTGGCTTTAGTAGATTATCTGTATATGAAGAGTATGACCTTGCGGATGTGGTTAAGCGCCTCAACTTTTTGATGTTTGAAGTTGAAAAAGTAGGCTCATGGAACAAAGCATGGGGATCAACTAAAAATAGCTATGCAGCCAAATTAAAAGATAAGGTGCTCTACATCGATTCGCGGTTTTTGAAGGATAAACTAACAGAAGATAAAATAGCAGAGATTTACCCTCTTAAGTTTAAAGTAGTAGAGTTTAAAGAACTGGAAGAGGCTGTATTAATAGTGCGATCCTAATGTGGCTTACCTTAATGTGGTGGAAGAAAAACCTAACCTGTTTGTGCATTATATATGCGATGCTGAAGATGGAACTATATACACGCATAAACATTCTACAATACAGGCTCCTGCTACTTCGGGCATACTGCTTGACACACAGATTGGAACCGGGAGATTTAAAAAAGATTGTAAAGCTTATTGCGAAGGCGCTGTAGATTAAAGAGGTAAAGGATTTTAGTTCTTCTGCAATCCCTGTGTAGGTTGCCAACAATATGTGAGCAAAATTTATTCACAAATCGGTTGTAATCAGGATTATCCGCTTATTTTTAGCCCACCTCTAGCCTAACTATGAGATTTATACTACTTGTACTACTAAGCTCATGCATCTTTTGCCTTAATGCGCAAAAGGAAAATAAAACCCCGGTGCGCACCAGATTTTGCTGGATAGTGCAGAAGCAAGACTTGATGCATCTGACTATAACAGCGTAAATACACTGCTGAACAAGGTGCGGAACCGATTGGATTCAAGTAGCCAGCCTCGGCTACTCTATAACTACCATAAACTTTATGGCAGCTATCTTTTTGAAACGCGGAATATGCCAGCCGCACAAAATGCGTTCAGAATAGCACTAAAAATCTCACAAAAGTTAAATGACTCATTAAATATTGCCCTGGCCAATTCTGAGCTCGGTAAAACCTATATCTTGCAGGGTGATTATAAGGAGGCTCTCAATTATTATGAACGTTCTCTCTCCTACTTTCCAGCTGGTGAAAGAGATTCTCATACCAATACCCTGATGAATATGTCGCTGGCCTACAAAGGAGCTAATCAGTACGATAAAGCCTTATCAGTGCTGGCACAGGGTAAGCCCCACTATGAGCAGAACAAGGATTTTAAAAGCCTTGGTGTGTTGGAGAACAACATTGGCGAAATATACAGGGATAACATTGGAGACCTTGAACAAGCCAAAGCCCATTACCATAGGGCTATAGAAGCAAATACCAAAGCTAATAGCGAGTCCGGCCTGGCCCAAAACTATCATAACCTGGCCGCTGTTTTTCTAACGCTTGAACAAACAGACAGCGCCCTGTACTACGCGCGCCTATCCATGGATATAAAAGAAAAGCTGGGCGATGAAGGAGGTATGGCTTCGGCCTACTTTAATGTAGCTGATGTTTATTTTCAACAAGGGGATTACGAAAGGGCCATAGAGAATTTTGAAAAGTCGACTGGCGACCAGTGAAAAGTTTCAGCTTATGGGAGGGCATATATTACAATAGCCTGAAGTTGGGAGAAGTCTACCGCAAAAAAGGTAAGCTGGATAAGAGCGAAACTTACCTGCTTAAAGCAAGCAAAGTAGCAGAAGGTTCAGAAGATTTGCAGATTATTGGCAATGCCTACAATGAGCTTTATCAACTGTATAAAGTTAAGGGCGATTATAAAAGCGCCCTTGATTATCACGAAAAACTACAGTGGGCTGGTGATAGCCTTGCAGGCCTTAAAGCCGCTCAAAACCTTGATGAACTGAGAACACAATATGAGTCAGACCTTGCCAAAACTGAAAATGAGGTACTAAAGGAAAAAGAAATGGCCCAGGAGGCCCGTATCTCTTACCAAAGTAAAATGCTGTACCTCTTGTGGCCTCTATTATTTTATTGATACTGGCAGCCGTATGGCTGATAAGTGTACAACGCCAGCGCAATAGTGCCCTGGCCAGTAAATTACGAGGGAAGGCAGCCCTGGAAATTCAACATCAAAAACTGAAGGAAAGTGAAGAGCGTTTACAGAAAACAAATGACCTTAAAAACAAAATCCTCTCAGTATTAGGCCATGACTTAAGGAATCCTCTTAATAACATATCAACACTGCTAAGTACGGCTACATCAGCAAACCTAAGCCAGAGCGACCTTACAGAGATATTGAATTATTTGAAGAAGGAAACGGATGTGAGCCATATAATATTAAAGGAGATTTTGGCTTGGGCACGCCTTCAGATGGATGAAGAAGGCAAATACATCGAACCTATAGATGCCCACGAGCTAATTGAAGAAATTATTGCAGTGCATAACCATAAAGCTCAGGAAAAACTGATTGCATTCAATACCACAAATGGCGCTGTTGAATTTTGGGCCGACCGCAACCAAATGAAGAGTGTATTTAGTAACCTGGTGTTTAATGCTATAAAATTCAGTAAAAAAGCCGGGCAGATAACCGTTGATATCAGTCAAAATGAAAATGAGGTGATTTTTAAGATAACTGACAGCGGAAAAGGCATTGACGCAATGGTGCTTGAAAACCTCAATAAACGTAATAAGATAATTTCTGAAGACGGCACTGGTGGAGAACGTGGTACAGGTATAGGCTTACGCATTGTAAATGACTTTGTGGAAGATCACCATGGTAGCCTATGCTTTGAAAATAATACGGAAGGCGGGGCAACGGTAACGGTCAAAATCCCGCTAAGGCAAAACAAAACCTCATAGTTCTCACTCCATAAATGAATGGTATTTCAATAAAGCGTAGCGTCCACCGTTTCGTATAAAACTCTTTTTTATGAAACCATTTTTGATTCTTGCGTCCCTGAGCCTTTTAGGACACGTAAGCTATAGTCAAAATCAATTTGGTTTAAAAGCAGCACTTGGAGTAAGCTCCCTAACCAGTAATCTAAATTTTGGAAGGGGCATCAAAGTAGCTTGGCACCCTCTTTTGAGGCAGGTGCCTTTGAAATGTTTAGCCTTTCAAAAACGTCAAAACTTGGCATTGAATTCTTAATTTCCCAAATGAGCGGTATTGAAAATTTTAGTTACGATGTGGTAGATCAGGATGGCATAACACAGGAAGAGTTTTTTAATATAACACGTGGTATAACCTATATAAGCATTCCAATTTATTATGGATATAAGTATAAGAGAATAGCTTTGTACGGTGGATTTCAGGGCTCGGTTGCCATAAGTAGCTGGAGCAGGTTAAATGGTACTATACCCGTAAATCCCTTGCGAGAAATTGGTTTTGTAAGCAGGGGACGATCAGGTTTAGATGAAGCGGCTCTTTCTTTTGGTTCAAGGTTGGGGTTGACCCTTACTATAACTGATAAGGTATCATTTGATGCCAATTACTACTATGGGCTAACCAACGTATCATATGTAACAGGTTTCGAAAGTATGGATCTGCGTGTGAGACAAATTACATTTGGTTTTAGGTATTCGCTTTGTAACCATTGACGAAGCCATAAACCAGGCAGGATACTCAAAAACGTCCTATACCCAAAAGCCTTTAACCGTACTTTTGCCAAAATTTGTTTTGATGTCCACATTCCAGGATTTAAACCTCCCCAAACCTCTACAGAATGCTATTACTGATTTAGGTTTTGAAAAACCTACTCCCATCCAGGCCGAGGCATTCTCGGCAGTGCTGTCTGGCAAAGACATGGTAGGTATAGCTCAAACCGGTACTGGTAAAACCTTTGCTTACCTGCTTCCCATACTTAAAGAGCTTACCTACTCCAAACAAGTACACCCCAGAATTTTAATTCTGGTGCCAACCAGAGAACTTGTAGTACAAGTGGTGGAAGAAGCTGAAAAGCTTACTAAATACATGAATACCCGGATTTTAGGTGTATATGGTGGTGTGAACATTAATACCCATGCCCGCCAGGTTATGGAAGGGGCGGATATTATTGTGGCTACTCCGGGCCGTTTGTACGATCTGGCCCTGAGCCGCGCTTTACAGTTAAAATCAGTTTATAAACTGGTGATTGATGAAGTGGATGTGATGCTCGATTTGGGTTTTATATTTCAGCTTACCAATATTTTTGAACTGTTGCCGGAGCGCAGGCAAAACGTAATGTTTTCGGCTACTATGACGGAGGAGGTGGACAGGCTGATTCATGAGTTTTTCTATACACCCAATAAAATTTCAATTGCAGTAAGCGGTACACCGCTGGAAAATATTTCGCAACAATGTTATTCCGTAAAAAACTTTTACACCAAAGCCAATTTACTCATTCACCTTTTAGCGGATAAGGATGAGTTTAAAAAAGTGCTAGTTTTTGTATCCAATAAAAAAAGTGCGGATAGGCTCTACAACAAGCTGGACGAGGAATTTGGCTCTCAGGTTTGTGTGATTCACTCCAACAAAACTCAAAACTACAGGCTACGCTCCATTGAGGATTTTGACAACGGCAACAACCGTGTTTTAGTTACTACTGATGTTATGGCCCGTGGGCTCGACCTGCGAAAAATCAGTCATGTTATAAATTTTGATACACCCCGCTATCCTGAAAACTATATGCACCGTATTGGGCGTACAGGCCGTGCCGAGCAGCAGGGAAATGCCATCCTTTTATACACTGAAAAAGAGGAAAAACTAAAACTGGCCATTGAGCGCCTGATGAACTATACAATTCCACAGCTGGAGTTTCCTGCGGAAGTAGAAATATCATCTGCACTTACGCCAGATGAACGACCTAATGTGGATGAAATGGCCAGTCCGCATAAAACCAAAAAACACACTCCGGGCGCCAGTCACCATGAAAAGAAGTCTAAAAACAAAAAGGTAAATCTGGGTGGATTGACCACCGTGAGATTGCTAAAAAATATAAAAAGGCCAAAACTCGTGGTGATAAAAATGTAAATCGAAAAAATAAGAAGTAAACCACCTCAACCATGCCTTCCTTACCAAACTACCTCTTTACCTCAGCAAGGCTTGGCTTCAGGCCATGGGAGGAGACCGACCTGCCCAAACTCATTGCCATGAATGCTGATCCAGTGGTTATGGAGTATTTTGAGGATACAATGACGGCCGAGGAAAGCTCAGCCTTTTTTGAAAGAATGGAAAAGGAGTATCAAAACTCCGGGCATTGCTACTTTCCGGTAGAAGAATTGGCAACTGGTGATTTTATTGGGATTATTGGTCTATCCTTAAAAACCTTTGAATCTGATTACACCCCAAATGTGGATATAGGCTGGCGATTGGTACAAAAGCACTGGCATAAGGGCTATGCTACTGAAGGTGCAAAGTGCTGCCTGCAATATGGCTTAAAAAACCTGGGGCTTAAAAAAATCATAAGTCTTACCCCTGTCATTAATACCAAATCTGAAAATGTAATGAAGAAGATTGGTATGATGAAGGAGAGCGATTTTTTACACCCTCAGCTACTTACCAATAAGCGGTTAAGGGATTGTGTGATGTACAGTATTGAGATATAACTGAAGAACTTGAGGAATAGGAAGTATAAAAGCATATTGCGAAGTAGACTAGTGCCAGTTGTTGCTCTTGCCACTTTATTGCTATTTCTGAGTTTTAACTGGCATAGCCGAACCGGTTACTTTAATTATCATAGTGAGATATGGGCTGACAAGGCCGGGTACTATGTTTATCTGCCTGCGGCTTTCATTTACGATTTTAGAGCAAATCAGTTTCCAGCAGAAGTTGATGAAAATACGGGAAAAGGCTTTAAACTAAATCAAACCAATAATACTGTAGAAACCAAATACACCTATGGAGTTGCATTTATGCAAATACCCTTTTTCCTTAGTGCGCATGCGTTTTCGTCATGGCTGGGTCAACCTGCCACTGGCTTCTCTCCCGTCTACCATTCCGCTATCAACGTTGCTGCAGTATTTTATCTCCTATCAGGTCTGTTTATTTTAGGATTATATCTGAAAAAACGGTTTACCATTAGTATTGTGGTTTACACCTTGGCTACAATCTTTTTAGGAACTAACCTTTTTTACTATGGCATTGCAGATACCGGTATGTCCCATATATATTCGTTTTTCCTGCTCAGCCTGTTTCTTTATCTACTGTGCGGCCACAATTTCTGGATGGGAAGAAGCATCTTTCCGAACCTATTGATAGGTATCCTTATAGGGCTAATAGTTGTGATTAGGCCAACCAATGTTTTATTCATTCTGCCTGCATTGATACTGGAAAAACCTAGCCAACAACATTTATATCAGAGCCTGAAGTTTCTATTGAGGCCGGGAAAACTTATACCTATCCTTGTTGGAATAGTTATGGCAATAACTCCGCAGTTACTTTACTGGAAACACACCTTCGGAAATTTCGTGAGCTATTCATACAACAACGAAGGCTTTAATTTTTTAAAGCCACATTTGATAGAAATCTGGTTTGCCCCAAAAAATGGCCTGTTTCTGTACAGCCCCGTTTACCTCCTTATCCTATTGGCCGCTATTAAATTCGCCTTACAGAACAATAGGTGGGCAAAGTTGGCCCTGTTAGTTTTTACAATCACTTCCTACGTATTTTCCTCGTGGTGGGATTGGAGCTTTGGCTGTTCTTTTGGCGGAAGAAATTTTGTTGACTATCTACCAATTTTTAGCCTTCCAGTAGCTCTTTTGTTTCATAAAGTTAGAAAGCTCAATAACTTGAGAATTTTTCTTTTTTCAACTCTAATCCTGGTGCTCATCGGCTTCAATCTTAAATTGATTTATTCGTTCGATGTATGCTTTCATGGTAGTTCTGCCTGGGACTGGCAGACGTATGTGCAACTGTTATTTTCTCATCCAAAGTAGTACATCGGCCTTCTTCCTATTTTAGCACTGTATGAGAAACCACCTTTTTCGCCTGGCCCTCGGTCCTGCTCTCTTTTTGCTTTGCCTCCTTATCGGTGATCCGCTTGACGTGCAAGTGCGAATGATCGCCACCATGGTGTGGATGCTTACCTGGTGGATTACCTCTGCCCTGCCTATTGGTGTTACCGCCCTGGTGCCCATAATCCTCTTCCCATTACTGGGGATTCTGAACCTGAAGGAAACCACAGCCAACTACGCCAACCCGGTTATCTATCTCTTCTTAGGTGGTTTTGTGCTGGGCCTGGCCATTGAAAAATGGAACCTCCATAAGCGCATCGCCCTCAACATTATTAACCTTAGCGGTGAAAAGCCCACACGAATTATTCTAGGCAGTATGTTGGCGACAGCCTTGCTTTCTATGTGGATTAGCAATACCGCTACCACTGTAATGATGTTGCCCATTGGGATGTCGGTTGTAGCCCTATTGGGCGCTAAACTGAATGATGATAAAGCAGGAAGAAATTTTGGAATCACTTTAATGCTGGGCATCGCCTATGCGGCCAACATTGGCGGAATTTCAACATTAATTGGTACTCCGCCAAATCTGGTACTGGCCGGTATAGTTAAAGAAAGTGGATTGCCAGAACTTGGTTTTGCCAACTGGTTATTCTTTGCCTTACCGCTGGTAATAATACTGTTTGCCGTGGTGTATTTCTTTAATACACGGGTACTATTTCCTATAAAAATTAAAAAGCTAACCGGCATTGGGCAGTTAATTAAAACAGAACTTAAAACTCTTGGTAAGCCCGGCCGTGGCGAAAAGCGTGTAATGTGGATAATGGTATGCACAGCACTTTTATGGATTTTCAGGGCGCAGCTTACACAAATTGAGCTTTTACAAAATCTGTCAGATCAGGCGATAGCAATTTTGGCTACCGTGGTGCTTTTTGCATTCCCATCTGGCGAAAGCCAAAAAGCCACACCTCTGCTGCAGTGGAACGACACCAAGAAATTACCCTGGGATATTTTGCTGTTATTTGGTGGTGGTATCTCACTAGCCAAAGGCATGGAGGTTACTAATATTGTTGGCCTTGTAGGCAATTGGATAAGCACCGGTGAGTTGGAACATCCGCTTGTTATTATTCTGCTGATTTGCGGCCTGGCAGCCTTTCTTACGGAAGTGATGAGTAATGTAGCCCTGGTTTCTGTTTTTGTACCGGTATCATTTGTGGTAGCGCAAAACCTCGGACTCATGGAACTACAGCTGGCTATTCCGCTAACCATTGGTTCCAGCTGTGCGTTTATGTTCCCCATTTCTACACCGCCCAATGCTATAGTGTACAGCAGTGGCTATATCAAAATGGGGCAAATGGCCAAAAGCGGTCTTCCGCTCAGCCTCCTGTGCATAGTCATCATTTCGCTGTATTGCTGGCTGGTTCAGGATTACTTTTTTCCGGCCTAATTACCTATCCCCTAATCCAGCTTAATTTTTCCTCAATACTGCTTAGGCGCCTTCCTTTTGGATGTGTAATACCCAATTTACCTATATAAAACAGCCCAAGGGATTTAGCCGTTTCAGGTAAACCGAAAAAGTTTCGCATCTCATCAGTAAAAGCCATGGAGCCGGTGCTCCAATAACCTCCGAGCCCTAAGGTGTGGCAGGTGAGCCACATGTTTTGAACAGCCATAGCTACTGAGCAGATTTCTTCGATTTCAGGTATCTTTTCGTTTGTACCTCTTTGCATGCCAATGCCTATTACGTGTGAGCATTTTAGTGGCCGGTTCCGCAATCTGTCAAATCGTATTTGGTTGAATTCCTCTGCATTAGAGTTGGGTTGATCAAGATTGGCAATAAAATCACCAAGGGTTGCCAGTCCATCCTCCGCAAACACTGTAAAGCGCCAAGGCTCGGTATAGCCATGTGTAGGTGCCCAGTTGGCCGATTCCAGAATCTGGTTTATAAGGTGGTCATCTACGCGCTCACCTGTCATCTGGTCGGGTTTAATGGTACGTCTGTTGGCTATTATTTCTTTAAGATGATGGATATGCTCATTCATTGATCAGATCTATTATTTCAGTAGTAATTTGTTCAGGAGTTTTGGCCGCAGCATTTATAACCAGCGTGGCCTTTTCATAAAAAACGTTACGTTCAAACAGATGTTTACCAATATATTCTTTAAGTGCATCACCTTCTAAATGGGCTATTAGGGGCCTGGTAGCCTTTTCACTTTCCAGCCGCTCATAAAGGTTTTTAACACTATTTTGCAGGTAAATGCTGATAGAATTGCGGTTAATTAATTCCATGTTATCATAGTAGCAGGGCGTTCCACCCCCGGCACTCATCACAAAATTATCACCTTTAATCAGCTCCTCCAGCATTTCCCTTTCCAGCTTTCTGAAATAAAGCTCGCCTTTGTTAAAAATGGTTTCGGTAATAGTATAGCCCGTTCGGCTTTCAATAGCCTTATCCAAATCAATAAAACTTAAGCCTAGCTTATTAGCTAAAAGTTGGCCTGTAGTAGATTTGCCAGAGGCCATGTAGCCTGTTAATACAATCTTCATGCGGCCAAATTAGGTCAAAATACAGATATATGAAACTGACTTTTAAGGGCTTAAAAATTTCTTCTAAAAAATTCACTTTTAGCCTTGGCTAACAAAAATGATTGCCCTTATATTTGCACCCGCTTTTGCAAAAAGGCACTGATTCCGTAGCTCAGTTGGTAGAGCATCTCCCTTTTAAGGAGAGGCTGGGTTCGAGCCCCAGCGGGATCACAAAAATTCAGCGGCTTCGGTCGCTGTTTTTGGTTTTAATGGTTTGTAAAAATTCCATAGTTGCAGTTTACCCAACTTTGAACCTTAAACCTTAAAATGAACAGAGCCCAGGTGGTGGAATTGGTAGACACGCCAGCTTGAGGGGCTGGTGACCGTTTTAGGTCGTGCAGGTTCAAGTCCTGTTCTGGGCACAGTAATAAAGCTCTCCACAAGGGGAGCTTTTTTTATTTGAGGAGATGAATAACCCTATATCATTGGAATTTTCAAATTCTCGAATCTTCAAATCCTAAAAATAAACTACACCCCTTCTCAATCCTTTACCCTGCAAGGCTTTCAGACTTTGGCACTACTTTGGTATTTCAACAGGCATTAACAATTAAATTTTAATGCCATGAAAACTAAAGTCACATTCTTAGCCCTCGCTCTTTTCATTGGTATTTTAGGATTGCACGCTCAGCAGCGGGTAACTGTAAAAGCCACGAGTTATGATATTAGCGATAACCTTGACCTTGAAGCTGTGGCTTCGATGTTTGGGGATGCCAGTAACCTCGAAGACTTTGAGCGCAATTTGAATGACCCCGAAGTACAGATTTCAAATCTTGATCTAAACGAGGATGGATACGTGGATTACCTGCGTGTAGTGGAATCTACCGAACAGGGTGTGCACCTTATTTTAATACAAGCTATTTTGGCCAAGGATGTGTACCAGGATGTAGCTACTATAGATGTTGAAAAACGTGGGAACGATGTGGTAGTACAGGTTGTGGGTAACAGCTACATTTATGGACCCAACTATATTATAGAGCCTGTATATGTAAGAAGGCCGGTAATTTATACCTACTTCTGGGGGCCATCCTATGTACGCTGGGTATCTCCTTACTATTATGGCTACTACCCCGTGTACTACAACTGCTGGGCTCCAAGGCCGGTATTTGTTTATCACAGACATGTACACCACCATATACATACTTATCATACTTACCGCCATGTTACAGTAAGGCGCAGTAACAGAGCTTACCAAATGTATCAGCGCCATGGCAGAAATGATTATGCCCGTAGTAATCCGAACCGCTCTTTTGAAAGAAGAAATGTGGGGGTACAGAACCGCCAGCAGTTAGTGGCTAACAGAACTACGCCTGCCAGGAATGTAAGAACCGCTGAGAGCCGCCCGGTGGAAACCAAAAGAGCTACGGCCCCTGCCCAGGCCCGTAGCACCTCAACAAGAACTGCAGAAAACCGCAGCCGGGCAACAACGAGGACAACTGTAAATAGTGGCAGGCAACAAATGCCATCTACCAGCACCACGGTAAGGCAAAGCACTACTGTAAGAACTACCACTACCACCAGGGCAAAACAACAACCAGCTGCTACCAGGCAGAGCAGCAACAACAGCCGGGCTTCAGTAAGAACCGCAACAGTGCAGAGTTCCGCAAGTACTCCGAGCCGAAATAGCTCTGCCAGATATAGAACGCCATCGCGTAGTACTACCCCACAGGCAAAAAGAAGTAGTCCGCAACCGGCAAGGGTCAGCACCCCTTCAAGAAGCTCAGCCCCCGCCAGGTCGGTGCCTTCTGCCAACACTTCTTCTGCAAAAAGGAGTTTATAAAATAACTTGTTAACTCTACTTGAGAAAACAAGCAAGCCCTTCAGATTTACTTCTAAAGGGCTTTTTCATTTAATAGAGTGTCTATACTTAAATCTAACTACTGCGTTTGCAACGGCACTGTTTTTTGATACTTCGCCCGGCAGGGCTCTATACAGGGATAATTTATGATTAAGGTAGAATTATCCAAATCAAAATCCAGGGTATCACATCCTGAAACGGCAATGTTTGAATCGGCCAGTGAATACGTCCCATTTGTTGGTTTATTGGCATCAAGGCTCATACTACAGATGTCACCATTGGATTTTATAGTACCATCATTGTAAAGCTCTACAAATTTGTTGCTGGTAACCGGCTGAAATGTTCCACTGCCGTCCCCCGGATTCATCAGTAATTCAACCAGCGCATAGCGTGTAAAATTGGTTGGATTAGGGTTGGGGGTAGTTGCCTTGTCTTCCTTTTTGCAGCTAATTATGGCCAGGCCAGCCATCAGCAATAAGATTGTGTTTTTCATTTTTTACGTTTTTATATAGATGCAAAAGCGTATTGATACGTTGCGTGAAATGGTTTTGACCCTGTTTACAAAACTTCTGCAAGTATTGTAAAAACAGGCGTACTTTAGTCCTTTTACAAAAGACTTTATACCATGAAAATAACCGGAACTTTTGAGGTGAAAATGGAGCCTTTCGAATACTCAGGCCAATCGAAAGACGGAGCCCAGCTGGGTAGGATGTCTATCAACAAAACTTTTAATGGCGATTTATCGGCTACCAGCCAGGGTGAGATGCTGAGCGCCATGACTCCGGTTAAAGGCTCGGCAGGCTATGTGGCTATTGAGCAGGCCAGCGGCACATTAAATGGCAAAAAAGGTAGTTTTATACTTCAGCACTTTGGTGTGATGGCCGGTACTGAGAGTCGGTTGATACTGGAAGTTGTGCCCGGCTCAGGCACCGGAGAACTGGAAGGGCTAAGCGGTAAAATGACTATTGATATAAAAGATGGAAGTCATTATTACGGATTTGAGTATGAGCTAAAACCCTGACCCGTTGTGGAAAAAGAAAAGAAGGACTACAGCATTACCAAACACTTTGGCAGCAACCTGGCCGAACTCCTTTCGGAGAAGATATTGAAGGTTTATCCGGGTTTTAATAGTAAGGCATACATATCTGCCATAGCAAAAAGGTGCGAAGGCAAAACCTACACACAGCGTGTGGAGCTACATGCAGAGGAACTGAGACGCCATCTTCCGGCAGATTTTGAAGAGGCAATACATATACTCACTGGCATTCTGGGCGAGCCCAACCCTAAGCAAACCGGTATGTTTACCAACTTCTATTGGGTTTTGCCAATCGGTAAATATGTAGAAAAGTATGGGCTTGATTACTATGATGCCTCCATCTTGGCTATAGCCGAAATAACCAGACGAAATACCGGAGAATACGCCATAAGGCCTTTTATAGGAAGGTATCCCGTTGAAGCCCTTGACCAAATGAAAGAGTGGGCAACATCACCGGATTTCCACTTACGCAGACTGCGAGCGAAGGCTTGAGACTTAAATTGCCCTGGGCGCCAAAGCTCGATATCTTTATTGAAGACCCGTCTAGTTTTTGAGATACTGGAACTCCTCAAAAAGGATGAAATAAAATTTGTGCAAAAGTCGGTTGCTAATCATTTAACCGACTACCTGAAGGTAAACCCAGAACCAACCGTTGAGCTTTTGAAAACCTGGAAAAAAAGTAAAAACGCAAATACGGCATGGATAGTGAAGTACGCCACACGGAAGCATCAGCATTTACTTTAATAATCCTATTGAATATGAAATACCTCCTCCTCGTGATCCTCACGATTTTCATATCCTCCTGTAAAGGACAGGAAGAGGTAAGAAAAACCGAAAAAAATGAATACCCGCGTTGGGTAGATGACATTGCCTTTGACCCGGAAATGGATGACTCCACTTTTGTACTGTGCAATGGTGAGCAAAAGGTGTTTCAATATTTTAATGATAGTAAAGGAATGCTATACCAGGGTGGCAAGCCCGCTATTGATTCAGCATTTGCAAAGAACTATAGCCCTGAAAACTCATGGGATGACAGTGGCCTTGTCAGGATCAGGTTTATAGTAAACTGTAAAGGGGAAGCAGATAGGTATAGGCTATTAACAGCCGATTTTAACTACAAGCCCAAAGCAATGGACGTGCGAATTACAGACCAGCTGATGCAAATCACAAAATCACTGAAAGGCTGGGACACAATGTACCTGCGCGATCAACCGGTGGATTATTATCAATACCTGCTGTTTAAAATCAAAGACGGCCAAATTATAAACATACTTCCATGAAACTACTGCAAACCTTGACTGCGGCTACTCTCCTCATTACGGGTTATGGCGTAAAAGCGCAGCCTAATTGCAACTATTACCTATACCTTGGCGATACTGCGCAGTATGAAGCCTGTAAGCTGGTGGAAGAAAACATCGGTAAGTACTATCAGTTTAGTCGCGAGTTTCATTTGTTAATGGATAGTGCCATAGCTATTTGCCCTCGTTTTGCCTACGCTTACCGCGAAAAGGCCGCGCCCAACGTAAAGAGCGGTAACTTTATAGAGTATATGAAAAACATGGAACTGGCCGTAGAGCATGAACCCGACATATACCTGCCGATAAGGGCTTCCGTTCGTACAAAGTTCTTTGCCGATCATCAGGGAGCCATCGATGACATCAACCTTTTTTTGAGCACCCATTCAGGAGATATTCCAAGTTCGCATAACGGCACCTACCATTTACTGGTGGTAAAGGCATTGTGCTATAAAAACCTTAACCAGCCTGATAGCGCCATTGCTATTTTGGAAGAACTGTTAACCTCGAGAGGCCTATAATGCTGGTATGTTTGATTACCTCCACCTTGGGGTTCTATACCTGGAAACGGGCAAGCTGGAGCAGGCCTTGAAGTGCTTTGACCAGCAGAGAATAGAAAACAACCTGGCTGAAAACGAATACTACCAGGCCCTTACCCTATCTAAAATGCAAAAGCCTGAGGATGCTAAAAGCCATTTATCCAAGGCCAAAGAGTTATTGAAGCCCCGTCACCCAAATGCATGATCCCTACCACGAAATGATAGATCAGATTTATTGGGTGGATATTGGAAGACTGGAAGCTAAACTTTGAATAATCGATGAATTATACTCGAGCAATCTTTATCAACCTATCCTTTTAGGTAATTAAAGAGCACTCAAACACAGACCAAGCCTCAAATTGCAAGGCAATTTTGGGACGGCCTTCAAAGAAATAGAAATCTGATTAAAAGGAAGGGTTACTAAATTGGGAAGCTCTGAGGAACGAAGAGATCACCCAGCCGCAGTTAGACTTCGTAAAAAGCAGGTTGATATTTTTTTGAGAGCCTTGATTTTTTTTGTTCTTTTTGATCAAGCAAAAATGACAAACAATTAAAATCCCTAGTGTTCCTGATTTGTGAATGTGTGCAACGTAGCGTAAATGGATAAATTAAAAATGATTACCCTAAAACCCATCTCCCCTGCTGATACCGAGGTGCAAGACCTTATAACCAAACTGAATACATTTAACCTAAGCCTGTATAACGCTGTTGACTGCCACCTGGAAAGCCCGGAACAACTAATAAACAATAAGGCTACAATGGTGGGCGCCTACTTTGACGGGAGATTAACAGGCATGGGTGCTTTAAAACAAATGGAAGGCTATGCAGAAGTAAAGCGGATGTTTGTAGAGCCCGAACAACGTGGCAAAGGGCTAGCTGAAAAGATTCTAAAAACCCTGGAGGAAATAGCGGTGAAAAATGGAAATAGCATTGTGCGCCTTGAAACAGGCAGCAAGCACACTGCAGCCATCAAATTTTACAGCCGAATGGGCTACTACCGCATTAAGCAGTTTGGTGATTATCCGGTGAGTGATGTGAGTGTGTTGATGGAGAAGCTGTTAATGGTATTAAGAAAATGACTATTTATTAACAAAAACCAAAAATGATAAATCAATAAATTAGTTTTATCCTCAATAAGCATCAACTTCTAAACTGCAATAGCAAAAAGTACATACTGGTGTTTTAACATATGGTCTTCCAATTTGGAACAAACAACACAAACTTTAGAGCGAATGATAAAATACCTGAAGAACGAAAGGACCAGTCTAGTTTCTCATCTTATTTGGACTAGTAATAATATTGTTGGCAATTATCACCTTCCTTTGGAAGGATCTGGATTTTTCATTTTCAAATAAAGTAGCAAGTGATAAATGGGGTCAAATTGGCGATTTCATTGGTGGCATTGTTGGTTCTATATGGGCATTGGCTGGTGTAATTCTTTTCTATATCGCACTCACAGAACAAAGAAAAGATATAAAGACGAATCAAGAGGCTTTATCTCTTCAAGTTCAAGCTCTAAACAAACAAGTTGAGGAATTTGAGTTGCAAAGAAAGGAGTTGGAATCTAGTAGAAAGGTCTATGAGCAACAAACAAAGACCATTAAACTTCGACAGTTTGAATCCGCATTTCTACTCCCTCCTTACCGTCTATTTAAAAATCAAGGATGGACTCAACTCCATAGATGTCAATAGTGACTATTTTAAAACGACCTATCAAGCCTTAGAATTTGAATATAATGATGAAAGTAATATTATAGAGCACGATAAAGCTCTTAATGATAGGTATGATAACCTTTTTAATGAACAACGTGGTCATCTTTCGCATTTCTTTAAATCATTCTACAGGCTAGTCAAGATTATTGACTCCAACCCCTTTCTTGAAGAAAAGGAAAAGATTCAGTACTCAAAAATTCTCCGATCACAGCTAACTGACTTTGAACAATTGATAATTCAGTACAATTCCTACTCCCAATATGGTACTAAATCAAGACCGCTAATTTTAAAATATAATCTACTAAAGCATATACCATTGTTTCAAAAGTCTCAGTTTAGCTATTTCTATTATTTAGATATGGACATTCGAATAGTGAAATTTGCAGATCTCTTAAGCGGTTTCGCTATAAAAAATATTAAAGACTCCTTTGACCTAAACCATGAGCGCGATCAAATCGTTGAAAAAGAAGGGGTGTTCAACACCCTTCTAGCCATATACTTCGACAATTCAATTAGAATTGAAGTTTCCTGCTGTGCTGATATCTCCCTGAACCATATTAAACTGACGGAGGAACAATTTTCCAACTTTATATATAACCTCCTAATAGAGAGAGTTGTCCTGACAACTTATACAGCAATAGAAAAGGTCACCATTGCTAAATACACAACTAATACAGATGAAAACAAAGTTTTTGGCTTTAAGATTGACATTTCAGAAGACGTTGTCATAAATGTAAACTTCGATAATTGAGATTATGGAGAATATAGAGTAGCACGAAATTTTTGAAAGATGTTTTTCAAAACTCTCTTCAATTGAATGCGAGGAGTATGTCAGTAAAAACATTGCTGAGTGCACGGAATTTGAAACGCATAGATTATAGCCCTTATTACCAAAGAAATTATGTTTGGGATAATGCGAACAAACAACTTTCTTTATTGAAAGTGTAATTTTCGGAACCGAGATTCCGCCCCTGATTCTTTTTAAGACTGGCAATAAAATAGAGGTGATAGACGGTCGTCAGCGGTTTGAGACTTTGAAAAAGTTTAAAGAAAATGACATTACGCTCAGGGTCAAGGGGCTAATGGAGCTTCAAGTATTAAAGAATACGTCGTTTAATCGGCTTTCATCTGACATTCAAAATATCTTTTTAGATTCTAATATTAGAGTTTTTGAATTTGAAGTAATTAATCAACCGGATTTATCAAAAAGTACACTGGATAAAGTTAAAAAAGAAATTTTTAGAAGATATAATACCGGATTACACCTTAAATCGTGAAGAATTAGATAATGCAAAATACGATGATGATAATTTTTCAGAAAAGTTTAAAAGAAAGCTAAACACTGACTACCCATTTCTGAAGTCATTTAATAATTGCTTTTTTCCCAAACAAGAAGTTCAAGAGAAAGGAAAGAATGATGGATTAATAGCAAAAAATGTCGACTTTATTAGAAAATATAGAATTCTGAATACTTTCCCGATTTCAAAATATGCAGGAGGTAGCAGAACAGAAACATTTGACTTACTATACGATTTTGCCAAAACAAGTAGCACTTCCGATGATGAAAGTTTCGATAACTTTTTAAGTACCTTAAATAAAGTTATTACACTTAGCAATTTTTTACTTGATGAAAATAAAATAAAAAATAAATTGGTCTATGAATGTATTCTATGGGCATTCACAATTATTGATAAAGAAGATTTTCCAATTATTTTGAAAAAAATAAAGATAAAATTTTAGCTCACTACCGTAACAATATGACGACATATTCTAGCGATAATCCTCATTATTATAGTAGTATTATAACTAGATTTTCAGATACCGCAACTCTATTTGACAGTATAACTAACTTAGATTTTTCTGAATATATTAGAGATGAAAACTTTAGAAACACAATTAATACTTTAAAACAAACTGAAGTAGATGCTGCAAAGTCTATTGATGAACTTTCCAATTTAAGACTAAATAAACCCAATCCCATTTCAACTCCTATTGATGAAATTAAATTAGACCTTAAAACTAACCGATATTTGTACGACCATCATACCAAAGACAAGAAAAAATCAACATTGTAAAAGCATCCTCATTGATAGAAAGCATTTTATTAGGGATTAATTTACCGCCTATTTTCCTTCATAAAAAAATGAACAATGTTAAAGAGGTAGTTGATGGACAGCAAAGGTTATTAGCAATTATTGGATTTTTAGGCGAGCAGTACTACAATGAAGATGGGGAACTTAAATTTTCAAAAAACAATAGCTTTAAATTGAAAGGTTTAAAAATTCTTACTGAATTCGAAGGTTCAAATTATAGTGGTTTACCGGAAATCTATCAAGACAAGATTCTGGATTTTGTCATTGACCTGATTATAATTGAAGAATCCGTTAATGATAAGTTCGATCCAGTTGATTTGTTTATTCGGTTGAATTACAAACCATATCCCATAAAAGCAATTCATTTGAGATGTGGAATTCAATTGTGGATTTTGAGGTAACTATCGCAATTAAAGAAGTCTGTAAAGAAGCCAAAAATTACTGATTGGTTCTTTCTACGAGAAACAGAAGAGGGACAACCCGATAGGATGTTAAATGAAGAGCTGATCACAATCTTAGCTTACTTCTGTTAGTACACGAACTAATCATAGTATCAATGATATTATTGGTTTTTTTCCTCGTCAGGACAGAATAACCTGTCGGTTGAAGAATAGAAGGCGCTTACCGACTTTTTAGTTAATGATATTGATTCAAATGAGCTAACGAAACGGAAATTTTTGTCTTCGATAAAAAAAACGGAGCAAATGATTGTTTTATTCGGTTCACTTTTTGGCGAGAATCCAACCAAGGAAAGTGTTAACCATGTTTTGAATGTTAAAAGGAGTAGAACTTTCAGGAGGTCTGTTGAAGATTTCTCACGTTGCCTGGATATTAGTGATAAAATTCCTGTCTCCCACTTTTCAATCATTCTAGAGAATGTTGTTGATATTATTACATATTATCCCTTCTCAGGAACTCCTCAGAAAGTCTTGTGGATGATGTCTATATGAGAAATTTTGATCTAAAACTCAAGGCTTTAATTGATGTATATCTTCTAATGTAGATCGCTAAGATTATTTGATAAATTTTCTTTTGTGCTAAGAAGTAGTCCAATCTAGAAGTTTTATTGCCTGTATTCAAATGCACATCCAAACCCACAAATGAACATCTGCAAATAGCCGAAGTTACTTCGGATGAAAGATAATCTCCGGTAGTGAAGATGGTCTAACGCGGGTGGGCAACCTCTATTACCAGGGTTTTGATGGTGTAATAGTTTACGAGGGAAAACATTGCTGCTGACTTTTTTAATCTGAAAACAGGCATGGCTGGGAAGTGTTGCAGAAGTTTGCCAGATTATAGAATGCGGTTGGTATTATTGGTGATTTTGAAATGTACGATAGCCAAAACCTTCGCCAGTTCATAGTCGAGAGCAATAAAGGGAAACAGGTGAATTTTGTGGATAACCTACATGAGCCCCTACAAAGACTGCAATAGCCTAATAAAGCCTTAATAAAGCGAATCCAGCCCTTAACCACCAATTTGAATTCAAAAAATATTGCGTAACCGAATAGTTACACATATATTTGTAACCGTTCAGTTACATTAATATGCGAAGAGATGTTTTTCAGGCTATAGCCGACCCGGTGCGGAGAGATATTATTGAGATGCTCTCCGAAAAGTCACTTACGGTAAATCAGGTTGCTGAAAAATTTGAAGTAAGCCGCCCGGCCATTTCAAGGCATCTTACAATCCCAAGCGAATGTGACCTTATACAGATTGAGCAGACCGGAAGAGAGCGCTTATGCCAGATTCAACCCAAAAACCTCATCCCAGCCTTTTTATGGATGGAGAAGTACAAGATACTTTGGGAAAACCGCCTTGACTCTTTTGAAGAATACCTAATGAAATTACAAACCAAACAGAATAACGATGAATAATTCAAACGATACCGAAAAGCGAACCTTAACTCTTGAAAGAACTTTTAACGCCCCCATTGAGCTGGTATGGGAGGCCTGGACAAAACCGGAACACATAGCGCATTGGTGGGGCCCAAGAGGGATGCCGGTTAATATAATTGAACACAATTTTAAAGTTGGTGGCCATTGGAAATACTCAATGCCTATGCCCAATGGTAATGAATTTATTAGTGAAGGCATCTACTCAGAAATTATAGAGCACAGTAAGATTGTAACCGCGGCAGATTTTAAGCCTATGACGGAAGGTGTACAAATGACCATGCTCTTTGAAGAAGATGGAGATAAAACCAAATTCATATTTAAGGTACTACACCAAACAGAGGAATATAAACTGCAACAGGAAAAGATGGGCTTTTACAATGGTTGGGGATCCGTGTTTGAAGGTTTGAATGACTATTTGGTAAAAATGTAAAGGTCAGGCAACCATTGGCCATTTAATAGCTGTCCTAGGTTTAAGAACAAACCTTAACATAAAAATGAGAGCAGCTATTGCCACCAGGTATGGATCACCGGAAGTACTTCAAATAGAGGAGAGACCCAAGCCAACTCCCAAACAAAATGAATTATTGATAAAAATACATGCAGGTACCGTTACCGCTGGTGACTGCCGCATGAGGGCCTTTAACGTACCAAAGCTTTTTTATATACCCGGACGCCTGGCACTGGGCATTACCAAACCTCGTAAGGATATTGTGGGCATGGAACTTTCAGGTGTAGTTGAAGCTGTTGGTAAAAATGTAACGCGCTACAAGGTAGGTGATGCGGTGTTTGGCTCCACAACAAAATCAGGCTTTGGTGGCAATGCTGAATACAAATGCCTGCCTGAAACAAATGCCCTGGCCCTAAAAGCCGAAAATGTAACTCATGCATCTGCCGCCACATTACCCATTGGAGCCGCCACAGCATTATGGTTTTTAAGGCAAGCCAAAGTTGATCAACCACAAAAGAGGCAGAAGTTCAAAGTGCTGGTATATGGTGCATCGGGCTCGGTAGGCACGTTTGCCGTGCAACTGGCAAAGCACTTTGGGGCCGAGGTTACAGGCGTTTGCAGTACTCAAAATATTGATTTGATAAAATCCCTCGGTGCCGACCATATAATTGATTACACCCGCCAGGACTTCACAAAAAACGGTGTGGTGTATGACGTGATTTTTGAAACTGTTTCTAAAGTGCCTTTTGCTAAGTGCAAAAACTCCCTGCCAAAGGGAGGGTATTTTTTAGATACGGTAAGCATGACTCCCGGTTTAACCGGATTGGGCAGTGGCCGAAAAGTTATTGGTGGTGGTGCGCCCGAAAAATCAGAAGACTTAAAATACCTAATGGATTTAATGGCTGTTGGAAAGATAAAGGCCGTTATTGACCGAACTTTTCCTTCGGAAGAAGTTGCAGCAGCCCATAAATATGTAGATAGCGGACGTAAGAAGGGGAATGTTGTTATTACTGTTGTGAAATAGCCTGAGGTATCAAAAACCGCACAAATTGACCATTCAGGTTGCATATAATATTTGGTGAAGGCATATCAGAAAAAGTCGTAAAATTGCCTGCTTTCAAAAAACTGGAAGACCGGATAATCCTGATTTTCTGTGATTTTGGAGCACTTAACTTTTATCAATTAATTAAAACTAGCGAAAAATGGACGCACAGAAAGTCGATATGTTTATCATGGCCAATAGTAAATATTTTGAGAGCCATCAGGTAGGATTTATTAGAGATAGGCTGATATCAATGGATGATTCAAAATGGCCCATGATACAAACTTTGCAATTTAAAGATCCTACTACCAGCATTATTGTGTCTCTTTTAGGCGGTGGTTTAGGTATTGATCGTTTTATGCTTGGTGATACCGGAATGGGAATTGGAAAGTTGCTTACCTGTGGTGGTTTTGGTATCTGAACCATTATTGACTGGTTTTTGATAATGGGAGCCACTCGCGAAAAAAACATGGAAAAGATTCAACAAGTGCTGCGCTAAAAAAAATGAGCAGAAACAAGCTATATATCATTTTACTTATAGCCTGTTTGGCCGGATATGGTTGGCTGGCATTCAGTAATTTTATTTTTAATAATGAGAGCTCTCCTGCAGAGGTTTGCCTTATAAAGCACGCCACTAATATTCCATGTCCTTCCTGCGGTTCCACCCGTGCCGTGCTAGCTTTAAGCCGAGGAGATTTTTTTACTGCAATATTCATTAACCCACTAGGCATTGTAGTGGGGCTGATAATGCTAATAACCCCAATATGGCTACTGTTAGATATTGCTGCGAAGAGCGATAGCCTTTTTAAGTTTTACCTGAAAACAGAGCATAACCTGAGAAAGCCATTAGTTGCAATACCATTAATAGCTTTAGTTTTACTGAACTGGGCCTGGAATATTACAAAAGGCTTATGATTACAATTAGCCATTTTACATATGCACCGGGTGAGCATGAAGCCGAAAAGGCTTCTAACAGCTACCTGATGTCGGTAATAGCCTTAATGGCAGGTTTGCCTTTACCCATTATCAACCTCATTGCAACCTTTATTTTTTATATGGGTAATAGAAAGGGAACTTACTTTGTGCGCTGGCATTGTACTCAGGCTTTACTTTCACAGCTATCAATGCTTTTTGTAAATAGTTATGGATTTTGGTGGACGGTATCCGTAATATTGTCGAAAGAGGCTATAAGCAATGATTATATATCTTATATGATTGCTGCCGTACTCTTTAACCTGGC
>CAVWUM010000014.1:0-8136 GCA_963758205.1 Schleiferiaceae bacterium
GAAAAACCCGACATCCCTGCCAAAGGCTATACCTGGAAAACTACCTCGCAGCTCAATACCACCATCCAAAAACAATATAGTAATACCAACCTGGCAGAGGTAAAAGGCCTTTTACAAAAGAGCTTTAAAAAGGTGTTTGCCCTTATTGAGACACACACGGATGAGGAATTGTTTGAAAAGAAGCGCTACAAATGGACAGGTACCACTTCTTTGGGCGCCTACTTGGTTTCGGCTACATCAAGCCATTATGATTGGGCGCTAAAACTTATTAAAAAGCAAACCCGTTGAAATACACCTGCACCACAATTATTGACCTTCCGGTAAATGAGGTAGTGGAATTATGGGCTGATGAGGACTACTATGACCAATGGCAAGATGGGTTTGAGTCCATTGAGTTGCAGGAAGGCGAAAAGCATGCTGAGGGCAGCAAATCCAAAATCACCTTACAGCAGGGGAAGCGCAAAGTGGAATTATTGGAAACCATTTTAATTAATAATTTACCCGCTGAAAAAAAGGCACTCTATGGGCATAAGCATATGAGTAACATCCAGCTTTCACGCTTTGAGAGCATTGCCAATGGCAGAACCCGTTATACCGTTGAGGTAGAATACACCCACTTTAGTGGCTTTGTACCGAGGTTAATTGCCCGCATGCTGCCAAAGCTTTTTGAGCAGCAAAGCCAAAGGCAGATGGATCAGTTTAAAGACTTTGCGGAAAGCGTAGAACAGAACGGCAACTGAATTAGCATGAATAAGAAACGAACCACCTCATTTGGAACCATGGAAACCCTGGTGGAAAAGGATGGAGAGATTATTTCGGAGTACCTGGTTTTTGAGCGAAACGGAAGAGGCCACCTACACAACAGCTGGGAAATATGCTATGTAACTGAAGGTAAAGGAACCATTGTAAATGGAGAAGTAGCTGTTAAGGTGGTAAAAGGCGATGTATGCAAAATCCCTCCCAACACCAACCACTGGATGGAACCCAACCCCCACATGGAAGTATTGTTGGTTTATACCAATCAGCCGTAACTTTACTTAATTAGCAGTTGCATTATGAAAAACATCATCATACTCGCTCCGCTCTTTGCCCTTATTCTCCTCATTACGCTCTACAGTTGTAATAAGGATAATAACTGCAAGGATGACCCTATTCCTGGTTGCATAGTTACCTATGACTTTAACCCAGTGTGCGGATGCAATGGAAAAACATACAGTAATCCTTCTGAAGCCGAATGCAGTGGGGTAGATAGTTATAAGGAAGGGAAGTGTTGGCCGTAAAGAGGCTGTGATTACTGAACAAGTATTAATGCCATGGGAAAGACAACTTATACTGGAAAAGACGTAACGGACTTTATTAATTCATACATTGATAATGAGCAGAAGAAAGAGGACAGTTTTCAATTGATTGAACTACTGGAAGAATGGTCTGGCTTTGAACCCAAAATGTGGGGGCCATCCATAATTGGATTTGGAAGCTACCATTACAAATACGCCAGTGGGCATGAAGGCGATGCGCCAATGCTGGGGTTTTCACCCAGAAAGGCAGCCTTCTCACTTTACGTATATTCCGATACCGAAAAAAGCAATCAGCTGCTAACCGACTTTGGAAAGTTTAAGATGGGCAAGGCCTGCATTTACATCAAAAGGCTTTCGGACATCAACATACCCGTTTTAAAAGAACTCTGTATGGAGTCTATTAACTACCTAAACGAGCATCATGAGTGTTCGTGTAGGAATAAATGATTGACTTAGTGGAGACTAAAAAAGATTTGAGTCTACTTACTAAAATATCAAATTGGCTTAAGCCCAAGCCCAAGGAAGGCATTGACAGCCGTGAGTTTGAGTGGTGTATTGTAGGCAACATAATTGACAAGCATTTATGGGGAGAAGAGAAAGCAATTAGACGTGGAACAAAGCAATTTAGGCCAGGTGCTAAGGTGTATTGCATTCCAGAATTTGGAGGAATGGCTCATGAAAATATTCGTGTAATTGGTAAGCCCAGAAAGCAAAAAGGATTTATCAATATTGTGCTAAGAACTAAAATGGTTACGAATTTTAGAGTGCAGAAAGTTTACCACCCTAAAATACAGTTTGAAGTAGGTAGCCACATTTACTATTGGAATAATAGGCGATCAAAGAATGAACTGAAAAATTTAGAGGAGATGCTTAAGCATCTAAGCACCCATTCGCAGGAAAATAATATTGATAACACTTAGACTTACATCCTATGAAAAACCCCTACCGCACTACATAATGAGTTTACTTAGGACTCTATTTGGAAGGAAAACACTCCGCACTACCGATGAGGATTTTGGAGAACTCAAAAGCTTTAGCACTAAGGGCCATCGTATTGGTTGGCTTATAGAGTTGACTTTTTTGGGTGATGAGATTGAGATTATGATAGCTGGTGATAAAAATGGGCTGGATGAATCTCAAAAGGATATACTGATAAAGGCGCTGTTGAATGAGCGTGATATCCGTGCGGAATCAACGGCTGCATTAAGAGAGCAGTATCAAAATGCTGATTTGCCCTTTGAATCTATTGAGGCTCATTTTAATATTAAAGGCCTTATGGTAAGGGATGACGGCTTTGAACTGACTTTTCAGCAAAAGGCAGAACAACAATACTTTTTCCATGTACACTTTGAAAACAACAAACAGGTTGGGGTTTCGATTGATGGATAATAGTAATTCTCCGCTTTATGAAGCCTTTATAGCCCTGTGATGAAAAATCCGATAATTTTAATCGCGCTTCTTCTTGCTTACAACTTCTCATTTTGTCAATTGTCTGAAACCGGGCATCAACAGGTTGCACAAACTTTTGTGAAATGCATAAAAGCAAATGATATAAATAGATTGGCAACTTTCATATCCTTTCCACTTGAGCGGCCGTATCCCATTCCATCAATAAAGGACAAGCAAGAACTTTCAGAGAGGTATTCTGAAATATTTGACGATAGTCTTACGGCTTTAATTGTAAATTCTAACATATATGAGGACTGGACAGCGATGGGCTATCGTGGCATTATGCTACTACATGGAGTAATCTGGCTTGATTATGATGGATCACTAATCGCAGTAAACTACATGTCTGATAAAGCAATCTCCTTACAAAACAGCCTTATTGAAAAAGACCGTAAAACGCTCCACGAAAGTTTGAAAGAGTATGTAGCTCCTGTTCATATTCTCAAAACTTCAAAGTTTCTTATCCGGATTGACCAGCTACAAAATGGTAAGTTCAGATACGCTGTTTGTTCTGTAAACTCTGATTTTTCTAAAAGGTCTGACCTGATAGTATTTGACGGAAAAAGGATACTGGATGGGAGCGGTGGAAATCATCGATATGAGTTTACTAATGGAGAGTACAAGTACGTTTGTTTTATTAATGTATTGAGTAGTAACGATTATCCACCAGCCGAACTGGTAGTGTATAAAGACAAAAACATTATCCTTGAGGAACCTGCTGAAATAGTAAGGCAGGAATAAGTGGCCTCAGAATAATTTCTGTTACCCCTCAAATTATCCTCTTCTCTATGTAATACGAGTTCAGCAACGTTAAGGCCCCCATGTAACTTAAGTTAAAGAGAAGGAGTCACCCACTTTGAAGTCGTGTTAGTTATCTCACGCCTAGTTATATGACTGGCCCCATTAAAAGATTAAATTAGCTTTACAACTCAAGCTCATAAGGTTGAAGGGCTGAAGTATATAAGAGAAGTAGCAATGACACCTTATACCCCAGTTAGCAACAAACAAAAAAACCTACTGCAAATATGAAACTGATTTTATTGACATTATTTATCGTAATGAATACTTTTAGTTCAAAAGCTCAAAGCGATACTATTAATAAAAAATATAAAGACACCGAAGATTTGAAAGCTCAAATTAAAGAAGATGAAATAGAATCGCTGGTGTATATTGATAGCACTTTCGGATATATAACCGAAATTCCAAAGTGGCTAAATTTAAGAGAAACTGGAAACGATAAAGTTTGGGGAGGGACATTTCCTTCTATAGAGGGAATTGAAAATGCAGTGATGATTAAAGGCTTTGAAAAATCCGAGTTCAACTCGTTTGAGCATTTTACCGAAATCTATATTACAGGAAATAAATTTGGAAAGAAGTCTTTATATAGCGAAAGTCATATTTGGTACGGACATAATCCAAGCGATTTACGCGAAATTAAGAATGGTGTAAGTTGTAGGGTTTTTACTTTCTTCCAAAATAAAATTTACCATAATCAATTTGCGCTGATAGAAACGAAAAAGGCATTTCTTTGGATTCAATTTGTTGCTACACCAGAAACATTTGAACAGAATTTACCAAAATTCACGGACTTTGTAAATGGGATTGAACTTGTAGAATAATGCCTGTTGCTAACAATGTAAAAAAAAGAGCGTAAAGTGCTTAATCCGAAAAGTACACCTCTGCGACTGCTCTACTTTTCACATACTAACCATTCCTCCTCAAATTATCCTCTTCCCAATATAAGAAGAGTTCAGCAGCGTTAAAGCGCCCATGTATTTCAGGTCAAACGGAATGAGGTCGCCAACTTTGTAGCCCTGGTCGTTATCGTCAATATCCAGCACCAGCATATCGCTGCTGGCCCCTACAAACTGAAAGCTCTTGTCTTCAGGTATCAGGTAATCAGAGTTGATGTCTAACAAGCCAAGATCCAATATGGCACGGTGGGTAGTGCGGCCATAATCATCCTCGTTTACCTCAAACACTTCTCCACTAGGGTTGGCCTCAAGGCTTCCTATGGGTACCACGGGTTTTTCAGTTATTTCAATTATTTCGGCATACAGGCGAATCACATCGTGCTCCATACCTTCTATAATATTTCCGTGTACCAGATCGGTACCAAAATATAATGTTTCGCCCACCCTGAAGTGGTTTATACCAGCCGGCAACTGGTGCAGGTGTATTAATGGAATTACCACCGAGGTACCCCCTGTAACCCATGGAATTTTTCTATTAAACTTAGCTTCAATAAGCTGCTTGTAAAGCGAAAGCTGAATAAACTTATCATGGCTGGGCATTACCCCATGCAGGCAGTTGAGGTTGCTCCCAATGCCTGTAACAATAATATTTGGAAGCTCAAATACGGAGCCGTAGAAGTCTATCAGGTGATCGCCCATTACGCCTTCACGTAAATCACCAAGCTCAATCATAATTATCACCTTGTGCTTTTTGCCCTGGCGCCCCGCCTCTTCAGAAAGTAACTTTATAGTTTCAAACTCGGTATTAAAACTGGCATCAGCATATTTTACAATATCAGGTATAGCGCGCCTGGCAGGGGGTTTTATGTACACCGTGTCTATTTCGGGCTTTATTTCCTTTACCTTTTTTAGGTTGCTGATGCGGGCATCGCAAATCTCTTTTATGCCCAGGTCAATCACCTCCTTAATGTACTCCTCATGTCCACAAAGCATTTTGGTAACAATAGCCCACTCAATTCCATTTTCTTTAAAAAGAGAATTCAGGTAGTGGTAGTTCTTTTTGAGTTTGTTTCTATCTAAAGTTATATAAGCCATAGTCTTTTCTTTCAGGTTTGGTGTTGCCTCTTTCAGTTCTTTATCAATGCCATACTATCTTGTCAAATACCGGTTTTTCAGGTTTGGTGTATTGTCATGGTTTTTCAAAAAACCCCGCCAAAACACCCTTCCCTTTATTGTTAATTACCACACCTTAAAAGATGTGGTTAATGGGACTGGGTTGCTTATACTACCAACCTCGGTATATCATGCGGCAATCGCGTTAAAAGTTCATAATTCAGCTGATCAGAATAATCACTAAAAGAGGATACCGAAATGGATAAATCCCCCTGGTTACCAATCAGCACCACCTCATCACCACGCTGAACACTCTCCAGCCCGGTTACGTCCAGCATCATCATATTCATATTTACAATACCTACCACAGTAACCCGCTGGCCATGTATCAATGCACGGCCCTGGTTGCTAAGTGTACGGCTAAAGCCATGGCTGTAACCTACAGGCACCGTAGCCACGGTAATATCGCTGGTGGCGAGATAACTGGTTCCATAGCCGATATATTCGCCTTGCTTTACATGCTTCAGGTTCATCACACGGCTTTTCCAGCTTATCACCCTTTTCAGGGGATCAGGTGTATGGCTGCCATTGGGTTTTATAGTTTGTATGTACGTTTCCGTACTTGGCCAAAAACCATATTGTAAAATCCCGATCCGAACCATATCCATACGCGTATGTGGTAAACGGATGCTGGCTGCACTACAGGCCGTATGGTGCCTTTCAGCTGTTAGGCCATCCTCGTTTAGCTGCTCCACAGCCTTTTCAAAATTTTCATATTGCCCGTTTACACGTAAAAAGTTGGCGTAATTCTCTGCCCCGGCATAGTGGGTACAAAAACCTTTTATTTCGAGGTACTCTTCATTATTTTTAAGGATGGTTTTGAGTTTATCCAATTGCTGTTCCTCAAAACCTGTTCGATTCATGCCGGTTTCCAGCTCTACATGTATTCGGGCCTTATTTCCTGTTTTTTGTGCTGCCTTTATTGCCGCCTTCAGGCGGCCGGTTTCAAAAACATAAAACTCAACACCATTCTCTACGGCCCACTCCACCTGCTCATCTTCAATCATTCCCATTATCATTACCGGAATTTTACCCTCGGTAATTTTGTGAACCTCCAGGGCTTCATTGGCATCAAATGTCGAAAAGTGCCTTGCACCCAACTCCACGGCCAGTGGCACAAAGGTGTCTATGCCATGGCCATAGGCATTACCTTTTACCACGTGTGAAATCATACACCCCTCTCCCACCGTTTTACGGATGTATTCAAAGTTTTGCTTTAGCGCACTTCTGCTGAGCTCGATGTAGCTGGTGTGGTTCATTTATTTTTATCTCTTTTTTGAGGTTAAAGTAGCCGCTCACCCCCCTTCGCCCCCTCAAGGGGGGATAGTCAAGTTACTAATCTGGGCTATTGCCCAAACCATTATCTATAAAGCCTTCCTCAATATCTCAACAAACATATTCACTCCCGTTTCCGTGATTTCATCCGGGTAATCGTAATCAGGGTTGTGCAGAGCGGGGCAGTTTTCACCGGAGCCCACGCCAAACATCGCTCCTTTATACACTTTCGTAAAAAGGCCAAAATCTTCACCCCACTTGTTTGGAGTGGGCTTTTCTTCAAATTTTAATTGTAAAGCTTCCGAAGATTGCTTTATCGTTTCGTAGGCTTCTTCGTCATTATCATTGGCATCAAACTCTTCCAGCCACTCCTCTTCCAATTCAAGCCCATAAGTAGCGGCAATTTTTTGAGTACGATGTACAAGGTCATTCTGCAGCTTATCCATCACATCATTGTGCCAGGTGCGCAGCGTAAGATGCACCTCGCCATACCCTGCAGATACCCCATACGATTTTTCTCCCATGGTAACATACACCATCGTAATTAAGGCAAAGTTTTCAAGCTCAATTTCCTTTACGGAAAGCTCCTCGCTAAGGTTAAGTATCCTGGCAACAGCCAATCCAGGGTTCAATCCTTTTTCCGGTTCAGCGGCATGTGAGGTTTTACCGTGCAGTTTAAAAATTACGCTCTTGGCTGCTGCTGTAAATGAGCCTTTACGGCACACAATCGTATGCAGTGGATATCCCGGAAGGTTATGCAGGGCAAAGGCCTTGTCAGCTTTAAAGCTAAAATTTGGATCTTCTAAAATAGCCTTAGCCCCCTTGCCATTTTCCTCAGCTGGCTGAAATATCAGGCATACTTCACCCTTCTCTATTCCTTCCTTTTGGAGCCTGTCTGCCACACCGAGCATAATAGTGCTATGTCCATCATGTCCGCATTTATGCGATACACCATCTACTTCAGACTTATGCTCAAAACTGTTGGTTTCCTGTATGGGAAGGGCATCCATATCCCCACGCAGCAAAATCTTCTTTCCGGGTTTTTCTCCCTTAAAGAAAACCGCCAGGCCGGTACCCCCAACCTCCTGCACATTCTCCACACCAATCTCTTTCAGCTTCTGTTTTACAAAAGCCTGGGTATTATTCTCCTCTGTAGAAAGCTCCGGATTTTGATGTAGGTGCCTGCGTATTTTTTTTAGCTCTTCTGCTGTCATTATTTACCAATCCTCTTTTTGCCAGTGTAGTGA
>CAVWUM010000015.1:0-32348 GCA_963758205.1 Schleiferiaceae bacterium
TTATCTCCCAGCCCGACATCCTGATTTTTGATGAGCCTACCAACCACCTGGATGTGGATATGATTGAGTGGCTGGAGGAATACCTCTCGCAACCATCCATCACCCTGTTTATGGTTACCCACGATCGTTACTTTTTAGAGCGCATTTGCGATAGGATTTTTGAACTGGAGAATGAATCGCTGTATCAGCACCGGGCAACTATTCTACTTTTTTACAGCGCAAGGCGGAGCGAGAAGAAATTGAAGGGGTAAATGTGGGCAAGGCCAAAAATCTTCTCCGTAAGGAATTGGAGTGGATGCACAGCAGCCTAAAGCGCGAGGCACAAAGTCTAAAGCGCGTATTGATGCCTTTCACGATTTAAAGGGTGAGGCGGGCAAAAACCTGGAGGATTCTAAACTTGAGCTGGATGTGAAAATGACACGCCTGGGAAGTAAAATTCTGGAAGTGCATAAACTTCGCAAATCCTATGGCGATCTTAAGATTGTAGATGGGTTTGACTATGTGTTTAAGCGGAAGGAGCGCACCGGAATAGTAGGCCCGAATGGTGTGGGCAAATCTACTTTCCTGAAAATGCTTACCGGAAATGAGGAACCGGATGGTGGAAAGATAGTGGTGGGCGATACCGTGAAATACGGCTTCTTTACCCAAAGTGAAATGAATCTTGACCCGAATAAACGGGTAATTGAAGTGGTGAAGGATATTGCCGAGTTTATCCCCATCGGTAAAAAGGGGCGTAACATCACCGCTTCGCAAATGCTGGATAGATTCCTGTTTGAAGGAGATCGGCAGTATACTTATGTTTCTAAGTTAAGCGGTGGCGAAAAGCGGAGGCTGTATCTCCTAACGGTGTTGATGGATAATCCCAACTTTTTAATTCTGGATGAGCCTACCAACGATTTGGACATTCTTACTCTAAATGTGCTGGAAGAACTTTTTAAATCAAGTTGATGGCTGCCTGCTGGTAGTAACGCATGACCGTTACTTTATGGATAAGCTCACCGACCACCTTTTTGTGTTTGAAGGTGATGGACAAATCCGCGACTTTAATGGCAACTACCGCGAGTATAAAGCTTATAAGGAGGATAAGGAGGCCACGAAAAGTTGCGTAGCAAGAGCCTTGCGAAACCATCAAAATCTTCTGCTGAAAAGCAGAGCGGAGATAGTGATAAAAAGAAAATGACCTACTCCGAAAAGCTGGAATTTGAAACTTTGGAGAAGGATATTGCTAAGCTGGAAAATCGGAAAATTGAAATTGCCAAAGAGTTTGAACAGGCCTCTTTAGATGCCTCCAGGTTGGAAGATCTTTCGCGCGAAACCAAGGACATACAGGATGAGCTGGAGGAAAAAGAAATGCGCTGGCTGGAGCTGAGTGAACTGGAGGGGTAGAGGTTATACTTTCTTTTTTAACCACATAGGTACATAGGGCACTGAAGGTTTTTTATCAATTAGCATTCTGTTTTGCTTAACCGCAGAGTCACAAAGAGCGCAAAGTTTCGCAGAGTGGATTCAGAAATAGATTCCAATCATTTCTCCGCGTTACTCCGCGAGCTCTGTTCCTCTGCGTTGAAGTAACAAGTGACAAACCACATAGGCACATAGGGCACTGAAGGTTTTTTATCAATCAGTATTATGTGTTGCTTAACCGCAGAAGTGCAAAGGGCGCAAAGTTTCGCAGAGCTTTTTAAATATATAATTTTCGGGGGCCTCTCCCCTCCTTAAACTTGTGCTGAGCCTGCCGAAGTGAAAAGGAGAGGCTGGGGGTGGTTGTAATCCTAATTACTATCCCTGCGTATTTTTCCCCTCAACTCCTTCCCCAGCCATTGGCTCATTTTATCTGCCCCGGTGGGGTTCATGTGATTAGGGTCGGCCCACAGTTCAACATTTTCCAGAATGGAATCAGGAGGTACAATGAGCTGCCCCAACTCTTTGTAAAATTTAGTTTGGTGAGGCTCCTTATCGGGAACACCATAGCCGGGCAGGTATAAAAAATACAGGTCAACATTATGATCGGCACAAAGCGCGGCAATTCTGCGGAGGTAGTGCAGGGGATACACATTTTCCAGTTGCCGCTTAAAACTATCTTCTTTTTTAGCTCTGCGCTCGCCTTTTTCCCTTTCGTATATGGCGGGCTCGGTAACAGTGAGGTTTGGGGAAATCCAAACCTGGCATTAGTAGCTATCAGCCTATCCTCATGTCGCCACAGCTTTTCCTTCAACATTTGCAATCTGAACCGGAAGGCGGTACTCCAATCCTTAAAATAGTTTTGATTGAAAAAAGGATAGGAAGTTATGAGGTCTGAGTTTTCCAATAAATAAGGCCCCACAGGGTGGCTGTATGGATTTTCATCCAGGCGTACTTCAAGCACCAGCGCCTTTATTCCTTTCTCATCAATAAGATCCTTCACCAATCTGTAATGCAGGTTGCGACCATAGCGGCAGTAGCCATAGTTCAGTAAATGGTAGCCATCAAGCTCGGTGCGTATTACCTTTTCCTTTAAGCTATTGATGGTGCGCGATGAACCCATAAATGCAATATCCACCGGTTCTGAACTTTCAAAAATCCTTTGGTACATCCAATGAGCTCTTGAGGTGCAATCATCCTTAAGGCTGGCGTACACCTGCCTTTTATCCTGTGGAAACAGAAGTATAAACAGCAGTACCGGAAGCAAAAAAAGGATGATATGTAAACTTAGCCGCCTCATTAAAACTGGAAGTAAATAAAGCTGGGTTTAACATCAAAGTTGCCAAGAAAGAGGATGCATAGCAATAGCGTATAGTATCAGCCCAGCCTTATGGGCTTCGAGAACTGCCGTACGTACTCGCTAAAATTGAGATCGCGCATTTTGCGCTCGGCCATCATAAAAATTAAAAATACCAGCCCAATTACGCTATAGCGGATAACATACTGCTGAAAGAGTGCTGGCACTATCCTTACGGCATCAATAGTGATGAGCTGAGAGCCATGTGGCGAGGTGTGTCATATTCTCTGCCCTGAAGGGTATCCAGAATAAACAACAGAGCGTGAACACAAAAGGGAGCGGCCATGGGTCCGGCCCAGCGCACCCTTTTTTCAATAATCAGCATGAGGCCATGTAAAAATCCCCAAATAACAAAAGTGATGTTGGCACCGTGCCACAGGCCCGAAAGCAGGAAGGTGGCCATAAGGTTAAAGCTGCGCCTGCCCTTACTCACCCGGTTTCCACCCATGGGGATGTACACATAATCTCTAAACCATGTGCTGAGGGAAATATGCCAGCGTTGCCAGAACTCGCCAAAACTTTTGGAGAAATACGGCTTGTTGAAGTTGGTCATGAGGTCAAAGCCCATGGTTTTACCCAGCCCGATGGCAATATCAGAATAGCCGGAAAAATCGCCGTAAATCTGGAAGGCAAACAACAATGCCCCGAATAAAATGCCCAATCCGCTGTACTCTGTCGGATTATCAAAGATGGGTTCCAGCAGCACGGCAAAGTTGTCGGCTATCACTATTTTTTTAAAGAAACCCCATAGCATCAGGCGTAAGCCAGAGATTGTATTGGAGTAATCAAAGGTTTTCTTTTCGGCAAACTGGGGTAAAAGCGAGCGGCCCGCTCAATAGGTCCGGCCACCAATTGCGGAAAAAATGAAACGAAAGCAAAAAACTGAAGGGCATTGCGGGTGGGGGTAAGCTGGCCTCGATATATATCTATGGCATAGCTCATGGTTTGGAAAGTGTAGAAGCTGATGCCCACCGGTAATATGATGTTGAGGCTGGAGGGGTTGGCCTGCATACCAAAAAAGCGGAGGATATCGGCAAAGCCTTCCGTAAAAAAGTTGAAGTATTTAAAAAAGCCTAAAATGCCCAGGTTTATGACAAGGCTCAGGATCAGAAAAAACTTTTTTCTGCCTGGATTATCCGCCCGGTATATCTGCAAACCAATAATGTAATCGGCGACTGAACTTATGGCGATGAGGCCAGAAAGCGCCAATCCCACCAGCCGTAAAAAATATAGCTACCGATGATGAGAGGCAGGTTTCGCCAGTTGATAGATGCTCTGCGCTCTGTAAACCAATACAGGTAAAAGAAGATCACAAAAAACACAAGGAAGGCCAGGGAGTTGAAAACCATGCAGCAAAAATAGGCAGGCAAGATAGTGCGACTGTGGGTTTAGCTAAGACTTCGGCCGCGTTTCCTTAATCAATTGTTAAATCCCTGCAGGATTATCAACTACTGCTTAAATTGCCCACTGTAAAAACAGGCCCGTAAAATGGAAAACATGATAGAGCTGCGGAAAATCGTCCGAAACTTTCCGTTAGGAAACCAGGTGGTAAAGGTGCTAAAGGGTATTGACCTGGCGGTTAAGCGAAATGAATATGTGGCGCTAATGGGGCCTTCCGGTAGTGGTAAATCAACTTTAATGAATTTGTTGGGATGCCTTGATACACCTACCAGTGGTGAATACTGGCTCAATGGACAGGATGTAGCCCGCCTTACCGATAATCAACTGGCTGAAATCCGTAATAAAGAGATTGGATTTGTTTTTCAAACCTTTAACCTATTGCCGCGCTCCACGGCATTGGAAAATGTGGCGCTGCCATTGGTATATGCCGGCTATAGCTCTAAAGAGCGAAACGAACGAGCCGAAGAAGTGCTAACCCAGGTGGGCCTTGCTGATAGGATGGACCACCGACCCAACCAGCTTAGTGGTGGGCAGCGTCAGCGCGTGGCAGTTGCCCGCGCCTTGGTAAATAAGCCCTCCATTATTTTGGCCGATGAGCCTACCGGTAACCTCGACACCAAGACGTCCATAGAAATTATGGAGCTTTTTGGCGACATTCAGAAAAACGGGAACACCGTGATATTGGTTACCCACGAAGAGGATATTGCCCAGCATGCAAGGCGTATTATCAGGTTACGGGATGGCGAGGTAGAGAGCGATGAGGTGCAGAGCTAGTTTTATCTTCATAGCAATTAATAACGTGTAACCGAAAACCTGGAAATTGCACACGTTTTACGGATATGTATAAAAATCACCGATTTTTATACATGTTTTAATAAAGTGAGTAAATTGGCGGGAAATTTACACATGAAGAAACTGCCTCTAAAAATTCCAATAGAGCATATTGAAACACCTAAAGTCCTCAAAAAGCTAATAGCGGCAAGGGCTGCTTTGGCCGAATTAAAAGGGGTGGCAGGCACCATTCCCAACGAGCAGATACTTATAGACACCCTTACTCTACAGGAGGCGAAGGATAGCTCCGAAATCGAAAACATCATTACTACACACGATGAAATTTACGGAAGCCATCTAGGAGACATGCAGTTTAAGTCGGCATCGGCCAAGGAGGTTCACTCGTATGCAGAAGCCCTAAAAGCCGGTTTTGCACAGGTAAGGGAGCATAACTTTATCCATCTCCGGTTAATCCTTGAGATCCAAAAAACAATTGAGGGAAATAATGCCGGATTACGAAGGCAGCCCGGTACAAAATTGGTAAATGACGTAACCGGAAAAGTGGTTTACACCCCACCCCAGGACTATCAAGAGATAATGGACCTGATGGGCAATCTTGAAAAATTTATTAATGATGAATTAAAATGGGAAGCGGACCCGCTGATAAAAATGGCGGTTATCCATCACCAGTTTGAGAGTATACATCCTTTTTATGATGGAAACGGGCGTACAGGCAGAATAATCAATATCCTCTATTTAGTAAAGGAGGGGCTGCTTAGCCTCCCCATACTTTACATAAGCCGATATATTATCCGCCATAGGCAAGAATATTACCGTTTGCTGCAAGCGGTTCGTGAAGAGGGTCAATGGGAGGCCTGGGTATTTTATATGTTGGAAGCTGTGGAGCAAATTTCAACAGAAACTGTTGTTACCGTAAAAGAAATCAGGAATATGATGCTACATTTTAAACAGCGCATACGCAAAGAGGAACCCCGCATGTATAGCCAGGATTTGATAAATAATCTGTTTAAGCATCCATATACCAAGATTAATTTATTGCAGAAAGAGCTTGGCGTAGTTAGGAAAACAGCTACCACCTACCTACACAAGCTTTGTGAAATGGGGATTTTGAAAAAGGTGAAAATTGGACGCAACAACTATTATATAAATCATGAACTTTTCGCACTCCTAAAGGAAGGGCCCGGACAACATGGAGATGAAACTTCAATACAAACAATTTCAACTTTTGATTAACCCTCTGAAAATAATCGTGTAAACAAAGTGAGATTCAAAAAAGAGGTATCCGCACAAGCAGTTTCTTAATTTCGCGCTTATGGATTTAAACTTAGCAGGAAAAAAAGCATTGGTTTGCGGCAGCTCCGATGGTATTGGTAAGGCTGCAGCCGAAGAGCTGGCCCGCATGGGAGCCGAAATTGTACTATTGGCCCGCAATGCCGAAAAGCTGGAAAAAGCCCAAAAGGAACTTTCTACCAGCCACAACCAAAAACATACATTTTTAGTATCCGATTTTGATGATCCCATTCACTTGGAAAGCGTAGTGACCAATTACCTGAATGAGGGCAACGAGATCAACATATTGGTAAATAATACCGGTGGTCCGCCCGCAGGCCCGGCACACCTGGCAGGCCTGGAGGAGTATGTAACGGCCTTCCGCAGACACCTGCTTTGTAACCAATTATTGGTAAAACTTACGCTGGATGGAATGAAAAAATCTGGCTATGGCCGAATTGTGAACGTTATCAGTACCTCGGTAAAAGTGCCGCTCAATAACCTTGGGGTAAGCAATACCGTAAGGGGAGCCGTGGGCAATTGGAGTAAAACCCTGGCCAATGAATTGGGAGAATTTGGTATAACCGTTAATAACGTGTTACCGGGCGCTACAGAAACCGGCCGATTAAAATCGATAATAGAAAACAAGGCCAAAAAGCTTGGAGTAACTGAAAAAGTGGCTGCCGGCAAAATGACAGCAGAGGTGCCACTAAACCGCTTTGCAAAACCTGAAGAGGTTGCCAATGCCATTGCCTGGCTGGCTAGTCCTGCTGCTGCTTATATAAGTGGTATTAACCTTCCGGTAGATGGTGGAAGGACACCAAGTTTGTAGAACTTTGGAGAGTTGTGTCACCCTGAGTATTTGGTTTTCATGGAAAAAACCAAAATGTATCGAAGGGTGGTGATTGGTACGTATAATATTCGATTGGCTTCGATACTTCAAAATCCTGCTACGCGGCTTTTGACACTCAGCCTGACAGCCGATAAAGTTTTCTGTTGAAAAACAAGACCACTCAAAAATGAAAAAAATCTTAAACTACATAAACGGTAAACTACAGGAGCCAGCCTCAGGCAAGTTTATGGATAACGTTGACCCATCAAGAGGTAAGGTGTATTCCCTCATTCCTGAATCGGATAAGCGCGATGTACAACAGGCGGTTGATGCTGCTAAAGCTGCATTTCCTGTTTGGAGTGGACTTTCGGCCAAAGAGCGTTCTATCATTATGCTTAAGGTGTCTCAATTAATTGATGAAAAGCTGGATATGCTGGCCGCTGCTGAAAGTGTGGATAATGGAAAACCTGTAAAACTTGCTACCGCTGTAGATATTCCGCGTGCACGGGATAACTTTTCCTTTTTTGCCACAGCCATTTTGCATGAAGAAGACCAGTTCCATAACATGGGCAATAGGGGTTTCAACTACACCCTGCGCCAGCCTATTGGTGTTGTGGGCTGCATCTCTCCCTGGAATTTACCGCTTTACCTCTTTACCTGGAAGATTGCCCCGGCTCTGGCTGCCGGTAATTGTGTGGTGGCCAAACCATCGGAGGTAACTCCAATGACGGCTTTTTTACTTTCTGAATTATGTATTGAAGCAGGCATGCCGGCCGGGGTGTTGAATATTCTGCACGGTACCGGTCCATCCGTTGGGCAGGCTATAGTAGAGCATAGGGAGATAAAAGCCATCTCCTTTACGGGAGGAACCAAAACCGGTGAGCATCTGGCCCGCACAGCTGCACCTATGTTTAAAAAGCTTTCGCTGGAGTTGGGCGGAAAAAATCCCAATATCATTTTTGCCGACTGCGATTTTGACAAAGCGGTAAAAACGTCAGTGACATCCTCATTCGCCAACCAGGGTCAGATTTGCCTTTGCGGCAGCCGCATTTTTATTGAAAGGAGCATTTACGACAAGTTTAAGGAGGCTTTTGTAGAAAGGGTGGAAGGACTGAAGGTGGGGCCACCAGCGGAAGAATCATCACGTATGGGAGCTGTGGTTTCAAAACCCCACATGGAAAAGGTACTGAGCTATATTGAGTTGGCTAAAGAAGAAGGCGGCACTATACTTCATGGAGGCAGCCAGGTAAAAATGGAAGGTGAGTATGCTGACGGGTTTTACATTGAACCAACAGTTATTGAAGGTTTGGCTTATGATTGCCGCACCAATCAGGAAGAAATTTTTGGGCCGGTGGTAACCCTTACGCCTTTTGATACGGAAGAAGAAGCATTAATGATGGCTAACTCAACCCAGTACGGCTTAGCCTGTACTATTTGGACACAGAACCTTAATCGGGCCCATAGAGTGGCAGCCCATATTCAATCAGGTATTGTTTGGATAAACTGCTGGCTGGTACGTGATTTACGCACCCTGTTTGGTGGTATGAAAAGCAGCGGTGTTGGCCGAGAGGGCGGGTATGAAGCACTCCACTTTTTTACCGAGGCTAAAAATGTATGCCTTACGTACTAACGCATCAGGAAATAAATAAATACAAAAGGAAAGCCCCCCACACCGCTGTGTAGGGGGCTTTTTATATGCTCATGCTCAAAGCTGAAATCAATATTTTGAAACGTTTAACACAAAATTTTGACCTATTCTCAGTTGAGTTGAAGCTGCAAGAACTCACCAATTAATATACCAAACCTTCACGTTAGTTGAATATGTCAGGGGTGAAGCCTGTAAAGGCTGTAGTACAGTGTTACCTCCTGCCAACTCATATTCGAAACTGTACTTCCGCTCTACCATTTCAGGAAAACCACACACCATTTTGATACTTTGAAAATCGGCTGATGTAATGAGTAGTGGAAATTTTAAAAAGCTGTAAACGAGTGGTTTGTGTATGAATTGGTATTAGCCCTTATCACTTTTCAAAAACAAAAGAAAGATTTAACTGTCATAATATCCACCTACTTTAAATTTTGAATGTTATGATACAGAAAAACAACCTCACCACAGGTATGTGGTTAAAACCACAACTTTTACTTCTTGCTTTAGTATTTATAATAGCCTTTGCTACTGAAGGGTGTGCTCAATCTTTAAGCTTTGGCCCAAAGCTGGGCTTTACTTCCACCACTTTTGCAGGTAATGATGTTTCTGATGACACAGATCCTCTCGGTGGATTTGTGGGTGGCGTATTTTTTAAATATGCCGGAGAGAGCAACATTTTTGCTTTGCAGCCCGAAATCCTTTATCACCAAAAAGGAGCCGTAGATATGGAGGGAGGAACAGGTACTAAACTTAACGTAGATTATTTGGAAGTGCCCATTCTTCTTAAGGTTCAAATACCTGTTGGTGAAACCTTTTTCCCACACATATATGCAGGACCTTATGGTGCTTTTGAACTGGATAATAACTTCACAAGTCAGGTTTCAATTTTCGGATTCACATTTGCCAATAACACAATGGCTCAGGTACAGGATTTTGATTATGGAGCTGTAGTGGGTGGTGGTTTTGATATACAACTCGAAAGCTTTTACCTGGGCCTTGATGCGCGCTATGGCATTGGGATGCAGCGTATTTTAAGCTTAGGTGGTGACCGACAGGACATAAAAAACAGGAATTTCAGCCTGATGCTTGGTTTGGGGGTAAATCTTGGTGAATAATCTTAATATAACGCACCTCTCCCTATTAAGGATGGATGTTTCGTTTTTATATCTTCGTTTTCTTAAAATCCCTATAATGACAGAGTTCAGCGAATCAAGTAATGAAATTCTAAAACGTACAATAAAGAGATACACCCACAATCTTGGACTTGCTATGCAAAAAACTCGATTCAATCCATTGAGGTGGATTAGAAAGATGCCTGGAAGTATGTATAACCAACTTAATTGTATTGTATATAAGTCCTTATACAGGGAGGATCGTGTAGATGAAGAAGCTATAGTTCGTGCTATTGTCATGTCATATGTGGCTTATATTAGTGGATCAAATAAAATTAACGCTGGTGAAGAACAACTATCAGAGCTTTCCGAGGATTTTAAAGTATTTATAGTTCTTGTATATCTTGAAAAAACTGGTTTTATAAACATTACAACTCCAAAAGAACACAGCACTTTCAATTATGATTTTACCGTTAATTTACAAGCGATTCAGTCTTTTGAAAATGAAGTTAATCTCCCCCTAAAAGGTAATCCTTTTGCTATTTATCAGATTCACAATGAGGCTGAAAATCAGGATTTAATACTATAGCCTGTTCTGTTTTTTGTAGAAATCCTATCCTATATAATCGGGCTAATGACTTACGTATATCGAACTTGGTTTGTTTTTTAATTTTCTTAATTTCCATAAGCTACGTCTTTTACTTGTTCTGTTGATTCTGCTTTCCAATACTCCAATTCCTTCTCCCTGTGAAGGGCGTTTTTAAGGAACTGCCCAAACTCATTACCTCTGTAGTTTCGGTGGTTGTACTTCCACTCGTATTCCACAAGGTAAAAGGGCAAATACTTACGGCTTACGGCCTTGAAATTGCCGCGAATACCGTTCTTAACATAACTCCAAAATCCCTCCACGGTGTTAACGTGTACAATGCCTTTACTGAACTGCTTAGAGTGGTTTACCTCTAAGCGGTCAATGTACTTTTCAAGTTCTTTATAGGACTTAAAACCATCGGTAAGAAGTATGGAGTTTTCGCTTTTGGCGTAGGTTTTAAGCATGTGTAAAAGGTTACGCTTGGTAAGCTTCTCAATTACTTTGGTTTTTACCCTGCCCTTGCGCTCTACCATCGCGGCCACGCTTATTTTATTGGTTCCCCTGCCTCGTTTTAAGGTAACAGATGCAAGGTCGGCATCACTATCGCTGCCTTTGGCTCGTTTACGGGCTTTGCCCCCAAAATAGCTTTCATCCATTTCAATCATCCCACCCAGCTTGGTATTTCCCATTAACATCCCAATTCTTACACGCATAGCGAGGTAGTAAGAGGTTTTGTAGCTGCCGCCAATGTTGCGCTGGATGTCCATTGCAGACATACCGCTTTTTGAGTTGAGAATAAGCGCAATTGCCGCAAACCATTTGGGCAATGGTAGCCGTGTATCTTCAAAAATGGTGTCTATAAACACGGTAAATGACCGTTTACAACTTTTGCAAGAATGGCGCTCTGTGTACTTCTTGGCGCGTCTCACCTTCTCAGATGCGCAATAAGGGCACTTTACGTTTTTGCCCCATCGTAAATTTTCCAGTAATTTCAGGCATTTCGCCTGTGTATTGTATTTCCTTTGTACTTCTAATATTGTCATAGCTAATTATTTTACTTACAGTCTATTATAAGAATTATTAATCCTTAATAGGGAGAGGTGCGTTCGCTTTTTCTTCTCCCGTAAGGTGAACACCGCCCCTATGGGCAAGGCCCATTTTTGAGTCGATGTTGGCACTTAAATGTACACCTTCGCTGTAAAAGTCGAGCACTTCCTCCAACGTGGCAAATCGACCATCATGCATGTATGGCGCTGTAACCGCAACATTTCTCAGTGAAGGGATTTTAAACTGACCAAGGTGCTCCGGTTTTCCGCTTACTTCCATTTTGCCTTTATCGGGATAATCAACGGCTGCCTTTGCTTTTTGCAGTCCGTTATTGCTGAACCTGGCAGTTGTACCGAGGGCATCGCCATCAGTAGTGTGGCAGTGCAGGCAATCTCCCTTGGTTTGGTCATTCATCAAAACAAAGCCCTGGTATTCCTCCGCAGTAAAATAGCGCTCGCGCCTCAACACCTGGTCGTATTTGGAGTTTGCAGAAAGTAAGGTTCGCTCAAACTGGGCGATAGCTTTGGCAATAAGTACACTATCAATAGCCTGCTGGCCAAAGGCATCCTGAAACTTTGGTTTGTAAAATGCGCTCTTATTGATGCGCTCAGCGGCCACATCCCATTTAAGGTTCATTTCATTATGTGCCCTTACGGGATGGAAAACCTGTTCCTCAAGGCTGCCGGCCTTACCATCCCAAAAGTAGGAGTTGTACCAGGCCAGGTTAAACAGCGGCATAGTGTTTCGCCTTAAAGGCTCACCGGATATACCGGTGCTAAAACGCTGAGCGCCATCGGCAAAAGCAAACTTCTGCTTATGGCAGCTGGCGCATGAAAAACTACTGTCGGCACTAAGTATTTTATCATAAAATAAAAACCTGCCAAGGGTAGCACCCTCCATGGTTACAGGGTTTTCATCTGATGCGGGCATTTTTGGAAAAAAACGCATTTCAGGAAAAGGGTAGGGCGTGGGGGCATGGGTATAATTCATCCCCGCTAAAACCAAAGCACATACTGCCGATGATATGATAAAAGCCCTTTTCATTAGCTTTTAAATACTATTTCTGAAGAACAATTCTTAAGGTTTCCGTTTGCACATTGCTATACACCTTCAGGTAATAAACTCCGCTGGCGTGGCGGCTTATATCGATATCAAATTTGGTGGGGCTTGAGCCAAAAGTTTGTACCAATTGTCCTTCTGAATCGTATAGTTCCATTTTTTCAAACAAGTGAAACTGATCCAGTTTTTGAGCCTGCAATTGAATTTTACCACTGGTGGGGTTGGGGCTCGCCACCAGGTATTCTTCCTGTTTTACTTCGCTTATGGTATGCACAAAAGTGGGGTGTACAGTAAGGTTGTCGATTATCCAGCCTTCTTTATTGTTGTCAACTGAATCTGATAAAAAAGTGAAGCGAACCATAAGACTATCTGATTGCGTAAGCCATGATTGATCATAGCAAAGCCAGATATCTTTCCATACACTGTCAGTGCCCGAAAAAGCTACCTGGCCATTATCCAGCGTATCCACATTCTTAAAATCATAACCATAAAAGTTGTACACATAGGGATTGTTGAAGGCATTGCTCCAGGTGGTGCCACTATCCAGCGAAAACTCGATAATGCCCCCATCATGATTGTGATCCATATCCAGTTTTTGTTTCCATTGGATGGCTAATATGCCGGGGAAAAATGGCCCGGGCATTACAGAAAAACCAGCTATTGAAATGTTGTTTGTAGGGTAAAAATTAACAGTATCGGTAATGAGGGCATTGGGTACTGTGGCCGCACTGTCAAAAATGCTTTTTTGCGGTTCACCAATTTGCCAGATGTTGCCAGCTGCTGTATCAAGTCTCACAAAAAGGGCGCTGGCAGATGAGGTATCTGCACCATCAAAGTATTGGGTGAAATACTGACCGAAGCCGGTAAATGAAATTAGTAGAAATAAGAACGAGAGGTAGTTTTTAGAAGTCATATACGGAGGGTTTAGGATTTACCTACTGAACGAAGGATGTGAGCAAGAGGTTGGGTATGTTAATTAAAAGCTTGATTGATAAGTAAATCCGGCTTGTATAACATTAAAGTCTTCTCTACGGCTGATTTCTTTATAGTTAAAAAAGCCTTTTCCACCTCCCATGTAGATACCAAAATAATCTCCTGATTTTAACTTAAAATTTACCCCAAGATTAATGCAGGCTGAATATTCCCATGCCTTATCATAACTGATATTTGTTACTACTCCTGTTTGCATAGCTCTACCAACCGAAGGTACTATATCAATAAAGCCATGTGTACGTTCAGAGTTAGTAGAAACCCTGAAATTAATACCTCCACGAAATCCCATGGGTTGATACTCATAATCCTCCTGGAATGAAGCAGGTTTACTGGCAGCTTGTACAGAAATAGAGCCATTTATAAAAGGGCCAACGTTAATGTATTTACCATCAGCAAACAGGAAAGCTAATTGAATAGAAGGCATTACCTGGTTTTGATAATCAGGAAAGGTTACCCCGGCTTTTACTCTGGGCTTTACTTTACTTCCTGGTCGTTTCTCCTGGCTATAGCCAGAAAAACCGATTACGGAAAGCAGCAAAAAAGTTGACGTTAGTTTTTTCATCTTCTCGATAAGAAATTACTTTCAATAGTAGTTATTTTAGTTCAAATTATAATACTGATGATATGAAGGTTAAATTGTTGGTTTTTATGATATGCATCGGTTTAGGTGCCTTTGCACAAACATATGAGCAGAAAAGGGCTGCAGCGGACGAGATGCTCAATACGTATCAATACAATCAGGCCATTTCTTTATTAAAGGAGCTTATGGAACTTCAGCCTGGCGATAGAAGTTGGGGTTTCAAATTGGGAGGCGCTTACGAAAAGACAGGTCAGTTAAGCAAAGCCAAAGTATTATATCAGGAAATGTTACAAAAAGACACATCGGATATTGAGATTCTCATGCGATTAGGAAAGTTACACGCTAAAGTTAATAACCTTAATGAAGCTTATACCTGCTTTAGACAGCTTACAATACTGGATCCGGAAAATGCCTATTTCCAAAAACTGGCAGGCCAGGTAGCGGAAGAAATTCCCGAAAGAGCAATACTCGCAATCAGTCATTATGAGCAATCGCTTAAGCTGAATGCGGGAGACGAGGAGGTAATCATATGTCTGGCTGAGATCTACCTTAAATTTCAACAAACGGATAGAGCACGTACACTTAGTCGCACAGCTCTGGAACAGGCTGGGTTGGAGTAAGGTTTTTTTGATACTGGATTCGCGGATTGCCTACCTGCAAAAGGATTATAAAAGCGTAGTAGAAAATGGGAATAGTCTGTTAGCGGGTGGGGACACCGTATATTCCAATATCAGGCTTTTTGCCATTTCACTCTATCATACCGGAGAATATGAGGAAGCCCTACACTGGCTTAATTTTTTAATCCCCGATTATGGATCGGAGCAGGTATATTTTTATATCTCCATGGCCCATTACCGCAAGGGAGATTACGAACTTGCTGAGGACTTTATGAGAAAGGCACTTGATGAAGTGATACCTCAAAACCTGCATACCTATTACACACAATTGGGGATTTTGCTAGAACAGCAAGGAAAATACAAGGAAGCGATTGAGGCGTATAAAGAGGCCTATGCACTAAATCAAAATCCTGATTTAAACTACCGACTTGCCCGTGTAAGTGATATGTACTACAAGGATAACTCTATTGCTGAAGGCTACTACAATAGGTTTTTAGAAGAATCAGACACGATGGCTACCGTGCAAAAAGATTATGCTGAGCAACGTTTGCGCGAAATTCAGCGGGTTAGGTTTTTCAAAAAAGATTCCATCTGATTTTATATAATCCCCTGCGCCCGCATTAAATCAGTGGCATTAGGTGTAGTGCAAATACCTTCACGCAGTTTATAGTCAAACAGCAGTTCACCATCTTTTACTTTTGATTCAAAGTAAAGAGCTTTAAACACGCCCGATTGTTTTTGGGCCAGATCGGCAATATCAATATCATGTGTGGCGATTACCCCGATGGCATTGTTACCGGCAATTTTTTCCATGTACAGACGGGTGCCATTGCGCTTATCATCTGAGTTGGTTCCGCGTAATATTTCATCCAGCAATAAAAGGCAGGGCTTGCCTTCATTCAACACATTTTGTATGCGTTTAAGGCGGATTACTTCTGCCTGAAAATAGGACTCATCTTTATCTAATGAATCCACCACCTTCATGCTGCTAAGCAGGGTAAAGGGGTGAGCAGTCATTTCAGCAGCGCAAACCGGCAGCCCGGCTTTCATTAAAACCAGGTTTACACCTATGGACCTTAAAAAGGTACTCTTTCCGCTCATGTTGCTACCGGTAAGCACGGCATATCGGAAATCCGAAAAATCAAGATCATTGTTTACCCTTTTGGTAGCATCAATCATGGGGTGGCCAAGTTGTGTGGCAGCAAATACCTCTTCATCAGCTGCAGCGGGATAGGAGAATTCAGGGTGATTGTAGGCGTAATTGGCTTTGCTCACCAATTGATCAAACTCGGCTACTACATCCAGCCATTCGTAAATAGCATAGCCATGATTTTTTTTCCATTTGTACAGGCCGTGTAATACGTGCAGATGGTAGTGGTAAAGTCCGTTGGTGAAAATCAGGGCTACCACATTGCTCATCTGGTCAAAGCCATCCAACAGTTTAGAGAGTTTACCCAATACGGTACTGGCTTTTACAGATGAAGACTCAAGCCGCACGTTTAGGTTCTGGAGCTCGGTACTTTTGAATTCGCGTTCTTCAATATGCTGCAACAGCAGGCTATAAAGGGTTAGCGATTTTGAAATTTTATTGAGCTTATCGTACTCTTTTTTTACAAATTTGAATTGAGAAAAAACCAGTAGCAGATTTAACCCAAAGGCGTATGAAAACCAATTGAAGCTTTGCAGACCGGGGAATATCAACCAGTTAATAAGCAACACTATAGCCAGTGCAGCCAAAGGGTAGAGGAGCCAGGGTGTTGCCACCTTACTTTTGTCAGTGTCTTTATTCAGCCAGTTTTCCAGCGTGGCTTTCAGGTATGGATTCTCTTCAATATCCCGGGCCGCTACCATAAAGCCCTGTCGCCAGTCCACATCCGGGGTAAGCTCTTTTACAGCATCTTGTTTAGCGGGTATGTTTTCTGATTTTTCACCTAATAGCTCTTGGGCCAGATTCATCTTCCCGCCAAGGGTAACTGTACGGTTTAGGTGCTGAAACAGCGAGTGATTGCCAAACAGGTCAAGATCGTTTGAAAAAAGGTGTTCACCCTTTACCCACTCAGCACCACCATCAAACGCAGAAAGGTTGCCAGCCAGGTACTTTTGTTCATTCTGGTTGATTTGGATGTAGTTTTTAATATCGGCAATGTGCCTGCGCAACTTTAGGTGGCGGAAAAGCACGGCCACAAAGGCAATAACAAATGCCAGGGCTATGTAGAAAAATCCGGACCAGCTTTCGGAGAGGTACAGATAACCCGCGAAAACGGCCAAAAGAATAAGCAGGAAGCGGAAGGCGGAGTATGCACGATCCTTTTTACGGCTTTGCTTTAACTGTTCGGTAAACTGCTCTACGCGCCCGCGGTAAAAGTTGCTTAACATTGGTTACTGTAAAATTTAAGCCGCCAAAGGTGCTAAGATTTTCCTTTCCGAAATAAACATTCCACTTGAAGGGCTGAACTAAACCCTGCTGAAATTGATTAGTATTGCTCAATATCCAAGCTTAATGAAGAAGTACCTTAGTGTTTTAAGGCGAATCTATTTTCAGATTATCAATAGCATTGCCTTTTACCCCTCGCTGATCGCTCTTGGATTTTTTATGCTCGGGGTAGGCATTATGTATGTGGAGTACACCCCAATGGTTGAAGACTTTAAGGAGAAGATTCAATTCTTATTGGTTGCCGATAAGGATACTGCAAAATCAGTTCTTACTACATTGGTTGCCAGCCTTATTTCGCTTACGGTTTTCAGTTTTTCTATGGTAATGGTGGTGCTCAATACAGCTGCTTCAAACCTATCGCCACGCGTATTACCAGGGCTGGTGAGTAAAAAAGCCCACCAGGTGGTTTTGGGTTTTTACCTCGGCAGTATTATCTATTGTTTAATACTGATTATTAACGTTCAAAAAAATGAGCAGAGCTACCAAACACCCACCCTGGGGGTACTATTGGCTATGGCTTTTGGTATTATGTGCCTGGGCCTGTTTGTTTATTTCATCGATTCCATTTCGCGCACCATACAAACCGATCATGTGCTTAATCAAATTTTTAAACAAACACGTTCCCGGCTTCAAAAATGGAAAAGCCGCTACGATGATTCAGCTAAAGCAGACTTACCCGATACGAAAGAATGGCACTATATCTATTCCAACCAATCTGGCTACTTTAAAGATATGGCCAGGCGGGAATTGTGTAAGCTTCTTAAAAACCATGACATTAAAATATATGTGCGGGTTACGAAGGGCTTTTTTACAGTAAAGGGTTTTCCGCTAATAAGCATAAATAAAGATATTACAGATGATAAGGAGCTGATTGAAGAAATACTCGGACATTTTACTTTTTTTGTGGAAGAGTATGCCCGCGACCACCATAGTTACGGACTGCGCCAGATATCTGAAATTGCTGTGAAAGCATTAAGTCCTGGAATCAATGATCCTGGTACAGCCATCAGGGCCGTGGATATGCTGAGCATCCTTTATATTGAAAAAATGGGGTTGCCTGATTATGATTATCAGGTGGATGAGGAAGGGGAGGCACGGCTCTTTTACCGTGAACATACCCTTGAGGAGTTACTTTTTGAGATGCTGACGCCTATACGTGAGTACGGTCATTCAGATACCTTACTGATGCTCAATTTAATTGAGGCCTGTAAAAACATGTTGTACTCCCACGATATTAATGAGCAGCATGAAAAAGACATTGCACAGTTTTTAAAAGCCATAATTGAAGATGCTGAACTGAAAATAGAGAACAGCCTGGATAAAAAACGTATAAATGAGGCTATTGATAATCTGCCCGAAACTGTGGGTGAATCCTTTAGAAACAGGCTATCAGGGGACTAGAAAATATTAGTGATTATTTTTTTAAATATGCTTGTGCGGTTCATGTGGATGTGTAAATTTGCACCCCTCTTAAACAAAGAGACGTTCTTTAAAAAGAAGCCTGGAGAGATGGGTGAGTGGCTTAAACCAGTAGTTTGCTAAACTGCCGTACGGGAGACCGTACCGGGGGTTCGAATCCCCCTCTCTCCGCAAAAGATTTTTTTCGGGGCGTAGCCTTTCGTCAAGCTCAAGACAGGCTTCGCCCGGTATCGCGTCTCGGCTAAGCCGAGATGGTCGTGATTCAGAATCGCAAAGAAGTGAGAAAGCACTTCAAAAAAAACTTTCGGGGCGTAGCGTAGCCCGGTATCGCGCCTGCTTTGGGAGCAGGAGGTCGTAGGTTCGAATCCTGCCGCCCCGACCAAAAAGCCGCAAGTTGAAAGACTTGCGGCTTTTTTATTTTCGCTGTATGCCATTTGTATACATATTATACAGCGAAAAAACCGGTAAATACTACTGTGGTGAAACGCTCAATTTGAAAGACCGACTAATTCGGCATAATGCCGGGCGCTCTAAATCCACAAAGGCCGGTGCTCCATGGTCAGTAATTAAAGTATTCCAAACTAAATCCCGTAAGGAAAGTAGGCAGCTTGAAAAAAGAATTAAGAAGCGAGGAATAAGCAGGTTTCTAGAGGAGCTATGACCATCGCGTCCCGCTCATAGCGGGGAAGGTCGTAGGTTCGTACTTAGCGGAGCGCTCTCACCGCAGGTAATCCTGCCGCCCCGACCATAAAGCCCTTTCGCATCAAGCTGGACTTTTGCAGAAATCTATTCTATAAACACTGCCACATCTTTTGCTGAGGTATTCCTGAACTTTATAGTGGCTCCGCCATAAGCAGTAAAATCCAGCGTGTATTTACGGGTTCCCATATCCTTTAGCTTTAGGGAGGAAGATCCCGGTAGAACTACTGTTCGCCAGCCCTGATCCTTAATAAAAGGAGCCAGCCCAAAATCTTTATTTATATCATAAGTAATCTTAAAACTAACCTCAACCGGTTTATTATTGAGGTTAAACAAGGCCATTTTTTTAAGGCCCTTAGAGTTTACTCTAAACTCTCCATCCGGCCTCCCGAAATAGCTGTAGCCCCTGGGGTAAGTTTTGTTAATTATTGCCGTAAATTCCTTCATGGCCTCTTCTTTCTCTTCCGGGGTAGTTTTTCTATAAGTGCCGAAAAGTTTACCATCCTTATCCCAACCACCAATTGCCTTACCGTTGGACCATTCGCCCTCTACAAGTGTTTTTCTTTTGTAGCTGAGAGTTCCCCGCCCATGGGGTTGCCATTCTTTATTTACCGCTCCATTGTATATGGTATCTCCAAAGGTGATGGTAACGGCCTCAAGTGCAACTTCATCCTCAATAACCATAAATCGGTATTCAACCCGGCCGTCTTTGGTATAGGCTTTAAAATCTTTGTTGGCTATCTTCATCTCCGGAGTGTACTCAGCAAAATAGATATATCCATTCTCCACCTTAGAGCCCCTAAAGCCTTCCAGTGCATTGTCTTTATCCAAATAAACCTTTAAATCAAATTTTTCATTCCGTAGGGTATTTTCCATTTCCGGAGTTTCTATCCAGTTCATAAAAGGACTGACCCTACCGGAGTAATACGCCTGATACATGGCATAGTACAAATTTTCTGCAGAATATGGCCGGTTGCTGGTCATATCTATGGTTATAGGCTGACCTTTCACCCCCCGTGTATATTGCTTACCATCCAATAAGCCATTCTTAAAATTGGCGTAGAGCGTATCACCTGCGGCATTTATAACTATTCCGCTCCCATTGGGTAAACCTTCTTTAAAGCTACCTTTATAAACTCCCCCTGTTTGTACATAAAAGGCAGTACCTTCCCCGGTATCACAATTGCCTTCCTGGCACTGCACCCCATTTGTATTGGATGAGGGTAACTCAAGGCCAAAGTGAGCCTGATCTTTAGTGCCTTCTAACTGCAGACTACGGGAATAATTCATGAGAAACACCCGGTCATCAATGTGCATGTTACGTGCTAAGATTTCTACATCACCATCAATCTTCTTTACACAACGGATGTACATCCCTCTGCCGAGGTTGGAACTACTTTCCAGGCTAAGGTCGTCAGGATTGAATTGCCAAAGATCCAATCGCCCTCCTTCACGGGTATGGAGCTCAATCCCTTCATGATCTTTAGTGGTAAACTTACCTTTATAAGTATTTCGGCCGCCACCGGCTAATCTGAGTTGGTAGATGAAATTCGGGTTATCCCTGTCGGCCATAATCTTTTCGTAGGATACAGGTTTGGTACCTTTTAGCCTATAGGCGGTGGGGTACTGTTTATTGGAGTTATACTTCCTCGTAAACTTTTCGCCAATAATAGTTTTCCATTCATCTATGGATGGTACATGCCAGCCATCAGGGCTTACTCCTCCATGCTGGTACAACACATGGCTATTGTAGATATAGCCATATTTTTTGGCCTTGCTTTTTGAGTTTTCATAGTAGCAATAAGCCGCGGCCTGGTTTGTTTGAGCAGCCTGCCAGTCTTCAGCTGATTTAGCACGTGGTATTTTCGTTCCGTCTTTAAAGGTTTCGGTGCGAAGGCCCTCTATCATAATCATATACCCATTGCGGATGATGTATTCGTACTCATTGCCCTCGTGGTCTTTTAAAATATTATCCTTTGAGGGATGTGTTTTTGCCGTTTTGGATAGCGGTGTACCGCCTACCATCAGGGCTAATATTGTAAGGATGGTGATCAGGTTAAAATTCATGTTGATTTGTTTTGGTTATACTAAGCTGAGCTGTAGCGAAAGGAGCAAATTAGTAAAATAATTTGCCTGGCAGGTTTTTGAACTGCTTTAAAGGTTTGGCGCTGAAAACTTTGATAATCCCCAGTAACCGATGCGCTACCGGGAGATTACCAAAGTCAAAACACTAAGTTGTGAGTATTTTACTGTTTGATGAGTTTTTGCACGCCACCGTCTAACTTGAGTAGCAATAGGCCTGAAGGAAGCTCAGAGATATCAATCGGTGTAGAATTGCCAACCTCATAGCTTTTGAGATAGCTTCCTGTAGAGCTATAGATTTCTACTGTTCCACGGTAGTCATTCAGATAAAGATAATCCCGGGCAGGGTTGGGGTAAATCTCTACCGGGCTGATTTTGCTCCAATCTTCAAGTCCTACACCCGAACCGCTGCCAAATGTCCACAGCTTAGCATTGCCATCGTAGATGTAGTAAGTCTGCTGATCGCCACCTAGCTGTAGGCGCAGTACGCTGCCTGCTGGTTTGGTAGCAGGAAATTTTACGGTAGTAAAAGTGAATCCATTATCGTAACTAATAGCTGTTGTATCGGTAGATCCAAAAACCATCATAGTGGTAGGTTTGGACAAGCGAATAGTCACATCTTCCTGCATAGCACTCCAGGGAGTCCAGGTAGCTCCACCATCAGTTGAGTGGTAGCTATCAGCATTTTGGGAGCCTACTATATTGGAAACCCATAAATTCTGGTTGCCATCAAAGGCTACGGTCATGTGGTTATTTAAAGGTGGAAAGCTGGCCGTTGTCGTAAAAGTTTGTCCCTTGTCTGTACTGATTTCCAATCCCCGGGGAAGATTGCTGGCAGCTATAACATGTCCATCTTTATAGATCTCAATAGCGTAGAGGTCATCGAAGGCAAAGGTATCTGTAGTAGCCAGGTTCCAGGAGTTTCCGCCATCGGTAGTTCTAAAGAGCACATCAATTAATTGGCTGTTATAGGATACTCTGCAGGAAAAAAGTGATTCTGAATTATCAAAGGAAACCATTTTAGGGGGTACGTTGAGCGGAGGCATACCAGCCGGAAGAACATCGCTCAGTTTGCTGAAGCTGGCCCCGCCATCGGTGCTTTCGTAGAGTTCAAAATTGCTTCCGGTAAAAACCAATGCCCGCATTCTTGAGGTACTGAGATATTCTAACCAAGTCAAGCTCCTTGGGCTGCTGATGCTCATGCCCAAATTTTGCAAAGTGGCCCCACCATCAGTGGTGTATTTATAGTCGCGGTTGCCATTATCTACCACAAAATGCTGACTATTGTAGAGGCCGATTATTACTTTGTAATCGCCTTTGTATTCCCAGGTGTTTTGGCCAAAGGCTTTGATCGTGAGTCCTGTTAAAACTATCATCGCCAATAAGGCAAGGTTGAATTTGAATAAACGTATTGATTTCATAGCGTTTTGATTTTTAGATTAATGAATGATAAGGTTGTAGAAATCACCTGACTTGGTACCGGATACGTTTAGCAACACCTTTCCATTTTTGCTCAACTGAAGCGGGTTTTCGCCCACGGCCAGTAGCTTATCTGAAGTGAATGCCTTGCTGATAGAACCTTCATTAAAATCAATCAGCGCTATTTTAAAGAAGGCATAAACCTCATCAATCCGAGTGGTTGTAACAGTAGTTGTTCTGATACTGCCCGGCCCGGCATTGCCACCGTAACTTTCGCTATCAACATGGATGCCTTGAAGTAATTCGCCAGGGATGTCGCGGGTTAGCCAGTAGTATTTGCCATCTCCTGCCGGGTAGAGCTCTCCTTGTAAAAAACCTGCAAATGCCTCTTCTGAAGCCTTTTCCATGATATGGGGCACGGCATCAATTGTGAATATATGCGTCAGCGAAAGATCTTTGTTCAGGTGAAAAACCACGTTCATCACATCCGGCTTTTGGGTGTGTGCCATCAGGGCCCAGGTCCCGTCTTCGAGGGCTTCTAGTTCATCAATAAGAAAGCCCGTAACGCGTTTTAGCTTTACACCTGATTTTGGCTCCTGCACCATCTTTTCTTCCTGTTGGTCATACGCGATATTGGACTGGTTCAAAACCTGGCCGTCTTTCACTTCAAAAAGAGCGATGTCCATTTTTTTAGTGCTATATCCATCAGCTATGGTGTGAAAAAGCAAAACACTTCCATTGCCAGTTTCCTTTAAATCCCAATTTTCCGGTACACCTTTCTTTTGGGTATTTTCAAGATTCAGCCAGGTGGTATGCTTTAACTTACCGTCAGCCCCGATATCCAGCAGAGCATACCCCTTTTCGCATACCAGTAAGGTGTATACCCCCTGTTGATCAGCTTTTTCCAGGCTACCCCCGGTTTGCAATATTTTGCTGTCGATCACATTCTCGTGCTTCTCTGCCCACTCGCGCTTCTGCAGATCATAAATTCCCGTGAGGTATAAGTTTTGTTCCGAGGTTGCCATCAATCCGCCAAGCACTACTTTGCCATCCATAGGAATGTAGTTGCGCTGGCCCTGCAGTACCTTACCCAATGCGGTGCGTTTTTTCAGCAGATGTGAGGAGTTATTCTGCACGCTGCTTCCCTGCACCACAAATGAATAATCCGGCCAAAAGCGCTCTTCCAGCCTGTAGTCCTCATCTTCCTTAAAATGATAACCATACCACACATCGCGGTAATAGCGGTCGGTAAAGTGGCCAACGTTTACTGTAGGCTGACCGGCCAGGGCTGTCCTGCGGATGTACGCGTACCGCTGATCGCTAATGTCGGGGCCGTCATTCTCCAGCAAGCTGCCGGCAACTTCCATATTGTAAGTAGAAAGGGCGTCAGCACTCATAAGCGTGGTTTCCTGTTTTGTCATTTCGCCACTTTCGTTAAATGTGAAAACCTCCAGGTAGCGCGATTCATCCTTACTGGTGTAGGCAAACACCCTGAAAAGCTCTGTTTTGTCTTCATTCCAGTAAGTGCCAAGGTTTAGTAAGTTCCCTTTTTTGTATGCCTTGCTGGCATCCTTGCTGAGGTCTATTTCTATTTGTTTTACATCTATTTTTTGAGAAAAACCTAGAGTTATTGCCACCGCCCAAGCCAATACCGCCAGGGGAAGTTTGGTAAACATCGTTTTCATATTATTTTATTTTAGTGTTTTGAAAAAGCCTGTAAACCGCGGTTTATCGCCACCAGGCATATAATAACTACTTGATATCAAATTGTATAGATCAAAACTACCAGGAGGCCATGGAAGCTACAATCCATGAAAACCCATAAAACCATCCATGAAAACCTATAAATGCATTTAACCTGCTTTTTTAACAACTTCAGTAAGCGAGGACTTTGTAACTATCCGCACGTCATCAACCTTCAAATAGTATTTATACTTCTGCTTGTTTTGAGTTTTGGCAAGTCATACGGTCAGGCCAATGAGAAATCCCTGGACTCTTTAAAATCAGGACTTATTAATAGTGTTGATAGCCTGAAACCCCAATTTTACAAAGAGCTGATTTCTGGATATGCCTACATCGATAGGGATTCGGCATCACTTTACGCCCAGCGCTATTATGAATTTGAAACTGAGAGAAAAGATGAACCGGGTATTGCCACCGCTCTCTATTTAATAGGTAATCTGCACTATGATAGGGGAGCTTATGAAACCGCTTTATCCTATAACCAAAAAGCTTTAGAAAACGCCAGGAGGCTTAAAGACATTAAATTGTTGAGCAGAATCTACCTTAATCAAGGTTCTATATATGACGCCATGGGTATTAAAGATAGTGCCATTACAAACTATCTCACTTCCATTTCGCTCTTTGAGGCCTTAAATGATCAGATCAATGTAGCCTACCTTCAAATCAATGTGGGTCTTTCATTTAAATCACTAGGCCAGTTGGATAAGGCTAAAGAATATTATATGTCGGCACTAAGCCTACTCCGGGAGGAAGGTGATCAGTTTGGTATAGCCACCGTATCTACTAACCTGGCTTCAGTTTACATTGAAGACGAAGAACTTGACAGTGCCTTGGTTTATGCACAGTTGGGTGAAGATGGTTATAGACAATTGGGATATGAGCTCTACACTGTATTCCCAATCACCACCAAGGCCAATGCCCTAATTAAAAAGCAAGAGTATAGCGAGGCATTAAAATCGGTGAACTTGGCGATACCACTGGCCGAAAAAAATGAAATGAATGAAGAGTTGGTGGATCTGTATAGTGCTAAGGCCAAAGCGCTACTCAATCTGCAACAGCTACCAGAGGCTATCCTATTTGCTGCAAAAGCCATAGAAACGGGCGGGATGACAAAGGGCCTGGAAGACCTGCGTGATGCCTATCAAATTAATTACCTGGTAAATAAAAAAGCCGGAAACATCGCAGAGGCCTTGATTAGCTACGAGAAATATGCCTACTATAAAGATTCTATAGAAGCCAGGGAGCGAGTAGGTTTGGTGAACGATTTGGAAACAAAGTACAGGACGGCTCAAAAAGAAAGACAGATTGCGCAGCAAAAGCTGGACATAAATACTAAAGAAGCTACCATTACAGGGCAACGCAATAGAATGATGTTTATAATCAGCCTAAGCGGTTTTATCATATTGCTTGGTTTACTGATCTTTTTTAGAACAAGGCAACTGCAGGAAAGAAAAATGCAGGCTGCATTAATGGCTGAAAAAGAAAAAGGGCTGGAAGCTATAATATCGGCTACTGAAGATGAACGCAAAAGGATAAGTAAGGATTTACATGATGGCATTGGTCAAAAACTTACAGCACTACGCCTTGGCTTGCTTAACTTACAGCCTCGGATTACTGAGAATGAGGCCAGGAAAGAGATAATTGGTATTTCGGAGGAGTTTACCAAAAGTGCTGAGGAAGTAAGATTCATTTCTCATCAAATGATGCCAAAAGCACTGATGGAAGAAGGTTTGGTAAAAGCTATTGAAGACCTTTTGCAAAGCACCTTCAGGTTTACGGATATTGGGTACAGCTTTGATTTTCATAAAGTAAATAAGCGCTACCCAGAAAAACTGGAAGTGAGTCTTTACAGAATAGTGCAGGAATTGTTAAACAATGCCATGAAACATTCTGGCGCAAGCCATATACAAGTGCAGCTAATGGAGCTGGGCCAAAAACTGATATTGATGGTAGAAGATAATGGAAAAGGGATACCAAAGGGCGCTAAGGCCGGCCAGGGAATGCAGAATATCAAAAGCCGGCTGGACTACATAAAAGGCGTTGTAAACTATGAACCCGGGCCAAATACCGGTACGCTTGCTATTGTAACTATACCCCTTGCTTTATGAAAGTTATAGTTGTTGATGATCATCAATTGGTGATTAACGGTTTTACCAAACTGCTTACTGATAAGGGCGTAGAGGTGGTGGCAACATTTACCCAACCCAGGGAAGCGCTAATACAGATACCGATTTTGAAACCCGATGTGGTACTCACCGACCTGGATATGCCGGGCCTAAATGGTGCGGAATTGATTGAACAGGTGAGGAAGAAAGAGCCGGGCCAAAAGTTTATTATGCTCACCATGCACCTCAACCAGCAAATTGTGAAGAAGATGCTGGGCATTAAGGTAGACGGCTATCTTTCAAAAAATGCACATCCCGAAGAGCTCTTTCAGGCAGTGGAAGCCGTGGCTAATGGCCGGACTTATTACAGCACGGATGTAACACAATCACTGGTTTTTAATGGAAATGAAATTACTCATCAAAACCCTATGCTCACCCTTGCGCTAAGCGAAAGGGAGAGGGAAGTGCTAACCCTTATTGCCGAGGGCGAATCCACAAAAAGTATTGCCGATAAACTCCACATTTCCACCGGCACTGTAGAAACACACAGGCGCTCTATTATGAGTAAGCTCGATGTGAGCAATATGGCAGGTATGGTGCGTATTGCCGTGCAGGAGGGACTTGTTTAATTAGTTGGTAAATACAGCCTGAAGGATTATCCATTCAGCAATCCCCAATAATGATTAAAGTGTTTGATTCGATCATCCAAACCTTTAGTGCCGCCATTTACAGCACGTGTTACCTCGGTTATCACATCCTGTGATGAGCCCTGGTCGCACTTGGGCCATAGGTTATTGCTGTTAAAGTAAAATGCCGCTGAGGCCAGGGGGTAGTCATTTGCCACCTTATCGGGATTGGCCACGCAATCATCGCCAATAAAGTTGGAGAAGGCCGTGTAGTTGTTCTTTCCGGTAAGTTGTATGTAGCCGCGGCCACGGTAATTGTAGCCCTCGCCAGAGGCTTCATCACCATTGCCCATTCGGTTGGCATATACCCGTGCACCAATTTTGGGCTGGTTACGGGCATAAGCATCGTAATCGCCATTAGGGAAATATTTACGAAACGTAGCCCTTAATCCATCTGCAGAATAATTGAGGTTTTCAACCGTAGCATTCCAATTGGCTGACTCATGCGCACATTGACTTAAAAAATGGGCAAGCCTGATTGTGTTTGTAATATTGAATTTAGCGGCTGTATCGGGAATCTGATCAAGCACATGTTGGGGGAGGGCACCAGCTAATTTGTAAATTTGGCAGCGGGCCATTACTTAACTGAGAAGTTGAAAACATTAGCCCCCAGGTATTATCGCCCACCATGCCGTCAACATTGAGGCCGTTGGCGGCCTGCCATTGCTCCACTGCCGTTTTGGTATCATTTCCGAAAATGCCATCAGCAACCAATCCCAGTTTTTGCTGTACAGCTTTTACCTCTTCGCCTCTTGATCCTACTTGTAATAACATGATGTAAAGGTTTGGTGAGTAGTAAAAGTACGATTCTTTGAAAATCACAATTGAATTTAAGTAGAATCTGACTTTTTGGGTTTTATTAATGTTCACAAATAACAGACGTCATAATGATGTATAAGTGAATAGTCGTTGGCAAATAATTACTTGAAAACAATATTGACTACATCCTCTACAAAGGCTTTTACCTTGTGAATTTCAGGCTGATATTTAGATGGATGGCCACACTTATTGCGCAAATCAAGACAGGATTTGCTTAAAATGTCTTTTTCAGCTTTGTCAAAAATGCCCATCTTTTCCGTTAGAATCAGAACGGTTTCGTCTTTCAGCTTCTGAAAGTCATCAATTCCAGAAACTTTAGTTCTGGAATTCATTTCTCTTAAATGTGTGTTGATTGCTGGAAGTTTTTCTGGTTCCGCCAGCTGCTCATGTACTTTACTTATAGCTGCATTCCAGACGAAGATAACACCTGCCCGAAGTGCTCCGATCCGTAGGCAGTCGATGGCTTCTTTTAGATAGGTAGCAATATCCTCATTATGTAGTTGACGAACCAAATCCTCCAACGTGTCGAAAGTTTCAGAAGCTTTCCTTAAAGTTATAACACGATCTAAAGGAGAGAAACGTATCGGTTCGTTAGCGTAGATAATTTTGTGATATCTGAGCATTGAGTCAGGGCTAACTAGCCCCATTGAAATCAAGATGCCGGAAAGAGGTACACCAAGCTCAATCATGTGCTTAAAGTAGGAATACCGTAAGTCCTTAACTTTAAGTTCAGGGTTTAAACCATTAGCTTTTAATGCAGCATCCAAGATTTTGGTAATGCTATTAGAAGCATACCGATTTTTGGTTTGAGGATTGTGAAAGAGAAAATCATCTGATTTGAGTGATAGACCTTTGGAGTATTTTCTAAGTTCTCTAAGCAGCTGCGGAGATAGAAAGGCCTTTCTATAAACTTTGTATTCTGAATCTCTGATATGGGCAACATGCGGTTGTTCTCTGCTTCGAATATCCTGAACCTTCAATCTTTGCAATTCACCAGAGGTTAAACCCATGGAATAAAGACACATCAAAATACACTTATGCTTAATATTTGAACAGCCATCAATCATTTTAAACACCTGATCCTGAGTGAAAAAGTTGTATTCTGATGAAGGTGGAGGACTATGTTTAAAAGGATATCTATGATTCTTACCAAGAATATCATTATAATAAAAATCAGAGGCGTAGCCCACGCCTCTAATAGTGTTGGCATGCTTGTTTTGTGCCTTTAGGGACTTCATGTATTTCAGGACCTGCTCTTGTGAGATTTGCTCTGGTGCGGTATTAGGAAAAAACCTAAACAGGTTGAGCAAGTGGCTCGCATAGGATTTTACCGTTGCATCTTTATAACCCCGGTTCTGAAGGTGCGTGTAAATCTGATCTTTTATTTGGTTGTCCATTGGGAGCGATAAATATCACAAATTCCATAACATATAGCAATTTGATAATCCCAATTTGAAACGTACTCGGAGTGCTTAACGCCCTACAACTCCCCAACCATCCCCAACATCACAGGCAATACCGATTCACCAAATCGCATAGAACGCTCAGCAGACCAGCCATAAACTTCATCGGGCATGTCGTCATTATCCTTAAAGGGCATTTCAAGGGTAAATGACGGGCACTTAAAGCGATGATTTATGGCATTGGAGCAAACCGTTAAGTTGGCTTTTCCGGGTTCATCTTTTCCGTAGGAGTGCGTATCCTGAAAATCGGGACAAAGGCGCATCCACAGCTTCTTAAAATTTTCTTCAAATTGATGGAGCTTATCGTTGTAGCCAGTCACACCCTCGCTGGTAGTTACAAAGTTGTAGGGTATGCTCTCATCGCCATGTACATCCAGCATAAAGTCCACACCTGCCTTATCCATAGCTTGTAGGGTGTGGTGCACTTCCGGGCTTTCTTTAAGGCTTGGTTCGGCCCACGCACGGTTGAGGTTAGCCCCGGCCGCATTGGCGCGCAGGTTACCGGCTATGGAGCCATCTATATTCATATTGGGAATTACGTAAAAGCAAACCTCCTCCAGCAGCTTTCGCGAAACAGAGTCATCGCTATCCAACAATTTGTTTAAAAAACCTTCTACAAACCACTCTGCCATACTTTCGCCCGGGTGTTGGCGGGCAATTACCCAAAAGTTCTTTTTGGCCTTTTCAGGATCGCCAATAGTAAGCATATCAATATCGCGGCCCTGCACCGTTTGGCCAATTATAGAAGCCTGGCAGTAGGGTATCATTTGGGCTTCGTGTATTAAATCCAAATGGCGCTGGTAAGGGTAGGGCGCAAAAAGGCGAAGTACACGGAGTTGTAATCCGGAGTAATATCCCAGCTCAGTACACCTTCTACGTAAGTGGTGGGTACTCTAAACCACTCCTGGTTATCATAGCTGGCACATACGTTATAGTTTTCCCAGCCTTCCGGCACAAAAGCCTCGGCCGCATCGGTAATGGAGAAGCTGCAATCAACATCCAATACATCGGTTACCCTGAAATGAAACCATTGCTTAAAGTCACTATTAGTGTCTTTTCGAATATTGAGTTTGGCGTGGTTGTTTTTAATGTTGATTAGTTCAATATTACCACTGCAAAGTTGGAGGATATGCGCATACTGAAATTTTTGACGAAGATATCAAGTCTGAATAAGTGCAGGATTCAATGGATATAAATCTCCTTTAATAATATATTTTTTGCTGGCTTTTCCCTACATATTATGTTTAAAAATCCTTCTTTTCAATACCACCTTAAAAAAGAATCATTGATTTTTAAAAATAAATTCAACGATTTAGTACAAGCGGTAGTAGCTGTGATTCAAGACGATGTATTTATACAACGGGGATTTAGCGATCGTCAATAATAAACTCATTAACAGTTAGTTATAGAGTATTTTTTATTTTAGTAGCGGATTATAGGTGCCTTAAAAACTATAAATAAACCTTAGATGTAAATATTCTGTAGAAGGTTTAGAAGTAAGAGGGAGGCATTTGAATTAACGCTACCAACTAATGATATCTATTGAACAAAAAAAATTTACCACCGATGAAGGTTGGGTAAATATCAGAAACACCGAGATGCCAGCCGAAAATATGCAGCTGGTACTGGCTTTCGGAAGTACAATACTTTTAAAAGATGAACAGCACTTCAACTGGATTAAAAACCATTATCCAAATGCTATCATCCTAATGAATTCAACCTCGGGCGAAATACTGGATGTTGAAGTGAGTGATGATTCTATAACCCTTACAGCGATGCATTTTGAAAGTACTACCCTTAAAACGGTTAGTGTTAAGGTAATGGATTCTGAAGATAGCTTTAAGGCCGGCTACAGGCTGGCATCTGGTTTTGATACCGAAGGTTTGAAAAATGTATTGGTAATTTCTGATGGCCAATTGGTAAATGGCAGCGACCTTGTAATGGGGCTGGACGAATTTTTTCCTGAAGATGTTATTATAACCGGTGGGCTGGCTGGTGATGGTTCTAATTTTAACACTACCCTGGTTGGGCTAAATGCTCCGCCCACAGCGGGCAATATTGTAGGTATTGGTTTTTACGGAAATGATCTTACCATAGCCTACGGAAGTGTGGGAGGCTGGGATTCTTTTGGCGTGGAAAGGCTCGTTACACGATCCGAGGCCAATGTACTTTATGAACTGGATGGAAAGCCCGCCCTTGATATTTACAAGATGTATTTAGGCGAATATGCCGATGACCTTCCGGGTTCTGCACTTTTGTTTCCCTTGTGTATACGCACCCAAAATCCGGATGAGCCTTTGGTAAGAACCATATTAGGGGTAAGCGAAGAAGATAAGAGCCTGACATTTGCCGGAAATGTGCCTAAAGGTAGCTATGCTCAATTGATGAAAGCCAACTTTGAAAGCCTAATTGATGGAGCGGGTGATGCAGCCTCTTTAACGTTAAATGGCGATACCTCTAAACCGGATTTGGCATTGCTGATAAGCTGCGTGGGCCGAAAGCTGGTATTAAACCAGCGAGTAGAAGAGGAGGTGGAAGTAATAAAAGAACTGTACGGAGATAAAACGGTAATTACCGGTTTTTACTCTTATGGTGAAATAGCCCCGTTGCGGAATATGCGCAAATGCGAACTGCAAAACCAAACCATGACCATCACAGCTTTTACCGAAGCTTAACAGGATGAATAAGCTACTAAAAAGACAGCTAAAATAAATATTTGGGAGGTGAAGAAAATCTCCCGGAAAATATGTTGCGTTTTTTACAAACAGTAAGTGATTCCTAT
>CAVWUM010000016.1:0-9328 GCA_963758205.1 Schleiferiaceae bacterium
ATGTTGAATTTATGATTGAAGTATGCTGCTAGTGCTTTTTTGGCAGCTATTGGGACTGGGTACAAAGAAAGTCTCAGCAGATGCTGAGCCTTCTCATGGCGAATTGAAGAGGAGTATTGATCCTTTAGTTCTTCCGGGGAGGGTCAACAAATTTGCTTTTTACCAAACAAAAAGGCAGACCTAATGGCCTGCCTCTAAGTTGACAAGGATTTATGGGGCTATTTGCTGATGGTAAGTTTTGAAGATATTGCTGTATCTTGTTACCACTAATGGTAATAAGATAAGTACGCATTAATTCAGTTTTGAGAAATCATGCTTTAACACTTCATTTCCACTTACAGATACATTTTCAGAGCTAACTATTTGACCTGGAATTATTGTAACATCTACTGGTAAGTGCCACCCTGAGGTATGCTTACATTGACCTTTCCATGTGGGGTTTGGGTAAAGCTGTACTTCTGTATCGCTTATATTTTCTTCAACACCAAAAGTAGAACTGCCCGAAACAGTAAGGTAAATAAAGTAGCCACCTGTTACACGTCCACCAAACTGGCCATCTTTGAAATTACCATTAGTTTGATAAAGAGTTGCTGAGGTCAATTCACCGGTAGAATTCATGCCGCCAAAATCGCAGAAATAACGGGTGCCATTAGCTACGTTCTCAGATGCCAGCCTTCCGGCCAGGTTTGGAATTTTGGTATTCTCAACATGTACAGTACTAAAAAATGTATCGCCAACACTTACTGTGCCTGAGTATGCAGATTTAAACCTGAAGGCCACAGCCACAAGGTTGCCCGGAGGAATAGTTTGATTTACGGCTATCGAGAATAAGGACGTAGGGTCTGCTGAACCCGCTACATCTGCGGCAGTAAGTTCAATTCCTGTGCGGATGTAATTAGATCCTTCCAACCTCCATACGCTACCGGGTGTTGTCACATCCACCAATGGATTTTCAATTCGGCAGGTATCTAAGTTGTTTGCGTTAGGCGTGTAAAACACACCCTGAAATGCGTCATTTCTCGCACTTGCAGGTTGCTTGGGCGCCCAGGTCATTTCCACAATTAATGAGTCGCCAGCAGGCGTAATGGAGGATGGCGAATCATACTTCCCAAAAAAATGAACTGAATCAATAGTTATCGGATCAGTTTCGGAGAATGCATTTTGCCCCCATACTATTGATGTTGGATCATACGTAAGGCTTATAGCATGTTGATCTACATAGTTGGTACCATTTGTAAACTCGGCTCTAAGGGTTGAGTCCTGGTAAATTGGTGCCTGAAATAATCCGCCAAAAAGTGTGGCGCCACCGTAAAGTGAAAAGATAGTATCCGCATATCCAATAAACTGCTTATTGACTACACCGCCTGCTGTTTTTGCCTTTTGGGCGTGTTTGCGTTTTGCAATGTAATTAAGCATTTGTGTGGTTTCTGCCTCGCTTACCCGTAACTCGGGATTTAATGGAGGTTGAGAAGAGCCTGCGTGTACGTTTTGATTTTGCCCATAGCACACCATACCGGTGGCAAGGGTTAGGGCCAGTAAAACTTTTTTCATGATATAGTTTTCATTTTGAAAAGTTCAACCAGCAGAATTCCAAGACCTTAGAATGGTCTTTTAAGGAGGGTTTAAAGATAGACACACAATTTTGTAAAAGTTGTCTGATAAGTGTTAAAGTTATCATAATCTGCATACCTATGCCTTATACACAAACAATGTTACAGGTCTCCACCCACCTTGCTGTAAATGCCTGGCTGATAATCTGCTGAAAAGCTATAAGCCCATAACCCACCTGCAATACTTTATGAAATACTACCCATATTTGCACCATATTATGAGTAAGAAACAGCGTAAATACGATATAGCCTACCTTAGGATGGCTACTGAATGGAGCAGGCTTTCACACTGCCACCGCAGAAAAGTTGGAGCTTTGATAGTGAAGGACAGAATGATTATTTCTGATGGATATAATGGAACCCCTAGTGGTTTTGAGAACTTTTGTGAGGATGAGGAAGGTTACACCAAATGGTATGTGTTGCATGCAGAAGCGAATGCTATCTTAAAAGTGGCCAGCTCTACCCATAGTTGTAATGGCGCAACTTTATATCTTACCATGTCACCCTGTAAAGATTGTAGTAAGCTGATACATCAGGCAGGTATTAAACGTTTAGTGTACACACAGCGTTATAAGGACGATAACGGTCTGCAATTTTTAGAGAAGGCCGGAGTTGAAATTGTACAAATAGAAAACCTCGAAATTGAAGCCCAATAAAATTATTTTCCCCATATTTTTAAGTATTGCCCTATTGGCGGGCATTTTTATTGGGGTATTATTCGATTTTCCTGCCCAAAGCCTCGCTCTTTCCGAGAGCAACCAGCGGGAGAACAAAATCCGGCAGATCATCAACTATATTGATTTTGAATATGTGGATGACCTGAATACTGACAGCCTGCTGGATCTTACCATTTCGGAATTGGTAAGAAAGCTGGATCCGCATAGTACATACATTCCGCTTGACCAGGTGGCCGAAAGCGAGGAAAGTGTGCGCGGAAGTTTTGAAGGCATAGGCATTGAGTTTAAAATGTATCGTGATACGCTTACGGTAATAAGAGTGTTGGATGATGGCCCTGCTGAAAAGGCGGGGTTAAAAGCCGGTGACCGTATTCTGGTGGCAGCCAATAAAGAAATGTACGGTGGCGAGGTAACTACAGATGATGTGGTGAATACGCTAAAAGGTAAAGCAGGTAGCCGTGTTACCCTTAGCTTACTCAGGCCCTCGGGTAAGAGAAATGACATTGTAAGTGTGAAGCGCGGCACCATTCCGTTGAAAAGCGTAACCACAAGTTTTATGGCAAATGCCAAAACAGGTTATGTAAAGCTGGATAGGTTTTCTCAGGATTCGGACCGCGAGCTGGGTAAAGCCATTAGAGGTTTAAAAAAGCAAGGTGCCCAAAACCTTATACTCGACCTTAGGGATAACCCGGGTGGGTTGCTTTCGGTGGCCCGTGATGTGGCCGATGAGTTTTTATCTAAAGACAAACTCATAGTTTTTACCAAAGACAGAAAAGGTGATGAAACCACTGTCTATGCCACTTCAGATGGAGAGTTTGAAAAGGGTAAGCTGGTGGTGTTAATTAATGAAGGATCTGCATCTGCCAGCGAAATTGTAGCCGGAGCGGTGCAGGATAACGATAGAGGATGGGTTATTGGCAGGCGCTCATTTGGTAAAGGCCTGGTACAGGAGGAAATGACTTTGGCCGATGGTTCCAAAATTAGATTAACCACCCGCAGGTATTATACACCCAGCGGACGGAGCATTCAAAAACCATTTGGTGAGTACAATCAGGGATTTTTAGATAAGAGTGGCTATGAGGGTGGTGACGGAACTGCTCCCGAAAATGGTAAAGATACCTACACCACCAGGGCTGGCCGTAAAGTATATGGAGGAGGTGGTATAATGCCTGATATAGAAATAGGTGTGGATACAAGCCGCTCGGCAGTTCTGTTATACCATCTTTCCAATTTATCCGATATGGATAGCAGGGCATTTACTTACGTAGATCAAAACCGTGTGGCCCTAAGTAAACTGGACAGGAAGGAGTTAATCAACAATTTGGAAATTAACGATACCGTTTTAGACTTCTTTTTTGGCGGCCACCTGGAGCGCCTGAAGGATAGGGACGAAAAAACTATTGAAATGATAAAAGCGCGCATAAGGGCGCAGATTGCCTACAACTTATATGGTAGCTCGGGCTTTCAGGAGGCGTACGCAAAATTTGACCCCATGGTTATTAAGGCCTTGCAAACCCTTGATACAGGGCAGGCCTTACTGCAATAAAAAAATCCCTTTCTGGCTACAGAAAGGGATTTTTATTTTTTGAAGAAAAATATTCTTACTGGGCAGCTTCTCCGCCATCCATTTTTTCTTCCATGTTGTCAGCGCCTTCTTCCATGGCATCGCCAGTTTCATCAACGCCTTCTTCGATAGCATCTCCGGCATCTTCAGCAGCATCTTCCATGCCTTCGCCCATTTCTTCCATGCCATCTTCCATTTTTTCACCAGGAGTTTCCTGATTTTGGCAAGAAACGCTCATAAAGCCTGCAAATGCAATAGCAGCGGCAAATAAACTTACTTTTTTCATCGTGTAACAGATATTTGGTTATTATAATAATGGGCGAAAGTAATGTTTTTCAGCACATGTGAAATACAAGCCCCAAACTATTTTCTCAGTAAGTTCCTAATATCCACAAGGGTTTTCAGATTTTCAGAAAGCTCGGCAATACTAATTCGTACCTGCTCCATGGTATCGCGGTTTCGAATAGTTACCGTTTTATCCTCTTTGGTTTGATGATCAACCGTAACGCAAAGTGGTGTGCCAATGGCATCATGCCTGCGATAGCGCTTACCAATAGCATCCTTTTCATCGTACTGGCAATTGAAATCAAACTTCAATTCATCTATAATTTCACGCGCAATTTCAGGTAAGCCATCTTTTTTAAGCAATGGCAAAACTGCAACTTTTACGGGGGCCAGCGCCATGGGTAGTTTTAATACCGTTCTTTCTGAGCCATCTTCAAGTTGCTCTTCGGTATAGGCTGCGGAAAGCAAGGCCAAAAACATACGATCTAACCCAATAGAGGTTTCCACCACGTAGGGCACGTAGTTTTCATTTATCTCCGGATCAAAGTACTGAAGCTTTTTACCGCTATGCTCTTCATGAGCCTTGAGGTCAAAATCTGTGCGGCTGTGTATGCCTTCCAGTTCTTTAAATCCAAAGGGGAAGTTAAACTCAATATCAGCCGCAGCATTGGCGTAGTGGGCCAGTTTATCATGATCATGAAAACGGTAATACTCTTCGCCCAGATCAAGAGCCTTGTGCCATTTTATGCGTTCTTCCTTCCAGTACTCATACCACTTCATTTCTTCACCGGGGCGAACAAAAAACTGCATTTCCATCTGTTCAAACTCGCGCATACGGAAAATGAACTGTCGGGCTACGATCTCATTACGGAAGGCTTTGCCGGTTTGTGCAATTCCAAACGGAATCTTCATTCTACCGGTTTTTTGAACATTTAAAAAGTTTACAAAAATACCTTGAGCCGTTTCAGGGCGCAGGTACACTTCGCTGGCGCCATCGGCCACCGAGCCTATTTTGGTGCCAAACATCAGGTTAAACTGGCGCACGTCAGTCCAGTTTTTGCTTCCTGAAACCGGGTCAGCAATTCCCTTTTCTTCAATCAGGGCTTTAACATCCGCCAGATTCCCATCGGTAAGGCCTTTAGCCATACGAGCCATGGTTTCGTTGGCTTCATCCAAATATCCCTTTACACGCGGATTGGTTTCACGGTACATTTTTTCGTCAAAGCTTTCACCAAATCTCTTGGCGGCTTTTTCACATTCCTTATTTGCCTTTTGGCGGAGTTTCTCAGCGTAATCTTCCAGCAATACATCGGCACGGTAGCGTTTTTTGCTGTCTTTATTATCGATCATCGGATCGTTAAAGGCATCAACGTGGCCACTGGCTTTCCAGGTAGTGGGATGCATAAATATGGCGGCATCAATGCCCACAATGTTTTCGTGCATCTGCACCATGGCCTTCCACCAATAGTCTCGGATGTTTTTCTTCAGTTCAGCGCCATTCTGGCCATAGTCATATATAGCCGCCATTCCATCATATATTTCACTTGATGGAAAAATAAAACCGTACTCCTTGGCGTGGGAGATTACTTTCTTAAAAAGGTCGTCCTGATTCATGGCGGCAAAAGTAATTAGGTTTTGGGAAGAGATATCAGTTGAGTGAAGTTTTGTAAGCGTATATATTCATCCAACATTTATTGTTGACTGTTTAAAAACTCCAAAAAAACTATTCTGCCTTATCATCTTAAATTCATGATTGGGGCGAATCTCAATAATTCTTTTTGTAGACTTTACGATTGTAATGGCAAATAAACCGAAAGAGTTGGTGGCGAATCTAATTAAACAACTCCTGCACATTCTCCGAAAACAACTTCACAGAAATCGCCAGCAGGATCACACCAAAAACTTTGCGCAGCACGTTGATGCCCGAAGTGCCGAGTTTACGCTCCAGCCAACCCGCACCTTTTAGCACAGCAAACACCAAAATACAGTTCACCAAAATGGCTACTATGATATTCTCAGCAGCATACTCGGCCCTGATGGAGACTAGGGTAGTCATGGTGCCGGCACCTGCTACCAACGGAAAAGCAATGGGTACAATGGAGGCCGTTTTGGGTTCTTCGCCTTTAAAGAGATCAATGCCCAAAACCATTTCCATAGCCAGGAAGAAGAGCACGAACGCACCCGCCACAGCAAAGGAGTTAACATCTACCCCCAGGTATTTTAGGATGGTTTCACCCAAAAAGAGGAAGGCGATCATAATACAAGCCGACACGATGGTGGCCTTTTCGCTTTGAATGTGGCCCACCTTTTTCCGCAAGGAAATGATGAGTGGGATGCTGCCCATGATGTCGATCACCGCGAAGAGAATCATGGTAGCCGAAAAAATTTCTTTAGTACTGAAGTTCATGACTTTAGGGTTTTTCAAAATGGCCGGCAAAAGTACTTCGGCTTTTTGGTTTGAGCAGGGCAACTACAACTAATTATTTTAGGGATTTTTCCTTTTAAAAGGTGGGGAGAAAGGTCGTCTTCAGGAATATTAAAGCTATTACCTTTGGGTAAACCAATGTTTAATTAAAACTTTAACCAAAATGTCACATCAGGCAGCAACGGGCACTTTAGATCCCACCAATGGCACTGACATTCAATTAACTATTGAATGTGCTTACGGCCAAAGCATTCAAACAAAAGTAGATTACATTGAGAATGGTCAGATCTCGGATCACATCATTTCTTTTAATGATACTACCCCGCAAAAGATAATTGCCAGTTATGACGATGCTCGTAATAAGGAATTCAGAGTGTTCTGCACTGTAAATGATGTTCAGGATCCGATACCGGGTGAGGAAGTTGAGGATATCGAGGTAACTATTAGAGTTATCTGTGGCGATTCTATTGTAGAAAGAACCTGGGCAAAGTCTACTCAGGGTACTGGGGGTGTTTTTACTTTTTCCTTAGATGTATTTACAATGTAAAGCCAGGATTATGAAAAAGATAATTACAATTCTATTTGCATCTGGGTTTTTTGCAACCATGGCGCAGAACCTTTCTACGAACGACACGCTGATACAAGTTACACAGGAGAATCTATCCACGCCCACGAATGCAGCATTCACCATTATGGGTACCACGCCATCTGAAATTGTTAAACCATCAACGGTTTCTGAGTTTTCCATATCGGTTCAAAATGCAACTGACGATTTTTCAAGTTTTCCTAATAACTATGGTTTTGCTGTAAATCCATTTTGGTGGATAAATGGTAAACAACTAAAATTTAAGGATGAATTTGATACCCTTAATAATGTTCGGCTGTGGCGTCATCTTCAGCTCTCGGCTGGAGTTGTGGGAAATATTGATGAATCTACAACTTGGCGTTATGGAGCAGGTATAAAGACTAATATATTGAGTGGAAAAATTCATAAATCTGCTTTGAGTGATTATTTAGATGCTATGGATTTCGTGAACTCAGAATTAGCTCAAGCCTACAGTCAGCGAATTGCTGAGGACACAAAACTTCAAACACTATATGTTCAGAAGAAATACATTGGCCTCCAAAAAGGAAGTGATGGATAGCCTTTTTTCTTCTCCAGTCAACATGGATTCTGCTCAGGCCTTTCAATACAATATGCTTAAAGCAGAAATCAGGGCTGTGCAAAAACAAATTGGAGCCAGACAGAATGAAATTAACAAAACCAAAGGCGATTTGCCGTTAGGAGAAGCTTCCCGCAGGCACTTGCAGAAAGCCTTCCAGTCAATGAATATTCGCTACGGCTGGAAGTGGGCCTTAGGCCTTGCCACTGCTTTTGATCTCCAAAGCAACAAACTGGATTCATCTTCCCTTTACCGAATGGGCGGCTGGACAAATTTTGGGTACAGTTTGCCTCCCGGTGAAAAATGTCAACTCAGTATTTTAGGTGCGGGGCGCTACTTTTATTATGATAGAGTGGTGTATGCTCAAGAGAGCAATTCGGTTATAATAAATAACCTTGGTGTGGTGGATGCCGGTTTCCGCCTGGTACTTGATGCTAACCGGATAAGCCTTTCGGCAGAAGGCCTTTATCGCTATGGGTTGAATGATGCCTTTGGAAGTACCTATAAGATTAATGCCATGCTCAACTATCGCTTTGCCGAAAACCGTATGGTGTACTTTTCTTTAGGTAACGACTTTAATGATAACTCCGCAGGAGACCCCGATCAGATAAGGGTTTATGTAGGTATTAACCTGGGCTTTGGCGATAAAACGGATGTGGAGTATCAGTTGAGGTGATGTTGCTTAATTGTACAATGTAGATTGTATGATGTACATTGAAGGGAAATGAAATCGCTTTATGTATGTGATAGAACTTCCCACCTTACCTTTGTAGCCTGTCAATGTACATTGTACAAAATACATAATACACTTCCCCCCACATGATCTCCATCGGAAACGCTCTTATTTCAGAAGATTTACTCGAAAAAGCATTTGTTTGTGACCTTACAAAATGTAAAGGCGCCTGCTGTGTGGAAGGTGATGCCGGTGCTCCATTGGAAGATGATGAAGTCCTAAAGCTCGAAGAAATCTTTGAAGACGTAAAACCGTTCCTTCGTCCGGAAGGGGTGATGGCTATTGAGCAACAGGGAACTTCTGTAAAAGACCCGGTAGATAATGATTGGGTTACCCCATTGGTAAATGGTGCCGAATGCGCCTACGTGATTTTTGATGACAAAGGCGTAACTAAATGCGGTATTGAAAAGGCCTGGGAGCAGGGAGCGGTGGATTGGCGTAAACCTGTTTCGTGCCATTTGTATCCCATCCGCATTGATAAGTATGAAACCTACGATGCCGTTAATTACCACAAATGGCAGTCTGCAGCCCCGCCTGCGATTTAGGCGCGCAGCTAAAAGTGCCTGTTTATAAATTCACAAAGGACGCCCTCATCCGCAAGTATGGCCCGGATTGGTACGAGGAGCTTGAGGAGGTTGCTGAGCAATGGCCAGGAGTAGTTAAATAGCTTTTAGTTCACAGTCCACAGTCCACAGTCCACAGTCCACAGTTGGCAGTTTGCAATTACCAAGTGGCGGGCCGCATACTTCCGTGCTCGGCAAAAAGTTTTAGAATTTTGTCTAACGTCTAACGTCTAACGTCTAACGTCTAACGTCTGCCTACCGACTCCCAACTACCTATTTCCTACTCCTAAATACATCCTCCCCCGGTG
>CAVWUM010000017.1:0-29364 GCA_963758205.1 Schleiferiaceae bacterium
CCATCTACGATTCCTTAACAGGTTGGGTTGGAAATCTATCTTTTATGAAACCTCATGCAGGTTATATGTTTCAATCTATTAAAGCTGATACCTTATTTTATCCTGATTCCGATCTGTTTCGCAAAGGTGGTTTTTACGATGATCAGCATGGTTTAAATGCTCAGATGGCGTTAAATCCTCACGAATTTAAATTCAACATGAGCATTATTGCTACCTCTGACCTTTGTGATAATTCTGAAGATGGAGACTACCTTTTGATAGCAAAAGCTGCTGAGGAGATAAGAGGTGTGGCAAGGTCGAGCGGAGAAAGCTTTTACCTCACAGTGTATGGTAATGGAGAGCCTGACAGGGTGGAATTCACTATCATAAACAAAGATGGGCATGAGTTTTCAGTAACAGAGAATCTGGAATTTGTGGCGAACGGAATTGTTGGATCAATTACGAAGCCTTATACCTTAAGCTCAAGAGACACTGGGATCTATATGTGTGATTTTGAAACAACCTCACTGTCGGAAGATGGAATCACCATTTTCCCCAACCCCTTTGATGATTATCTCCAGGTTGAGTATCATCTCACAGAAGCTTCTAATGTAAGCATGGATTTGTTTGATATGACCGGGCGGCATATTTCCACCCTTCATAATGGGGATAAACCAAAAGGCTTTAATGCACTCACTTGGTACATTCAAAAAACAAGCGCGGATATCTCACCAGGAATTTATACCCTACGCATATCTATAGGTAACAGTGCTCCGGTTATTTATAAAATCGTGAAGGCCAGATAAATCAACTACAAACCTATAATCAACAGAGATGAAAAATCTTATACGACTATTTACAATTCTTATTTTCTCTTTGGCAGTGAAGGTTGTATTTGGAGCATTGCCTACCTGGCAGGTTACTCCCGGCTCGTACACCTACACAATGAATATCACTGCACAATTGAATTTAAATTGTGCAGACCTGAATGACAGCACAAATATGTTGGGCGCCTTTGTTGGTAACGATTGCCGGGGAGTTGTTCAGACCTCTAATGTGGTGCTAGGTAACCACCTGGCCTTTTTAACAGTGTATAGCAATTCCTATTCAGGCGATACAATTTCATTCAGGCTATACGATGCCAATACCGATAGTGTTTACGCTATAGCTGTTCAAGTGGTTTTTACAGATGGAGCAGCTCTGGGTTCACCCTCAGAACCATTTTTAATCGCTCCAAATGATTTGCCAAAAGACATATCACTCACTAAAAACACCGTGATTGAGAACCTGAACAGAGCCTTTGTAGGCAAGCTATCAACGCAAGATGGAGATGATACTGTGCATACATATCAGCTGGTGAGTGGTATTGGCGATACTAATAATACGGATTTTATCCTGTCCGGTGATTCTTTGTTTACTTCTAAGCCCCTGAGCTATGATGTAAAGCCAAGCCGCAGTGTAAGAGTGGAAACCAGCGATGGCAACTGCTCTTTCCAAAAGATATTCAGAATATCAATCAAAGACACAAATAACTACCCCACACTGATAGTATTATCCCAGGATTCGATAATTGAGAACAACGCAATCATGTCTGTGGTGGGGGGGCTACAAACGGTTGATTTTGACTCACTTGACACACATTCTTACTTCTTGGTTAATGGCCCAGGAGATGATGACAATTTGAGCTTTGTTTTAGACAATGGCCAATTGAGAATAGCCGTAGTAGCTAACTATGAAGTGAAATCAGCATATTCCGTACTTATCGCTTCTGATGATGGTGATGGAGGCGTGATTAATCAACCGCTACTAATTACAGTAGGGGATATAAATGAAAGACCCGTAATACGAGATACTACTATTGAAATATCTGAGGACTTCAGCGTAAATTCTGATATAGCTCCACTAAAATTCATAGATGAAGACTTTGGCGATACGCATACCTTTTCAATTATACAACCATCTCCATTTATTATTAATAATAAAAACCTGCGATTAGCAACGGCATTAGATTATGAAATGAATGATGTTTATGACCTATCCGTGGTTGTTGCTGATGCCGAGGGGTTATCGGATACAGCCAGAATAGTAATAAAAGTTACAGATGCTATTGATGCAGAGCTTCCTGCTACTAAAGTTATTACTCCAAATGGCGATGGGATAAATGACTTCTTTGTTATTCAAAATGTTGAACTCTACCGGGAGTATTCACTTAAAATTTATAATGCTGCCGGTTTGCTGGTATATGACCGCCCAAATAACTATGACAACAGTTGGGGTGGAACGCACAATGGAAATACGCTGGATTCTGATGTGTACTACTACCTATTTCAGAATGTAAATAACAGTGATAGTTATTTTAAAGGAGCTATCTCAATTCTCAGATGAAATGACCTTTTACAACCCAGACTAAAACCTCAATATGAAAAATTACATACTTATTATTTTAATAGCACTGGGTGTTACAGCACAGGCCCAGATATTGAATACGCATTACCGCTATCAATTAAACTGGCTTAATATTAACCCGGCCTATACAGGTGCTACAGAAGGCCTGACAGCCATTATAAATCCAGGTACACAGTGGGTAGGCATAGCCGATAACCCTACCAATACAATGGTTGGTGTACATGGGAGCCTGGGTGATAATATGGGTCTTGGAGGAAAAATGGTTTTTGATCAAAGGGGTATTTTTTCAACTGTTACCGCAGAGGCACTGTACGCTTACAAGGTTCGATTATCGGAAATGCAGCGTTTAAATTTTGGCTTAAGTGCAGGGATTTTCAGTACTGTGCTGGATAGATCTTCTTTGGGTGAGGGAAATCAAACCGATCTTTCCGACCCTTCAATTAGTTCCGATTATTATAATGAAACTCAGTTTTTGCTCAGTTTTGGAGTTTTATATCAGATTAAAAGGCTACAAGTTGGCTTATCCATGCCGCATATGTTTGTGAGCGGAAGCTCTGTATCTGAACATGTATTTGCTACAGCTCAATATGACTTGTACAAAAATCGGGAAGACTTTGTTATAAGCCCACTTTGTGTTTACCAGCACCTGAATAATAGCCCTGATATCATAGATTTAGGTGCTAAGGCAGAGCTTAAGCAGTTCATTTGGATTCAAACCTCCTATCGCAGTAACCAAAGCATGAGTTATGCCTTGGGCTTGAAGTTTAGTGGCCTGAACATTGGATACCTCTATAACTCCAGCTTTTAGCCCGGTAAATGATATATCACAGGGAGCTCATCAAATTATTATTTCCTATACATTCAAAAGTCGAAATAAGGTTGAGGAAAAACCAGAACCTGTATTTCCGGCTGGAATTACGGGTAGGTTAAACAGCTTGTTAAATGAAATAGAAAGTATTTCTGACCCCCAAAACAATACATTGGTTTCTCAACTCAACAATATCCAAAAAGAGCTTTCTGAAATTATCAGGAAAATGGAAGCCGGTACATATACACCTGAGGATGAGAGGAGATTGCAGGTTCTGGAAAATAGAGTTCAGGAATTAAAGAAAAACATTAAAAAGTGAAATTAATTGTTTCAGTATTGGTTCTTGTTTCTGTTTCTGCTTTTGCTCAAAATCAGATGGAGCTTCAAAACCTTAAGAAAATACAATATAGGCTAGACAGCCTGAAATTGATACAAGAGGAACAACTTGATAAAAAAATCCATACTTCAATCCAAAAGATGAAAATGGAGAATGATTCGCTAAAGCTTGCTGTAGAGTTGCTGAATACCGAATTACTATTAGCCCAAGGTAAGCTTAGAAATAGCGAGATGAAATTAATAGAGAAGTCTGATCCAAAAGAAAATCAAATCATTGTAAATCCAACCAAGGCTATATCAATACAGGAGGCCTACTATGTTGTACTGGATTCAGAGCGAACCCTGGAAGAAATTGAACAAAAGCAATCCATGCTTCAAAGAAAGTTTACCAATAATGAATTGACAGTGATTCAGAATGAAAGTAAAACATGGTATCATCTTATTGTAAAAAAGGGATATGACAGGATAACAATCGGTTTGGCAGTGCAGGCTTTTAGAAACAAAGGCATAGCCGATGCATGGTGGATTTTGAATCAGTGAATATCAAATGGTCAATTCATTAAGGCTGCATGTGTCTTTTAAATACACTAAACGCAGATTTTTTCCCCAAGCAAATATTAATAACGGACATATCAGGGTAACACTTCCAAAGTCTGAAAGGACAAAATTTTCATTTAGAATTTTATCGAGGCCGTTTCCGGCTTAGCCGGGATCATCCTCACTAAAAGGTTAGCAGATATGCCGGCCTTTTCTATTTTTAGGGTATGTCTTATCGTGTTTATATTTTACGAAGCATACATCATCCACGATACTACATCGGTCAAACCCAGGATTTGGAGAAGCGCCTACACCGGCACAACAGCGGTTATGAAAAATCCACATCTGCATATCGTCCATGGAAGATCTGTTTAAGCTGACTGTATCGTTAAGCCGCCACCTTCGCTCTCTGCACTATCAGCTTACATGGTACGTCAGAGGTGATTTTTGCAATATGATGACTGTGTAGTGGGATAGTTAAAAAATCGCCTGGTTTTAAATAGTACGAGCGGTCATCAATGCTTATTTCACAGTTCCCCTCCAGCACCAAAAAGCTTTCAAACTCATCATCATGTACTTCATCGGGCAAAAGTTTTGTGGCCCATACAATGGCGGTAGTGAGTTCAGGAGTGGCACCAATTATTTTTATGTGAGTATCCTCAGCATCTTCAGGCAATATCATATCGGGGCGATTTAGCCATGGCGCAAAATCATCAGCAGTTGAGTTGGGATGTAAAGCCGGAGGAAATGTTGGAGCCTCACCCGCTTCCATTCTCTCCATAAAATCAATAGTAGCAAATAAAAAGGGCTTGGCTGGTGCTGGCGGTGGCACTGCCTGTGCAAGTGCAAATTTTTCCATGCCAATGGCCGCAGCCATTAGTGCCTCCTTTATTTCAGGAAAAAACTCTGCGGCTTCCTCCAGGTCATGGCTTTCCTCTTCGGTGGTCATATTGAGCAGGTACAGCTCAATAATACCTGATTCTATGTAGTCTTTTACAGGATCTTTCATCATATCTGCCATTAGGCATAGTTCACTCTGCATATTCAAAATTCTTTCCGGTAAATAATCAATTCATCCCTACAAACGAAAAAATTTAGGATGCAGATTGATTTAATAAAAATAATTTGAAAAGCCTGAACTAAATACCAGGGTCAATTGTATCGGCAAAGAAAATTTATATTTTCAAATTTATGAACTCCATTAGTTGCTGATTTTCTTTCCTAAGTTTGCCGGGATGGTGAAAGCGTTATCAGCCATATTATCCCTTTACTTCCTTGCACTTACGGTTATGCCGTGTGCAGATCAGCAACTGATACCTGCTGGTAATGATTTGTCGCATTACCATGATGAAGCCGAACATTCTGATCATGATCATTCATCTGGCGATGATCTTTGCAGCCCGTTTTGCGTTTGCCAGTGCTGCCATACTGATGTAGTAAACTTTGAAAAGGAGGAATTGGCTGCTATTGAAATCAAACTCACTTCAACTATTCCGGTATTTAAAGGCCGATTATTATCGCCTTATCCGGAATCCCTTCTGCAGCCACCCCGAGCTTAGTTTTATTGTTTTTACAGGATAAGTGCGTCCTGTCAATACCTTTGTTCTACAGGCATCCGATAATAACTTGCTGGTCTGATTTGATCAGCTGTTTCCCTGTAATCATGAGGTTAGACATTTCAAATAGACCTAAACTCGCTTTACATGATCAATTTTATAATAGACTTTTCCATAAGGAATAAGTTAATCATAGGCCTTTTTACCCTGGCTATGATAATTACCGGTATTTGGAGTATTACGCAGGTGCCGATAGATGCCGTACCCGATATCACCAATAACCAGGTGCAGGTAATTACTCAGGCTCCAAACCTTGGTACGCAGGAAATAGAGCAATTTGTAACCTATCCTGTTGAGGTGGCTATGGCGAATTTGCCCGATGTGGTAGAGATTCGTTCTGTTTCCCGGTTTGGACTATCCGTAGTGACCATAGTTTTTGATGACGATATGGGCACCTATCTTCCGCGGCAGTTGGTGAGCGAAAAGCTTACACAGGTAAAGAGCGAAATTCCGGCTGGTTTTGGTGAGCCGTTTATAGGACCAATTACTACAGGTCTTGGAGAAATATACCAATATACCCTTTCGGTGGATAAAGCGCATAAGGACCGATATTCGGCCATGGATTTACGCTCAATGCAGGATTGGATTGTGAGCCGGCAAATGGCTATGGTACCGGGAGTGGTTGAGGTAAACGCTTTTGGTGGCGACCTTAAACAATATGAAGTAGCTGTAAACCCCGGCCAGCTGCGCGCTATGAATATTACTATTGGCGAAGTGTTTACCGCACTGGAGGAAAATAATCAGAATACCGGTGGAGCTTATATCGAAAAAGATCATCAGGCCAATTTTATAAGAGGCGAGGGCCTGGTCAGGAGCATTGAAGATATTGAAAACATTGTGGTTAAAACCCAAAATGGTATTCCTGTAAGGATAGCAGATGTAGGTACAGTGCAGTTTGGAAAAGCGGTGCGCTATGGCGCCTTAACTAAAGATGGCGAGGGTGAGGCCGTTGGCGGAATGATACTGATGCTTAAAGGAGCAAACTCCAATAAGGTGATAGGTGCCGTAAAGGAAAGAATGGAGCAAATTGAAAGTTCGCTGCCTGAAGGTATAAGCATTGAACCCTTTTTGGAAAGAAACAAACTTATCAGCAGCACCACTTCCACTGTTATCAATAACCTTGTTGAGGGTGCCCTTATAGTGATTTTTGTACTGGTGTTTTTGCTGGGCAACTGGCGCGGGGGGCTTATTGTGGCCTCTACCATTCCGTTATCACTTTTGTTTGCATTTATATTAATGAATGTATTTGACGTTTGGGCCAACCTGATGAGCCTTGGCGCAATCGACTTCGGGATAATTGTGGACGGAGCCGTGATAATTGTGGAAGGAACCGTTTTCTTCCTCGTTTCCAACATCCGCAAAACGGGTAGTAATACCCAGGCCGATCGCGATAAGCAGACTTATGCCGCATCCTCAAAAATGATGAATTCAGCCTTTTTTGGTCAGCTTATTATCCTTATTGTTTTTGTGCCAATACTGTTTTTAGAAGGTGTGGAGGGAAAAATGTTCATTCCTATGGCCCTCACTTTTATGTTCGCCATGATAGGCGCCATGATTCTCTGTCTCACTTATGTTCCAATGATTTCATCGTTGTTCATCAGGGTTACACCTAAAGAGAAAAAAACCTGGGGTGACCGGATTGTAATAGCCGCGGAAAATTGGTATGAGCGTGCCTTGAGTAAGGCATTAAGGCGGGTAACGCTGATTCTGGTTTCGGCAGTCTTACTTTTCGGTTTGGCCATTTTTACCTTTAGCAGGATGGGAGGTGAGTTTATTCCCCAGTTGGATGAAGGCGATATTGCTTTTCACGCCATTTTAAAACCAGGCAGCTCACTTACCGAAACCGTGGAAACCACCACTAAAATTGAGCAAATTGTAAAGGCTGAGTTCCCTGAAGTTTTGCATGTACTAAGCCGTATCGGGGTTGCAGAGGTACCTACTGATCCCATGCCAATGGATATAGCCGATGTGATAGTTGTATTGAAACCACAAAGCGAATGGGAAAGTGGTAGAAGCAAAAAGGAACTGGTGGAAGATATGAAACAGGCTGTGAGCGTGGTGCCCGGGATAAACTTTGAGTTTACGCAACCAATAGAAATGCGTTTTAACGAACTGCTTACAGGGGTGCGTGAGGATATTGCCGTAAAACTGTATGGGGAAGATCTGGATATACTGGCCGCCAAAGCCGAAGAAATGGGTAAAATAATAGCCACTGTACAAGGGGTGGGCGATATGAAAGTGGAAGCTACATCGGGCTTACCGCAGATTACGGTTGAATATGACCGTGCACGCCTTGCGCAATACGGCCTCAATATTCATGAGCTTAATACCCTTATTGAAACAGGATTTGCGGGCGGTAATGCAGGTGTAATATTTGAAGGCGAGAGGCGCTTTGATCTTGTACTTAAACTGGAAGAAGGATACCGTTCCAATATTAATGATATCAGCAGCTTGTATGTAAATACCCCTTTGGGTGCTCAAATACCTATAGGTGAGGTGGCTGATATTAATTATCAGTCAGGCCCCATGCAGATTAGCCGCGATAATACAAACCGAAGAACCTATGTTGGTGTAAATGTGCGGGGCCGCGATGTAAAGAGCCTGGTTGAGGAAATCCGCGAGAAACTGGAAACACAACTGGATTTACCCCCAGGCTACTACATACGTTATGGCGGAGCTTTTGAAAATCTTGAGAGGGCTACAGAAAGACTTAAACTGGTGGTTCCTATTGCGCTGGCGCTGATTTTCGTCCTCATCTTTTTTGCATTGAAATCCATAAAACAAAGTGTTATGATTTACCTGGCTATACCCATGGCGGCCATTGGTGGCGTGTTTTCTCTGTGGTTGAGGGATATGCCATTTAGCATTTCGGCTGGTGTTGGATTTATAGTGCTTTTTGGAGTTGCAGTTCTTAATGGTTTAGTGCTCATAAGCGGCTGGAATGAGTTGAAGGAGGAAGGTGTCTCTAATTTATCGGATCGCATTACACAGGGAGCGCGAAGGCGAATACGCCCGATATTATTAACAGCGCTTACAGATGTATTGGGATTTTTACCCATGGCGCTTTCTACAACTGCTGGTGCTGAGGTTCAACGTCCTTTAGCCACGGTGGTAATTGGTGGTTTGCTCACCTCTACTTTGTTAACACTGTTCGTGTTGCCAATTTTATATAAGTGGATGGAAGAAAGAGAGAGTAAATCTTTCTTGCCAAAGACCGCTTTAGCAGGTATTTTGTTTGGCTTTTTCTGTTTGGCAGGAAATTCAGCCATTGGTCAAAATGTTGAACAGTTGCCAACCATTAGTATGCAAGAGGCGATTGAAAAGTCAACTAAAAACTACCCAAAACTAAAGGCCGCCCGCCTGCATGTTGAACAGGAACAGGCCTTAAAGAAAACCGGCTGGAATCTTGGGAATACTCAGGTATATACAGCTGGTGAAGAAATAAGCCAAAGCGGAAAAGGCGTTTATACCACCATAGGAGTTCAGCAGCAAAATATTGATGTATTTGGCATTGCTCCTAAAATGAAAGCTCAAAAGCAAAGAGTGGCTTTGGCCAAATCTGCCCTTGAACTAAACGAACTGCAACTTGTGCAGGAGGTGAAAATGGCGTATGCCAACGCTTATGTAGCTCAGCAAAATCTGGAACTATTTACTCAGCTGGACTCGGTATACCGCAATTTTGAAAAAGGGGCAAAGCTGAGGTACGATCTGGAAGAAACTTCAAAACTGGATTATCTGGCAGCAGCCAACCAGGTAAAGCAGATTGAGCTGCAAAAGCAACAGGCGGAGTTTGATTACTCCGCAGCCCTTTTCCGCCTAAACCTATGGCTGGTAAGTGATACGTTTTATGCTGTTTCTCCCCAAAAAGGAAGTTGGCTAAACCCGGTATTGGGCGGAGATAGCCTTACAAATCATCCACTTTTACAAATGGCTACACGACAGGTGGAAGTTGCCAATGCCGAGCGAAAATCGGCCAATGCAGCTTTTTTGCCACAGCTAAATGCACAATATGGCTGGCAGGAGATAAGCGGGCAAAGCGGTTTTTACCAGTACCAGTTCGGGTTAACCCTTCCGCTGTTTTTTATGCAGGAGCAAGGTCGTGCACAAGCTGCCAGAATTGGGCAGGAGATTGCCAAACAGGAATACCAGCAAACGCAATTTGAAGTGGAGGCTAACTACCAGGCGCTTATGCAGGAATACAATAAATGGCTGGCTTCGTGGCAATTTTATGAAAATGAAGCCCTGCCACTGGCGCGTGAACAGCGAAAAGGTGCCATCCTGGCTTTTGATGAAGGGGCGATTGACTATGTAACATTTATCCAGAACATGAAGGAAGCTGTACAGGTGGAAGTACAAGCGCGTGAGGCTTTACAACAATATTTACAATCTAAATTTCAGCTTGAGTTTTACCTCGGCTCTACCAACAATTAAATCTTAAGAAGATGAATTTCAATATAAAATCAATTTTAGGAATCGCAGTGGTGGCAATAATTACGGCCTCTTGTGGAAACCCGGAACATTCCCACGAAAGTGGTGGACATGACCATGAAATGGATCACCACGATGAACATGAGGACGGAGCCGTGCATTTTTCGCAGCAGCAGTATGATGCCATGAAAATGGAAGTGGGGCCTATTCCAGTTAAAAATCTTTCGCAGGGAATAACAGTGAGTGGGAGGCTTGAAGTTCCTCCGCAAAATGAGGCTGTGGTTACGGCTATTTTTGGAGCTAATATTTCAAACATCAAAGTGATTGAAGGTGACGATGTAAGTAAGGGGCAGGTACTTGGATATATGTCTCACCCAAACCTTACCCGGCTGCAAAGTGAGTATATGCAGGCCTACAACCGCTATTTATTTTTGGAGAAGGATTACCAGCGCCAAAAGAAACTGTACGAAGCGGAGGTGTCTTCGGGCAAAGGGTTTCAGCAAACGGAATCAGAATACAGAGCTTTACAGGCACAGGTGGCCAGCCATGAGTCGCAATTGCGCCAGCTGGGCTTAAACGCTGCCAAAGTGCGTAACGGAGATTTTTATGATCAGGTGCCCATTACCAGCCCTATTGAAGGATCCGTTAGCAAAGTAAATGTAAAGACAGGCCAATATGTACAGCCGGAAAAAAGCCTTTTTGAAATTGTGAATGTCCATCATATTCATGCGGATTTTATGGTGTTTGAGCGCGATGTAACAAAAGTGGAAAAAGGACAGCGAGTACGCTTTTATGTTCAGACCATGCCCGATGTAGAGTTGTATGCTAAAATTTACTCGGTAGGAAAGAAGTTTGAAGAAAGCCCCAAAGCCGTGCATGTACATGCCGAGATTGAGAACAAGACAGGCAAACTATTACCGGGAATGTACATCACCGGGCAAATACTCTCGGATAGCACTACCGGCCTGGCGTTGCCCGAAGCTGCAATAACGCGGGTAGGTGATGAGTACTTTGCTTTTACAGCCGAAAAGGAAGGGGAAAACGAATGGACGTTTACACCGGTTAAAGTAACCATTGCCGGATCTACTAACGGCTACACCTCTGTTCAACTAATAGAAGAGGTGAAAGAAGGAACCCAATTTGCGCTAAACAATGCCTACTACATTATTGCCGAAATGAAGAAGGGGGAGGCGGAGCATGTGCATTAGCAGGAGCTGGGAATAATGGAGTGATAACTAAAGAATTGTGATAAGCAAGAAAGACTGAGACTTTTTGCCAAGCATAAAAAATGGCTTAATCAAGTTGATATGTGTATAAAAAGATAATAATGCCATATGCTACACTAAAATGACTTAATGAGGCGAACTTCAAAATCAATCTAAGTCTATTGATTTAAAAAAATCTTCCCACCGCGAATTATGCTCAAGTACATATTTTTCTAAAGATGGGTTCGGGTAGAAGTCATACTTACATAAGTATGGAATATTAGAATTATTCTCTAAATTGGAAAAAAGGTAAAATAAATATTGGTAATAGAACTGTTTGCTTAGTTCGAGTCCTTCTTCTAATTTAATCCTAAACTCAACTTCATTTTCATTTTGTAAAAAAATGCAGTAATGATAAATAGCCTCTAGGTAATAATATTTTATGTGAAATAAATTTTGCAAAGCCTCTTCAAAATGCATAATTTTTTCATTGTTGGTTGAGGCAATAAAAGCGAACATTAGACTCTTGAGTCCTTTTGTGTAAGGATTAGTAACAACTAGTTTCTGAACTGACTTTTTCGAAACGGGACTGTAAAGTATTTTGTGTTTCTAGACCTTTGCCCAAAAATCGCACTTGAAGTTGGTAGGCCAAATTTTTTAACTAAAAATTTGTTCTATGAACGAGAAAAGCAAAAATTTACTGGAAGAGCTGATCAGCCAGATTAGCAGCAAAGAAGAGTTGGAGCTGGTACGCGAGCAACTCTTTAAACGAGGGGTGGAGAACCTGCTCTCGGCAGAGATGACCGTCCACCTGGGGCACCCCAAAGGCAAGCCCCCCAGTGGTACAAACATCCGCAATGGCCACTCTGAAAAGACACTAAGGACCGCCCAGGGCAACCAGCGAATCAGAGTACCGCGCGACAGGGAGGCCAGTTTTGACCCCGTGATAGTGCCTAAGCACAAAACCATGTCGCAGGAAATTGAAGACTGCATACAGCTTCTGTATGCCAAAGGAATGAGCAATTCCGATGTGGTGGACTTTGTGGAACGTACCTACGGGGTAAAATACTCAACCTCCCAGGTATCCATCATAACCGATGCACTTTTAGAAGATATCCGCCAGTGGCAGCAACGCCCCCTGCAGGATTTGTATGCCGTGCTCTGGATCGATGCCATCCATTATAAAATAAGGCACGAGGGCCGCGTGGTCTCCAAAGCTTGTATGATAACCCTGGGCATTGACATGGAAGGGCGCCAGGACATACTGGGCCTGAGCGTGGTGGAAAAGGAAACCGCCCCGGAGTGGATGGCCATACTGGAAGACCTTCGCAGCCGTGGGATCAGGGACATCCTGTTTTTATGCTCGGACAACCTGCCCGGGCTCTGCGCTGCCGTAGAGGCCATTTACCCCGGCAGTGTGCACCAGATCTGTATTGTACACCAAATACGCAACTCCTTAAAGTACGTAAACTACAAGGATCGTAGAGCCATTATGGCCGATATTAAGGGCATTTACAAAGCCGATAATGAAAAGATGGCCCGCGAAGCCTTTGAAGTGTTCAAGGCCAACTGGAACGGCAAATACCAAAAGGCGGTAAACTCCTGGGAAAACAACTGGGCAGCCCTCACCCTGTTTTTAGAATACCCGGCAGAGGTCAGAAGGCTGATCTACACCACCAATATCATTGAGAGCTTTAATGCCAATCTGCGCAAGTTCACCAAAAACAAAAAAGTGTTCCCAACCGATGATGCGGCCATTAAATCCATTTATCTGGCTGCCCGGCAAATCAGCCAAAAATGGAAGAAAACAAGAATGGGCTGGGCCCAGATATATAATCAATTGTATATTGCCTTTCCTGAAAGGTTAGGTTAAAACCTACCAATCTTTAAGTGTGAATTTTGGATCGCCCAAACACAAAATTATGGCTGGACTCTTCGAAACCCTTTTAGCCTTTGAAAGTGTATATGTTGATTGCATAATTTCTAAATGTTGCTCCGCATATAACGAATCAATATAGGCTTGAAGCCTATCAATATCAAGTCTATTCAGCATTAGTTCATATTCGAAATAGTAGAAACCATTTTTTTTTCTTGATAGAGTATTCGTAATACCAAGGTAAAAGAAATGAGCATCTAGATATTTAGAGTAATTATCATTTTTAATAAATGAAGTAATTCTTTTCATAGTATGACCTTCCATGCTGTGAATATTAGAAATAATGCTCTTATATCTATTCTCAATATAATCTTCTTCTTCAAATACACGGTCGACCATTTCTTCTGGTTTAAGAAGTTGCTCCAATTGCTGGTATGAAAAATCAAACTCCTTGAAATAGTAAAGTTTGTTATGTTTTAGAACATCAATCAGAATTTCTGCATGTTTTAAGTCTGAGAAATACTCTTTTACAACATTCAACTTTTCGTTTGATTCTCGAATTTGCTTTTCACTAACAACATAAGTATCTAGGTCATATATATAATTGAGAAGATATTTTTTCTCTGGAATTCTACTTTTCTTGGAAATCTCTACGTCTGGAATATATTTGAGAACATTTAATAGGTTATTCTTATAGAAGCTATAGAGGCTTAATGATTCTGACGTGGTCTTCTTTTGTTGTATCTGATCCAGAACCTTTAGAACATAACTGTTAAAAAGATATGCATCAGTACAATACTTCTGCCTGATCAACTTGGAGCGTTTCGCAAATTGATGATCAGAAAATCTTCGAATAATTGGCTGCAACTGAAGGTTACCATTATAATCTTCAACTAATGACTTGTCTCTTAAGATTCTAAATTCTCTATCGCTAATATTATTGGAAGAATCTTTTTTGGTAAAGCATTTTTTGAAATTTGACAGACTTATCCCATCAGGGAAAAGACTAAGTAATTCAAAGGCTACCTTTTCTTTTGAATTAAGTGTAGTATAGGAATAATTTATGGATTGAAATATTGATTTGGTTCTTTCAATGTTAAGATCAGAATTTGAACTATAAACGAGAGAATAATCGATATTGATTGATTCGAAGAAGTGATTTTTTATTTGATCTCTCAGCAGAGAGATATGACTTAGTCTTGTTCTGGATTTGGTTACTAGATTTATTGCTAGGGGATTGTTGTTCAATAGATCCTCTAGAATTTCTTCTCTTAGAATTCGAACTTGATTATATTCATCTACCGATCCATAATGCTTTATAAAGAGTTCAAACGCGTCATCGGTTGTCAATGGCGTTAGGTTATACACGTCTTCGAAATCGTCTGAGAAGCTTATTTTTTCTCTTGAGGTAACAGTAATAGACGCATAATCTGTAGCAAATTTTAATAGTTGCACCGTTTTGCTTAAATCTTCTCGGCTAAGATTATTTACGACAGTTTCAAAATTATCGAGTATAATTAGTAAGTCTATTTTATTGCTGCTATAATTACTGATGAGGTGATTTTTGAAATCTAGGATGTTCATGAGATTAAAGCCACTGACAAGAATTTCTTCAAAATCTTCAAAAGATTTTACATTCTCACAAGACATAAAATTTACCCCTTCCTTAAAGTATCCCCTATTGTAAAGTTCATAAGCGACTTTTTTTATTAGGGTAGTTTTACCGGTGCCGCCAGAAGCCTTTATATTCAATAATTTATTGGAAAAGCCTATTCCTAATATTTTCCCGGCAATAACTGAAAGTTCTTCGATCCTTCCGACAATGTCGGTTAGGCTTTTCTTACCAATATTTAGATCCCGATTATTATTGTAGAGTGATCTTGCTATACCATTGCCAGTTTGAAATGTATTATTAGACATTTTATTTAGGTTAACAGATATTTCGCTCTCGACAAAATCTAGTTTGCCTTGCTTCAATGCCTTAAACACAAATTTTTTAATTATGGCACTTTTTAATGTTCCGATATTTACAGATGGATGATTAATTGGGGTGATTTCATTGTCCGTAATGAAAACAATAGGAATTGTGTCGTTCGGGATATGTCGGCAGATATCTTCTGGCGATAAAAGGCTTGCTCTTAGGTTGTTTTCCTCTATATATAATTTTGACTTGAACACTTTGGAACCTATGATTACTAGGCTGGATTCTTCGATGCTTTCCAGTGTTTTAATATTGAGTGTACCTATTGCGATGTCTGATTCTATAGTTTTGAAACAATCCGCAAGCGACCTCAATTCAGTTGGCATTTGGAGATCTATGGGGTTGGGCGTGAGGATGGTGATTTTGGGAATGGTGGGACTTTTAGTTATTGATTCGCCAGCAAATGCACCATCATCTGTAGTTGATGTTTCTTTTGTTGCTAAGCATTCTCCAATAAACTTTGGAATTTGGTCATGATTTGATATAATTATGGGTTCCAGAAATTTATACTTTTTAAATTCCTCTGGATTTTTGGTAACGATATAGTGTTTGGTATTATGCCCAAAGACTTTGTCTAAATTTTCAAAAGTTAAATTGATATCCGGATCCTGAAAACTGAATCCTAGGAATAGTATTGTTTTTTCAGTGAAAATTGATTTTAGTTTCTCCTTGGCGGCTGAGTCTTCATCATACAATGTTTTGTATTGGTCCTTAAAAATAATGCAGTTATCTGGTTCTGAGTAGCTCCCATGTAGTTTAAATATATATTTAGTCTCATTTTTATTTATTTCACTAACGTTGAATTCTGACGTATAGGATGTAGGTACTATATTTCCATCATCTGCCAGTTCAAAGGCATTGTCGTAATTTGTCGTAATTATTTGTGAACCTGTTAAAGTTAGTATGTCTTTATGCAGGGAAAGATCCAAATCACTGGATTCTTCGAGATGAAAGTTTCTCTTTATATAGCCTTTAATTTCACCATGTTTTGATTTTAATAATTCCAAGATGTCGATTGGTGACATTACATTCTTTTCCAATACCGGTATCAGTGTCCTGAATTGATCACTATCAGATTCCTCAATTATTGTTTTGACCATTGATGACCAGTTTGGTAGTCCAAATTTTGAAGAGAGGCCAGAACCCACAAAAACAACGAGTTGGTTCGATTTAATGGCCCTACAAATAGAGCGAGGTATAATCATGGGTTAGTTGAGTTAAGCTATTGGAGTAAAGTTGTATTAAAGTTTTTTACCAATTGGAGTAAACAGTTTATTAGGAATATTTGGTGTAAATAAATACTTTCTATTTAAACTTAATATTTGGCTAAATTGCTAAAATTATGATTTTTTTGGAACTGGTTCATATAAATGGAGTCAATTATTTAGGTATTCGGAAATCTGCTGCATAGCCCAGTTTGAAAATGAAGAAGGTACTTTTTCTTGCAGGACTTTAAGAAATTTGCAGATTTTAGTTTCATTGGATTCACCCTTCCAACCACCTCATAATACTAAGCAATAGCTTGTAGTTGTTTTTAGCGTTGGGAGAATTAAGGCCAATTTTAACCCAGCTAAGGCCGGCACCAAGTTGGCCGGTAAACATGGCGGCTTCGCCCAATACCACTAAGCGGCCGCTTCCATATTCCATAAAGGCGCCCTGCGCCAGGCCTTCAATAGGTTCTGGAGTTACACTTTGTAAGTCCCAGGCCCTGTTGGGTTGCCACTCTACATAGCCTTCACCAAAAGTTAAAATGGGTGTGGCACTATCAGGTATGCTAAAAGCTTGTCCCGAAAAGGTGCGGATGGAATCCACTTTGAGGTTTCCATTCTTTCCATTGGTGATAATGCTGCTATGAAGTGTGCCCTCGGCTTTGTAGAAGTAATCCTGATTACTGTTTTGCTGACCTGCATGCCCGTTGTGAAATTCAAAACCAAAAGTTTGGGCTAAATCTTTTGCTGCACCGGCAAATGGTATATGGTCGGCAATCAAAAACAACGAACCTCCATTTTTAACCCAGGTATTCAGGGCCTCTATTTCAGCTTCGGTAAAAGCGGAGTAGGTGGGGTTGCTCCAGTCATTTTCGTTTTTCTCATTAAGGGCATTGGAGATTACCAGTATCTCAACCTCCTTTAGGTTCTCAGCAGTAAACTCATTATCAAATCCTTGCACATGATAACCATCCATTTCCAGAATATTACCGAAGGTGCGGTATTGACCTTCCAGTGTGTGATAGTTGTGGTGGGCTTCGTCAATAAAAACTATTGGGCCCGTTCCACTGGGATGAGTTGGCTTAGCAATAGTGGGTTTAAAGCGAATATCAGGTACCACCTGTTGAAAGGGAGCATTAATAATTACCAATACCACGGCACAACCAAGTACAGCGGTATATAATGTCAAACCAGCTTTGTTAGTCTCACTCTGTTTGAATTTTACACCTAGGTAAATACCAATGAGTATTACCACAACTACCAATAGCAGGTTGGGCATGTTTTGCCGCATTATCCCCAAATAAATGGCAGCCATGGCTGCAAAAGCCAGCAGGGCCACCACAATGTCCAGCAATTTAGGGAGAAAGCTTTTGCTGTTTTTCACGTTGAGGGCAGCCATACCGGGCAGTATTATTACTAAAAAAAGGAGGAGTGCCCCACCCACCAACAGCAGTTGATTAGGTAGTTGGAGATACTTTACAATAGCTCCGGCCAATAATAAGGCAAGGGCAATAATGGATACAATTCGGATGGGTGTTTTCATGGGGTTGGTTGTTATTGGTTAACATGCTTAATTCTGCTCCCTTTGTTCATCAATCAGCCGTTTCTCCCTTTCATAGTCATTGTTTAAAAAATCAATAATTAACCCTACAATGTTTATTGGAAAGGTTTTGATTTTAATACCTCTGTAAAAGAGGTGGCACTCCTCACTGGCCGTGAGGTTTTTTTTACAATCAATATACATTGGGTATTCTTCTCCCTGATATAGTTGTGTGAAATGGAAGTAGGAGCTGTCGTTTGTGAAATAGCAACTTGATTTGTTCCGCCCTGCACTTAAAAAGTCTGAATAAATGAAGGTCGTGTCCTCGCTATAGTGGAAGCTATCTACTCTGGTTTTATAGATAAAGTGGACATTACTGATTGACTCCCATCTCCCCACTTTTTTACCATTTACATATCTTCCACAAGTATAGGAGTCCACGTATTTTCCAACACCTAGTTCATCAGGTTTCTCCACCCAATTATATTGTTCAGCGTAATATATCCACCAGCCTTGCTTAACCCCATTGCTATCTGTACAGTTTATTAATTCTGGAATTCCACCTTGAAGCATGTTAAACAATGTGCGATCAAACGTTTTGCAATTTTGGGAATGGCCAAGATGGGTCATGAAAATCAATGAGATAATTAGAAGCCGTTTTAGCATAGAATTTGGGTGGGCTTGATTATAAATATTAAGCTAGACATTTTCCTTTGAATTGATGCTCTATGGGATTGGACGCAATACGATTACCATCCAATAAAAGGAAAACAAACAGCCTAAAACAAATAGGACCCTCCTTATTCCTTTTCCCCAAAAGGGGAGTTTGAAGTAATAGTTAAGTAGAACTTCAGAAGCCCAACCAAAGGTGTAAAACAAATTGGCTCCAAATATTAAAATCGGGAGGACGAGGAACTCGCTTAAGTTTGAAACACCATTTGGCACATCACTACGTAACAAGGGTACTAACAATCCACCAATCAATGGGAATACATTATACATTAGTCTCTTGCGCTCCCACCAGCGGATGGTTTGATAAGTTTCAGAGGTCTTGTTCATCTACTGTTTAATTGATTTGGTTAGACCTTCCATAAATCGTGTCCTTAATTTCCTGTTGTAAATTGATAAGGTCATTTTTAAGAAGCCATAGCTTACAAATGTGCCACACAATCCATAAAGTCCGAAGTAAAAGAATATTTTAAAGCCCAAAGAATAGTTATCAAAGTCTGGTTTCTTTAAGTAATCTCCAGGATTACCGGGGGCATATACCACTTGAAGATTTGAATAATATTCATCAAAATTTTCTCTGTCTCCGCATTTTCCTGTTTCTGCTATTATTTGACCCTCCAAAGTTTTAAATGTGAATTTGTAGTAGTCAACATCAAACTTTTTAGGAATGAACTCAGCACAGGTGTTTACGACAATACCGGACTGTGCTAAGTTTTTATATAAGGAGAAGTCCTGATAAAACTGAAAAAAACTTAAACCATAAAAAACCGCAAGACTCAAAATGAAAATTCTTGGCCGTTTTATTTTCTTTAGAAGAGACATTGCAGAACTTAATTTTCAAAGCTGCATTTTACCTGTCCGCATCTGCACCATATTGAGTCTTGTATATAGATAGGAGGAAGTGAGTGCATCATAATTTCTTTCATTTTCTTGTGATTAGCAAAGGAATAAGTGCAGCCTGTATTTAACCACAGGATTTTATTTTCAGCCTTTATCACATAATCATTGGTGTAGGTAAGGCCGGGTAAATTGTCATTCTCGATTTCAACTTTGCCGGATTGACTAATAAGTTTTTCAAATGCTTCATTTGTAGCAAGGTTATCTTCGTATAAAGCTTCAATAAACCAAAACCTTAAGGCTTTACTCCCTATAGGTGGAACAAAAGAATATTTAGTGGCGAGTATTCTATTAGAAGTAAATAAAGAATTGAAAAAAGATTGTGGTCTTACGGTATCATTCTTTAAAGTATCCGTTTTAAATGTCAGCTTAATTATCCTGTTCTCAACCTGGGTTAAGAAGGAATCTGTAAGAAGAACAAATTTTTGAACATTAAAAGCCGGCTTGCTCCAATTTGAATTTGGTATGGCGGAAATGGAATCTTGGTTAGAGATTTTTGCATCTGAAGAATCCCCTATTCTTGGCAGGTTCAAAACAGTTGGTTGATTACACCCAGATAAAATATAGCTGAAAAGAAAAGTTATGAGATAGGCCTTGAGCTTTTTCACTTTCTTGAAAAAGGTATTTTTTTAAGATAACTCCTGAAGCACTAAATCTAAGTAATTAAGACTTATGAAGGTTGTGATAACTTGAGCTAATGATATATTGGATGAGTAAATTTATTGTTTATCAATAAATATTTATTGATATTTGGCGAATCAATTTTTAATCAAATCTCAAATGGAAACCCAAACCAGAACTCAATTACTACTTAAAATAATGCTGATTGTAACCTGGGTAGCTTTTATTGGCTTTATGATACGGGCAGGCACTGTAATGTTTTTGTACGGCTTAAGCATCTACAAACCTGAGACGGTCACAAACTTTTATGAGGGGTTAAACCTCTATACTATTTACCAAAATAGCTTTTGGAAGTACTCCGTTACGGTGGTTCTCATGGCATGCATACCACTGATGAATTCGCTCATAGCCCTTCAAGTAATTAAGATATTATCGCAGTTCAAAATCAAAAGTCCTTTTACTATGGAGGTGGCGCTGAGGTTGCAAAAGGTGAGCGCGCTGGCTTTTGGCGTGTGGATTCTACTAGTATTGATGAATACCTATAATCTTGTTACGTTCGGGGGTGTTGAGCTGGCTTCTTTGCCCAAACCACACTCGGGAGATTATGTGTTAATAATGGCTGTTTTGCTTTTTATTATTTCACAAGTATTTAAGCGCGGGGTTGAACTTCAAGCCGACAATGACCTAACCGTGTAGATATGCCCATAATTGTAAACCTGGATGTTATGATGGCAAGGCGGAAAATGTCGTTAAGTGAACTTTCGGAAAAAGTGAATCTCACTCTGGCCAATCTTTCCATCTTGAAAACAGGAAAGGCCAGGGCCATACGCTTTAGCACTCTAGAGGCTATTTGTGAGGTATTGGATTGCCAGCCAGGGGATTTATTGGAGTACGAAGTAGATGAAAGCTGAAAATTAATAATGTTAAAGCTCTCTTAACAGCCCCTCCAAATCCAATCTTCTAGTGTACATTTCCAAACTGCCGTCTTCCTTTTTCGGCCACTCATCAGGTGGACGGTCCCAATATAGTTCTACACCATTACCATCGGGGTCATCCAAATAAAGAGCTTCTGAAACACCATGGTCGGCCGCTCCCGTTAGGGGGTAGTTGGCATCCTGTAATCGCTTTAGTATTTCAGCAAGATCTCTCCGGGTAGGATATAAAATGGCGGTATGGAAAAGCCCGGTGGCGTTTTTATCGGGTTTAGGCCCATCCTTGCTATACCAGGTATTGAGTCCAATATGGTGATGATATCCACCTGCTGAAATAAATGCGGCATCTTCCCCGTAAAGGGTGGTTACTTCAAAGCCCAGAAGGCCTACATAAAAATCAAGCGCCCGTTGAATATTACTCACCTTAAGGTGAACATGGCCAATGCTTGTAGCAGGAGGTATTTTGTAAGGTGCCGCCAACCTAATTCTATTTTGAGACTAGTTTATATCCAATAAAAGCCATGGGAATATAAGCCACAATTAAATCCAGGGCATTAAACCAGGCAGGCGAGGGCAGTTGAAAAACCATCATGGTGCCACCAATCATAAATAGAATACCTACAATTAGTGCTGCCATCAGTTTTTGCTTTACAGCAATAGCTGTAGCTACCATAGCCCCTGCCAGGGTACCCAGCGCATGAGCCAAAAAGGGCATAATAAAGTGCTTTGGCTGAAATAAGTGTATGCCGGCCTTTAAACCCTCAGTGGTGCTATTATCCACACCTTCAGGCAGCGGAATTACGGAGCCGCTAATCATTATGATGCTCATGTTGACAATACTACCTATAATGGCTCCGGCTATAACGGCTAAGATGTTGCGTACGATGGGGTGCATGTTTTGTTAATTTGATAGGAATGATCAAAGCTATAGTTTCTTCACAAACAATGATTGCCTGATGTCGTTTTCATTGTAAATCAATGATATAAAGATTATGAGCTATAAAGTAAAACTACTGAACAAACACTGGCTTACGCATGATGTAACCCAACTGCGATTTGAAAAACCTGAAGGTTTTGAATATGAGCCCGGTGAGGCTATTGAAATGACGCTCAATGAGGAAGGGCCCGCACCTTTTACGCTTACCTGCCTCAATACTAAAGATTATCTTGAATTTATGATAAAGACCTACCCTGATCATAATGGAACTACGGAGCAAATTGCCGAACTGAAGGAAGGTGAGGAAGTGGAAATCACTGAACCGTTTGTTACTTACTCTGATAAAGGAGCCGGAGTATTTATTGCCGGTGGTGCCGGTATTACACCCTTTGTAGCGATTCTACGAAGCAAGTTTGAAAAAAAGAGTATTGATGATTGCACCCTGATTTTTGCCAATAAAAAGCGCAAGGACATTTTTTTGGAGGAAGAGCTCCGCACAATGTTGGGTGAGGGTTTTATTAATGTTTTAAGCCGGGAGGAGAAAGGTGATCCCGATTATTATGGGCGTATTGATAAGGCTTACCTCAAAAGCCACATCAGCAATTTTAACCAACCCTTTTACCTGTGTGGTCCTGAAGGGTTTTCTGAAGGTATAAAGGAACAGTTGGAAGAGCTTGGCGCTGATGTAGAGCAGGTAATGTTGAGTGAATAAAACACTCAAGTGATTTTAAATTTAAACTACTGGATAGATTATTAACATTGGATAGATGTTATCAGCTCAATTCATTATATCCTGAAATTTGATATCAGGGTTGTTGCCTTCAGATTATATTTGATTCAGCAATCTATTTCTATGAGATCTCTTCAAAACTTACTTTTCTGTTTGGCTTATATAGTATTTTTCCAATTATCATCCTGCTCCACTGCCCGGTTGCAAAACCGTAAAGAGGTTAAAGTGTACGTAAGCTTTAAAGCCGATGAAAATCGAAAGCCTTATGATGCTGAGGTATTATTGGTGAAATGTGATTGGTGCAGCGAAGAGGAAAAGTTGATGTTAAGCGAGGAAGCTCTCAGGGTGGTAAAAGAACAATACTTTACCAATGTAAATCTTAAATTAAAATCAGGACAATCCTATACACTGCCTATCAAGGTTAAGTATGAGGGTGAATCAAACCATACTATTCCCAAATCATGAATGATTTAGACCTATAGCTGTTGATTTGCTGATTATGAGTGGGGTAGGAGCACCGTACTCTAACTGAACACCCATTGTAGCTAAATGGCCACACTTATGAGTGGGGAGGCGTGGAACCAAGCCCTATATTTGCATCATCATGATTAGAAGTCTCACGCTCTGATACTTTGCGTGGTAATTTCCTTACCATGGGCTGCTAAGGTGGTCATCACCGCTGACTTAGCCATTAATCAGGAATACATCGCTGAAAATCTTTGTGAAAACCAGGATAAACCACAACTACATTGTGAGGGCAAATGTGTGCTGATGCAAAAGCTTCAATTCACTGAAGATAATCATGATGAGCCCAAACCTTTACCAGAAACCCTGCAAATGGAGGTTTCTTCCTTTTTAGTTCCATCCTTTTCATTTAATAGTACTACATGGGTAAATGCTTTGAATAAGCCTTTGCCTGTTTTTATCCCCAATCGTGTTGAAGTGCTTTTCACTCACGATATTTTCCATCCACCTCAACTTTTGGCCTAGCCAATTCGTACATTTTAATATACAGGGCTGCTTATCAAAGTATTCCTGCAATTTCTCTGCGTATGCCTGAATATGGATTATGTAGAGAGTTTTCCTAACATCAATAAATAAAATCATTTTATGAAACTATATAAATCACTTGGCGCTTTGGCGCTAGCAACTTCAGTACTATTCATTACTTCATGCGAAGAAAAGGATGATACCGTACCAACGGACCCAACCCCAAAAACCGGGGAGTTTACCATAGAGTTTGATCATATGTTTGACGGTAAGCCCTTTAACCTTAATACGGTTTACCAAAATGGCTCAGGGGAGGATGTGGAGTTTTCTTTAGTTAAGTACTACATCTCTAACATTAAACTGGAAAAGATGGATGGTACTGTTTGGGAGGAAGAAAACAGCTACCACCTGATGGATGCCAGCAATAGTGCCAGCGCATTGCTGAAATTAACCAATGTGCCGGCCGCTGAATATCATAAGCTTACCTACACCATAGGTGTGGATAGTGCCCGTAATGTTTCCGGTGCTTAGGAAGGTGCTTTAAGTCCATCTAATAATATGTTCTGGAGCTGGACCACAGGCTACATTTTTTTCAAGCTCGAAGGTAGTTCTCCTGCCTCCACAGATAGCACTTTCAGATATCATGTCGGAGGATTTACCGGTGCTAATAATGCAATTACTACCAAAACACTGGATATGCATAGCCACATGCTTAAGGTTACACCTGAAGCCTCACCACAGGTACATTTAATGGTTGACCTTAACAAGGCATTTGAAGGCATGCACACCATAAGCATTAAGAATATGTCTAAAATCCACATGCCGGGCCAAATGGCCGTGCATATGGCGCATAACTTCAATAGTGCTTTTACACTTGATCATATACATGATTAATTGCATTTAGCAGATAACATAGTACGTATTAGTACAGGATGCCTGCTTTGGGTAGTGGGTATCCTTTTTCTTTTTACCGGATGTGTTGAAGAGCAATCTGAGGGTAATCCTACTGACTTTGAGGGTTTTGAAGTTCCGGCTCATTTTCCTGAGCCTGTTTATAAGTTTACCAACAATCCCCTATCGGAGGAAGGTGTGGCTTTGGGTAGAAAACTGTTTTATGAGCCTTTGCTTTCGCAGAATAACAAAATGAATTGTGCAAGTTGCCATATTCAGGAAGCCGGGTTTTCGGATCCCGGCAAGGCATTGAGTATTGGAGTACAGGGCAAACCTGGTTTTCGCAATTCGCCCGCTTTGGCAAACCTGGCCTGGGTGCCGGCCTTTATGGCAGATGGCGGCATTAACCATATTGAAGTAATGCCCATCGCACCCATTACTGATAGCCTTGAAATGAATATTTCATTAAAAGAAGCCGTGGCGAAACTCCAGGCCTCAGCGCAGTACCCTCCTCAATTTAAAAGGGCTTTTGGCAGCGATAGTATTACGGATCAAAAAATGCTGTTTGCCCTTGCACAGTTTATGAGTACTATGGTTTCGGCAACCAGTAAATATGATGAAATGGTAAATGGGGAAGCCGTTTTTACAGAAAAGGAGGAAAGAGGATTTTCACTTTTCAAACAAAACTGTTCCTCCTGCCATAAGCAACCCCTCTTTACTGATTTCAGTTACCGAAGCAATGGACTGGATGAAAACTCCAAGGACCCCGGGCGGGGGCGCATAACACAGCAGGCGGAAGATCATGGTAAATTTAAAGTACCCTCATTGCGAAATGTGCAGCTTAGTGCACCCTATATGCACCATGGCCGCTTTGCCAACCTTGAGGAAGTGTTGAACCACTACAGCGATGGCATACAAACCAATGCCAGTTTAGATCCCTCACTGGTGGGTGGTATTTCACTATCAGCTGCGGAAAAGGCTGATATTATTGCTTTTCTCTATACCCTTACAGATTACAAATTCATCACCAACAACAATCTTTCAAATCCAACAAATTAGGTTAGGATGAAATCAATATTTAAAGCACTATTAATAGTGTTACTGGTTTTTTCAAATCAGCTATGGGCCTGCGATGTATGTGGATGCGCGGCAGGAACCAATTACATGGGTGTATTGCCGCAGTTCAGCAAAAACCTGTTTGGCTTTCGCTATCAGTACAGTAATTCGCTGCACCCCTCCACAAATTTTAATACTAATGATCTGGATAGCCGGGTGCTCGAAGATCAGTTTTCAACCACGGAAGCCTGGCTGCGATACTACCCGGCCGAGCGCTGGCAGTTATTTGCATTTGTGCCATACTCGGTACATAGACGGATAGAAACCGAGCGCACCACCACCATACAAGGTTTGGGTGATATAAGGCTTAACCTGAATTATACGCTTATTGATACGGACAGTAGCAGCAGTAAATGGAAAAATCTGCTTTTGGCAGGTGGCGGAGTAAATCTGCCTACAGGCAAATACCAACAGCGCGATGATACACGCTTAATGCTACCGGCTGCATTTCAGATAGGCAGCGGAGCCTTTAGTTATAACCTTAATGCTATACATACCCTGCGCTACAATGCATGGGGGCTCAATACCAATGTCCAATATATTTTCAGGGGCGAAAATGAGTTGAGCTATAACTGGGGCAATCGTTTTTCAGGGGCAACATCCTTGTTTTACTGGGGGCAGGCAAAATCGTTTTCGTACCTGCCAAGTGCCGGGGTTGCCGTAAACTACTTTCAGCAGGATTATCAATACGATGAGTTGAAACCCTACACCGGTGGTACATTGGTAAGTATGCAATTCGGGCTGGATATCTATATCAATCGCTGGTTAATCAACACCTTTGTGCAGGTACCGCTTTCGCAGGATATACCATCGCAGCAACCCGGAACAGGTTTAAATGCAGGAGTTGGTGTAAGTATGTTTTTTGGAAAAGCGCAGGGAGCAAAAACGAGGAGCCTACAACACTGTAGAGTAATTGCTCATCACATCAAGTGAATGATGAAAATCACATTTCTTTAAAAGAGATTATTTCAAAGTAGTCCAGGTCTTCTGTCTTCCCAACATAGGTTAAGCCGATGTTTTGCAATAAGGAATTAAGGCGGCTTCGTACAGGGTAAATTTTACCCACCTATTGATAAGGGAAACTAATCGAAGTGGTAGATGTGGAGGAGGTTTACCGGGCTCCTGTAAAAACCTCTTCTGAGTAAGGTTGGATGATTTATATTTACCTCTCATTTTTAGAAAAGGCTTTGGAACCAAAATATAAAGGGGATATAAACACAATGTTGTTTAGCTACTAGTTGCCGCACATTTGAAAAAATGAAACTGAGCCAAGAACATATCGACTTTGAAAACGAACTGCATCGGTTAAAAGGACTGACTCTTTTAAAAGTTGAATATCTTGAAATTAACTACGAACCAGAGAATCCAAAGCCGTATTACAAAACGCAATTCAAAGAAATCGACACGATTGACTTTTCGATAATATTTCAGACGGACGAGGCGAAAATTGAATTTTATTGGGACGGACAATTTTTCCAGTTTGGTATTGGAATCAGATTCAATGAAACAAACGAAACTGCAACAGGAAAGAAATGGGATGTTTCACACAATGAGCTTTGGAAGAAATTTATAGGACAAAAGATTAGCGATGTTCGTCTGACTTGGGAGGAGGTAGAATCACACGAAGAGAAGACTGGTAAGTCAAAGACTTTCGTTTACCCCCAAGACTTAAGAGTTGATTTCTCCAACGATAAGTCAATCTTCATTAGTGCTGCAGGATTTATAGAAGAGGAGGATAAAGAAGTAATGGGATGGTTAGATAATCTAACTGTAACGGATAATGAATCGTTGGCTCGACAAGTTAAAATGATAAATTAAAAAAAACGATGCGGCAACAACACCTCCCATGTAAAGCAGTCTCACCAACCTTAGGTTAGATAATTAAAGATACTATTTTCAGATTTTTTACCTCATAGTTAGTTCTCTTTTTAACTTTTATAAGTGTTGACAAACTCCCTTCACCACCCTTTGGTATTTCGAAGAGTTTGCCCGTTTGTCAACAGTTGTAAAAGCCCGCGATAGCGGTTGCCCTTATTGCTCAGCATCCCATATGTAGTCTGCGTTTTGGTGTATGCCCGCAGCCACCAGCACCGGTTTGATTTTAATAAGGTGAAGAAAAGCCACTTGCTATAAGCATGTAGTCCCCGATTGATATTTTTGGGGCCACCTGTGATGTTTTGTGGTCTTTTCTGTAAGTTCATTTTTAGAGCTTAAAGGGGTTTATATTTTGTTCAACTTTTTATTCGATTACTCCTACCTGGTAGGGGGTTTCTGTTTTGAGTACGGCCAGGGTTCGGCTCAGTAGCTTGCGGGCTACCTTTACCAGTATGGCCTTGGTATCTTTACCTGCATGGCTGCGGTAGTAGGCCTGCATTACAGGGTCTCTGCGCAGGGCCACCCAGGTAGCTTCTACAAAATAGCTCCGCATCAGGCGGTGGCTACGCGGGTTTAGGCCACGGCTGCGTATCTTGCCCTCGCCACTTTGGGCCATGCCGGGTATTAAACCTATATAGGCGGCCAGCTGCCTGAAGTTACTGAACCTGCGCAAATCGCCCAGCTCGCTTAATATACCGCAAGCCACTATGGGGCCTATGCCTGGTATGCTGCGTAGCAGCCTGTAATCTTTTTTATAATGGGTGCGGCACCATTTGCGCAGTTCGTTGCTGATGTAGCGTAGCTCTTTATCGACATAGTCGTAGTGTTCCATGCGGCTCTCCAGGGAGGCTTCGGCTGTCGGGTAGTCAAAAGTCAAATCCCGGATCCAGTTTCTGAAGGCGTGGCTCCAGTTGGAGTTGTCATACTCCTGTGGCAACTTTATGCCCAGGTAAAGCAGCTGGCTTTTGATGTGGCTTTTTATCCTGCGGTAGTCCTTTACCAAATCATTGCGCCTGCGGAAAAGACAGCGTAAATGCTCTCGCTCTACTTCAGGCACAGTAATGCCTTTGAGTCTACCATCCCGCAATTCTTTACAGATCAGTTGGGCATCCATCACGTCTGTTTTTTGATAGCGCAGTTTGCCGGTACGGGCCAAGTCTGAGGGGTTAAAAACTACACTCTTCCAGCCATAGCTGGTAAAGGCTCGATGGGCACTGTAGCCACAGCAGCCTGACTCATAGGCCGTGTACACCTGATAGCCTTTAAAGTTGGTGGTTACATATTTTTTAAGAGCCAACGGCTCAGCGGGCATGGTAAGGCCTTTGCCCATAAATAAATCGGTGGCGGTATGTATACGCCAGCTCTTCTTGTGGATATCGATGCCAATGAATAGTTTTGATACGGCAGTGTCTTGAGTTTGCATTGTATAGGTATTTTGAAAGTTTACCTAAACTTAGGACACTGCTTTTACATAGGGGCTAAAGCTAATGCGGTCATTACGTCTTCGGCAGACACAGACGCGGTTGACGATGACGATCTCGGTTCTTTTGGAACTTGCGGAAAACCGCACTAGCTTTAGCCAGAACGTTCACATAAAACCTCCCCATGAATCCCACTGACATACAAAACCATCTTTCTCATTTATTTGAAGCCGAGCTTATAGCTGAAATAAGCCGTGAGGGAACCCGGGCAGCCTTTAAAGCCGGAGATGAAATTCTGGATATTG
>CAVWUM010000018.1:0-24569 GCA_963758205.1 Schleiferiaceae bacterium
TCGTTTTCATATTATTTTATTTTAGTGTTTTGAAAAAGCCCTGCGTGGTAGTTTTTAGCCACCATGCAGATGAATAACTACTTGATATCAAATTGTATAGATCAAAACTACCAGGAGGCCATGGAAGCCACAATCCATGAAAACCCATAAAACCATCCATGAAAACCTATAAATGAATTTAACCTGCTTTTTTAACAACTTCAGTCACCGAGGACTTTGTATCTATCCGCGCGTCATCAACCTTCAAATAGTATTTATACTTCTGCTTGTTTTAAGTTTTGGCAAATCATACGGTCAGGCCAATGAGAAATCCCTGGACTCTTTAAAATCAGGACTTATTAATAGTGTTGATAGCCTGAAACCCCAGTTTTTCAAAGAGCTGATTTCTGGTTATGCCTACATCGATAGGGATTCAGCATCACTTTACGCCCAGCGCTATTATGAATTTGAAAATGAGAGAAAGAGTGAACCGGGTATTGCCACCGCTCTATATTTAATAGGTAACCTGCACTACGATAGGGGAGCTTATGAAACCGCTTTATCCTATAACCAAAAAGCTTTAGAAAACGCCAGGAGGCTTAAAGACATTAAATTGTTGAGCAGAATCTACCTTAATCAAGGTTCTATATATGACGCCATGGGTATTAAAGATAGTGCCATTACAAACTATCTCACTTCCATTTCGCTCTTTGAGGCCTTAAATGATCAGATCAATGTAGCCTACCTTCAAATCAATGTGGGCCTCTCATTTAAATCACTGGGTCAACTGGATAAGGCTAAACAATACTATATGGCCGCTCTTGCTATCCTCCGTAAGGAAGGTGATCAGTTTGGCATTGCCACCGTATCAACAAACCTTGCTTCAGTTTATATTGAAAAGGAGGAAATTGACAGTGCCCTGAGCTATGCACAGTTGGGTGAAGATGGTTACAGACAATTAGGCTACGACCTTTACACAGTATTTCCTATAACTACCAAGGCCAATGCCCTAATTAAAAAGCAAGAGTATAGCGAGGCATTAAAATCGGTTAACCTGGCTATACCACTGGCCGAAAAAAATGAAATGAATGAGGAGTTGGTGGATCTGTATAGTGCTAAGGCCAAAGCGCTACTCAATCTGCAACAGCTACCAGAGGCTATTCTATTTGCTGCAAAAGCCATTGAAACGGGCAGGATGACAAAGGGCCTGGAAGACCTTCGCGATGCCTATCAAATAAATTACCTGGTAAATAAAAAAGCTGGAAACATCGCAGAGGCCTTGATTAGCTACGAGAAGTATGCCTCCTATAAAGATTCTATTGAAGCGAGGGAGCGAGTAGGTTTGGTAAATGACCTGGAAACTAAGTACAGAACGGCTCAAAAAGAAAGGCAAATTGCAGAGCAGAAGCTGGATATAAGCACTAAGGAAGCTACCATTACAGGCCAACGCAATAGAATGATGTTTATAATCAGCCTAAGCGGTTTTATCATATTGCTTGGTTTACTGATCTTTTTTAGAACAAGGCAACTGCAGGAAAGAAAAATGCAGGCTGCATTAATGGCTGAAAAAGAAAAAGGGCTGGAAGCTATAATATCGGCTACTGAAGATGAACGCAAAAGGATAAGTAAGGATTTACATGATGGCATTGGTCAAAAACTTACAGCACTACGCCTTGGCTTGCTTAACTTACAGCCTCGGATTACTGAGAATGAGGCCAGGAAAGAGATAATTGGTATTTCGGAGGAGTTTACCAAAAGTGCTGAGGAAGTAAGATTCATTTCTCATCAAATGATGCCAAAAGCACTGATGGAAGAAGGTTTGGTAAAAGCTATTGAAGACCTTTTGCAAAGCACCTTCAGGTTTACGGATATTGGGTACAGCTTTGATTTTCATAAAGTAAATAAGCGCTACCCAGAAAAACTGGAAGTGAGTCTTTACAGAATAGTGCAGGAATTGTTAAACAATGCCATGAAACATTCTGGCGCAAGCCATATACAAGTGCAGCTAATGGAGCTGGGCCAAAAACTGATATTGATGGTAGAAGATAATGGAAAAGGGATACCAAAGGGCGCTAAGGCCGGCCAGGGAATGCAGAATATCAAAAGCCGGCTGGACTACATAAAAGGCGTTGTAAACTATGAACCCGGGCCAAATACCGGTACGCTTGCTATTGTAACTATACCCCTTGCTTTATGAAAGTTATAGTTGTTGATGATCATCAATTGGTGATTAACGGTTTTACCAAACTGCTTACTGATAAGGGCGTAGAGGTGGTGGCAACATTTACCCAACCCAGGGAAGCGCTAATACAGATACCGATTTTGAAACCCGATGTGGTACTCACCGACCTGGATATGCCGGGCCTAAATGGTGCGGAATTGATTGAACAGGTGAGGAAGAAAGAGCCGGGCCAAAAGTTTATTATGCTCACCATGCACCTCAACCAGCAAATTGTGAAGAAGATGCTGGGCATTAAGGTAGACGGCTATCTTTCAAAAAATGCACATCCCGAAGAGCTCTTTCAGGCAGTGGAAGCCGTGGCTAATGGCCGGACTTATTACAGCACGGATGTAACACAATCACTGGTTTTTAATGGAAATGAAATTACTCATCAAAACCCTATGCTCACCCTTGCGCTAAGCGAAAGGGAGAGGGAAGTGCTAACCCTTATTGCCGAGGGCGAATCCACAAAAAGTATTGCCGATAAACTCCACATTTCCACCGGCACTGTAGAAACACACAGGCGCTCTATTATGAGTAAGCTCGATGTGAGCAATATGGCAGGTATGGTGCGTATTGCCGTGCAGGAGGGACTTGTTTAATTAGTTGGTAAATACAGCCTGAAGGATTATCCATTCAGCAATCCCCAATAATGATTAAAGTGTTTGATTCGATCATCCAAACCTTTAGTGCCGCCATTTACAGCACGTGTTACCTCGGTTATCACATCCTGTGATGAGCCCTGGTCGCACTTGGGCCATAGGTTATTGCTGTTAAAGTAAAATGCCGCTGAGGCCAGGGGGTAGTCATTTGCCACCTTATCGGGATTGGCCACGCAATCATCGCCAATAAAGTTGGAGAAGGCCGTGTAGTTGTTCTTTCCGGTAAGTTGTATGTAGCCGCGGCCACGGTAATTGTAGCCCTCGCCAGAGGCTTCATCACCATTGCCCATTCGGTTGGCATATACCCGTGCACCAATTTTGGGCTGGTTACGGGCATAAGCATCGTAATCGCCATTAGGGAAATATTTACGAAACGTAGCCCTTAATCCATCTGCAGAATAATTGAGGTTTTCAACCGTAGCATTCCAATTGGCTGACTCATGCGCACATTGACTTAAAAAATGGGCAAGCCTGATTGTGTTTGTAATATTGAATTTAGCGGCTGTATCGGGAATCTGATCAAGCACATGTTGGGGGAGGGCACCAGCTAATTTGTAAATTGGCAGCGGGCCATTACTTAACTGAGAAGTTGAAAACATTAGCCCCCAGGTATTATCGCCCACCATGCCGTCAACATTGAGGCCGTTGGCGGCCTGCCATTGCTCCACTGCCGTTTTGGTATCATTTCCGAAAATGCCATCAGCAACCAATCCCAGTTTTTGCTGTACAGCTTTTACCTCTTCGCCTCTTGATCCTACTTGTAATAACATGATGTAAAGGTTTGGTGAGTAGTAAAAGTACGATTCTTTGAAAATCACAATTGAATTTAAGTAGAATCTGACTTTTTGGGTTTTATTAATGTTCACAAATAACAGACGTCATAATGATGTATAAGTGAATAGTCGTTGGCAAATAATTACTTGAAAACAATATTGACTACATCCTCTACAAAGGCTTTTACCTTGTGAATTTCAGGCTGATATTTAGATGGATGGCCACACTTATTGCGCAAATCAAGACAGGATTTGCTTAAAATGTCTTTTTCAGCTTTGTCAAAAATGCCCATCTTTTCCGTTAGAATCAGAACGGTTTCGTCTTTCAGCTTCTGAAAGTCATCAATTCCAGAAACTTTAGTTCTGGAATTCATTTCTCTTAAATGTGTGTTGATTGCTGGAAGTTTTTCTGGTTCCGCCAGCTGCTCATGTACTTTACTTATAGCTGCATTCCAGACGAAGATAACACCTGCCCGAAGTGCTCCGATCCGTAGGCAGTCGATGGCTTCTTTTAGATAGGTAGCAATATCCTCATTATGTAGTTGACGAACCAAATCCTCCAACGTGTCGAAAGTTTCAGAAGCTTTCCTTAAAGTTATAACACGATCTAAAGGAGAGAAACGTATCGGTTCGTTAGCGTAGATAATTTTGTGATATCTGAGCATTGAGTCAGGGCTAACTAGCCCCATTGAAATCAAGATGCCGGAAAGAGGTACACCAAGCTCAATCATGTGCTTAAAGTAGGAATACCGTAAGTCCTTAACTTTAAGTTCAGGGTTTAAACCATTAGCTTTTAATGCAGCATCCAAGATTTTGGTAATGCTATTAGAAGCATACCGATTTTTGGTTTGAGGATTGTGAAAGAGAAAATCATCTGATTTGAGTGATAGACCTTTGGAGTATTTTCTAAGTTCTCTAAGCAGCTGCGGAGATAGAAAGGCCTTTCTATAAACTTTGTATTCTGAATCTCTGATATGGGCAACATGCGGTTGTTCTCTGCTTCGAATATCCTGAACCTTCAATCTTTGCAATTCACCAGAGGTTAAACCCATGGAATAAAGACACATCAAAATACACTTATGCTTAATATTTGAACAGCCATCAATCATTTTAAACACCTGATCCTGAGTGAAAAAGTTGTATTCTGATGAAGGTGGAGGACTATGTTTAAAAGGATATCTATGATTCTTACCAAGAATATCATTATAATAAAAATCAAAGGCGTAGCCCACGCCTCTAATAGTGTTGGCATGCTTGTTTTGTGCCTTTAGGGACTTCATGTATTTCAGGACCTGCTCTTGTGAGATTTGCTCTGGTGCGGTATTAGGAAAAAACCTAAACAGGTTGAGCAAGTGGCTCGCATAGGATTTTACCGTTGCATCTTTATAACCCCGGTTCTGAAGGTGCGTGTAAATCTGATCTTTTATTTGGTTGTCCATTGGGAGCGATAAATATCACAAATTCCATAACATATAGCAATTTGATAATCCCAATTTGAAACGTACTCGGAGTGCTTAACGCCCTACAACTCCCCAACCATCCCCAACATCACAGGCAATACCGATTCACCAAATCGCATAGAACGCTCAGCAGACCAGCCATAAACTTCATCGGGCATGTCGTCATTATCCTTAAAGGGCATTTCAAGGGTAAATGACGGGCACTTAAAGCGATGATTTATGGCATTGGAGCAAACCGTTAAGTTGGCTTTTCCGGGTTCATCTTTTCCGTAGGAGTGCGTATCCTGAAAATCGGGACAAAGGCGCATCCACAGCTTCTTAAAATTTTCTTCAAATTGATGGAGCTTATCGTTGTAGCCAGTCACACCCTCGCTGGTAGTTACAAAGTTGTAGGGTATGCTCTCATCGCCATGTACATCCAGCATAAAGTCCACACCTGCCTTATCCATAGCTTGTAGGGTGTGGTGCACTTCCGGGCTTTCTTTAAGGCTTGGTTCGGCCCACGCACGGTTGAGGTTAGCCCCGGCCGCATTGGCGCGCAGGTTACCGGCTATGGAGCCATCTATATTCATATTGGGAATTACGTAAAAGCAAACCTCCTCCAGCAGCTTTCGCGAAACAGAGTCATCGCTATCCAACAATTTGTTTAAAAAACCTTCTACAAACCACTCTGCCATACTTTCGCCCGGGTGTTGGCGGGCAATTACCCAAAAGTTCTTTTTGGCCTTTTCAGGATCGCCAATAGTAAGCATATCAATATCGCGGCCCTGCACCGTTTGGCCAATTATAGAAGCCTGGCAGTAGGGTATCATTTGGGCTTCGTGTATTAAATCCAAATGGCGCTGGTAAGGGTAGGGCGCAAAATAGGCGAAGTACACGGAGTTGTAATCCGGAGTAATATCCCAGCTCAGTACACCTTCTACGTAAGTGGTGGGTACTCTAAACCACTCCTGGTTATCATAGCTGGCACATACGTTATAGTTTTCCCAGCCTTCCGGCACAAAAGCCTCGGCCGCATCGGTAATGGAGAAGCTGCAATCAACATCCAATACATCGGTTACCCTGAAATGAAACCATTGCTTAAAGTCACTATTAGTGTCTTTTCGAATATTGAGTTTGGCGTGGTTGTTTTTAATGTTGATTAGTTCAATATTACCACTGTCAAAGTTGGAGGATATGCGCATACTGAAATTTTTGACGAAGATATCAAGTCTGAATAAGTGCAGGATTCAATGGATATAAATCTCCTTTAATAATATATTTTTTGCTGGCTTTTCCCTACATATTATGTTTAAAAATCCTTCTTTTCAATACCACCTTAAAAAAGAATCATTGATTTTTAAAAATAAATTCAACGATTTAGTACAAGCGGTAGTAGCTGTGATTCAAGACGATGTATTTATACAACGGGGATTTAGCGATCGTCAATAATAAACTCATTAACAGTTAGTTATAGAGTATTTTTTATTTTAGTAGCGGATTATAGGTGCCTTAAAAACTATAAATAAACCTTAGATGTAAATATTCTGTAGAAGGTTTAGAAGTAAGAAGGGAGGCATTTGAACTAACGCTACCAACTAATGATATCTATTGAACAAAAAAAATTTACCACCGATGAAGGTTGGGTAAATATCAGAAACACCGAGATGCCAGCCGAAAATATGCAGCTGGTACTGGCTTTCGGAAGTACAATACTTTTAAAAGATGAACAGCACTTCAACTGGATTAAAAACCATTATCCAAATGCTATCATCCTAATGAATTCAACCTCGGGCGAAATACTGGATGTTGAAGTGAGTGATGATTCTATAACCCTTACAGCGATGCATTTTGAAAGTACTACCCTTAAAACGGTTAGTGTTAAGGTAATGGATTCTGAAGATAGCTTTAAGGCCGGCTACAGGCTGGCATCTGGTTTTGATACCGAAGGTTTGAAAAATGTATTGGTAATTTCTGATGGCCAATTGGTAAATGGCAGCGACCTTGTAATGGGGCTGGACGAATTTTTTCCTGAAGATGTTATTATAACCGGTGGGCTGGCTGGTGATGGTTCTAATTTTAACACTACCCTGGTTGGGCTAAATGCTCCGCCCACAGCGGGCAATATTGTAGGTATTGGTTTTTACGGAAATGATCTTACCATAGCCTACGGAAGTGTGGGAGGCTGGGATTCTTTTGGCGTGGAAAGGCTCGTTACACGATCCGAGGCCAATGTACTTTATGAACTGGATGGAAAGCCCGCCCTTGATATTTACAAGATGTATTTAGGCGAATATGCCGATGACCTTCCGGGTTCTGCACTTTTGTTTCCCTTGTGTATACGCACCCAAAATCCGGATGAGCCTTTGGTAAGAACCATATTAGGGGTAAGCGAAGAAGATAAGAGCCTGACATTTGCCGGAAATGTGCCTAAAGGTAGCTATGCTCAATTGATGAAAGCCAACTTTGAAAGCCTAATTGATGGAGCGGGTGATGCAGCCTCTTTAACGTTAAATGGCGATACCTCTAAACCGGATTTGGCATTGCTGATAAGCTGCGTGGGCCGAAAGCTGGTATTAAACCAGCGAGTAGAAGAGGAGGTGGAAGTAATAAAAGAACTGTACGGAGATAAAACGGTAATTACCGGTTTTTACTCTTATGGTGAAATAGCCCCGTTGCGGAATATGCGCAAATGCGAACTGCAAAACCAAACCATGACCATCACAGCTTTTACCGAAGCTTAACAGGATGAATAAGCTACTAAAAAGACAGCTAAATAAATATTTGGGAGGTGAAGAAAATCTCCCGGAAAATATGTTGCGTTTTTTACAAACAGTAAGTGATTCCTATGATCATTATGAGAAAGACAGAAGGCTGCTTGAACGTTCCATTGAAATCAGTTCAATGGAACTTAAAGAGCTTAATGGTAAGCTGAAGCGCGAAACGGAGGAAGAATCAAAAGAGGTCTTTAAGCAGCTAAAAGAATCGTTGGTGCTGATTAATGAGGACAACGAAGAGATAATTCCAAGTGATTTGGATTATCAGAAATTGTCTCATTTGGCCGGTATTGTAAAGGGCGAAACGGAAAAACGAAGAATTGCAGAAATAGAATTAAAAAACAGCGAATACAGGTTCAGATCGCTTATCGAAAATTCGGCTGATGCTATAATGATTGTAAATGATCGATCAGAGCCCGTATATCTAAGCACATCGGTTACCCGAATATTGGGTTATAAGCCCGAAGATGTGACCAATATTCCAATCTACAACTTCTTCCACCCTAATGATTTTGAGGAATTAAAAGACCTCTTTAAAAGGGTATATACAAACCCTGAACGCACCTATACTACTGAGTATCGTGTGCGCAAAAAAGAAGGAAACTACATTTGGGTTGAAGGAACATCCACCAACATGCTGCATATTGATGCTGTAAATGGTGTGGTTATAAACTTCAGGGATATTGATGACCGTAAAAAAGCCAAGGATAAACTTGAAGCCACTAACAGGGAACTAAGAAAAAGCAATAGTGAGCTGGACAAATTTGTATATAGTGTTTCTCATGATTTAAGAGCTCCACTGTCCTCAATGCTTGGCGTAATTGATTTGATTGAATCAGAAGTTACGAGCGAAGAAATGGCCGTAGATGTAAACCACCTGAAGAGCAGCATCAACCGGCTTGACGGTTTTATTAAGGATATTCTGGATTATTCGAGAAACACACGAACAAAGGTAGAGGCTGCTGAAATCAACTTTGAGGATAAACTACAGGAGATAAGTCAAAACCTTAAGTACATGAATCGTACTGGGGGTGGGCCTTCCATAAAAATTAAAGTAGATGGCGATACCCCGTTTTACTCTGATAACTTGCGGATAGGCATGATACTAAATAATGTTATCTCTAACGCCATACGGTATAGCGATCCTGCAAAAGAAAACTGCTATGTAGATGTGGAAGTAGAAGTGAGTGAGCATAATGCTGAGCTTACTATATCAGATAACGGTATAGGCATAGAAGAGGAAAACATCGGGAAACTGTTTGAGATGTTCTATCGCGTATCAAAAAAGTCGGTGGGCTTCTGGTCTCGGGCTTTATATAGTAAAGGAAGCGGTTGAAAAAATGCAGGGCAGAATAGCAGTAGAATCAAAATTAGGATCGGGAACAACTTTTAAAATAACACTGCCTAATCAACTTGGCAGTATAAACTCTCAAAAACTAGCGTATGTTTAACAATGTAATGGTGATAGATGACAGCCAGGTGGACCTGTATGTTTCCAGGCGAATGATGGCAAAAACTCAGTTTGCCAATGAAGTAATGACAATTGACTCAGCTAAAGAGGCACTAGGTATGCTTGAAGGAAGTGAAGTAGGAGAAAAGGACCCCCCTAATCTTATTTTGCTTGATATAAATATGCCGGGCATGAATGGCTTTGAGTTTTTGAATGCGTTTAAAAATCTTTCTGAAAAAGTAAGAAGAAGCTGGGCAATAGTAATGTTGTCATCATCCAATAGCACTGAAGACAGAGAAAATGCTGCTCAAAATCCTTATGTAAAACATTACTTAAGTAAACCTATTAGTAAGGAATTGCTGGAAGGACTGAATATGATGTCTTCAGAATTGATGTCTGCCTGATTAGTGAATACTCACCCCGGAAAGATTAATTTTCTACTACAACCCTGTGTAGTTTAAGAGCTGCTTTATTACCTAAATAATAGTATAAACAGCCTCCGGTGGAATAGGCAAGAACATCCCATATATCAGCATGATGCCTTTGGTCAAAATAGGGGAAAACTACTTCAAACAGCAGGGCATACCACAAAACGAAAAATACAATATGCCATACCGAGAATACGTATGACTTATCCCGAAAGGTAAGTTGCTGCTGAAAAGCAAGAGTAAAACCGAGTACAATGCCCGGAGCCAGCAAATCATCGAGGTAGCTATGCACAAAGGGTATTACAATCCCGGCTTTTTCCACCAGTTGATTGATGGTGAAAATTGTAAGGCATAACCAGAAGTAAGTGGAGAAATACTTCATTAGTGCACTGTGGATGAAGCCATGGCGGCAATCATGGATATTATGGCAAAGAATATTATTTGGGCAAATTTTACAACATACTTACCCGATTTTTTATACCAGGGATCATCAGCAGGAATCTTTATAAACGGCAGTCCGGTAGGTTGCTTACCAGCCATTTCTTCGCGCTCCTGGTGATAGGCTTCGCTTAACCTGCCACCGCAATAGTTGCAGTGGGTTTGTTTGCCATCTGTCCAGTTTCCGCAATGTTCACATTTAACTTCTTTCATTTCAAAATGGGTGAAATAAGGCAGCTTAGTTAGTTTGAGAGAAAGAGGCTTCAAAATTACATATCAGCCTCATCAGGCAGACCTAAAAACCAGTGAGGTGCTAATCTTTAGCGAATCTAAATAGCGCTGCCGCCAGCATGAGTACCGGCTAAATAACCACTTGTCCAGGCATGTTGAAAGTTAAATCCACCGGTTACGCCATCAACGTTCAGCACTTCTCCGGCAAGGTAGAGTCCGGGTATATTTTTAGCCTCAAAAGTTTTGAGGTTTACCTCGCTGAGTTCCACACCACCGCATGTTACAAACTCCTCCTTAAATGTGGTTTTGCCGTTTACCTGGTAGGGAGTTCGTATCAGCATTTCCACAAGTTTGTTGAATTGCTTTTTGGGTAAATCCAGGTAGCGTTGGTCTATCGAAATTCCGGCTTTTGCGCATAGCTTTTGCCAAAGCCTTGCAGGAACCTCAAACATCTGATTACCTGTTACCACTTTTTTCGGATGGCTATCGCGGTAGTTGGAAAGTTGAGTACGAACTTCATCTTCATCCATTCCTGTCCAGTTTAGCAGAATGGGGAACTGGTAACTTCGCTCAAAAAAATCAATAGCCGCCCATGCCGAGAGCTTTATCACAGCCGGTGCACTAAATCCCCAATGGGTAATCAAAAGCGGGCCATTCATTTTCCATTTACTTCCGGGCACCTGTACTATTCCTTTATTTACTGAAAGCCCCATCAGGTCTTTCAGGTCAGAATCCGGTACATTAAAGGTGAACAGAGAGGGTAGGGGTTTGGCTATTTTTAAGCCTAAATCGCGCAACCAGTTATAGGCTTCGGCTTTGCTGTTACCTCCACTGGTTAAAATTACTTTTTTAGCGATGATCGTTTTACCATCCTTCAACTCTAAGTGAAATCCATGTTCACTTGGCGTGATTTTTACCACTTCGATTTTTAGTCTGATATCTACCTTTAATCGGGAGGTTTCCTTCATCAAACAATCAATAATAGTTTGAGAATCATCCGTAATGGGAAACACTCTTCCATCTTCCTCGGTCTTGAGTTTTACACCACGGGCCTCAAACCACGCTCTGGTTTGGGTTACTCCAAATTGCTCAAAACCCTTTCTTAGGCTTTTACCCCCTCGGGGATAATTGCCCACCAGTTTTGAAGGTTGTTCACAGTCGTGCGTAACGTTGCAACGGCCGCCACCACTCACCTTTACTTTACTCAACAGTTTATTGGTTTTTTCAAGAATGGCCACACGTTTATCTCCCGTCATAGCGGCATTTATGACTGCGAAGAATCCTGCGGCACCACCACCTATTACTGCAATATCAAGCTCTGTTTGAGACATAGCGCGAAGGTAATGTTGAAGAACAGGAATTTCGTTAATTAGTAAAGTAATAAATACAGCAAATCATGTCCCTAAAAAACAGAATTATACCCTGCCTTAATTACGATGACGCCAAAGCGGCCATTGATTTTTTATGTAATGCCTTTGGCTTTGAAAAACTGCACTATTTTGAAAATGAAGATGGGAAGGTGGCCCATTGCCAGCTCAATTACATGGGTAACGGTATTATGATTGGCGATTCCGCCAGCGGTTCTCCCTTCTCTAAATATATCATTCAGCCCAAAGATGTAAGTGGCAAGGAAACCCAAACCCCCTATGTAGTAATTGACAGCGATAAAATTGATGCCCATTACGAAACTGCTAAAAAGAATGGAGCCCGCATTGCCATGGAATTGGAGGAGCAACCCTATGGCGGTAAAAATTATGCAGCCTTTGATATTGAGGGTCATCTATGGAGTTTTGGTAGTTATGATCCATCGGCTGAGGGATGAGAGATAAATATCTGGAGCGAAAAATAGTTGGTTTAAGCAATGCCAAATTATTGGAGGTACTCAGGCTCGGAAATGCTGAGAAGGGTGAAATCTTTGCGGTTGCAGAAGAAGAGGCCAATTTGCGAAAACTAGAATACACTGCCTATTCAGCCAAGATTACGGAGATTCAATCCTTGGAACCAAAACTTGATGTTAACTCACAAGAGTTTAAGGAATTCAATTGGGGAGCCTGCTTTTTAGCTTTTTATTGGTGTCTAAGTAATAAAATGGACTATTGGGTTTTCCTTTTGGGTATTCCTATTGTGAATTTTGGTGTAATGTTATACCTAGGCTTTAATGGCAATAGGCTGGCTTTTGAAAAGAGTGATTTTGACAGTCCAAATGATTTCTTAAAAGTTCAGGCTGAATGGAGTAAATGGGGATTTAGAGCCTTTTGGATTATTCTCTTGTACCCTATTTTTTGGATTGTGACTTATTAATCTTTCCATTTTTTGTTCTCATATTTTTACCCCTTTCAACCTCAAACTGTTCAGTACCACACTTACTGAACTAAAAGCCATGGCGGCTCCCGCTATCATGGGGTTTAGTAGAAATCCTGTAAAAGGGTAGAGGATACCCGCAGCAATCGGAATCCCGATAAGGTTATAAATAAAGGCCCAAAACAGGTTTTGGCGGATGCCCTTTACTGTTTTGTCAGATAGATTAAGCGCTTTGGGCAGCACTAAAAGGTCAGATGAAATGATAGTGATTTTGGCCACATCCATGGCAATGTCCGAACCTTTGCCCATAGCAATGCTCACATTGGCAGTAGCCAGTGCCGTAGAGTCATTGATGCCATCACCCACCATGGATACGACTTTTCCTTTGGCCTGAAGACTTTTCACAAAATCCGCTTTATCAGCAGGCATCATTTCAGCACGATAGCTTACAATACCTACCTGTTGGCATACAGCTTTTGCTGTTTCTTCATTATCACCGGTAAGCATAAATACGTCAAGTCCTTTGGCTTTGAGTTGCCCTATAGCTTTCGCTGAACTTTCCTTTACAGCATCAGCAATGGCAATAACTGCCAGCGCTTGCGTGCTGTTTGAAAAATACACTACGGTGTAAGCCTTTTGCTGCCATTCCTTTGCTTTCGCATAGAAGTCTTTATTGATGGAAATTCCCTTTTCCTGTATCAATTTTAAATTGCCAACCAGGTAAGTTTCACCTTCCACGCGTGCAGAAACACCTCTGCCGGTAAGGCTTTTAAAGTTGCTTAAAGATGGAATCGATTCTACTTCTCCGTTTAGTGCCTCTGTAACGGCATCCGCCAAAGGGTGCTCAGATTGTGCATCTATAGCGTAAAGCACAGATTTCATCTCAACATTCGGATTTTGAAGTTTGTGATTTGGAATTTGAAACCAGCTTTGTTCAATAAGGACTGGTTTACCCTCAGTTATGGTTCCGGTTTTATCCAATATCACCGTGTCCACCTTATGCGCCAGTTCCAGACTTTCAGCGTCCTTAATCAGAATTCCATTTTCGGCCCCTTTGCCCACACCTACCATTATGGCGGTTGGCGTGGCAAGACCTAGTGCACAAGGGCACGCAATTACCAACACTGAAATACTCGCCAGCAAGGCATGAGTAAATGCGTTTTCACCACCGAAAAACATCCAAACTGTAAAAGTTAAAATAGCGATGCCTATGACGGCCGGCACAAAAATGCCTGCAATTTTATCCGCCAGCTTTTGAACGGGCGCTTTGCTGCCTTGGGCTTCGCGAACAGTTTTAATAATTTGAGCTAAAAGTGTTTCGTTGCCCACCTTGGTGGCCTCAAACCTGAATGCGCCTTTTTGATTGATAGTTCCCGCAAATACCTTATCGCCCTTCCTTTTCTTTACAGGAAGGGGCTCTCCGCTAATCATGCTTTCATCTACAAAGGAGCTGCCTATAGTCAGTGCACCGTCAAGCGGGATTTTTTCGCCCGGCCTTATCATTACAATTTGGCCTTGCTTTACATCACCTACGGGCATTTCAATTTCCTTTTCATCTATTATAACATTTACCATTTTGGGCTGTAGACCTATTAATTTTTTTAAGGCACTGGAGGTATTACTTTTTGCTTTTTCCTCCAGCCACTTTCCCAACGATATAAAGGCTATAATCACAGCCGCAGCCTCAAAATATACATGGGCTTCAAAACCACGGCTTTCAAAAAACTGCGGATAAATAGTGTTGAAGGCACTGAATAAGTAAGCAATTCCGGTGCTAAGGGCTACGAGCGTATCCATATTGGTTTGGCCATGCCGGGCCAGTTTCCAGCTATTCTTAAAAAAGTGACCTCCAAAATAAAACAGCACGGGGGTAGTGAGTAGCAACGAAATCCAATCGCCATAAGACATAGCATGAAAAAACATCCCGATAAGGAAAACGGGCAAAGCCAAAGCGGCTGAGCCAATAAACCTGCGTTTCACTTTTCGATATTCTTCCTGTTGAAGTTTTTCCTGCTCAGCGTAAGGGTCTTCACTACTGATAATCAGGTTGTAGCCTATGGATTGAATAGCGTTTTGTAATGATTCAGGCTGTACCTGCTCGTTATCATATTCCGCGAAAGCGGTGGAATTTGCAAAGTTTACTCCGGCATTTTTAACCCCAGCCATGCTTTTCAGCCTACTTTCTACACTCACCGCGCAGCTGGCGCAGCTCATTCCGGTTACCGGATATGTCTCTTTAATGATCATAGTTTTGCTTTATAGCGGTACAAAGGTGAGGAGTTAACCGGTTTTGCCTGTTATAAGGTTTTGGAAAAAGCTTATCAGATGTTGGCATATTTTGAAAGCTATAAGTATTAAAATCATGTTATCCTGAAATGAACTTTGAAGTGGTACAAGTCATGTGTGCCATCTAAGTAATAACTTCACCGCATGAAAAAATGGCTCCTCGCACTTCTACTGTTGCCGTTGCTAATTGCGGCTGCCCCACAGCTATCACCTAATGCCGAGATAAGGGTAATTACCTGCGGACCCTACCAGGGTGAGTTGTACTCTGCTTTTGGCCATAGCGCCATTTATGTAAAGGATGCTGCTACGGGTACTAACCGCCTGTACAACTATGGAGTGTTCGATTTTAGCCAGCCCAATTTCTATCTCAATTTTGCTAAAGGCCATTTGAATTATCGCCTTGCGGTGATGGATTATCAGCGTTTTGTACAGGTTTACATTAATGAAAATCGCTTTGTACATGAGCAGGTTTTAAATCTTGAGATGGCCCAAAAGCAACGGCTATACGATTTTTTAGAGTGGAATGCCCGCGATGAAAACATGTATTACAATTACGATTATTTTTATGACAATTGCGCCACCCGTGTACGCGATGCCCTCAAACACACTTTTGGTGATACCATAGTTTTTGAAGGAGATTACATAACAACCGACTATACCATCAGGCAGCTTTGTGATATATACCTGCAACAGCAGCCGTGGGGCGATTTAGGCATTGACCTTTGCCTGGGTATGCCCATGGATAAAACAGCCACACCCTGGATGTATATGTTTTTACCTGATTATGTGGAGTCGGCTTTTAACCATGCTTATATTAAGGACTCAGTAGGGGGAAGGCCATTGGTAAGCGAAACGATAATTACTTATGAGGATGTTCCGGTAAAGGTGCAAAGCTCACTGAATACACCACTTACCTGGTTTAGCGCCTTGTTGGCGCTGGGTATAATCGTAACCATTTTTGGGTATAAAAGGGGCACGCCCTATTACACTTTTGATGTTTTACTTTTTTCGATAATAGGTTTGCTCGGCTGGTTTTTGTTGGTATTATGGCTGGGCACAGATCACCGGGCTGCTGCACAGAATATGAACATACTTTGGGCCTGGCCTTTACATTTTCCATTGGCGTTTTGGCTTTTAAAAAAAACAAAGCCTAAATTCCTCGAAATACATTTTGGAATTGCGGCAGCTATAAATATGCTGGTATTGGTTTTCTGGCTTCTGCTTCCGCAGCAATTAAATACTGATTTTATCCCATTGGTATTACTGCTTGCCTTACGTTCATTTCACCTGTTTAAGAGGTTGGGCCGGGGCCGTGTAAAGGTGAGAGTAGCTCAAGTATAACCACTCTTCGGTGATCAGTAAACAGCAACTCATAGCCAAAATGCCGTGATATGTATTCTATAGTTTTGATGTGATAAAATTCTACATGCGTAAAATCACGAGTGTACCACCAGTTTTTAAAGTGGTCCATATCCCTGTAAAATTCAGTCATTAAAACAAGGACGCCATTGGCGACCAGTAAATCTGTAATCTTTTCTATTTCCTTTGCGGGATGGTGAAAGTGCTCAAATACCTCGGTTGAAAATACTGCATGGTAAGGTGGGTTCAATTCCTGTGGATAGAAAAACGGATCGTAGTTATCGCAATTGTAACCTTTGTTTTTAAGGATTTGAGAAAGTACGGGTACAGGGCCACAGCCGTAATCTAAAATAGCAGACTCAGCTTGCAAATAGGGTAGGGCTGGTTCTATTGCCTGATTAAGGAACTTCACGTAACCTTCGTCTTTAATAGAGTTTTTGTGATTCTCATACCGCTGCATCTCCTTCTGGGGGTTGGGCAAATCCTGCGGTAGCGCATATATCAACCAACATTGCCTGCACTTTATAAAGCTTCGGTTGCTACTCATCAACACATCTGCCGGGTTACTTTGATAGCTGCAAAGAGGGCATTGGATTGAATTCATCATCATAATTTAGGGTTAGAAATATGCAACTTTGAGCAACAAATTTCCCTCAGCGCGCCAAAAAAATCCATTTTTCCACCATCTCCTAATTTCTCAAATTGAGACTTTAAAGTTCTTTTTTGGAAAACAGGTACCATTTCCTACATCCCCAATTAAACTCATAATTCATTGAAATTGAGGTGGTAAAATTTTTAGATTATAACTTTTTCTACAGGCAAGCCGAGTCTTTGTTAAAAAAATAAGTTCGCTAATAATCTGAAAAACAATGTTGAAAGAATTGGAACGTAGAATAATTTCTCGTCTTAATTATTCGTCATTTTAAGCTACCTAACATATAGGTTTTGGCAGGTTAAAAAATAGCTAACTGTTTCAAAATGAAACGAAAAAAAGTACTTTTCATAGTGTTTGATTCAGCTTTTCGTTTTAATATTGGCATGTAACAATAAGGGCCTGAAACACCCTGTAAAACTCTACATTATGAAAACTGCACTTTACATTATCTCGTACACTACTCTATTGATAATTGCATTAGTGTCTTAAGACTTAATGATTATTCCTCATCTCAATAAATCTCTACTCCATATTTATTGAGGTGAGGTTTTCATTTTTTAAAAATTCTCAACTCGTTTAACTCTTAATCATGAAAAAAGCTCTCTACGTATTATCGTATGCGTTGCTGTTCGTTACAGCACTCTCCTGCCAAAAAGAAGATTCTAAACAGCAGGCCTCTACAGTTAATGAAGATTTTATTTATCAAACTAGTGATAAGGTTGTTGTAACTCTAAAAGCCCCTTTAAGCCTGAAGGGAGCCACATTTGAACTGTACACCAAAGATCCTGAAGAAGGAGGTGAGCTTTTCGGAAAAGGTGTTCTTGACGCCAGTGGGTCTTATAGTTCCAGCTTTTCTTTACCTACTTCTACCAAATCAGTATTTCTTGAGTCTAAGTACATCGGGCTACCCGGTGATTTGGAACTGGAAGTAAGCAATGGCCAGGCTACTTTTAATTTTGATACGGAGGCTAAAAAAACTTCTAAAAAGAGTACCAATGGAATAACCGGTGTAAGCCAGGTGTTGGGAAATACTGTTTACAGTTTTATGGGTACTTACAATACTAATGGAGTGCCTGATTACCTTACCACTCCTGATGTAGTGGATCAGAGTTTATTGGCCGATGTAAACTCATCTTTACCTGAAGGTGTAAAAGTGCCTATCAACAACCCTCAATACCTTGCTACAAGTAATGATACTGAAGTTAAAATCACAGCATTATCTGACGCCTGGGTAACTTTTGTAAGCGAAGGTGCAGGTTATAGAAACGTACTTGCTTATTACACTTATCCAACAAACAACCCACCCGCTACGGCTAGTGATATTGATTCTGTAAAACTGATTTTCCCCAATGCATCATTTCAGAATTCTGGTGGTGGACTTCGCTCAGGAGACAAAGTACGGATCGGTCGTTTCCCGGCTGGTACCAGTATCGGTTGGGTACTTATCCAAAATGCATGGAACGGATCATCAGTTGATTTTACTGCTACTAAATTATACTCCCGTGCTGCGTTTAATCCGGAGCCAAACGCTGCTGATCGCCAGCACAATGTTACACTATATCATCAGCTTCGTAACCTTGTTTTAATTGGTTTTGAAGATGTAGCAAGAAACCTCTCTGGCTGCGATCAGGATTTTAATGACTGTGTTTTCTATATCACCACCAACCCGGTTACCGCAATAGATAAAACCAACATTCCACCGGTTACGCCAGGCTCAAATAATGATGATGATAATGATGGAGTAGATAATAATTCAGATGACTATCCAAATGATCCCAATAAGGCCTTTGACCAGTACTACCCTAATGCCAACAGTTTTGCCAGCGTGGCTTTTGAAGACCTTTGGCCGGGTATGGGTGATTATGATTTTAATGACCTCGTAATGGATGTGAACTATAAGTACACTACAAACGCGTCAAACTTTATTACCAATATTAGAATGAAATTTGTAGTAAGGCACATCGGTGCATCTTATCACAATGGTTTTGGAGTAGAATTTCCTTTTCCTGCAAGTATAGTCAGCTCTTGTACTCCGGGTAATCTTACTCAGAATTTAGTAAGCATTACCGCTGCCGGAATAGAAAGATACCAGTCAAAAGCCACGGTAATTGTGTTTGATGATGCCTTTGATAACCGAAATGACACAGTAACCATTGATATGGCCCTGAATACGCCATACAGCTTTAGTCAGCTAAATACTGATGGACTTAACCCTTTCATATTTGTGAATGGCGAAAGGGGCAGAGAAGTACACCTAATGGATCATACACCAACAGATTTAGCCGATGTCAATTTTTTCGGAACCAGCTCTGATGATTCAGATCCTGCTAATGGAAAGTATTACCGCTCTGATAACAGCTACCCATGGGCTATTGAGATTAACAATAGCTACAGGGTACCAACTGAAAAAACTCCAATTACAGAATCTTACCTAAAGTTTAACGACTGGGTAAATTCAAGAGGTGCACAGTTTACGGATTGGTACTCTAACACCACCGGAGGTTATAGAGACATTGGCAAGCTGCAATAATATTAGGATTGATTGATTGAAAGGCCCCCTTTGGCGATACGCTGAAGGGGGCTTTTTTAGTTTAACTCTGCGGGCCGGCTGCCGCTGCGTTTGCGGCCAAGGCCAAAATAAGTGCTGAATATATGGGCATACAGTCCATCGCTACGTTTGTAATAAGAGTACCGGAAAGACCAGCCTCCAAAACCGTATTGTTTGCCATAATCCGTTCTTTTTGTAAGGTTCAGGTTTACACCCACGTTGGCAGACCAAAAATCTGAAAGGTCAAAATCAGAGGTGTAAAAGGTTTCGGTATCCTCATGTTGCTTATAGGGCCTGAAGTAGCGGCTGCCATTTTGGTTTACATACCTTATAAACGGACTTAGGTTCCATTTGGGTGTAACCTTTAACGGCAATTCCAGTTTAAGCTGGTTGCTTGATAGTCCAAAATCATCCGTGTAAAACTGGTAGTAGGAGCGAAGTATTACCCTATTGGTAACAAAAGAGTTTAACTGCACACCAAGGGCGGCCTGGTTTCGCTTTCGCGGAAGATTTTCTACACGGGGCAAAAATTCATTTGTAAAATATACTCTGTGAAAAGGTGTGGATAACAATCCCTCCTGGTAGGTATAGGCAGGCAAAATATTCAGACTCATACGCTTATTGAGGTCTTTACGCACGCTCACTGAAAAGTTATAGGAATACCGGTTGTGGATGTCAAACCAATCCGTGCCTCTTAATTCCTGGGGGTATAAAAGTGTTTGGGCCTCAATGATGTAGGGTTTCTTAAGTCGTCCCCATCTAAGGTCATCAAAAAAGGCCTGTAGGCTGGCACTTACCTCCAGGGTTTTATCCTTACTGAGGTGGGCTCCCCAAAACTCACCGCCTACTGAGGTATAATCTGATTCAATCGAAAAAATAAGCCCACCACCCAGTTCATTACGTGGATTTTTTAATTTCTGGCTATAGCCAAAACCCAATGTGGTGTGCTGGTCCAACCTTGAGGCGGATGACATTACAAAGTCGATACGATCAGTTGAGGCGGAAGAAATGATGTCCGCTCCTACATGTATGTTGTAGGTTTTAGTTTCGTTTATCTGTTGGCTGTAGTTAACATTGGCACTGTACACCTGTAAAAACTCTGTACCCTCACCACCAGTTACAGCCGAGTGTATTCCATCCTGGGTGTAGTAGGAAAGCAACAACTCCACATCACTTTCCTTCAGCTTCTTTTTGGTATAAAGCGAATCTGGAATTTGGGCAAGCAGGGTATTGCAAAACAGAGAAAAAAAGAGGGCAAACACCCCCGAGAATTGTGCTTTAGAATTAATTACATCCACAACCGCCTTTGCCTTTTTTGCCGCCTAACTGCATGGCTCCCTCACGGTAATTGAAGACACTTTGCTCAAAACCTTCGGCCTTCATCGGTCCGGTTTTCATGTTACTATCATTAAGGTAGGCCCGCTGGTAAGGCTTTACCGAGCTGCAGGAAGCTAAAGCCATAACGATAATTAGTAAGAGAAAGGGGGCAATTTTCATGGCCGAAAGATAGGGTAGTAAATCAAATGAAAAAGATGGCCACTGCCGTCATTAGTTAATTAACTTCAGCTTATTACTAAAGTGCACCTCATTATCCGAATCAATAATAATGCACTCGGCCTGGGGTAGCTGCCGTATCATATCCAGGCCAACTTCAACATCCAAAACAAATACGGCTGTAGCTAAGGCATCAGATAATTCGGCACTTGGGCTTATAACAGTTACGCTTTTTTTATCCGTTACCGGGAAACCTGTTTTGGGATTCAGAATGTGGGCATAGCGCTGGCCATTGCATTCAAAATATTTTTCATAGCTACCGGAGGTGGCTACGGCCTGGTTTTCCACCGGAATCCAAAATAGAACTTTGGAAATGTCTTCCGGGTCAGCAATACCTACCTTCCATGAGCTACCATCAGCCCGCTTTCCCCAGGCAATTAAATCGCCACTGGCATTTACCACACCTGATTTTACTCCCATTTCCTGCCAAAGCTTTTTTACCTCATCAGCCGCAAAGCCTTTACCTGAGGCACCAAACCCTATGGACATACCTGAATCGCTTAAAAAAATGCGGTTATCTCCTTGTAGTTTGATCTTTTCGTAACCAACGGTTTTCAATTTACTTTCAATAAGTACTGTATCAGGAAACGAACTTATTGTGTTCTTATCAAAATTATAAATGTTGATTCCATTAAAGGAAATATCAAAGGCTCCCTGTGTCATAGCCGAAAGTGCGAGCGAACGCTGCGTAAGCTTATAAACTTCATCACTTACTGCCACACCCTCTACACCAGCTGCTTTGTTTACTGCCGATACTTCTGTATTTGGCCTCCATTCTGAAAGCAGGTTTTCAAGTCGTTCTACTTCGGCCTTTCCTTTCTCCAAAACTTGATTAGCCCCTTCAGGATTATTTCCAACCACTATAAACTCAAAGCTGCTCCCCATAAGCATGGTTTTGGTTCTGAACTCGCGGAGTTCACCTACCAGCATATTTTTTAAATCGGCTATGAAATACCGCAGGGTTAGGTTATCTGTGGCAATGGACGTTTTTAACTTGCTATCTGCATCCAATAAAACTATAAAAGGAAACTCACCCCGCGGGTTATATTTTTCTGCCAAAGCCTCATTGCGTTGCACCATGGCTGGCGCCAGTTTTTTCTTTTGAGGGAAGTCAGCTTTTACCACATTTAATCTGTTGGCGGTAAATTCTATAAACTCAGGTTTGGAAAAAATTTCCCGCTCAAGCCTTATGCAGGGTAGGCACCAATCACTACCTGAAAATATTAGTAATGTTGGTAAACCGGCCGTATCAGCTTTGGGGGTGGATACCACCTGAGCGTGGGTAAATATTGTAGGGAAAATTAGTAGGATTGAAAATAGTAGCCTGCGCATATTGCATAACATATTTCAGGCGCCAAAAGTATTACATGCACTTAAAAATGGCAGGTACAGTAAAAGATAATCCTGTAAAATTAACACACGTATAACGGATCCGTGAGACCCATACCAGTTCCGGCATTTTTTAATTTTTCATCGCACTCATACACAAATTGCGACAAGTCCTGCTTTTTTTCTATGGTAGAGTCGCATGATTTGGGACCTAGGCCCAGGAAGGCGAAAATGGCAAGAGGTAGGTTGGAAAGTAGTTTCTTCATGGCGGATGACTTTGCACCTTTATGCAGGTTTAATGAAATGTCACCCCCAAGAGGGTAAGTAAGATTAAGATGTGTTTAGTTTATCACGGTAATACTATCACGGGCTTTGGTCAGTTCTTCCTTGGTTTCCTTGTGCTCTTCCTCCAGTTCATCCACCAGCTCAAGTACTTGCTCAGGTGAAATGTAATACTTCCTTATACGGTCTTTGTAAACATCCGGCAACGAAGTATTAGCCAGGATGAAGTTTTTAGTGGCAATGATTTCATCTGCTAGGCCGTGCTTCAGAGCTTCGATATCTGCCCTGCGCTCGGCTTTTATTTTTGATTTATCAAAACACAAATAGGTAAATCCAAACCAAACCATACCTACGCCATTTTTTTTAGAATAGTCAGCTACGTGCCCCAACTCATGGCCCAGCCAACCTAAAAGTACATCATGGGGTATTTCTTCAACTGGTATGTCCACACTATCAATTTCCATTTCCCTTGTTATTTTGATAATGTAACCCCTGTTTTTTTTCGATCTGAAAAGTGTAGAGATTCGGGGTTGGGCCTGCATAAAGGAGTTTACGATCTCATCTTCAAATCTGAATTCTATTTCGGTGTCGCTTAATTCAGGGTAATGTGAGAGTGCTTCAAGAGCCGCTGGTTGCAGTGCGGGTGGTATAATTTTATTGGTAAAAGTGGTGTCAGCTGTGGTAAAACTAAATGTGCTATCAGCTTTGGAGACCCCGGAACAGGATGCGAAAATTAACGGAATGAGTAGTAGGTAATATCTGAACTTCATATACTTTAAAATTTGCAACAAATATGCCGTAGCACTTCTCCGCATGTATAACTCAGGCTTTTGAGCCATCCTTTAATTAGTAAATTTGAAGGATTAACGGTTTAACACATTAATAACAGATAATATGAGAAGAGTTTTACTCGCCTCGGGTTTTTTACTTGCAGGATATTTTGCGTCAGCGCAAACCATAGTAACCACTTACGCCCAGTATAAAAGTGCAGTACTCGAAGAATACACAGGCATTCATTGTGTTTATTGTCCGGATGGGCATAAACGAGCAAATGATATGAAGGCGGCCTTTCCGGGCCGTGTGGTTTTGGTGAATGTACACGAAGGTGGCTATGCCATACCCAATGGCAATGAGCCCGATTTCAGAACACCGTACGGAGCCGCTATTGCTAATCAAACAGGATTAACGGGTTATCCTTCCGGAACTATTAATCGCCATATTTTTCCAAACCTCAATGCCAGCGCTATGGCTCTTGGTCGTAACCAATGGAGACCAGCCGGAGAGGAGATTATGAAGGAGAGGTCTGCGCTAAACTTAGGTGCTACCACCACTTATAACCCAGCTACCCGCACGGTAACCATAAATGTTGAAGGCTATTATAATATGACCGGTACAGGAAGTTACAATCTGCTGAATATTGCGCTTTTACAGGATAGTGTGATTGGACCACAAACCGGAGCCAGTGCCAACCCTACGGCTGTACTGCCAGGAGGTAAATACAGGCATGACCATATGCTGCGCGATTTTGTAACCGGCCAGTGGGGCGATACCATAAGCAATGTATCGGCCAATAACCTTTACGCCAAAACATTTACCTACGTACTGCCTGATAGTATAAATGGAATTCCGGTATTACCAGGACATTGCGAATTAGCCATTTATGCTACAGAAACGAGGGGCAATATCATTCAGGGAATTACTTTGGACATTGATGGTGATTCAAATGATGGCAACAATGCTCCGTTTTATGGTGAGTTTGTAAATACCAATCCGGCTGTAAAAGCCGGTGTTAATGGTACACCTACATCATTTACGTTTAATTACCAATCAGCTACTCCGGCCGCTACAGGATTTTGT
>CAVWUM010000019.1:0-46417 GCA_963758205.1 Schleiferiaceae bacterium
GAATATTTGTACGACTTTAGCCAGTAGATTTAGCACATCTTTCAAATAATCCTAAACTAGTGCGTGTAACTATGGAATCCTATCCTCTATTCCTACCCCCAATACACCTTGCCGAAAAAGGAACTAAGAATTGGAATAAAAAAGAGGTCAAAGAATATTTTGAATGGTTCCAATCTGCCAAAGGAATGAGGGTTTACAACTTCCCTGAATATATTGACTATCAACTTGTCAATAATACTTCTGAAGATCTTGGTGTACTTTCAAAAATGGTGTTTGAACTGCTTGAGTCTTCTCAATTTCATACCATAAATGAGGGCTCAAGAATAAAACAACAAAATGAGCAAGGGTTAGCCTTAGCAGCTGACTTTGGCTTATTATTCTCGAAGTTCTTAGAAGAAGATAAGCCTCATTTAAAATGGATAGTCGGAAAAGGCCCTAAAAAATATCATGTATATAACTTACCAATGTTAACAGGATTCTCAACTCCTGATTGGGATTTTATTTTTATTTCCATTCAAAAAAATGGGTTCGCATTGAATCATCTTCAAAAACCTTATGACTGGGCAACATTTTATGTAGAAATAAAAAATAAAGTTCTGTAGATTAAAATGAGATTTACCTTCCTCCCCCATCTCAAGACTTTGCATTTCAACTACCCAGGCCTACGGTCACCCCTTCAAACTTGAAGGGGAAGCATTGCGCGTATATAGTCACTGAACTGCACTATTTGATTTAGAGTGTTTCCGTTTCGAATAACAAGAGTGTCTCGGCTGAGTCGATAAGGGGTAGTTGCACTACATCCTCCCATCATCTGCAAAGCTGTAGTACTGGTGCTCGGTAATAATCAGGTGGTCCATAATTTTGATGTCCATAATTTCACCGGCCTCTACCATTTTCTTAGTAAGACTGATGTCCGAGCCACTAGGCTTAGTATCTCCGGAAGGATGATTGTGCGCTAACACACAGGCCACGGCATTCAATATGATGCCTTCCTTAAAAATCATGCGAACATCGGCAAGCGTGGCGGCCAGTCCACCTTTACTTACGCAAACCGTTTTAAGCACTTTGTTGGAGGTACTCAGGTAGAGCACCCAAAATTCCTCGTGGGGCAAATCGCCCATAATCGGCTGAAAAATTTCAAAGGCCTGGGCACTGCTTACAATCTTTTTGCGCTCCAGCGCCTCTGATTGTCGCCTTCTCTTCCCAAGTTCCATAGCGGTGATTATACTTATGGCCTTTGCCTCACCTACCCCTTTAAACTTGCTCAATCCTTTTACGCCAAGGCGGCCAAGTTCATTAAGATTATTATCTACAGAGTTGAGAATTTTTTTGGCAACATCCACCGCTGATTCGTTGCGTGTGCCGCTGCCTAATAAAATGGCTATCAGTTCGGCATCAGAGAGTGAGGCCTTACCTTTCAGGATAAGTTTTTCGCGTGGGCGGTCATCTTCGGCCCAGGTTTTTATGCTTCGGTTTGTATTGGTATAGTCCATGGTACTGGAATTTATTGAGCCAAAATAAATAAAAAAGCCCCCTCAAATGAGGAGGCTATCTGAACTAACCAAATATCTGACCTTAGGCTTGCTTAGCAGCCTTAAGATCAACTACTAACTTAATGTTATTGTCAATCAATTGATCTTTAGCAACACTCTCAAGATTCTTAGAACCGTACATTACACTCCAGTTAGTACGATCAATAGTAAACTCAGGAGTTGAAAGCTCAATCATATCATCAGTCATGTTAATCTTAGCAGGAATTGTAATGTTCTTCTCATTACCTCTCATTTTAAGGTTTCCGCTGATGTTGTGTGTTATACCGTTTTCACCGTTTTCGGCAGCGGTAATGCCGGTAATAGTAAAAGTGGCAGTTGGGTGGTTAGCTACATCAAAAAAGTCTGGGCTTTTAAGGTGACCTACCAGTTTTTCTTTATTGTAGTCTCCTTCTGCTGGTAAATCTTCGTTGTAGATTGAGTTCATATCAACAATAAATGACCCTCCAACGATCTCACCATTGTGAGTTTCGAATTTACCTTCTGATACCTGCATGGTGCCGGTGTGCTGACTTTCGGTAAAGGTTTTAAAACCTACCCATTTAATTTCATCACCTTCAGTAGAAACTATGTAAGTGGCAGAGGTTTCTTCAGGAGTAATTACTTCCTGGGCGTCATTGGCTTCAACAGCCTCTCCGGAATTATTGCAGCTAACGGCAAAAATACCAAAGGCAGCCATCGTAAAAAATTTACCTAAATTCTTCATTTTAATACAGTTTGTTGATTTTAATGTTTAAACAATGAATTCGCAAAGATAGCTATGTAAGGCTTATCTGCAAGTGCAAATTTAAGTTTCTTATCGGGTGATTGCTTTTTGTAAAATACCAGCAACTGCCCTTAGCAAAATGAGATGCTGATTGGATCTGAAATCTTCCTCCTTCATCTGGGAATTAGCCCTGGGTGTAAAACATTAAAAAGTAAATTGTATTATTGCGATATCATTTTAATATCATATCAATGGAATCAGAAAAAATTATTAAAGGTCAATCGGGCTATGCCCACCTTATGGTTACACTAGCGCTTATTGCCGGAGCTATTTTCATATTTATAAATAAGAGCGCCTGGGGCATCCCACTCATTATAGTTGCCCTGGTACACGTAATTGGGTTTGTGGTGGTAAATCCTAATAAGGCCGCAGTACTGATACTTTTTGGAGCCTACAAAGGCACCATTTATAAAAATGGCTTTTATTGGGTGAATCCATTTTTTGTAAAAAAGAAAATAAGTCTGCGCGCTGCTAACCTGGAGAGTAAGCCTATAAAGGTGAATGATAAATTGGGCAACCCGATTATGATAAGCGTAGTGCTGGTGTGGAAAGTGCGCGACACTTTCAGGGCGAGCTTTGATGTAAACGACTTTGAAGAGTTTGTAATTATACAGAGCGAAACGGCCGTACGTAAACTGGCCAGTGCCTACCCCTACGATACTTTTGATGATGACGAGAAGGAAATGAGCCTCCGTAGCGGTTTGGAAGACATTAACCATGAGCTGGAAACCGAAATGCAGGAAAGATTAACCATTGCCGGCATTGAAGTAATTGAAGCACGAATAAACCACCTTGCCTATTCATCAGAAATTGCCGGGGCCATGCTGCAACGCCAGCAGGCCACAGCCATAATTGCTGCCCGTATGAAAATTGTGGAAGGTGCTGTAAGTATGGTGGAAATGGCCTTGCAGGAACTCAGCGAAAAGCAAATTGTAGAGTTTGATATGGAAAAACGCGCCAGTATGGTAAGCAACCTGATGGTAGTGCTATGCGGTGATAAAAACGCTCAGCCTATAGTTAATGCCGGTTCGCTTTATAGTTAGGTTATGAGAATTCTTGTGCAAACCCAAAGTTTTAAGGATAACAAGAGGGTTCTAATTTTTATAATTGTACTGATAATCCTGCCCCTAAGCTTTTGGATTCTCGGGTGGTTGCAAATGGAAGAATTTGATAAAGAGGAGTTTTGGATGATGAGCGGCACTGTACTTATAGTAGTGCTAACCATCTTGGCTATTTTACAAATGAAGACCTACGTAAGGCTTGAAACAAAAAAATTAGTTTTTAAGAGCAGTCCTTTATTAAAGAGGCGCAAAACCATTAAACTTCCCGAAATTCAGAGTTGGGAAATTACCAATCATAGATGGATTGATGGCCTGGGGTACAGAGTGAATTTCAAAGGGACATGGAGCTATGTAATGAGTCCGGGTAAAGTTTTGGCCATTACTACAAACGATGGCCGTAAATATCGTTTTGGTATTAATCAACCTGAAAAGGTAAAACGATTCATAACCTCAAATTGGGAGGGAAATAAAAACATGTATGGCTAGTAAAAAGGCATTTGCCCTGAGGATAGACGAAGACATGCTGAAGGCCGTGGAGAAATGGGCGGCTGATGAATTTCGTAGTACTAACGGGCAATTGGAATGGATTATTAATAAGGCTTTGAAGGAGGCTAAGAGGAGTTAGTAACCTCAAATATCAGGATTGGCTACAAAGACACAAAGACTCTAAGAAGGAGAATAGGTTAGCATATAGAGAAAGCAGTTATCAAAGTAAATAGATTGAAAAAACTTTGTGACTTAGCGACTTTGTGGCAATTTTACACGAGACGAAGAAACCAAGCAGCCCGAATCAACAACACCCCATGCAAATCATGGATTACAAAGACCTTTCACCCATAGAAGAACAGATAGCAAAGGCTATTGTAAATGCGGCCTATAACATACATAGGGAGCTTGGACCAGGCTTACTGGAAAAGGTATATGAAGTATGTATGGCACACGAACTTAATAAAGCAGGATATGATGTGAACCGTCAGGTTGATATTCCTATTGTTTATGACGGAATTCAATTTAGGGAAGGTTTACGTCTGGATTTGCTGGTAAATGACCTAGTAGTTGTGGAGTTAAAAGCAGTTGATTTAGTAAACCCTGTTTGGGAAGCACAAATCATAAGTCATTTAAAGCTCACGGGATTAAACCTGGGTTTCCTTATCAACTTGAACGTACCACTGATTAAAAAGGGAGTAAGGAGGTTTAGAAATTAATTAATTTAAAAGGCCACTAGGGCACAAAGACACTAATAAACCTTTGAGCCTTGGTGCCTTCGTGGCCCACACTAAACACATTCACAATGATTAAAGACATCAGTTTTTTCTTTGACAAACCCTCACAATGGCAGGAGGCCTACAAAAAGTTAAGGTCTATAATTTTGGATTGTGGACTTACGGAAGAATTGAAATGGGGCAAACCCTGCTATACCCATAACGGTAATAATGTAGTTCTCATCCATGGGTTTAAAGAATATGTTGCCGTGCTGTTTCATAAAGGAGCCCTGTTAAAAGATAAAGCCAAACTGCTTACCCAACAAACCGAAAATGCGCAGGCGGCCCGCCAGATGCGCTTCAGTGGGCTGGAAGAAATAGAAGAGTTTGAAGCCGACCTTAAATCCTACATTTTTGAAGCCATTAAAGCGGAGAAGGCTGGCCTTGAAGTAAAAATGAAAAAGACCAAAGACTTTGCAATGGCTGATGAGTTTAAAGACAAACTGGACTCCATGCCCGAGTTGAAAAAAGCCTTTGAAGCTTTAACTCCTGGTCGGCAACGTGGTTACCTTTTGTACTTTTCCAAAGCCAAACAAGCTAAAACCCGTGAGGCCCGGGTGGAGAAGTACATCCCAAAAATACTGGATGGAAAAGGCATGGATGATTAAGTATAACAACCCTATTACTGGAATGAGTTCTACAAAAAAGCTAACCACAGAAGAAAGCACCGCATTGCTTGAAATACTTAAAAAGCGTTTTGAGAAAAATCCTACCCGCCATAAAGGTATCCATTGGAGTGATGTGGAAGAAAAGCTGAAAAGCGCCCCTGCAAAACTTTGGACATTATACCAAATGGAAGAAAGCGGTGGTGAGCCCGATGTGGTGGTATTGGGTGAGGGTTCTACTGAAATCCTGTTTTGTGATTGCGCCCCCGAAAGCCCAAAAGGCCGCAGAAGCGTTTGTTACGACCATGAAGCACTGGAAGCCCGTAAGAAGTTTAAACCCGCCAATAGTGCCATTAATATGGCGGAGGAAATGGGTATTGAAATTTTGACCGCTGACCAATACCTTCAGCTACAGCAACTAGGGCCATTCGATACTAAAACCTCCAGTTGGGTGGAAACTCCAAAAGACATTAGAGAATTAGGCGGTGCCCTGTTTGGCGATTACCGCTTTGGCACTGTATTCATCTACCACAATGGCGCGGATTCGTATTATGGGGCCAGGGGGTTTAGAGGGATGGTGAGGTTGGGAGTTTAGAAGGTTACTTTTCACTTTATTACATTCCCTGATGATTAGAATAATTGCTGCCTTTATACTTTTTCAGTTGCTTTTTGCTTGTGGAACCCATAAAAATCCTGAGAATATGACCGAAGTTAAAACCGAAGATAAATTTGAAATTATATACAAACCTGAATCATCAACTTTTTCATCAAATAAATTGAGGTTCATACCTAGTGATCCTGCTTTTATGCCTGCAGACAAGCAACAAAAAAATGCCATACAATATTTAGCGGAGACATACCCTCAAAATGAAATCAGGTCAATTTTAACTACGGATATACAGTTTAAGGATGCTGGCGAAAATTTTGAATCGATTTCATGTAATCTTTGTGGCGAGGAGATTGAAATTGAATATTGGCAGGAAGCCATGGAGAGCGCAAATCAATCCTCATTTAATGATTTGGCAATTCACTCTCCATGCTGCCACAAAGCCACAAGCCTCAATGATGTAGAATATAGAATGCCTCAGGGCTTCTCTAAATATGAGCTGGAAATTGTTAACCCACCGCAAAAAGAAGATGATATTAACCAAATAGTTAGGAATCTTAAAAGCATATTAGGAAAGGAAGTAAGATTGATTTGGGCCAAATATTAAGGGATAATGATTTACAATCTCATCCTCTTCGTTAAAAGTCAATAGGTGATTATTCGGAATGTAACCACAAATTTCAACACCAAAATAAAATATGGAAGGAAAGTCTGCGAACAATTTTCTAAAATATCTTTTTGAAGCCCACCAAATCGCTGTTATTGAAACTGATGGCTGGCTATATCCAAATTCTCAACTTCCGGCAATCCAAGCAACCTGTTATAATAATCAAGAATTAGAGAGATTACTTCTTCAAATTAAAGTTTATATCGAAGAAGGGCAAATTTTAGAGGAATGTTTTGCCGGTTTTCCAACTGAAAACGGTTTATTAATGGACGCTTTTCACAACTTCACTGTTAATTCATTCCATGTTCTGATTTCGGCTTTCTGGCAGAAACAGGACTCTTGTCAGATTGATAAGGAGACTTGGGTTATTGGTGAAGCGAAATACTTTGTATATATAGGTCCTTTTGGTAATCGCGGAAATGTTTCAATCACCCCAAGAGTACCTGAAAATGCATTTATTGAAATTGAGGGAGCAATAAAAAAATCAGATGCAAACGAACGCTATTATTGGTTCCGAACATTTTTTGCTAACCTTGGTAATGATGAAACTATTTATGAAGCGCTCAAGAATAATGAACATTGGGAGGAGGGACTGCAGGCTTTAAAAGCTCAAAAATGGGAAAAAAGCTCTACCTATTACAGCACGAGAAATTTTGTACTTGCCATAAAACAGTCCTAGACCAACTTGAATTCCAAGTAATTGAACTCACAAAACCATATCATGTTTGAACCCCCTTGCGTTTACCAAACGAATGCTCAAAGATGTACATGAGAAACGAGAATATTAAAATTCCACTTGTTATGGCTGGAGCCTTCCTGCTGGCCTCTCCTATTTTCCAATTGATTTTTGGATTATGTGGAGGCTACATCGCCTTCATGATTTCAGAAATGACCGGATTAAAAGCAAATAATATTTCAACTGAAGTAATGGCTGCACTTAGCATTTTAGGGACTGTATGGTTTGCTTTAGCCCAGTCAACTAAACAGAAATGGGCTAGTGCATTTGTCGCACTATTCTCCATATGTAATACTGTTTTGTTCTTTTCACAAAGTGATCAAAAGGAATATTTCTATCCTGATAGGTACTTAATTGGATCCCTAATTTCAGGTGTCTTATTAATTGGGATTGGACTAATAAAAAGAGAACAGCAGCTAGCAAAATCTACACTTTCCTAGAAAAGCAGTTAAATCAAACCCCTATCGTGCGTGGTTCCATATTATAATCTGGGTATTGGTCTCTAAAACCTCGGGGACTGTAACAAACCCAATAATATTAATACTCAACCAAAAATCATTTAGTTTTAAGGCGAATCACAGGCAATTTGAACTGGTAAATGTTTAACAGAAAAGCTAAAAGACAATATCTAGAGCAGGAATTCTGGACAAAAGAAAGGATTGGCCATGTTCCAGAATTCCCCGTTGTTGAAATTGACTTAGGTTATGGGGAGATTAATTCTTACCCCACAATTGAAGCAATACAAGACCGTTGGAATCACTTCCTTTTTGAAAAGCCCTTGGATGTTGAGGTTCCATCATTCTTTATTGATTCACATCTTAAAACATTCGAAATTGTATTTCATAAAGACGGTTTCAAATACCCCAAAATCGCTAGCCGGATAGATCAAACTCTGTTTTTAGAAATGCTTAAAGGATGTGATTTGAAGAACTACAGCGAATTTGAGTCATTAACCCTGAACCAAATCTTTGACAAAGTTTTGACAGGAGATTTTAAATACTATTGGCAGGACTGATTCTATGTTAATATATCTCTCACCCCGCCTGATTCCAAATCTTAATCTCTATATCAGCATCCACGCCTTCCAGATACAAATAGCCTCTAAAACATTTAGCCAACAGAGCCATATTTTAGATTTAGGCCGAATTAGCACTAATGAAATATTTATCAAGTAGTATCTCGGTTCAGAAAGCCATGAATAAAACATGGTGGCTTGTGGGAGCTCCATTCATTGTATTATTACTCGGATCACCTTTCCTCGCTTATTCATTGATTTCATCTTTTGAGGTCATTTCATCAGATTTTTCAATACCTATATCAATCCTGTCCGGTTTTGTAATTACAACAGTGATATCTCTCAAGTTAAGCGCATGGTGGTTAGCTTATCATTTACAAATAGTTGATAACCCCAGAAGAACTTTATGAAAGGTCTATTGGCAATCAAATGGTGCTAAAATCTACCGCAGATAGAATAGTAAAAAGACTTGGTATAAAATTAATAGATAGAAATATCGCGCTCAAAAAGAATCTCCCAAACCTAAACTTCAAAAAAGAAATTACATTGACTAAGTCTCATTTAATCATTCGTGGAGAGATGATTTTATTAGAGCACATAAGTAGGTTTAAAATTAAACCCTACTCATATATAAGGTATTCCTTCTATTATAGTCACATTCTGGTGTTAGTTTATGAAAATGGAACCAAGGATTTTAAAAAGATTAAACTTTTTAAACTTCGAGAATTTGAAAGAGCATTGTACGAGTATAAAAGAAATAAGCGACATGCCATAGAAATCACGAAAAAATAGTGGAGTTGAGAACGAAGCGAATCTATTCGCCTATGTTACTATTCCTTACTCTCTACCCCGCCTGATTCCAAATTTTAATCTCCGTATCGGCAGCCACGCCTTCCAGCACTTCTACATTAATGCCATCGGATAGGCCAAGTTTTACTTCCCGTCTTTCAAACTGCTGGTCGCCTGTGGCTACTTCTATATAGGGCTTGCCATCTTCAAACTGTAGCAGCTTTTCTTTTATGGAGAGTACAGAGTCTTTACGGGAGAGTACAATATCCGCATTGGCACTGTAGCCGGCACGGATAAAATCGGCTGAGTCCAACAGTACTTTGGCTTTAATTACAAATTGTATGGCTCCGTTTTCCTCTACTCCTTTTGGTGAGATGTATTCCAGGCGGGCATCAAACTGTTTGTTTTCAATGGCACCTACAGTTAAGAGGATGTCCATACCTTCCTTAATTTTACCTACTTCGGATTCATCAATTTTACCTTCAAAAATCAAATCCTTCATATCGGCAATACTGGCAATGGTGGTTCCTTCATTAAAATTGTTGCTCTCAATTACCTGGTTTCCCACTTTTACGGGCACATCCAGCACCATTCCGGAAACGGTGGCCTTTACAATATTGAGGGCCGTACTACCCTTCTTTTTGCTGGCACCTTCGCGCACAATCTGCAGGTTATCCTGGGCTGCTTCCAGCTCTTGCTGGGCATTGCGGTAAGCCAGTTCAAAACGCTGAAACTCACTACTGCTGATCACATTGTTTTTATAGAGTTTCTCGTTACGTTCAAAATCCAGCTTAGAGTTATTCATTGAAAGGCGCGCCACCTCTACCCTGTTCTCCGCATTGTTTAAGGATACCATATCCGGTATCACCTGAATTTTTGCAATCTCCTGCCCTGCCTTTACCAGCGTTCCGGCTTCCAGATAAACCTCGGTAATAATACCGCTCACCTGTGGTTTTATAATTACCTCCTCTCGGGGAATGATACTTCCCGTGGCAACGGACTTATTAATAATATCGCCATAAAAGGGAGTTTCGGTGCCATACACCTCCGGGGCCTTTTGCGACTTTTGAAAAAGATAATACAGGGTGTAACCGAATATGCCGAGGATTACAACGAAAAGGAGGATTCTGAAAAAGCGCTTCATATATTATTCTAAAATTTTCTAAACAACTTTCTGTTTCCCCCCTTAGGGGGGACAATGGGGGGCTACTCGTAGCGGAGGGCCTCTACCGGTTTTACCTCTACCGCTCGCCTTGCGGGAATAAGTCCCGCTAAAATGCCCGCCAAAATTAAAATTCCAAGTGATGTTAGTACAATGGGAAGTTCTACTCCGGGATTTCTGAAAAAACCTGAGTCATCTGAAAACTGGTTCATAGCCCAGGCCACGCCTTCCATTGTCCATACACCGCAAATAATTCCCAATATACCGGCCCCCACGGTAAGCACTACCGACTCTAATATCACCTGCTTCATTATTGACCATGGCGTAGCACCTAATGCCCTGCGCACGCCAAACTCGCGTGTACGCTCCTTTACAATTACCAGCATAATGTTGGATACGCCAATGGCACCGGCAAACAATGTGAGTGTACCTACAATCAGCGAAAGCAGGCTGATTCCGGTAAGCAAAGACATCATTCTGTTGAAGGTTTCCTCCATATTCCAGCTACCAAAAGCCATCTCATCATCCGGATGAATTTTGTGACGCTCGCGCAGTACAGCTTTCATTTGTTCACCTACCTCAGATACAGGTACATCAGGCTTGGAGGTTACACTAAACCAGCCAATAATATCACCCCAGGCATACGCCCGCTGAAAAGTTGTGAGCGGAATAAAAATGGACTTCTCCTGATCCTCCGCTCTGCGGGCATCATCAGAAACTGCTTTGAATAAACCCACCACTTTATAATTGATGCCCTGCGCCTGTATGTAGGTTCCGATCACATCCTCACCCGGTTTGTAAAGGGTGTTATACACTTCAATACCAATTACACATATTTTCCTTCGGTCCTTTAAATCATCATCATTCAAAAAGCGGCCCTGTAAAATGGTCATAGGCTGAATTTCGGTCAACTGAGGGTAATCGCCATAAATACCGAAGGCACCGGTTTTAATACCTCGTGTTACGTTGGCCGAACCACGGTGGCCCCCTGCCTGGCAGCGTGGTGAGAGCACATCAATATCAGGTACTGCCGCCTTTAGGGCCTCCACATCATCATTTCTGAAATTGAAATTACGGCCCCGCTTGAAGCCTTTGTAGGGCATGCTTGTGTTTTGTGTCCACATAAAAAGGCTATTGGTGGCCGTACCCCCAAAACCTGCATTGGCTCCATTGATTAGGCCCTGGCCGCTGCCCATCATTATTACCAGCATAAATATTCCCCAAAACACACCAAAGGCCGTGAGGAAGGTGCGCAATTTATTGCGACCCAGTACTGCTCCTATTTCCTGCCATTGGTCTCTGTCTATCATTAGATGCTAGACTTTAGATATTAGTATTTAGACTAAGCGCAAACATTGTTGCGATTCGTACTTCGTATTTTGTCTTTCCAACTTTTACCTCTCCCTACTCTTCCCTCAGTGCCTCAATAGGCCGTATCATGGCTGCTTTCCTTGCGGGAAAATATCCTGCAAGCCCACCGGCTACTATCAAAATACCAAGGGTAATCATCGCAATCTGAAAGTTTACTTCAGGGTTTTTAAAGAAGTCGTGATCCACACCACTGCCGGCAAGGCTTACCAAGCCCACCCCAAGCACCAACCCCACATATCCCGAAAAGGTGGTGATAAAAACCGACTCCTGAATAATGAGGGCAATGATGGAACCCGGTGTAGCACCCAACGCTTTTCGGATGCCAATTTCGCGGGTGCGCTCCTTTACCACTATCATCATAATGTTGCTCACGCCAATAATGCCAGCTATTATGGTGAATATGCCAATTACCCATACAAAAATGTTGATGCCGTTTATCACGCCAATTACATCCTTCATATTTTCCTGGCGATTCCAGATGCGCAGGGCACTCTTATCGGTGGGGTCAAAACCATGGGCTGCCGCCAGATCATTTACCAGCTTTTGCTCGAGCGCCTTGCTTTGATCAAGATTGTAATCCTCGTTGTAGGCAACAATAATGCGGGTAAGCTCTTCCGGTTGTTGGCTAAGGGTTTTCTGAGCAACATTTACCGGCAGGTACACATTGTCTTCCTCGTCATCACCTCCGGCATCTGAGTAAATACCAACCACCTCAAACAAAACCCCGTTTACCCTCACATACTTACCAAGCGGTGGAATTTCCTTAAAAACTTCACGAGCCACCTTTTGTCCCAGCACAGCAACCTTACGTTGTTCCATAAGGTCAAGCTCATTGATATATCTACCTTCCACAAGCTCATTGCTTTCCATGTACTGATTTTCAGGATGTACCCCTCTTACCTCAAAATTGGCGGCTTCCTCGCCATACACTATCTGAGCTCCCCAAAAGTTTTTGCTGGCCGAGGTTTTAATTATATCCGGATTATCCCGGACTGTTGTTTTGTAATCAGTATTATCAAGAACAATGGGGCGGTTGGATTTATAACCACCATAAGGCACCGAAGTACGGCCACCATTAATCCACAAACTATTTGTAGCATCGCCTAAAAACTCAGACATGGCTCCGTTCCTCAAGCCCTGACCGGCAGCCAGCAGTACCACCAACATCATTATCCCCCAGGCCACACTAAAGCCCGTAAGGAATGTCCGCAACTTGTTTTTACGGATGGTGATAAATATTTCCTGCCATTTGTCTATGTCGAACATTTTTTCGGAAATGTTAGATTTTAGACGTTAGAATTCAGACTCTCAGCGCCATTACCAAAACCACTGTCACCCTGAGCGATAATCGAAGGGCTCTCTCCACTCTCAATCAACCCATCCTTCATAAATACAATTCGGTCGCACATATCGGCAATATCCTGCTCGTGAGTAACTATCACAACGGTGATGCCCTCCTCCTTATTTATCTTTTTAAAGATGTCCAGTACTTCGTACGAGGTTTTAGTATCAAGTGCTCCTGTGGGTTCATCAGCTAAAAGCACCTTGGGCTGGGTAATAAGTGCCCGTGCTATGGCTACGCGCTGCTTCTGCCCTCCGGAAAGCTCGCTGGGTAAGTGCTCCGCCCATTCTTTCAATCCTACTTTTTCCAGGTATTCAAGGGCTATGGCATTTCGCTTGCTCCTTTTTACCCCTTGATAGTATAGCGGTAATGCTACATTCTCCATAGCATTTTTAAAAGCTATAAGGTTGAAAGACTGAAAAACAAAACCCAAAAACTTATTGCGGTATTGAGCGGCTTTTCGTTCACTCAGGTTTTTCATGGAAGTGTCTGCCAGGTAATATTCGCCCTCGTCATACGAATCGAGAATGCCCAGTATATTCAGCAAGGTAGATTTACCTGAACCGGATGAACCCATAATAGACACAAGCTCGCCCTCCTTAATGTGGAGATCAATACCTTTTAGTACCCGAAATGGTTTACCACCGGTAACATAGGATTTCGTAATCCCTTGCAGATTAATCATAGTAGATGGGGAAATGGTAAAAAAGTTCCTGTAGCAGTAGGAGCTTCAAATGTATGGAATTTATGAGGACTGCGTTCCCTGCATCTTACGTTGGTAGAAGAAGGCGGGCACCAGCAACATCATCAATACCGGATTCATTACCACACGGTGAAGGTGAGAAAGCATAGATGAAAAACCTTCCGGCTGACTGAGGAAAAGAATGATATAGGCTGGTACCAACACAAACAGGCCAAAAAACATTACATACATGGCAAAGCGGGCATACTTCTTCTCGTAAAAAAGCCCATAGATGATGGAGATGGAAAAGAGGTCGTTCAGAAGATATCTCAGAACTTTATTAACCGCAAAAGGTACGGATGGCACATTTTCCATTCTGCCATAATCAATAGGATCAGGAATTTTAAACTCCGTAAAGAGGGTGTAAAAATCCAGCCTGCTTTGAAACAGATAAACCAATACCAACCCAAGCATTCCTCCACCAATAAATAGCAGTCGCTTCGTGTTCATGACTCTCGTTTCTTACCAAAAACACTTTTACCTGAAAACTTTACAGCCCACAAATACCAAAGCAGAAATACAGCCGCATATATAATGGCAGTAAAAAGGTATTTATGAAAAAAATGAAATGCCTGTCCACCAAACTCTACATTAATAAGGCTTAGCATCATCAGGCGCGCAATATTGGCAATATGGATAAACAACACCCCGGCTGGTATAAAAATAAGCATGCTGGTAAGCTTTCCGCCAAAGGCCACAACAAACGCTATAAACAGCAGCATAATGTTGATGCCGTTGCAGCCTTCTTCTACCGAGATGGCGTAAATACCATCCATCCAAATGCTATCATAGGTAACTTCCTCCTGGTAGTCGCGGTTGGCATGGTCATCCAAAACAATAGTGGGCTCATAACCCATCAGCGAAGCGGTTTTAGTACAGTTATAGGAGATGAAGTGAGTGATACCATCTACCTGAGAAGGTTCGGCAGTATCAAATTTTTTAATGTAAAAACCATACAGTATTGAAAAGCCAAAGTAGATCACAAAGAACTTAACCAGGAAAAGTATGGTGGGCCTGAATTCTTTCCACATGTTGTCAAAAATCGTAATAAGTATTGAAAAACTCTGTTCGCAACCCAACAAACACATAATTGGATTGGCCGGCACTGAAGGGCAAAGTGTTACCATCTGCTTTCAGATTCCTTAGCCTGGCTCCCAACTCTACCTTTAATCCCGAAGCAGGATTTACAAGCCACCCCGCCCGCAGCAAAACATAACTATATATTCCCTCCAAGCCCTGACCTGTTTCGTTTCCAAGTTGCTGCTCACGCTCGTTGCTTGAAATATAGATGTCCGTTCCCCAATCAGAGCCATTGGTATCCAGGCCTATTTGACCAAAATGTAATCTACCTTCAAATTCCCATCTGCCTTTTTGATAGACCAGTTGAGCCAATGCCTCATTAAAATTGGCACCCCAGGGATGAGCCAACGGTTGACCGTAATGACCATAGTTTGTGAGTGCATTGCGATGACTATAGGTATAAGGTCTGGCTCCGTTATACTCCAGCCGGGTAAAGAGACCCTCGACACCAAAGGCATTGTAATATTTAAGACCTAGTTGCCAGGCAAATTTATTGGCCCAAAAGCCATCGCCATCCAGTAATCTTTCCAGTATAAACTCATCCAGCAAAAACTGTCCATACCCTTGCAGCCCATCAGCAATTTTATAGGATGAAGCTATACCAATGTGGGCGTTACCCGACCGGGAACCCACAGCGAACTCCACAGGACGATAAAAGATTACAGGATTGAAAAACGAAATATCGATACCTTCCTGCTGTGCTGTATCCCCGGTAACAATGGCTTCAAAAAAACTGAGGTTCCATCTTGAGTTAATATTAATACTGAGGTAATGAGATGAGAGGTACTTTTTGGCATAAGCCCCGTTTGAACTAACCTGGGCCTGAGGCCTTACATCATAAAGCTGCGCCCAAAGGTTAGTGTACTTTATTTTCCAGAAGGTGGTTTCGATGCGGAGAAAAGGATAGTTAAAGGCGGCATCTGATAGAAACATGGATCTATAGCCTTCACCAAAAAAGTTGCGTCCCTGCCCTGCTGTAATGGAGAAAATTTCATCCGGAGTAAAAGTGACTTCTCCGGAAGGAATGCCAAAATCAAAACCACCGTTTCCAAAAGGCCTTGCAAAGCCCTGCCCCGGAATCACATTACGGTAACGAGTATAATCAGCAATATAGCCGGGGAAATCCGCTTGGTTTTCCAGATAGGAAGAAGTGAAAGATACCTTTTTACCCAGGCGCCCTTCTATTGTAAATCCGCGTGTATTTACATATTTAAAATCACCACTATTTTCAAGATCAGTTCCAACCTGAAAGTTTACAACGGGATCAATGGTAAACCAGAAGTTTTTGCCAGTTACATCCACAAGATGCTCCTGAAAAGCTTTGCGCCAAAGCCACTTACGATATCCAAACGATAGAGATTGTTGCCATTGTTCATGACCCTGATTAATGATAGAATCCATCTCCCAGGTATCAAAAGGCTGCACCGAAGTATGTACATCTCCACCTGTGCTATAAAGGGGAGCCGAGTTTCGTAAACCTCTTATGTGGTTTAGCCTCTGGTACTGGTATTGACCAAAAAGTGAACTTGAAAAAAAAAGAAATAGTAAAAAGCCAAACAGCCTATTCATTCACAATTTTCTTGAGATCGAGGCTGGCAAAGATGGAATTATTGCTGATAAATTCGGGAACAATCTTTTTTAAGCAACCCACCAAGGCGAGGTTATCGGTACCCTGCATGGCTTCCTGTAAGTCCTCAAAACTATGCATTACTGATTTGTAGGAGTGGCTATCCACCTCAGCAATAAGAATTTTAGGGTGGTGGGTATTCTTTGTGTTTTCGCGGATGGCCAGTAACTCTTCATAAAGCTTTTCGCCCGGGCGCAATCCCACTTCCTTAATCTCTATATCCTTACCCAGCTGAAGCCCGCTGAGTTTTACCATTTTTTTGGCGAGGTCATAAATCTTTACCGATTCACCCATATCAAAAACAAATATTTCACCTCCCTGCCCCATACTACCTGCTTCCAATACCAGGTTGCAGGCCTCGGGGATAGTCATAAAATAGCGGGTAATACGCTTATCAGTAAGGGTAATAGGCCCACCGGTCTCAATCTGTTTTTTGAAAAGCGGAATTACGGAACCATTGGAACCTAAAACATTGCCGAAACGAGTTATTATGAACTGGGTTTTTACTCCTCGTTTATTTCCAAGACTTTGAGTATAGATTTCAGCACAACGCTTAGTGGAGCCCATTACATTGGTAGGGTTAACCGCCTTATCGGTAGAAACCATTACAAACTTCTCCACTCCAAAATCCACCGAAAGGTCAGCTATATTTTTAGTTCCAAACACATTTACTGCAACGGCTTCATATGGATTATTTTCCATTAAGGGCACGTGCTTATAGGCTGCTGCATGAAATACAATATCCGGCTCAAAAACCTCAAACACCTTTTTCATGCGCTTCTTATTGGCCACATTGCCAATCACCATTTCGGCAACTTTAAGCGCTTTAGGGTGGTTTTGGCGAAGTTCTATTTCAAGATCGTATAAGGCTGATTCTGCCTGATCCAGCAACACCACCTTTTTGGGTGAATAGTATAAAAGCTGCCTTGAAATTTCACTACCGATAGAGCCTGCGGCACCTGTTACCAGAACCACCTTATCCTTTATTTCGCGTGATATGTTTACGTTGTCAAGTATAATGGGATCCCTTTCCAACAAATCCTCAATTTTAACCGGTTTTATCTGCTTGGCGCTAAGCTCACCCTGAATCCAGTTCTCAAAAGGAGGAACAATTTTTACCTGCAGGCCAAACTCCAGGCACATTTCCACAATTTCCTTTTTGCGCTTGCTGGATAATGACTTTTGTACCGATATAATAACCTGATGTGGGCGGTGCTTTTGTACAAACTCTTTGGTAAAAACCTTTTTGGGCTCGTAAACAAGAACACCGCCAATAGCTTTGCCTCTTTTGTTTAAACTATCATCAATAAAACCAATAACTTCACTATCCCTGGAAGGGTCCTGGCTTAAGGTATGCATGGTTGTAAGTCCTGATACACCTGCACCATAAATCAATACCCTCTTCTGATTAATCCTTTTGGAACTTAAAATATTATCATAAATGTACTTTACCATAAGCCGCGCGCCAATTAGCCCGAAGATGGTGCACAGAAAATGAATTACCAATATAGACCGGGGAACATACATCAAGCCCCTGTCATTAACTGATAAGGCCTCCATTAGAGATAACCCAAATAAACAAACTACCGCAAAGCTTGCACCTTTAAAAACGTTTACAGCGTCCGTAACGCTGGTATGCCTGATAATACCCACATAGGAACGTGTAACCAAGAAACCTATAGCATAGAAGAACAATACGATAGGCAACTTACCCATAGCCCCGTTTTCGGCAGAGGCTAAAAAATCAAAATTGAAACGTATTAAAACGGAAAATCCATAAGCAAGAAATACCAGGAAGAGATCGAGAAGTAAAATTATCCAGCGTGCGAGATAACGATCAGTATGATTTAAAATAAATTTCTTGAGCATATCAGGTTGGAGTAGTGGTTATCAAGGCTTCAAAAATAACTAATTCCCATTGAGTCAAGCCGTTGCGAGTGTTTTTTTTATAGGCATTTTTATAACTTTTAAAAGTTAATAAAATGATTTTACCCCTGTTTATCAGTAACTTATATGATTAATTTTTTTATAATAAAATCCTCTATCCGTTCTTCATTTTCCTGAAAGCAACCTATCTAAGTAGTAATCAAGCTACAACACTCATCAAGAGTGGTAAAAATTCTTTCAAAGTCACTCTCAGTCAGGGAGGATCCACTGGGTAAACAAAGCCCAATATCAAATAAGTCCTTACAAACTGTTTCACCTACATACGGATATTTTTCAAACACGGGCTGTAAATGCATCGGTTTCCACAATGGCCTGCACTCAATATTCTTGGCCTGCATGGCAAGGCGTATCTTTTCCCTGGTTAAGCCATTATTCGTTTCAGGATCAATTAAAATGCAGCTCAGCCACCTGTTACTCCTACTTTCATCGGCTTCCTGCTGAAAGCGAATATCCAATCCCTGCTCATTCCACTTTTTGAAGTAAGTGACATATCGATCAAAATTTCGCCTTCTTTTGGCTACCCTTTCATCCAACACCTGCATTTGCCCGCGCCCGATACCTGCCAATACATTACTCATCCTGTAATTGTACCCTACATTGGAATGCTGGTAGTGAGGAGCATCATCCCGGGCCTGGGTTGCTAAAAAGCGTGCCCTTTTTATCCATTCCTCATTTTCACTCACCAAAGCGCCTCCCCCACTGGTCGTAATAATTTTATTGCCATTAAAAGAGTAAACCCCCATCTCACCTATGGTGCCGGTATTTTTTCCCCGATATGTAGAACCCAGGGACTCTGCGGCATCTTCAATCACAGGCAGGTTATACTTTTTACCAATAGCCATTATGGCATCCATATTGGCCGGCATACCGTAAAGGTGTACGGGAAGGATCGCTTTTGGTTTATAGTTTGCGGTTTGAGGTTGAACGTTTTCCTCCCCCGCCCTGCGGGCACCCCCGCCAGCGGGGGACAGAGTTCCATCCAAAGCAGACATGATTGCTTTTTCAAGATGTTTCGGACACATATTCCAGGTGCCGGGTTCAGAATCAATAAACACGGGAGTAGCGCCCTGATAAATAATGGGATTGACGGTAGCTGAAAATGTAAAGCTTTGTACAAAAACCAAATCTCCAGGACCGATATTATTGAGTATAAGCGATAAATGCAGCGCTGCCGTTCCGGAGGTAAGTGCTGCAGCATGATCAATTTTATTATACGTCTGTAAGTCAGCCTCAAAGCCATTTACATTGGGACCAAGAGGCGCTATCCAATTAGAATCAAAAGCCTCATTTACAAAGGCTTGTTCGGTACCACCCATATGGGGTGAAGACAACCAGATTTTTTCGGAACTCATGAAAGGAAATATTGGTAAAAAAAGAAGAGCAAAGGTAAGCAGGAGCCACGGAAAGTAAGTATGGAGGATGGATGAATGTGAAAGTAGGCTTAGGTAATTTTAGAAATTGGAAATATGGATTCGGTTATTTGGTATCATTACCTCAGTTAATAGCCTCATTGTATTTGTCCAGCTGATATTCAACAAAGATTTTTCTTGCCAATAATTCATTAGAATAATTGACCGAATACTTGTGGTTGATCAATTTTTTGGTATTTTCTGCCAAGGCATTTACGTCACCGGTAGGACTTATCAATCCTCCTCCGTATTCAGTATGTAAATCAACCACCCCTCTTACCTCATAAGCAGCATATGGCAGCTGCATTGCGATAGCTTCCATCAATGAAACCGGCAGGCCCTCGCGTACACTAGGAAAAATTAAACAATCGGACACATTCATTAACTCAGCTATATCCTGCCTCCACCCAAGGTTAATTACACCAATTGTTTTACCAATAGCCAAAGGATGATTACTGTCTTCAAGTCCACATAGTAATAGAGTAGCATCAATACCATCTTCTCTAATTATCTCAATTACCCTTAGGGCATCCTCTACACCTTTAAATGAGGTAAACCTGCCCACAAACAGCAACACTTTACAATCCCCGTTAATACCAAGGCTCGATCTATATTTTTCCTGGTGTAAATGTGAAAAGCGGGAGGGATTGAATGTATCCAGGTCAACGCCCACTCCGGGCAATGGTACCTTTTCTATTGAGAAGTTTTTACTGAGACCTTTATAATCGTGTTCATTTAATACAAACGTTTGGTCTAATACCTTAATGGCCGCTTTTTCAAGCAAACCAACCACAAAACCCTTAATACCTTTTTCAACTAAATGATACACCCCATGAAAAGTACCCCACCTTAAGGTTGATACCTGTGTAATTGATAATAAAAATATTCCCACGGTAAAATGCGCATGAACCAGATCAAAGTTATTCTTCAACAAATAACCCTTCAACTGCTTACGAGCCCTGAACCATGATACCGGATTAGCTCCCGAAGGAAATTTAATGTAGGTAATCGCCACATTATCAGGCAGGTTTACATCCCATCTAAAACCCCTGTCATCCTTTGAGGTAAATATGGTTAGGCCCACTCCATGGGATTGAGCCTGTAGAATCAATGGAATGAAAAAAGCCTTTACGCTTGCAATTGATGGTATAATAAGGGCTACTTTCATTTAAGCTTGAGTATGGTGGCGGAAAAATACGAAGTAAGTAGGTGGATGTGAGAAACGCAAGGGACAAAAGGCGAAGCAAATAGTAAAGTACGAAGTCGGAAATACGAAGTACGAATGACAAAGTGGGAAATACAAAAATGCAATGTCATGCTGAGTGCCCGACTTTAGGAGGGTGTATTGAAGCATACATGGATGGCGAAGCAAAAAGTAAAGTACGAAGTCGGAAATACTAAGTACGAATGACGAAGTGGGAAATACAAAAATGCAATGTCATGCTGAGTGCCCGACTTTAGGAGGGTGTATCGAAGCATAAATGGATGGCGAAGCAAATAGTAAAGTACGAAGTGGGAAATACGAATGACGAAGTGGGAAAAACAAAAGTGCAATGTCATGCTGAGTGCCCGACTTTAGGAAGGTGTATCGAAGCATAAATGGATGGCGAAGCAAATAGTAAAGTACGAAGTCGGAAATACTAAGTACGAATGACGAAGTGTGAAGTACGAAAGTATAATGTCATGCTGAGTGCCCGACTTTAGGAGGGTGTATCGAAGCATACATGGATGGCGAAGCAAAAAGTAAAGTACGAGATGGGAATGGGAAGGTGAACGGGAATGGGAAGGTGGGGGGTGAGGATGAAGGAGTAAGAAAAATTACGAAATGCGAAGTACGAAATGGGAAAGGGAAAGTGGGTATTATTTTTTTACCTATTTGGCCGGGATACGAGCAGGGATGCCCACCACCGTTTGGCCAGGTGGTACATCATGAGTTACTACGGCCCCTGCTCCTACTATTGCTCCCTTACCGATAGTGATGCCTTGCAGTATCGTGGCACCAGTGCCTATGAATACCCCATCCTCAAGAGTTACATTACCGGATAAATTTACCGAAGGCATAAGGGAGCAGAAGTCACCAATTTTTGCATCATGGCCAATAGTGCAATTCAGATTAATCAAAACAAACCGGCCAACAGTTATATCGCAAGTAAATATGGAACCTGCACAAATAATGCTTCCTGTTGAATACCGGCAGGTTTCATCATCCTGAAAAATTACGGACGGATGAACGAGTGAAGGAAATTTAGTGTTTTTGGGAAATCGCTCAAATAGTAATCTCCTTATTTTTGATGAACCCACGGCAATCAATAACTGACTACCAGATGAGGCACTATCAGCAACATATTCTTCAATAGAACGGGCTGTCACGCCTTTAGCCGGGTCGTCATCCAGAAAACCTGCAAAGGAATAACCGGTAGCCTTTAGCATAGAACGCACCTCTTTGCCAAAGCCTCCGGCACCTACTATTAATATCTCCTCATTACTACTCATCCTCTTCGGTTATTGATACCTGTATTCTATATTTCTTTCCATCTTTACTAAAATACGCTGCCTCCTCCACACTATTAGTTGTAAGTGCCGCTAATTTTCTAAGCAGGCTCTCCAGCCTATACTCATTTTCAAGTTTCAGTTCCTGCACTTCCGGCCTAAAAAGATCCTTCCGTTTATAGGAGGTGCCTGCATTAATATCCTGTGGAATGCGTGAGGGTTGAAGGCTTTTTAATTGCGGCCAGGCTTTTTTAAACACTTCCAGTTCCAATGCCTTTAACTTTTGATAAAGGCTGTTGGCTGTATCAGCCGGGCCAGGGATTAGTTCCTCCTGATAAATAATATCACCTGCATCAAGCGCTTCAGCCATAAAATGCAAAGTGGCACCAATCGGTGTTTGGTCCATAATGGCCCAACTGGGGGTATGCCAACCCCTATTGTATGGAAGGTAAGCGGGGTGTAAATTTAGAAAGCCGATTGCCGGAATATCCAACACCTCTTTTGAGATAAGGTAAGGAAAATGAATGCCAATAATATAATCAGGGTTTATAGCCTTTAATACCTCAATACTCTTTGGCAGGGTAAACTCCTTTCCCTCAAAAACTTTGTCATCTGGCAAATTACTCAACTCCCTTAGCTCTATGGCATGAGAAGCTCTATCGCCACCGCTAACCAACAGCGCTTCGGGCATGTTGCCCTCATTCATCATAAATTGTAAAACATGTACCGCTATATCCCGGTCTCCCGCAAAAACATATTTCATCCTACTTTTTTTAAACCTTCTTCTATTAACTGGCGCACCCCGGCCGGAAAGGGCTCCGTGCCGGCAAATCTTTCAAAAATAAATTCTGTTTCTGCTTTTGGCTCCAGTGCAGCTTCCAGGTGATGAAACTGTTCCATCCATACATCCAGATGAGCTATGAGTTGCAAAAATGCTTCCCTCAAATCACCTAAAAAGGTGCCTCCATAGATTCCCAGTAAATCCACCACAGCGGCATTACCCTTGTAAATATTACAGGCATGCAGATACACCGGATTTTCCCTGTACAGCTGATAGGCATTTTGCGCCCTATCCAGCTGAAAGAGTATATTATTTAGAACTTCGCTGTTAGTCATTTCCTTTAAAGTATTTTACAGTTGCCTCACCCTGCTGAGAGATACCTTCTGAGCGAAACACCTTCTTAATAGTAAGGCCAATTATTTTGATATCGAGTGCAAAGGATAAATGATCCACATAGTACACATCATACTTAAATTTTTTGGACCATGTAATAGTATTACGCCCATTTACCTGTGCCCAGCCGGTAATGCCCGGCCGTATTTCGTGGCGCCTGCGCTGCTCCTCATTATAAAGTGGTAAGTATTCCACCAAAAGTGGCCGTGGTCACTATCAGGCTCATTTCTCCTTTAAGCACATTTATTAACTGTGGTATTTCGTCAAGCGAAGTTTTACGTACAAAAGTCCCAATACCGGTCAACCGCCTCTCATCAGGTAGCAATGCCCCATCTGCCCCCTTTTTATCATTCATTGTTTTAAACTTCACGATGCTGAAAACCCGTGCATTTTTACCAGGACGCTTTTGAAAGAAAAAGGGTTTTCCATTATTGGCAATGGCAAGCAATACCAAAACGGGAAGAGTAACAGGTAAACTCAATATGAGCCCTATAATGGCCACCAGTATATCAATAATTCGTTTAAAGAAATGCTTATACATCTAAATCAGCATTTTTTAGATGAACCTGATACTCCCTTAATAAGGCTTCCCAAATAAGCCTTTGTTCATAGCGCTGCTCAATCATGGGGCGCGCATTTGCAGCCAGGCTATCATGAAGTGTTGCATCAGTAAGTAAGCGGTTCATGGCCTCCTGCAACTGACTTGCAGACTTTGGCGTAATGATCAGGCCATTTACCTCCTGATTTACAATTTCGTTACAACCATTTATATCCGTAACTACAGATGGTAAACCCATAGCACCCGCCTGCATAGGCACATTAGGAAAACCCTCACGATACGATGGAAAGGCCAGCATATAACTCAAGGCCATATAGGGCCTTACATCCTTTACATAGCCGGGTGTAAGGATGTTATCATCTTCTTCAATAAGCTTAGTGGCCTTGTCAGATAATGGATCTCTTTCTTCCTCAAAAGGCCCTACCAATAGTAACTTCAGCTTTTGCGTATCCTTAAGGTTTTGATAGGCTTCAAGCAATTCCTCTATTCCTTTATCTTTTACCAATCGGCCTACAAATAAAATCACCTTTTCATCCGTAAGGCCCCACTCCTCCTTTAATGCTTGTGCCTGTTGCATTACTTCTGCCGTTCGGCTGTACCACTTGGTATCTATGCCATTGCTGCTGCCATTGGCAATTACACTAATTTTTTGCGGAGGCAGTAAATTGTTTTTCAGAATAAACTCCTGAAGCGCCCGCGAATTGGAATACACATGCGTAGCATAGCGGTAGGTGAGCTTTTCCATAGCTGCCAATAGTTTTCTTTTGGCTCCTGCTGATTCCATCCAGGGGATACCCGCAACAGTGTGTAGCCTTACCGGTACTTTACAAACATAAGCGGCAAGCATACCGAGAAGCCCGGCCTTAGGGGTATGGGTATGTACTATTTGTGGCTGTAACTTTTTAATGAGCAACCTCAGCTTCAATAATGAAGAAAAATCTTTTAAAGGCGCGGGTTTACGCTCCATAGATACAGGATGTACCTCTGTGTTTTCATCCGTAGTTAAATCATCCAGCTCCCAGCCGGGTGCAGAGGCCGCATGCGTTTCAAAATAGCGGCTCATAAACTGCAACTGCCCTTTGAGCAACAGCCGGTAAGACATGGAAACGGTGGTGATGCGGAGTAATCTATGCATGCGCTTCCAAACTTTTAAACTTTTGGGCCACATCCCTCCAAAACCTGCTTCTTCTGTCAGATAAGATTTCGTTGGTGTATTCCTTAGCCTTTACAAAGTTTTGGTTGGCCATATTTTTCAGCTCCTCCTTTTGAGGCAATACATCCAAAATTTGTTGGGCTAATAACTTATGGTCTCCGGGCTTATGTAAATACCGGCTATCCAATAATTCAGGAATACCTGCTACGGTGGATGCCAAAACCGGGCATCCCCTTCCCATCGCTTCAATTACCGAACGGGGAAGACCTTCCTGCCGTGAGGGATGAACATATAAATCCAGATCATCTAAAAACTGGAAAACAGCATCACCACTTTCTAACCGGCCTACTACCTCAACATAATCCTGAAGAGCAAATTTTTCAATTAACTGATTTACATATTGGCTACCGCCACCCCCTACCAGCTTTAGTTTACATTTTACACCGTTGGCTTTAACAATAGCTAAAGCAGCCATTGCCACATCAAAACCCTTATACTTTACTTCAAGATTACCGATTAGACCCAGCACTGGCACGGCAGGTTGCTTATCGAGCCGGGCGATGTGATTGTCTAAAACCTCTTGCTCAAAATCATCTATCCGTACGTTGGATGCATAAGAGGTAATACCCCCGGGATTAGGATACCTTTTTTGCAAAAAAAACTGAGTAACATAGATTGAAGCGATACTCTGCCTCACTGCCTTTTTCATTTTAAAATAAACGTAGGGGGCTAGTATGCGAGTAAACAATGATCCATAGTTCCAGGTGGCATCCCAGGCACAGCCTACCACTTCGGTGGCATAGGGTATATTTTTTTGTTTGCACACCTCCGCGCACCAAAGGCCAATGGTGCTGGGGAAACGTATAACCACCGCATCAGCGTTTTCAACCAATGCCGTGAATTCCTTTTTAACTAAACCAATATTGGTGAAGTAGTCCTTACCTCCACTGATGCCTTTTAACAGCTTAAATTTCACTTTGGGGTTGGTTGAATTTACAAGCCCCTTTATTTCAGGCTTCCAATCTGCTCCCCTGGCCAGTACTGTAACATCTTCAAAGGCCTCAGTATAGCGATCCCATACATACCAGGGGAAACTGCTCCCTGAAAATACTTCTCCGTTATCTTTCTGATAAAACCGATGATCATTTACAAATAACAGTTTTGCCATGCCTAAAAGTAATTGTTGTATAGCTTATACTCCTTCTCATACTCTTTCATCAGCTTACTCTTTAAAGAGGCACTAACCTCCACCTTGCTTTTGGTGGCAAATAAACCATAGTATATTTTTTTAAGCACGGCCTTTAGCGGAAAATCATCAGAAGAAATACTTTATGAGCAGCGAATGGAGTTTTTTGTTCTTAATTTTTTTAGAGGCATTCACTTTCTTCAGTTCTCCCACAGGTTTAAATTCCAGTTGCAAAAAATCACAAACCTCCTTCATCACGGTATCAGGATCATTTACCATTTTTTTAAAACTCACCAGGTGTACTTTATCCTTACCAAGCTCCTGCTGCCATTTATCAATATAGCCTGAATAGTGCCCATGCTCTATCGCATACTTAAGGCTATCCCTGGTATAAGACCCTGCCTTTACCTGCTCATAGTACTCTTCAATACTTACCTCGCCTTTTATTTTGGGGATGTTACCTGAGTAATATTTATAGTTGCTGATAAACCGTTCCACAGGGTCTCTCATAATAATGAGCACCCTGGCATCCATCTGCTCTTTAATGTAGGTCAGTGCCGTTTGTTGATAAAAATTACATACAGAAGCCTCCAGTGTATAGTTTGAGCTCACACCCTGGGGCAAAAACAAATCCCAGCCAGCTTCCGTATTGGATACATTCCGGGTGAAATCAAAGTTTTCATAACCTTCATCGGTTAGGTAGAATGTCTCCTTAGGGTTGGTACCCTCAATAGCCGGGTGGGCGCATAGCAATTGATACAAAGCCGATGAACCACATTTTTGAAAGCCTATAAGAAAGAGGTTTGGTTTTGTCTGCATTCATATCAATTTTTAAGAGGATTTTCTCCCTCTTTCACATCACGAATTACTTTTCCAGGTATCCCGGCTATTATTGAGTTAGCCGGCATATCCCGAGTTACAACAGCATTGGCCCCGATAATTGAGTTGTCTCCGATTTTTACCGGCCCTAAAATTTTTGCTCCGGCACCTACTAATATATTATCACCTAAGATCGGCTGCGATGTTCCATAATTTGATTTACCCAGATTTCCACCAAAGGTCACGCCTTGTCTTATTTCACAATTCTTTCCAATTACTGTCTTGTTTCCAACCACAATAGCACCAACATGCCGAATTACGAAAGCTGGTTCAATAGCTGCCTTTCTGCCGATAGAAGCGTTACAAGTGAAGTGCATGATTTTTTCCATTAACACCGCCAGTGGAACTATCTTAAGCCGATCAAAGAACTGAGCCATCCTATAAAGAAATACTGCACGATATGCTGAGTATAGTAGTGATGCTACAATAGCTCCAATCAAACTGCCACTTTTCTTTTTCTTAAATGCCTTATAGTCAGCAATTATTAGCTTGATTGTTCCCATATCATTTAGAAATAATTGTCTCCATTTTCTGCATCTGATTTGCTTCTGTATATCCCTCCTGAATCAATTCTGAGGCTTTATCGGCCAGTCGCAACCTCAATTCAGGATTGTGATAGAGCTGCTCAACCCGCTGTGTAAAATCCTCGATTTTGTTATAGTCGGCTATATAGCCGGAAATTCCATCCTGAATTAAATCTATAACACCACCAACAGGATTGGCAACCACAGCCAGCTTATAATGCATGGCTTCCATTACCACCCTTGGTAAACCCTCAGTGGCTGATGGATACAAAAGCACATCATTTTCAAGGTATAACTCATCCAGCCTGTTTTTTCCTGTATGCAGGCTCACCTCATTGTGCAGATCCTGATTTTTAATATACTCTTCAAGCTCATTGTAATACTTTTGAGACTGTTGCGTGTTATACACAAAACCGACAAGGGTAAGATGGAAGGGAATACCTGCAGCCTTTAAACCCGCAGCCACCCTTATAGAAATGTGCTGCCCTTTTGAAGCTATAAACCCACCTGCATGCAGTAACCTCAGGCGATTATCGGGCGCCTGCTTACGCTCAAAATGTGTTGGCAGGTTTAGTGCATTAGGTACCACGGAGATATCGGCAAGTGGTGCAAGCCCTGCATTAAAAAGGGCATGGCGGGTGGCCTGCGATACCGCCATAAAATGAGGTTTAACCCTTTTAAAAGTTGATCGTTTAAACCTGGAAATCTGGTAGGAGGCATACCAGGCGCGAGCATGGAAATAGGTTTTATAACCTGCGTTGGGGTTTAAAAGGGATAAGGTTTTAGTGTCTTTTACTATAACCAAATCGGGTTTCCAGTTACTGAATACTTTTTTCAACCAGCGGGTCCAGCTATACCAGGAGGTCAGTTTGCGCAGTGGGCCGGGCAAGCCCGGTTTACCTTCATACTTTTTAAGTTTCAGGTTAAACTCGCCAATGGCATTGAGGTAGGCTTCATCCGTACCTTCTACTTCCACTATCAATACATCGTGGTTTTTACTAAGCCGGTTTGCCATCTCCAGCGAGCTTCTTTGCGCCCCTCCAAAATTGCGTGTGGCCAGCAAAAAAACAATCCTCATAGGGCCAATGCTTTTTTATAAAGTTCAGCTCTCGCCTTCCAGCTGTACTCCATAAGTGGTTCAGTATTTTCAGCTACACCACGCTGCTCATATTCCTTTAAAGCTTTACGTATAGCATCAGGCTCATTCTCTGTAAAAATTACATGCTTATGTTGCGCGGCCAAATCTTCAGCCTCACTCCTTTCGCTCCCCTTTATAAATAGCAGGGGCTTACCAAATGCCAGTAGCTCATATATTTTGCCTGAGGTTTGTATGCCCTTGTCATTATCAATAAACACCAGTAGCTCATGGCTGTGTAATTGTTTAAATAATTCATCCTGGGGCATTTTAGGATGTTCAACCACATTGGTTTCCGGCTTGCCCCAACCATTGCCGTACAGGTGCAAGGTATATGTACTTTGCCCTGACAAAGCCTCAAACAGGGCCGCGGGCCAACGCAAGCCCTTATAAAAGCGGCCGGCATAGGCCAATGTGTGGGGGGTTGGTTTTCTGTCTGCAGGTTTGGCAGCGGCTATCAGCTCTACATCCACACCCTGGGGCACCACAGATATAATGTTGGCAGGTACATTATACATATCAGTAAAAAACTGTTTAGTAGGATGGTTGGTTACCAAAATGGCATCGGCCACAGTTACTGCCTTTTTTTCTACGCCTTTGGAGTAATCATCACTATTATCCCGTGCTGAATTAAGGTATAGCGGGTCTCCTATATCAAGCACAATGCGTGCTTTGTTAAACTCCTTTTTGAGCCATGGCACCAACAGGTAGTTGGTAAAGGGGCTTACCACCACTACAAATATGGTTTCAGGCGTATTTAGCGTGGCTTTTCTCAGTTTCAAATCCCACTTAATGAGAAAATTAGACATGGCCATTGGGCCTATTTTTTTTGCAGAAGTACTAAAACGCCCTGAAAACCGGTACACCCCCCCTATTCTTAAGAGAATATGCAAAAGATTAAAAGAAATGGTATTCATACCTGGCTTACTATCACTTTTTTGAGATTGCCGATCATTTCTATATTTAATTAGCTGAGCAGAAACCCCATCCCTTGCATTAAGAAGGTCTACCATATTACCAACCCTTATTGTTCTTGGGCCGCCATTTTCAAAAGTTGGTGTTATGAATACTACCTGTTTCATAGGCTAAATAAAGTCGGCAATAAGGTCACCCAATGAATATAGAACATCATGATTATCGAAAAGAACGCTAAAAAAATTTCCTGCGAAAAGGTGAAGTGAAAATGTAAATAAAATCCAGTTCCCAGATAAAAGTATATTTAACACACCAAACATTCCAAGTCCCTTAAAAGAAATAGTATTAACATTTCGGAAATTATAGCTGTGGATTATTACCCCGATAAATAGAAGCATGAGCATACCTACCATATGAAACCTACCCACACTTGGTATAAAAGAGAGCAGGCTACCAATAAGAGCTAGAATGAGGCCATACTGAAACATAGAGCGGAACCTGGTTAATCCGGGTAAATCCATAAGGCTTAAGGCGCGCCAGGCCAGTAGTATTATAATAAGGTTATTAATCTTTCCGGCAACCTTCTTTAGCAATCCAAATTTCGACTCGCGGTTTTGTAATCTTTCGGCAACCTCTGTGGAGGTATAAGTGTCCACTTTACGCTCCATTACTTCATTAACGGTGTATTTTTTAATAGTGTTTCGTACAACGCCCAAGTCACTAAAAGGATTGAAAAATAAAAGCCCCAATAGCAGTATCAAAAAGGCCTTATTAAGTTTAGGGATAAACTTATAGGTGGCAAATACCAGTAGTGGCAATATAAATGAGAAATGGAAGGCGAGTGAAAGGAACATCCAAAGTAGCCCTCTCTTCTTGCGGCCTTCTACCTGCACCATAATTATTCCAAACAAAAAGATATGGGTGGCCGTCCAAAACCGAAATCCGTTTATCTGCCATACCCCCACAAAAAATGCAGCAAAAAATAACCAGGCCTTAATATTCTTACCATTGAGGTTTGAGTTTTGAATAAGGAAAGAAATGTTGCGGGAATAAAAGAAACCGAATATCAGGCCATATACAGCAAATAACACGTGATAATTACTTGTAAAACCAGAAAGTATAAAGTTGATTAATGGGCGTGCAAAATCGAGCTGTCCTGTTTGTGTAGGATCAAACACCTGGGTTATGGAACTAAAATCTGCGTATTGCCTTTGGGCCTTCTCAAATAGATACTTATAGTGGTCGGCATCCATAGTGTCCACAAAGCTGAAGGAGAAACCATAAAATATGATAAAAATCCAAAGGAAATTTTTAAACCACCGGCTTTTGTAATGCCTAAAGGATAGAAGTAAAGCGAGGAATGGATTTATTATATAAAGCCCTAAGTGCTTAAGGTAGCTTTGTGAAACCCTGCCCTTAACCTTACTGGTGTGGTTGATATCTGAAGATTGAATCATGGCAGATTATTATAAATATCCGCCACCCTTCTGGCAATCTGGCGGTAATCATGTGTTTCTTTCACAAAGCGGTACGACTCTTTTGAAAGATGTTCCAGTTTTTCGGTACTATTCAATACCTCCTTCAACACTTCGTAAATAGTTTCTTTATTGGCTGAAATTATAGGTAAGTCCTTTTTTTCCAAATCCACATACTCAAACAACGATTCGCGAATAAAAGTTACAATAGGTCTGCCCAACGCCATGGCCTCAACCCCAGCTGTACCATACCAACCGCCCATCAGAGCCACTACTGAGATATGAGCCTGTAAATAGCGATCCAATAATTCCTGATGCTTTAGGCCTTCGCAAATATCAAGCTCTACCGAATAACCCTCTTTAATAAGCCTATCCACCGCCTCCACCAGATATTTTGTCCCCTTCTTTTTTCTGCTTGTTGGAGCATGTACAATTTTTAAGGGGCCATCCAATGGTGGCATAGGGTGGTAATTATAGGTATCGAGATCCAATGCCAGCGGTATAAATTCCGCATCAGGCACAAATGGTGAATACTGAGGAGCACAGACTATTTTTTGATCAAGATACCTGCTTTCATATTTCATTCGCTTCAATATCTTTTTATCATGCAACGCTCCGGCCTTGTCATCCATCATATCGGTAACATTAGTTATCCGATAGTTATCGCGGCTCCATTGGTAAAGCTCTACATCATTACCCAGGTAGTGCATAATTACCTTTTTGCCAAAAAGGCGGTACAGGGGTAAATCCATTCTTTGTGGAAAAAGTGAAGAGCCATAGTAAAAGTGAAAAACATTATACCTGAAAAAGCATCCCACCTTTACCAGTGGATACTTTATTTTTTCGCGATACAGTTTTTGAAAAGCTGTTTTCCCGGGTTTAAACTGAAAATCAGTTATCCTGTCATAAGGATCATTTTTGGTAAATGATTTTGCCTCAATACCAATCTCTCTAAGGCCCTTAGCTATATAACCAGCTTGGGTACCATAGTTCAGTAAACCATGAAAAACACGCAATTTCGGTTTAGCCTTCATAAGCATTTACCGCCTTAATAACTTCTTGCACCTCCTCTCCATTCATTACAGGACTGATTGGCAAACTTACCACCTCGTTATGGATTGCTTCTGAAATAGGAAGGCTTTTATTGGCCCACTCCTTGTACGCTTCCTGTTTGTGTGGTGGTATAGGGTAGTGTATTACCGTTTGAACGCCATGATTTAAAAGGTGATCCGCAAATTTTTGCTGATTTTTTACCCTTACCACAAAAAGGTGAAATACGTGATCATTACCTCCGCTGTAGTACGGCAGTTTAACCGCAGGGTTTACTATACCCTTAAGGTATGTGTTGGCTACTTCCCTTCTCTTCTGGTTATCGGCATCCAGGTTTTTAAGCTTATGCCTTAAAAATGCAGCCTGCAACTCATCTAGTCGGCTATTTACACCCTTGTATATATTATAATACTTTTTATGTGAGCCATAGTTACGATAGGCTGAGATGGCTGCAGCTAATTCATCATCATTAGTAGTAATGGCACCACCATCACCAATAGCACCAAGATTTTTACCCGGATAAAAAGAAAAAGCGCTGGCATCAGCAATGGCACCAGCTTTTCTGCCATCACTTAAGGCTGCCCCGTGAGCCTGTGCCACATCATCCAACAGTAGCAGTTTATGTTCTTTAGCCACTTTTTGCAAACCTTCCATGTTACTAAGTTGCCCGTATAGGTGTACTGTAAATATGGCTTTGGTTTTAGGTGTTAGCGCCTGGGCCACTTTTGTAGCACTTAAATTAAAGGTCTGCTCATCAGGCTCCACCATTACAGGTACCAACCCGGCATGCTGCACTCCTAATATGGTAGCTATGTAAGTGTTGGAGGGAACAATAACCTCGTCTCCATCTTTTAACACACCCATTTGCTTATAGGCCTGAAGGATAACTGTTATCGCATCCAACCCGTTTGCCACACCAATGCAATGCTTTGCACCACAGTACTGCGCAAACTCTTGCTCAAAAGTAGAAAGGTTATTGCCCATAAGCACCCAGCCACTGTCCAATATTTCATCAAGCGAATTTTTAAAGTCTTCGCGGTATGGCTCATTGATAGCCTGTAGATCCAGGAATTTTATCATAGTTGAAATTTTTTGCTGAACACATTATTTAGGGGAGCAAACATCTCCCTGGCAATTTCCATATCCTGCTGTGAAATAATATTCTCACCTGTTTTATTGGCGCTGTATCCGTCAATTGAAGGAATACTATTTAAGTCTATATCAAGGAATGGAGAAAAATCAAACGTTTGATCTAAGTCGAAGTAACTTAATACAGGTCGTAGTGCCTTATTGGGGTTACTTTTAAAAATGTCATAGTTGATTACCTTATTGGCATCAATCTCCTTAAACAAAAAGTAATTGCGCACAGCAAGTAAATAAGCTGTTTTAACAGTGTAGTTTCCGTTGAGCACCTCTTCAATCCACTTTCCAAACAGCGACATTAATTCCGAATCGGAACGGACAGTGTCTATTACTTGAGTTAGAGCATCAGAGTACCAATCCCCATAAAATTCGTTTTTGATACAACTATTTAGAATTTCTTCAGGATCTCGCCAAATAGCCCATTGCTCGATTTTTGGAAACTCGTCCTTAACCCAGCGTACTGCAAAATGGTTGATGTTGCTTATAATTACATGGAGCTTGTCCTGTTTAAATTCATCCTTTACTGTCGAGAATTTTTGATGCCACTGAGATACAAAATAGGAGCTATCCAACTCTCCTTTCTCCAGTTTGGCGAAAAAGGCGGTATCCTCTGCACTAACAACCGATGTATTTAATATTTGATACATTTTGTGCCTGATAGGCCCGCTATTGAATGGCCTGAAGATTAACTCCATTTCCGGATGCTGAGAAAGTGTACGTGAAATAGCGGATGTACCGGAACGGTCAAATCCAATTAATATGAAGTTATTCATCATCTTTCAAAAGCATAAAACAGATCGGCAAAGAAATCGATATGAGAAAAACTGGTAAAATGATTTAAGGGAAGAAAAAATGCATCCCTTCCGTAAAACACGCTGCTCTGCACACCTCGGCTCCAATAATATTCTTTAAGCTTTTGACCGTCAACTCCCTTAGGCAGGTTAAATAAGTACACTCCAGGAATATTTTTATCATTAGCCTCAAATACAGGTGTACATCCCAACTCAGAGAACACTTCATTATAGTATTGGTGATTCTTAAGTCGAACTGCAGACCACTCTTCAATATTTTGAAAATAATGGCCAACCACATTTTCCACGTATTTCAACATTTCAGGGTTTTCATCATTTTCAATTGGTTCATCAGAAACCAGATAACCTCCGAGCTGAATTGGGAAGAATTTTGAAAAACTATACAATGAATATGTTCCTTTTGAGCCACAAAGGCTTCCATCCTCAAGTTTGGAATTAAATGAAAATGCACAATCCTCAATCAGCAGAGCATTCTTAGCCTGCAAAACGCTGTTATCGGAAAAGCCAAACTCATGATTGACCAATTTAATGTCATCTGTATCTATAGCCTCCCTTGCCCAAGTATTTGTCTGCTCAATAGTTTTAGTTACACAACCGCTTATGTAAAAATTATCAGAGGTTGTTTTAATATTTACATTATTTGCAACTCCCTTCTTTTTGTTGATCTGCTGCAAGGCCAAGGCCAAAGACCTTCTTGCTCCGGAAGTTATAGTTATGTGCTTATTAGGGTGTCGTTGCTGTAACAACCTTCTAACATTATTTGCACCCTGTCTATTAATTTCTCTATTGATAAATATATCCTCACTCCTGAACGGTATCAATAGGAATGAAGGATGGTTGTTCTCAATATATTCCGTAACGTAATATTTATCAGAAAGAGGGTTCATTAGAATTACAGTAGGTTAAATGATGCTGTATCAATTTGATAAAAATCATGAGAGTAGGTTCGCCCTCCCATCCGCTCTTTCCAAGCTAGCAAACCAGGATTAACATCCTTACCATCATTCTCATTGGCAATACCAAAATCAAAAAATCTTTTTTCTAAAAAATGCTGATCAAGCAAGGTGGTGAAAAGTAAGTTGAGGGCACCTGACTTACGGCCATCATCTGTAGCTGAAATGTACTGGCAGTGCGCCACATTTTTCATTTCAAACATTACGGTACCCGCCAAAATATCGCCATCACTATTTTTTGCAATAAAAAGTTTCAGCTTATCCGGAAAAGCATTTTTCAACAGTACCATCTCTTGTGTTGAATGCACCGGATTAACTCCAAAACGGGCTTGTAGGTTTGGAACGAGCACCGTATTCCAGAATCCTTCAAAATCATTTTCCTCTGATATTACAACTCCTTCCTTATCCGCTTTTTTGGCTTCTCTACGGATGTTGCCCGAATAAGGTATTCTGTACTCCCTGTCAATAGCCAGGGCAGTATCCCTGCGATAAAGTGATGCATTGCTTAAAAACAGGCAATACTCAATTTCGTCCGTTTGCAAATTGTTGTAGAAACGAGGAAACGCCTTGTATCTGATGATTTTAACCCCAAGCTGATTGTAGTACTGTAGGATTGAGCTATATACTTCTTTATAAACCGGTAGTTTGGTTTCGGGCTTAAACATAAATCCACCATAAGTAAGCCCCTGATGAGACCAGACCTCTGTATCAGAACTTTGATTTGCAGGGAAACAGGCCAGTAAGTTGTTCTTATCATCATATACCATAAGGGAATGATCAGTGAATCTATCCTTATGGTAATCCATAAAACTTCTGTTAAACAGAAAAGTAGAATTACAGGCACTCTCTACAAATTGGTTCCACTTATGGATATCCCTGTTAAAATCAAACCTTTTAACTTCCACTTACAATCTTTTTAGAATTAAAGATTTCATATACACATAAGAGTCATTCTTTGAAACTTCCAAATACCCTCCAATTAATATCACAGAAGCTCCCGACTTAATAATTACGCTCCAAAGGTTGGAAATATCAGGAGCAAAAGAGGCCAGGCCGAAGTAAATAACAGCGTAAACCACCAGAAGATAAAACTACAAAAGGCATTATATCCTTTACTTGCTCTAAAGTTCCGTAGCCAATGTAGCCTTTACTGTACCTGCTTATCAAGGCAAAAGAAAAAGCCTGATGCACAATCATACCATACAGAAATGGCTTGATACCAACAAAAACTATAATTAGAATCAAGGGGATGGCCAACAACTTTCTGTAAATACCAATGCGGAGTATTTTGCCCGACTCATTCATAACCTTAAGTATATTGGTATTGAGTGCATCCAAAGGATAAAACACGCCAGAGAAACACAATATTTGTAGATAGACTCCGGCAACATCCCACTTTTCACCCATCAAAAGTACTGTCAGCTCCTGCGCCATAAGTGAAAGTGTAAACATTCCAACTATAGAAATCAGCATTGTTGACTTTATCAGTCTTTGATAAGCATTTCTAAGTTGAGTTCTATTATCCTGCATCTCCGCTAACACGGGGTAGCTCACTCTTTGAATAACCTGGGTGAGGCTATTGGAAGGCAGTCTTTTAAAAGTTTCAGCTCGTGTATATTGCCCTAAACTAGCTGCACTATAAAACTTACCGATTATAAGGAAATACATATTTTGATAAATAGTGTCAATTAAACTCAACACCATAAGGCGGCTTCCAAAACCAAACATCTCATTAAAAGCCTTTTTGCTAAAGCTGAAACTCGGTAACCAGCCTGTTAATTTTGAAAGGAGCGCCAAAGTAACGAGGCTTGCAATAATATTCTTCCACACCAGGCTATATACGCCATAACCTGTGTAAGCCATGGCAATGGCTATACCCCCTGAAATTAGGCTGGAGGCCAGAGAGACTTTTGTTAGAGCCTTAAATTTTATAGCCTTAATTATACGCGCCTTTTGTACCAATGTAAAGGCATTAAGTATAAGTGTAAAAGAAAGTAGCCTAATGATAGATATCAACTCAGGCTTATCATAAAAGGAGCCAATAAGAGGAGCTGAAAAATAGAGTACAAAATACAAGGCAATACTCACCCCCGCATTAAACAGAAACGCGGTATTATAAAATTCACCGGATACCTCCTTCTTTCGAATAAGGGAGTCATTAATGCCACTACTAACTAAAATTTGAGAGATGGCAATAAAAACGGTAATCATGCCTATTAAACCAAACTCCTCGGGCGTTAGAAGCCTGGCCAGGATGATGCCAATAATAAAATTGATTAGTTGGGCCGAAAAGTTGTCAATAGCACTCCAAAGAACTCCATTAAAGGTCTTTTTCCTAAGCAAGACTTTTCTTTTTAAAGTCTAAGAATTCATCATAACTTCTTAGGTAATCGCTCTCATCATAGGTATGCGAAGCCAACACCAGACAAATAGAACCTGAAGAAAAATTAACTTCAGCTGCCCAGATACCTGGTGGAATATGTAAACCTTGAAAAGGTTGGGTTAGTTGAACACTTCTTTTCACCTGTCCATCATCCAGTGCCACTTCAAAACTTCCAGATGCAGCTACTAAAAACTGATGACATTCTTTGTGAGCGTGTGCTCCCCTTGATTCACCACCTGGAATATCATAGAGATAAAACACTCTCTTAACATCAAAGGGAATCTCGGTTGAATTATTAATTGCAGTTATGTGTCCCTTCCTATCTCCTAGCTGAACAAACTGCAATAAGTTACAATCAAAAACAGTCGGGCTATTACTTTTTGTCATGACTAATGCTTTTAAATTCATCCATTGTTCTAATGTAGTCAGCAGCACTATATTTTTCACTAGATAGATGAAGACCCAGAGCGTTGGTCGAAAAATTCTCCATGTGTCTCCATGTCAATTTTGGTAAATACAACCCAAAGTAAGATCTGTTTAGTTGAAATGTTTGTTTTTCTCCCACACTATTGGTTATCACCACATCAAAAGAACCGGAGAGCGCTATTATTACTTCCTGTTGTTCTCTATAAGCATGTCCGCCCCTAGTTTCACCACCTGGTACATCATAAGTCCAAAACACTCTTTCAATCTCAAAAGGAAAATGATCGCCACCCTGCAAAAAAGTGAGATTACCACGTGGGTCCTGAATTTTAGGCAGCTGAAGTAATTGTACACTACTATCCATTTATGAAGTTTTTTGATTGCTATAGATGTTATAATAGGTCTTATACCATTTCACAAATTCGGCCACCCCTTTATCAATTTGTGTAGTTGGTTCGTAACCAACATCAGCTTTCAAATCATCCACATCTGCCCAGGTAACAGGTACATCCCCTTCCTGCAAGGGCATTAAGTCTCTATTTGCTGTTACCCCAAGGTTTTTTTCAATCTCCTCAATAAAGTCAGTTAATAGCACGGGGTTGTTATTGCCTATATTGTAGAGGCGATAGGGCGCCTTTGAACTTTTGGACTCCGGCCTAAGACCACTCCATGCGGTATTGGGTCGCGCTGGTTTGTCCAATACTCTAATCACCCCCTCCACTATATCATATACGTAAGTAAAGTCTCGTTTCATTTCACCATTATTAAACACTTTAATAGGTTTACCTTCAATAATAGCTTTTGTAAAAAGAAACATGGCCATATCAGGCCGGCCCCAAGGGCCATATACTGTAAAAAAGCGCAGGCCGGTGGTGGGTAAATTAAACAGGTGGCTATAGGTATGGGCCATTAGCTCATTGCTCTTTTTGCTGGCAGCATAAAGCGAAATAGGGTGATCTACATTTTGAGAAGTATTAAATGGCATTTGCTCATTTAAGCCATATACGCTTGATGAACTGGCGTACACTAAATGTTTGCAGCTACTGTGCCTGGCACCTTCTAATACACTGGCAAAACCCACCATATTACTATTTACATAAACCATGGGGTTTTCTATACTATACCTTACCCCTGCCTGAGCCGCCAGGTGACAGATGGCATCGAACTTTTCATCTATACAAAGCTGTAATAGGGCATCAGCCTCCTCAAGGTTCATTTTTACGAAACGGTAACCCTTGTGGGTTGAGCTTTGCACCAGCTTATGGCTCTCTACTTCTTTTTGGGCAATGCCCGCTTCCTTTAATCGAGCAAATTTCAGTTGCGGATCATAGTAGTCATTTACATTATCCAGGCCTACTACTTCATTGCCCCTCTCCAAAAGCTTTTGGGTTACATGGAAGCCGATAAAACCTGCTGACCCTGTGACTAAAATTTTCATAAATGACAGTTCTGAATTAGCGCTCTCTTTCAGTTTTTATCAAACCATTGGTAAGTTTTATTAATTCCCTCTCCAATGTTAAAAAGAGGATCATAACCAAACAGATTTTTGGCTTTATCAATACTTGCCAGACTATGCCTTACATCACCGGGTCTTTCAGGCCCATAGGTTGGGGTAACTGAAACTTTTGCTGCTTCCGTGATTTTTTCCCAAAGCTGGTTAAGTGTTGTGCGATCGCCCACTGCAATATTTACAGCCTGGTGTGCACTAAGGGCTGGTGTGTGTAGCATGCCCCTGATGTTTGCCTGCACGGCATTTTCCACAAAGGTGAAATCGCGAGAAGTTTCGCCATCACCATTAATAATGGGCGAAGTATTTTGCATGGCAGCCTTCATAAATAAAGGTATAACTGCTGCATAAGGATTATCAGGACTTTGCCGTGGCCCGAATACATTAAAGTAACGTAGCCCTACCGTATGCAGGCTATATACTTTAGAGTACACATCAGCATATAACTCATTTACCCATTTGGTAACAGCATAGGGCGAAAGTGGATTACCTTCGTTTCCCTCAATTTTTGGTAGCTCTTTACTATCACCATAGCTTGAAGAGCTGGCAGCATAAACCATGCGGCTGATGTTACCATTTTCCTTAACGGCTGTAAGGATATTTACAAAACCATCAATATTTACTGAGTTGGTGGTGACCGGATCGTTAATAGAACGTGGTACAGAGCCGAGTGCTGCCTGGTGAGATACATAATCTATACCTTCAAGCGCCTTTACACAGGTGTTATAATCGCGAATATCGCCCTTAACAAACTCAAATGCAGGGTTAGTCTCAAACTCCCTGATATTATCATAATAACCGTTGCTCAGATCATCCAGCACCCGCACTTTACCGGCACCATATTTTAAAAGGTATTCTACAATATTGGATCCGATAAAGCCTGCTCCCCCGGTAATGAGGAAGGATTTATCAGAAAGTTCGCCATTGTGATACTTGTTTTCGTACATGTATTAATCTGTTCAATAGTTTATAGTTGAAGGCTTTCCCTTCAATACGCCCCAAATGCTTTCGGGGCACTCAGGGTCGCATTCACAACTACAGTCTTCCGTCTACTTCGTTTTTTGGCAGTATGCCTTTTACATCATACAGTACGCTGCGATCTTGCCTCAAGGATGTCAAATCCAACTTCAAAAACTTATTGTGCGATACGGCCAATACCACAGCTTCATACTTGTTCTTCATTATTTCCTCCTCTTTGGTAAGGAGGTCAATCCCGTATTCATGCTTTACTTCCTTAGCGCTTGCCCAAGGGTCATAAACATCCACGGCAATATCATAGGTTTCCAGCTCATGAAGAATATCAATAGCACGGGAGTTACGGATATCTGGGCAGTTTTCTTTAAAGGTGATGCCCAACATCAGGATTTTGGAATCAGTAACACGAATGTCCTTCTTCACCATGCATTTTACCACCTCGGTAGCCACATAAGCCCCCATACCATCATTTAGTCTTCTCCCGGCCAGAATAATTTCGGGGTGGTAACCTACCTCCTGAGCTTTTTGTGCCAGGTAATATGGGTCCACACCTATACAGTGGCCACCTACCAAACCAGGTCGAAATGGCAAAAAGTTCCACTTGGTACCAGCAGCTTCGAGCACCTCAGCAGTATCAATACCCAGGCGATTAAAAATCTTGCTCAGCTCATTTACAAACGCGATGTTTATATCGCGCTGGCTGTTTTCAATAACCTTGGCAGCCTCCGCAACTTTTATGCTTGTGGCTTTATGCGTACCGGCTACAATAACCGAGCGGTATAAAGCATCCACCAAATCAGCGGTTTCGGGAGTAGAGCCTGATGTAACCTTTTTTATTTTAGTTACGGTGTGTTCCTTATCGCCAGGATTAATACGCTCCGGAGAATAGCCCACAAAGAAATCTTTATTAAACTTTAGGCCTGAAATCTTTTCCAATACCGGTACACACTCATCCTCTGTAACGCCAGGATAAACTGTAGACTCATATACTACAATATCTCCCTTCTTTAGCACTTTACCCACGGTTTCGCTGGCTTTTACAAGCGGAGTTAAAACCGGCCTGTTATACTTATCAGTTGGAGTTGGTACAGTTACAATAAAGATGTTGCACGTGCTAATGTCATCATTACTCGTACTGCAATAGAGTCCTTTACCGCTGTTGATAGCAGAGGCTTCGTTTACCAAAACTTCACTTAAAAGATCATTTTCAACCTCAAGTGTACTATCGGTGCCTGATTGAAGTTCGGCCACTCGACCATTATTAATATCAAAGCCAATGGTGCCATATATCTTAGCAAACTCCACAGCCAAGGGCAGGCCTACATACCCCAGCCCAATTACAGCTATTTTTTTATCAGAAAGCTCATTACCCATGGGTCACGTTTTTTTATTAGTTATTTAAGGCGTTTAATAATTCTTTTCCAAAAAGGAGGTGATACAACATTGTCTTCGGTGTAACCGTAGCCATAGCCGTAGCCATAGCCGTAACCGTAACCATAGCCGTAGCCGTAACCATAGCCGTAACCACCATCTGCCTGTACATCATTCATTATAATGGCAATATCATGAAGGCTATTGGATTTATAGTAATCATCCGCAAATTTCAGCAATGCCTTATCTGTATACTTTTGGCGCACCAGGTAAAAATTAAAATCTGTGTGATTCATAATTTCCAGTGAGTCCGCAACTAATCCAATAGGTGGTGTATCGAGCACCACAAAATCATATTCCTTTCTTAACTCCTTAATAAGCTCTGCAAACTGTGGAGTCATAATAAGTTCACTGGGGTTGGGCGGTATTGGCCCTGCAGAAATTAAGTCGAGATTCTCTCTACCTGTATGTTGTATAGACTCCTTTAGGGTACTTTGACCACTTAAATATGAGGATAGGCCAACATTGTTTTTAAGATTAAAGTCATTATAAATCTTGGGTTTTCTTAAATCAACCCCTACCAATATTGTTTTTCTCTTACTTAGTGCTAAAACGCTAGCCATATTCATGGCGCAAAAGGTTTTACCCTCACCTCCTATAGAAGAAGTTATGGCCATTACCTGAGGTTCAACCCCATTATCCCCTAAAAATTTAAGATTTGCTCTCCATGCTTCTGAAAGACTCTGCTAAGGATGATTTAGGAAAATCCAATACTACTGTGTTGGTATCTTTAGCATTGTGTCCAACCAAGGCCGCAATAGGCATGGAGGTTATTTGTTCAACCTCATCCTTACTTTTAATTTTTGTGTAGAAGAAGTCTCTTAAAAGTATATAGCCGGCCGGAAATGCGAGAGCTAAAACAAATGCAATGGCATAGTTCATACCTTTTTTTGGTTTAACAGGTATATCCACAATACGAGCCTCATCGATAACCCTGTTATCCGGTAGCGTACTAGCTTTGGCTATGCCCGTTTCAGCCCTTTTCTCCATTAGGAAAACGTATAGATCTTCGTTGAGCTGAAACTTACGTCTGATATTAATTAATTCACGTTCTGTTTTAGGAAATCCGGCCATGCTTTTTTCCAGCTTCTTAATTCGTTCCTGGAGATCCTTTACCAGAATATCCGAGTTCTCCATTATGTTTTTAAGGTTTTCCTTCAACACCTTTCTTTGAGACTCAATCTGGCTTTTGATTTCTCTAACCCTCGGGTTCTTGTCAGTTATGCCTACACCTAATGAGTTGATTTTGACGTAAAGCTCACTAAGATTAGCAATTAACTGCACTAGTAAAGGATCCTGCACCCCCATAGATGATGGAGCAACTATGGCATCCATAGCTCTATCCTCTTGCAAATAGCGATACAGATACTCGTAATACTTATTCTTGGTAACCTGTTGAGAATATTGATTCTCCAATTCAAATAGTTGGTTATATACTTCTTTACCTTCTTCAGAAAGATCAATAATTTTATTTTCGCTTCTAAAAGTCTGCAGAATACCCTCTACCCTTTGAAGAGAATCCTCAATCTGAGCTAACTCTTTATTAATGAAACGCAGAGTATTTTCCGCTATCTGTGTTTTTGTTTCCAGGCCTAAAGCGATATACTCACGGTTAAAAGCATTCAGATAATCCCTAAATTTTTCCGGGGTAGGCCCTGACATCATAAGATCAATGGCACTACTCCCTTCAGCAGTAGGTTCTACCTTTAAAGCACCATTATATTTTTCAACTAAATTTTTGTAGCTATTAAAAATGAACTTAATTCTCCTATTGTCTGCGGCAGTAAAGTTTGGTGAAATTTGTACTATTCTGAATTTGTAGTCATCTGTTTCAATCCACTGATCATAATCAACTGAAATGGGCAATTCAGCTTTTGATGCTTCATAATTTCTTATTTCCACATTCTTACCCAGCGCATAATTATACAGCTCTCCTTTTTCCGGCAGAAACAATTCAAACTTATCCCCACCAGTAGCAACTAAAGTAAATGCACCCTTTACCACCTGAACATGTTCAGCATCAAACTCCACCTTTAATGGAGAGGTCTCATACAGTTCAATAGACTTCAACCTACCTTCTGAAAAATAGCTTACTTCAAAATCAAGGCTTTTAATAACTCGCTCGGTAAGTCCGTATGATTGAAGTATAACAAGCTCATTCTCAAAAGTCAATCTGGGATTGTAATAACCAATGGCCGTCATAATTGACTCCATCCCTCCACCTTTTTTATCCTGATCAACCAGAATAACACTTTCAACATTATACTCTTTTTTAGTATATCGATTAATTAAAAATGCTATGAACAGCCCAACAATAAGGCTTAATGCAAAAAGAGGCCAGGCATTTAAAAATTTGAAAACAATTGACTTTATGTCTATTGTCTCTTCCTGATTTTGCTCCGACTTTGCCAACCCCGGGCGATTATTGAATTCCTGCATTACCTGAGAGTGTAGTTACTGTATGCGCGAAAGCGTAAAAATTAATGTAGCAGTTGATGCAAGCACCCCTAGAATAGAAGCAAAGGTTTGAAAACCAGTGGTACCAATACCAAGCGATTTTACATTGAGGGGCTTTACATTAATAATATCGTTTGGCTGGATAAAGTAATAAGGATCAAGAAGGATTTTAGAAGATGTAAGATCCAAACTCACAATTACAACACCTTCGGGAGTTTGCCTTAAAATCTCTACATCTCTACGGTCACCTACCTGTGTAATATCCCCGGCCTGGGCAAGCGCCTCAAAAATGTTTACCTGGTTTTGATAAATCACATATTTGCCGGGAGCCGCTATATCACCAACTACACTGTACCTTACACCTGCCAACTGAACAGTTACATATACAGCACCATTGGCCTTAAAAAAATCAGACAAAGTTTCCTCTACCAGAACCTTAATTTCTTCCGTATTCAGCCCGGCTACATAAACTTTACCAATTACCGGCATAAAAATATACCCTTCAAGATCTATGGTGTATCCGGTAAGATAAAATATCAGGTCACCTGCATTTACATTTGTGGTCCGCGTTTCTGAGGAATTAAATAACCTTGAAGTTTCCTCATCAAATGACCTGATCGAAATATTTAAAATATCGTTGGGCTGTACCTTGTACTTGGAACGCTGAAGTGGATAGACCGCTGTATCCGAAGTAGAATCTTCACGCTGAAGGTAGGTTAGTTTATCGGTAGAAACACAAGAGTTTAACAAAACAACTGCGAGAACAAGCAGAAAAAAATTCTTCATGAAGGCACGTTTACCTGAAATTGGCGGCAAATATAGAATTTTTAAAAGGCTTGGCCCTCAAGTTGAATGTAAACTAAAATACCATGAATACTAACTTCCGTTTAATTTTAACTTCAGCAGTTCATCCGCAATTCTTTCACCTGTTTTACCATCCCACAATTCAGGTATAGATCCTTTCTTCCACTCACCATCAAAAAGAGTTTTCATGGCAGGTGCAATAGCTTTTGGGTTAGTCCCGATTAATTCATTTGTTCCAATAGTAATGGTTTCGGGCCTTTCGGTATTTTCTCTAAGCGTAAGGCATGGCACGCCAAATACTGTCGTTTCTTCTGTAATACCTCCGGAGTCTGTCAATACTGCTTTGGCATGCTTAACCAGGTAATTGAACTGAAGATAACCCAGGGGCTCGGTAATTATTAACCTTTCATGTTCTACACCCAGCTTCTGGAGCACTTTACTAGTTCTCGGGTGAACAGGAAAAACTATGGGGTAATCCTGGCTGCTGTTTAGCACTTCTTCAATAAAAAGCTTAAGGGTGCTTTCCTCATCTACATTTGCAGGTCTATGCAGAGTCATTACCATATAACCTTTTTCCGTCAAATTATGAGCTTCCCAAAACGGTGGCTTGACGAGCCTGGATTCATTTTTTCGCAAAGTGTCAATCATGGTATTTCCAACAAAGAAAATTCTTTCATCTTCCACACCCAACTTACGCAGGTTTGTATTGGCAGTTTCAGATGTTGTAAAAAAATAGTTGGAAATGCTATCTGTAACCATCCTGTTAATTTCTTCAGGCATTGTCCAATCACCTGACCTAATACCTCCTTCAACATGAGCCACAGCTATTTTCAGCTTTTGAGCAGCAATGGCACATGCCATGGTTGATGTTACATCGCCTACAACTAAGCACAGGTCTGTAGGCTCTTGTAGCAACAATCTTTCGTACCCAACCATTATGGCAGCTGTTTGCTCAGCCTGTGTAGTTCCTTTGGCCTCAAGATTTACATCTGGTAAGGGTATTTGGAGTTGTTCAAAAAAACTTCCACTCATACTTTGATCATAATGCTGACCCGTATGGACTAACCGGTAGTTTATAGAATCTCGCTTTTGAATAGCCTCAATTATGGGCGCTATTTTCATGAAGTTAGGACGGGCTCCCGCTATCAGGTCAACTTTTATCATGTTAAAGTTCAGTTTTTGGGTATCTTTTTGGTGACTATATCATCATCCCCGCGGCTACAGTTTCATTAGTGGCTTCATCCACCAATA
>CAVWUM010000020.1:0-13794 GCA_963758205.1 Schleiferiaceae bacterium
AAGGGTTTGGAGGGGTGATATACAAATGATATAACGGGAATTCCGAGTATTTAATAGTTGTGCACCAATATGAAACCGATGAAACTCGATATAATAATTTATATATACCTCATTACTTTTCCGTTAATATTACCAGCTCAACCTGACCAGAGAGAAATGGCAATTGACACAATTCATGATTTAAATACAGCTTGGCTCCATTTTACCGACCTTCGACTGGAACATGAAAATAGAGGTCTTCAGTTGACTTTTGACACATTAACAGAAAACAGCTTCAATCATTTCAAGGAAAAATACAAGCCTCGTGTTGACACCTCTTTCAATAGAGTAGTATCACTTGATGATTGCTCCTTTCAACTAATAGCTGCCGACACAGCCTTCGTTTTTCAATGTATCTATGGCTTTCCTAGTTACAACTTCCTAGGTTACTTCCCCGACCTAAAAAGCTACCTTGTTATGGCTGAAGGTTATGAGCATTGGCAGGCATTTTTAATTGACAGCGTGACAGCTAAAGGTCTACCCATTTTCGGATCTCCCGTAGTTTCACCTAATCGAGACTTAATGCTGACCTATGAAACGGATGGATATACAGGAGATTCTTATATTTCATTGGTTGACATATCTGAATTTCATCAACTTCAAGACCTAAATTCTAAACAAGCGTTAGGCTTTTTTACTGAAGACTGGGGAATAGATGAATTAGTGTGGATAGACAACAGTAAGATTGCCCTAAAAATTACTGTGGGTCATAATGAACCACGTAAACCTGAAAAAGTTGTATACCTGAAGGCGAAAATTGAAGAAAGAAATACTGGTGCCAACAAAAAATAAACTCAAGTCGGCTTTAATCCCGCTCTGGTAGGGCTTTGCGCTCCAATACTTTGAAGAAGCCGTTCTGCGTTTATTAAAACCGTTGTGGTTAATTAGAATTAAGACATGATAAGAGCAAACTCCATAAAAAGAATTAGACAACAGGTCATTGTGGAACCCCTGATTGCTGCTTTAAAGGATTTCGGATTTAAATATCTCAAGACCGATGAATGCTTTAAGAGAAAAAAGGGTGATTACAACCACCGCATTACATGCTCACTTGAGTATAATCCTATTTCATACAATGAGGATTTGGATAAATGCGTTATTAAATTTAGGATTGGCGGTCATATTGATGCTCCTAATTTTGTGAAATGGTATAATCAATTAAATTTAGGCACCAACACCTACTTTCATCAAAATGTATTTGGAAATAATTGCTTTGCGCTGTTTGAAAAGGATTTGTTTTCGCCCGCTGACTTTTTGGAGCCTTCAGAAAGTCTGATGTTTAAGCAAAAGATGATTTCTGGTTTATTTTCAAATAGGGGTTTCAGCAGTCCGAACCTAGGACACCCGATATCTTTGGATGACATCATACTTAACCTGGAAAATTATATTGAAAAGTTCAACAAACTAGAATCAGCAATCAGCCTTTATAAAAATAAATCAGGCCACTGGCCAGAGCATCTGCTACTATTAATTTTTGAGAAACAATATGATTTTGCTGAACAAATGATTTCTAAACTAAAAAATGATTATCTAGACGGTAATATACCGCCATCCGAAGACTTCGGACTTATACTACTTAATAAAATTGAACAAATTTTAAAAAAAAGAAAAACTAGCCACAGCAACAAATAATCGCAAGTCGGCTTTAATCCCGCTCCGGTAGGGCCTTGCGCTTCAATACCCCTGAAGAAGCCGCTCTGCGTTTATTAAGACCGCCAAAACCCAACTCAATTCCCTCCGCCCACTTTCTTCTCTTTAGAAACCTTCCATCGATAAGTAAGCCGTACATCCAGAAACTCGGCTACATGGCCGTGCGCTTTCAGGGCGGTGCCTATTCCAAGTCTTTCCCATGGAAACCAGGTGAGGCTGTACCGCTGGTACCAATCCGGGGTGGTGTCGTAGGGGTCATAAAGATACACGCCTATCATCTGGCTAAAGCTGAAGTTACCCAGCAAAAACCGGTGTCCGGCTAAAACGGAAACCTCATTGTGATCCACGTTTAGGTTTTGGCGCTCAATCCGCTCCCGGTAGGCCAGGTTGTTAATCCACTCCAGCCCCCCGCTAAACGCAGAGGTGCGTGCAAATTGCTGGGTATAGCTTACTTCCACACCGGGTACCGCATAAGTAACACGGCTGGCATCTACCGACTTTGACGCTATAAAAGCCGTAACATTCAGGTATTTTTTCATCCTAAGCTTACTCAGGGGAACTTTCTCCCTTTCTGCAAAAGCAATATCCTTAAAACTATAGCTTACGGAAAGATGGGCGGTGGGATAGTTTAGCCCTTTATTGGGTTCGCGCTGTCCGCCATTGCTGCTGTGGTTGTAGCGTATTTGCAGCGAGGTACGCCAATGGTCGCTGAGCTTAAAGCCCAATCCGGTGCCCACCATTATGTAGGGCGTAAAGTGCAGGCTATAACTTTGGTTGAGTGGGTTCGAAATTTCATCATACGGTTTTGAGAGCCATCCATAACCAGCGGCTCCACGCAGGGTAAAATACAGGTGAGGCGTTAGTTTATACCAGGGCTCCAAAAATCCATAAAGTGGGATGCCATAGCCTAACACAGGCGGGTTGTCATAATTGTGATAATTGAGGCTAACGCCCACCCTAGGATAGCAATGACAGTATTTCCAGCTTTTTTCCTTCAGCATCCAGTAGCTGAACTGTAACCCAATCCCGTAAGGTGAGGATGGGCCAATCGGGCGGATATCCTTGCTGTGGAGTATCATTTCGCCATAATCACCACCTAGCTCAAAGGAATGCCTGTTTTGGGCAAAAGTGGACAGGTTGGTAAAAGTCAGAATGGCTATCAGTAAGCGTTTCAACTGTTTCGTTTTTATAATCTTTGAGGAGTTTTAAATGTAAGCATAAGCCTTAAAAACAGGAAGCCTGGTTTGTTGTTTTGGTTGACTTAATGATACATGCAAGAGCCCTTGAAGACTGAATTGAAAGAAGAAATCATCCACCCACTAATTCTAACTGTAAAGTTGAACGATGCCGCCTTTCATTTTTTTAATGATTTGCGCCAGACCTACTTTCCGCCTGAGCGAAATTACTTGAAAGCCCATTTAACCCTATTCCATGCCCTTCCGGGCGAAAAGTATGCAGAGATAGCGGATGAGCTTAGCCAATTGGCAGGTGCTACCTCTCGCTTAGAGCTACAGCCGGTAGAATGGAAATTCATCGGCAAGGGCGTGGCTTTTGTTTTTCAATCAGATGAATTAAAGCGCCTGCATAAAAACCTGAAAAAGCGCTGGAAACCGTACCTCACCCCACAGGATGCCCAGGGTTTGTGGCCGCACATTACCATTCAAAACAAGGTGTTGCCCGCTGAAGGCAAAAACACGCTACAGCAAGTTCAGGACATGCAACCACCACATGTTGAAATTACAGGCTTTCAATTGTGGGAATACCACCAAGGCCCATGGCAATGGGTGAAGGACTTTCCTATTTTAAGTGATGCTTGATATCAGGATACTATAGTCATTCCTTGCCTTTCGATGATCCACTTACCATTTACCCTTTTTAGAAGAAGAAAGGCACTTTCGGCACAGACACTACCGCAGCTGACACTAAATTCAACCAATGCAGCATCTCCAAATATGCCTACCCTCGAAATTCTCCAATAGCCTGTTGGATACTTGTTGTAGTAATCATTCCAGCCTCTTTCAATGCCCGGTTCAAACAGACAGTTTATCTCATCGCGGGTAATAAGTTGCGAAGGAACTGTAAACTGATTTCCCCAATTTTCTTCCGATTGATTGGCATTTATATAGGCGGCAATCAGGGCGCTATCCACTTTAAAACCTATGGAGGAGGTATCATTTTGCAGATGGTAAATACTACCTGAGTCAAGCGCCCAGCTTTTTTGTTGGATAATGTAGGGCGCCCGCCCTTTTTCAGGGAGTATGTCGCTCCAAACCTTGTACTGATCCAAATCGGTGATTGTGACCTGGGCAGGTGAAAAATCAGTGCAGCGTATATCCGGAGTGGATTTGGAGCAGGCGGCTATCATAACCACGGCCAGTACAAAAGGAATCAGCTTTTTCATGATAGTATCGGATTTTAATATCTGGCAACTTCATCCATTTTAATTGGAATTAAAACAGGTGTTTAGTTATAGGGATGTCACACTTCTAAACACTGATTGCAGTTTGCCTTAATACTTCCCCCAACAAGCCCCAGAACAGGATCTATCTTCAGCGTCTTCAGAGTTATCAAAGTAAAATCCGAACAGACTATTTTTATTAGAAGTATCAAGATTCTTTGCAGAAAAGCTGCCGCCTACATCTTTTCCTTTCAGTTTGTTTTCACATTCTATGCTTGTCAGGAATCCGTTATTATCAAAGGTCATACTGCGGTATTTTACCAGCACGCCATATTTCTCCAGTTTATCGGCCATATTGGTGAGGCTGTCTAAAGTGAGCTCATGCGTGTAAACGGCATCAATACGCTTTACACTTTTATCAGGATTATAAGTGATGGTAAGTCCGCTTTTTGGTTTCGGATTGTTTTGCTGCGCCAGCAGGCTCCCACTTATCATAAATATGGAAATAAAGATGAGCAGGGCTGATGAAGAGAGGATGGTAAGTTTTCTCATTTTGTGGGTTTTAAAATTAAATAAGTCTTTGATGTGCCAAATGAAAGACCGATTTTCAACCTCCACAGCAGGCTTGGATAAATCAATTTCAAGAGCCTCGGCAATTAACCGTACCGTTTGCGGGCGTGGCTGCACCTGCCCCGATTCAATCCGTTGGATGGTCCTGACGTTGAGGTTGCACTTTTCGGCAACCTCTTCCTGGGTTAATCCTTCGGCCTTTCGGGTTTCGGTAAGCTTTACGCTAAAATCCATGTCGTTCATTACACCGGGCAATACTAAAAACCTGTTTGAAAACTTAGCCCGACAAATGTAGAATTATGCACGGCATTTGCACGGCATTAGCCCTAAGCTTCTACTATACAGGCTTTAAGACCATTTATGCAGCGTTGGGATTTATGGACTTAATTTCGCTGAGTTCCTCTCTCTTGCGATGGCTTTCTTCCTCCAGGTCGTAATCATGCTGAAGACCCAACCAAAATCGGGCGCTGGTACCGAAGAGCTTTGCAAACCTAAGGGCGGTGTCAGCTGTAATCCTGCGGTTGCCTTTAATAATTTCACTTATGCGGGTTTGGGGAATGAAAGTCTCTTTAGAAAGACGGTTGGCTGAAATTTCCATTGGCTCTAAAAATTCCTCTTTAAGAATCTCCCCGGGGTGTATGTTTTTTAGTTTTTCCATTACTTTAATGATAATCCGTTATTTCAACTCATTGTTAACATTCCACTTCATTGCTTTGAAGATTTCTGACTTTTTAAGTATTCTTTCCAATCGGGTAGCACATATTCCTCAAAGGCAACTTGAAAGTCAGGACGTAGGAAAGGATAGGGAAGGCCGAAACGGGTGTAATAGGTTTTTACCTCAGGATGTTTTTGGCGATTACTTTGAGTTACCACAGGTCTAACTCTGGGAGCCGGGGTAAAATTGATGGCTTCATATCTGGTTTTTGAAATAGCCATATGCCCATCTGGTATTTTGGTCTCTCTCATAACTTCTAAAAGTATTATACCTTCAGGTTCCTCGAATGCGCGGCCTCTCAAGAACCAGTGATGAGGCTTATTACCTTCAATAATGCTTCGTGTATTTGTATCAAGCGGAAAATGACTGCATAGATATATTGGCTGATCAATTACCCCACCCCCATTAATGTGAGTTTTTACGGTTCCTGCGGCTGCCTTGTAAATGTAGTGCTCGGTAGTATCAAAAAAGGTGGTGAGCAGTTTTGGCTTTAGTTCATAATGTAAATACTTGGAGGGGGTTATATCGAAAAAAAAGAGGCCAATAATAGAGTCGATACCATTGTAGGTGATGAATTCCAAATCATCGGTATTTATGGCATTAAGAAAATGAAAGAGCTTTTTGCCGTGTCTTTCTAATGTTCTTTTATATAGGTAATACGTGCTTTTGTCAATTTTAACTTGTACTCGCACTGACCCGTCATAAGAATCTCTTACCTTATCATAAACCTCCGGATAGGCAAACTGAATATGCGCTTTTAACCTTTGAAATGTATAATCGTCAAGGCTCTCTGCTTTATAAAGGCCATAGCAGTAACCGCCAACTCTCGGAGATAAATATACCGCCCCACTGCTGTCAACCGTTAACTCACCCTTAACCAGGCTTACCTGTAATTGCTTAAAAGGAATGTTGCCGGTGTATAGATAGGCTGAATCATATAGTATCCTTACTTCTTGAACAGGAGTAAGAAGTTGCCACATATCATTCTTTTTATCCCAATACTTGGGAGGTAATGCCCTAAGATGCTTTACTCCTGATAAGGCAGTTAATTCAATAGAGTCTCCAAAATATCTATATCTAAAGCTAATGGTGTCTGCTTCATTTTCAATATGGATAAGCTGTTCGTCAATTCTATAAGAATATAACTCCTGGTAAAGCTTAGCTGTGTTTTGTGCATCGAATTTCAAATACTCAAAAGGTTCAGCAACCCACGTTATGGCTAGCACCGAGTCAATTGCCGATTGACTGAATGAAGTAAAAGAAATGAAGCTTAAGAAAAAAATTAAGTGTTTTTTCATGCGGCCTGTTTTTAACCTATTTTTCTTCTTGGATTCTGTTCTTTTTTAAATACTCCTCCCAATCGGGTAGCACATATTCCTCAAAGGCAACTTGAAAGTCAGGACGAATAAATGGATACGGCAGCCCGAATCTTGTCCTGTAATATTTTGGAAATGGATTTGGTAATAGGCCATTGTACGGGGATACCAGGAATATCGGCATAACTGAGGACATAGATCTTATCCAAAAAGGGTTAGAGCGGGCAATCATCTTATATCCTTCAGGAAATGGTTTGAACCATTCCAGTTTTAGAAAAATCAAATTTGCCGGCTTTTCAAATGCTCTGCCTCGGTAAAACCAGTTAGGACTAACTTCATGAGGCTCTATAAGAATTGACCTGTTTTCATTTACTATAGTATTCGTATAGAAATAAAATTGATCATAAGAAATATGTGAGGTATGTGTCTTTGGTCCATAGAAAATACTATCAACTATGGCGCTGTATAGATGAAAGGTGTCACCTTCTTCCTCATAACTAGTAAGATAATTTGGTCGGCATTTTATTAGTGCCCAAGAGTTGGAGAAGGGTTTATACACTACAACCCCTGAAACAGAATCTCCATCTGCGAAATTTTGAAATTCCAACGATTTAAAATCAATGGCTTCTAAAAGAAAGTCAAAAGTATTAATACCTTCTCTATTCAGATCATCAAGATATCTAGAGGAAGGAAAATTAGCATAGGTTGTGGTGTAGTTAATTTTATCAGGGCTGGAATGCGATCCCATACTTGCTTCAGATTGACAAGCCAGATATTTTAATTTTAGATCTTCTCTTTCAATTGTTTCTTTCAAATAACTGGTTTGGTTTTTTTTAAGTTTCCCCCGATAATGACCATAGTAGTTTAGCTGATCAATACCATAGCCCTTCGCGTCATAAAAAACATTGCCACAACTATCTACCTCCAAAATGCTGCCTTCAGCAAGCTGAAATTGAATTTTGTGAAAGGCTTCAGGGTATTTATCCAGATGCGATTTACTGAAAAAAGTGCGATGTGCTTGATTACCTTCGTTCCGTAATCTCCAGCAATGTGAAGCCCAGGTAATATGTTTAGAGAATAAGGTTAGGCTGTCCTTATGAAACTCGAATTTTGTGGATTGCCAATCAGATTTCCCCGGGTAAGTGTAGTTAATAAGAGAATCTTTTATTTCATATATAAAAGTGACAGCAGCCAATTCTCCGTGCCCATGTAAATAGGAAGAGTCTGTATAATTTAATTCTTTTCCAAAAAGATTGAGCCAGGTTCTATTTATTAGGGAATCGCGTAGCCCTTGTCCTTTAGATAGAAGGGTAGATAATAACAAGAATAAGATGATAAAGGATCTCATAGTATTGTAATAAGACCAACCACGGGGAAAAAGTTGCTCGATTAGATATCTAATAAATCTGCTTAAAGCTGTCTCACGGAGTGACACAAAGATTCACAGAGCTCCACAGAGACGTTCATACTCTGAGTATCTTCGTGAAAACTCAGCGAAACTCTGTGTAATAGAAGACTAATCCACCAACCCCTCCAAATTCCCCTCAACCATCTCCGGCAAGGTCACTTTCAATCCAGGCGTTCTTTCCATTTCCCTTTTAATGGCAAATAGGGCAGGCTCATTGCGGGCCCAGCTTCTGCGGGCAATACCGTTGTTTACATCGTAGAGCAACATGCTTTCCAGCCTGCGGTCGGCATCTTCGGTGCCATCCAGCAGCATCCCAAAACCACCGTTAATTACTTCACCCCAGCCTACACCACCACCATTGTGAATACTCACCCAGGTAGCGCCTCTAAAGCTGTCGCCTATTACGTTTTGTATAGCCATGTCTGCCGTAAACTGCGAGCCATCATAAATGTTGGAGGTTTCGCGGTAGGGAGAGTCGGTTCCACTCACGTCATGATGATCACGTCCCAGCACCACCGGTCCAATCTTTCCGGCTTTGATGGCATCATTAAAAGCACGGGCAATCTTAATGCGCCCTTCAGAATCTGCATAAAGAATACGGGCCTGTGAGCCTACCACCATTTTGTTTTCACCAGCCGCTTTTATCCAGGTAATGTTATCCTGCATTTGCTGACTGATTTCATCCGGGGCCTGTGCGGCCATTTCTCCCAATACCTCACTTGCCAGTTTATCGGTAAAGGCCAGGTCTTCCGCCTTGCCGCTGGTACACACCCAACGGAAGGGGCCAAATCCATAATCAAAACACAAGGGCCCTAAAATATCCTGAACATAGCTGGGGTATTTAAACTCACGACCAATGCTGGGGTTGGGATTCAGCACATCTGCGCCTGCACGGCTGGCTTCCAGCAAAAAGGCATTGCCATAATCAAAAAAGTAGGTGCCCTTAGAGGTATGCTTGTTTATGGCTGTTGCATGTCTGCGTAGAGTTTCCTGCACCAGCTCTTTAAATTTTTCAGGATTATTAGCCATCATTTCGTTGGCATCCTCATAACTCAACTGCACCGGGTAGTAGCCACCCGCCCATGGGTTATGCAGCGAGGTTTGATCCGAACCTAAATCCACATAAATATCTTCATCGGCAAAGCGTTCCCACACTTCTACTATATTTCCTTCATAGGCTATGGAAACGGTTTCTTTAGCTGCAATAGCCTCTTTTACACGGTTCACCAGCTCATCCATCTCCGAAATAATTTCATCTACCCAGCCCTGCTCATGGCGCTTGCGCGAGGCACGTGGGTTTACCTCGGCCGTTACTGAAACACAGCCGGCAATATTTCCGGCTTTTGGCTGAGCACCACTCATACCGCCAAGTCCGGCCGTAACGAATAGCATAGAATGGTCTTCCTCTCCCGCCTTTTGGGCACCCCCTCCAGAGGGGGATAAGCTGGCACCTGTCCCCCGCTGGCGGGGGTGGCTTGCGGAGCTTGCCGGGGGTGGATTCTGACGAATCCTCCTCATAGCGTTCATCAATGTTATAGTAGTGCCATGAACGATTCCCTGCGGCCCGATGTACATATAACTTCCTGCAGTCATCTGCCCATACTGGGTAACCCCCAGCGCATTGTATTTTTCCCAGTCATCCGGTTTGGAGTAATTGGGTATCATCATGCCATTGGTAACTACTACGCGCGGTGCATCTTTATGCGAAGGGAAAAGCCCCATAGGGTGCCCGCTATACATGTGCAGACTTTGCTCATTCGTCATTTCAGCCAGGTACTGCATGGTAAGCAGGTATTGCGCCCAGTTTTGAAATACGGCACCATTACCACCATAGGTAATCAGTTCATCAGGGTGTTGCGCTACTGCAGGGTCCAGATTATTCTGAATCATCAGCATAATGGCTTTGGCCTGCTCGCACTTGCCGGGATACTCTGAAATTGGGCGGGCGTACATTTCATAATCCGGCTTAAAGCGATACATGTAAATGCGGCCATAGTCTTTTAGCTCTTGTGCAAACTCGGCAGCCAACTCATTGTGCCACTTTTGTGGGAAGTAGCGCAGGGCATTTTTTAGGGCCAGCACCTTTTCTTTCTTGCTCAAAATGTCCTTTCGCTTAGGGGCATGGTTTACATCTTTATTGTAGGGCTTTGGTGCAGGTAGCTCGCTGGGGATGCCTTGTGCTATAAGTTCCTTAAAGTTGGTGATGGTTTGCATTTGTCTGTTATTTTCTGAAAGTATTCGTTTTTTTATCATAGCCATAGGGGCAATGCTTGCAGCCGCTTTGGCAACAGTAGCCACGTTTCAGGTGGTATTCTTTTGTGAAAACTATAAACCCTTCCGGGGAGTAGTAGAAGTCTTCGTCCTCTAGTTTTGGCATTTTGCAAAACTAAGGAGTGTCTGTTTATAAAGCCCATTACCTTCGTTGCACTCCTACTCAAAATGCTCATTACGCCCTGGCGTAACTGCGCTTTTTCGCACTCTTGCGCCTCGGTTCTGAGCTTTCTAAAACAACCACTTAGGGTAAGACAGGGTAGAAAAGTTAATTTCATTTCTGCGATTCTCAGCGTTCTCAGTGCCTCTGCGTTGAAGTAAATAACGGATCTTTTAAATTTTAGAATTTTAATAATTCGAATTTGTTTCGGTTTTAAGGTTTCGGATTTAGAATTTCTCTGTCCACCTTTGCCCAGTGAAAGAATTCAATCATTTAAATTCTCCCCTGCAGCAACTTGACACCATTAATGGTGTGGAGCTTTGGCTGAAGCGCGAAGACCTTATTCATTCCCACGTAAGTGGTAATAAATGGCGCAAGCTGAAGTATTACCTGCAGGATTTCAGGGAAAGTGGAAAAGAGGTGATATTGACTTTTGGTGGGGCCTTTAGTAATCACCTTGCTGCAACGGCCGCACTCGGCAATATGGCAAATATCCCCACCAAAGCTATTGTACGTGGGGAGGAGGTAGTGAGTAATGATACGCTGGATTTTTGCCGTGATTGTGGGATGGAAGTGGAAGCCATCTCGCGAAAGCGATATGATACTAAGGATGACCCCGGATTTTTGCAATTGGTGGCGGACACCCTGCCCGAAGTGTACATATTACCGGAAGGCGGAAAGGGCACCCTGGGCATAAAAGGCTGTACTGAAATTCTGGATGAAGTACCGGCCGGCTTTGATTATATATGCTGTGCTGGGGGTACGGGCACCACCATGGCCGGACTTCTACTGAGTGGTTATGACGCGAGATACGTACTGTTTCCGGCATTAAAGGGAGGTGTATTTTTAAAACGGGCTATTGCCCAGTCTGTTCTCCAATATGAGCAAGCCTTTTCAACAGACCTTAATGGAAAAGAAATGGTAAACCACCGTTTGCAGATAGCTGAAAATTATCATTTTGGCGGCTACGGAAAGGTGAAGCCGGAATTAATTGATTTCATGAATGGCTTTTACCGAAAGTATAACATAGCCCTTGACCCCGTGTACACCGGCAAAATGCTTTATGGTATTTGGGATATGATTGAAAATGGGGCCTTGGAAAGAGGTAGTAAGGTACTGGCTATACACACTGGGGGGCTGCAGGGAATAAAGGGTATGAACAAACGTTTGGAAAAATCAGGAAACAGAAAACTGGAATATGAAGATTAAACTCCTTGTAACATTTGCACTGCTGAGCAGACTGATGATGGCAAATGGCGATGTGGAGGCTTACATCAAAAAATACAAAGGTGTGGCCATCCGTGAGATGAAGAAGCACGGCATACCCGCCAGTATTACGCTGGCCCAGGGAATTTTAGAGAGCGGCAGCGGCAAGAGCTACCTGGCTAAAGAAGCTAATAACCACTTTGGCATTAAGTGCCATGAAGATTGGAAGGGCAAGCGAATTTATCACGATGATGATGAGAAAAATGAGTGTTTCCGCTCGTATAAAGATCCGGATGAAAGCTTTAGGGATCACTCGGAGTTTTTGACTACACGCTCCCGCTATGCCTTTTTGTTTGAAGAATCACCTACCGATTATAAGGCCTGGGCCAAAGGGTTGAAGAAAGCCGGGTATGCCACTAATCGTAAATATCCGCAGTTGCTTATTGATCTTATAGAGAAATATGAATTGCATAAATATGACCTGGAAGGTTACCATGAGGATAGCGATGTGGACACAGCAGCCGTAAAGCCCGAGTTTGAAATTGATCCTTTTCAGGTGAATGTATCTACCAACCAGGTAAAATATATTGAAGCTAAAGAGGGCGATACTTATGAGAGTATTGCGGCTCAGGTGGAGATACGTGTACACAAATTACTGGAGTATAACGATCTTGCCTTTGACAGTAAAATTCAGCCCGGAGACCGTATTTACACGCAACCCAAAAGGCGCAAGGCATCTATTGAGCATGAATATCATACCGTGCAGCCCGGTGAAACTATGTATTCCATTTCGCAGCAGTTTGGTGTAAAGCTGCGCTTTATGTATAAATGGAATGATATGCCTGTTGGAACACAACCCTTTGTGGGGCAGGTGTTGAAGTTGAGGTGATAAATCCTTAGCAATGGGTTGAAGCCTCTCACTGTTTAATAAAACCTTTGACGGCAATCTCTTCATCGGTTATCACCTTAAGTATATAGGCCCCGATTTTAAGTTTGGAGATGTTTAAGGTTTGGCTCGGATTACTGATCTCCATAACCTGTTTACCCTGATGATCAGTAATGATAATTTGGCGGTAGTAATCAGTTTTTGGGGATTGTATTCGTATAAATTGCCCGGCCGGATTTGGGAATATGTTGAATTGAGAAATCTCTTTTTCAAGTAAGCCAATCGGTTGGTGTCTGTAAAATTCAATAACATCTGTGAAATACATATTACCGGGTATGTATTCGCTAAAAATAGAGTCCTTAAATACCAAAGGAGTACTTAAATACCGTTTCGCTCTATAATAAGTTTCACCGGGCTTTCCAACAGAATCGGGCCGCATTTTAAAATGCTCCTTTAAATCTCCTGAATTGTCGTATTTCCAAAAGCTATATCGTCCGATAGTATAATTTATAGAATCATTCGAAGAACTGTTGATTAACAACGTATCGTTGCCGTTCTGGTCTTTATATATCTGCCAGACGTATTGAATGTTAATTCCAAACGGAGCAAATGAATTATCATTTACCCATACACTGTCGTAATTTCCAAAGTGAAAATAATAGGTTATTATAGGGCTAGACCAGACCCCGTTTGAATCTTTCCATGACTGAGTGCTTTGATATATTTCATTTTGTGAATTATAAAACTTACAATAACGATAAGCATCTTGCCAGCCTGATAAGGAGGGCTTTTGATTAATAAATGAGTCAATTCTGCTGTTTAAATTATAACTGCAACGATATCGGCTAATTGGGTTGCTATGGTAAAAATAGGTTTCATAAAGAAGTTTCCCATTGGGGTAATATTCCCATGAATAACCTTCTATAAACGCTGATGTCCTTCCTGCATTTAAGCTCGATTTTGCAAGACTATCGGGGGAATTGCTGCCGGATAGTAATACACATGAGCCTTTTCAGCAAGTGCAAAATCATCATATTGATGAATGAGATTCCATGGCAGATTCATGATGATTTGTCGGCTGTGCTGATACAGGATTTGAAACAATGGTATATGCGCGTGAAACAATCATCAGGTTGTAGTGGTTTTCAATTGTAAGGTTAGTTTAATTCGAATGT